>JBCDKS010000005.1:0-203520 GCA_038746275.1 Pseudomonadota bacterium | reverse complement strand
TTCAAGGGTCCCAAGCGCACCCTGATGGACAAGGGCAAATATACGGAATTATTTTTCCTGGACGAGGTGACCGCGCTCTCTGCCGGGCACCGCCCGTGCTACGAGTGTCGTCGGCAAGCTGCCAACAGCTTTTCCGATGCTTGGCAATCGGCCCACGCGATGGATGCACGACTCACCGCGGCCGACATGAACAAGACATTGCATAGCGAGCGAAAAACGTGGCGGGCCAAGCGCATTCACCAGTATGTTTGGAAAGACCTCCCGGACGGGGCGATGGTTCGTGTGTCTTCACCTGACGCACCGGATGCCCCGGACGCTGAAGAACGGTATTTGGCTAAGCACAATGGCAAGGCGATCCTTTGGACGATCCACGGTTACCAAGGTCTGTCAAATAGGGAAACGATACCGCCGGATCAGCTCTGCGACGTGCTCACGCCACCATCGATTATTGCCAGCCTTCACGCGGGTTATCAGCCGCAATGGCACTCCAGTGCCGCTGCGCTCTAAGGCACAGTGCCATGCCAGATTATGATTTCAGAACTCAGCGGCTTTATGTGGATCAAACGCTTAATAGCGGAGCGGTTGTTGAGCCGGACCGTGCCCAATCCAACTACCTGTTAAACGTGCTGCGTCTGCGCGATGGTGCACCGCTTTTGCTCTTTAACGGGCTGGACGGGGAGTGGGTGGCGCAGGTCGCCGTGAAAGGGCGCAAGGCTTGTCACCTGATGGTGGACCGGCAAACCCGCCTCCAAACGCCCCCCCCAACTCTAAGCCTGATGTTTGCCCCGCTTAAGCAGGCGCGGCTGGAATATATGGTCCAAAAGGCGGTGGAGATGGGGGCTGGCACGCTCCAGCCCGTGCTGACCCAGCGCACCCAGATGCGCAAACTGAACATCGAAAAAATGAAAGCCCATGCGGTGGAAGCTTGCGAACAATGCGGCGTGATCAGCCTGCCCAGCCTGCTGGAACCCAAGACCTTGGAACACGCGGTGGCGGCACTCTCGGCTGAAACCCATCTGATCTTTTGCGATGAGGATGCCCCGGCAACCAATCCGGCAGAAGCGTTGAGCACTTTGCCTGCAGGCGCGGTGCGTGCAGTGCTGATAGGTCCCGAAGGGGGCTTCACGCAGCAGGAACGCGCCATGCTGATGGACCACCCAAGGTCTACGCGCATTGCGCTGGGTCCACGCATCTTGCGCGCTGATACGGCAGCCGTGGCAGCTTTGGCGGCGGTGCAGATGGCGATTGGAGACTGGTCTTAGCCTGCCCGCAAGCGCTTGTGCGATTGGGTAAGCCGAAATGCCGAGCACAGCTTGACGCGATCACAATCCGCGCCCTTGATCTTTTGGGTCGGATTTCCATCTTGCCCCGCCGCCAACGGACGGCTAGCGATGGTGCCAATTCAGGCGCCTGGAAGATCAAAGATGGCCCGCGACACCACCGACGAAACCCCGATTGAAACGCGCGCGCAACTGGTCGATGCGCTGGAATCCGGCTGCAAACCACCGTCGCAGTGGCGTATAGGCACCGAGCACGAAAAATTTGGCTTCTACAAAGAAGACTTTTCGCCCGTTCCCTACGCTGGAGACCGTGGGATCAAAGCTCTGCTGGAGGGCATGCAGGTCGAAACCGGCTGGGAACCGATTGTCGATGCCGGCAACATTATCGGTCTGGTGGCAACCACCGGTGGCGGCGCGATTTCGCTGGAACCTGGCGGGCAGTTTGAGCTTTCGGGCGCCCCTGTGAAAACCATCCATGAAACCTGTCGCGAATCCAACGCCCACTTGGCGCAGGTGCGCAAGGTCGCGGACAAATTGGGCATGGGCTTCTTAGGTCTTGGCGGCAGCCCGAAATGGACCTTTGCGGAGACCCCGCAAATGCCCAAATCCCGCTACGACATTATGCGTGCCTATATGCCAACGGTGGGCACCCAAGGCTTGGACATGATGCACCGCACGTGCACAATTCAGGTCAATCTCGATTTTGAAAGCGAAACTGACATGCGCCGCAAGATGGCGGTGTCGACAAAACTGCAATCGGTGGCCGCCGCGCTGTTTGCATCCTCTCCTTTTACTAACGGAAAGCCTAACGGCCTGTTGTCCTGGCGCTCCGACATCTGGCGTGACACGGACAATCAACGGGCCGGCCTGCACCGCTTCACGGTGGAGCCTGATCTAACGTTTGAGCGCTATGTCGACTGGGCGTTGGATTGCCCGATGTATTTCATTTTGCGTGATGGCGGCTACGTGAACTGCACTTCGGTGACGTTTCGTCAATTCATGGAAAACGGGTTTGAAGGCCATACGGCCAACGAGGGCGATTGGACCAATCATCTGGGCACACTCTTCCCGGACGTGCGCTTGAAAAAGTTCTTGGAAATGCGCGGCGCGGATGGGGGCCCGTGGCGACGCATTTGTGCACTGCCCGCCTTTTGGGTGGGCTTGTTATACGACAGCGCAGCCCTCGATGAGGCGGAAGCCTTGGCCGATGAACTAAGCTTCGAACATGTGGTGGAAATGCGTGATGCTGTCCCGACACAAGCGCTCAACGCACCGGCCGGTAAGCGGTCCGTGTTGGACCTAGCGCGAGACACACTCGCCATCTCAAGGCGCGGTCTCGTGGCGCGCGCGCAACTCAACGATGCCGGTATGGACGAGAGCAATTTCTTGGCCCCGCTGGAAGAGGTGGTGGTTTTGGGGGAGACCCAAGCCGAGCGCCTGCTCAAACAGTTCCATAGCAACTGGGACGGCGACATCGATCACGTGTTTGAAGAATACGCATATTGATATTTTACAATTGGGTTCAACCCGGCTCAGGCCTTGCCCCGGTGGGCGTCACTTCTTAGGCTTTATCCAACAAGCCAAACGATGGTTTGATGAACCTCTCAAGTCTTGAAGGCGCGCCCATGAACCTCGCTCAACTGACCATCACGCCGGACAATATTCAGCAGCTTTCGCGTCAATTCGGGATATCGCCCGAAGAGGCGTCCACGGCTTTGGCCGCCCTCCTGCCAGCATTCTCCACCGGCTTGAAGCGCAACACTTCGTCTCCGCAGGGCACGGCGGCTTTGCTACAGGCTTTGGCCAGCGGGCGGCACGGGGCCTACGCGGAAGATCCTGCGCAGGCGGTATCACCCAAGGGTGTCCGCGACGGTCAGCGCATCTTGGGCCATTTGTTTCAAAAGAAAAAAGTCAGTCGGCAAGTGGCGCAACATGCGGCCGCCAGCAGTGGCCTTGGCGGTTCTTTGCTAAAGCAGATGCTGCCTGTCATCGCATCCATGGTCATGGGATCTCTGTTTAAAGGTGCCAAGGGCGGACGCGAGTCTCAATCCGGCGGTGGTTTGGGCAGCATTTTGGGTGATGTGTTGGGTGGCGCCCTCGGGGGCCCATCGCAGCGTTCCGGTGGCGGGCTTGGCGGTGGTTTGGGCGGCGCACTCGGTCAAGCCGCAGGCGGTGGTATCCTGGGACAGATTATCGAGGGTCTTGCGGGCGGTGCGTTAAGCGGCGCGCAACACCAAACGCGAAGGCGCGCGCCAAGACGACGTACATCCACGCAGTCTGGAGGGTTGGAAGACTTGTTGGGTCAAATTTTGGGTGGTGGCGCGCCCGCCTGTCGTCAGCGGCGGACCCGGCCGGTCAACGATCCCATCATGCCCCCACCGCGCAGCAAAATGCGTCGTCAAACGCAAAGGCAGGCGCAAAGGCAGGTTCAAAGGCCGCGCCGTTCCGGCGGTGGTATATTTGATGAACTTTTAGGTGGCGGCGCACCATCGGCTCGCGCTCCGGGCGGCTACGCACCCAAACCGTCTGCGCAGCGTGCTCCTTCCCGAAGGGGCGGGGGTTTGGCTGACATTTTCGGCGATATGCTCGAATCGGGAACACAGATGGGCCGCGACTACGAACGCACAACCGGTGATGTCTTCGACCAACTGCTCGGTCCTGCGCGTTAGGATTGGTTGGTCCTGTGAAGGACGCTTTGGAGCCGTCTCCGTTCCAATGGTTCCGTGTGAGCGGAAGCAACCCCTTTAAAACAGCAAGCTGGAGCGGTTCAATCAAATTGTGAACCGCTCCAGCGAGCCATGCACCAAAGGTACTTCTTAGTGTTAAATCACCATCCGGTTGCGGCGGCGTGTTGAGCAGATCTGCAATGCCGCTGATGGCGAGTCGGATGTGGCAAGTGCCGTGCGAACGTCATCGCTTGTGATGCCCATGTCGAGCAAGTGGCGCTCGTCCATGGTCAGCAACGCGCTCACCTGTGCCCGTTCTTTGCGCTTTGCGTGGCTGGATACCATCCGTTTCAAGGCTGCCAACGCGACCTGAAAGGGAGAAGGAATGCGAGTGGTTGGGTTTGCTGAATGCGAACGCTGATAACCGGCCATGAGAATGTCCTTTCAAGATGGTCGTTTTGGGTTGGTGGCTCAGAGTGATCCTTGAGTGATCCTTGAGTGACCCCAGAGAGGGAGGACGCTCTGTGCCGTTCGATGGATTGTAGATGGCACCTCTTGAATAATCACACAAACGAATGTTATTTATGTAATCAATCATAATTAGTGATGAATGACGATCCATGTACCTCCCCGATATCGATCAGCTTCAGACATTCCTTGCTGTCGTGGACACGCGCAGTTTCACGCAGGCCGCCCAGCAGGTCTCAAAGACCCAGTCCGCCGTCTCCATGCAGATGAAGCGGCTGGAAGAAACGATCGGCAAGCCCTTATATCTACGGGTCGGGCGGGGGATTGAACTCAGCCCCGACGGGGATCGGCTCACGGGCTATGCCCGGGATATTGTGGAAAAATCCCGCGAGGCTTTGGCGGCTTTTGATGACAGCGCGCTGCGTGGCAGCGTTTATCTCGGCACAGCCGATGATTACGCGGAGCGCTATTTGCCCGCCATTTTGGCGGGCTTTTCCCAGTCCAATCCCTTGGTGGAAGTCTCGGTAATCTGCGAAAATTCATTTGGCTTGGACAAGCGCATCGCGTCCGGTGAGTTGGACATGGCGGTCATCACGCACAATGAGATCGCCCGTCACTCCGAACTCATTCGCACGGAGCCACTTTTATGGGTTACGTCTTCGCGCCACACGGTCCACACCCAAAGGCCGGTGCCATTGGCCTTGGGGTCACCCCAATGCATCTGGCGCAAGGCGGCATTAAAGTCTCTCGACGATGCGGGCATCGCCTACAGGCTCTTGTTTTCTAGCTATTCGGCCACGGTGGTTGGGGCTGCGGTAACCTCCGGTTTGGCGGTGGCCGTATTGCCGGAATCCACGCTGCGTCCCGGCATGCGCGTGCTCGGTCAACGGGACGGCTTTCCAAAATTGCCCGACTGTGAAATCGGCCTTTTGCGGGGCTTGCGAGAAAAAACTGACGTCACCGAAGCGCTGGTGAGCCATATTCGTCGCTCGCTGAATTCCATGGCCAGCCCCGACTGGGCGGAGATGGCGCAGTCCGTTGACGCCGACATGGTGGCCTATCCGCCCAGGCTCTCAAACCCTGTTCCTGCCTAGTGCGATCGGATTGGCCATGCCCTAATGAGATGCACCTTGATTAGACATAGATGCAGCGCGCCCAAATGATTAGAAGAAGTGATGCCTGATTCAGCCCAATCCAACGCTTTGGAAGTCACCGTCACCGAACTGTCCGGCAAGCTCAAACGGACGGTTGAGGACACGTTTGGCCATGTGCGGGTGCGGGGCGAGATTTCCGGGTTTCGCGGTCCCCATTCCTCCGGCCATTGCTATTTTTCGCTGAAGGATGAGCGCGCGCGTCTGGAAGCCGTGATCTGGCGGGGGCAGGCGGCCAAGCTGGCTCACATGCCCGAGGAGGGCTTGGAGGTCATCGCCTCGGGAAAACTGACCACCTATCCCGGTTCATCAAAATATCAAATCGTCATCGATAATCTGGAACCCGCCGGTGCCGGCGCGCTGATGGCGCTGCTGGAGCAGCGGCGTAAGAAACTGCTGGCCGAAGGCCTGTTTGACGAGGCGCGTAAGCAGTTACTGCCCTTCATGCCAAAGGTTGTGGGTGTGGTCACATCGCCGACAGGGGCCGTCATTCGCGATATTTTGCATCGCATCGCGGACCGCTTTCCCGTTCATGTTGTTGTCTGGCCCGTGCGGGTGCAGGGGGAGACGAGCGGCCGCGAAGTGGCCAATGGAATCTATCAGTTAAACCAACTGCCGGAAGAAGGGCCGATCCCAAAACCCGACGTCATCATCGTTGCCCGTGGCGGCGGCAGTCTGGAAGATCTGTGGGGTTTTAACGACGAGGCGCTTGTACGCGCAGCAGCGGATTCGTTCATTCCACTCATTTCCGCCGTTGGACACGAGACCGACTGGACCTTGGTCGATCTGGCTGCCGACTGGCGTGCTCCGACACCAACAGCGGCAGCCGAAAAAGCGGTGCCCGTCAAAGCGGACTTGGAAGCGACGTTGGCCGACTTGTCCGCGCGCATGCGCGGTGCCATGCGCAGGCTGGGGGAGCGCAAGCGCACGGCCTTAGCCGCATCCGCCCGCGGGCTGAAAACGCCCGACACGCTGCTGGCCATGCCCAGACGGCAGTTTGACGAGGCCGTGGGACGGTTTGACCGGAGCTACGGCCTGCGTCTGGAACGGGCCCGTAGCCGTCTCGCTCAGGTCGAAAATCGCCATGCGCCCGCCCTTTTGTCCCGACGCTTGGACCGTGCACGCAGCGGGCTGCAGCCGTGGAGTGAACGTCACGCCAATTCACTTGCCGCAACAATGCGGCGTGCAGCGGAACGGCTGGTGCCACAGGCCAACAGATTGCGGGTTGATTTGATTTCTCGCCCGTTGTTGCGCCAGCGGGAGCGGTTCAACCGAGCTTTCACGTTGCTGCCCCAGCGTCTGCACGATGGATTGGAACGGTCAAAAATGAGGTTCAATCGCTCGGACCGTCTTCTCAATTCTCTGGGCCACAAAGGCGTGTTGGAGCGTGGCTATGCAATTTTGATGGATGAAACCGGCACGGTTTTGCGTCACACCAAAGACTTACCGTCTGGCACGGCGTTTCGGGCGCAATTGGCCGACGATACGGTGACGGCCATTTCTCGAGGCTTGGCGGAAGGGGCTACAAGTAGCGGCCGGGGACCGTCCGAACAATCTGCCCCCAAAACAGTCAAGCCTGCCAAAAAAACCAACCGGGAAAAAATCGATCAGGGAACTTTGTTTTAGCCGTAGCTTCTTGCCCAAGAGCGGTTCGCAATTTGATTGATGCGCTCGGTTGCGAAGAGCAACCCGGCGCTTATGCGCCGCCCCTCCCCCTACCTAGGGTCGCGAAGGCCTCTTGAGGCCGACAGCGTGAGCGCCACAGCCGGATCGTTTCTATCAGAGATAGAAATGATCTAGGGGCGGGTTCAACCCGGTACGATCCCGCGTCGTTGTTCCAGCCGCACTTCCGCGATTGTCTGCCAGTCTGCCCGGCGCAGGCCCTCATGGGTCATTTCGATGATGAAACTAATATGGACGGCTGATGCTTCCGCGGCCTCCGTGTCCCGCCCTTCCAGAATGGCGTTCAGGATATCCATGTGTTGGCTCAGCAAACTATCTCGCGCAACCCCGTCATCGTAGATCAGCCCGCGGTTGAAAAACACTTCGTCGGACAGCAACCGGTAACAGGCCCGCATCGTGTGCAACAGCATGATGTTGTGGGTGCACTCGCTGATGGTGCTGTGCAGTTCAACGTCCAACTGCCCCTCTCGGGTGGGGTCCTTTTGCAGATGGGCAGCTTTCATTTCTGCACCAATGCGTTCCAGCAAGGTACGATCAGCGTCGGTTGCCCGGCGCGCTGCCAAGGCGGCGGTGACAGCCTCGATCTCGCGGCGGTATTCAAGATAATCAGACCGTGCCCGATTGTCCCTACCGATGAGGTCCACCACCGGTGGGGCAAACATGCTTCCAATAACATCGGCCACAAACGTGCCGCCGCCATGGCGGGTCACGAGCAGTTCACGCGCTTCCAGCGCCGACAAGGCCTGCCTGAGGATCGGGCGGGAAACCGCCATTGATTTTGACAGTTCCCTTTCCCCGGGCAACCGATCCCCCACGCGCAACACCCCCTGCAGGATCAGCGCTTCAATCTGTCGCTCCACTTCGCGAGCGGTGTTGTCATGGTCAACAGGCGTGAAAATCATTTGAAAAATGGTTTATTCGATCACGGGGAACATCGTAGCCTAGGTAGCTTTGTCGCCACTGGTCAACAATGCGACCAGCCATGTGGTCAAATTTGTTATCCAGATGTTTTTGGCAGCCCCGTGGTTGGAAACCATGGTGCGCCGAGAGGTAGTCAGGGGGAGTTGTGGTTCCTTTTCAAAGTCTGAACTTTCGTTTGGTATGTTGATCCGGATCAATTTGCTGGCTGCGTTCATGGCCTATAAAGTCAGCGTGGCATCGAAATTCCTCCTCCCTTTTCGAAACAAAGGCCACTCTTCCTCCCGCGGCGGATCTCACAAGGGTCCGTCGCGTTATTTTTCGGGGAGAGCCATCGCGTGCCCAAAATCAAACACTGTTTTGACTTTGCAGTGCGTGGACGTGCGCAGCAGCCTTGGCTTTGCACCGCAATATTGGTAAACTTTTTTGACCATTGGGCAGGTCGTCTTGCGACCGCCCAACCAGATCGTTGAGGAGCCTACGATGACCGGTATCGCCATGCCTCGCCCGGACGCTGCGGTTCTTTCGCGGCGCGACGAGCACATTGCCCATTTGAAAGCGCTTCTTGGCCCGGACGGTGTGGTGTCGGACGTTAATGAGTTACGTGCCTTTGAGACCGACGGCTTCACCGCCTATCGCTTCGTACCCATGGCGGTTGTGCTGCCTCAAACAACACAGGAAGTCTCCAACGTGCTGCGCTACTTGGCCGAGCAAAAAGTTCCTGTCGTGCCGCGTGGTGCTGGGACGTCGCTTTCCGGCGGTGCGATTCCGCAAGAAGATGCGGTGATCATTGGCCTTTCCCGCATGGCCCAGATCATGGACATCAACTACCAAAATCGCACTTTGAAAGTGCAGGCGGGGGCCACCAACCTCTCCATTTCCGAGGCGGTGTCCGGCGAAGGGTTCTTTTATGCGCCGGACCCGTCATCGCAGCTGGCCTGTTCTATTGGAGGCAACATCGCCATGAACTCCGGCGGTGCTCACTGTCTCAAATACGGTGTGACCACAAACAATCTGCTGGGCGTAACTTTGGTGCTCATCGACGGCACCGTGGTGGAGCTGGGCGGCGAGGCATTGGATTCCGCCGGTTACGATCTTTTGGGCATCATCTGTGGCTCCGAGGGCCAATTGGGAATCATGACAGAAGCCGTTGTGCGGCTGGTGGCCAAGCCCGAGGGCGCGCGGCCTGTTCTGTTTGGCTTCGATACGTCCGAAGCGGCAGGCGCTTGCGTCGCCGAAATTATCGGCACAGGCATTGTGCCTGTGGCGATTGAATTTATGGACAAACCGGCCATCGATATTTGTGAAGCATTTGCCCAGGCCGGATATCCAATGGACGTGGACGCTTTGCTCATCGTTGAGGTGGAAGGGTCCGACGCTGAAATGGATGATATGCTGGCCCGCATTGTTGAGATCGCCAACCGCCACGACGTCAAAGTGGTCAAGGAAAGCCAGTCGGCGACGGAGGCCGCCCTGATCTGGAAAGGGCGCAAATCCGCCTTTGGAGCCACCGGGCGCATCGCTGACTATATCTGCATGGATGGCACGGTGCCGCTGGGCAAACTGCCTTATGTCCTCAGGGAGACCG
Source organism: Pseudomonadota bacterium (assembly GCA_038746275.1). Lineage (GTDB taxonomy): Bacteria > Pseudomonadota > Alphaproteobacteria > Rhizobiales > Rhizobiaceae > Pseudahrensia. The sequence continues at coordinate 193,766 of JBCDKS010000005.1, read as the reverse complement.
CGCGCATTGTGGACGCGTACGGTCTTCGCGTGGCCAACGTCTTCCACGCGGGGGACGGCAACATGCATCCGCTCATACTTTACGACGTCAACGATCCGGTGGAAGCGGAAAAGGCCGAGGCCTGCGGCATGGATCTGCTAAAGCTCTGCGTTGACGCCGGTGGATGCCTAACGGGCGAACATGGTGTGGGCATCGAGAAACGTGATTTGATGCTCTATCAATACTCGCAAACCGATCTGGACCAGCAAATGGCTGTGCGCGATGCGTTTGACCCCGACTGGGTGATGAACCCGGCCAAGGTTTTCCCTTACGAAGCGCGGGGCAATCGCACAGACGCATCGCTGCCGGTGGATTATGCTGCATGAGCGTTGCAGATCTCGTGAAACCCAAGGTGCTGGAGCCGGCTGACGAACAGGCGGTCGCTGCCCTGTTTGAAGACGACGCTCTCGATGGCCTGCGCTTTGTGATCCGCGGCGGAGCCACCCGTCCGGTTGGCAAGCCCATCCAGCAGCCGCACCACGTGCTCTCCACGTCAAAGCTGTCCGGCATCGTAGACTACGAACCGGCTGAAATGGTGATGATCGCCAAGGCGGGAACGCCCATGGCCGAGATCGAAGCCGCGCTCGCCAAAGGTCGGCAACGCATGATCTTTGAACCCATGGACCATCGCGCGCTGTTGGGCACCAAAGGCGCTCCAACCATCGGGGGCGCAATTGCCAGCAACGCTTCCGGCCCCCGCCGGATCGTCACGGGTGCTGCGCGCGATTCTCTTTTGGGCGTGAGGTTCGTCAACGGTACCGGCGACATCGTTAAAACCGGTGGACGGGTGATGAAAAACGTCACCGGTTTGGACCTCGTGAAATTGCTTTGCGGGTCTTGGGGCACATTGGGTGTGATGAGCGAAGTCACGTTTAAGGTCGTGCCGGAAGCAGAGGCGGAACAAACGCTCGTCCTTCACGGTCTTACTGCAAGCGAGGCCGCAAGCGCGATGGCCGCTGCCATGGCCACGCCCTGCGAGGTGAATGGCGCGGCACACTTGCCCGCAAAAGCGGCGGCGAAGCTCGGCAGTTTTGACGGCCATTCGGTGACGCTGTTGCGGGTTGAAGGGTTCGAAAACTCCGTCAAAATCCGCGTTGGCAAATTGATGGACACCCTGCGCGCCCATGGTGAAATGATCGTGAAAGAGGGCAGCGCATCCCGTCAAACGTGGCGCGATATTCGCGATGTGGAACCGTTCGATGATGGCACGATGAAGCCGGTCTGGCGCGTGTCGGTTGCCCCCATGGTGGGCCATCTGCTGGTGGCTGCATTGGGTGTGGAAGACGCCTTTTATGACTGGCAAGGCGGTTTGGTGTGGCTTCGCATGGACGGCGCCCCACAAGCACAAAACGTGCGGGACGCGGTCGCTCAAGTTGGCGGCGGTCATGCCACATTGGTTCGGGCCAGCGTGGAAGAACGGTCCAAGACCCCAGTGTTTCATCCGCAAGACGCTGCGGTGACGAAGCTTTCCGAGGCGATCAGACACCGTTTCGACCCGGCAAACCGCCTCAACCCCGGCCGGATGGGCTAACCCAATGCAAACCAATTTTTCAATCGCGCAACTGGCTGATCCTGCAACTGCAGAAGCTGAGTCTATTTTGCGCAAATGCGTCCATTGCGGCTTTTGCACCGCCACGTGCCCCACCTATGTGACGCTCGGTAACGAGTTGGATTCCCCGCGCGGGCGCATCTACCTGATAAAAGACATGCTGGAAAACGGACGGGACGCCGACACCCAAATCGTCACCCATATCGACCGGTGCCTGTCCTGCCTCGCCTGCATGACAACTTGCCCGTCCGGTGTCGATTACATGCATTTGGTGGACCATGCGCGTGTTCACATCGAGAAGACCTACAAACGGCCGCTCATCAACCGCCTGACACGTAACATGTTGGCGATGGTCTTACCCTATCCGGGCCGCTTCCGCGCTGCGGTTACCCTATCAAAGCTCGGCAGACCCTTTGCCGGTCTGTTTGACAGTGTCTCGGCGCTCAAACCCATGGCGGCCATGCTGCGCCTTGCGCCAGGTTCGGTTGATGGCAAAACTACCTACACGTCTCCGGGCTCGTTTGCTCCGCAGGGAGAGACGGGTACGGCAGGAAAGAGGGCCGGGCGGGTTGCCTTACTGACCGGCTGTGCGCAGCCGGTTCTGGACGCTGACATCAACCGCACCACCATCGAATTGCTCAACCGTCTCGATGTGGAGGTTGTGCTGCCGGAGGGCGAAGCCTGTTGCGGCTCGCTGGTGCATCACATGGGCCGCGAACACCAAGCACAAGATGCGGCACACCATATGGTGGACGTGTGGACCCGTGAAATCGAAAATGGTGGTTTGGATGCCATCGTCATCACCACGTCCGGCTGCGGCACGACCATCAAAGACTATGGCCACATGTTGCAGCGCGACCCGGACTATGCCGAAAAAGCGGCCCGCGTTTCAGCCTTGGCGAAGGATATCAGCGAATATCTCACGACACTTGAAATGCCGACACCTGCCATCCAACCGGACATGACGGTGGCTTATCATTCTGCATGCTCTTTGCAGCACGGACAGAAGGTCAAGACAGCGCCTAAGGACCTCTTGATGGCCGCTGGCTTCACGGTCAAAGATCCCCCTGAAGGGCATTTGTGCTGTGGATCGGCAGGCACCTATAACATCATGCAGCCGGAGATCGCGGCGAAGCTGAAGACCCGCAAAGTCGCTAATATTGAGCGCACCCAGCCGGATGTGATTGCGGCCGGCAATATTGGCTGTCTCACCCAGATCGGCAGCGGAACCAGCATTCCCATTCTGCATACGGTGAAACTGCTCAACTGGGCCTATGGCGGACGCCGCCCGGCGGAATTGGATGCCATTGCGCCCATGTCGGTCAATCACAGCAAGCCGGCACTGGAAGCGGCGGAGTAACCGATCTGGCTAGAGCGGCTCACAATTTGATTGAACCGCTCGGTTGCGAAGGGCAACCCGGCGCTTATGCGCCGCCCCTCTCTCCACCTAGGGTCGCCAAGGCCCCTTGAGGCCGACAGCGAGAGCGCCACAACTGGATCGGTTCTATCAAAGATAGAAATGATCTAGTATCCGCCCTGGCAGTGAGAACGCATGCGTTGCAACCAGCCTGACTGTCTCATCAACCTCCACCATTCCAAACAAAAACGGGCCTCGCCCAGCACGAGACCCGTTCCATGTTTCCCCGGAGAAACTTTTAAGCGCCGCTAACGCTTCAGAGTGCGGTGCCGACGATCAAAACAGTTTATATGTAATCCCGAACAGGATCTGATTGGATATGATGTCAGTGCTCAGCGAGCCGCCGTCACTCAAGTCGGCTTCCACTTGACCGTATGTCATTTTGTATTCGGCAAATGCAGACCAGTTATCAGTGATTGCGTAGTCGACCCCGACCAGCGCCTGCGCTGCGAAACCGGTGACTTGATATTCGATTGTCTCGACAGTGCTACCCGCCTCGATAACTTCGACATGCGGGATGGAAAGCCCAAGGCCAACACCGGCATACGGTGTCCATTCCGTCTGTGTGTCGTAGCGGTAGTAGGCGTTCAGCGTCAGGAAGTTGATACCATCGGTGAACTCAAGCTTGTCAAAATCTGCGGGTAACGGATCCGCCTTTACTTTGGCGTGCGTGAACTCCAAGCCGACACCCCAAGCGGGCGCTTGATCAAACCAGTAGTTGATGCGGGCACCCCAATACGGTGGGTATTCAAACGATGCTCCATCCCAAGCAACCGTCTCGCTTCCAGAAGTTCCGCTGTTGAAATCGTAATCAACTGTGGAGTGGGGAGAGAAGTTTGCGCCACCAAAAATCGATAGTGTTGTCTCGGCCTGCGCGGAGGATACGAAGGTTGCGGCCATCAACGTGGTTGAGGCAGCGAGAGCTAACGCAAGGGGTGTCGAGTTCGGGCGCATGGGAAGTATGCCTGCTTGTCTTTATTTCGAGTCTTTTCTTACGCCTGCAACAGGTATGTGTCGACGTTTGGCCTTGCGATTTAATGCAGCTTTGGTCTGACACCTGCCGGTGTCCAGTCAGTTGCACGATATCTGTGACCCATTTGCATCGCTTTTTGAGCCAAAAGCCCCAACCTATGCGCCGATCCACCGTACGGTGACAAACGAGCGCCAAGGCAAGTGCCGAGTCGAAAAACGGCCCGCCCAAGGGGCGGGCCGCCTAAAAATCAGATTATGTTATATCAGATCACTTTCACCCGTGCGCCCACCGGCACGCGATCGTACAGATCCATCACGTCCTGGTTGCGCATGCGGATGCAACCGGATGAGACCGCTTGGCCGATGCTCCAGTTCTGTGTCGTACCGTGGATGCGATAAATGCTCGATCCCAAATACAGCGCCCGCGCGCCCATCGGGTTTTTCGGTCCACCGGGCATGAAGTTGGGCAGGATGCGCCCCTTCTTCTTTTCGCGGGCGATCATGGACTTTGGCGGCGTCCAAGAGGGCCATTCAGCTTTGCGGGTCACTTTGTGGGTGCCCGCCCACTCAAAGCCGGGTTTGCCAACGCCCACCGCATAGCGTCGCGCTTGGCCGCCCGGCAGAACGAGATACAAGCGACGCTCAATCGTATTGACGATGATCGTGCCCGGACGCTCTTTGCCGCCCCAATGAACGGTGGTTGGCAGCAGATCCGCCTTGATGCTGGGAGCGATAGACTTGCGCAGCGCCGCGCTGCCCCGCGTGATGGAAGCGGTCTGTAGGCCGGACCGCACGCCCGAGCGACGGACCGGCTTAGCCTGCTTGCGACGGATTACCCGCATGGCTCGCTTTTTGCGGCTCATGGCGCGCCGTTTCGCTTCCCGCGAAGCGTGGCTGCGCGGCTTCAACTGCAGCGTCCAGGGCGATGTCAGATCAGAACTCAATGTCAGAGGCGGCGGTGTGCCGTAGCGTGAACCTGCATCGGCTGCACCCGTGTGCAGTGCACCCAGCGCAAATGGAACAAGGGCGAGGGCGCAGACCGCCCCCTGAAAAAAGGTCAAAACTCGCATGGGGTTTACTCACAACAAAAAACCAAGAGCGCCCACCATCACCCGTGCCAAGCGACGAAAATATGAATCAAATTGCCAAACGGCATGAAACACCCTGTTTACCTTTTGGCTTGGTAAAACAGGGCTGAATGAGCGTGGTTAACGCAAGATCGCGTTAAGTATGAGGGTGAAGGGTGTCGCCAAATCCCTAGCCTTCAATGCGGGCTCGTACGTCCCGCACCACCATCGGCAGCAGCGGCGCGACGGTGCTGGGACTGGCCCCGACCCGAATGCGCGGATCGTACAAGGCATTCAGTATAAGCCGGTCAAAACGCCGAAACTCGGTATAGGGCGATGTGTCATTAAACATGCTGCCCACCAGCGTTGGGTCATCGTTGAGCGGCCCCAAACCCTGCAAAATCTCTTCGGTCATGCAGCGGCTGAACAAGGCCTCGCCTTCGTCCACCACGATCACAGCGTCTGATCGTGTGATACCCGCTTTGGAAAAGACAGACCGCACCATGCATTTGCCCCGCACCCGAGCGTTTGGATTGCGCAGCACGATGCGTTTTACGGTGTCGGCATATTGGGCGCGGCTGACGAGGTGCACTACGAAATTGGCCGACCGCACGCTGCTCATCAGTTGCACCTGCAGATTGTCAATTAAGCCCGGCAATTGCGAAATGAATTGATGCACCTGCCCAATCGGCTTGCGGCCCACACGGGAGCGCACGTAAAAGCGCACGGGCCGGGTAAACTTGCGCACATACGTGCGGGCAAACCGGTCTCCCAGATATTCTGAACCAAACACGGTACGATTAAACCCGTCGATCACCGCGCGATCATCAAAGGCCCGTGCGGGCAGCACCACGACGAAAGAGATCAAGCACACAACGGTTGCCCAAATTGCGGTATGGCGTGTCATGCCAGCAGTCTGTCCCCCGTGCTTGCGCTTGCTCAACTCGCCCGTTCCGATCCCAACGTCATTTCGCGCCATGCTGTAGCGCGTCTCTTCGATAAGATTGACCAATTGCGCCGGACAAACCAGTGTCCCGCACACACACCACCGCACAAACCGAAAGTTCCATCCTGCGATGACAGGAGCCCACCATGACCGGAATTAGCGCAGACGAAGACAAACCAGCATCGCCCAATCAAGCGCCACCAAAGGGTATGGTTGCGGGACCGGATGGGATTTGGCGGTGTTTTGGTAAGGAAAACGAGCCCGATTACGCCCATTACCACGACACCGAATGGGGCATGCCGCAGGACGATGATCAGCGTCTGTTTGAAAAAATTTGCCTGGAAGGCTTTCAATCCGGCCTGTCCTGGCTGACGATTTTACGCAAGCGGGAGAACTTTCGCGAAGCGTTTGACGATTTCGACTATCACCGCATCGCAACCTATACAGACGAGGATGTGGAGCGTCTGGTCACCAATGTCGGCATCATCCGCCACCGCGGCAAGATCGTCTCCACGATTAACAACGCCAAACGCGCCATTGAGATGGAAAAGGCGGAAGGCTCCTTGGGAGCATGGTTTTGGGCGTTTGAACCGGGCCCGCTCGACCGCCCTGCGGTGGCTGACTATGAGAGTATTTCGGCGCTGACGAAAACCGAAGCCTCGACCCGCATGTCCAAAGAACTGAAAAAGCGCGGCTGGAGTTTTGTCGGCCCCACCACCTGCTACGCGTTTATGCAAGCCATGGGTTTGGTCAACGACCATTTCGAGGACTGCCCATGGCGCGAAAAAGTTGAAAAGGCCCGCCGTGCCTTCCGCCGCCCATGTTAGTACATATTAGCCGCGCTTCGATTTCGCCAACACGGACAGGGCGATGCCCAGTAAAATGAAGGCTGAACATAACGCAAAGCGCAGCGTCAGCCCCTCTCCGGCAAAGACGATGCCCCCAAACGTCGCCAATACGGGCACCGTCAGTTGAACGATGGCGGCCCGCGTTGCCGTCAGCAATGGCAACACCTGATACCAAAGCGCGTAGCCCAGGGCGGACGTGACTGCGCCTGACAGCACAGCCATCGTGATGCCAAACGGTGTGACGGCGAACATATCGAATACCAGAACCGACACCAGCGACAGCGCGACCACCATGGGCACAACGCGGGTGAAATTGCCCGTCGTGGCCAAAAGCGGGTTGGTGGCGCGTTTGCCCAGCAGCGAATACACGCCCCACGCAACGCCCGCGAAGCCCATGATCACGCTGGCCACAAAAGGCGGTGCGGTGAGCCCGGGCGACATCAGGAATACGAACGCGCCGAACGCCATGGCAATACCAAGCCATTCTAAAACGCCCGGACGGTCGCCTTTATACAGCCCCCAACCGATCATTACCGCTTGGACGCAGCTAAACAGGATGAGCGCGCCCATGCCCGTGTCCAGCGCGTGGTAAGAATAAGAGAAGAAAGCGACGTAACCAAACAGCGCCAAGGCGGCGGTCCAATTGCTCTCGCGCTTGACGTGCGAAAGGTCAGCCGGATAGCGCAGTTGGACAAGCACCAGTAACAGCACGGCGGCGGACGCGACGCGCAAGAACGAGTAGCTCGCCGCATCCATCGTCCCGTCCGCCAAGGCCAATCGTCCCAGCACGGAGTTTCCGGCAAAGGCGATCATCGTAAGGCTGGTGAGAAAAAATAAACGCATCCGCGACGCATTAGGCCGTGGGGACGGATTTGCATAGCGCGCGTTGCGGCTTCGCTTGCTAAAGCCCCGTCACAACGCGCAGCTCCCCTCGCCCGGCACAGCCGGGTCGGATTGGGGGGCGCGATGCTCACGGCTCGCACAAAACTGGCCAGCAGTCCCTCTCTTCCCCACTCGCCCAACTTTGCCCACACGCGCCCCCCACCTGCCCGCCCTTGCCCGCATGGGCCTACACGGGATAGGGAAACGCCCGACCACACCCATCCCGATCAAGCGCACGATTTATGGCCGAAAAAAAGAAAAAACCTCAGCGCCTCAAGGCCCGTCAGCCGCGCGGTTTTGTGGATCGCGATGCAGCGGACATCCGCGCGACAGAAGCCATGATGGCCAAGATCAAAGAGGTGTACGAGCGCTACGGTTTTGACCCCGTTGAAACCCCGCTGTTTGAATACACCGATGCGCTGGGAAAGTTCCTGCCCGACACGGATCGTCCCAACGAAGGCGTGTTTTCACTTACCGATGATGACGACCAATGGATGAGCCTGCGCTACGACCTCACCGCGCCGTTGGCCCGTCATTTCGCCCAAAACATCAACACGTTACAGACGCCCTACCGCACCTACCGCGCAGGCTACGTCTTCCGAAACGAAAAGCCCGGTCCGGGGAGATTTCGTCAGTTCATGCAGTTCGATGCGGATACAGTCGGCGCGCCAGGCCCAAGCGCCGACGCCGAAATGTGCATGATGATGGCGGATACAATGGAGGCTTTGGGGATCAAGCGCGGAGATTATGTGATCCGCGTGAACAACCGCAAAGTGCTTGATGGGGTGATGGAGGCAATTGGCCTTGGTGGTGATGACAATGCACCGAGGCGGCTTGAGGTTCTTCGAGCGATTGACAAATTAGATAAGTTCGGCGCCGAAGGTGTTGGTGAACTGCTTACGACGGGACGCATGGATGATAGTGGCGATTTCACTAAGGGTGTGGGGCTTTCGGAAGAGCAAATCAGAATTCTAAACGGCTACCACCGGATACTGTCATACAAATGGAAAAAGCCTTTTTCGATTACGGTGTATAAACGGTATCTGCGAATGTGGGCGAAGTTAAGTTCGCTACCGACCAGCATTAGCGAGGCGTTGGAAGAGCTCGAGTTCATGCGACGGTTGATTAGAGACTCAGACTACGGGACTGACAAAATTCTGATTGATCCATCAGTGGTCCGAGGCCTCGAATATTACACCGGCGCTGTCTATGAATGCGAACTGACATTCCCCGTAACCAATGAAAAAGGCGAGACCGTAACGTTTGGCTCCGTCGCTGGCGGAGGTCGCTACGACGGCCTCGTGAAGCGCTTTACCGGCCAAGACATTCCTGCAACCGGTTTCTCCATCGGCGTGTCTCGCCTCATGTCTGCGCTGAAAAACCTTGGCAAGCTGGAAGCCGACACGGTCAAAGGCCCGGTTGTGGTCTGCGTGATGGACCGCGATATGGAGGCGCTGGCGGGCTACCAAAAGCTGGTTCAAGACCTGCGCACTCACGGCATTCGCGCTGAGATGTATCAGGGCAATCCAAAGCAGTTTGGCAAGCAACTCCAATATGCCGACCGGCGCGGCTCGCCTATCGCGATCATTCAAGGTTCTGACGAACGGGCGGCGGGCGAAGTGCAGATCAAGGACCTGATCGAAGGCAAACGCCTCGCGGCTGAAATCACCGACAATGAAGAATGGCGCGCCGCCCGCCCCGCCCAGCAAGTTGTGAAGGTGGAGGACATGGTGGCCAAAGTGCGGGAAATTCTGGCCGCGCAGGAGAGCGAAGGGTGATGGTAAACATCCCGCCCCCCCTCTGTCGGCAAGGCCGACATCTCCCCCGCAAGGGGGGAGAGCTAGCAAGCCGAGAGTTCGGACTATTGCTTCCAACTCTGGAGGCAACCCAGCTTTCCACTCTCCCCCCGCGCGGGGGAGATGTCGTCGCAGACGACAGAGGGGGGGCGGGATGCCACTCTCAAGGCACGTCCTGTGATGCTTGAAACCCTCCTCACACACTTGCGCCAAACCGCGCCGGACGTGGCGGATGTGCCCGTCCTGCAACCGGCTGATCCGTTCTTGGAAACGGCCGGCGAAGACTTGCGGCGGCGTATTTTCATCACCGAGGCGGTGGACGGCACCACCATGTGCCTGCGTCCGGAGTTCACCATTCCCGTGGGCCTGCATCACATCCAGTCCGGTGATGCGGCGGCGCGTTATGCCTGTGGTGGGCAGGTGTTTCGCCAAGCCCGCCCGGATGGAACCGAGTTTGAGCAAGTCGGCATCGAAGACCTTGGCAACGCCGTCACCGTGGCCGCGGACGCCCAATGCCTGGCGGACTTTCTGAGCAGCCTGCGCATCGCCGGTGTTGAAGACGCCCAAACAACCTTGGGCGATCAGGCCCTGTTCGATGCCGTGGTAAAGGCGCTGGACTTGCCCGCCGCACTGGCCCGTCGCCTGCGTCGCGCCTTCGGTGAGAACGGGCAACTGGCCCGACTGATGGAGGGCCGTGCAACCGCCGATGATGACGCACAGGACAGGGACAAGCCCGCGACGACACTGGCGCTGGCCGGAGACGAGGCGGGCTTGATCAATCTTGTGGCCAATGAAATGTCAGCCGCCGGTCTTGCGCCCACAGCGGGCCGCTCGCCGGAGGCGATTGCCAGACGGATGATCGAACGGACGCAGGAAGAAGACTTGCGGTTGGAGCCGGAAGCGGCGCGCATTCTTTCCGGCTTTCTCGATCTGAATTGCCCCTTGGCGGAAGCGCCGGAACACTTGACCGTCTTTGCCGGTTGGGCGGGCTTGGACTTACACGCGGCGATCAAACGGTTTGATGAGCGCTTGGGCGGCTTGGCCCGTCGCAACACTGTACTCGATCCCCTTACCTACAGCGCAGCGTTCGGCCGGAAACTCGATTACTATACGGGGTTGGTTTTTGAGGCGACGCGCGACGGTGTCTCGCTGGGCGGTGGCGGGCGCTATGACCGGCTTTGCACCCTGCTCGGCAGTCCAGCGCCCATTCCCGCCGTTGGTTTTTCACTGTCGCTGGATCGCGTGCAAGCCGCTGTGAGCGGGGGAGGGCGGCGGCCATGACATTGCAGATCGCCATCCCGTCCAAAGGACGTCTCAAGCAGGACACGCTGGCCGTTTTTGCAAGCGCAGGCCTGGTAATCGAAGAGCCGAAAGACACCCGCGCTTACCAGAGCAGGATTACCGGGCGAGATGACATCGAGGTGCTGTTCGTATCAGCCTCCGAAATCACGCGCGAACTGGCGCGTGGCGCGGTCCATTTGGGTGTGACGGGCGAAGATCTGGCGCGCGAAAACATCCCGCAGGTCGATCAAACGGTCACCTTCCGGCATGCCCTCGGCTTTGGCCACGCCGAAGTTGTGGTGGCCGTGCCCGAGGCGTGGGTGGACGTCTCCACCATGGCTGATCTCGACGATGTTGCTGCAGACTTTCGGGCGCGCTACGGGCGGCGATTGCGCGTGGCCACCAAATATTTTCAACTGACTCAAAGCCATTTTCGCAATCACGGGGTGGGTGTTTACCGAATTGTCGAAAGCCTTGGCGCGACCGAGGGCGCACCGGCTTCCGGTGCAGCGGATGCGATTGTCGACATCACCTCCACCGGCTCCACCATGCGCGCCAACCGTCTGAAAATTTTGGACGATGGTGTGATTTTGAAGAGCCAAGCCAACTTGATTGAAAGCAACCGCGCCGATTGGAGCGGGGATACGAGGGCTTTGGCAGACGAGGTGGTGGGAAAACTGGGTGACGTGCTAAAGTAGCTAACACCGCCCCCCTCTGTCCCTTCGGAACATCTCCCCCTCGAGGGGGGAGAAGGGAATGCTGGGCTTCCTCATCGTTCAAAAAAAACGTCCGGCCCTATCAGCTGGCTAGAGTGGCTCACAATTTGATTGAACCGCTGGGTTGCAAAGAGCAACCCGGCGCCCATGCGCTGACCTCGCGGGAGAGATGTCGGCGCAGCCGACAGAGAGGGGGCGGGATGCGCGTTACTTCAGCACCCATTTACCAGTGAACAGTCCCCGGCGCACCCTTGATGGGGCCTTCAAGATTGGGTGTCACCCAACCGCCATAAAAATTGCCGGCCTGCGGCTGCACCACAACATCAGCAACCGTGCAGCGGTCCATGGGTTCGGCATAAAACGCCACATGATCTTTGATTGGCGCAAATTCCGGTGTGGGGTTGCGGTAGGTCCACGCAACCGCTTCCAACACACGTCCGCCGACCACAACATCAAAATAAGACGCTTCGCCCTTCCATTCGCACAGGCTGCGTTTGGGATTGGGCCGTAAAATGCCCTCCGCAACGGATGCCATTGGCAGGTAATAGGACGGCGGATGGTAGGTCTCCAGCGCGCGGTAGCCGCCGGTTGCAAAAACAATCGTTCGGTCCGCCACGTCGATGGTCACAACATACTCGAACGGCTCGCAAATTGCGGGCCGTGGATAGTCATCTCGAACGTGTTCGCGGGGCAGAGACATGTAGGAACAATAACGCCCATGCGCGAAAAGCAAAGAGGGAAGTTGTAGCCGGTTTTTCGCAATCAATGGCGCGCGTTACGGACACTGCGTGCGGATTGCTGGAACACCTCCGGCAATGACGATTGTTGTAATGCGACCAACAAAAAAAAGCCGGGGCGTTTGCCCCGGCCTCGTTATTCAGACTGATCTGAACGGCTGACCTACATCATGCCGCCCATACCGCCCATGCCGCCCATGTCAGGCATGGCTGGAGCGCCACCAGCGCCCTCTTTGGCCGGGGCTTCCGCCACCATGGCTTCGGTGGTGATCAGCAAGGATGCGATGGAAGCCGCGTCCTGCAAGGCGTGACGGACGACCTTCACCGGGTCGATAATGCCCATGGAGATCATGTCGCCATAGTCGCCGGTCTGTGCATTGTAGCCGAAGGTCTCTTTCTTGGAGTCGAGGATCTTCCCGACAACAATAGAACCTTCGTCACCCGCGTTGGCCGCGATCTGACGGATCGGTGACTGCAGCGCGCTGCGCACGATTTTGACACCGGCGTCCTGATCGGAGTTGTCGCCAGCCGTTTTGATGTTGTCGGAAGCGCGCAGCAGCGCAACGCCACCACCGGGCACGATGCCCTCTTCGACAGCGGCACGGGTTGCGTTCAACGCATCGTCCACGCGGTCTTTCTTCTCTTTCACTTCCACTTCGGTGGCACCACCGATGGAGATCACGGCAACACCGCCAGCGAGTTTCGCCAGACGTTCCTGCAGCTTCTCACGGTCGTAATCGGAAGTTGTTTCTTCGATCTGCTGTTTGATCTGCGCAACGCGGGCTTCCACGTCTTTTTTCTTGCCTGCGCCGTCAACGACAGTGGTTTCTTCTTTGGAGATCGAAACGCGCTTGGCGGTGCCGAGCATGTCGAGGGTGACGGTTTCAAGCTTGATGCCGAGATCTTCGGAAATGACCTGGCCACCGGTGAGGATGGCAATGTCTTCCAGCATGGCTTTACGACGGTCGCCGAAGCCAGGGGCTTTCACAGCAGCGACTTTTAGGCCACCGCGCAGCTTGTTGACCACGAGGGTCGCCAGCGCTTCGCCTTCAATGTCTTCCGCGATGATGAGAAGCGGCTTGCCGCTCTGCACAACAGCTTCCAGGATTGGCAGCATGGTCTGCAGGGAGGTGAGCTTTTTCTCGTGCAGCAGGATGTATGGATCATCCAGGTCGCAGAGCATTTTTTCGGAATTGGTCACGAAATATGGAGACAGGTAGCCGCGGTCGAACTGCATGCCTTCCACCACGTCGAGGGAAGATTCCAGCGACTTGGCTTCTTCAACCGTGATGACGCCTTCATTGCCGACGCGCTGCATGGCTTCCGCGATGCGCGAGCCGATTTCAACTTCGCCGTTTGCAGAGATCGTGCCGACCTGTGCCACTTCGTCGGATGTCTTGATCTTTTTCGACATCTTTTTGAGGGCGTCCACAACGTCATCAACAGCGCTGTCGATGCCGCGCTTCAGATCCATTGGGTTCATGCCGGCGGCAACAGCTTTCACGCCCTCGCGCACGATGGCCTGAGCCAACACGGTTGCAGTTGTCGTGCCGTCACCGGCGATGTCGTTGGTCTTGGACGCAACTTCGCGCACCATCTGTGCGCCCATGTTTTCAAACTTGTCTTCAAGTTCGATTTCTTTGGCAACGGACACGCCGTCTTTGGTGATGCGCGGTGCACCGAAGGATTTGTCGAGAACGACGTTGCGGCCTTTCGGGCCCAAGGTCACTTTAACAGCGTTGGCGAGAATATCGACGCCGCGCAGCATCCGCTCACGCGCATCGGCACCAAATTTTACTTCTTTAGCAGCCATGATTGGTCTCCTGTGCTGCCCCTGAAATTGGGAGCAGGCTTGTCTTTGAAAATGGACTTAGGGGAAAGGGCTAGGATTAGCCGATCACGCCCATGATGTCGGATTCTTTCATGATCAGCAGATCTTCGCCGCCGATCTTTACCTCGGTACCGGACCATTTGCCGAACAAGATGCGGTCTCCCGCTTTAACGTCCAATGGAACCAGTTTGCCGCTCTCATCGCGTGCGCCGGAGCCGATTGAGACGATTTCGCCTTCAGCGGGTTTTTCCTGAGCGCTGTCAGGAATGATGATGCCACCGGCGGTTTTGGTGTCGGCTTCCACGCGGCGGACAACCACGCGGTCGTGCAGCGGACGGAAATTCAGTTTAGCCATGTCTTAAGACCCTGTTCTTGCGCCGCTCGCCCGTTTTGCGGACGGCAGCGCTTCACGTTCAACATTGGGATTATGTATTAGCACTCCTCATTCCAAGTGCTAACGACGGTGAAATAAGAACAGGCTCCCGCCATGTCAACGGTGCGGAACGCAAAGTCCAGCCGATTGCTCAAATTTGAGGTGGTTAACGGCTGTTAAGGAGTCTGAAAGGTTAACGCTTCGCCAACGGCGTCGTTAAAAATGGGTCTTTCACGGGTCAAACCTCTTAACCCGCGCATCCCAAAAGCACCTGTTCTGCTCCGTATCGGCACAGAACACGGCGCGTTGGTAACCGGTATCTTAATGCGACACCACCGGTCTGCGGCCACATTTTCAGCAGCCGTTTACCCAGCTTTTCAAGCCATCTTCAACGCTTGTCCTCGATACTGTCGGCTCACATGCGGTCCGAATTGTATGCGCAGTTCACCTGCGTCGCTTGGCCGGGCGGTATTGAAACAAAAAGGGAATGAAAATGGAAAAGACATTGAAAGGGACGCCCCCCACAATGGCAGGTGGCGCAATGCCCAAAGCGTCGCGCTTCGCCAAGGCTGGACATTTTCTGCGCCACAAGGGCGGCAATGTGGCCATCACAACTGCACTCATCATGACGCCGTTGCTCGTGACGGTGGGTGCGGCCGTGGACGTGGCGGAAATGTACCGTGCCCGCGTCAACTTCCAAAATGCAACAGACGCTGCCGCATTGGCCGCCGCAAAGACATTATCAAAAGGCGGTACCGCAAAAGAAGCGCAAGCCGCCGGTGAACGCATGTTTGCTGCCAACCTGGGCAACCTCAAAAATTCTACCGGCTCCATTAAGATCGACACGAATGGCGGGGAGTGCACCACCACCGGTGTTACGGCGACGGCCAAATTGCGTCATCCCATGTTTTTTGACGGAGTGCGCAAGGCGTTTCAAGATTCAGGCGACCCGAACCATGCCAATTTGAACGCTGCCACCACCGTCAAATGCGGCAACGATTCGGTCGAAATCGCGCTTGTGCTCGATAACTCGGGCTCCATGGGTTCCAACAACAAGATTGGAACACTCAAGGAAGCGGCCAGAAACATGGTCAACACCTTGCACGACTCCATGGCCTCCAGCTTGAAGCCAAAGCCGGTTCAGTTCTCGCTGGTGCCGTTTGCGGCCACAGTGAATGTGGGGTCCAACAATAAGAACGCCTCTTGGATGGATCGCCTCGGCAAGTCCTCCATTCACCATGAGAATCTGAAATGGGAAGACGATCCTAACGCGCGTGCCGTGTCGGGTGGTTTTAAGGACAAAAGCGGTCGCTGGCTGACCCGTCAGACACTGTACGACAATCTGCGCATTTCTTGGAGCGGCTGCGTGGAAATGCGTCCACACCCTTACAGCACAACAGATGATACGCCCAAAACCAGCAAGCCGGACACCTTGTTCGTGCCAACGTTTGCCCCTGACACGCCGGACCATTGGAACGGCAAGTACGAGAAAAACATCGGCACCGTCAGCACAGGCTCGCAATACTACTGCACCCGTTGGCGTCGTAACCGCACCTGTAAGCGTTGGAACGATGGTCACCGCAAAACGGTCCACTGGTCCGGCGCGCGCGCCAACTACTACAGCGCCGAATACGGTGGCCGCGGTCGGTGGCAGGGCGGCAGCACGACCCAAGCCTGGGTGGATGGCAACCGCATCTACGAGGAGGACTATGACAACAATTACCTCGAAGACAGCCACAACTGGCCATATGCCGATGCGTCGCAAGGGCCGCACTACCGTGACAAGCAGTTTACCGGGACCGGCACCGACCAGCACAAGCGCCAGTTCTGGACGTGGAAATATTTCAACAACCCGCGCGTCTATGATGTGAACCGCAATCGCAACGGCTTCCCAAGTGAAGGTGGTCCAAACTCAGGCTGCACAACGCGGGCGATCACGGATCTGACAGATTCGCGTTCGCAGGTGCTCACCGCTATCAACAACATGCGTGCCAGCGGCTTTACAAATGTGTTGCAAGGGTTTGGTTGGGGCTGGAGAACACTGTCTCCGGGCACTCCCTTCACCCGCGGCCGGTCTTACGCGGAAGAGGACAACAAGAAAATCCTCATCATCATGACCGATGGTAACCACGTGTACCCGAACTGGGGCGATGGCCGAAACCTGAACAAGTCCGGTTACGGTGCCTTCGGGTACGGCCAAAGCGGCCACACGACCAAGCGTCAGCGAATTTTTGAGGGCTTTGATGCCATCAAAAACCCAAGCCAAAACGGCGGCACGTGGCAAAAGGCGATGGACGAGCATTTGGTGGAGACCTGCGCAAACGCCAAAGCGGCAGGCATTCAGGTCTATTCAATCGCCTTCGATGTGCGCAACGGCTCAAGCGTGAAGACCATGCTGGAAAACTGCGCCTCACCAGCCGGGGGCGGGCTTAAGCTCTACTACGATGCCCGTGACAAGCAGTCCCTATTGGACGCTTTCGAAAACATCGCTGAGAAGATCGCAGAACTGGCGATCTCCAAGTAAAAACGCAACCCACTTGGATGGGCGACCGACGGTCGAACGAAAAACCGTCCCGGGCAACCGGGGCGGTTTTTTGTTTGGCCAACTGAACCTAAGCGACGTGCGTTTTTAGCGCGCCGCACTGGCGGCTGTCGTATCAGCGGACTCATAACTTGGGGCGGTCAGAAGGTCGGCTTTCACAGGGCGGGGCGGGGCAAAGACGGCGCCTTGGCCATAGGCCACATTCAAGTCGATCAAGCGCAACACATCCTGCTCCCGTTCAACTTCATTTGCGATCAGCGTCAGGCCGGCATGGGCCAGCTCACTGGACAGCCGGTCGCGGGACGTGTGGCCGCCACCCTCGTCAATGTC
Organism: Pseudomonadota bacterium; assembly: GCA_038746275.1. Classification (GTDB taxonomy): domain Bacteria; phylum Pseudomonadota; class Alphaproteobacteria; order Rhizobiales; family Rhizobiaceae; genus Pseudahrensia. Next base: position 176,440 of record JBCDKS010000005.1, on the reverse strand, counting down.
TGCGTGTAGCAAAATCGTTGTTGGTACGCGCACATATCGAAACCCACGATCCGAAAGAGCAAGCGCATCAAATGACACGTCCTGCGTCTGCCCCAAAGAGAGTGCGTAGCCCAGATCGGCGATCAAAGAGAGCCGTTCGGCTTCCCGATCTTTGAGCGTGTTGAACGTGCGTTGGCTCACCTCGATGACGATCAGATCGTTCATATGGGCGTAGGCTTTCAACAGGGCTGCGATCTCTTGAAAGCCCTTTGTGTCGGAGAGCGACTGGCCGTCAATCTGGCACAGCACGCCGGCCCGCATTTGTTTTTCGCCCAGCCGGCGCAGCATACGCAGGGAACTGAACAGCACCTTTTTGTTGATGGTGGGCATGAGGCCGCCCTGACTGGCCATCTTTTGAAATTGCGGCTGATCCAGATACTGGCCACGCGCAGACCGCACACGCATAAAAGCCTCATAGAGGGTTGGTGTACGGTGCGCGATGTCGACAATAGGTTGCAGATGCATCGACAGGCCGTCATTGGCGACGGCCGACTTCATGTTCACTGCCTGTGGCGTTTGGGCTACAATTGCGATGGGCGGCACCTGAGCGGAAATGGCATCCTCCGGCGGTATCGGCACGCCACGCGGATTGACCTGATCGGACAGTCGCCCGACGTCTTTGGCCATTTCGTCCAGTCTTTGCTCGAACTTGGAAAGCTCACCGCGCACCGCCCCGATACGGGTTTCACCCTGCGCCAACACCGCCTCAATGCCTTCGCGCTCGTCAGCAAGACTGCGCTGGAACCCTTCCAGACGCGCGTTTACCGATTTCTCAAATGCCAGCAGGTCTTCCTCTTGGCTGCGGCGCGACGAAAGGCGTTTCTCAACGGTCTTTACCCGCTGCCAAAGCAGCACCAACGCGCCGAGCACTACACCGGCAATTATTGCGCCCAGCACTGTGGCGATGCCGGAAATCATGACCAGCAAGCCTGCAAGCGTGCCCAGAAGAACAGCCACAGCGACGCCCGGGACGCCGCCATTCAGTCTTTCTTGTATCCCTGCGTTTTGGAACGCTTTGAACATGCACTTTTGCTCCACCACGAACGTCCATCCAAATCGATGGAGCGGTGTGCCGGAGCCGTTGCCCCTGCGGTTGCCTTAATCCTTAGTAAAGCGTGCAAACACATTGGGGAAGATGGCAATTCATCTTGTACCATCGTTCTTTAACCACAGGGAAGGCGGAGGCAGGTTCGGGAGGCATCCGTTGGGTGGGGATCACCGCTCCGCATCGCTCGGCCACCTTGACGTCTTTTGATCGGCGGCCTACCGCACGTCCGAAACAAACACCCGCACGCGGCAAGGCCTTCGGCCATGAACACATCAGCCAAAAACCGATTTGGGCGCATCTATGGATTGCGTGATCTGACCGGTCGCTACGACGCGCTTTTTTGTGACGTTTGGGGCGTATTGCACAACGGTGTGGCTGTGTATGAGCAGGCCGCTAACGCCCTGTCGCAGTTTCGTGCCGAGGGCGGCAAGGTGATCATGATTACCAATTCCCCAAGACCGCGCGCTGGTGTTGTTGAGCAATTGGCGCAACTGGGCGCACCTGCGGGTGTCTGCGATGATATCGTAACATCCGGCGACGTTACCCGCGATCTGATTGCGCAGGTCGACGGCAGTGTCTTCCACATTGGCCCGCCAAGGGACGCCCCCTTGTTCGATGGGTTGAATGTTGCCTTAGCGGGCGAAAGCGCTGCGGACGCCTTTGTGTGCACCGGCTTGTTTGAAGATGAGACGGAAACACCCGACGATTACAAAGACCGTTTTGTCGAGCCCATTGCGCGGGGCGTGCCGTTTATCTGCGCAAACCCCGATATCGTGGTGGAGCGGGGTGACCGGCTGATCTGGTGCGCCGGTGCGTTGGCGCGGCTTTACGAACAAATGGGCGGCGAGGTGCGACTGGCCGGAAAACCGCACAAACCGATCTACGATCTGGCCATGAAAAAACTCAACGCCATCACATCATCTGGGACACCATCCGGGGCGGACAAGGCCAGGGTTTTGGCCATCGGTGACGGTATGCCAACGGACGTCGCGGGTGCCTTGGGCAATGGCTTCGATCTATTATATGTTTCCGCAGGCATCCATGCCGCTGACTATGCGGCTGCAGGGTCGGGCCCCGAAACGCCTGATCCGGAAAGACTGGAAGCGTTCTTGATGCAACACAACGCAGAGCCGACGGCTTGGATACCCCGTTTGGTCTGGGATAAGGCGTCTGCATAATGGACATGTCCTCGCCCGCTTCTTCTTTACCAACAAGAGACTTCTTGGCGCGCGTGTTGGATGGCCCATTGCCGCAGGCCATGCGGGGTGGCGTGTTAGCGATTGGGAACTTCGATGGGGTGCACAGCGGCCATCAATCTGTGATCAGCCAAGCGCTGAAGATTGCCCATCAGCAAAAAAAACCCTGCTACGTGCTGTCGTTTGAACCGCACCCCCGCGCGTTCTTTCAGCCAGACGTGCCGGTGTTTCGGCTGACGCCCCCTTCTGACAAGGCGCGTGTGTTGGCCGCTTTTGGCTTAGACGGCCTGCTGACGCTGCCGTTCAACGCGGATTTGGCGGCAACCTCCGCCGAGGACTTCATCGCGCATTTCCTGTTGGAATGGGCAGGCGCAAGCCATGTGGTGACGGGCTTCAATTTCTATTTTGGCACCAAGCGTGCAGGAACGCCACAGGTGCTCGCGGAAGCGGGTGAAAGACTTGGCTTCGGTGTCACAACTGTTGACGCCCTTGCCGCGCAGAACTCTGAGACGCGTCAGCGTGAGCCGGTCTCGTCCAGCCGCATTCGCGATGCGCTTCAAGACGAACGTGCGCAAGAGGCCGCAGACCTTTTGGGCTACCGGTGGACGGTCTCGGGCACCGTGGTCAAAGGCGCGCAGCTCGGCCGCACGTTGGGCTATCCAACCGCCAACATCAAACTGCCGGAAGGCATGACCCTCGCCCATGGCATTTACGCCGTCCGCCTGCGCCGCGCCGATGGCACGCTGCATGACGGTGTGGCGAGCTTCGGACGACGCCCGACCTTTGATAACGGCGCGCCGCTGTTGGAGACATTCGTTTTTGATTTTTCCGGCGACCTCTACGGCGAAACGATCACGATCTCTTTGTTTGAGTTCCTGCGGGGCGAAGCGAAATTCGACAGTGCAGAAGCGCTGGTGGAGCAGATGGATCGCGATTCAAACGCGGCGCGTGACGTGCTGCGGTTGGCCAAACCGTTGAGCACATTGGACGACCGTTTGAACTTCGCGGGCCCTTAAGATGGCGGGGCGTCCGACAAAAAAACAAGATGACGATGTCCTGGAGGGCTTTCCCGAAGACGTCTTTGACAGGGATGACCGGCAGCAATCCAAAGTGGTGGTCATAACCGGTGCGACGGATGGCATCGGATTGGAACTGGCCAAGCTCTACAGCAGGGCCACCCATCTCGTCATTGCGACGGGCCGAAAAACATCGGTGGATGAGAAGGCGCTGTTCGGAGGCGCGTCAGTGTTTTATTTTCGCGCAGATCAGGCCGATCCCAACCGCGCGGCGGCCAACATCCTCAAGGCGCTGGACGAACTCAATCTTCCCGGCCCGGACCTGTGCATTCTCAATGCGGCCATGGGCTGGACCGGCCCGTTTTGGGAAGAGCCGCCCGAAACGGTGCACGATCAGATTACGGTCAATATCACCGCACAAATTGCGATTGCGCACGCATTGGCCCCTCGGTTGAAAGCGGCGAAGGGCCATTTGGTTTTTATCGGATCGACCGCCCAAAAAGGCGCGCCGGGCTTCGCAACCTATGCGGCCACAAAGGCTGCCTTAGACGGTTTGGCCCGCTCCCTGTGGGCAGAGTGGCTGGGAGAGGTGATGGTCTCCACCATCCACCCCGGCCCGACGAGAACCGCTATGCATAGCAAAGTTGGCTTGAAACTGGGGGCGGTGCGTCTGCTGTTTATGCCGGCCAAACGCGCCGCCAAGGCCATCATCCGCTCGATCCGCAAGCGGGAGCGCCGTCGCTTGCTGACTAGGACTTATGGTTGGGGATCAATCTTCACCCGCGTGAAAGAAGACCGGCTGTGAGAGCTCTGGTGACCGGAGCGGCCAGCGGGCTGGGTTTGGCTTTGACGGATGCCCTCTTGGCGCAGGGTTATGAAGTGGTGGCGGTTGACCGGGATATCGACCCGCTGGACGCCCGTGTGATGAAAAGCCGGGGTAGCCTCACCGCGAGACTGTGTGATCTCGCTGTGCCCACGTCGCTGGATCGTCTTCTGGACAGTTTCGAAACCGCGTCAGGCAACCGTCAGTTCGATCTCGTGTTTTTGAACGCTGGGGTAAGCGCCACGGGCAGGTTTGAGGAGATACCCGTCGCCGCCTATGCCCGGTTGCTGGGTGTGAACGTGCGGGCCCCCATTGTCATGACATCGCAATTGGTGGCCCGTGACTTGATGGCTCCCAAGGGCAAATTCGTTTTCATCTCCTCGCTCAGCCACGCGGTGGGTTATCCCGGAGCGGCGGTTTATGCGGCCTCCAAGGACGGTCTGGCGGCCTACGCCCGCTCGATCCGCAAGCCGCTCAAAAAGAAAAAACTCGGCGTGCTGACGGTCTATCCCGGCCCCACCAGAACCGATCAGGCTGAACGCCACGCGCCTCCCGGTGCCAAAGCCGAAAAGCGCATGCCGCCGGAGAAGCTCGCAACGCTGATCCTAAAAACCGCCAAGGGAAACGCCAAAGAGCTCTATCCGGGAGCCGGGGCAAAATTCGCCGCCATGCTCGCCCCCCTGGCGCCCGAATGGTCCACCCGGGCCATGCGCAAAGTGATCTACGACAAACTGGACGGCCCGACATATTGAGAGGTGCATCCGGGGGGTGGTTTTGATGGCGATCATTTGGTACGCGCTGGCCATGCAACACGTGATTATTCATTTCTGCTCGATCTCCATGATGGCGATACCGGCTCCGCGAATTATCCGCCCGACCGCAGCCTGATGCGCCTCGTTTTGTGAGGCGGGGCCGCGTTCGGGACTTGAGACTGTTCACACCCACTATTCGCGACGATCGGCCAGTTTTTTGCACCGCAGCGCCGATGAACCCATGAGACCCATCCAAGATGTCCGACGCTTCTGACACCCGCGACTACGCGCAAACGCTTTATCTGCCCAAAACCGACTTTCCCATGCGGGCTGGCCTGCCCAAGAAAGAGCCGGAAATCATCGCATCCTGGGAAAGCCAGGACCTCTACCGCAAGCTGCGCGAGGACGCGGCTGGCCGACCAAAATATGTGCTCCACGACGGCCCGCCCTATGCCAACGGCAATCTGCACATCGGCCACGCGCTCAACAAAATCCTCAAAGACATGATCACCCGCTCGTTTCAGATGCGGGGATACGATTCCAACTATGTGCCCGGCTGGGACTGCCACGGCCTGCCGATTGAATGGAAAATCGAAGAGCAATATCGCGCCAAGGGCAAAAACAAGGACGAGGTGCCGATCAACGAATTCCGCAAGGAATGCCGTGATTTCGCCACCCATTGGGTGGGCGTTCAGACGGACGAGTTCCTGCGTCTGGGGGTGACTGGCGACTTCAAACAGCCCTATCTGACGATGAACTTTGAGGCCGAGGCGATCATCGCCAACGAGCTGATGAAATTCGCCCAATCCGGCCAGCTTTATCGCGGGTCAAAGCCGATCATGTGGAGCGTGGTCGAACGCACAGCACTCGCCGAAGCCGAGATCGAATATGAGCAGTACGAGAGCGACACGGTCTGGGTGAAGTTTCCGGTCCGTCAGCGAAAATATATGCCCCCGTTTGTTGGTAGGGATACACCTGCTACTCCATCGCCTGAATGGGCTACGCGAAGTCATCTATTTGAAAAGGCTTCGGTGGTTATCTGGACCACCACCCCTTGGACGATGCCTGGCAACCGTGCAGTTTGTTATTCAGGCCGGATCAGCTACGGCCTCTACGAAGTTGCCACCGCCGAGCAAGAGTTTGGCCCTCAACCTGGAGACAGGCTGATCTTCGCTGATAGACTGGCCGATGAGTGTGCAGTCAAGGCCAAGGTGACTTTCGAGCGTCTGGCCGATCTAAAGGCTTCAGATTTTGAAGGAATGACACTCGCCCACCCGCTCGCAGATGCTGGTCTGGGTGGTTACGACTTCACCGTGCCCATGCTGGAAGGCGATCACGTCACCGACGATGCGGGCACGGGCTTTGTCCACACCGCGCCGGGCCATGGCCGTGACGACTTTGAAATCTGGATGTCGTCCGCAAAGGAACTCGAAGCCCGGGGCATTTCATCGGCGATCCCTTTCACTGTAGCCGATGACGGCACCTACACATCCGACGCCCCCGGTTTCGAGGGCGCGCGGGTGATCGACGATAAGGGCAAAAAAGGTGATGCCAACCAAAAGGTCATCACAGCGTTGATCGGACAAAACAACCTGTTCGCCCGTGGCCGCCTCAAGCACGAATATCCCCATTCCTGGCGTTCCAAAAAGCCGATCATCTTTAGGAACACGCCGCAATGGTTTGTCCACATGGACAAGGAGTTGGACACAGCACCCGGCTCCAACACCGGCACATTGCGACAGACTGCGCTGGCGGCCATCGAAGAAACCCGCTTCGTGCCTGAGCGCGGCAAGACCCGCCTGCATGGCATGATCGCCGACCGCCCGGATTGGGTGTTGTCGCGCCAACGGGCTTGGGGTGTGCCAATTTGCGTGTTTCGCAACACGGAGACGGGGCAGGTCATTCCGGGGCCTGAGTTTGACCGCTCCGAAGAACTAATGGCCCGCATCAAGGACGCCTTCGCGCAAGAGGGCGCGGACGCTTGGTATGCTGAAGGTGCCAAGGCGCGTTTCTTGGACGGCTTCGTGGACGATCTGGATGCTTGGGAAAAGATCGACGACATCTTGGACGTCTGGTTCGATTCAGGCTCCACTCACGCGTTTTGTCTGGAACAGCGCGAAGACCTGAAATGGCCCGCTGACCTATACCTCGAAGGGTCAGACCAGCACCGTGGCTGGTTCCATTCGTCCTTGTTGGAAGCCTGTGGAACGCGCGGTCGCGCGCCCTATGATGCTGTACTTACCCACGGTTTCGTGATGGCCGAAGACGGTCGTAAAATGTCGAAATCTTTGGGCAATGTGGTCACCCCGCAAGACGTGATCAAACAGTCTGGAGCAGACATTCTGCGCCTCTGGGTCGCTTCGTCCGATTACGCTGAGGACCTGCGGTTGGGCAAAACCGTGTTGCAAACGGCCATCGATGCCTACCGCAAACTGCGCAACACCCTGCGCTGGATGCTCGGTACGCTTGCCCACGACACGGGTGAGACGGTCGCCATTGCCGACATGCCGGAATTAGAACGCCTGATGCTGCACCGCCTGTCGGATCTCGATGGCATCGTGCGCGACGGCTATGACGCATTCGATTTCAAACGCGTGTTTGCCGCCCTGTCTAATTTCATGAACATCGAACTGTCCGCGTTTTATTTCGATGTGCGCAAAGACGCGTTGTATTGTGATGCGCCGTCCTCCTTGCGTCGCAAGGCTTCATTGCAGGTGGTGGGTCACCTGTTTGATTGCCTCACCGCGTGGATGGCACCCATGCTGTGCTTCACCATGGAAGAAGCGTGGTTGCAGCGCTATCCAGACGGTGCCTCCGTCCATTTGCGCCAGTTCCCTGATATTCCTGCCGCCTGGTCCAATCCCGACCTGGCCGCAAAATGGGCGAAGGTGCGCACGGTGCGCCGCGTTGTGACAGGAGCGCTTGAGATCGAACGGCGCGAGAAGCGCATCGGATCGTCCTTGGAAGCCGCCCCTATTGTTCATGTGACCGACCCGGAGCTTCTGGCTGCGATTGACGGTCTCGATATGGCTGAGGTCTGCATCACCAGCCAGATTGCAATTTCTGATATGCCTGCACCGGCGGGCGCTTTCACACTGGAAGAGTCATCCGGTGTCGCAGTGGTGAACGCCTTGGCCGAAGGGCAAAAATGCGCCCGATCCTGGCGCATTGTCTCCGATGTGGGGTCCGATCCGGCGTATCCCGACCTGTCAGCCCGCGATGCGGCGGCCATGAAGGAAATCGAAGCTGCAAATTAAAGCGATTGCCCGCGTTGCTGCGCAATCGCCAATCTTGTTTGCGTTGCTGCGCAATCGCCAATCCTGAACCGCGTTAACCCCGTTGCCGATCCGCAACGGGTGACGCAATTGCGGTGAAGGGTGGAGCCTGTTAAGCAATTTTGACAGAATGTGGCCTTAATCCGCACTTATCCGGATTGGGCGGAAATGTGCCTTTGGGCAATTACTTTATTTGCATATCGGGATGGCAGACCTTCCCGCTCTTGTTCAGACCGTTGGCGGAAAAACAGATGTTTTTGATGACTGCAAAATCAGCACTCGTTCTCATGGTGGCCAGTTCCGCGCTGGTGTTGGCCGGTTGCAGCGGTAGCACCTATGGCACGGGCCAGACCCAGCAAGAAATGCTGTTCTCAGACATTAACGGCATGGTCCCTCTTGGTAATTCCAAGAAGAAAGAGCGGATTGTCTACACGTCCCGGCCAAAGCTGGTTCCTCCGCCCACCACAGCGTCACTCCAGCCACCGTCCGAAACAACGCAGGCGGCGGATGCCTTCTTTCCGGTCAATCCGGAAGAAGCCCGCGCAGCGCGCTTGAGTGCATTGGACGAGGCGGAAGCCCAAGGTCGGACCGGTCAATCCATCGGTATTCGCTCGCAGCAAGGCCGGTACACGCCGCCACCGGTGAGCCCCGCATTCCGCGAAAAAGATACGCCCGCGATCTACACCAGCTATGACAGCGCGAAAGAAGCCGAAGACTCCAAAAAACGTCTGGCCCGGATGCGCCAGATACAGGGTACGGGTGGTTTGGGCACTGCCCCACGCCGGTATTTGACGCAGCCACCTGTGGAGTACCGCACGCCGGCCGAGACGGCAGAAGTCGGCAATGTTGGAAAGCGCGAAAAGAGCGACGCCAAGAAAAAGAGCCCGGCAAGCACGATCTTCCCTAAATAATAAGCGCGCACATCATAGCCGGTTCACACCATTCGGCACCGGGGCCGGCCAGGTAGCACGTTGAGTCTGACGTTCAAACGAAATCGTTGGAGCGGAGGAAGTCGCGTTAAAGCAATAAACAAGAGCCAAACAGTGTTTCAAACAGGCACTGACCGCCACTGAGTTTATCGCCGTGCCTGAAAGAATAGTTTTAACAGTTGCGCTGCTTCCGCTTCGGCAATGCCGCCATAGACGTCAGGTGTGTGCTGGCAGGTTGGTTGATTGAAAAACCGCACACCGTTGACGACTGCCCCGCCTTTCACGTCTTCCGCCCCGAAATAGACCCGACGGATGCGGGCCAGTGCGATGGATCCCGCACATTGGGTGCAAGGTTCGAGGGTCACGTAAAGATCGCAGTCGGGCAGGCGGTCGCTCTGCAAGTGCCGACAGGCTGCGCGGATGGCCACCACTTCGGCATGGGCGGTGGGGTCGTTCAGCGTCCGGTTCCGATTTCCGGCCTTGGCGATCACCTCCCTCTTGCGCACGATCACCGCACCCACCGGCACTTCGCCCAGGGCCGCAGCGGCTCGCGCTTCCTCCAAGGCGATCTCCATGAAACTGGTTTGGGACAATGGCAGATAGTCTTTCGGTGGTGAGACGCGCGCAACGCGCTTGTGTTGGACGAAAATTCAAAACTTTCTCGCACAGCCGCGCCGGCGATGGTAGGCACACGCATGGCATCACAACCACACAAAAAACCCGCCAAACGCCAAGCGCCCTCTCGCAGAGATGCGCATGCTAGTGCTGTTGATGCGACCGAACCGGATATCGCGGAGACCTCCGAACGCATTGCCAAGCGCATTGCGCGGGCAGGCGTGTGCTCACGGCGCGAAGCTGAGCGCATGATCGCTGACGGCAAAGTGCGCCTTAATGGCAAGCTGCTCACCACCCCCGCAGTCACCGTTGGGCCGCGCGACCGCATCGAGATCAACGATGAACCCTTGCCCATGGCGGAGCGCACGCGGCTTTGGTTGCTGCACAAGAAATCCGGCACTGTCACCACCGCCCGTGATCCAGAAGGTCGCAAAACAGTCTTCGACCTTTTGCCGGACGGCATGCCACGGGTGTTGTCAGTGGGTCGTTTGGACATCAACACCGAGGGCCTCATCCTCCTCACTAATGATGGTGGATTGGCCCGTGAGTTGGAACTGCCCTCCACCGGCTGGCTGCGTCGATACCGCGTGCGTGCCCACGGCAGTGTTGAACAGACAAGGCTCGACGCGTTGAAGGACGGGATTGCGGTCGACGGTGTGCTGTACGGGTCGATTGAAGCCGAGATCGAACGCGAACAGGGCAGCAATGTCTGGATCACGTTTGCCATGCGCGAAGGCAAAAACCGCGAAGTCAAAAAGGTGCTGGGTGCGCTGGGCCTTGAGGTGAACCGTCTGATCCGTGTGTCCTACGGCCCATTCCAATTGGGCGATCTGGCGAGCGGAGCTGTGCAAGAGGTGCGAGGTCGCACGCTGCGGGACCAGTTGGGAGCGGCCTTGATCAAGCGGGCCGGGGCAAGCTTTGATGGGCCTTTGCTAACACCGTCTGAAAACGCGGGTAAAAAACCAACCAAAGTGGGAGATGCAAAAGCCAAGCCGGGTGCCAAGCGAAAGGCTAAGCCGGTTGATTATCTGTCGCGGCTCAGCACGTCCAATCCCAACACCAAGAAGCGGCGGGGCGCAAAAAGTGGTGCTCCTGCCACCGCGCGCAACCAAAGAGGTTCCACCGGTGCGGATCGTCGGCGGTGAGTTTCGCGGCCGCAAGCTGGCCCAACCCTCCGATCAGACCATCCGCCCCACGACCGACCGAACACGCGAATCGCTTTTTAATATCCTCCAGCATCGCGATGAAGTGATGTTATCCGGCGCACGGGTATTGGACGTGTTTGCCGGCACGGGTGCCCTGGGCCTTGAGGCCCTGTCTCGCGGTGCTCGTTTTTGTCTGTTTATGGAAACAGGCGCGCAGGGGCGGGCACTCATTCGCCAAAACATCGAAACACTGGGTCTTGCCGGGCGCACAAAACTGCTGCGCCGTGATGCAATGAAGACCGGTGCGGCAGGCTCTCTCTCACCGTTCGATCTCGTTTTTGCTGACCCGCCTTATGGTAAGGGTTTGGGACCTCGCGCCTTTGAGAGCCTGCAGAAGGGCGGTTGGCTGGCTTCCAATGCCGTCTTGGTTTTGGAGGAAAATGCGGCCGATCTGCCTTCTGACATCGACGGGTTTACTCTTTTGTCTCGCCGGGACATGGGGCAGACAGCTTTTGGCTTTTTCCAATATGCCGCAGCATAACCTTGTGTGATCACCGACAATTCAGGTGAACGCGCCACAGCGCTGCCTATATGCCATCACACTATGCATGCCCTAGTTACGCTCGGTGAGTGCAAGAAAGAACCGCCGCGCCCAAATATTCGTATAGAGTGGAGATGACAAATCGCCGTTACCCGCACTTCGCCCCAACACGAGATGAGAGCCCCAATCTGATGCCCGTAGTTTCAAGAACTTTTTTAAAGCTTACAGTGCCTGCCTTTGCTGGGCTCATGATGGCGTCCGCCGCCAGTCTGCCACCCGTTTCGGCCCCCGCGTTTGCGCAAACGGCTTCTAAAACCGGCACCGTCTCGAAGGCCAACGTAACGCATCACGTCTTGGACAATGGTTTGCAGGTTGTCGTCATCCCGGACCGCCGCGCACCCGTGGTGACCCACATGGTTTGGTATGCGGCCGGTGCTGCTGATGAAGACCCGGGCGTGTCCGGCATCGCCCATTATCTTGAGCATTTGATGTTCAAAGGCACCAAGACGGTCGCTGACGGTGAGTTCTCGCGCAAGATTGCCGCGATTGGTGGCCAGGAAAACGCTTTCACGGGCCAAGACTACACGGCGTACTTTCAGCGCGTGACGCCAGAGGCGTTGCCAGAGATGATGAGGCTGGAAGCGGACCGGATGGAAAATCTGGTTTTGACCCAGGAAAAAATTCTGCCTGAGCGTGATGTCGTCAACGAAGAGCGCAATTCGCGGGTTGAAAACAATCCTGCCTCGCTTCTGCGCGAGGCCATGAATTCGGCGATGTACCAGAACCATCGCTATGGCATTCCCATCATCGGTTGGGCGCACGAGATGAACTCGCTCACCAAAGACGATGCGATCCGTTTCTACGACAAGTTTTACACGCCCAACAATGCGGTGCTTGTGGTTGCCGGGGATGTGGAGGCGCAAGCCGTTTTGAAACTGGCAAAGGAAACCTATGGCAAGGTTGAGCGCCGTGCGGAGCCTGGAAAACGGGCCCGCCCAAGCGAGCCGGAGCCCCGCGCCGCACGCCGCATTACGATGGCGGATCACCGCGTGCGCACCCCATCGTTTCAGCGTGCTTACCTTGCACCGTCATACTACTCCGGAGAATCGGGCGTGGGAGCTGCCCTGGATGTGCTCAGCGAAATCGTTGGCGGTGGCTCAACCGGTCGCATTTATCGCTCTTTGGTGATCGACCAGAAACTCGCAGCCTCTGCAGGCGCTTGGTATCAGGGCGGTGCTCTCGACAAGACAGAATTCAGCTTTTACGCGTCGCCGCGCCCCGGCCAGACATTGGAAGCGGTTGAAGCGGCTACCGACGCGGAAATCGCCAAACTGTTGGCGGATGGGGTGACGGAAGCGGAGGTGAAGCGGGCGCAAAACCGTCTTGTCCGGTCCGCTATTTTCTCCCGCGACAGCCAGTCTACACTGGCCCGCATTTACGGCGCGTCTCTTACCTTGGGATCTACGATTGCCGAGGTGGAGGCATGGCCTGACACAATCCGCGCGGTGACGGTTGAAGACGTGAACCGCGTCGCACGGCAATATCTGAAGCTGCGCCGCTCTGTGACCGGTTACCTCAAGCCCGGACCCAAGGAAGACGCCAATTTGGCCACCCAACCCACGAAGAAGGAGGGCTGATCCATGAAGGCTTTGCTGAAATCTATCACTCTACCAGCGGTCGCCCTGACGCTCACGGCGGTTTCCTTTGTTGTGGCTGGTCCGGCCCGCGCGGTGGATATCCAAACGGTCACCAGTGCCAAAGGTGTCAAAGCGCTTTTGGTGGAAGACTATGCTGTGCCGTTGGTCTCGTTCTCGTTTTCCTTCAAAGGCGGGTCCACACAGGACGCCGAGGGCAAAGAGGGTACGGCAAACCTGCTCAGTTCCATGCTCGACGAAGGCGCTGGCGATCTGGACAGCAAGGCGTTCCAAGAGGCGCTGGATGACAATGGTATGGAGTATCGGTTCAGCTCCAGTGTTGACTCGTTCAGTGGCAGCCTGCGCACCGTCGTGGATGTTTCCGACCGGTCGTTTGAACTCATGGCGGCCATGATCAATCGGCCACGCTTCGATGCCGAGCCGATAGAGCGCATCAAGGTTGCGCTGGGCAATCGCATAGAATCGGCCAAGAGCAACCCCAATGCATTGGTCACCAAACTTTGGCGCGAGACGGTATTCAAAGATCACCCCTATGCGCGCCCGCTCACCGGCACCAAAGAGACGCTGGCGGCGATCACGGCGGAAGACCTGGAAGATTATCGCAAGCGCATTTTTGCCCGCGACAACCTTGTGATCGGTGTTGTGGGTGCGATCAGCGCTGACCGGCTAAAAACTGTGTTGGACCAAATCTTTGGCGACTTGCCCGAAAAGTCGCAGCGGGCGGATGTTCCGGAACTCGTGTTCACCGCGGCCGACGCAAACCGCACCGTTCACATGGACTTTGCTACCCCGCAGACCAACATTCGTCTGGCTTTGCCCGGGTTAAAGCGTGATGACCCGGACTTTTTCGCCGCTTATCTGGTGAATTATGTATTGGGCGGTGGTTCGTTCTCCTCCCGCTTTTTCAAAGAAGTGCGCGAGAAGCGCGGTCTTGCCTATGGCGTCTACAGCTACTTGGCGACGTTTGATTCTGGCGGCCTTGTCGGTGGTGGCTCGGCGACGCAGGCGGATCGCGCACAAACAACCATCGACGTGCTGCGTGAAGAGATTGCCCGCATGGGCCGCGAAGGGCCAACGCAAGAAGAGTTTGACCAAGCCAAGGCTTACATTATTGGCAGCTACCCGATCTCCAATTTGGACACGTCCGGCAAGATTGCCTCTGTGCTCGTGGCCATCCAAACGGCTGATCTGGGCATCGATTACATCGATAAACGTGCCGAATATCTCAACGCGGTAACGTTGGAAGATGCAAAACGTGTTGCCAAAGACCTGTTCTCCACGCCGCCACTCGTGGTGACGGTGGGACAAAAGCCACAGGGTTAAACGAACGGCTACGCATATTGCACCCGTCGCGGCACAGATCGTGGCTGCGGCGGGTGGGTCGCGCAGGGACAACGCCGATATTCAAGGCTCGGTGGCGGACTCGAGCCGTTTTTGTTGAAGCGGTACTGTTTGAGCGAAAGAAACCGCGTCAAAACAATAAGCTAGAGACGATCAGTGCTCGAAAGAAGCGATGATCGGCTCTGGTCGCGTCACGTCTGACACGGTACTATAGGGCATGCATCGCACGACCGATTGATCAAAAGACCATGGCTTCATCTTCCTCTCCCGTTCAAACCGTCGTCAAACCCAAATCCGCAGCATCCGGTGGTCAGTCTGTCGGCTTGGCCTTGGGGGGTGGGGGCGCTCGGGGCTTTGCGCACGTGCACGTGATTGAAGCGCTTGAAGACTTGGGTGTCCGCCCGGTTTGCGTCAGTGGCACGTCCATCGGGTCTATCATGGGGGCAGGTCTTGCCTCGGGCATGGACGCCAAACAGATGCGCGATCACGTGTTGGATGTGTTCACCGATGGACGCGAAGTGGTAAGCCGTTTTTGGCAGATGCGCCCAACCAGTGTGACGGAGTTCCTCAAAGGTCCGCGTACGATGCTCGGCAATGTTGACGCCGTGAAAGCCGTTCGCGCGTTCCTGCCCGCCAGCGTTCCCGATCAGTTCTCGGACCTTGAAATTCCGCTGCAAGTGGTCGCGACAGATTTTTACAATCATGCCGAAGTTGTCTTAAGGGACGGCGATCTGTTCGAAGCCATCGGCGCGTCCTGCTCGCTACCGGCGGTGATGAAACCCGTGATTAAAGACGGCGTGGTGTTGGTGGACGGCGGAATGCAAAATCCGCTGCCTTACGAACTTCTTTTGGAAAGCGCTGACATAGTGATTGCGGTCGACGTTGTGGGCGGCCCCGTCAACAAAGGGCGCGTGCTGCCCACCCGGTTTGAAGCGCTCACCGGTGCAAGCCAGCTTTTGATGCAGGCCACCACCCGCCTCAAATGCGAGCAACGTCCCCCTCATGTCTTAATCCGTCCGCCCGTTGGCGGCATTGGCGTGTTGAATTTCCTGGGCGCCCGCTCGATTTTGGAATCGACAAAGGCGGTGCGCGAACAGGCCAAGCGCCAAATCGCAGAGGTATTGGAACGCGATGCCAAGGTTTCCTAAAGCGGTGTCCAATCAAGCGGCACCGTTTGAGCGCAAGAAACCGCGTTATAACAACAAGCCAGACGGGCACGTCGGACGCCGGACTGCTCCTTCTAATCGAACGAGACGGTTTTTCCGGAACTGAAAGGGGATGCGGAAGCTGCCGGCACGGCGGGCGTCGCGCCCGTTGCAGCATCTTTTTCAGCGTCCTTCGCATTGCGCGCAGGCAGTGTTGCGATCAACCGAAAAGCTACCACGGCAGCACCGACGCCAAAGACGACGGCCCCCAGCCCCCAGCCAATCAATACACCGCTTGGTCCATAGGCTTGCCCGACCCAAACAAATGGAACGACCCCCAACGTGGCACGACCCCAATTGAAAACTGTGGCGTAAAACGCAAAGCCCAAATTGTTGAACGCCGCGTTGGCGACAAACAGCGCGCCGTTGAACAAGAAACTGCCCGCAACGAACAAACAAAACACGGTGACGATATCGGCTGCATCGCCGGACGCACCGAAAAGTGTAACGATGTAAGGTGCCAGCAGGGCCAGCAGCGCCCAAACGCTGAGGCAATATATTAGCGTGAACAGCAGCGCGTCGCGCATCGTGCTGTTGACCCGATCAAACAGCTTCGCCCCATAGTTTTGCGAAACGATGGGACCAACCGATCCGGAAAGGGCGAAGATGACACCAAACGCCACAGGCAACAGGCGCCCCACAATGGCCCATCCAGCCACAGCGTCATCGCCGAAATCAGCAATACTGGCCGTCACATAGGCGTTGCCCACCGGCGTTGCCAATTGGGTGGCGACGGCAGGAAGCGCGATGGCGAAGAACGGTCGGAGGGCTCCGGTCGCAGTTGAAAACCGCACAGGCCCCAACATGCCGTGGACTTTATGAACGCCCCAAAGTCCCACCACCACCAGCACGCAGCGCACCAAAACCGTTGCGATGGCCGCCCCCGTGAGTTCCCACCCAAGGCCGAAGATCAAAAGCGGATCAATCACTAAAGCGGCTGCCCCGCCGGACAGGGTGACGAACATCGCCCGCCGTGGATCACCTTTGGCGCGCAGCAGGGCACCAAAACACATGCCCAATCCC
The DNA here is from genome assembly GCA_038746275.1 of Pseudomonadota bacterium. Taxonomy (GTDB): domain Bacteria; phylum Pseudomonadota; class Alphaproteobacteria; order Rhizobiales; family Rhizobiaceae; genus Pseudahrensia. The sequence goes on along the minus strand of JBCDKS010000005.1, from coordinate 159,837 downwards.
AAAAGCGGAATCGAAGGCACCACGATCTGCATGAAGCCGACGGCAAGATCGAGTGTCTCTCCCTCAGCGCCCAGAATAGACAGAAGAAAGCGGATGGCGGGAAAAGTGGCAGCCGCCAACAGTGTGGTGATAATGAGCAGATATATCAGCGAAAGAGTGCTCAGTTCCCGAGCGCGGGCCTCATCTCCCGCGCCCAGTGCCCGCCCCACCAAGGCTGCCGCCGCAATCGAAATCCCGATACAAATCGAGATCGAAAAAAACATGATCGTTGCAGCATAGCCGATGGCAGCGGCCAGTTCCTGCTGACCGAGCAACGCGATGTAAAACAGGTTGAGCCCGTCCACCAAAAAGATGGAGACCAGCCCGATTGACGAGGTTGCGGTCATGACCACGACATGGCGCATCGTGCTACCGGTGGTGAAAACCGCTTTTTTGGGTGTAGCCTCAGCCATCAGAGCCCGCTTTTCTTGGGAACAAAAACGCGGGGCATGCTTTGCGTAAAGAAGGCGATGACCGGCTCAAGTCGCAAACAAGGAAGACATATCAGCAAAGGCTTTGAACTCCAGCGCATTGCCGGACGGGTCCAACAGGAAGAAGGTCGCTTGCTCTCCAGGCTGGCCCTCAAAGCGGATGCGCGGCTCTATCACCCACCGTGTATCATCTCGCGCTTGAAGCCGTTGCGCCATGGCTTTCCAGTCGTCCATTTTCAGGACAACTCCGAAATGGGGAACCGGAACATCATCGCCGTCCACCGCATTGGTGGTCTCAATGCCGGTCTCCATGCCATCTTTGTAGTGGGCAACGATCTGATGTCCGTGCAGATCAAAATCGATCCAGTGATCGCTCTCTCGGCCCGTACCGGCACCTAAGGCGCGTGTGTAAAATTCCCGCGCAGTTTCCAAATCATGCACGGGGAAGGCGAGATGAAACGGTGTTAGATCGGACATGGTGTGCTCCCCAATGGCTTTCGATGCAGTGAATATGCGGGCAATCTGTATTCGTCATCACAGACGGACTGACCAAGATGACGGTAGCGTCGCACTATTTTCGTGCCACGCTCAAATGTCCACTCAAAAGTCTTTACCGTAGCGACCAATCGGCTTTGGCAGTCTCGCCTTCTTCGATGACCGAGCGTGTCTTGTCGTCCAGTGCTTGGCCTTCCCGCCGCGGGTTGAGGAGCGGCTCTGGAACCGGCTTGGTGTGCAAAGTCTCGCGGCCAGCCATCAGCCCCTCCCGCCGTTGCAGGTTGAGCCGCTCATGATCGCGGTTGCGCACATCCTCGACGATGAGTTTTGCGTCCTCCGCGTGCTGCCCAAGGCCAAGCAGCAGAGCCTCCCCCATCACCAGTGCAGATTCGAATGTCTCGCGGATTTGCCAGACCCTGGGCAGCTTCAAGAGTTCCAGCGCATGTGCCCGGTCATAGGCCCGCACATACAGGTCCAGATGCGGGTATTCGCTTGAGATCAGTTCCACGACTTTATCGGTTGTTTGAGGGTCCCGTGTGCTGACCGCGACGATTTGTGCGTGGTCGATACCGGCGGCCCGCAAAACGTCTTTTCGGGTGCCGTCTCCATAGTAAATCCGAAAGCTAAACCGCTCCGCTTGCCGGATACGCTCCGGGTCATTGTCCAAGATCGTGACATCGCAGCCACCGGCCAGCAGAGCCTGCGATGCGATCTGCCCCATGCGCGAAAAGCCCACCATTAACACGCTGGCACCTTCGGCCCCCGCGAAGTCTTCGTCCATCGTCTCGGTGGGGTCGGTTCGCTCCAAGGCCTTGCCGAAGCGGGTGGTGAGTGGAGTGAGCGCCATGGAGAGGGTGACACAGGCGATGAGGAAGGATGATTCTTGCTGGCCCAACAACCCGGCGGCAACGGCGGCGGAAAAAAGCACAAACGCAAACTCACCGCTTTGCGGCAACAACATCGCGATGCGCACGCTGTCATTGTGATCCGACCCGAACAGACGGCACAGCCCGTACAAGACCGCCGCCTTAAAGATCAGTGCGAGTGGAACGCATAGCAAAATCAGCCCGATATTGTTCCACACAACCGACAGGTCAACCGCCAAGCCAACAGCGATGAAAAACAGGCCGAGCAAAATGCCGCGAAACGGTTCAATGTCCGCTTCCAACTCATGGCGGTATCGCGATTCCGCCAGCAACACACCGGCAATGAATGCGCCCATCGCCATGGAAAGTCCGGCATATTGCATCAACACGGCAGCGCCTATGACGATGAACAAAGCAGCCGCAATCATCGCTTCCCGAGCGCCGGTGGCGGCGATAACGCCAAATAACGGATTGAGCAGATAGCGTCCGACAATGATCAAAGCAGCCAGACTGCCCGCTGCAATTCCAAGCGAAGCCCAGCTTTGCGACGTCATCTCCATCGTGCCGGCGGCCAGGAGCGGCACCGCCACCAATAGGGGCGCGATGGCCAGGTCTTGAAACAAAAGAATGCTGAAGGCACGTTTGCCGTAACGCGTATTTTCTGCCCGTTGGTCTTCCAACAATTGGAGGGCAAAAGCCGTGGAAGACAGCGCAAGGCCAAAGCCCACCACCAATGCGCTTGCGACAGAAAAATAGGCGAGCCATGCAACCAGTGCGATGCCGAGACCGCTTAAGACAACCTGCGCCGTTCCCAGCCCAAAAATTTCGCCGCGCATGGACCACAACCGCGTGGGGTTTAACTCCAACCCCACAAGAAACAGCAGCAGCACCACGCCCAGTTCGGCGACGTGCAAAACCTCTTCACCATCATGGATGTAATTGAGAATAGGCCCCAGGACCAAACCCACCGACAGATAACCGAGTACGGTGCCCAGTCCGATCTTCTTGAACAACGGCGCAGCAATGGTCGCGCCCCCAAGGAGAACCACCGCATCCAGAAAAAGGTTGCTTTCCGCCAATGTCAAACCTTTCGGTTGGCGTCACTCCAGCCTATAAACCATGGCATTGTTTCGCGCTGTTTTGGAAGCGGAAACCGACCCGCCAACCAACAGCACGTTAATACTCGCAATCCTGCGCACCACCCTCCGGAGCACACGCTTTGACATCTTCCACCACTGTTCAAGACGCATCCCAGAGCGACGCGATTGATCTGTCAGCCCTGCAGGACCGCGCGGCCAGTTTGATCGAGGCGGCCAAGCGTGCCGGTGCCGACGCTGCCGACACGGTGGTGGGGGCCAGCCGGTCTGTCAGCATGGAAGTGCGCCACGGCAAGTTGGAAGAGACGGACAGTTCTGCCAACACGGCATTTTCCTTGCGCGTGTTTGTCGGCCAAAAGTCTGCCAGCATTTCCACCAATGGTGGCGGGGACGTTGACGCGCTGGCGGCCCGTGCTGTGGCCATGGCCCGCGTTTCGCCGGAAGACCAGCATGCAGGCTTGGCGCCGCAGGACCGTTTGGCCAAAACCGTGCCCGATCTGGACCTCTACGATGAGACCGTGCCCAGTGTTGATGCGCTGCAAGATCTGGCTTTGACATGTGAAGAGGCCGCATTGGCTGTGCCCGGTGTCGCCCAGTCCGGCGGTGCATCTGCCGGCCACACGGTGGGCGCCACGGTGCTGGCCACCAGCACTGGCTTTCTGGGCGGTTATCGTGCCAGCCGGTTTTCCAACGCCGTGTCCGTGATCGCCGGTGAAGGCGACAAGATGCAGCGCGACTATGATTTCGATAGCCGCCGCTACCATGCGGACATGCGCAGTGCGGATCAGATCGGCAAACGCGCAGGCCAACGGGCAGCGGCACGGCTGAACCCGCAAACGCTCACCCCGCAAAAACTACCGGTAATTTTTGATCCCCGCGTCGCGCGCGGTTTGGTATCCAGTCTCGCAGGCGCCCTCAACGCATCGTCCATTGTGCGCAAAACGTCTTTTTTGCGCGACGCCATGGGCGAGCAGATTTTTCCCGCAAGCATTCAGATCATCGACGAGCCGCACTTGCTGCGGGGTGCGTCGTCCAGACCGTTTGACGGTGAAGGGCTCTACGCGCAAACGCTGTCGCTGGTTGAAGATGGCCGCGTTGCAAATTGGCTCTTGGATGGGCGCACCGCCTCCGAACTGGGCTTGCAAAGCAATGCCCGTGCGGCACGCTCCGGCAGTTCCACCAGCCCATCGAGTACGAACCTCACTCTCACAGCCGGCACACTTTCGCCCGAAGATCTCATGGCCAGCGTGGGAACCGCACTCTACGTCAATGAATTGATAGGGCAGGGCGTTAACTTGGTGACGGGAGACTATTCCAGAGGGGCCTCGGGCCACCTGATTGAAAATGGCAAGATCGGACCGCCCATCAACGAAGTGACCATCGCCAGCGACTTACGCACCATGTTTGCAAGCCTTGTCGCGGCCAATGATCTCGACAAGTCGTTTGGCACAAATGCCCCCACCCTTCTGGTTGCGGAGATGACGATTGGCGGACGCTGATGACGCGCAAAGCTCTTATCAACGCGATCTGGACCTGATTGCCGACTTGGCTGCGGAAGCCGGGCAAATCGCTTTGCGTTACTTTAACAAAGATCCGCAGGTTTGGATGAAAGAGGGGGATTCTCCTGTTTCCGAAGCAGATTTCGCGGTAGACACCTTCTTGAAAGAAAACCTGCTCAAGGCTCGGCCGGACTATGGCTGGCTGTCGGAAGAAACCGATATTGACGATCATCGTTTGGAAGCGCAGCGCACGTTCATCGTTGACCCGATTGATGGCACGCGCGGTTTCATCAACGGCATGAGCCAATGGTGCGTCTCAATCGCCATCGTGGAAAATGGCAGGCCTTATGCAGGTGCGTTGGATTGCCCGGTTTTGAAGGAACAACACCTGGCGGCCGCCGGTATGGGTGCACGCATCAACGGCTCCCAATGCAAAGCCCGTATCCTGCGTGACAGCACAGAAGGCGCACATGAGAACGGAAGAAAGACCATATGCCTGACCGGTCCCCGCTCCTTTCAAACGCGGTTTGACAGGGACGTGCCCCACACTGTGGTCAAAGACCCGTTCGTTCCATCTCTGGCCTACCGCATTGCCATGGTCGCCTGCGGTCAAACCGATGTTGCCGTCGCCCGCGCCAGCGCTAAGGATTGGGATTTGGCCGCAGCAGACCTTATCGCCCATGAGGCCGGCGCGATGCTGACGGGGCTGGATGGCCAACCCCTTCAGTACAATTGTCAGGACGTGCGGCACGGGGCTTTGGTCTGCGCTCACAAGACCCATCAAAACGAAATGCTTGATTACGTTCGCGGTGCAATGAATAACGGGTGAGGCGTCCGGAGAGACGACATCTCCCGTGTGCCACATATTAAAACCAGTGATATTTCCAGGAGCCTTGCTGATGAGCAATTCGGACGACAACAAACAATTGCTTCACCTCGTCTTTGGTGGCGAATTGGAAAGCTTGGAAGGCGTTGCGTTTCGCGATCTGGAAAATCTCGACGTGGTCGGCATCTATCCTGATTTCGCCAGCGCCCGCGTTGCCTGGAAGGGCAAGGCCCAGTCCACCGTGGACAACGCCCACATGCGCTATTTCATCGTGCATCTGCACCGCTTGCTTGATCCTGAAAATGACTGATTTGCGGCCCATCGCTCTTCGGGTCTGCTTCTAAAACCCTCCGTATTCAAAGCGACACTGTTTGTCCCCCTTCTTCGCGCAAACCTTGCTCCGGCTGTATCGGGGCGTCGGCATGATTGCTTATCCATTTGTTGGGCCGTTTTTGCGTGCCCGCGCCGCAAAGGGTAAGGAAGACCATGCCCGGCGAGGCGAGCGCTATGGCTATGCCAGCGTAAATCGTCCCTTGGGCCCGGTCGTCTGGTTGCACGCCGCCAGCGTTGGTGAATCGCTGGCCATCATGCCGCTCATCGAACGCATTGAAGGGTTTGATGTTTCCATCGTGCTCACCACGGGCACGGTCACATCCGCCGCCATTGCCGAAGAACGCCTGTCGCCCCAAACCCATCACCAATACGTGCCTCTGGATATGCAAAGGGCGATCACACGGTTTTTGGACCACTGGCGTCCGGATCTGGCTATTTTTGCGGAGTCGGAGATTTGGCCAACGACGATCCGTGAACTGGCCAAGCGCAACGTGCCACAAATCCTCGTCAACGCCCGCATGTCGGACCGGTCCAACCGCCGCTGGCAACAGCGCACGGCGTTGGCAGAAGCGGTGTTTGGCCAATTGGCACAGGTCATCGCCCAGAGCGAGACGGACGCTCAGCGTTTTCGCGATCTCGGCGCGCCATGGGTCACGGTTGCCGGAAACCTGAAAACCGACGTGGAACTGCCGCCCGCCAATCCCAAGGAACTCGCCGCGCTGCGTGCGCAAATCGGTCTGCGCCCGTCTTGGGTGGCCGCAAGCACCCATGACGGTGAGGAGGTCTGTGTTGCAGACACGCACCGCATGCTCGCCCTGCACGAACCCAATGTCCTCACCGTCATCGTGCCCCGCCATCCCGAACGCAGTGCGCAGATTGCCGCTGATCTGGCCGCTCAAGGCCTGCGTGTCACAACCCGCAGTTCCCGCGAGCCCATCACCAATGAGACGCAGGTTTTCTTGGGCGACACAATCGGTGAAATGGCGCTCTATCTCGGTCTGTCGCGGATCGTTTTCATGGGCAAATCCTTGAAGGCGGAGGGTGGCCAGAACCCGTTTGAACCGGCCCGCGCCGGTGTCGCGATCCTCTCCGGGCGGTATGTCCAAAACTTCCGCGAGGCCTACGAAAACCTGCTCAAGGCCGGTGGCGCGCGTCTGGTGCGAGACGAAAAAATGCTGGCCGGTCACGTGTTGCATTTGTTTCGAAATGAAAATGATCTCAAAGCCATGCAGCAGGCGGGCTACGAGACTGTGAACGCCATGGCCGGCGCTGTTGAAACCACAGTTCATGCCCTCGACGCTTACATCATGCCCTTGCGTCTCAAATCGGGCTTGGAGCGGCTTCGCTCAACCGCACCTGATTTTGACACGCGGGAGGGTGATGATCGTCCGCCGGTACAATTGGCCGGACAGTAGCTCTTTGCCGCGCGTTGTAAGCTCTCAAATTATCATGCCCGTAGAGCAACACAGCCCATGAGCGAAGCGCCACCCTTTTGGTTTCAGCCCCCCGGCTTGGCCGCATTGGCACTCGCGCCGTTTGGCTGGGTGTATAGCGCGGTTGCCGCCAAGCGTATGGGATCGAAACCATCCTACGTGTCAAGTCTGCCAGTGTTCTGCGTTGGCAATCTGCTGGCTGGTGGCGCAGGCAAAACCCCAACGGCGCTGGCCGTGGCGGCCATTGCTAAATCTATGGGCAATAAACCCGGTTTCCTAAGCCGCGGCTACGGGGGTAATGTCTCAAAGCCGACTTCCGTCGATCTGTCAGTGCACAACGCCCGTGATGTGGGCGATGAGCCACTGTTGCTGGCGCAAGCCTGCCCGACCGTTGTCTCTTCAGACCGGCCCGCCGGGGCCCGTCTGTTGGAAACCATGGGCGTTGATCTGATTATCATGGATGACGGGTTTCAAAACCCATCTTTGCACAAGGATTTTTCACTGGTGGTGGTGGATGCGCGGCGCGGTCTTGGCAACGGTTTCACCATACCAGCCGGACCCATGCGGGCATCCTTGCGCGCGCAATTGCCCCATGCTTCGGCCATTTTGGTGATTGGCGCGTCTGACAAAACTGCTCTGGTGGTACGCCAAGCCGCCCGCATGGCCAAGCCTACGCTGGCGGCTGCGTTGAAGGCGCGCAATGCGAGTGTTTGGAGAGGCGTTCGAGCACTCGCCTTCGCTGGCATCGCGGACCCTGAAAAGTTCTTTGACACCGCCCGCGCGCTCGGCGTGGACGTGGTCGAGCAACAGCCGTTTGCCGACCATGGTGTCTACAGTGCCGATGATTGCAATCAATTGTTGCAGGCTGCTGATCGCGGTGACTTGACGCTGATCACCACCACAAAAGACGCGGCCCGCCTCAAAGGCATGGGCAGCGCGCAGGACCTGCTATTGAAGCACTGCCACATCGTGCAAGTGGAAATGCAATTTGAAACGCCCAAAATGGTGGAAGGCCTGATAGCTGACACGGTCAAAAAAGCCCGCGAGCACCGTTTGACTTTGAAGGGTTAAAACCGTTCCCGTTCAAACGGTACCGTTTGAGTGAAAAAAACCCGCGTTAAAACAGTAAGCGCGAGCGCGCGCTTGTCGCGGGTTCTTGCTTAAAACAAACGGCCCGCTTGCTTCTCGGCCTGGATCGAAGCTTCCACATCGACATAGGCTTCCTGCCGTTCCCAACTCCAGTATTTTAACTCGTCGAGCGGAATGGCTTTGCCTGTGATGGCGCACAGCACATGGCGGCCGGGCACCTTCACCTGAAAGTCGGCTTCCGTAAACCGCACCTGGGCCACGAGCCCAGCAGGATCATTCAGTCTATCGAGCATGTCTCCCTCCCTGCCCAAACGGCCTTCATCATTTGCCGTCTATAGCCGTTCCCGTTCAAACAGTATGGTTTGAACGAAAGGAACCGCGTTAAAACAACTAGCCAGAGGCGATCAGTGCTTCAAAGAAGCAGTGATTGGCTCTAGCCACCGACGGCACCGCTCTTAGGGCCGAACATAAACGAAGTTTTGCTAAAACGGAATTGCCTTTAGCGGCGTCCAAACAGTCGTTCGATGTCTTTTAAGCCCAACTCAATGTAAGTGGGCCGCCCGTGGTTGCACTGGCCGGAATTGGGTGTGCGTTCCATGTCGCGCAAAAGCGCGTTCATTTCCTGCGGCAGCAACCGACGGCCGGAGCGCACCGAGCCGTGACAAGCCATGGTGGCGGCCACATGGTCGATCCGTTCTTGAAGCTGATTGGCCGTGCCCCATTCGGCAATCTCGTCGGCCAGGTCCTCCAGCAGTTTCGTGCAATCCACATCGCCCAGGATAGCAGGCGTTTCCCGCACCGCGACGGCGCTTTCGCCAAAGGCTTCCAGCGTGAGCCCAAAGCGCGTGAGCAGGTCCACATGATCGAGCAGATGATTGCGGGCCTCTTGCGTCAGTTCCACGACCTGCGGCACCAGCAAGATCTGTGCTTCGATACCGTTCTGCGCCATGTGCGCCTTGAACCGCTCATACACCAGACGTTCATGAGCTGCATGTTGATCGACGATCACCAGTCCGGTTTCCGTTTGCGCAATTATGAAGTTTTCATGCACCTGAGCCCGTGCCACGCCCAGCGGGGCCTGGCTGTTATTGCCGTCTTCTTCGATAGGGTCGATCACCCGCAGATCGGCGGAGCGTTCCGAAACGCCTGCAAAACCCGCTTGCCCGTCTTCCGCAAAACCGGTCGTTGCCCAAGAGGTGTTTTCGGGAGCGTAGGGAGACTGGGTCCAGTCGTGGTTGGCTACCCCTGGGCTTTGATAGGGTTTGGTTTGATAGGGCTGGCTTTGATAGGTTTGTGCGGGACCAAAACCATTGCGTTCTGCGGTGGGAGAATCCGGGCGTTGAAACGCTGCCATCAAACCGTCGCGGCCCTCCGTAGAGGCCCTGTGACCGGCTTCTGAAATCGCTTGCTTGAGCGCGCCCACCAAAAGACCGCGCACCAAACCGGGGTCGCGAAACCGCACTTCCGATTTGGCCGGATGCACGTTCACATCCACTTGGTTCGGATCGATATCGATAAACAGCGCGACCACCGGATGCCGGTAGCGCGACAAAAAATCCATATAGGCGCCACGTATCGCACCGGTGATTTGCTTGTCGCGCACGGGTCGCCCGTTCACATAGACATATTGATGCAGGCTGTTGGCGCGGTTAAAGGTGGGCAAGCCCGCAAGACCGGCCAAGTGGACGCCCTCCCGTTCGGCGTCCACGATCACGGCGTTCTCAACGAAGTCCGACCCGATCACCTGACGGGCCCTCCGCCGCAGCGCGTCTCCACCACTGACCGCCGGAAAATCAAGCGTCTGCCGGTCTGAGCCCGACAGCGTAAAATGAATTTCGGGATGACCAAGTGCTGCCCGCCGCACGGTTTCGGTGATTGCATTGGCTTCGGCGCGGTCTGTCTTGAGAAACTTGAGCCGCGCCGGTGTGGCGTAAAACAGATCGCTCATTTCAACGATTGTACCAGGTGCTAAAGCGGCAGGTCGGGTGGCATTCACCGTGCCGCCGTGCACCTGAACGCTCCAACCGTCGCTATCTACCTGTCGCGATTGGATGGCCAGTTTCGACACTGATCCGATGGACGGCAAAGCCTCGCCACGAAACCCCAAAGTCTCGATGCTCAAAAGATCGTCAAACAGTTTCGATGTGCAATGACGCTCCACCGCCAGCCCCAGGTCTTCGCGGCTCATGCCGCTGCCGTTGTCGGTCACACGCACCAAACCGCGCCCTCCGGCGGCGGTGGAAATCTCGATACGCGTCGCGCCGGAATCCACCGCATTGTCCACCAGTTCGCGCACAACAGAGGCCGGCCGCTCGATGACCTCACCGGCGGCAATCTGGTTGATAATCGTGTTTTTCAGGCGTTGAACGGCCATTGGGTTCAAGACTTCATGCTGTTTTCTGGGGAGACCATGGGCGATTTCGGGGACATGTGGGGCGATTTTGCGACCTTGTACCCAGATTTGAAGCACATCATCGGTGGGAATCAGACGTCCAGCCTGTCTAATTTGCCCCGAAAAGACGACCCGATAAAGTGTGCCAAACTAAGCCCGCAACAAAGGTGCAGGTGAAGGCGAGGAGCGATATAACCGATGACGCAATCTGAACCCCTCGCGCTGTTTTCGCTCAACGCAATTTCTTTCATGGGCTCCGATCTTGCTCGACCGGAATGCGCCATGGCCCATCGCTCCGGCGCGGTCTTCGTGCCGGATTGGACGGAAACGGGCGGAGTGACGGTGATCGCGCCGGACGGCACTTGTGTGCGCCATCTGGTCAGACATCACACGCCCGCCGCCAAGGCAGCATTGGATGGCCCCCTGCGCGGCAACGGCATTTGCCTTTTGGATGGCGGTGATTTCTTGATCGCCCATCTGGGGGATAAAACGGGTGGTGTATTTCGCCTCTCGGTCGACGGCAGGTTGGACACGTTTTTGACCCATGTGGACGGAGCGCCGCTGCCTCCCAGCAATTTTGTGACGGTGGACGAACAAGACCGGGTCTGGATCACGGTCTCCACCCGAAAAGTGCCGCGCGGCGCTGCTTATCGCTCCGATGTTGCCGATGGGTTCGTGGTGCTGACCGGAACGGAGGGTGGGGAAGGGCGCATCGTGGCCGACGGTCTCGGCTACACCAATGAGTGTCTGCTTCATCCGGACGGAAAACGCCTCTTCGTGAACGAAACTTTTGCCCGCCGTCTGACCAGTTTTGCAGTTGCGAGAGACGGAACCCTGTCTGACCGTCAAACCGTCGCCGGTTTTGAGGCGGGCACTTTCCCGGACGGATTGGCGTTTGACGTGAATGGAGATGCATGGATTACATCAATCGTCTCGAACCGTGTCCTGCGTGTTTCCGACCGAGGAGCGGAAATCTATCTGCAAGACGTGGACCCCGAGCATCTCGATTGGGTGGAACAGGCTTGGCGCAATCATGCTATGGGCCGCCCGCATCTCGATAAGGCGGCGGGCCGGGTTTGCAAAAACGTGTCAAACCTCGCTTTTTGCGGCCCCAACCTGCGTCAAGCGGTGCTGGGGTGCTTGCTGGATAAACGATTGCCCATGATTGACATGCCCGTTGCAGGTCATCAGCCCATACACTGGACATTCAATATCGAACCGCTCAAAACCGCCTTGAAATTCTGATCTCTTTCGAATTGAAATCTAAATCATGTCTGTTGCCGCCACATCGCCCCTCACCATCGCTGTTTTGCCGGGGGACGGCATCGGCATGGAGATCACCAAACCCTGTGTCGCTCTGATCCAGCAGGCCATGGCGCATCTGGGTCTGCCGGGGGTGGAAGAAAAATGGTACGAAGCGGGTGCAGGCGCTTATACCAAATTGAGCAATGCCCTGCCGCCGGAAACCATTGCCGGGTGCCGCGAGGCGGATGCAATCTTGCTCGCTGCCATGGGCGACCCCGCAGTGCGCTATCCCGATGGCACCGAGATCATCCCGCAAATTGATCTGCGCTTCGAATTGCAGCTCTATGCCGGTGTCCGGCCCGTGCGCTCGGTGCCCGGCGTCACCGGCCCGCTGGCAGACGAAAGGGGCAACGCGCTTGACTTCGTTTTGGTGCGCGAATCCACCGAGGGCCTGTTTGCGTCCGTCGGCAAAGGCACGGTAACCGAAACAGAATCCACCGACACACAAGTCGTCACCCGCAAGGGCGTGGAACGGGTCAGCCGCTACGCGTTCAAACTCGCAAGCCAGCGCAAGGCGCGGGGCTATCCCGGCGAAGTGACCAGCGTTGACAAGGCCAACGTCTTCAAGTCCATGGCGTTTTGGCGGGAAGTCTTCAAGGGCGTTGCGGCGCAAAATCCTGACATCATTCAGCGCAGCGCCTATGTCGATGCCGTGGCGATGGAGATGGTGCGCCGCCCGTGGATCTACGACGTGATGGTCACCGAAAATATGTATGGCGATATTCTGTCAGACCTTGCCGCCGGTCTCATCGGCGGTTTGGGCATGGCGCCCTCCGCGGACATTGGTGATGACCATGCCGTCTTCCAACCGTGCCATGGATCGGCTCCGGACATTGCCGGTACCGGCAAAGCCAATCCCACAGCGATGTTCCTATCAGGTGCTATGATGCTGGATTGGTTGGGCGAAGAAAAAGGCGACGCCAATCTCTCTAAAGCCGGTCGTTTGATCACCGCAGCGGTGGATGACGCGTTCCGCGATGGCACACTGGTGTCCACCGAGCGGGGTGGAAATGCAGGCGTGGACGCCATTTCCGCGGCGGTTCAATCTGCGTTGTCTCATGTCGCCAAAGATGATCCAAGACTTGCGTAGAGCGCCCCGCGGATGACCGCTTCCATTAAGGTTGCCATCGCGGGAACAGGCTATTTCAGCCAGTTTCACTTTGATGCCTGGAGCCGTTGCCCGGACGTTGAGATCGTCGCTGTCGCCAGTTTGGATTTATCGGCTGCACAGGAAGCAGCCAAACCCCACAATGCCAAGGTTTTTGCCTCCGCCCGTGAGATGATCGAAACGGTGAATGCCGATCTGATAGACATCGTCACACCGCCAGCCACCCATCGCGATCTCATTGAGGCCTGTGCCGCAAAAGGCGTGATGAGTGTGTGCCAAAAACCGTTTTGCGGCACGTTGGAGACCGCGCGTGATGCGGTAAAAGTTCTGCAAGCGGCCGAAGCGACATGTGTCGTGCACGAAAATTTCCGGTTTCAGCCGTGGTATCAGGCGGTCAAAGCGGTGCTGGATGATGGGCGTTTGGGCACGATCTATCAGGCGCAGTTTCGTCTCAGGCCGGGGGACGGGCAGGGTGCTCACGCCTATCTGGAACGGCAACCCTATTTCCAAACCATGGAGCGTTTCATGGTCCACGAAACGGGTGTCCATTACATTGACGTGTTTCGTTATCTCTTTGGCCCGCTCAAAACTGTCTGGGCCGATCTGCGCAAATTGAACCCGGTGATCGCCGGTGAGGATGACGGCCTTTTGGTTCTCGGCCATAACAATGGGCTGCGCACACTCATTGATGCCAACCGCTTGGCAGATCACGCCGCCACCAACACGCGCCGCACCATGGGAGAATTGATCATCGATGGTGAGAAGGGCGAATTGCGCCTGGACGGTGAGGCGCAACTGGCGTTTCGGGAGCGCGGTTCATCTGATTGGCAAACCATCGACTACACATGGAACGACCACGGCTTTGGCGGTGATTGCGTCTACAATTTCACGCGCCACGTGGTGGAACATCTGGTTAACGGGACGCCGTTGGCCAACACAGCGGTTGAGTATTTGGCAAATCTGGAGGCGGAGGAAGCAGCTTACAGATCGGCAAAAACCGGTTGCCTTCAAAAACTCGCTTGAGCGCCCGCAGGATGTGACTTTGCGAGAGCCCAACCCTGTTTTGCGCCACAACTTAACGTCACAATGGCAACAGAATTGACGCCTATTTCAATCACGCCCCGCGGAAGGGGTCCCACCCCGAATTTTGAGAGACCGATGAAAACCGCTGTATTTTTAGTTGCACTGACAACCGCTTGGGTGGCCGTTTCGCCGGCAGCACTGGCCGTCACCATCCGCAATGCCGGTACTGAAGCGCAAACGGTTAAGGTCACAGAAAACGGTGAGGCCAAGGACATTGCAGTCCCGGCCAACAGCGATGTGCAAGCCTGCCCCGCCGGCTGTTTCCTGACATTTCCCTCCGGCGATCTGCTGGTGGTGGAGGGGGGAGAAGTTGTTCTCATCGAAGGTGGCAAGGCCCGCATCATTTCCCAATAGGCACACCGCACTCTACCGGATACCACGATGATTAGATCGGCTTGGGCGCAGTCTTTTCTGCTGATTTCTTGAGGCGGCTTTTTCGTCAAATCCGTGTAATGTCCTCGCACATAACCGCTTGAAAGTGTTCGTGGGCCTGAAACCGCCCGCTGACCCTTGCGGGTCTTTCACCACAACATCCAGTCGTAAGCTTTTTCATTGCAAACCCTGATTTTTTCGCGATCCACTTGCCCGTCCCGTCATCCGCGCCGATGCAGGTCGAAGGACGCCCGAAGCGGCCTCCTCGCTGTGTTGGCGCTGCTAGCATTGGTTCTTGTCCAAGCTGGCTTTCAGCCGGGATTTGCACAGACGTCTGCGCCAACCGCACCGGTGGAAAACGAACAAGCGCCCTCCGGCACTCCGGCGACGCCGGTGTCCAATGGCCCCGATATCGCAGATCAGTTGCGCGCCGCCCTTGCACCTTTGCAAGAAGAACTGAACGCGATCCGCGAGAAGCTGAACCAACCGAGCCTGACCGAAGAAGAGTTAATCGCCGCACGTGACGCTGCGCTTCGTGTGCGTGGTGATGCCCTGCAGCGCGTGTTGCGGCTTCAACCGCAACTCAGCGACGTCAACGCGCGTTTGGACCGTCTCCCACCCTTGCCCGCAGAAGGCCAGCCGCCGGAACCACCGGAAATTGCTGCCGAACGACAGGCTCTCTCCGATCTCAAAACCCGGGCGACGTTAGTCGTGCGCGATGCTGAGCTTATGACGGTGCAAGCTAACTCCGTTGTGACGCGGACATTGGAAATGCGTCGCAACCTCTTTGTCTCTTCGCTGTTGAAACGCCAACCTTTAGACGCCGCCCGGTTCACCGATGTTGTGAACGAAACTCCGGCTGCCATCACAACGGTGACGGTCACGATTGGAACGTGGCTCTGGTCGCTGGTTCAGTTTCGGTTGCCCAGCCTGTTCATTGTCTTGGGTGTTAGCGGTGCCATCGGTGGAGGGCTTGTTTGGCTGCGGTTTGTGTTGCGCCGCCGGTTCGATGCGAGCGACAGCACCACACCGCTGCCACCTTTGCAGCGGGTCTTGCACGCCTTCTTGTCCACGGTTTTGACCGGAGCTGTATTCGGTCTATTTCTGCTGGCCCTCCACGCATTGGCGGAGCAATATGGATTATACCGCTTCCGCATCGATCAGGTCGTGCCCGCGCTTTATTGGGTGTTGGCGGGCATCTTTTTCGTTAGCCTTTTGTTGCGTGCCATATTGGCGCCCCGCCACCCCAACCGCCGTTTGCTCGACATCCCCAATGCGCCCGCTGCGCGTCTGTTTATCTTGGGTCTGTCCATGGCGGTTGTCTATGGCGTCGACGCTTACCTGACCGAGCTTATTTCGATTTTTGGCTTTTCGGTAAACCTCACCATCGTCAAAACGCTGCTTTCAACGCTGCTCATCGCAGCCCTTTTGGTGGCCATGGTCACCACCCGGCTCTACGCGCCGGTGGCCGGTGAGCCAGCGGGCGGGTCGGCGAGCACAGATGGCACGGCCATTGCCCCCGTCAAACCCGCATTAAGGGGGTGGAATCCGTTCCTGTACTGGCTGATCTGGATTATCGTGGTCGCCATCGTGCTGATGGCGGTGACGGGCTATGTTAGCCTGGCACGGTTTGTTGCGGGCCAGATCGTGATCACCGGCACCATAATCGCGACCATGTATATCGGGTACCAAGCCGCGCGCGCGTTGGCGGCGCAGGGCGCTGTTGCATCCACCTCCTACGGCAAGCGTATGCTGGAAAATGGGCGCACACCCTTGGGTCTGGACCAGATCGGTCTGGTTCTTTCCATCGTCATGAATGTGGCTGTGACCTTGATCGGAGTGCCACTCATATTGCAGCAATGGGGTAGCCGTGCCGATGAGATGGCCTCGGTCGCCTTTTCAGCGCTGAGTGGGTTTACCGTTGGCGGCGTCGAAATTTCGCTGGGTCGAATCTTGTTGGCGATAGGTGTGTTCGTCGGCTTCATCGCGCTCACCCGTCTGTTCCAGCGATGGTTTGATGGCAAAGTGTTGGCCCGCACCAAATTGGATGCCGGCGTTAAAAACTCGGTCCGGGCCGGTCTGGGATATCTGGGTTATTTCATCGCCGCCCTGATCGCGATCAGTTGGGCGGGGTTTAACCTCTCCAACATCGCCATCATCGCCGGTGCGCTTTCTGTTGGTATCGGCTTTGGCCTGCAAAACATCGTCAACAATTTCGTCTCCGGCCTGATCATGCTGATCGAGCGGCCGATAAAGTCTGGCGACATTATCCAGGTGGGGGGCACGGAAGGGTTTGTGCGCAAGATCAACGTGCGCGCCACAGAACTGGAAACGTTCGACCGTCAATCGGTGATTATCCCCAATTCTGAAGTCATCAACACCGCCGTTGCCAACTGGATGCATGTTGACCGCATTCGCCGTGTCATCATCCGGATCGGTGTGGCCTACGGGTCGGACGTTGAAAAAGTGCGTGAAGTCTTGCTCTGTGTGTTGGAGGACGATGATCGCGTTGCCACCCATCCGGCACCGTTCGTTTATTTTGCGGACTTTGGCGCGTCGTCTCTGGATTTCGAGTTACGGTTTTTCATTCGTGATTTGATGGAAGTCATCTCGGTGGAAACTGACGTGCGTTTCCGGATCGAAAAGGCGTTCCGCGAAGCTCAAATCGAAGTGCCATTTCCCCAACAGGATATCCACATCCGGTCCGGCCTGCCCGACCCAAAGACCTGAGCCTACGTTCTCAAGACTTCCTGTTGGACTAACCCTTTGTGGAATTTCAATATTGTGCAAACCAAGGTCGTCTTGATAGGGTCATGCTGTGGCGTTAAGCGCACATGCATTATCGCCCGCATTTAGATACGAAAGCACACTGTATGGAATCCCAGACTCCGTTGGAGGACCTGCTCGCCCTCACTGCAAAGGGCGACCGCCTTGCGTTCAGGCATCTTTATGATCGCTCGTCCGCAAAACTTTTCGGCGTGGTGCTGCGTATTCTAAAAGACAGGCAGAAATCAGAAGACGTCTTGCAGGACGTTTTCGTGAAGGTTTGGCAAAAAGCCGGGAGTTATGACCCCGGCCAAGGTCGCCCCATCACCTGGATGGCAACGATTGCTCGTAACAGAGCCATCGATATCATTCGGGCGACGCGGCCGGAAAAAACCATCGATGAGCCTGGTGACGAGGAAGAGATTTTCCGGCTTGGCGGCCAAGATGCCGAGCATGTCGATCTTGCCGAGTTGGAATCCCTGCGCTTTTGCTTGGGGGAAATGAAGGACGATGATCGAAACTATGTGCTTCTGGCATATTACGAAGGGTTTTCGCGCGAAGAACTTGCGGAGCGTTTCGATGCGCCGGTTGGCACCATTAAAACACGACTAAGGCGCGGCTTGCTCGCGTTGAGGTCCTGCTTGGAGAGAGCATGAGCAGGCAAGAGAGAGAACTGGATGCGGCCGAGTATGTCGTCGGCACGCTGTCCGGCGTAGAGCGCCGGGCGTTTGAAGCATCCATAGCCAATGATTCCGATACCCGCAGAGACGTGCGGTTTTGGGAACGTGCCTTTGGCGCGCTTAACGCATCCGTCGCCCCGGCGGCTGCGCCGGATAATATGTTTGCGCGTATCGAGACGGAACTGTTTTCAGAACCCTCCGCTGCGGGCCCGGCTGGTATCACCGCCATGGCGGCTGGAGTATCGAAAGCGGCGTTGACGTTGGGTGACACCAGCGGGGGTGACACCAGCGGGGGTGACACCAGCGGGGGTGAGACAGCGGACGGCGCCGCCGCCGATCATTCGGCCCCAAAAGCTGCCGCTAACGATAATCTTCTGGCATTGCTGCAAAGGTCACGTGGGCGGTGGCGGTTTGGTGCTGTCGCTGCCACGATTGCAGCCTTGGGCCTTGGCGGCTTTTTGGCCAATGAGCGCTATGGCTTTGTCGATCTACCGGGCGCAGGCGTGCCGACACCGGTCGCGGAAAACACGGCACCGGCTCCTGGCGGTTTGACCGGCTCGCAATATGTGGCCGTGGTTAATGCGGCAGGCGACCAGCCTTCTTTGATTGTAACCGTCAACCCACAAACAGGCGACGTGAGCGTGCGCAGCCTTGGCGTGGATCGTCCCGACGGCAAGAGCTTGGAATTATGGTATGTGCCGGAAGGCCAAACCGCAGTGTCTGTAGGCTTGGTTGGCGAAGGCCAAATTGACCTAAAAGACATCACCGCAAAAGACGGAGATTTGTTGGCTATCTCACTGGAACCACGGGGTGGCTCGCCGACGGGCACTGCAACGGGTCCGGTGATATACACGGGTAAATTGATCAAAGATCCAACGCCCGCCAATTGACGCAGCGTTCGTGAAGCCGTTTCCGTTCAAGCGGAATCGTCTGTGCGTAAGAAACCGCTGGAATGCAATGGCTTAGAGCCAATCGGCGCTTCAAAGCAGCGGTGATTGGCTCAAAAACCGTCCCAATGTGGGGCAGGGGTCTAACCGGAAGCGTCGTCTGCCTTGAACGTCATGGCGAGACCGTTGATGCAGTGGCGATTGCCGGTCGGGGCGGGGCCATCGTTGAAAATATGGCCTTGGTGCCCACCGCAGCGAATGCAGTGCACTTCGGTACGCGGGATAAACAGCTTGTAGTCTGTCTTTGTGCCCAGCGTGCCTTTTATCCCTTCATAAAAACTCGGCCATCCCGTGCCGCTGTCAAACTTGGTTTCCGAACGGTAGAGCGGCAGATCGCAGCCTGCGCAGTGGAATGTGCCGACCCGCTTTTCACGGTCGAGGGGACTGGTGAAGGCGCGTTCCGTCGCCTCCTGACGCAAAATGGCGTACTGATCGGGTGTCAGCAGCGCCTTCCATTCGGCGTCAGTCTTGGTGATCGGCTCAATGGGCCGTTTGACCAGATCAGCACCGTAGGTCGTGGCTGTGGCCAAGGGATCGCTATTGGCTCGGGCCGGACGACCGCTGAGGCCGGCCATGGAAAACGCGCCAACGGCGGCTGTGCCGCTCCACAAAAATGCCCGTCGGTTCATCACGCTATCCTCTTTCGTCAGTCCATTTGGTTTTCAGTCCAAACAGTTATTTAGGTTTTTTACCGGCGTTTTGCGGACACGACAGGTCACATCCCGGTGATGGGATCGTCGTGGGGGCCAATGACTTTGGTCAGCGGTGGGAACAGTGATCTTGCTGCCTGCCAACAAAAAAAGCCCCCGATGCGGACACCGGGAACTTTTGAGCGTTTGGCGAATATAATTCACGCATCGGGCGAGCCGCGCAGCGTTTGGCTTCAAATCCTACCTATAGGCAAGACGTGGGGAGCACAAACGGCCGCGCGACCGGCCCGGCGGCCGCTCTCTCAGGAGCCGGGCAAACGCTTGAGCGAGGGGAACCGTACCCGAGCACACTGTAAGGGGCATCAACCATTCTAAAGCGATCAATCCCTTTCGTTACCCAACAGTGCGGCAACAAAGGCTTTGTTCCCGCAACTGCTAGCAAGTCGCTTATTTGGGCAACATCACTTGGTTCAGCACGTGAATGACACCGTTTGAGGTGCCCACGTCTGTCGCGGTGACGCGTGTGACGCGCTGGCTTTCATCAAAGATGTAGACGCCTTTGGAGTCAGCGCGTGCGGTGATCACATCGCCGCTCACGGTGGTGATGTTTACGTAGCCATGGCCTTTTTCAATCATGCCCAGCAGCGTTGCTGCATCGACCTTACCGGCCACCACGTGGGAGGTCAGAATTTTGGTCAGTGTGCCTTTGTTTTCAGGCTTCAACAGATCTTCGACGGTGCCTGCAGGCAAGGCTGCAAATGCATCATTGACCGGTGCGAACACTGTGAACGGACCTTCGCCGGACAGCGTGTCCACGAGACCGGCGGCCGTCACGGCTGCAACCAGAGTGGAGAAGCTGTCGTTGCCAACGGCTGTTTCAACGATGTTTTTGCTGTGGCCGTCTGCAAAAGCGGCTGGTGTGGCAACGGCAAGAGCAAGTGAGGCGGCCGCTGCGGCCAAAATTGTTTTAATGCGGGTCATAAAGACCTCCCTAATTAACAAAACCTTGTGTCCCTTCCCAACGCTGCTGCCGAATTCAAAACCGAACAAAGCTGAGCGTTTTTGCGAAACACATCACAGTTACGCCCGGCTTTCAGGTGAAGTTTCAAAAAAGACATGACCTGCCAGTTTGTCGCAGTCTGACCGCTTTTAACGGTGGTCAGCCGGCCACTTCCTGAGGAGCCGCATTATCGAGCAGGCTTTCTGAGTCGTTTTGCTCCCGCGCCTCACGCACGCGCTCTTCGACAGTTTGGTCAGGTGTGACATCATTTTCTTGGGCGGACTGTTCCAACGCCTTTTTCTTGGCCGCCGTTTGACGGGCTGTGGCGGACTTTTTGGCAGGCGCGGCAGCCTTGCTGGTTTTGCCGTTCAGGCCATCACCATCAATCCGCAAGCGGTAGATTGGTTCCGGGACAGATATGCCTTCCGCTTCAAACGCTAATGTGACCTGTCGGATGGCCTCTGCGCGGGCTTTGACAAGGCTGGTTTCGTTTTGGTTGATCCAGCCGCCAAACCAAAGGTTCATGGTCGAATCGCCCACCGAGTTCAGCCACGCATCGGCTGCCGGGTCATCCAGTACAAACGAAAGCTTGTTGATCACCTCTTTACCCAATTCTACGGCCCGCTTCAGATCGTCAGTTTCAACGCCCAGTTCAAAGTCGAACCGTCGTTCCGGGTTGAGGGAGTAGTTGGTGATGATGCCTTTAAACACGGTCGCGTTGGGTATGCGAATGTGATTGCCGTCAAACGTTAGCAACACCGTGGCGCGTGAGGTGAGGGCGATCACATAACCCTCATACCCTTCAATCTTCACCACATCGCGCGGCCGGAAAGGCTGGCGGAAGCTCAGCAATACGGACGCGATGTAGTTTTCCACCGTGTCGCGCACGGCAAAGCCAATCGCCAAACCCAAAATACCGGCAGCGCCCAATATGGTGCCCAAAAGGGCGGTGGCCCCCATAATATCGAGCGCAATCACCACCCCCAACAGCAGGAAGGCCAAGCGCACGATCTGGCGGATGAGATCGGCCACGAACCGGTTGGGCGCCATGGCAGACCAAGGATATTTCATCCGCGCGATCAGAAAGCCGAAGCTCGCAATCACTGCAAATGCGATGAGGCCGACCGCTGCGATGGGCAAAAATCCAATGACCTGCGTCAGACGGGTTTGGAAGCGCTCAAGTGCCGGGGCGATGCGTTTTTCAACCGAGGTTTCAACGTCAATGAGATTGTTGACCGTCACCACGCCGTCGATCTTGCCGGCGAGCTCTGCGGCACGGTCCACATCGTCGAGTTCCAAAACCCGGCCCTTCAACGTAACGACGCCGCCTTTGACCGTGACGAAGACGTTTTCGAAGGCGGCCAACTCATCAAAAAGCTGGCGCACTTTCAGCTGGATGGCCTGGTCTTCGTCTGTCCGGTCGGTGGTCGCCCGTTCAATTGCCGCTGCCGGTGACGACTGTGACGACTGTGATGCCGGTGATGCTTGTGATGCTGCATCCCCTTGAACCGTTTGAGCCGCCGTTCCTATGAGTGTGTGCGGCACCAATATCAAAGCTAGAGTAAACAGCGCTACCCAGGCCAAACGCCGGATCCACAAATGGAACAGGGTGTGGAAGGTGAAAAGGGTTCGATCAGACCGGTGCATAACAGGATCCCGCAGGCGATTCGGTGATGCTGTTGTTTTAGCCCATTTGGCTGCGGCGACCAGCCAGCCACCCGCGCGAGACAAAGGTCTGAAAAGCGACCTCGCGCTTAGCTGGTAACGGCTCGTGTGATCCACATACCGGCCAGCGCTGATGTGCCGGTGAGCACCGTGCCCCATGCCAAATCGGTGAACGCAACGGTGACCGTATAACCCTTCAATGTGGCAAGGTTGGTAAAATCATAGGTGCCGTAGCAAAGGAAGCCGAGGGCTGCGCCGTAAAGGAAGGCCATGGCCAGGCTATTGGCTTCCAAGGCTGGCCGCACTGCAAAAAAGACGACGCCTGCGCCGTAGACCAGATAAAAGGCGGCGGCATAGCCGATCTTAAACTCGTCCAGCAGGAGCGGACCGATCTGGTCCCGGTAAAATGACGTTGCGACCTTGGACAACCAAACCAAATCAATTGCGAAAAAGACCGCCATAGTGGCAAAGTAGGCGATGATCATTTTGGTCATAAGTTACATCCTTGGGATCGCTGTGCACGCATGTGCTTCGCGTTGCGCGCAGGTTTGTCACCCGGTTTTTAGCCAACGCGCAACGTGACGTATAGTTGCACGGTTGTTAATTCATGACAGCCTTCGATGCGCAATCGACATGTGTGTAAGGCCGAACGATAAGAAAGACGCCGCGGTGCACCTTCACGGAAAGATCAGACGGGTCGGCGAGACCGGCATTGTCTATGTCATGGCCACCGACGCGGAATATGGTGAGCATTTGCGCGCGCGGATTAATCCGTTCATTTGCGGCGTGGGCCCGGTGGAGGCCGCTTCTACCTTGGCTGCTGCCATGGCTTCAACTGATCCGGTTACAGACAAAGTCGACCTCGTTGTCTCTCTTGGAAGCGCAGGTTCCAACCGGTTGAAGCAAGGGCATGTCTACCAAATCGGGGGCGTCGCCTATCGCGACATGGACGCCTCTGCCTTTGGGTTTGAAAAAGGCGCCACCCCGTTTTTGGAACAGCCGATTGTGATTCCGGTACAGGCGGTTATCCCCAATGTCCCGACAGCGAGTTTGAGCACCGGGGCAAATGTTGTCTCGGGCGACGCCTATGCCGCGATTGAACAAGACATGGTGGACATGGAAAGTTTTGCTGTTTTGCGGGTGTGCCAGCAGATGGGATGCCGGTTTGTTGGCCTGCGCGGCGTATCAGACGGGGCCGAACCGGTGGCCGAATTGGCGGACTGGACCCGGTATCTCCATGTAGTCGATGAAGGCTTGGCCGATGCTGTTGACCGCCTGGAGGCTGTGTTGGCCAGCGCGTAAGATACGGGACCAGCAAGACCTAAATTACGACATCGCGTGACCGTTTTGGTGCTGGACAGTGACTGTGTGCAGCGGCCACCGTCTCCCATCAGACCCGCGCAAGCATACGAGACGCAGATGCCCCTTCCCATGAACCGCGAAGTGTTCATCACCTGCGCCGTAACAGGTTCTGGCGCGACGCAGGACAAAAGCCCTCACGTGCCGCGCTCTCCCAAACAGATTGCCGACAGCGCCATCGACGCTGCCAAGGCAGGCGCTGCAATCGTGCATTGCCACGTCCGCGATCCGGAGACGGGTGTGCCCTCCCGCAGGCTCGATCTTTACCGAGAAGTCACTGACCTGATCCGTGCCGCTGACGTGGACGTGGTGTTGAACCTAACCGCAGGCATGGGGGGAGATATGGTGTTCGGGTCCACTGATTCTCCCTTGCCGCTACAGGAGGACGCAACGGACATGGCGGGGGCTGCCGAGCGCGTGTCCCACGTGGCGGAATGCCTCCCGGAGATTTGCACGCTCGACTGCGGCACCATGAATTTTGCCGAAGCCGACTATGTGATGACCAACACCCCCGGCATGTTGCGCGCCATGGGCGCGATGATGACCCAGCTTGGTGTGAAGCCGGAGATCGAAGCGTTCGACACGGGCCATCTGTGGTTTGCTAAACAACTGGTGGCCGAAGGGGTGTTGAAGGAAGACGCTTTGGTGCAACTCTGCATGGGCGTGCCATGGGGTGCGCCAAACGACCTCAACACGTTCATGGCCATGGTCAACAACGTTCCAGACACTTGGAACTGGAGCGCATTCTCGCTTGGCCGTGACCAGATGGCCTATGTGGCGGCTTCAGTGTTGGCAGGTGGCAATGTGCGCGTGGGTCTTGAAGACAATTTGATGCTGGACAAAGGGGTGCTGGCCACCAATGCGCAACTGGTGGAACGCGCTGTGGGGATCATTGAGGGGATGGGTGCCAAAGTGGTTGGACCGGATGCGGTGCGGGAGCGGCTGGGTCTGGTGAAGCGGGAGCCGGGGGCGTGATTGCCGATCATCACATCAAACGACGATCGCGCACGAGAGGGAGAGCCAGTGCATGCCAATGACCATTAAAAAAACAGCGGCCATTGGCGGCGGTGTGATTGGCGGAGCCTGGGCGGCGCGGTTTGTGCTGAACGGGTTGGACTGCAAACTCTATGACCCGCATCCCGGCGCTCAGCGGATCGTCGGCGAAGTGATGGCCAATGCCGAACGCGCCTTCGCGATGCTTACAGACGTGCCCAAACCGAAGCCGGGGGCGCTGACCTTTGTGGGCAGCCTGGAAGAGGCTGCGGAGGACGCGGACCTCATTCAGGAATCTGTGCCGGAGCGGATCGACCTGAAACAAAAAGTCCACATGCAAATCGACACCGCCGCGCCTGAGGCCGCTTTGGTGGGCTCATCCACGTCCGGCCTGCTGCCGACCGACATTCAATGCAAAATGATGAACCCCGACCGCATGTTCGTCGCCCACCCTTACAACCCGGTCTACCTCTTGCCCTTGGTGGAGATTGTCAGTGGCGCGCAAACCAGTGCGGACACGATCGCCCGCGCCCATGCGGCCTACGAACAGATCGGCATGAAGCCCATCACCATTCGCAAGGAGATCGACGCGTTTGTTGGCGACCGCCTGTTGGAGGCCGTCTGGCGCGAGGCGCTGTGGCTTATTAAAGATGATGTTTGCACCACGGAAGAACTCGATAACATCATGCGCTACTCGTTCGGCCTGCGCTGGGCGCAAATGGGCCTGTTCGAGACCTATCGCATTGCCGGCGGTGAGGCGGGCATGCGCCATTTTATTGAGCAATTTGGTCCCACCATGAACTTGCCTTGGACCAAGCTGATGAACGTGCCAGAACTGGATGACGCGCTGATCGACAAGATCGCAGGCCAGTCCGACGAACAGTCGGGCATGCACTCCATCCGCGATCTCGAGCGCATCCGCGACGAAAATCTGGTTGGCATCCTGCACGTGCTCGCCAAAGGCCATGAAGGAAAAGGCTGGGGTGCGGGGAAACTGCTGAGCGCGTATGAGGAAAGGCTGAAGGCGAGGGCGGCCAATGACCGGTGAGGTGGTGTCCCCGACCTCCCCTTCTCTCCCCTTGCGGGGGGAGAAGGGGTGACCATAGGATCAGTCAAAGCATGAATTTTACTCCAACCTCCGAGCAAACCCTCATCATCGAAACCACGCGCGCGTTTGTCGAAAACGAACTCTATCCTCACGAGGCGGAAATCGAGCGCAGCGGTGTGCTGGACATGGACCGTGTCCGCGAACTGCAAAAGAAGGCCATGGAAGCCGGGCTTTATGCGGCCAATATCCCGGAGGAATTCGGCGGCGGCGGGCTCGATACGCTGACGTGGCTGCTGTACGAAAAGGAACTGGGACGCACCAACTACGCGCTGCATTGGACCTGTGTTGCCCGCCCTTCCAACATCCTGTGTGCGGGCACCCCGGAGCAGCGGGCGAAGTATCTGGAACCGTGTCTGAAGGGGGAGACTTGGGACTGTCTGGCCATGACGGAGCCGGGTGCCGGGTCTGATCTTCGCGGCATGAAGGCGACGGCGAAAGCAGATGGGGCGGGCAGCAATTCCGACTGGGTGCTTAACGGGACCAAACACTTCATCAGCCATGCCGATATCGCGGGCTTCGCCATTTGTTTCATGAAGACGGGCGAAGTCGAGACTGAGCGCGGACCCAAAGCGGAGATCACAGCGTTTTTCGTCGATAAAGGCACGCCGGGATTCACGGTTCGGGATGGCTACAACAACGTCTCCCACCGGGGCTATACCAACGCGATCCTGGAGTTCGACGACTGCCGTGTGCCCGCCGAAAACGTGTTGGGGGAAGTGGGCAGGGGCTTCGATGTGGCCAATGATTGGCTGGGCGCGACCCGCCTTCAAGTGGCGGCAACATGCCTTGGCCGCGCCGACCGGGCGTTCCAGCACGCCGTGAAATTCGCCACGGAACGCAAACAGTTCGGCCAACAGATCGGCAAGTTTCAAGGTGTCTCATTCAAACTTGCCGATATGGCGATGGAGCTCAAGGCCGCCGAGTTGCTGACGTGGGATGCTGGTTCAAAATTCGATGACGGAGCCTGCACCGACAGCGATATGGCGATGGCCAAGCTTAAGGCGTCCGAGGTCCTTGCTATGGTGGCTGATGAAGCAATCCAAATCCATGGCGGCATGGGCCTGATGGACGAGCTGCCGCTGGAACGCATCTGGCGCGACGCCCGCATCGAACGCATCTGGGAAGGCACCAGTGAAATCCAACGCCACATAATAAGTCGTGCTTTGCTGCGGCCCCTAGGTGGATAAGGGTGGATGACGGTGGATGTTAGTGGACGTTTTCTATCTGGGTTGTGAAGCACGAGGCTTGCACCAGCCCTCCCCCCGATGGGGACAGTGGCCCCGCGCAGCGGGGTCGGGTGGGGGGCTACGATGCTGGACCGCACTACATTTTCCTCCCCCCTGGCGGGGGAGGATAGCGAGACCCCGTGAGGCGCAGCCGAATGGTTGGTCGACCTTGGAGAGGGGGAGTGACAAAGGCATAAACTCTTGCTTTGGCGCTACGCGCCGCCGCCCCTCTGCCTGCGCTTTGCTTCGGCGTCTTCTCTGCGAGGGTGGAGAGGGGTGCCTGAAGTGATTACGCAGCCCGACCTCACCCGCCTGCTGTCCCCACGCACCATCGCCGTTTTCGGAGGCAAGGAGTGCGAGCGGGTTGTGGAGCAGTGCGACAAGCTCGGTTTTACCGGCACGATCTGGCCAGTACATCCAACGCGGGAAATTCTGAGCGATCGCCCGTGTTTCAAGTCCGTGGACGACCTGCCGGACGCTCCGGATGCGGCTTATGTTGCAGTCAACCGGGAACGCACGGTTGAGATCGTGGCCGCTTTGGCCAAACGCGGTGCAGGCGGGGCGGTGTGCTATGCTGCGGGCTTTGCCGAGGCCATCGGCGAAGACGAAAGCGCCGATGATGTGCAACGGCGTCTTGTGGAAGCTGCCGGTGACATGCCGATCATCGGGCCAAATTGCTACGGCTTCATCAACGCACTGACGGGCGCTGCCCTTTGGCCCGATCAGCACGGCGTACGGCCCTGCGAAGGCGGCGTGGCGATAATCACCCAGTCCTCCAACATCGCCATCAATCTCACCATGCAGCGGCGGGGCCTTCCCGTTGCCATGGTCATGACCGCTGGCAATCAGGCGCAAACGGGTCTGTCTACACTCGCGCAGGCGATGCTGGATGATGAACGCGTGACGGCGCTGGGCATGCACATTGAGGGTCTGGACGACGTGCAGGCCTTCGAAGCGCTTGCCCTGCGCGCCCGTGCGCTCAACAAACCCATCGTGGCTTTGAAAGTGGGGCGGTCGGATTTGGCGCAGAAGGCGGCGATGACCCACACGGCGTCTTTATCTGGATCACAAGCCGCCCATTCGGCGCTGTTTAAGAGACTGGGTATCGCCGAAGTAACGTCGCTCGAAACGCTGTTGGAAACCCTCAAACTGCTCCACGTCACCGGTCCCGTACACGGCTCGGAAATCCTTTCTTTATCCTGTTCCGGTGGCGAAGCATCGCTGATGGCAGACGCCACGCGGGACACATGCCTGACCTACAGACCGTTCACGCAAGACCAGACGCAACAAATCAAATCGGTTCTCGGCGACAAGGTCACCGTGGCCAACCCGTTTGATTACAACACCTACATCTGGGGCGACTGGCCGGGCATGATCCGCCTGTTCGAAGCTGCGCTGGCACCGGATTTTGACCTTGCGCTGCTGGTGATGGATTTTCCCCATGCCGATATATGCGATCCTGACGATTGGGTCCGGGCGACCAAAAGCTTTGTGGCAGCGGTCCAACAAACCGGCGCGCGTGCCGCGGTTGTCTCCAGCCTTCCGGAGACCATGCCGGTCGATATGTCGCAATGGTTGATCAGCGTGGGCATTGCGCCCCTGTGCGGTTTTGATGCCGCCTTACAGGCCGTGGAAGGGGCCGTTCGCGTTGGCCAAAGATGGAAGCTGCCTGCCCCAAAGCTGCTTCTTACAGACCATTTTGCTGACGCCCCACAAACCATCGTTTTAGACGAACACGCATCCAAGCAAGCGCTGGTAAGTGCTGGACTGATCGTGCCCAAGGGTGTTGTCGCAACCAATATGAATGAGATTGAGCATGCCATGACCACGCTGCAATGGCCCCTTGCGGTCAAGGCGTTGGGGATCAATCACAAGACGGAGGTGGGTGGTGTTGCGTTGAATTTGGATTCGACGGTGGAGGTCATCACAGCGATCCAGCGCATGGCCCGCCTCACCAAGCGATTTCTGATCGAAGAGATGGCGGCCAAACCGTTGGCGGAAATCATCGTCGGCGTGACTCGCGATCCGGTGATTGGCCTAGCACTAACCGTTGGCACCGGGGGCGTGTTGACGGAATTGCTGGATGATACGGCGACGCTGTTGCTGCCTGCCACAGAAGCCGATGTACGTGAGGCCGTCAGCAGTCTCAAAACCGGTCAACTGCTGCAAGGCTATCGCGAGAGCGAGGCGGCAGACATTGATGCCCTCATAGCCAACATCCTGTGCATCGCGCTTTATGCGGCGCGCAACGCGGATACGCTGGAAGAACTCGACGTGAACCCGCTTCTTGTGACCCAATTTGGTAGCGTGGCTGTGGATGCTCTGATTGTTAAAAAACAAGCCCGCGCAAAGGAATCGCAATGAGTGACCCCATTAAAATTCGGACTGAGGGTGGTGTTTTAGAGGTTACGATTGACCGTCCCAAGGCCAATGCGATTGACCTCGCGACCAGCCGCATCATGGGTGACGTCTTCAAGAGCTTTCGCGATGACCCCGATCTGCGCGTCGCGATCCTGACCGCCAAAAGCGAAAAGTTCTTCTGCCCCGGTTGGGACTTGAAGGCTGCCTCCGATGGCGATGCCGTGGACGGAGACTACGGTGCGGGCGGCTTTGGCGGCCTGCAAGAACTGCGCGACATGAACAAACCTGTCATCTGCGCGGTGAACGGCATTTGTTGCGGCGGCGGGCTGGAAATCGCTTTGTCTTGCGACATTATACTGGCCGCGGACCACGCCACATTTGCTCTACCCGAAATCCGCTCGGGCACGGTGGCCGACGCCGCGTCGATCAAACTGCCCAAGCGCATCCCTTATCACATTGCCATGGAAATGCTGCTGACGGGCCGCTGGCTGGACGCGGATGAAGCCCACCGCTGGGGCATGGTCAACCACGTGCATCCGGCTGATAAATTGATGGACGCTGCCTGGGAAACAGCGCGGCTCTTGGAAAGCGGCCCCCCGCTCGTCTATGCCGCGATCAAAGAGGTGGTGCGCGACGCGGAGGACTCGAAATTTCAGGACGCGCTCAACCGCATCACCACCCGCCAATTGCGCACCGTTGACACGCTCTATGGCAGTGAAGACATGATGGAGGGCTTCAACGCGTTCGCTGAAAAACGCGACCCGGTGTGGAAGGGCAAGTGAGCAAAGCGAGTTGAGGAATTCGTCTTAATTCGGTCGATGCTCAAACGTCGAACTCTTTCAGTTTAGCGCTCGCTTTTTTGGTCACCAGAACGGTCACAACCAGCGTTGCCAAAATGCCTGCACCTGCGACGGCGTATTGTGCGACGCCCATGTCGCCTGCGCCTGCCTGTCCGCCCAAAGAGCCGATCCAGACATAAAGCAGTGTGCCGGGAATGATGCCGAAAAACGTCGCAATCTGCGCCGACCAGAATTTCACGGGCGTGAGGCCAAGAAACCAGTTTTGCAACGAAAACGGCAGGGCGGGGGACAGGCGCAGCAGGAATACCACCCGCCAACCTTCGTCCCGGATGGCTTCGTTGACCGCATTAAAGCGTGGATATTCGGCAACCTTGGCCTGCACCCGATCATGAAAAATGTAGCGGCCCGCAAGGAACGACAGCGCGGACCCCAGCGTGGCTCCAAGAACAACAACCGGCACGCCCCAAAGCCCAAAGGCAACACCGGCGGCCAAAGTCAAAATGGACCCGGGCACGAGCGCAAACGTTGTAAGGCCGTAGACGACGGCAAAGATGGCCCAGCCAAACACACCATAGCCCTGTACCCAGGTCTGGAAACTGGTGACCCACTCGCTGATGGGCAAATAGCGGTAAGCGGCAAACAAAAGTACGGCCGCTGCGCCAAGCGTGATCCACTTTCCCCATTTCTGTGCAGCGCTCGGTGCGGACGTCTTGTCCATGGTGTCCCCTGTTGGATAAGGGTGAGGGGGCTGCGTTGGCGCAGTGTGTGTCATCACGTGTGACATGGGGAGCCTTTCAAAACAATTCCTCTTGCCCCCACATGGACCGGCAAACGCACTTAAACGACCCCGCCTGACACGCCTGTGATGAAGTGTGACGGAGGCAGGTTTTGTAGTGATGATGGCGTGATCATGCGCTGAATCAGACTCTCGCCCCCTTTCTGACTCTGCTTGCCCGAAGGCAAATAGGCCCATCTTCCCGGCCAGGGGGGAGAGTGGAGACCGGAGACAGCTGGGCCGATAGGCGATGTAGATCGAAACTTGAGCGCAGATTTAAAAAAGAAAGACCGTGCGTTTGCAGCTTGCACCACTCTCTCCCCTCGCGGGAGAGATGTCGGCACAGCCGAAAGAGAGGGGGCGGCATGCTAACTATTTCGAACCCCTAAAACCCAAGCGCCTCCGCCAGTCGATTGCCGTGGAACGATGGGTCGCCAAATAGCTCAGACGCCACCCGCACCCGCTTGATGAAGAGGCCGATATCAAAGGCGTCGGTCATACCCATGCCGCCATGCATCTGGATGCCCTCTTGGGCGGCGAGCAGGGCCACTTGGCCAACCTTGGCCTTTGCGATGGAAACGGCCCGACTGACGGAATGATCAGTGTCGCCATAATCGTCACTGGCATCAAAAGCTTGCAGCGCTGCCAGCGTGACCGCTTTCGCCATTTCGATCTCGGTGAGCAGATGCGCTGCCCGGTGTTGCAACGCCTGAAACGATCCCACCGGCACGCCAAACTGTTTGCGCTCGCTGATATATGCCACCGTCATCTCAAACGCGGCTGAAGCGTGGCCCACCATCTCAGCCGCCAGTACGGCCCGCCCGGCGTTGAGTACGGTTTCCAGCGGGCCGTAGCCCTGATCAATATCGCCGAGCACCGCGTCAGCCGTCACGTCAACATTCTTGAAATCAAGCTCAGTCACACCCCGCGAGTCCACGGTTTTACGTGTTTTGCGGGACAGGCCCGCCGCGTCGGCAGGCACCAGGAAAAGCGTGATGCCGTGTTCGTCCCCCGGTGTGCCCGACGTGCGGGTGGCAACGATGAAGTGGTCCGCGGTCGGACCGTCCACCACAAATGCCTTGGTGCCGTTGAGTTGAAATCCGTTGCCGTGGCGCTTGGCGCTCAATGCCGTTTTTGCGGGCCCGTGCTTTCGCCCTTCGTCCACAGCCAGCGCAAACAGATGGGTACCGCTGGCAAGCCCGGGCAGATGGGTCGCTTGCTGGTCCGCGTTGCCAAACCGCGTGAGCGCAACGGCCCCCAACACCGACGATGAAAGGAAGGGAGATACCGTCAGCGTCTTACCCATTTCCTCCGCCACGATGCCCGCGCCGACAAGACCAAAGTCGGCACCACCATAGGCTTGTGGAACAGTGATGCCCGCCCATCCCATCTCGGCCATGGATGCCCACAACTCGGGTGAGAAACCCTGCATGGCGTCACTGTCCCGTAAAGCGCGAAAGGCGGCCACGGGCGCGTGTTCGCCAAGAAACCCGGCAGCGGCGTCTCGCAGCAATTCCTGATCTTCGTTCAATACCAAAGCCATGATCTCAGCCTTTTTGTGTTCAATCGCGCGGAGCCATGCCCGATCAGGCCCAATTATGCCCGATCAGGCCCGATCATGCATGGGGCATTTGCAGCATGTGTTTGGCGATGATCTGCAACTGCACTTCGCTGGTGCCGCCTTCGATGGAGTTGCCCTTTGTGCGCAGCCAGTCTTTCGCGCGCTGGCCGTCGCCATTGGCGTCCGTCATCTGCAACGCGTCATGGCCGCCCATTTCCATCATCAGTTCGTGCCGCCGCTTGTTGAGTTCTGTGCCGTAATATTTGAGCACAGACGACATGGCCCCCAGGCTCTCTCCCGCCTTTGTGCGGTCGCCCACGCTTTGCAGCAGGCTGGAAAAGGCAAGCGAATCCAGTTCCGCCTGCACCAGCTTTGACCGCAGCAGCGGATCATCGACGTGGCCGCGCGCGTCAGTTCCCAGTTCATGCGCCGCAATTTCGCCCAGCGCCCGCCCACCGGTCATCCCGCCAAACAGGTTGCCGATCATCTCGCGTTCGTGGGTGAGCAGATATTTTGCAACGTCCCAGCCTTTGTTTTCCTCATGCACAAGATTGGTTTTTTCGACCCGGACATTGTCAAAAAATGTTTCGCAAAACGGGGATGAGCCGGAGATCAGTTTGATCGGTTTTGTGGTGACGCCCTCGGTTTCCATATCGAAAAGGACGAAGGAAATGCCCTTATGCTTGGCGGCCTCAAAGTCGGTCCGGACCAGACAGAAAATCCAGTCGGCCTTGTCCGCATAAGACGTCCAGATTTTTTGCCCGTTGACGATATAATGGTCGTCATGACTGTCTGCCCGCGTCCGCAAAGACGCCAGATCGGACCCGGCACCCGGCTCGGAATAGCCTTGGCACCAGCGAATTTCACCACGGGCCACCTTTGGCAGGTGTTCGCGTTTTTGTGCCTCGGAGCCAAATTTTAGCAGGGCCGGCCCAAGCATGGTGATGCCGAAATTGTCGTGCGGCTTGCGCGCGCCGATGGCGTCCATTTCTTCCTGCAGCACTTTCGCTTCCGCTTTCGATAGCCCGCCGCCGCCATACGCCTTTGGCCAGGTCGGCACGGTCCAGCCCTTTGCGCCCATGCGCTCCAACCACAGTTTTTGCCCTTTTGACGTGAACTCCCATCGGCGACCGCCCCAGCAGGCGCTGGTATCGTCATGGGCGCCATCGCGCATATCGGCGGGGCAGTTCTCGTCCAACCAAGCGCGTGTCTCAGCGCGAAACGTCTCTAGCTCGCTCATGCTATCTCCCAAACTAACAGTGGTCCGGCACAAGGCGGCGAAGAGCCGCCCGGCGCTGATGCGCCGCTCCCACGAAGCGAAGGCCCTTTTGGCCGTCAGCGTGAGCGCAGTTTACCGAGTGGCGAAGAGCCGCCCGGCGCTTATGCGCCGCTCCCGCGAAGCGAAGGCCCTTTTGGCCGTCAGCGTGAGCGCAGTTTATCAAGTGGCGAAGAGCCGCCCGGCGCTGATGCGCCGCTCCCGCGAAGTGAAGGCCCTTTTGGCCGTCAGCGTGAGCGCAGTTTATCAAGTGGCGAAGAGCCGCCCGGCGCTGATGCGCCGCTCCCGCGAAGTGAAGGCCTTTTTGGCCGTCAGCGTGAGCGCAGTTTATCAAGTGGCGAAGAGCCGCCCGGCGCTGATGCGCCGCTCCTGCGAAGTGAAGGCCTTTTTGGCCGTCAGCCTGAGCGCAGTTTATCAAGTGGCGAAGAGCCGCCCGGCGCTGATGCGCCGCTCCCGCGAAGCGAAGGCCCTTTTGGCCGTCAGCGTGAGCGCAAATCATGTGATGGTTTGCCCGCCATCGATGACGATTTGCTGACCCGTCATGTAACGTCCGGCGTCGGAGGCGAGGAACACGGCGGCTCCCGCAATCTCATCCGGTTCGCCAATTCGTTTCATCGGTGTTGTGGCGAGGGCGACTTGCAGATTGTCCGGGTTTTCCCACAGCGCCTTGGCAAAATCGGTCTTGATGAGGCCTGGGGCGATACAGTTGATGCGCACGTTCTGCGCGCCGTATTCGACGGCCAGATTCCGCGCGAGCTGGAAGTCTGCCGCCTTGGAAATACAGTAGGCCCCGATAATGGGAGAGCCTTTCAAACCGCCAATGGAAGAGACGATCACGATGGACCCGTCTTTGCGTGCCAGCATTTGCGGGGACACCATGCCGATTAACTGGTTGTTGGCGATGACATTGTTGTGCATGATTTTCGCAAACGCTTCGTCTTCGATGTCTGCCATGGGCCCATAATAGGGATTGGACGCGGCGTTGCAGACGAGGACGTGTATGTCGCCAAAAGCGTTGGTGGTCTCATTCACCAGATTTTGCAATTCGTCCTTCGACGATATGTTGGCCGGAACTGCGATGGCCGTGCCATCCCCATGCTTGCCGTTGAGTGCGTCGGCGACTTCCATACACGGCGCGGCCTTGCGCGATGAAATCACAACACGCGCCCCATGGGCGGCCATCTGTTCCGCAATCGCTTTACCGATTCCCCGCGAAGACCCGGTGATAATCGCGGTTTTTCCTTTGAGATCGAACAGGGTCATTCGGCGGCCTCTACGGTATCAGTGGGTTCGTCCGTGTCCCCGTTTTTCGCGTCCACATAAGCCCGCAGCACCGCATGCATTTTGGTCAAATGTCCCGGTCCCTGGTTTTTGAAGAATTCGAAAATGTCCTCGTCCACACGCAAATGGATCGATTTTTTCGGCCCCGGCGAAACCATCTGCGCGTTGTCAAACATCTCCTGCGTCCACTCGGGAATATCGCTTGTATCGATATCCTCGTCTGCGGGGAGGTTAGACCAGTCAGTCTTTCCGCGATGTGCTTTCGCCTGATCAAGAGTAACGCGAATAATACGTTCTTTGCTCATGTCGGGTGGCCTTTCTTGCAGAGATCAATCGGAGACGAGTGCCTCGTTCAGTGAATACAACGTTGAGCAGAATAAGCGGACCGGAGGTCGGGTAACCCACAGCAACAAAGCGTTCTTCCCCATCGTCGCCGTATCCGCCATCCAACAGGACATAGTCGCCTTCAAAAACCGACGTAACATCGTAAAAATCAATCCGATGTTTGGCAAAGTTCGTCTTGGCCTTGTCCTCATCCCACTCAAACTCCATACCACACACCAACTACTGTGTACACAATTGTGTACACAGACCTACCCGTTCTCCCGATCATACTCACCGAAGTTCTTGCCGTCTTCGGCCAGTGACATCAGCAGATCGGATGGGGTCCAGTGTACGCCGCCTGCGCCGTTGCTCCATTCCTTGAGCTTGCTGGCAACCGTCTTGAGCCCCACCGTGTCGAGGTAGTGCATGGGGCCGCCCCGCCAGCGGGGATAGCCGTAACCATAATTGTAGACGACATCGATATCGGAAGCCCGTTGCGCCACGCCCTCAGACAGGACGTGAGCTCCTTCGTTGGCGAGCGCAAATTGCGTGCGTTCGACAATTTCCCCGGCGCTGATCGTGCGGGTATTGATACCAAGTTCCGCACGCACTGCGTCGATAATGCGGGTGGCGTCGGCGTTTTCACTGCGTGCCCGGGTTTCAGGATCGTAGGCGTAAAACCCGCTGCCGGATTTTTGGCCCAAAAAGCCCGCCTCCACCAAACGGTCGGCGACCGTGTAGACGCGCTTTTCGTGGTCGTCCAAATCCTGGTCGGCGCGGGATTTATAGCCGATATCGAGACCGGCCAGATCGGACACCGCGAACGGTCCCATGGCCCAGCCGAAATCTGTCAACGCCTTGTCGACCTCAGCGGGGGATGCGCCTTCCAGAACCAGCAAATTGGCCTGCCGCAGATAGGGAGTGAGCATGCGGTTGCCGATAAAGCCGTGACCGACACCCGCCACCACTGCGACTTTGCGCGTCTTCTTGGCGACGGCCAAAGCTGTGAGCAGCACGTCGTCGGCGGTCTTTTCCGCCCGCACGATCTCCAGCAGCTTCATAATGTTGGCAGGGGAGAAATAATGCATCCCCACCACATCCTGCGGGCGGGAGGTTTCGGCTGCGATCGCATCAATATCGAGATAGGACGTGTTGGAGGCCAGCACCGCGCCGGGCTTGGCCACCGCATCCAGTTTGCGAAACACTTCCCGTTTGACGTCCATGGTCTCGAATACAGCCTCGATGATCAGATCGCAGTCTGCCAAATCATCATAACGTGTCGTGCGCGATAGCCGCGCCATGCGTTCCGCAACACCGGCTTCTGTGATGCGGCCGGACTTAATGCCCCGCGCCCAATTTTTCTCCATCGTGGCCAAGCCACGGTCCAGCGCGTCCTCGCTCATTTCCAGCATGGTGACGTCAAAACCGGCTTCTGCATAGGTCATGGCGATACCGCCACCCATTGTTCCGGCGCCCAGCACGCCGACTTTCTTGATGGTGCGGGGCGTGCCTTGGACGTCCGCAGGCGGCTTGGGGGCCTGCCGCTCGGCAAAAAAGATGTGACGCAACGCCTTCGATTGGTCGGAAACCACCAACTCCATAAAGGTCGCCCGTTCCCGTTTAATGCCTTCTGCAAAGGGCATCTCATAAGCGGCCCGCACGCATTCCGCAGCCTTGATCGGCGCGATGGCGCCTTTGGCTTTTTTGGCAATGGCCGCCATCGCCTCATCAAATTGCGCTTCAATTGCTTCGGTCATGGTCAGTGCAATCTTGGAGAGACGGCGATCCTCGAACGGTTGATTGTGAATGGTGTTGGCTTTCGCGATAGCCGCGTCGACTACGTCTGTTTCGACGACATCATCCACTAACCCAATGGCTTGCGCCTTTGTGCCGTCGATGGGAGCACCGCCTCCTACGAGTGTGACCGTTTCAACGGGACTTTGCAGCAAGCGCGGCAGGCGTTGTGTCCCTCCGGCCCCCGGCAGAAGACCGAGATTGACTTCCGGCAGGCCCAATTTTGCCGCGGCATTAGCAACCCGGTAGTGGCAGGCCAATCCAACCTCAAGGCCGCCGCCCAACGTGTTGCCTTCAATCGCCGCGACAACGGGAATGCTGGTGGCTTCGATGATATCGCAGACTTGGGGGAGACCGGGTTCAATAAGTGGCTTGCCAAACTCTCGGATATCCGCCCCGGCAATGAATGTGTTTCCACGCCCGGCGATCACCGCCGCTTTGGCACCTTGAGCCACGGCATCCGCCAATTCTTCAACAATGCCTGTGCGCACATGATGGGACAGGGCGTTGACGGGCGGGTTGTCGATCCAGATGACGGCGACATCGCCCTGCATTTCTGTGCTGACAGATTTGGTCATGTGATCCTCATGTGGATTTGGCTCTTTTCGGTTGCGCCCAAATGGTCGCCGAACCTGCAACGAAGTGATGCTTGATTGTACCAGTGCCGCTCAAGCAGCGCGCGGATATGGGGGATGGATGAGCGAGAACGCGGCGCTGCCTTCGTGGCGGTTTGGCGGCCGCTGGGTGGGATGCATGCCCTGTAATCGCGCCCCGAAACCGTAGCCCCGGGACTGCGTGTGGTGGGCTAAATTACGTTCGCCTCAATACACCTCGAACAGACCGGCAGCGCCCATGCCGCCGCCCACACACATGGTGCAGACAACATATTTTGCACCGCGGCGTTTGCCCTCAATCAGGGCGTGGCCGACCATGCGCGCGCCGGACATGCCATAGGGATGGCCGACTGAAATTGCGCCGCCATTGACGTTCAGCTTCTCGTTGTCGATGCCCAGCACATCGCGGCTGTGCAACACCTGCACGGCAAAGGCCTCGTTCAATTCCCACAGATCGATGTCATCGATTTTTAGGCCGAACCGTTCCAGGAGTTTCGGCACTGCATAGATTGGCCCGATGCCCATCTCGTCCGGTTCAAGCCCTGCTGCGGCCATGCCGCGATAAGCACCCAGGGGTTGAATGCCGCGTTTTTCAGCTTCCCTCGCTTCCATAACGACGGCGGCGGACGCGCCATCGGACAGTTGCGATGCGTTGCCGGCGGTGATGGTTTTGTCGGGGCCCAGAACAGGTTTCAATCCCTCAAGACCTTCCAGCGTCGTGGACGGACGGTTGCCCTCATCCTTGTCGAGGGTTACCTCGTGCTCGGATTTTTCGCCGGTTTCTTTGTTGACCATCACCATGGTGGAGGTGAGGGGTACAATCTCGTCGGCGAACTTGCCGGCATCCTGCGCGGCTGCAACGCGCTGCTGCGATTGAAAACCGTAAGCGTCCATCACATCGCGCGATATGTTGTATCGGTCTGCCACCACTTCAGCGGTTTCCAACATGGACATGTAAACGTTCGGGTGGATGGCCACGAGAGACTTGTCGATGCCGACGCGCATATCATTGGTCTGCACCATGGAGATGGACTCGACGCCACCCCCCACACAGATCGGCATATGATCATGCACCACCTGTTTGGCGGCAGTCGCAATCGCCATCATACCGGACGCGCATTGGCGGTCGATGGACATGCCGGCAACAGTGACGGGCAACCCCGCTTTCAGCGCAGACTGTCGTGCAATGTTGACGGCTTGCACGCCCTGCTGCATCGCGCAGCCCATCAAAACGTCGTCAACCTCGCCCGGCTCGATCCCGGCCCGCTCAACGGCGTGTGCGATGGCATGGCCGGCCAGCGTCTGTGACGGCGTGTTGTTGAACGCGCCGCGAAAGGCTTTGCCAATCGGAGTGCGGGCGGTGGATACAATGACTGCTTCACGCATGGCTAAAGGTCTCCTCCCAGAGAATAAGTGTCTTTGCAGTGGGCATGTGGCGTTGTTTTGTGCGACGGGTAACCCCATCTCATTGTCACGGTCTAAGCAATTTTTAAGCCGCCAGGATGCCTGCCAACATACTCAGTAGTATGTTGACTATGCCCCCTGATTTCGGCAAGGGCAAGCCACCGTGGCGGGCATCGGATCGCTTATTGAACGCAGCCCTGCCACCTCAACCATCAGGACCCCAACCCCAACCTAGACAAAGGAATTGTCATGACCTTGGAAGAAATCACCACCCACATGCAGTCCCAAGTCGCTGAAAAAGGCGGGATCGACGGTAAGATCGTCATGTTTGATTTTGGCGATGACGGCAAACTCACCATCGATGGTGCGCAGACCCCCGCTGTCGTCAGCAATGATGATGCCGCTGCCGATTGCACCGTTGTAGTCGACAAAGACGTTTTTGAAAGCATCGCGTCCGGCGAAGAAAATGCCCAGATGGCTTTCATGTCCGGCAAGTTGAAGGTCGAAGGCGACATGGGCATTGCCATGCAGCTTGGCAGCCTGCTGGGCTAACCTGAACACGAGCGGCCTGCAGCACCGCCGCTTAAAAGCATCACACCCCCAATGACCGTTACACCCCTATGACCATCACTAAAGACGCTGTTCTTGAAACCCTGTCCCGTTTGGAAATTCCAAACGGGGAAGGGAACATCGTCTCTGCTGGCATGGTGTCTGATCCGTTCATCACGCAAACGGATGCGGGTGCTAAAGTGATGTTTTCCCTCGCTGTGCCAGCGGAAATGGCACAGGCTTTGGAGCCGCTGCGCGTCACCGCACAAACAACCGTGGAAGCCATGCCTGGCGTGGCCTCCGTGATGGCCGTGCTGACGGCGGAGCGCAAAGGCGGTGCGGCCACTCCGGGGGCGGGCGGCCCCCCGCCGCCGCCGCCCATGCATAAGAAAGCGCAGCCCGGGGCCCCCTCAGGCGGCCAGCCTGCTGCTCAGTCGGGTCCACAAGGTCAGCAGGGCCCACAATCTGCCGCCCGGGGCGTGCCCGGTGTTCGCCACATCATTGCTGTGGCCTCCGGTAAGGGTGGCGTCGGTAAATCGACAACCGCAGTTAATCTTGCGTTGGCGCTGGGTGAAGCCGGTCTTTCTGTTGGTGTTTTGGATGCGGATATTTACGGCCCTTCGCTGCCAAAGCTGTTGGGTCTGAATAAAAAACCGGAAGCCGACGGCCGCGTGCTGCAGCCTTTGGAAGCCTATGGCCTCAAGGCCATGTCCATCGGATTTTTGATCGCCGAAGACAGTCCAATGATCTGGCGTGGCCCCATGGTGATATCCGCGCTGACGCAGTTGCTGCGGGAAGTGGCATGGGGCAGCGAAGAAAACCCGTTGGATGTACTGGTTGTCGATATGCCTCCAGGCACCGGCGATGCCCAATTGACCATGGCACAGCAAGTGCCGCTGACCGGTGCTGTTATTGTATCGACACCACAGGACCTGTCGCTAATTGACGCCCGAAAGGGTCTCAACATGTTCAACAAGGTAAGCGTGCCAATTTTGGGCATTGTGGAAAACATGAGCTATTTTATCTGCCCCAGTTGCGGTGAACAGAGCGATATCTTTGGCCATGGCGGAGCGCGTGATGAGGCGGAGCGGCTTCAGGTGCCGTTTCTGGGCGGCGTGCCGCTTCACATGGACATTCGAGCGTTGTCCGACGCCGGAACGCCCGTGGTGGCGCAACGGCCCTCCGGCCCCCACGCGGCAGTCTATCGTGAAATTGCCGCCGGTATCCTGCCCGCTTTGCAGGATGATGTGTCGGACGGCCCAACCATCGTATTTGAATAGGCGCAGGCCATGGCTGACACGTCTTCCGTTTCGCAGACAGTTACCAGCCTTTCAGCCCAAGACATTCGCGCGGTCGCAAATTGGCCTTTGGTGATTGACGCTCTGCGCGAAGGCCACCGTCTGCCAACGGCGGATATCAATGATCTACTGGTGGGCAGCAATACTGACGATAAAGCCGTCATGCTGGTACGCGGGGCCTGGATCAACGGCCTGGCCAGTGGCGTAAAAGCGGCGACCGTGGTGCCCGCCAATCCACAGCGCACTCCGCCCTTGCCGAGCGTCCATGCGCAAATCGTGTTGTTTGATCCCACAACAGGCCAAGTGACCGGTCTGGTGGACGGCACGGAAGTGACGGCATGGAAAACGGCCGGCGACAGTGCGCTGGGGTCCGACCTATTGTCCCGACCGGACAGCGAAACGCTTTTAATGGTGGGCGCAGGCGCCATGGCCGCGCCGTTGATTGCGGCGCACCACACCGTCCGCCCGAACCTCAAACGCGTCTTGGTGTGGAACCGGTCAGCCCCCCGGGGGGACGCGTTGGTGGAAAGCCTGTCGAGCGTTTATGAAAACATCGCCCGGGTTGAGGATTTGGAAACAGCTGTTAGGGACGCAGACATCGTGTGCAGCGCCACAATGACCGATGACCCAATTTTGAAAGGCGCTTGGCTGCGCCCCGGCACCCATGTTGATCTGGTGGGAGCCTTCACCCCCGCCATGCGCGAAGCGGATGATGAGACCCATGCAGTCGCCCGCTGGTTTGTCGACAGTCGCAAATCCACGCTGCATCACATCGGCGAGTTGAAGATTCCGTTGGAAGCCGGTGTCATCACGCAAGAGGCCATTCAAGGCGATCTCTACGAACTTGTGGCGGGCGAGGCCGGCCGCCAGTCGCCTCAAGACATCACGGTTTTCAAAAACGGCGGTGGTGCCCATCTCGACATCATGGTGAGTGCTGCCCTCGTTGCTTGGCACAACATAAAAGCTGCGCAGCACAACAGCGACAGAGCGGACGGGTGAAAGACGCCGATCTTCAAATCGTCTTGGGTGCCGTCCAAGAGCCGGTTTTGCTGGTGGACCGTTTCCAGCGCATCGTCCACGGCAACGCGCCGGCGCTTGAGATGTTCGGCCCTAATCTTGAGGGTAAGACCTTTGTGCGGGTGTTGCGCCAACCGGCAGCGCTCAAGTGCCTGTCGCAGGTGGTGGACGGCAAGGCCCGCGCCGAGGCGGATTTGATTATTCAAGGCGAACAATCGGTCCAATCTCTTCCTTATAAAATGACTGCCGTGCATCTGGGGAGCGATGACCCGGCAATCGCGATTACGTTCAAGGACGTGTCGGCCCTCGTGCAGGCGGCACAAATGCGCTCCGACTTCGTGGCCAATGTAAGCCATGAACTGCGCTCACCTCTCACAACGCTCTCCGGCATGATTGAAACGCTGTTGGGCAATGCCCGCGACGACCCGGAAGCGCAGCAGCGGTTCCTAAAGATCATGGAACGCGAAGCCAGCCGGATGGACCGTTTGATCGGCGATCTGTTGTCCTTGTCACGTGTGGAGGCTGACGAGCGCATCCGCCCCACAGACAGTGTTGATCTGGTGGAGATCATTTTCAATGTTCTCGCCTCCATGCGCGAACGTGCGGAGGGTGAGGACCGAACGCTGGCGTTTGAGCCAGCATCCGAACGCTGCATTGTGTCCGGCAAGGCGGACGAACTGACCCAGGTTTTTCAAAACCTGATCGAGAATTCCGTCAAATATTCCAGACCCGGCGGCCTGGTGGAGGTGCGCGTGGATTGGCAACGCACCGCGCCGCGTTTTCTCACCCCTGTTTGGGCCATTTCCGTGCGGGATGAAGGAGAGGGCATCGCCCCGGAGCACATACCCCGCCTGCAGGAGCGCTTTTACCGGGTGGATTCTGGCCGTTCACGCCAAATGGGCGGCACAGGTCTCGGGCTTGCCATTGTGAAACACATCTTAAACCGCCATCGCGGCCGCCTTAACATTGAAAGCCAACTCGGCGCGGGCACCACCATGACCGTGCTGCTACCTGCCAGCCTGCAACACGCGCCGTCTGTTTTCCGTGGAGAATTCGATCAGGAGCCTGCTCGGTAAAAATCTGCAGATCGTATTTCTGCGGCGGTCATCCGTCTCATTTTGCCCTGCATCGCTGTGGAAAAGCCCGTTTTGGTCGATCAATTCCGGCTTTTTTTGGCTCATTTGGGTGCGAGGCCGCTTCTGTCACAAAACTGTAACAGAACAGTCACAGACGCTTCGCAGTTGCTGCCTAGGCCAGCGCTGTCACGGCTAAAGGTAGCCTTAAATACACCCGTCCTTTTTGGAGGAATTCCTCAATGACCCGTTCGCTGAAGAACAAACTCGCCATGTCGGCTTTCGCCGTCGTCGGTACATTCGCTATTTCCACAGCCGCCCAAGCCCGCGACCAAGTGCAGGTTGCCGGTTCTTCGACTGTTTTGCCATACGCAAAAATCGTCGCCGAAAACTTCGGTGAAACATTCACACAGTTCAAAACACCCGTCATCGAGTCCGGCGGCTCTTCCGCAGGTCTGAAAGAATTCTGCCGCGGTGTTGGTCCAGACACCATCGACGTTGCAAACGCCTCCCGCGCGATCCGCTCCAAGGAAGTTGAGGCTTGCGCCGCAAACGGTGTGACTGAAATCCAGGAAATCCGCATCGGTTACGACGGTATCGTCTTCGCAACCGACATCAATGGCCCAGATTTCGCCATGCAGCCTGCTGACGTCTACAAGGCGCTGGCCGCTAAAGTCGTCGTCGACGGTAAGCTGGTCGACAACCCATACAAGACCTGGAACGAAGTGAACTCCGCTTTCCCAGCTTGGGACATCGCCGCTTACATTCCCGGTGAAAAGCACGGCACACGCGAAGTGTTCGAAGACAAAGTTCTCGAAGTTGGTTGTGAAGCAACCGGCCAGCTGCAGGCCCGCATCGACTCCGGCATGGACAAAAAAGCTGCTGAAAAAGACTGCATCGCGGTCCGCAAAGACGGCGGCACAGTCGACATCGACGGTGACTACACAGAAACTCTGGCCCGCATCGACGCCAACAAAACCGGCGTTGGCGTATTCGGTCTGGCATTCTACGAAAACAACGCTGACAAGCTCAAAGTGGCAACGATTGGCGGCATCACACCGTCCACCGAAACCATCGCTTCCGGCACATACCCTGTGTCCCGCCCGCTCTACTTCTACGTGAAGAAAGCGCATATCGGCGTGATCCCGGGCCTCAAAGAGTATGTGGAATACTTCACATCCGACACCATGGTTGGCCCGGACAGCCCATTGGCTGAATACGGCCTCGTGGCTGCTCCAGAAGGCGAGCGCGACGCTGTGCGCAAAGGCTTCACTGACGGCAAAACCATGTAATCTGGTTTTCTTGGAGTGCGGCTCATTCGAGCCGCACTCTTTTTTTCTTTTCAGACGGTAATTGGAACAGTCCGATGTCGGCCGCCACACTCGCATTCATTGTTTTGGCCATCGGGGCGTTAGGTTTCCTGCTGGGTCGTATGAAAGCCCTGTCCGTATCGGGCGGTAATCTGTCCACACTTCATTCTTTGCCCGGCTACTACGGCTGGCACGTGTTTATCTGGGCCACACTGCCGGCGATCGCGCTGCTAAGTGCGTGGCTTCTCATCTCCCCCAACGTCGTTTCCAGCAATGTGCGCGCCGCGCTTCCTGCTGATGTGCTGGCGGAGGGGACAAACAAGATTAATCTCAACATGGGGATGATCGATTCTATCGCAGGCGGTCTTCGCCTGCTGGATGATCGTGAACTCACCCAAGTGTCTGCGGGTTTCCGCGAGTTGCGGCCCGTTTTGGCGCAAAAAGGCGTTGCACTGGCCGCCAATGGCGAAGACTACATGGTCGAAGCCGCCCGCCAGCAGATCGCAGCCGAAGACGGCAGCCGTTTCTGGATGACGATTCTCACCATCGCCACATCGCTCTTGCTGGCGGGTTATGCGTGGAGCCGGGTCGCGCTGCGGTTCAGGGCGCGCAACAAGGTGGAATTTGTGGTGCTGGCCGGTCTGGTCGTGGCGTCTGCAATAGCCATTCTCACCACCGTGGGAATTGTGTTCTCGATGGTGT
Source organism: Pseudomonadota bacterium (assembly GCA_038746275.1). Lineage (GTDB taxonomy): Bacteria > Pseudomonadota > Alphaproteobacteria > Rhizobiales > Rhizobiaceae > Pseudahrensia. The sequence continues at coordinate 114,936 of JBCDKS010000005.1, read as the reverse complement.
CGGAAACCGGTCGGTTTTTCTCTTCTGTGCCGCCATTGGAATTCTTCTTCGGCACCGTCTGGGATCCACGCTTTGCGGCGGCGGACGATCCAAACGCTGCCGGGCAGTTCGGTCTGATACCGCTTCTCGCCGGCACGTTGTACATCGCCTTGGTGGCCATGTTGGTGGCCGTGCCGATCGGCCTGTTCGCCGCCATTTACATGGCGGAATATGCCGGTCCAAAACTGCGCGCTACAGCAAAGCCCTTGCTGGAAGTTCTGGCCGGTATTCCAACCATCGTCTACGGCTTTTTCGCCCTCGTCACCGTCGGGCCTTTCCTACGCGATATCAGCGCGCAAATCTCGGGCATCGCAACTGGCGACGTGGCCAGCTTCATCCAAGCACAAAGTGTCCTGACGGCGGGCGTGGTGATGGGGATCATGCTGATCCCATTCGTGTCGTCGCTTTCCGATGACATCATCACCCAGGTTCCCCGCGCCATGCGCGATGGCTCTTTGGGCTTGGGAGCTACCCGCTCTGAGACGGTGCGCAAAGTGATCTTGCCAGCAGCTTTGCCCGGCATCGTTGGTGCGTTGTTGCTTACGGCGTCTCGCGCCATTGGTGAGACCATGATCGTGGTTCTGGCCGCCGGTGTGGCTGCCCGCATGTCGGTCAATCCGTTTGAACCCATGACCACAGTGACGGTGAAGATCGTCAGCCAGCTGACCGGTGACCTTGAATTCACATCACCCCAAACGTTGGTGGCCTTCGCCTTGGGTCTCACACTCTTTTTCATCACGTTGGCGCTGAACGTCTACGCCCTCTACATCGTCCGCAAATACCGGGAACAGTACGAATGAGCGTCGAAGCAAACGTCCAAACTGCGGCTGAACGCAAGGCTGCCAGCAAGGACTTCAACCTCAAAAAGCGCTATGCCGCAGAACGACGCTTTCAGGTCTATGGGATCGTGGCCATCGCGCTGGGGGTGTTCTTTTTGGGCGCACTCTTGTTCTCGGTTGTCACCAAGGGCTACACGGCCTTTTGGCAGACGTCGATCAATCTGGACGTCACGTTCGACGAGAAGGTCATCGACCCCTCCGGCAAGCGTGCGACAGACCCCAATGTGCTGCTCACCGCAAACTACTCGCGCCTCGCCCGCAACGCGCTGGCTGAAAAGCTGGGTTTGGAAAATCCCAACCGTCCCGTGTTGCGTGATGTGAACAACATGATTTCCGCCGGCGCCCGCATTCAATTGCGCTCCATGGTACTCGCCGATCCCTCAATCATCGGCCAGACCCGCAATGTCTGGGTTTTGGCCAAGGGCGATGTGGACAGTATCAACAAAGGCCAGGTCGATTTGACGGTCGATGAAAGCCGCCGCCAGGTGAACGACCGGCAGGTCGGCTGGATGAACCAGTTGTCCGAAGCGGGTGCGATGCAGCAGCGCTTCAACACCGGACTGTTCGTCAATGGGGCTTCCAGCCGCCCGGAAATGGCTGGCATGGGCGTGGCGATCATTGGCTCGCTCTACATGATGTTGATCGTGTTGGCCTTGGCGCTCCCCATCGGTGTGGCCGCCTCAATCTATCTGGAAGAGTTTGCGCCAAAAAACCGCTGGACCGATCTGATTGAGGTGAACATCAACAACCTCGCGGCCGTGCCTTCCATTGTTTATGGCCTGCTGGGTTTGGCGCTGTTCATCGCGTTTGCGGGCTTGCCGCGCTCGGCCTCGCTGGTCGGCGGTTTGGTGCTCACACTCATGACTTTGCCCACCATCATCATCGCCACACGGGCTGCGCTTAAGGCGGTTCCACCGTCCATTCGCTCCGCCGCTTTGGGGGTTGGTGCCTCAAAAATGCAGATGGTATTTCACCACGTCCTACCGCTCGCCATGCCCGGTATTTTGACCGGTACGATCATCGGACTGGCGCAAGCGCTGGGTGAAACTGCGCCACTGCTTTTGATTGGCATGGTGGCTTTTGTGGCCAATATGCCCGCCAGCCCGCTGGATCCGGCAACTGCGCTTCCGGTGCAGATTTTCATGTGGGCCAACGAGGCTGAACGCGCCTTCGTGGAGCGCACATCCGGCGCGATCATCGTGTTGCTGCTCTTTTTGGCGGCAATGAACATTACCGCGATCTTCCTGCGCAAACGGTTTGAGCGGCGTTGGTAGTCGATGACCGTCACCGGACACGGTTTGACGAACTGAACAATTCGATGAAGTTGAGTAGCGACCCAAGTGGATATTGAGATGGACATGAGCACACACACCGACGCAAGCGATGCGACCGCCTTGCCCAAGACCGCCGATCACACCAAGCCGGTCAAAATGCGTGGCGACAAAGTCAGCGTGTTCTACGGAGAAAAACAGGCGCTTTTCGATGTGGATCTGGACATCCGCCAAAATCAGGTGACAGCCCTGATCGGTCCGTCCGGGTGTGGGAAATCAACATTTCTACGCTCGTTGAACCGTATGAATGACACCATCGATATCTGCCGCGTTACCGGCAATATTGCGCTTGACGGTACCGATATCTACGACCCCGACGTGGATGTTGTGGAATTGCGGGCACGGGTGGGCATGGTGTTTCAAAAGCCCAATCCGTTCCCCAAGTCGATCTTTGAGAACATCGCGTATGGCCCACGCATCCACGGTTTGGCGCACAACGCCACCGACATGGAAGAAATTGTGGTGTCCAGCCTCAAGCGCGCAGGCCTTTTCGATGAGGTGAAGGACCGTCTGAAAGAGCCCGGCACGGGCCTTTCCGGTGGGCAGCAGCAACGTTTGTGCATCGCCCGCGCCATTGCAGTCTCGCCCGAAGTCATCTTGATGGACGAGCCGTGCTCGGCGCTGGACCCGATTGCCACTGCGGTGGTGGAAGAGCTGATAGACGAGTTGCGCCAAAACTACACCATCGTCATCGTCACCCACTCCATGCAGCAAGCGGCCCGCGTCAGCCAGGAAACAGCGTTTTTCCATCTTGGCTACGTCGTTGAAACCGGCGTCACGGACGACATTTTCACCAAGCCTTCCGACCCTCGTACGGAAGCCTACATCACCGGCCGCATCGGTTAACGGCGCCATTTGCCCGCCACCACAAGATGCAACGCAGTTCCCCCGGCCAAGACACTAACAGCCAGCCGGGAACGGCCTGAAGGATAAAAAACCATGAACGGGAAATCCAGCGACGATCACATCTCAACGGCGTTTGACAACGACTTGCGCCAGATCGAGAACCTTGTGGTGACGATGGGCGGTTTGGTCGAAGAGCAGATCGAACAAGCGGCCCAAGTGATCGTCACGCGTGATCTGGAAAAAGCGGCTGCGCTTATCGCATCAGACAAGCGCGTTGATGAGATCGAAGAAGAAATTGACCAATTGGTGGTCCGCATCATCGCTCTGCGCCAACCGGCAGCACAGGATTTGCGGGCGGTGATGGCGGCCTTGAAACTGGCCTCCGATCTGGAACGGATCGGCGACTACACAAAAAACCTGGCCAAGCGCACGCAGGTGCTCGCGCAGGTGGCCCCCGTCGGCAACACCGCCAAAAGCGTCAAACGCATGTGCATGATGGTGCGCCAGATGGTGAAGGATGTGCTCGACGCGTATCTGAGCCGTGACCTAGCTTCCGCCGACGAAGTGCGCTTGCGCGATGAGGACGTCGATCAGGTGCACAATAACCTGTTCCGCTCGTTGCTCACCTACATGCTGGAAGACCCGCGCAACATCACGCCGTGCATGCACCTGTTGTTCATCGCCAAAAACGTGGAACGCATGGGCGACCACACCACGTCGATTGCCGAACAAGTGCATTTTTTGATCACCGGCGAAATGCCCGATGACGAGCGGCCCAAAGGCGACGTCACCAGCACAACGTTTGTCGAAGCCGGTTCCGCCGCTTGATGAAACCGGTTGCCTGAATGTCCACGTCCGCCACCATTCTTGTCGTAGAAGACGAGACCGCCCAGCTGGAAATGCTGCGCTATAACCTTGAAAAAGAGGGCTATCGCGTCGTCTGTGCAGAAGACGGCGAGGAGGCCATGTTGGTCGCCCGTGAAGAGGTGCCGGATGCCATCGTGTTGGACTGGATGCTGCCGTCCCTGTCCGGCATCGAAGTATGCCGCCGTCTCAAAGCAAGCGCGGAGACCGGTTCGATCCCTGTCATCATGCTCACCGCACGCGGCGAAGAGGCGGACCGCGTTCGTGGTTTGGAAACCGGGGCGGACGATTATGTGGTCAAACCCTATGGTGTGGGCGAACTCATCGCCCGCATTCGTGCCCGCCTGCGCCGTGCCCGCCCCTCGGCCACCGGTGAGACGCTGATATTTGAAGACATTTCCGTCGACACCGAACAACACCGCGTGACCCGCAACAACAATTCGTTGCGTTTGGGCCCGACGGAATTCCGCTTGCTCACCGTGTTTATGGAGCGTCCGCGCCGGGTGTGGAGCCGCGATATGCTGCTGGACCGTGTGTGGGGGCGGGATGCCGATGTCGATTTGCGCACGGTCGACGTGCATGTGGGCCGTTTGCGCAAAGTGCTGAATTCCGGCGGCAGCAAAGACCTGATCCGCACGGTGCGGGGCGCAGGCTATTCACTCGATTCCGACGATTGAACAGTTCTCAACTGTTCCCCCGCGCTTTTTCACGCAAAGGCCCCACGGCGTTTGCGTGGGCATCAAACCCTTCATAGCGCGCGAACACGTCCGTGCGCGGCCCCATGGTCTGCAGGCCTTCCCTGCTAAGTTCGCCGATGGAACAGCTTTTAAGGAAATTCATAACACCAAGGGGCGAGCGCGTTTTTGCGGCACCGGATGTTGGGAGCACGCAATTGGGTCCCATCATATAATTGGCGATGGAGCCGGGCGTGTCTTGGCCCAGCAGAATTTCTGATGCGTTGCGGATATGGGCGACGTGACGATGCGGATCGGTCGACAGGATCTGCAGGTGCTCCGGCGCGTAGTCGTTGATGAACTCATAGGCCTGCGCCTCATCGCGGGCCAAGACAATCCCTCCGCTCATACCGCCCAAGACAGCGCGGGAGTATCCGGCCCGTTCGTCGCTCATCTGTGCCCAATAAGTCTCGAAATGATCGCGAGCGGCGTGGGCCACGGCTTCGGAAGAGGTCACTAAAAACACCGATGAATCCGCCCCGTGTTCGGATTCGATGATCGTGTCCAAGGCCGCGATGGCCGGATTGGCACTGTCATCGGCAAAAACGATGGCCTCCGACGGTCCTGCCGGCATGCCGGGGTCGATGCGATTGGCCAGCGCGACCTTTGCTGCCGCCAAAAAAGGACTGCCTGGTCCTTCGATTTTGCTGCATCGCGGTATGGTCTGCGTGCTATAGGCGACGGCTGCCACTGCCTGCGCGCCACCCGCCATATAGACGTCCGACACGCCCGCAATATCTGCTGCCACCAGCGTTGCCGGGTCGATGCGCCCGTCCGGTCCGGGCGGTGTGAGTACGATGATTTTCTCCACCCCGGCCACAACGGCTGGGATGGTACTCATCAGTGTGACGGACGGAAACGACCCCTTGCCGCGCGGGCTGTAGCAAGCCACCGAATCGATGGGTGTAAACCGCTCTCCAACCGTCGCGCCCGGCACAATTTCCATACGCCAATCCATCTCCGGCATCTGGTGCTCGTGGAACCGGCGGATGTTGTCGGCAGCGTAACGCAGCACGTCCACAAACTGCGGGTCCAAAGTGTCGTAGGCTTGGGCGATGTCGCTGGTGGACGCCTTGAGATCCTCCTCGCTGATCTCCGCCTTGTCGAACTCAAGCGCATAGCGCACCAGCGCGGCGTCCCCCTCGGTCTTTACGGCCTCTATAATCGGCATGACCTTCGCGACAAAGGGCGCAAGATCATCCTCCGCACGCAACAGCAAGTCCTCGCGCGCATCATCCTTCATATCGGCCAAAACGTGCAGCGCGACGGGGTGAGGGGCGGCGGAGTTGGGCATCATCTTATCCGGTCTGCGGACTGAATTGTCTCGCGGTGCCTATCGCATTGCCACAGACCAAAGGAAAGACTGATCTAACGGGCAGCGTGCCACATCAAACGAAAGCGTCTTGTTTTGAAAGCCGTTTTGCGCCACCCAATCCCGACACGACTGACCTTTTGGACCCAACCATGCGCAATCTCGAACTTCCCGGCCGTTCCCCCACCCACGCAACCGGAGCCATGGCGTCCACGTCCCACACCTTGGCCACGCAAACGGCGCTGGACATCATGAAGGCTGGCGGCAACGCACTGGACGCGGCGATTGCGGCTTGCGCGGTTCAGTGCGTTGTGGAACCGGGCTCAACCGGCATCGGCGGCGACTGTTTTGCCATGTACGCGCCGCAGGGTGGAACAGACATGTGGGCCTTTAATGGGTCGGGTCGCGCACCCGCAGCCGCAACGGTAGACAAACTGAAAAGCTTAGGCGTGACCGAACTCACCCGCACCTCTGCCCACAGCGTGATCATCCCCGGTGCTGTAGACGCTTGGTGCCGCATGAATGCTGACCATGGCAAATTGCCCATGGCTGAGATTTTGCAACCGGCTGTCGATCTTGCCCGCAACGGCTATCCCGTCTCATCGCGCGTACACGCCGACTGGATGAAGAACGCCGATCACTTGACCTCGGACGACAATTTGGCGGCGATCTTCCTGCCGGTTCCACCGGTGGGCAGCCTGCACAAACAAACCGGTCTTGCCGACGCGCTGGAACGGATCGGCAAAGAAGGCCGCGCCGCGTTTTACGAAGGCGACATGGCTGCCGACATGGTGAGTGCGCTCCAGGCCAAGGGCGGTGTGCACACGCTGGGGGATTTTGCAGCTGCCAAAGGCAATTACTTTCAACCCATCAGTTGCGATTACCGGGGCCACACCATCGTGGAATGCCCGCCGCAGGGGCAGGGCATGATTGCGCTTCTGTTGATGAACATGATGGAGACCCAAGGCGTCGATCCCAACCTCATGTCGGCGGACCGTATCCACCTGGAGCTGGAGGCCTGCCGCCGCGCCTATGCGTCTCGGGGTGTCTATTTGGGCGACCCGGACTACAGCACGATCCCGGTGGAAGAGATCATCTCAAAAGCCTATGGCGCTCAGCTTGCCGCTGACATCGATCCGGACCGGTCGCGCCATCCCGAAGCTGCGCTGAAACTGAAACCCCACAAGGACACGGTCTACATCACTGTGGTGGACGAGGATCGCAATTGCTGTTCCTTCATCAACACGCTGTTCTTTGGTTGGGGTGGTGGGATCACGTCTGAGAAATATGGCATCGTCCTCACCAACCGCGGCGAGGGGTTTGTGCTGGAAGAAGGTCATCCCAACTGCATCGAACCTGGCAAGCGCCCGCTCCACACCATCATCCCGGCCATGGTCCAGAAGGACGGCAAGACAATCATGAGCTTTGGCGTGATGGGGGGCGAATACCAAGCCATGGGTCACATGCAGTTTCTCACCCGCTATTTTGATTACGGCATGGACATTCAAGAGGCGCAGGACGCGCCGCGCTGGATGGTCGACCCCTATACCGGTGAGGCGGAGATTGAAGGCAGGGTGCCCCAAGAAGTGGTCGACGAACTGCGCGCGCGCGGTCACACAATCGATTATGCCACCGGCCCCATTGGCGGCTCTCAGGCCATCGCCATTGATTGGGAGAGCGGTATTTTGACCGGCGGCAGCGACCCGCGCAAAGACGGCAGCGCGGCAGGGTATTGAGCTAAATTGCCGGTTGAGTTCAAAGTCGGTGATCGGGTCGTCAAAAACGAACGCGCTTGGGAAGTGAACGATTTTGACGGTTGGGGCAGAGGCGAGGGCGTTGGCATCATTGTCGAACCCCCGTTCTCTCTAGAGGGGTCGGGCGCAGTGGACGTCCGGTGGCCCTGTGGCCGCTGCTTTGAACGTGTATCCGGCCTGTTGCCTGCCGGTGACGACGAGGGTGATGATCCCAAAGAACGTCAAACTAACTCAGATGCCTGATATGCCGAACTGCTGACCGCTGCAATTTTTGAGAAAGCCCTGCCAGTGACCGAAAAACGAACCGCACTTATCACGGGAGCGTCTGCGGGTATTGGGAAGGAGCTCGCAATCCTGCACGCCATCCGTGGTGGTGATCTCGTGCTGGTGGCGCGGCGCGAAGCGGAATTGAACGCGTTAAAGGCCGACTTGGAGCAACGCTTTGGCGTTTCCGTTATGGTGATTGTGGCCGATCTGACAGAGGCGTCTGCCCCCCAAACCATCTACGATACGCTGCAAGCCAGCAGCACTCGTATTGACTACCTGATCAACAATGCGGGCCTTGGTGCCAACGGCCTGTTTCATGAGCGGCCCATCCAAGACAATCTCACGATCGTCGACGTGAATATCGCAGCGCTCATGCGGCTCACGCATCTGTTTTCAAATGATATGGTGAAGCGCGGCTTTGGCCGTATTCTGCAAGTCGGGTCCACCGCTGGTATGTTGCCGGGTCCGCTTCACGCAACGTATCACGCCTCCAAAGCCTTTGTGAACTCGTTCAGTTTTGCGCTGGACGAAGAACTGCGGGCCTTTGGCGTGACCTCAACGGTGCTCGCGCCTGGGCCGGTGCAGACTGAATTTTTCAAAGTTGCCGACATGGAGAATACGAAGGGCGTGCGCACATTTGCCGATCCGGTGGACGTAGCCCGGCAAGGCTATGAGGCGATGGAGCGGGGCGATCTGATCTGCGTCAACGATCCTAAATTGCGCCTGCTGACGGGGTGGATCATCCCGCTTCTGCCACGGCGTACGATCTTAAAAATGGCTCGCAGCTTCGCCACCAAAGTGTGAGCGAACCAGCCCGATTGAGCCGTTCCGTTCTCGAGCAAGACTTTACGCTTCGGCGCAGAGCCACGTCTCAAGTCTTGCGATTTGATCTGCGCTCATCACAAGACCGAGCTTGCTGCGCCGCCAGATGATATCCTCAGCACTCTGTGCCCACTCCTGCGTCATCAGATAACGCACTTCCACCTCGTACAGTCCGTTGCCGAAATCTTCGCCCAACTGTTCGAGTTTGGTCGCATTGCCCAGCACCATCGCGATTCGGGTGCCATAGGCGTGGCACAATCGGCGCAAGGTCTGGCCGGGAACGAATGGATAGGCCGCCGCCATACGGGTCACCAAAGCGTCGAAGCCTTGCACGGGAAAATCGCCTCCGGGCATCGCGGCTTTGGCCGTCCAAGGACGCCCTTTCCGGCCAATCGTCTCTTCGATCTTCTCCATCATGCGCTCGGCCAGTTCGCGGTAGGTGGTGATCTTGCCGCCGAAGATGTTGACTAAGACCGCTTCACCGGCCTTGGCAGCACCATCTTCCCTGAAGATATAATCCCGCGTGGCTTCTTGGGCTGCGGTCGCGCCGTCATCATAGAGCGGGCGCACGCCGCTATAGGTCCAGCGGATTGCATCGGCGGTCACAGGTTTTTCGAAATATTCCGACGCCGCGGCCAACAGATAATCGGTCTCCTCTTGCGAAATTGCCGCGTCTCGCGGATCGCCCTCATAGTCCTTGTCGGTCGTGCCGATCAGTGTCGTGTCGTCCGTGAACGGAATGGCGAAGATGATCCGACCGTCGCCGTTTTGGAAAATATAGGCATTGTCGTGCTCAAACAGTCGGTCCACCACGAGGTGGCTGCCTTGCACCATGCGCACATTGTGCGCGTTGTTGCGACCAAAGGCGGTGCCGAGCACTTGGTCGACCCATGGCCCGGCAGCGTTGATGATCATGCGGGCCCGCAGCGTGCTGGTGGCACCGCTGGTGGCGTTCCTCAGCCCGACTTCCCAAAGTCCGTCCGCGCGCATTGCGGACACGCATTGTGACCGCGTTAGGATGGTCGCGCCCTTGTCCTTGGCGTCAATCGCATTGAGAACCACCAAGCGCGCGTCGTCCACCTGGCAATCGGAATATTGAAAGCCCCTCTTGAACATGGCTTTGAGCGGCTTGCCGAACACGCTGTTGCGCAAGTTCACGGTCTTGGTGGCGGGCAGCAATTTACGGCCGCCAATGTGGTCGTATAAAAACAGGCCCAGCCGCAAAAACCACGCTGGACGCAAATCGCTGTGGTGCGGCATGATAAAGCGCATGGGCTTGATGATGTGGGGGGCAGCGGACCACAGCACCTCACGCTCTTTCAGCGCCTTTCGCACCAGCATGAACTCATAGTGTTCCAGATAACGCACTCCGCCATGCACCAGCTTGGATGACCAATTGGAGGTGCCGCTGGCCAGATCATCCGCCTCACACAGGGTTACACTGTAGCCACGTCCGGCAGCGTCCCGCGCGATGCCAGCGCCGTTGACACCGCCGCCAATGATAAAAATATCGACCGGATCGCTCATTGAAAAAATAATCGCAGGACTTGGAAAACGCTGTGAGCGATAGCAGTGGAGCAGCGATGTGACAAATGGCTGAACCGGACACTGCTCGTTGGCGGGACGGGTTTACACTCCGCACCGGCCAAGACGCACTTCATAAGTCTACCGCTGACAGCGCCGCCGTTTGTCGATAGCTGTCTCCATCACAGCACATGATCAGCCTTTGGAGCCGAGGCCATGCATCCCAACCCCGCCTTCCGTCAAACGCCCCAGAACCGCAACATCGTTTTCGCCCGGGCCCGCAGTTTTGGTGTGCTGGCGGTCAACGATGCCGAAGATGCCCCGCTGCTTAGCCATATCCCGTTTCAATTGAGTGAAGATGGCAGCTATGTCGAAGCCCATCTGGTACGCTCCAACCCGATTCTGGGATTGGCAAAAGAGCCGGTGGACGCGGTGATCGCCGTATCCGGAGGCGATGCATACATCTCACCAGACTGGTATGGTGTGGATGACCAAGTGCCGACATGGAACTATGTCGCTGTGCATCTGCGAGGACGATTAAAAATCCTCGATCAAACCGAGTTGCACGGCATTTTAGAGCGCTTGTCCGCCAGTATGGAAACGCGGCTGGACGGTAAAAAACCGTGGGCGATCGATAAGATGGATCAGGATGTCTACGCCCGCATGCAACGTCAGATCGTGCCCATCGCGTTGGATATCAGCGAGATAAACGGAACTTGGAAGCTCTCGCAAAACAAGCCGGACGGAGCCCGCATGGGCGCGGCGCATGGCGTGGAAGCGGCCCGGGTGGGCCACGAGATTGAGACTGTCGCACGGCTCATGCGCGAGGCGGATTAGAGGCACCCATCGTCTCCCGCCGCACCGCAGTTTCGCAAAACGGAACATGCATGGCTGCATTGGCGTATCGGCTTGCTCCTGTCTTTTAATTCCTTACCTTCCCCGCAACCTCTTTTGACCGTGAAAGGTGATCCCCGTGAGCTGGAACCCTGCCATCGAACCCCAATGCCCGGATGCGGGCAATATGGATGCCATTGAAACGCTAATCGTTCCCCGCGCCCGCGACCTGGGCGGGTTTGAAGTCCGTCGCGCCTTACCCTCCGTGCAGCGCAAGATGGTGGGACCGTTCGTGTTTTTCGATCAGATGGGACCGGCAGAGTTCATCACCCAAGAAGGCATCGACGTGCGGCCCCACCCGCACATTGGCTTGGCTACGGTGACCTATCTCTACCAAGGCGAGTTCCAGCATCGCGATTCGCTGGGCACGAACCAGATGATCTATCCCGGCGAAGTGAACTGGATGATCGCAGGCAATGGCGTCACCCATTCCGAGCGCACCAGCGAAGAAACCCGCAAAGGCCCCAGCAGCCTGTTTGGCATCCAGACATGGGTGGCTTTGCCGGAACATGCTGAAGAAACCGACGCGGGTTTTGAGCACCACGCGGAAGCCGCCCTGCCGAATCTCGAAGGCGAGGGCAAACGGGTACGCCTCATCATCGGCAACGCGTGGGGCGAACGCGCGCCAACCAAGACCTTCACCGAGATGTTCTACGCCGACGTGGTGTTGGAGGCCGGTGCCCGCCTGCCTTTGCCAGACGATCACGAAGACCGTGGCTTGCATGTGACCCAAGGGTCTATTGAGGTGGCGGGGGACACGTTTGAAGCCGGACAGATGATGGTGTTCCGCCCCGGAGACGCCATCACTGTCACCGCCGGTTCAGCGGGCGCGCGCTTAATGGCGTTGGGCGGTGAAACCTTGAACGGGCCGCGTCACATCTGGTGGAACTTTGTGGCCTCATCGAAAGAAAAGATCGAGGCCGCAAAGGAAGCCTGGCGCGCGGGGGATTGGGAACACGGGCGGTTCCAACTGCCGCCGGACGACAAAGGCGAGTTCATCCCGCTGCCGAAAGGGGCTTGAACCATGGCGCTGCTGCACGAAAAAGCCATGCGCGGGCGCACCAATATGGGGTGGCTCGACAGCTTTCATACGTTCTCGTTCGGCGGGTTTAGCGATCCCCACCGCATGGGCCATCGCGCGCTTAGGGTCATCAATGAAGACCGGGTGATCGGTGGTGCGGGCTTTGGCACGCACGAGCACGCTAATATGGACATTCTCACGTTCGTGGTGTCCGGCAGTTTGCGGCACGAGGATTCCATCGGCAACGGCTCGGTCATTGTCCCCGGCGAAATCCAGATGATGTCGGCGGGCAGTGGCATTCGCCATTCGGAGATGAACGCCTCCACCAGTGAGCCGGTGCATTTTTTGCAAATCTGGATCATCCCGGAAGCGCAGGATGTGGCACCACGTTACGCGCAACTGGCCTATTCCCACGAAGCGACACAAAGCGGTTTCGGCCTGATCGCGGGGCCGGATAGCGAAGTTGAAAACCTGTCCGCCGTTCCGCTCCACTCCGGCACCCGCGTCTATCTGGCTAATCTGCAAGACGACGACACGGTGGAACACGCCTTCGTCACGGGCCGTCACGGCTTCCTGCAAATCATCGACGGCATGGTGGAAATAGAAGGCGAAAAGCTCAGCGCCGGGGACGGGCTCCAATTTTCAGGCCAAGAGGTCTGCACGGTCAAGGCCCTGTCAGACGCTCAAGTGATGCTGTTTGATTTGGTGTAAGTTCGCCCAAACTTCACAGTCACTTCAATTTTTTGTTCGGCTGCATAAAAAATTTTATAAAGTCAATACCCCAAAGTTGAGGGGCCAAAATCGGTAATTTTCCTTCCTTCCGTTACGTTATAAAGTACGCATGGCGGGGATTTTGAAATGACAAACAGTGATGTGGGCCATCAGGGCACCTTTCATTTTGGTGAAAGCGATCAGCTATTTGATGTAGATCGCAAAAGCTTTACGCGTGAGGAGAGTTTTGTCTTCGAAACGTTGATCTATCAACCAAAGTTACGCGTAAACAATGACTTGGGCTATGTTGCCATCCGTAGATGGAATCAGAAAGTAAAACGACGCCAATTGAGTGCGATGCGCGCGGTCAAGAAAGAACCAAGTCGCGACTTTATAAATGAAGTATCCGCCGAGATTTGTCGTTTTGCCGATTCGTTCATTGGAGTTGAGAATTTCGATTGTGTCGTACCAGTTCCAGGAGGTACATCAAAAAATATGGCTTTTTCTCATCGATTAGCCGCTGCCGTTGGTCTGTTGGCCGGGCTACCAAATATACAAGCCTTCCAAAGGATAAGTTCTACCGCTACTTCGTCTCACCCTATTAATAATGCAGTGCGCGGGAGGATGAGATTGAAACAAGTGCCGAGTGGAAACGTCCTTTTGATTGATGATGTGGTAACCAGTGGAAGTCACTTAAATGAAGCAACACAGCGTTTAAGGGCCCACTGTTCAGGTGTTGTGGCCGTCGCTTGGATCGGAAAATAGAGTATAACCAAAGGGCTCGAACTAGCCTGCGACACAGCCCCTGCTGGTCGTGCTTCGCCCTCACGAACCAGCAAGCATATGGCTAACCGCTTCGATAATGTGGCCGTCCGGGTCCAAAACAGCAGCGCCGTATTGGCCTTGCCGATGCTACCGCAAAAGGCAAAAAAGTGGGCTCAAAAAAGAGGTAACAAAAAGGGGTCCGCCAAAGACGGACCCCACAGTGATGTGCGGTTTAGCTGCCCGGGATCATGACCTTATCAATGACGTGGATCACGCCGTTATCCGCGGCGATGTCCGCAGATGTCACGGTAGCATCGTTGATCTTCACAGCGTCGCCCAAGCTGACGGTGATGTTGCTGCCCTCAACCGTGGCTGCTGTCATGCCGTCGGACAAATCCCCAGCCATCACTTTGCCTGACACCACATGGTAGGTCAGGATTTTGGTAAGTTGGGCCTTGTTTTCCGGCTTGAGAAGATTTTCGACTGTGCCGGCGGGCAAGGCGTCAAAGGCTGCGTCTGTTGGAGCAAACACGGTGAACGGACCGGGGCTTTTCAACGTGTCCACCAAACCTGCTGCAGTGGCTGCGGCCAACAATTTCGTGAAGCTACCGGCTGACTTTGCCGTATCGACGATGTCTGCAGCGTGGGCAGCGAAAGACATGGTGGTTGCCAACAGGGTGGCGGCGGCGAGTTTTGCAAGTTTCATGACAGTCCTCCAAATGAAGTCTCGCAAGATCATCCTGCGAGTGGAGGATTAACGCAGCCAAACCGGGTAAAGTTCAGGCACGGGCGTGCGGCAAAACTGTGCTGGACGGACGCCAAGTCGCCCTTGAAAATTATGGTCCGCATTACCTGCGCACTCAGCCAGCACTCTCCGCGATATAGGCCGCCACAAGTTCCGCAATCCGTACCGGATTCGTGATGGGCGGAAACAGGGTTTTGAAGCCACCGTCAGGCCCGAGAAGATAAATCATGGACCCGTGAGTGTACACAGCGCCTTCCTCCGGGTGATCAAAGACGAACGTCTTGGTGATGCCGAAGGCGTCGTAGGCCGCCTCCAGATTGGGCACTGTGCCAGTCAGGCCCATCATCCTCGGGTGCATTTTGGGTGCCGCCGTTTTGAGAGCAGCCACCGTGTCCCGCTTTGGGTCCACCGTGACGAGAACAGGCGTCACAGTATGGCCCAAGCCCGTCAACAGGTCTGTGGCCTGCGCCATATTGGGCAGGGCGACGGAACAGATGGCCTTGCACTTTGCGTAACCAAAAAACACCAATTGATAGCGCCCGTCCGGATCTTTGGAACTGCGCGGTTCGCCGTTTTGATCGATCAGCGAGAAATCGCCGGATTTGGGAGATGGAAACCCCGGCGTATTATCCTTGGCAGGCGCAAACGCCACCACGCGCGGCGTTTGCGCCTTTGAGGCCTTGGTAAACGTGTCACCATCCAAGCTTGTAGGTGCGCTCCACCAAGCCAATGCACCTCCGGCCAACAGACCGAAAATCAAAACCAGCAGGGGAGCGCCAAATCGCGCCGCAAGAGTGCCCATCATTCGTTGTCGCGGATGTACTGTTGATCAACCTCGAGCCCCAAACCGAAGTGACCGTCTTTTGCCAATTGCTTCAGGACGCGCGGGTCACGGCGAAACCATGGTCCCTTGGTGCTGCCGCTTGGCGTCGTCGCGTTGGGGTTTCTTTCTGCCCAGCGCTTGGTCCACCGATTGGCTTTGCTCCACTCCGGTGCACCGGCCTCGCGGATAGACTGCACCATGTAAAACTTGGCGGTCACGAACTCGTTCGCCCCGACCAGTACGCCGTCCACGTCCACGCGTTTGTTGCAATAGGGCAGCAGGTCCTCCACCGCGCCGTTGAACGCCGCCTGGCTGTTCTTCATCACCAAAACGAGCACGTTATCCGCCTCACGCACGATACCGAGATTGCGGTTGCCGTTGCCGCAATTGTCTGCACAGTCTCCGGCCAATTCGCACGTGATGTCCACAACCTTGCCGGTAAAGGTCGCTTTCTCTTCGCCGGACAAGCCCCATTCTCTCGCCTTGCTGCCTTCAGCAAATGCGCCTTCTTCCGCTGCGCCTGCTGACGATATTGGCAAGGCAAGTGCCATGCTCAAAAGCAAAGAGGCGGTGAGCGTGGTTTTAAGTGACATAGAGACCATCGGCCTATTCCTCCGCTTTTTTAGGTTCGGAAAACGAAGGTATGGAATCCCAGTCTTCATGGGACAGATTGGTGATGCCCGCATTCGCCACGATCTTGCTGACGATAATGTAATCCACACCGTCCCGTATGAAATGGCGGCCCTTTGCGGTGATCTGATCGCTGGCGATTTCCATAACGGTGTCGGTTGGCGCGATGGGGTCTTCGTCCTCAATCTTGAGAACCATATAGACTTTGCCCTCTTCGGTGCGCACGCCCACCGGGATGCCGCCGGCGGCGCACCATAGAGCACATGTGTGGTGGGCGCTGCCGCTCACCGCCTCGGTCCCGCCCATGACACCTGAGAAGTAACACCACGTATCGACCACCTCGCCCGTGATCTCGATTTCGGTCCCCGCCTGTTTGGCGAGGCTGGCAGATGGTGCAAGCATTGTGAAGGCTGCCACAACAAGTGCGGTGGCCACGGGTCGAAGAGCGCGAAACACGGTCAAAGAATTGTCCTTACAATTTTACAATAAAGAATGTCCAACTTTTGTTCCAGCCGCCAGGTTTGGCAAATCACTTTTTGAGCGTCTGTTCTTCACAGCCTGTTGAATAGTTCTGGATTGCCGGGCCCAGCCATGCGATTTCAAAGCCATCAACCGGGCCAGCTTTGTGTTCCGGGCCGTTCTGTGGAGTGCGTGTCGTGTCGAACAATGGCATCGATCCTTTTGATCTGACCCGCGCACAATTCCAGTTGCCGGATGGCTTGGTGTATCTCGACGGCAACTCACTGGGTGCGCTGCCCAAGGCCACAGCCGACCGCCTGGCGAACACAATCTCGCAAGAGTGGGGCCGCATGGCCATCGGTGGTTGGAACCGCGCCGGATGGATGCACCAACCCCGTGCGGTGGGCGACCGTATCGCCTCTCTTATAGGCGCCCCGGACGGCACGGTTGTAATGGGCGACACGCTCTCAATCAAAGTCTATCAGGCGTTGGCAGCAGGCTTGTCGCTCTCAAAAGACCGTCCGGTTGTGTTGTCCGACAGCGGTAATTTTCCCACCGATCTCTATATGGCCGAAGGTTTGCTGAAGACTTTGGGTGGCGATCATCGCCTTAAAATCGTGGACCCGGAAGTCATCATCGATGCGCTCGATGAAACGGTTGCCGTCTTGATGCTGACCCATGTCGATTATCGCACGGGGCGGATGCATGACATGGCGGGCCTCACAAAGGCTGCGCATTCAAAAGGCGTGCGCGTGATCTGGGATCTGGCCCATTCAGCTGGCGCTGTGCCGGTGGATCTCGCCTTGTGTGGTGCGGAGTTTGCTGTGGGGTGCACCTACAAATCTCTCAACGGTGGCCCCGGCGCGCCCGCCTTCCTCTACTGCCGGGCAGACCTCGCTGACCACGTTGATCCGGCCTTGTCCGGTTGGCTTGGCCATGCGGCACCCTTTGCTTTCGATCTGGAATACCGCCCCGGCGACGGGATTGACCGGTTTCGCGTGGGGACACCGCCCGTTTTGCAGATGGCGGCGCTGGAACCCGCGCTGGACTTTTTTGAGAGTGTCACAATGAACCAAATCCGGGCCCGGTCGATTGAGCTTAGTGAAGCCTTCCGCGAAGGCGTGGAAGCCAGTTGCCCCATGTTAAAATTGGCCAGCCCGCGTGATCCCCACGCCCGGGGCTCGCAACTCTCGTTCGCGTTTGAACACGGATACGCCGTCATGCAGGCACTGATCGTGGAGGGTGTTGTAGGAGACTTTCGCGCACCCAACCTGATCCGTTTCGGCTTCGCGCCGCTGTACAACAGTCTAGCCGATATTGATGTCGCAGTGGACACTTTGGCCCGGATTATGGAGAGCGGCTCTTGGGATCAACCGCAGTATCATCAACGGGCCGCTGTCACCTGAAATCCACTTACTTATGCGAGGCATTGCGAAGATGGTGCGCCTCACGTAATCCGTCCAAGACACTGGACATTCAGACGAAGCATACACCGTGGCCCCATTTCTGATCGCAACCCGCAAGAGTAAAATGGCTTTGGCCCAAACCGAACTTGTGGCAAAGTTGTTGCGCGCTGCCGTGCCGACACTGGACGTCCAGCAGGCGCAAAACGAACCGCGGGGCGACCGCGATCAGACCAGCCGCTTGGACCGCCACGGCGGCAAGGGTGGCGCCTTTGTGGCGGAAATTCGTGCCGATGTGGTCGAGGGCAAAACGCAATGCGCCATGCATTCGCTCAAAGACATGCCGGGCAATGAAGAGACCCCCGGTCTGGTGATTGCAGCTTACCTGAAACGCGATGACCCCACAGACACGCTGGTGCTGAAACCCGGCTTGACGATGGATGAGCTGCGGGCAGACGAGGGCGCGGGTTACAAGCTTGGCACCAACTCCGTGCGCCGCGCCGCGTTTCTAAAGGAGCTGTTCCCGAAGGTCGAAGTGATCCATTTCCGCGGGGCGGCGGACACCCGCATCCACAAATTGGACAAGAGCATTCCTCAACAATTGGTGGATGGAGGCGAAGTGGGGCCTGCTGACGGCATCTTGCTCGCAACCTCCGGCATGGCCCGCGTCGGCGTCGCCGACCGTGCGTCCCACACGTTCCCGGTCACCGAAATGTTGCCCGCCGTGGGGCAGGGCATTGTCGCTGTGGAGTGCTCCGAACAGGACTGGCAGACCCGCGAATATCTCGCCCGAATTGATGACGCAGACGCTCGCGCCTGTGCGGAAGCGGAGCGCGAAGTGCTTTGGGTGTTGGACGGCCACTGCAACTCGCCCATCGCGGCCCACGCCACAATCGAAGGCGATACCATGACGATGCACGCCGCCGTTATGACGCTGGATGGGGCAACGATCCTGCGCCACGAAGAAAGTGCGGTGGCTCATTATCCCCGTGAGCTTGGACGCACGGTGGGCCTCGCTTTGATGAAACGGGGTGCAGACAAAATCATCGCTGATACGCGCCTTCCGGAAGGGTGATCTGTGGCCAAATCATCATCCGGTCAGCCGCTGTTTGTCTTTGACAATTCCTATGCCCGCCTGCCGGATCGCTTTGCCGCGCGGCTGAACCCTCAACCCGTGAAGACCCCCGGATGGATCGCCTTTAACAAGGGTCTGGCGGAGGCGTTGGCTCTCGATGCGCGGGCGCTGAAAACGCCCGAAGGACTCGAAGTTTTTGCAGGCAACACCGTGCCGGACGGGGCCAACCCTCTGGCCATGATCTACGCCGGACAGCAATTCGGTCACTGGAACCCACAGCTCGGTGATGGGCGCGCCCTTTTGCTGGGCGAGGTGGTTGACCAGCAAGGTACACGTTTTGACGTTCAGCTAAAAGGCTCTGGCCCCACACCCTTTTCGCGCATGGGGGATGGCCGGGCGTGGCTTGGCCCGGTGATGCGCGAGTATCTGGTGAGCGAAGCCATGTACGCCTTGGGCATCCCGACCACGCGGGCACTTGCTGCGGTCAGCACCGGCGAGACCATAATCCGCGAAGCGCCGCTGCCCGGTGCTGTTTTAACCCGTGTCTCCCGAGGGCACATCCGCGTCGGAACGTTCCAGTATTTTGCCTCGCAGCAAGATGATGAGGCCTTGCGTTTGCTCACGGATCATTGCCTGCATCGGTTTTATCCTGACCGCGCAGAAGCGGAATGGCCCGGTGCGGCGCTGTTTGAAGCCGTGGTCGAAGCGCAGGCCACTCTTATTGCTCGCTGGATGGCGGTCGGGTTCATCCACGGCGTTATGAACACCGATAACGTCTCGATTGCGGGCGAAACCATCGACTACGGCCCCTGCGCATTCATGGACGAGTATCAGCCGGACAAGGTGTTCAGCTCCATCGATGAGATGGGGCGCTACGCCTATAGCAACCAGCCCCGCATCGGCCACTGGAACCTCGTCCAATTGGCGCAAGCGCTGTTGCCCCTCATGGGGGCGGACGAGGAAAGTGCGGTCGCCGCTGCACAAGCCGCCGTAGACCGCTATCCGGACATCAGCCAATCGTCCATGCGCGGCCTGTTTGCGGACAAGCTTGGCCTTGGCACGGTCAATGCGGACACGTCCAAGGCGCTCGCTGACGACCTCTTAGCTTTGATGGCCGAACACAAAGCGGATTTCACCAACACATTTCGCGCCCTGTCGAATGATGACCATGCTTTCCTGTCTGCGGTGAGCGAAGAGAGTGCCGTTCAGGAATGGCTCGCCCGCTGGCATGAGGCATTGGCCATGGCGGAACAGGACGTTGCCGACGTTCGCGAAGCCATGCGCCGTGTGAACCCAAAATACATCCCGCGCAACCACCGCATAGAAGAAGCGATCCGTGCCGGGATAGTCGGCGATTTTGCACCGTTTGAGCGCCTTCATACACTGCTCAAAACACCGTTTGACGAGCAGCCGGACCACGATGATCTGTCCCAAACCCCGCAAGAGTCAGAGCGCGTTCGCTACACCTTTTGCGGGACGTGAACGGACCTACCGCTGTTTCGCGCGATCAGTCTCGCAGGCGCTTTGCGACAGCCAGCATCTTCTTCGCCATCTCCAGATGCAGCAGTTCCACCATTTTGCCGTTGAGCGAAATCACGCCCTGACCAGCGTTTTCCGGCAGTGCAAAGGCGGTAACGATGGCTTGCGCCTCTTCGATCTCATGAGAACTGGGTGAGAAGGCTGCATTGCACGGCTCAATTTGTGCGGGATGGATGAGCGTCTTGCCATCCATACCCATGGTCCGGCCCTGTTGGCATTCCCGCACCAATGCATCTGTCTCTTGAATGGCATTGCTGACACCGTCGAGGATTGTAAGCCCGTGCGCTTTGGCGGCGGCCACATAGGTCATCAACCACGGCATAAGATAGGCGCGGTCGGCGTTGGCAGACACGCCCGTTTCCTTGGCCAGATCGTTTGTGCCCACCACAAGACAGGATAGGCGGTTCGCGATACCGACGCTGCCCGCAATCGCGCCGGCTTGGACAACGCTCATGGCGGTTTCCATCATCAGCCACAGCTTAATGCCCCCGCCTGGGTCCACGTCATCGAGCGCGGCCTGTGCCGCCACAACATCCTTGGCCGAACTGATCTTGGGAAAAAGCACAGCATCCGGCTTACCTTTTTTGACGACGTCCACATCCTTGGAAAACCACGCACTGTCCAAAGCGTTGACCCGCAACACGACCTCACGCGGACCGTATCCGCCCTCCACGATGGCTTGTTCCGCTAAGATGCGCGCGCTCGCCTTTGCGTCCGGGGCGACGGCATCTTCCAAGTCGATGATGATAACGTCGGCATCCAACGCGCGGGCCTTTACCAGTGCGCGCGCGTTCGACCCTGGCATATAGAGTGCGGATCGCCTGATCGCATCTGACATAAGTGTCTCCCCATCAAAACCAAACGGCGCCAATTCTTGTTTGCCACGGCCTGCCAAACATCTGCATACTGCGCCATGGGAAGAGGGTTTGGAACCACAGTTTGATGCGGATTTTTTCTGACAAGGATCGCCCTGTTCACATGGGGCCTTATCCTTTGGAGCGTTTGACCCGCACGGACGAGATTTCGTTTTCAAGCCTGCCTGCGTTCGAACCGGTTTCTTTTGTGCGGCGAGACGCGCCCCACAACATCGTCAATGCGATGGGCGAATACCAAGCCATGTTGGATGCCATCCGCGATGGCATGATCAATCGCGCGCAAGCCGTCATTCCAGACGATCTTCAGGAGCGTGCCAATCACCTAAAGGCCTTCGGGTATTTCAACGATGCCAGCATGGTCGGGGTTTGCCGCCTGCCGGATGAAGCGCGGTTGGAAAGGTCTGTCAGAAATCCGCAAATCGATGCGCTGGCCGAGGCTCTGCGCACCCGCCAAACCAAGACACTGGCCGCCGGCATCGACCTTATTATGGCGGATCTGAAGGAATCCATGGAGGCACCGCCGGGCTCCATTGAGGCCCACAGCCATGCGCTGGTGTTTGCTTACGAATATCCCCGCGATCCGAAACTGGATGAGCCGGGGACGGATTGGATCATCGATGCTCAGGCCGCTCGGGCCGGTTTGGTGGCAGCAGAAACCGCTGTGGTCATTTCAAATTACATCCGCATTCTAGGCCATGAGGCCCGAGCCCATACGGTCTCAACAACGGACGTTGATCTCAATCGCATCTGTGTCGCGGCAGGTCTTGCGAGTGTTGAAGATGGACGACTGTACAACCCCTATCTCGACGACCGTTTTGGCCTTGCGGTTGTCACCACCACACTGCCGCTGGCTGTCGATAAACCGCTCGCTCGGAAGGCGCATCAGGACCGTGGCCAATCCCACGGTTTGGCTTGGAAAATGGGTGGCAGGTTCGGAAACGGGTTTGCAAAGAACGCATTCAACCGCGTGCCATTCGCCAAACGTCGCTTTGTCGATGGCGCGCACCCGTTTGAAAAATTGAGACGGGTCGATACGCCCACGACCTATATAGACGAGCCGCGCGTGGCGCGGGTGCCCAAACGGGCCGATATGTTTGCCCGTGCCCAGTTTGGCGATATGGGTAAGGCGGTCCAGAAGAACGCAACCGGCGGTCACTACGTGCGCAAGTCGGCACCCTCCACCGCTCAGCGGCGGGCCTTGGGTGCCTTCGTCTTGATCCAGGACGGTCTTCCGGAAGCTGAAAAAGTGCCTTCTGATCCGCAGCGCCATGCCGATCTCATCAAGGCAACAGCGTATTTCTTGGGTGTGGACGCGGTGGGCATTTCGCGCTGCCCGGACTGGACGTGGTATTCGCACAACGCCTTGGGAGAGGAGATCGACCCGCCCCACGATCAGGCCATTTCCATGATCATCGACCAAGGCTACGAGACCATGGAAGGCGCATCCGGCGACGACTGGATTTCTGTCGCCCAATCCATGCGTGCTTATTTGCGCTTCTCATTGCTGGGCGGTGTGATCGCCAAACAAATCCGCAATCTGGGGTATTCTGCCAAGGCTCATACGGTGCTGGACGGCGAAGTGCTGCAACCACCACTTCTGCTGCTGTCGGGACTGGGCGAGGTATCGCGCATTGGCGAGGTCATCTTAAATCCGTTCTTGGGCCCGCGGCTCAAGTCTGGCGTGGTCACCACTGATCTGCCGCTGGCCCATGACAAGCCCATCGATTTTGGTCTGCAGACCTTCTGTGAAAGCTGCAACAAATGCGCCCGGGAGTGCCCCTCCGGTGCGATCACTGCCGGACCGAAACTCATGTTCAACGGCTACGAAATTTGGAAATCCGACAGTCAAAAGTGCGCCAGTTACCGCCTCTCCACCGAAGGCGGAGCCATGTGCGGACGCTGCATGAAAACCTGCCCGTGGAACCTCGAAGGGCTGTTCGCGGAAAAACCGTTTCGATGGGCGGCTATGAACCTGCCCCGCGCCGCGCCGCTCCTGGCAAAGCTTGATGACGCCGTGGAGAACGGTGGTCTTAACCCGGTCAAGAAATGGTGGTGGGACATCGAATTGCAGGACGATGGGGCTTACCGCCCGACGGATAAGCCGGTGAATGCACGGGGTCTGCAAAAAGACCTGAATTTGAAATACGAGGATCAAACGCTCGCCGTATATCCAGCACCGCTCGCACCACACCCGTGGCCTTTTCCGTTTCACATGGACCGCGAAAAGGGCATCGAGGCGTACCAGGCCATGGTCACGGCTGCGGAGTACAAAGCCAAATTGGCCAAGGGCGGAGCGGACGAAGTTACGCATATCTACACAGCAGCGGGCGATTCGCCCGTAATTCGTGTTGAGGTCACTTTGGCCGAACCGATGGCCGACGGCCTGACCAAATATGAAATGCGCGCGCTGGATGAGTCGGACCTGCCGCAGTGGCAGGCGGGCGCGCATTTGGACATCGTGGTCGCACCGGAATATCTGCGCCAGTATTCCATGTCCGGTGATCCCGCGGATCGATCCAAATATCAGATCGGCGTGTTGCGCGAAGATGGCGGGCGTGGGGGTTCGGCCTTGCTGCACCGTATTTTTGCCGAAGGCAGAAAAATCTTCATCTCCCGCCCGATCAACCATTTTCCGCTGGACCATACGGCGGCCAAAACCTTGCTGTTTGGCGGTGGCATCGGCATCACCCCCATGATCGCCATGGCCCACGAGGCCCATGCAGCCGGTCTGGATTTCGAGATACACTACTCCATCCGCTCACGAGAAAAGGCGGGCTATCTTGCTGATCTTGCCACGGTGCCATGGGCTAACCGTGTGCACCTGCACGTGTCTTCAGAGGGGTCCCGCGCTGATCTGGGTGCGATCCTCACCGATCTGCCTGGCGGAACGCATGTCTACACCTGTGGACCAGACGTCTACATGGGCGCGGTGATGGATGCCGCTGAACGGGCAGGGGTGCCGGACGGGTGTCGCCATCTTGAATATTTCTCGGTGCCGGAAGTACCGGACTATGAGAACCACGCCTTCACGCTCAAACTGGCAAAGTCCGGGAAGTCTTTTCAGGTCTTGGCCCATGAGACGGCGACGGATGTTTTGGAACGCGCAGGCATTGCGGTTGATGTGAAGTGTTCCGACGGCATTTGCGGCGTGTGCAAGTGTGGCATTGTCTCCGGCGAGGTGGAGCACCGGGATTTCGTGCTCTCCAAGGCCCAACGCGAAACGTCTGTCATCCTGTGCCAATCCCGCGCCGCTAAAGCGGACGGTGTCATTGAGGTGGATTTGTAAGACGGCTTAAATCGAGCGCTGGTTCACCCGCTTTGATGTGTCCGCCGCCGTCTCAACCCGTTCTGAATAGCGATCCACTAGGACGGTGTTGCGGCCACGGGTCATGTAGGTGAATTTCACCAACTCCTCCATCACGTCCACGATTCGGTTGTAAAAGGGCGAGGGTTTCATGCGCCCGTCGCTGTCAAACTCCATGAAGGCCTTGGGCACCGATGATTGGTTGGGGATGGTGACCATCCGCATCCACCGGCCCAGAATACGCAACTGATTGACCGCGTTAAAACTTTGCGACCCGCCGCACACCTGCATCACGGCCAGTGTCTTGCCCTGGGTTGGGCGCACGCCGCCCAGCGACAGGGGCAGCCAGTCAATCTGCGCTTTCATAATACCGGTCATGGCCCCGTGCCGCTCCGGCGAGGACCAAACCATGCCTTCGCTCCAGATCGCGAGGTCTCGCAGCTCGGCCACTTTGGGGTGATCCGGCTCGACACCGTCCGGCAAAGGCAGGTCAGTTGGGTCGAAGAAACGACACTCGGCCCCAAACAGGTCCAACAGACGCGCGGCTTCCTCAGCACAGCGGCGGGACTAGCTTTGTGGCCGCAGCGAACCGTAGAGCAACAGGATGCGGGGCTTGTGTCCGGGATCATCCGGTGCGGCAAAGTCTTGCGCCACAATGGGCTGGATCACGGATTGGTCTAGACATGGAAAACCGTCTGCAACGGTTGGGGCTTGCATTTTCAGTCCTCTGATTTGTTTTTTGGCGCATCGGCGAGGAACCATCGGCACAGCACCCAAGCCGACATTGCCCCCAAGAGTTGCGATGTGATGAAAGGCGCAACATCCTGTGGCCGGATGCCTGCGAATGTGTCTGAAAACCCCCGGGCAATCGTGACCGCCGGATTGGCAAAGGAGGTCGACGCGGTGAACCAATAGGCGGCCGTGATGTAGAGTCCCACCGCCATGGCCACAGCGCTTTCGCGGGCTTTCAGCGTTGCCAAGATCACAAATACCAAACCGAACGTGGCGATAAACTCGGCAAACCATTGGCTACCGCCACTGCGCACCCTGAGCGAAAACTGGATCAGTGTTTCGCCAAACATCAGATGCGCCGCCCATACGCCCGCCACTCCGGCGATGATTTGAACAACCGTATAAGCAAAAGCCGACGGGGCGGAGATTTCTCTGCGCAACGCAAATACGAAGGTCACTGCCGGGTTAAAATGCGCGCCCGAAATGGGCCCTAACATGGTGATCAACACCACGAGAATGGCTCCCGTGGGAATCGTGTTGCCCAAAAGGGCGATGGCCACATTACCCCCCGCCAACCGTTCCGCCATGATGCCGGAACCGACAACAGTGGCGAGCAGGAAAAACGTGCCGAGCGCCTCCGCCACCAAAGGCCGGGCGGGCACGGCTGGTGAAGTCGATTGGCTCATTTTGGGTGTCTTTCAAAGTGAGACCTGATCAGCATTGGCAGGCCAGCTCTTCGATCAGCGGTTGGCACTGCTCCGGTCTGCCGCCGCAGCACTCTTCCAAGACAAAGGCCAGCATGGCTTTAATGCCGACCATATTGGCAAAGTAGCGGATTGAGCGTCCCTGCCGCTCGCTGCGAACGAGGCCGGACTGGACCAAGATCGATAGGTTGGACGACATCGTGTTTTGGCGCACCGTCATCGCATCTGCGATATCTCCAGCCGCCATACCAACGTCGCCCCGCTGCAATAAAAGCCGAAACACCGCGAGCCGCGTGGGCTGCGATAGGGCAGCAAAGGCGACGCTGGCTTCTTTTATATCCATATATCAAGAATATTCGATATAAAACTTATCCACAAGGTCCGATTCAATTTTTTCGTGCTCTTTTGGGTAGGGCAACGAGGCTGCGCGTTTAGCCCGCTGATTCAAAACGCTGATTTCCCGATGGGCTGATTTTGAAAAAATGCACCTGCGTCTTGTCAAGGAGTGTGAGGTTCCGAAGATTTGTGATGGAATTGTGACGCAATACACGGACTGGCGAGGTACTTCGCATGAGCAGCGCAGCCACAAACGACGATAAAACCATCCTGCAATTGGCCTCTATGGCCTTTGGTGCGGACTTCGCCGAAGACTGGTTTCACCGTCCTACACGCATATTTGGAGGTTTGACGCCGCAGCAGATGGCGCAGCGCGAAGGCGGTGGCCAGACCGTGATTGAGTTCATCCGTGCGCTGATTAATGGATCGCAGACCGATGGTGAACTCGCCATCGTAAACTGATCTTGGATCAGTCGATCTTCAGACGGGACGGATACACAAATTCGCGGTCGTAGGCGGGGTGCTTGCGGCGCTTTGACATGGGAAATGATTTGGCCAGTTCATAGGTACGCCTGCGCAGATACCGCACAATATCATCCCGCGTTTCGATGGTGGCCAACTCGTCCGGGCTGATCGGGTCTCCGATTGCGATGCGCATTTTGCTGCCAATCAATCGATGCGTTTCGCGGAAGAATAAGGCCAGACGCAGCGTGTAGCTGGTGTGACTGGCGAATTGGAACAGCCGCGAGTTTTGACCGTCAAAGTAGATCGGGACCACTGTGGCTTTGCCCTGTTGCACGAGCTTTGCCAAAAATGTGTGCCACGTGGGATCAACAGCAGGCCCGCGCCAAGGTGTTTCGCTTGCGGCCACACCACCACCGGGAAAAATACCCACCGATCCCCCTTGTGCCAGCGCGGCCAACGCTTGTTTGCGAGTGCGAATGTTCGTCAGCAGAGCCTGTTTGTTGCCCGAAAAGTCCACCGGCAGCAGATTGTCCCCCGCTTCCGGTGCTTGGCACAACACGTGGTTGGCCATCACCTTCACATCCGGTCGCGCCCGTTTTGCAAGCCAGGTCAGGACAATCCCATCGGCCACACCATAGGGGTGGTTGGCGATGAAGATGACAGGGCCTGTGCGAGGCACGGCTGCAAGCCGCTCTTGATCATATTCGACATTTAGTTCTAGCCGGTCGATTGCGGCATCAAAGAAGTCTTCCTGGCGCGAGTTATCCCGCACGTAGGTTTCGTACAGTTTTTTGAGACGCTTCTGGCCGCTGCACAGTTCAACCAGCTTAATGAAATTGCGCCGTCCGGCCCTCTGGCTTGCGGTCGAATAGGTAAAACTGATCTCGCGATCCATCGCGGTGTCCATCGACATGCAGGCTTCCAGCGCTGTTTATCATAAGACTGTAGACGTTTGTATTTCTTAGCGAAACACACATGTCAGTTTCGTGACAGAATTACGCACAGTCTTGTCACAGCTGTTGCAGGCGCCTTGGACGGATGCTGCGCGGGTTTGGGGATTGCGCCAGCCTATTGAATTACAACGCCGAATCTTGCGTCTGTCAGTATATGGGAGGTTTTTCTCCAGCCGCAATGCGTGCGCCGATAGCCGCGAGTGGGCTTTGGATATCTGCAATGGAATCGATCACATAGTCCGCCCCAGCCTCGCTCAAGATGCTGCCCGCCCGCTCCCGGTGCTGTCGTTTTTCGGGTTGCGAAAGCGCGTTCAGAGCCTGCTCTGTCAGCCCAACCGCGTTCCCGGAAAGGCTCAATCCGATGGTCCACGTGCCCGCCGCCCGGCCTTCCGCGATGCCTGGGGCAGTGTCGTCCACCTTCACGATGCGGGATGGTTCGTGCACGCCAAGGGCAACAAAACAATGATACATGGCCATTGCTGAGGGACGACCCACCGGCGCTTCGTCAGCACACACCAGACAGTCTGGCGAAAACCCTTGTGCGGCTGCCCGCTCAACGACGCCCTCCATGATGGGGCGGACGTAACCGGTGGTGGACCCGATCTTAACTGTGTGTTTGCGCAGCAGGCTTGCTGCTTCCAGAGCGCCGGGGATCAGATTGGCCTCCCGCTTGGCGATACTGGCATTGATCGGCACGAAGACTTCGTACACCGCGTCAATGGCGGCTTCATCCGGCGCTGATCCCCGTGTTTCCAGCCACAGTTTTGCAAGTCGGGGTTGCGCCAACATCGCTTCAATATGCGCGCGCTTTGGTAGCCCCATGGGTTTGCGCGCTTCTTCCTCCGTGGCGGTAATTTGAAACCGCGCAAAAGCCTCCACAAAGGCTGCCGCCGGCGCGCGGGACCCGAAATCGACCAATGTGCCCGCCCAATCAAAGATGACGGCCCGCAATTCGTTCAACGGAGACGATACGGTCATGTGGCCCTATCTTTCTTGGTTTTCTTGTCTGCTTGATCGTGGGCATCGCTGATGATCAATCTGATACGCGACGCGGCGAAGCTGGTTTCGGCCATCTGAATGGGCGCACCGTCTTGGTCGTAATTCACATAGGCGGTAACCATCACGATTGCGTCTGCGGCGATGTCCAGGCGCTGGCGCTCAACACTGTTGGCCGGTCTGGCGGAGATGGTCGTGCCGCGCCGCCCGTAGCGGGTGACACCGTGACGGTTCATGGCCTTGGTGAGAGACCCCAGCTCTGCAAAGTCTGCCGCTAACGTAGAAAAGCGCGCCGGGTCGAACCAACTGTTGGCCGTACTGATCGGTATGCCATCAGCCCGGTGCACGCTTTGGATCGACAGTGCCTGCGAGCCGGTTTCAAGGTTCAGCGCTTGTGTCACGGCGACGGGTGCCGGGCGCAGACCATGTTCTACCAGTTCACCATGGGGCACCCGTCCTTCGCCGGATACGATCTCATGGAATCTTGTGTTAGTGGCCAAAGGATAGGGCAGGGGATCGCGGGCCACGAACGTGCCTTCCCCCCGTCGGGCTTCCAGCAGCCCGTCCTGGCGCAACGCGCTGATCGCCTTGCGGACCGTGTGCCGGTGGACCGCCATTTGATCGGCAAGGTCAATCTCGTTGGGGATTTTTGAGCCGACCGCGTAGCTGCCCTCGATAATACGCTCCCGCAGGCGATCGGCAATTTGACGCCACAGAGCGAGGCCCCCACCGCGTTGAAGCGTCGAATGTGGCGCTCCGTCGGGCACTACAGGCGTTGCATTTTGGCTTGGTTGTGTCATCGAATTGTCATGTATAGTCTTATAGACATGGGTATTGCTTATTGGGCTTGAGAGCAAGTTGTCTTGAGACAATTCAGTCGAGGAATGAAACCAATCTTCGATGTCCAACTCGGTTCGTGGAGTGCAGACGGATATGACGGACAAACCAATTGATGAACTGTCCGACTACAGCGCGCAGCAGCGTGTTATAGGCGTGCTGGCCGCCAGCGCGGGGGACGAGCTGAATGCACTGTTTGAGACTTTGAAGGAGGTGCCGGACTGGCAGCATCTGCGTCCGCCGGAAACCGGCTTGATCATGGTGCGCGGGCGCGTGGGCGGGGAGGGTGCACCTTTTAACTTCGGCGAAGTGACGGTGACCCGTGCTGCGATCACGCTGACTAACGGCCCCACCGGATTTTCATACGCTTTGGGGCGGGATCGCAAGAAGGCGGAACAAGCTGCCATCGTCCACGCGCTGTGGTCCGTGCCCGGTCGAACGCAAGAAATGGAAACCGCAATCCTTGCACCCTTGGAAGCCAAGCAGAAGCAGCGGGATGAAAAATTGGCCGAAGAAACCGCACCCACAAAGGTCGATTTTTTCACGCTCATGCGGGGGGACGATTGATGTCTGTCTCTGTCACAGAAGCCAACAAGATGCCTGCCAACGCACCGATTGCAGCAGGCTTTGCCGACGCCGTTCATGATTCCCAATCCGTGTTCAATGACGTCATGCACGCGATGGCGCGGCCCGGCTCCATTCGTGCGATCAAACCGGACCTGTCGCCGCCAGCGGTTCTTACACCGTGCAGTGCAGCTGTTTTATTGGCGCTTGCGGACTATGACACGACCGTTTGGCTGGATGCGGTGACCGAGGCAGATGGGGACACACTGCGATGGCTGCGGTTTCACACCGGCACAAAGACAGCGCAGGACACCGAACAGGCTCAGTTTGCCATCGTGACCGCGCCAACAACCTTACCCAATCTCAGCCACTTCGCGCCGGGCACGCCGCTCTATCCGGACCGGTCCACGACTATCATCGTGCAAGTTCCCGATCTGCAACCAGGGTCGGGCTGGACCTTGAGTGGACCGGGGATTGCGGAAACTGCGCAACTCGCCGTGCCGTCCCTGCCTAATTGGTTTGTCGATCAGTGGACCGCCAATCGCGCCCGCTTCCCCCTTGGCGTGGACCTTATTTTTTGTGCGCCAGACCGTCTGGCCTGCCTGCCCCGTACCACCGCAATTGAGGAGGGCTAGACCATGTATGTGGCTGTCAAAGGCGGAGAACGGGCGATTAAAAACGCCCATGCTTTATTTGCCGACCGCAGGCGCGGTGACCGCGCCCTGCCATCGGTGACGCTGGAACAAATCGCCGGGCAACTGGCCTTCGCGGTGGATCGTGTGATGAGCGAGGGTTCGCTTTATGACCGTGAACTGGCCGCGCTGGCCGTTAAACAGGCGGCGGGAGATTTGATTGAAGCGATCTTTCTGATCCGCGCCTACCGCACCACACTGCCACGGTTCGGGTTTTCCAATCCGATTGAAACCGGCGACATGCTGGTGGAACGACGCATTTCGGCGACCTATAAAGACTTGCCGGGTGGACAAGTGCTTGGCCCAACGTTCGATTATTCCCACCGTCTGCTGGACTTCATGTTGGCTGCGGAGGGCGAGGTGCCGGACCCGGCGCGCATGGAGGGTGTGCAGGTCAGTCCCACCGAGCATGTCTCCAAAATTTTGGATCGCGAGGGCTTGATTGAGGAATTGCCGCAGGCCGCTGACAGCGATCCGGTGGAAGACCTCACCCGTGAACCGTTGGACTTTCCCGCCGGTCGGGCCTTGCGTTTGCAGAACCTGGCGCGGGGAGACGAGGGCTTCTTGTTGGCGCTCGGCTACTCCACCCAACGTGGCTACGCGCGGGGGCACGCATTTGCCGGTGAAATTCGCATGGGCGAAGTTGAGGTGGATTTCTTCGCCGAAGAGCTTGGTTTCTCCATACCGCTCGGCCGCATCAAGGTGACGGAATGCCAGATGGTGACCCAGTTCAAAGGATCCGCCAAGGTCCCCCCGCAATTCACCCGTGGCTACGGCCTCGCCTTTGGGCAGAGCGAACGCAAAGCCATGTCCATGGCACTGGTGGATCGGGCGTTGCGCTGGGAAGAGCTGGGCGAAGAGTTGATGGCCCCCGCCCAAGACCACGAGTTCGTGCTCTCCCACTCCGACAACATTCAAGCCACAGGTTTCGTCGAGCACCTAAAGCTCCCTCACTATGTGGATTTTCAGGCTGAACTCGATTTGGTGCGCAAAATGCGGGCGGAAGCCGCGAGCGCGCAAGATCAGCAAGAAGCGTTCCCGGAGGCTGCGGAATGATCGATCAACACTACAACTTCGCATATCTCGATGAGCAGACGAAGCGCATGATCCGTCGCGCGATCCTCAAGGCCATCGCGATCCCCGGCTATCAGGTTCCCTTCGCCAGCCGCGAAATGCCCATGCCCTACGGATGGGGTACGGGCGGGGTGCAGGTGACGGCGGCCATCATCGGCGCAGACGACGTGCTGAAAATGATCGACCAGGGATCTGATGACACAACCAACGCCGTTGCGTTGCGCGGCTTTTTTGAAAAGACAGCGGGCGTGGCCACCACAAGCAAGACCGCGGACGCGACCATCATTCAGACCCGCCACCGCATCCCCGAACACGAGCTTACGGCCGACCAGACGTTGGTCTACCAAGTGCCGATCCCGGAGCCGCTGCGCTTTTTAGAGCCGCGCGAAACTGAGACCCGCAAAATGCATGCGCTGGAAGAATACGGTCTCATGCACGTCAAATTGTATGAAGACATCGCCACCCACGGTCACATCGCCACCACCTATGCCTATCCTGTTTTGGTGTACGACCGCTACGTGATGGACCCGTCACCGACACCAAAATTCGACAATCCCAAGATGAACAATTGCGCAGCGTTACAACTGTTCGGGGCAGGTCGTGAAAAGCGAATTTACGCCATCCCGCCCTACACAAAAGTGGTATCGCTGGACTTCGAAGATCATCCCTTTGAGGTGCAAAAATTTGAAGGCTTGGCCTGCGCCCTGTGCGGTGCCAAGCACGTGTATTTCGATGAAGTGGTGATCGACGACCATGGCGGGCGGATGTTCACCTGTTCCGACAGCGACTATTGCGAAGAGCGGCGGGCCGCAGGCCATGTCGGAGAGCAGCCGGACTTCATGTCATCTGAAACGGGATCTGGCGGCAAAACGGAGCACGCAGCATGAGTGATCAACCGCTTTTGCGCGCGGGCAGCATCTCCAAATTCTACGGCCCGCAGGCCGGCTGTCTGGACGTCTCTTTTGAACTGTGGCCCGGGGAAGTGCTGGCGATTGTGGGCGAATCCGGTTCGGGCAAAACGACTTTGCTCAACTGCCTGTCCACCAATCTGGCCCCCACTTCGGGCACCGTGGAGTACCGGATGCGCGACGGGCACTTGCGCAACCTTTACGACATGGGCGAGGCAGAGCGGCGGTTTTTGCTGCGCACCGATTGGGGTTTTGTGCACCAAAACCCGGCTGACGGGTTGCGCATGGGCGTGTCCGCGGGAGCTAATGTCGGAGAACGCCTGATGGCGGTCGGTGAGCGGCATTATGGAAATATTCGTGGCCAAGCGCTGGACTGGTTGGGCCGGGTGGAGATTGCCGCCAACCGGGTGGATGACGGCCCGCGCACCTTCTCCGGTGGTATGCGCCAGCGGCTGCAAATTGCCCGCAACTTGGTCACATCGCCGCGTCTTGTGTTCATGGACGAGCCCACGGGCGGGCTGGACGTATCGGTGCAAGCGCGTCTGCTTGATCTGGTGCGTGGCCTGGTGGCTGATCTTGGACTGTCAGTCATCGTCGTGACGCATGATCTGGCCGTCGCGCGGCTTCTGTCCCACCGGATGATGGTGATGAAATCCGGGCGGGTGATCGAAACCGGGCTGACGGACCAGGTGCTCGACGACCCGCGCGAGCCCTACACGCAACTTCTTGTCTCTTCTATTTTGCAGGTGTGACCATGGCCGCAATCGCAAACCCCAACACGATGTTGGCGCTGGACGGTGTCAAAAAAACCTTCACCATGCATTTGCAGGGCGGGTTGATCCTGCCGGTTTTTGAAAACGTTACTTTCACAGTAGACGCCGGTGAATGCGTGGTGCTTTCCGGCCCATCGGGCATCGGCAAGAGCTCAATCCTTAAAATGGTCTACGGCAATTACCGCACCGAAGCGGGCGACATCGCCGTACGGCATACCCCGGAAGCAGGCGACAGCACGGTGGTCAACGTTGCTTGGTCCAACGCGCGGTCGATTTTGGATCTGCGGCGTAAATCCATCGGCTATATCAGCCAGTTCTTGCGGGTCATCCCCCGCGTCAGCGCGGTGGATGTGGTGGCGGAAGCGGCCACCGATCAGGGGGTTGATCGCGCAGTGGCTCAGTCCGGTGCGCGTGATTTGTTGGCACGGCTTAACCTGCCTGAACGGTTGTGGAACTTGCCGCCCGCCACGTTTTCCGGCGGTGAACAGCAGCGCGTCAACATCGCCAGAGGCTTCATCGCCAACTATCCGGTGTTGCTCTTGGATGAACCCACCGCGTCTCTTGACGCAAAAAACCGCACGGTGGTGGCGGAATTGATCGCGGAGAAAAAAGCCAAGGGCGTGGCCATGCTGGGCATTTTCCACGACCAGGACATGCGCGAAAAAGTGGCCGACCGTTATGTCGACGTCTCCGCCTTCACCTTGGACCGGGCTGCCTAAACGATGGCCGTCAAAAAGCTCGGTCTGGAACCATGGATCGATAAGACCGCTATCATCACAGCGTCCACCTTGGGCCGGTACACGGAGGTCGCCGCCCGCACGCGGATTGCCGAAAGTGCGGTGGGCGATTATTCCTATCTGATGCAGGATTGTGATGCCTGGTGCACCACGATTGGGAAATTCTCCAACATCGCCTCCAACGTGCGCATGAACGCCACCAACCACCCCATGGACCGGGCGAGCCAGCACCATTTTACCTACCGCGCTGCAGACTATTGGCCCGATGCCGACATGGATGAAGCGTTTTTTGAGTGGCGGCGCGACAATGCGGTCACCATCGGACACGACACATGGCTCGGCCACGGCTCCACAATCATGCCCGGCGTGACGGTTGGCGACGGAGCGGTCGTTGGTTCCGGCGCCGTTGTCACCAAAGACGTGGCTCCATACACAATCGTTGCTGGTGTTGCGGCAAAGCCCATCCGGCAACGGTTTGTCTCCGCCATAGCTGAGCGCATGCAAGCCTTGGCTTGGTGGGATTGGGACCACGCAAAACTGGGCCAAGCTTTGCCCGATTTCCGCGCCCTGTCTGCCGAGGCTTTCTTGGAAAAATACGAGATTTAGCGCTCTTGGCGCTCACCTTTTCCACAGTCACACAACTGCAATAAAAACGTCACCAATCCGTCACTGGGCGCACGTACCGGATTCCGCAGTTAACCAGCGTCTTGGAAGGTGCGTGCATGTTGCGTTTGGAAAATGTCACCCGTCGGTTTGGCACAAACACAGCGGTGGATGCCGTGTCATTGGACATACCCGCCGGTCAGATGGTCGGCATTATCGGCTCCTCCGGCGCGGGCAAATCCACACTGCTGCGGATGATCAACCGGCTGATCAACACGTCCGAAGGCAGCATTTATTTCGGTGATGTGGACGTATCCAAACTAACGGGCGCTCCGCTGCGGGCTTGGCATCGCGACTGCGCGATGATCTTTCAGCAGTTTAACCTTGTGCCGCGCATCGATGTGCTCACCAACGTGCTTCTGGGCCGCTTGAACCACCGGTCGACGCTCAAGAGTTTGCTCAATATTTTTACCGACGAAGAGCGCGCCATGGCCTTGGCAGCGTTAGAGCGTTTGGACATCGTGCAAACCGCGCTGCAACAGGCCGGTACGTTGTCCGGCGGGCAACAACAGCGTGTCGCAATCGCCCGCGCTCTCATGCAAAACCCAAAAGCCATTTTGGCGGATGAACCCATTGCCTCGCTCGATCCGCGCAACGCGCAAGTGGTGATGGAGAGCCTGCGGGAAATCAATCGCCGCGATGGCATCACGGTCATCACCAACCTCCACCCCTTGGACACTGCCCGTGCTTATTGCGAGCGCATCATCGGCATGTCCAAAGGCAAGGTCGTGTTTGACGGTGGGCCGGATGATCTGACGATGGATGCTGCCCGCGCCATCTACGGCGTCGAAGGCATGAAAGATGCGTTTTCAGAAGCGGTCACGTCCACAAGTCTTGCCACCAATGGTGCGGCTCCAAACGCGGCTCCAAACGAAGTGCCTTTATCAAAGGCCGCGTCTCCCAAAACACCGAAACTGCGCCGCAAGAAGGCCGTTGTGCCACCTGCTAACGGCGAGGCTGTGATGCCCGCATCGCAGCAAGCGCACTGATCCCGTTTCCAGCGGATTTTTCCGCTTGAAAGACGACACCAACCCAACCCGGTTTCAGGTCGCCGACATGGAACCAATCGTTTCAATGGAGAAAATCCCGTGTTGAAAAAACTGCTTTTGGCCACCACCGCCGTTGCCGCACTCACCGTCTCATCTGTTGCCCCCGCATTTGCACAAGACGTCTTCCGCGTCGGCATTCTGGGTGGAGAAAACGAAGCTGACCGTCTGCGCAACAACCAGTGCCTGATCGACCTTCTGCCAGCCGCCATTGGCGTGTCCGAAGTGAAGCTTTTCCCGGCTGCTGATTATGACGGCGTCATTCAGGGTCTTCTTGGCGGCACGCTGGACTATGCTGAACTGGGGGCTTCGGGATACGCCAAAGTCTATCTTACAGACCCCAAGGCGGTTGATCCGGTCTTGACCACCGAGCAGGTCGATGGCGCCACCGGCTACTATTCCATCATGCTGGCCAAAAAAGAGACCGGTATCAAAAACATTCAAGACATGAAGGGTAAGTCCCTCGGCTTCGCGGATCCGGATTCCACGTCCGGCTATCTGGTACCATCCGTGGCTCTGCCTGCACAGCTCGGCATGCCGATGGACAAGTATTTCGCCAGCACCGGTTTCGGTGGCGGTCACGAAAATGGCGTCCTGGAAATGCTCAAAGGCACGTTTGATGCGGCCGTAACATGGTCTTCCGGTGTCGGCGATTATGATGACGGTTACACAGCCGGCAACATCCGCAAGATGGTCGACAAAGGCCTGCTGGACATGGCCGACGTGACCGAAGTGTGGCGCTCACCTTTGATCCCCAACGGTCCAATCGTTGTGTCCAACAAACTCGATAAGGACGTGCGCGCCAAGTTCATCTCCTTCATGAAGGCGATGCCCACCGAAAACCCGGAATGCTTCAAGTCCGTTCAGGGCGGTGTCTATAAGGGTTTCGTGGACGTGAACCACTCCTTCTACGAAACCATCGTGGCAGCGCGTAAAGCTAAAATCGGCTCTTAATCGCTAAACGACGCTTTGGCCGTCGCTCCATCCCTGCGCGGATAGGGGCGACGGTCTCTCTTGTTGTTGTCGGCTTCGAGCCACTTTTGACGCGCGTTCCCGCGCTGCGAAACGCTCAAGCCGCCAACAAGAAGAGGGACACTCCTTTCTCGTCTCCCCCGTCTCTATTGCAAGTTGGCTAAGCTGTGACTGTTCAATCAACGCTTGATCCGCGTCTCGGGTCCGCTCCAAACATCGGCCCGGGAGGTCCCAATGGGCCCGGTCAATTGTCCGCCAAGGCCGCTGTCGTGGAAGGCCACTGGCGCGAAATGCACAGCCGTAAGCGGCTTTACACGTGGGGCGGTATCATCGCCATGGTGGTGGCTATGGGGGCCTCACTTTGGTTTGCCAACGAGACCAATTCAGGCAAGTTCTTCGACCGTTTGCCGCATATTTTTGATTTTTTCTTTGATTTCATACCGCGCGACTGGATCGAGCCGTTTCGTGCCCTGTTTGATCTCGCGAGCCCCTATGACGACGGCAGTTTGAAATACAATTACGACGAGGGCCGCATCTACCTGACCGACAGTTTTTACGTCCCTCAGTATTTTTACAAAATGGCTGAAACGCTGAACATCGCTCTGCTGTCGACTTTGATCGGATTCACTTTCGGTTTTCTGTTGTGTTTTTTAGCTGCAAAAAACCTCACAACCAGCCGCTGGCTGCGTTTTTTCGTGCGCCGCTTTATGGAACTGCTGCGCGCGTTCCCGGAGATCGTCATTGCCGGCTTCTTCCTTGCGATTTTCAGTCTTGGGCCCATCGCCGCCATCATTGCAGTCTCGATCCACACAATCGGCGCGTTGGGTAAAATGTATTTCGAAGTGGTGGAAAACGCAGACATGCGCCCCGACGAGGGGCTGCGGGCGTCCGGAGCCAACTGGGTCGAGCGCGTCCGGTTCGGCATCGTCCCGCAGGTCATGCCCAATTTCACGAGCTATTTCCTGTTGCGGTTTGAGATTAACGTGCGCGCCTCCACCATTATCGGTGCGGTTGGCGGTGGGGGCATCGGCGAGTCTTTGCGGCTGTCCATCTCGCGCGGACATGAAGCCAAAACCATCGCTATTATTCTACTGCTCTTCATCACCATCGTGATCGTGGATCAATTCTCAGCCTGGTTGCGGAGCCGCCTGGTCGGCGCGCAAGCCTTCGAATTCGGGAGAGGCTGATGTCCATTACCGTCACAAATGCGGAAATTGCCGACCTGCAAGCCCGCCATGAAGAAGTCTTCCGTCCGCCATTTTTGCGCCGTTACGGCCTGCTTTTGGCCTTTGCATTTTGCGTATTTTACAGCGTCTATTGCTGGTGGTTTTTCGGAGTTGGTAAAGCGCTGGAACGGGCCAATTGGGGAATTGCCGGAACTTATCTGGCCGATTGGGTGTCCTACGAAGTGCGTCCCGATGTGGAGTTTGAAGACGGGTATCTGGAGATCACCTATCCGCGCTTCTCGCCCTTGGGTGACAACCCCGACCCGGACTGGATTGTGACGAAGCTCGACCGTGTCACCATCCGCGAAAAAGCCGCCACACAGGCTGCGGACAGCGCGTCCAAAAACACCAATATTTTCATGAACCCCAACGCCAGCACGCCGGCTTTGACCGGTGATGCGGCGCAGGAAGCCGCGCCAAAACCGGATGCCGGTATTTCCTTCATGGCTCCGTCTGCCTTGGCCACACAAACCGGTGACGGGGCAAACCCCGCCGATACTTCCGCCGCAACGCGTGTCGAGGAAAAAGTGGTGGAAGCCGATGTGTTGATCGGTGACGCCAGGGTTGAGGTCCGTGAAGGGCGGGTGACTTTAATCCGTGGCGGGGAGACCTACCGTTTTGAGATCGACCGCGACACGCGCGTGACACCCCTTGATCCCTTGCCCGACTGGATGCTGCAAAAACGCCCCGGCGAGAAAGTGGCCGTCTTTTTGGGCTGGGCCGGTCGCGCGGAAATTCAGGACGATGAAGTGAAGGTGTGGAACCGCTTTTTCGGCTGGGAAAACTTCTTCTTCGACACAAATTCAAATCTCTGGGCCTTGTCCGGTGGCGAGCGTTTGGCCGCTATTTTTGGCGGAGAGCGCCTTGATCCGGCCATGTCCAACGCCGCCCTCGCCTGGCAAGATTTCACGATGAACCCGTCCTGGCAGCATTGGGACGTTTGGGTGAAACTGTTGCAAACCATCGTCATGGCTTTCGTCGGAACGGTGTTTGCGACCTTGCTGGCGTTCCCGCTCTCGTTCATTGCGGCCCGCAACATCACGCCTAACCGTGTTGCCAATCAGGTCATAAAGAGGTTTTTCGACTTCTTCCGTTCCGTGGACATGTTGATCTGGGCACTGTTTTTCACCCGCGCATTCGGCCCCGGGCCGCTGGCCGGCATTTCGGCGATTTTCATCACCGACACAGGCACGCTGGGCAAGTTGTATGCGGAGGCGTTGGAAAACATTGATGATAAGCAGCGCGAGGGTGTTAAGTCTGTCGGTGCGAGCAACACGCTGATCCAGCGATTCGGTGTGGTGCCACAGGTGCTGCCGGTGTTTATGAGCCAGTCGCTCTACTTTTGGGAATCTAATACGCGCTCGGCCACCATCATTGGAGCGGTCGGCGCAGGGGGTATCGGTTTGAAACTCTGGGAAGCCATGCGCACCAATCAGGATTGGGAAAACGTGGCTTATATGGTGATCTTGATCCTCATCGTGGTGTTCATCTTTGACGGCATTTCAAACTATTTCCGCTCAAAACTAACCGGAGCCGGCCGGTGAGTGTGACGCGTTACGCGGTGTATTTCACACCCGCCCAAGACCATCCCTTAACCCGCGACGCCGAAACCTGGCTGGGCCGCAGCGCCTGGCGCAACGAGGACGTCAGCCGGACGACGTTGGATGGTACGACCGAAGAGTTGCAAGAACGGTTCACGCGCTCTGCCCGCAAATACGGTTTTCACGCCACTATGAAAGCACCGTTTCGTTTGGCAGAGGGTTTGGACGAGAAAGACCTGCGCGACGCTTGCGCCCATTTTGCCCTGGACCATGCGCCAACGGAAATCGCTGAGGTGATCGCAAAACCCATCGGCTCATTTTCAGCCTTGGTGCCTGCTCAGCAAAGCGACGCGCTGCGCAACGTGGCGGCAGCGGCGGTAGAGCATTTTGAACCCTTTCGTGCACCGCTGAGCGATGTTGAGATGGAGCGTCGTTTGAGCAGTCCCTTGACCGCTGCGCAAAAGGATTTGCTGACTCACTGGGGCTACCCCTATGTGTTCGATGAATTCCGCTTTCACCTCACCTTGGGGGGAGGGGTCTCGGCGGATGAACACGCGAACCTTGGCCGTGTAATCGAACAGCACTTTGCCAACCACATCGGTCGGCCTTTGGATGTGGACCGCATAGCCCTGTTCCGTCAGGACCACGCGGACGCGCCATTTCACATTTTGGCGGACTATCCGTTCAGCGCATCCGAGGCTGCCCCATCCTTGCCACGAACCTTCACGATGACGGCCTGACGGTCGTGTCTCTTAGAGCCGCATTGAAATTTCAGGAACCAGACTATGACGAATACCGCGTCTGAAACCGTTCTCCGCAACGCCAAGATTGTGTTGGGCGATGAGATCATCGAAGGCAGTATTTCATGGCGCGACGGCAAGATCGCATCCGTGGATGCCGGCCCGTCCAACGTCGGTGAGGACGTTGACGGCGATTACGTGATCGCCGGTCTGGTGGAACTTCACACGGACCATCTCGAAAACCACTATAGCCCCCGTCCGGGCGTGCGGTGGAACACCATGTCTGCCATTCAGGCCCACGATGCGCAGATTGCAAGTTCCGGCATCACCACCGTGTTTGATTGCCTGCGCATGGGGACGGACGAGGATGGCGGCTGGCAGCCCGGCGAAATGCTGGAACTGGCCGGTGCGTTGACACAGGCACAGGACGAAGGCCGCTTGCGCGTGGACCATATGCTGCACTTGCGTTGCGAAGTCTCGTCGCCCGATGTGTTGGAGGATTTTGACGGGTTCATGGGTGTGCCCAACGTGCGTCTCGCTTCGCTCATGGATCACGCGCCGGGCCAACGTCAATTCCAAACCATGGATCAGTACACACTGTATTATAAAACCAAGCGTGGGCTGACCGATGCCCAATTTGACGTGTTCGTCGCCAATCGAAAGGCGCAGTCCGCAAAATATTCAGACACCCACCGCAAAGCCATCGCCGCCACCTGCCGCGAAAACGGTATTGCCGTCGCCAGCCACGATGACGCCACGCTGGACCATGTGGATGAAGCGATCCGCGATGGCGTGGCCTTGGCGGAATTTCCAACCAGCATCGAGGCGGCCAAAGCCAGTCACGGCAACGGCATGTCCGTTCTCATGGGCGCGCCTAACATGGTGCGGGGCAAGTCTCACTCCGGCAATATAGCGGCCATCGATCTGGCCCGCATGGGCCTGCTGGACGTTCTGTCGTCGGACTATGTCCCGCTGTCGCTCATTCATGCGCCTTTCGCCTTGTGCGACCATGAGGAGACCATCAGCCTGCCTCAAGCCATGGCGATGGTCACGTCCACGCCCGCTAAGACTGTGGGTCTGGATGACCGCGGCAGCTTAGACGAGGGCAAGCGCGCAGACGTAATCCGCGTCAGCCGGTCAGAGACAAACGTGCCCGTCGTGCGCAGCGTGTGGAGCGAAGGCGCGCGCGTCGCCTGA
Source organism: Pseudomonadota bacterium (assembly GCA_038746275.1). Lineage (GTDB taxonomy): Bacteria > Pseudomonadota > Alphaproteobacteria > Rhizobiales > Rhizobiaceae > Pseudahrensia. Next base: position 73,204 of record JBCDKS010000005.1, on the reverse strand, counting down.
TTGCGGACGTCGCGGCCTGATGGAAAACAAGGATGCGGGAAACGGGACACTTTCCGGCTGCCTGATCATGGTGGTTGGTCCCTCCGGCGTGGGCAAAGACACGCTGATGCAGGCGGCAAAAACACTGTTGCAGGACGAGCCCACCATCAGTTTCCCCCATCGCCTGATCACCCGCGAGAGCAACATCGAGTACGAAGATCATGGTTCCATCACCATGGCAGAGTTTGAAAATCTGTGTGCCTCAGGCGCTGCTCCGGTGTTCTGGCAGGCCCACGGCCATGGCTATATTATTCCGCAAAGGGTCTTGGAGGCCGTGCGGGCAGGCGGGTGTTGTGTGATGAACGGATCGCGGGGCGCACTCGATCAGGCGCAGGCGGCCTTCCCTCGTGCTTATGCAGTCTTGATCGATCTGGATCGACGCAACCTGGAAACTCGGATTGCCGAACGGGGGCGCGAGCAGGGGGAAGAGGCCAAGCGACGGCTGGAACGCACACAGCCCGATCTTTCCGGCGTCAGAGGTGTCCAACGCTTGGTCAACAACGGCACGATAGAGGAAGGTGCTCAAAGATTGGCCACCCTGATCAAAGACTGTGCTGAGGGCCGCTTGCCAGCGCTTTGAGGTTCACGGTTCATAACCGTCCGTTTGAAGGGGCCGCTGCCTTGGTTTATGGCCGATGTATTGCGCAGAATGCATGCTCCAACGCCTCGATTGAAAGCCCCTCATGAGTGACCGAACACTTCAAGCACAGCCGCTGACGGCCTTCAGCTTCGCGGCCTTTGGTGAGGTGATCGAAACGCCGGGTGCCCGGCAGATTGCGATCAATCGTGGTAAATGCATCCGCCATCACGCATTGGCTACCGCGCAGGTGAGTGGCCCCGACCCCAGTGTGGTGATCAGTATTTTTTCGGCGTCCAGCTATCCCCTCCCACACGCGCTTGATCTGGTGGAGCGGCACCCGTTGGGCTCACAGGCCTTTTATCCGTTGGGGTCCGACCCTTGGCTTGTGACGGTCTGTCAAGACGAAAACGGCGTGCCGGGGTTACCGCAGTCGTTTCTGGCCGCCCCCGATCAAGGCATCAACATTTTTCCAAACACCTGGCACGGCGTTTTGACGCCGCTTGGATCGGCCTGCGATTTCTTAGTGGTGGACCGGGCCGGTGGTGGCGAGAATTTGGAGGAGTTCGTCATTGACGAGCCATGGACAATAGAAGTCGCAGAAGACCTCTACGCGCGTTTCAGATAGTCCCCGGCCACGGCCAATCCATCCCGCACCAGTGCATGCGCAGTCTCTTGGTCCGGCGCTTCGCTGTAGCAGCGCAATTCCGGTGCGTTACCGGAAGGTCGAAAATGCACAATGCGGCCATCGTCCAGCGTGATCCGGGCACCATCGGTTGTGTCCAGCTCCCTGGCTGTTCCAAGTCCATGCAGAAGTTCATCGCAGGCTGTGAGACTTAACGACAGGTGCGCGACAAAGGCTGCAGCGGTTTCTGTGGGGTAGTTTTGCAACCGATCAGCATGGGCAACCGGCATGGGGTAGGCGGCCTGCAGCTGGGAAAGCGGGATACCGTCCGCTTTCGCCCGCAGTAAAGTTGCAAGAATTGGCAACATGGAGTCGCGTGTTGGCAGGGCCGCAACCGGCCCGCCCACCGCATCGATTCTATTTTGCAAAAGCGTGCCGCCATTGGCCTCAAATCCAACAATTGGCGCAGGCAATGCTGCGTCCGCCATCGCGGACAACACGTAAGGCGAACCGACTTTGGTGCGCACCACCTGCCAGTCTACACAGTCGCGAATGCCGGAGTTTGACGTGACAGGGGTGACAATGCTCCTGGCACCAACATGCGCGGCGGCCAACAGGCCCAGCAAATCGCCCCGCATGGGCATGCCGGTCTCATCCACCACCAAAGGCCGGTCCGCATCAGCGTCCGTTGAGACAATCGCGTCCAATTTTAATTCGGATGCCCAAGCTCGGAAGCGCTCCTCGGTCTCAGACGGAATGGATTCGGTATCCATCGGCACAAAGTGCTTGCTGGCGCCCAACACTACGACCTGCGAGCCCAAGCTTTCCAGGACGTGTGTGATAAAGTCCACGGCGACACTTGTGTGAGCATAAAGACCGACCTTCATGCCTAAGAGGCCATTTGCCGATGCAAGGCGCAGGCAACGCGCCTCAAAGCCGGCCAAAGCCAACGCACTTTCGTCGCCAAAGTCACACTGAACCCCCACTGATGCAGCACCCACAGCCAAAGCGGCTGCCTGAATGGCGACCTCGTCCGCCTTGTCGATTTCCCCATCCGGGCGGTAAAACTTCAATCCGTTGCGGTCTGCCGGAATGTGAGACCCTGTGATCATAATGGCAGGTGCATCCGCGCCCATCGCGTGTAACGCCAGTGCCGGTGTTGGGGTCGCGCCGCACGAAACCGGCGTCAGACCACGCGCTGCAATCGCATCGGCTGCGGATTGCAAAAGGACAGGACTGCTCTCGCGATGATCATGGGCAAGATATATGCCGTCACCGGCCCGCACGGTCCCGCGCTCTAGCAACACATCACAAAAGGCCGCCACATACTGCGCCGCACCGCCATCCAGCAGATCAACGGCCAAACCGCGCAGCCCGCTGGTGCCAAATTTCAATGACGTGTCGGTTGGCGAAGACATCTTGCAGGTACCCGAATGGACGCTGCACACGGCTTATCAAGCGTGCCCAAACATACATTTAACGGACCATCGATGCGCAGTGCTTACTTGGAAGTGGCCGTGTAAACGCCATCCCATTCCGCACCGGGCGGGTTTTGTTCGAACTCTATGATGCGGGTTTCATACACGAACAGATAGCCGTCCAGATCAATGCCCAGCCTGTCGCTCTTCTCGCGCAAAAGCTCCAGCAGGGCCGAGCAGGACTCCCAATCCTGATTTCGATATTTGGCAAGCATGTCGTCGTTCAACGCGCTCAAGGCTTTAAAGTTCGGGTCTTCCAGCCGAACCTCGCTGCCGTAAAGACCGTAGATCGTCTCCGGCTCCTGTTTGCCTTTCACGCGAATGCGATCGATCTCCAAAATCGCCATTTCATCGCGCACTGTGTGGGCGGTTGCTTGCCCCATAATTATCGCAACCCCATAGGGCTTTGACTGTCCCTCCAGCCGCGAGGCAAGGTTCACCGCATCCCCCAGACAGGTGTAATCGAACCGGTCTTCGCTGCCCATATTGCCCACCACACAGTCGCCCGTGTTGATGCCGATCCCGATATTGATTTCATGAAACGGCAGATTGGGATCGACTTCGCCCTGTTCGTGCAGGCGCTTGTTTTCCGCGTTCAGCTTATCGACAGCGTCGATCATTTCGAGCGCGGCGTCACAGGCGGAGCGGGCGTGGTTTGGGTGGGCGACCGGGGCGTTCCAAAACGCCATGACAGCGTCGCCCATGAATTTGTCGATGGTTCCTTCATACCGCAAGATTGCGCGGGAAAGCGCGGTCAGGAACTGGTTCATCAGTTCTGTCAGGCCTTGTGGATTGTCCTTAAAGCTCTCAGAGATGGCGGTAAATCCACGCACGTCGCTGAACAATATGGTGAGCGGTCGGGTCTCGCCTCCAAGTTTGAGGCTGTCCGGGCTGTCCGCCAATTCGCTCACCAGAGCGGGCGAGACGTATTGGCCGAAGGCCGATCTGATCTCACGTCGTTTTCGCTCTTCCCGCAGATAGTTGAATGTTGCCAAAACCATGAACGTCAAAATGACGGTGGCGGTGGGCAGCACCGGGTCGATCAGCCATTTGTATTGGTCAAAAGCGAGATAGGAACCGCCTAGAAATGCGCCGATCATCAGGCTCGCACCTACACACGACCATAGCGCGCCCAAGAAGGGGACCACGATAATGGCCAAAAGCCCGGCCGCCAAAATTGTTCCAAATTCCAGATCGAAGGCAAAACTGGGCCGCACCAGCATCTGATTGCTTAAAATGTTTTCCAGCACCTGCGCGTGAATTTCCACTCCGGCCATTTGGTAGCCCATCGGGCTGTCGCGGTAGTCTTCCAGACCGATGGCGGACGTGCCCACCAAAACCAGATGTCCCCGCATGCGGTTGGGATCAATCGTGCCCTCCAGCACGTCTTTTGCCGAGACAAACCGGCCCGGGCGGGTGTGTGTGAAGTGCGGCCAAACCAACCCTCGCGCGTCTGTAGCAATGGGTGTGCGTCCAATCGCGAGACCTGTCAGCCCAAATTCGTTGTAGCGCGCGAAGAAGGCTGGCCCTCCTGTTGCAACCCGCAGCATCTCTGTTGTCAGGGCCAGACGCAGTTTTTCTTCCACCAAAAACACCAGCGGAATTTGTCTGTAGATCCCGTCAGCATCCGGGCGCACGGTAAAGACGCCCCGTCCAAGGGCGGCCTTTTCCAACTCCGGTCGGTTTTGCAACAGGGGTGGGATCGCTGTTAAAAAGGTCTTGGGGTCCCGATCAATGGCCGGCCCGCGAAACCCGCTCGGTGTGTCTTCGATCACCGAGGCCTCCAGGTCATCGGCATATTGCTGGCTGCGGATACCCGTTTGACCCAGTACCACCCGAGAGCGTTTGATGGCGTCGGCAAACACTGAGTCGCTCGACGGCAGTGACTTCAAGGCGGCCCGCAATGGCGCCGCCAAACTGTCATTGTCATCTGCTATTCGATCCGGCGAGAGGCGGTCGGCCTCCGAGAATACAATATCGAAGCCGATCGTGGCCACGCCACTTGCGGTCAGTTTGTTGACCAGATCGGCCATCTTGGTGCGAGGCCATGGCCATTGCCCGTAAGTGCGGATGCTGGCTTCGTCAATATCTAAAATAGCAACCGGAACAGGCGTGTAAATGCGCGGTTTGATGCGCTGATACAAATCAAATGACTGCGCTCTGGCGATCTGGATTATGGCCGGATCGAACACGCGCAACGCGAGAACGGCTATCAAAACCAACAAGGCAGCCCACCTGCCCAATCCGATTTTTTTCACAATTTCTGCCCGTTTGCCTGCGGTTCGGCGGCAGAATGGACGCCATGCCCACGCGGAAGCAAGCAAGAATGCAACACGTGTGGACTGATTTTGTCAGACGTGTTGCCCGTCTTTCCAAGTCTCAACATCGCGTGTTAAACATTTGTTAAGAAATGTGCTTGCGCCCGCGGTGGTTTTGCTGACACCGGTCTCCGTTAAGCATGATGTTAATAGAATTTTGTTCCGCACTGCTTGCGGTTGAGGGAGCGTTGGTAGGACAGCTAGAGTGTTGGATTGCCTGCCACCATATCGCGCGGGCAATCGACGACAAGCTCCCTTTGAGCCGATAGAGTGACTATGGTGAAACGTCTTTCCTTATCCGCTAAGCGTGCCAATTTCGTTGCAGGCGCCTTTGTTTCTGTCATCGGCTTGATCGCTCTGGGTGTTGTTGGTGCGCCGGTGCAAACGGCGGCCATGACGGTGCAGGAAGCGCTGCGCCAAGCCATCCGTACCAACCCTGACATCAAGGCTGCTCAAGCCAGCCGCCGTGCAACCGACAGTGTGTTGGACCAGGCCATTGGCCGGTATTTTCCTGAGGCGGAAATCAGCGCAGACATTGGTGCAGAGCGCATCGACCGGCCAAATGGCTTCGGTCCTCTGGTGAACGACCGCTGGCGCAACCGCCGTCGTGCGACACTCAATATCCGCCAAACACTGTTCGATGGGTTTGACCGCCTCAACGGTCGCTATCAGGCGGAGGCGCGTATTTCCGCGGCTGCCTTCAAGATCATGGCCCGGTCTGAGATCGTCGGTCTCAACGTGTTGGAAGCCTATATCGACGTGGTGCGCCATAACGATTTGTTGGCGTTGGCGGCGGCTAATGTGCGCCGTCACGAGCGGCTTCTATCTCTGGTACAGGCCCGCGTTGAAGGTGGCCGCAACACGGCAGGCGACCTCGATCAAGCCCGGGAGCGCCTTCAGGCTGCGCGGGCTTTGGTTCCGCAAATTCGCATCGCCCGAAATACGGCCAGCGCTAAGTTTCGCCGTTTCGTCGGGGTAAAGCCGCGCCATCTCCATCCGGTGGATTTGCCGCGCTTGGGCATAAAATCCGCCAAAACTGCGATCCACCGCGCTGTGAAGCGCAACCCACGCTTGGCTGCGCTGCGCTCCGAGATCGATGTTGCGAAATTCCGCACCGACCAGTTCCGCTCTTCCAACGCCCCCGTGGTGGCCCTCGAGGGCAGTGCAGGCATCGGCCAAGATTTGGATGGGACGCCGGGCAAGTCCAATGATTTAAGGGCCATGCTCACCATGCGTTGGCGTCTGTTGGATGGTGGTGTGCGGACCGCGAGAACAGAAGAGCTGGTGGAGCGTGAGTTCGAGAAAGTCGCCGAATACGATTCGCTCGTACGGTCTGTCATTGAAGAAATCGAGACCGCTTGGACCCGTGTGATTGACGGCCGTCAGCAAGTGGCTTTGATCCGGTCACAACTGGAACAAAACCGCAGGCTCGTATCCTCTTACCGTGAGGAATACGAAGCGGACAAGCGCAGCCTGCTCGATGTTTTGGATGCTGAAAACTCCCGCTTTGCGACGGAGTTTGAACTGTCCAACGTGTCCGCGATCAGAAAGTTCTCCGCCTATCAATTGATCGCCCAGACCGGCCGCTTGCTGGAGACGTTTCACGTGCAACGCCCGTCTGGCACGGATATTCACAACGTAGACATTCGGGTCTTAAAGCCGCGTAGCGTTCGACGAGCGTTCACGATTCCATCGCTTCGGGGTGACTAGGCCACGGGCAGGTTTGCGGCCGGTTGGCCCATCGCTGCGCGCTGCGTGCCAGCCGTGCTTTGTTATTGACAACACCAAGTGTGATTTTTTGCGCAGACACTGTTTAGTCCGCCAGGCTACCGAGCGCCCGTCATGACGCTCGCACAATCCGATATCGAAGCCCCCAAGCCCGACCTTGCCAGACAGGAAGGCAACAAACATGCGCCCCTGACGGACGAGACGAACCCGACGTCAACACAGCATGACGTCAGATCATCTCCGTTGCTCCAGGCGGTGGAGGTTATCGCGCGTCATCATAACCTTCCATTCTCACAAGCCAGCGCATTAGCCGGTCTTCCGTTGGGAGAAAACGGATTTGGCATTGCCCATCTCGAAGCGGCTTTTGCCAATGTCGGTCTTGCCGCCCGCGTGGTCAAAAAACGGGCAAGTGATGTCCCGCTGATCGTGTGTCCTTACCTCGTTGTCTTCAAGGGCGGGGACATCGGCATCGTCCACGGCAAGCGCGGAGTGACGGGCAAATATTCTCTGGAAATGGCAGGTCACACGGGCCGTCGCGCAGTCACCGCCAAAGCCTTGGACGCCGAGACCATGCCCTATGCGGTCTATGCCAGTCCTGCGGTAGACACATTCAGCGAGGGCGAGGAGGGGCGGGAACTGGCACGGGGCCATTGGCTTTGGTCCACCGTACGGCGCTTTTGGGGCGCTTGGAGCCAGGTTGTTCTGGTGGCCCTGTTCGTCAATCTTTTGGCGCTGGCTCTGCCGATTTTCGTGATGAACGTTTACGATCGGGTGATCCCCTACAACGCTATTCCCACGCTGTGGGCGCTGGCGGCAGGAGTTGCACTCGCGCTGGGATTCGACTTTTTGCTGCGGATGCTGCGGGCGACGATTATCGACAATGCCGGGCGGCGCATCGATATGCGCGTCTCTTCCGATATCTACAATCACGTGCTGGACGCGCGGATGGATCAACGGCCCCACAGCGCCGGTGATATCGCCAGCAGCGTGCGAGAGTTTGAAAGTGTGCGGGACTTCTTCACCTCCGCCAGTCTCACCTCCGCCATTGATCTCGTGTTCGTAGGCCTGTTTTTGGTCGTGTTGTGGATCATCGTCGGGCCCTTGGTGCTGGTGCCGTTGATTGCAGTTCCCGTCGTTTTGCTGGTGACTATTTTGATCCAAATCCCGCTGGCGAAGTCGGTCAAAAAAGGTCTGGTATCGAACCATCATCGCCACAGTGTTTTGGTCGAATCCCTTGTGGGAGTGGAGACGGTCAAGACCACATCATCCGAGGGCGCTTTCCAGCGGCGCTGGGATGCTGCTGTGGCGGACACAGTGCGCGCCACGTCAAGTTCCCGCTTCTGGTCATCGCTGTCCATGTTCTTTTCGATGTTCGTTCAGCAATCGGTCAGCGTGGTCATAATTGTCTGGGGGGTCTACTTGGTGGCGGCGGGGGATATTTCGGTGGGTGCGCTTATCGCTTCCAACATTCTGGCCGGTCGCGTCCTCGCCCCGCTTGGCGGGATCGCGATGACGCTGACCCGCACTCAACAGTCTTTCAGCGCTTTGGCCGGTTTGAACAAACTCATGGCGCTGCCCAGAGACCATGATCTGTCAACGCGCCGCGCCGGGGACATTACCTCCGCCCGCCTGGAGTTTCGAGACGTGGGCTTCACATATCCGGGGACTGACCATTCGGTTTTGAAGGGCATGAACCTTACTGTCACACCCGGGGAGCGTGTGGGTCTCGTGGGCCGTGTCGGCAGTGGCAAAAGCACCGTGGGCAAGCTGCTTTGCGGCCTCTACGAGACCACCGAAGGGGGCATCCTGTTGGATGATGTGGACGTGAAGCATTGCAACCGGGCCGATCTGCGGCGTGCGGTCGGCTTTGTGTCCCAAAGCCCGGACCTGTTCTCCGGCACGCTGCGCGAAAACATATGCTTTAACGGTGCAGTCAGTGCGGAAAAATTTGACGAGGCTTGTTTCGTGTCCGGCGTTGCCGTCTTCGCGCAGTCCCATCCGCTGGGGTATGAGATGCCGGTTGGTGAGCGCGGTGCATTCCTGTCCGGTGGTCAAAAGCAGGCCGTGGCGCTGGCCCGTGCGCTGATCCTGCAGCCGCGCATCCTGTTCTTGGACGAGCCTTCTGCCGCCATGGACACGACCACCGAAGCCGCACTTGTGCGCAATCTCAAGACCCATAAAAGCAAACTACACACTTTCATTGTGGCCACCCATCGCACGTCTTTGTTGGATTTGGTGGATCGCATCATCGTGCTCGACAAGGGATCTGTCGTCCATGACGGACCGCGCGATCACGTTTTGCGCGCCATGAACCCCAAAGCGAACAAGGCCCGCATGGCGAAGGGTGGAGCGCGCGTTCGCGCCAAGGTGAACCCAGATGGCGCGTGAGGATTTAGAATTCGCCAACGATCCAGCAGGCGCGGTGGACTCCTCGGGCACCGGCACAGGGTGGCGGGTCCTGCTGGTGATCGGCACGCTGCTGGCCTGCGCCATCGGATGGGCCGCTTGGGCAGAGGTCGAGCAAGTCACATCCGGCCAAGGCAAGGTGATACCGTCCAGTCAGGTTCAGGCCGTCGAAAGCTTGGAGCCCGGTTTGGTGGCAGAAATCCTCATTCAAGAAGGATCACGCGTTGAAGCCGGGCAAGAGCTGATCCGTATTGACGATACCGGCGCATCTTCGCGGCAAGGCGAGTTGAAAGGAAGGCAGGCCGCCCTGCTGGCGGAGCGGGCACGTCTGCGGGCTCACCTGGAGGGCGACGCCGACTTGCCAATGCCGGATGGTCTGAGCACATCGGCCCAAGCCGCGTTTCGCGATCAACAGTCAGTTTTTCGGGCCAATGTAAAACGCTTGGCGGACCAGCAAGTTGTCCGCCGCAGCCAACTGGCGCAAAAAGAGCAGAGCCTTGCGGAAGCCACCGCAAAAGCGGCTCAAACCCAAGGTCTTCTCAATCTTGCCAACCGCGAACTGGCCCTGATCCGTCGCCTGTTCCGTCGAAAAGCGGTACCGGAAATCGACTTCATTCGCGTCCAACGCGAATCCACTAAACTCTCTGGCGATCTCAAAATCTGGCAGGCCACGAAAGCCCGTCTGGAGGCCGAAGTGGCTGAGGCACGCGCCTTGGTGGACGCGGATTTGGTGTCTTTCACCGCCGATAACACCGCCCGCCTGTCCACCGTGAACGCCGATCTCGCCATCATAGAACAAACGTTGCTGGCAGCGACAGATACAGTGGAGCGCACGGTGCTGAGGTCGCCTGTGCGCGGCGTGGTCAACAAGGTCAACGTGGCCGCGATCAACGAAGTTGTACGCGCCGGAGACAGCGTCGTCGAAATTGTACCGCTGGACGACCGCTTGCTCATCGAGGCGCAGATACGGCCGCAAGACATCGCCTTTATCCGCGCCGGGCTAAAGGCCACGATCAGAATTTCAGCCTTTGACTACACCCGTTACGGGACCTTGAGCGGAACCGTGGAGCGGATCGGCGCGGACACGATCACGAATGACAATCGCGAGACATTTTACCAAGTGACAATTGGCACAGATGGCCGCGAGAGTGACGGCGTAAACACGGCTGACTTGGACATCATTCCCGGCATGATTGCCACTGTCGACATCGCCACCGGCAAGCGGTCGGTTCTGGAGTATTTATTGAAGCCAATTTTGGTCTTGAGGGACCAAGCTTTGCGTGACCCTCGTTAAGCGTAAGTGTCGCTTAAATAGCTCGTAGACTTGGGAAAACTGGACACCAACCACCCCAGCAAATAGATTGAAAGTGGAATCCCTGGGGGCAGGTCATTCACACGCTGAAAAACGCTAGAAGGTCGAACCTATGCGCGACGAAACCTCCGGCCCCAACACGCTTTCCGGTTTTCAGCCGGAAGGTACGGATTCATCTTCCGTAGGCGTCCCCAGTGCCGATTTGACGGTTGTTTCGGCCGGTTCAGACGAATTCATCCAGTTTTCCGATCCTTCTTTGCTGTTTTTGGGCGCTTACGACAGGCAGGGCGAGAATCTCGTTGTCTCCCATGAAGGTCAAACCCACGTCATCGAAGGGTATTTTGGCAGTGAAAACCTGCCGGCTTTGCAGGCACCCAACGGCGCGTTTTTGGCGGGCGGTACCGTTGCCACTCTGGCCGGATTAAAATTCGGCGGCCAATTTGCTCAAGCAGGCGGTGGCGAACCGGTTGAAATCGGCAAAGTGATCAAACTGGACGGCACGGCCACCAGCACCAACGCGGCGGGTGTGCGCACGGATCTTGAGGTTGGTACGCCGGTCTACCAGGGCGACGTGATCGAAACCGGCACAGGTTCAAAACTTGGGATCACCTTCGTCGATAAAACTGTGTTCTCCATGTCTGCGGGCGCCCGTATGGTGCTGGACGAATTGGTGTATGACCCCAATTCGGTCGCCGACAGTTCCATGAGCTTCAATTTGGTCCAAGGCGCTTTTGTTTTCGTGACCGGCGACATCGCCCCCACCGGCAACATGAAAATTGACACGCCCGTGGCCACCATGGGTATTCGCGGCACGACGCCCAAACTGCTGATCGACACAACGCTTGGCATCACCGAATTTTCGATCCTGCCCGATCCGGGCACCGGTGACGTGGGCAGCTATGTCATTTTGAACAAGGTAACCGGTGCGGTTTTGGGAACTGTCGCGGCCACGGGTGACAAATGGATCGTGACGACGCTGGCCAATGAAGCGGTGCGGATTAACAAAACCGGTTTGGACTTGCTGGAAGACCAGTTGGCGCTCGACGAGATTCAGGATGTCTTCACGCTCGCCGCCGGTGATCGCGCGAGTTTGGACGGAGCCAACTCCTTCACACGCATCGCCTTTAATCCGCTGAGCGACGGTGGCCCTGGACTGGAAGCGACAGATGGGTTTGGCGGCCCTGCCGATGGCAGTGGCGTGGTCGTTGATGCCAACCCGTTGAGCGATGATCCGCCAGTAGCGGCGGACGATGAATTTCAGACCGATCTGCGCGGATCATCGGACCCGGCTGATACGGGCGATTTTGATGGCAATATCGTGGTGTTCGACAACGGCCTTGGCGTTGATATCGACCCGGAAGGGTTCCCCATCAATGTGACCGAGATAAACGGTCAGCCGCTTGTCTTCGATCAGCCGGACGGGACGGCATCGGTAACCGTGCCGTCTGGTGCGACGCTGAACGTTGAGCCCGATGGGACAATTATTTATAACCCCAACGCCGCCTATGACTTTTTGGGTAACGGCGATCAGGACATTGATACGTTCACCTACACGATTGCGGATGTGGGTGGTCAGACCGATGTTGGGCAAATTGATGTCACATTGATCGGACGCAACGAGCGTCCGGAGATCATTTTTGATACCGGGTCGACCGCTCCGCTGACATCGCCGTTTGGGGAGGCTTTGACCTTCGGGGAAACGTCTGCCCCGGCGATCGCGGTCGACGCCCCAAGCTTTCCCACCGCAACCGATCTGGACGAAGCCTTTACCGAATTGGGCACAACCGATGATACGGCAACGGAGCGTTCCGTATCCGGCGTGATGAACTTCCGCGATCTGGACGCGTCGGACACGCATACAACCAGTCAAGCGGCACCCACCGTGGTGTGGACGCAGGACGATGGCGGCACGGAGAGCTTGGGCGAGATCGGTCAATTGGCGCTCTCGATCAGTGCCACCGCGGCTGACCCATCCCCCGTTTTGACCTTCACCTTGGATGAGCCGCCGGTTCTGATCGAGCGGCCTGCGCCCATAGATGGCACTGTGGAATGGACCTATACGGTGACCGAGGCGGACATTGATTTTCTCGCCGTCGGTGAAACTCTGACAATCACTTACCCCGTCTCCGTTACCGACAACAGCGGCGTCGGCGGTGCCGCCAATGCCGATGGTGCCAGCACGGCCACAGAAGACGTGACCATCACCATTACCGGCACCAATGACGGTCCGCAGGTGACCGACCAGACCAAAGTGGCTGACACGCTCACCGAAACAAACGAAGGCCTGATCACAAGCGGCTCTTTCGCAATCATCGATGTGGACACCACAGATGTGGTTTCTGTTACCGGCGTAACGGTGGCAGCATCGGGGTCCGGCGCAACGGATGCGCAAAGTGCTGTTCCATCGCCTGCCGCCTTGGATGCGATGTTTTCGGTTGCGACTGATGCGACGCCGCAGACCAATCAGGAAATCGATGGATCCTCCAACACGGGTACCGTGAACTGGACGTTTGACAGCGGCACCGAGGCCTTTGATTATCTGGCTGTGGGGGAAAGCCTTGTGCTCACCTACATCGTCACCGTCGCAGACGACAATGGAGCGTCCACAACGCAGGACGTGATCATCACGATTGAGGGCACAAACGACACGCCCATCGTGACCGAAGACGTGGTGGTTGCGGAAACCTTGGCAGAAACGAATGACGGCCTATCCGTCACGGGGTCGTTCAATCTCGCCAATGTTTTGGATGCGGATACGACGGACATTGTATCTGTAACCAACATTGATGTGGCGACATCCGGTCAAAACACCGACGCAAACAATGCCGTGCCCTTGCTTCCCGATCTCGATTTGATGTTCACCATCGTTGAGACGGGGACCCAGGAAAGCGAGGAAATCGACAACACCGCAAACCTTGGACAGGTGAACTGGCAGTTCGACAGCGACAGTGAAGCGTTCGATTATCTGGCCGTCGGCGAAAGCCTGATCCTCACATACACGCTCACGATTTCCGACGATAACAACGCCTCAGTGGACCAGGACGTCGTGATCACCATCACGGGCACGAATGATGCGCCTGTAATTGCGGTTGACGCCACAGATGCTGCTACGTCTAATTTGACGGAAGGCAATTCGGGTCTTGCAGATACGGGCACTTTGTCGGTGTCCGATTTGGACACGAGCGATGCTGTGACAGTGTCTGCGGGCGATCCTGCGATTGACGGCACGGGGTCCGGCTCGTTGCCAACTGGCCTTGATGCAGCTGCGTTGGGCGGGTTTTTCACGGTTGACACGGCGGCTGTGATTGACGGGTCTTCCAACGAGGGCACGGTAACATGGGCATTTGACAGCGGCGGTGAAGCCTTCAATTTCTTGGCTGTGGGCGAAACGCTGGAACTGACCTACACGGTCACGGTGGAAGACAGTCAGGCAGCGACGGACACGCAGGACGTCGTGATCACCATCACGGGCACGAATGATGCGCCTGTAATTGCGGTTGACGCGACAGATGCTGCCACGTCTGATTTGACGGAGGGCAATTCGGGTCTTGCAGATACGGGCACTTTGTCGGTGTCCGATTTGGACACGAGCGATGCTGTGACGGTGTCTGCGGGCGATCCTGCGATTGACGGCACGGGGTCCGGCTCGTTGCCAACTGGCCTTGATGCAGCTGCGTTGGGCAGGTTCTTCACTGTTGACACGGCGGCAGTGATTGACGGGTCTTCCAACGAGGGCACGATCAACTGGTCGTTTGACAGTGGTACCGAGGCGTTCAACTTCCTGGCCCAAGGCGAGACACTGGAACTAACCTACACGGTCGAGGTGGAGGACAGTCAGGCAGCGACGGACACGCAGGACGTCGTGATCACCATCACGGGCACGAATGATGCGCCCAACCTGACCGTAACAGAAACTGGATCCGTTACCGAAGACCTCGACATCATTGCAGGCCTCATCAGCACTTCGGGTACACTGTCTGTTACTGATGTGGATGTGAGTGATACACATACGGTCAACGCAGGCTTCAACAATGACGCAATTTGGAGTGGCGGGACGCTCACCGCATCGCAAATCACTACGTTGAAGGATGGCTTTGCTGTCGATGGGACAGGTTGGACTTTCGAAGTCGATAATTCCGCAGTTCAGTTTCTAGCCGCAGGCGAGATGATTACGCTGTCATTTGACGTGGTCACCGACGATGGAAGCGGCACACCGACAGCGACGGACACAGAAACGGTCACGCTGACGATCAACGGCACCAATGATGCTCCAAGGCTGTCTGTTCCGGTTACCGGTGCTGCTGATGCAGCTGTTTCCGAAACCAATACCGGCCTTGTGGAGACTGACACCCTGTCGGTTATCGATCTGGACCTGACCGACGTTGTAAGCGCCCGCGTGACGGGTCCGCCAACAACGACCGGCACGGGGCTGGGTTTTCTTCCCACGGCTTTGGACGCGGCAACCTTGTCTGGTTTCTTCACCGTGCCGAGCGCTCCCGTTGTTGACGGTCTTAACACGAGTGGTCCGCTTCCTTGGACTTTCGATAGCGGCACGGAGGCTTTCGATTTTCTAGCGGAGGGCGAGACGCTCATTCTCACCTACACGGTGGAAGTTGAAGACAGCCAAGCGGCCAAGGCCATGCAAGACGTCACGGTCACGATCACGGGCACGAATGATGCGCCCGTTCTGACCGTCGATACGACGGGTGCGGTGACCGAGGACATGGGCCTTTCCACAATTGGAACCGTGAGCACGACGGGGACCCTGTCGATTGCCGACGTTGACGCGTCCGATACACACACGGTGACGGAGGCGGTCGACACCGCGGCGGTCTGGTCTGGCGGTGCGCTTACTCCTGCGCAGGTGCAAACATTCGAAGATGCGTTTTCGGTCAACAGCTCCGGCTGGGCATTTGAAGTGCCCAATGCGGATGTTCAGTTTCTGGCGGCGGGTGAAACGATCACGCTGTCGTTTGACGTCACAGCCGACGATGGCAGTGGCACAGCGACCGCGACGGACACGGAAACGGTCACATTGACCATTAACGGCACAAATGATGTGCCTGTTTTGACTATTGATGATACCGGCTCCGTCACGGAAGACACAGACGTGAGTGCCATTGGCGTCATTTCGACCAGCGGCACGCTGTCTGTTGCCGATTTGGATGCCAGTGACACGCACACGGTTAACGCAGTGTCAAATAATGACGCGACGTGGACCGGTGGAGTGTTAACCGCTTCTCAGATTGCAGATTTGGAAGCTGGCTTCTCCGTTGATGGGTCCGGCTGGACGTTTGAAGTGCCCAATGCTGACATCCAGTTTCTGGCGGCGGGTGAAACGATCACGCTGTCGTTTGACGTCACAGCAGATGACGGCATCGCCAGCGCCACAGACACCGTGACAATCACGATTGACGGCGCGAACGATGCCCCCACGGGGCTCACCCCATCGGCAAGCCTTACGTTGACGGAAGACGTGGGCGCTGACTCCAACGACGATATTTCTGTCAGTTTTGTCTTTGGGCCAGCACAGGTTCCCGGCGATGTTGATGCTACTGACGTGCTGTCGGCGAACGTTCAATACAACAATGATATTTCCTGGAACGGGCCAAACGCGGGAACGCTGAATGCCGGGCAGATCGTGGCGCTGGCAAATGGCTTTCAGGTCGATCCGTCATTGGGCGAATACACCTATACGGTTGCAAATGCGGACCTGCAATTCCTCGCCGACGGTCAATCGGTAACGCTGTCTTTCAACTACGCAGTGGAAGATGACAGCGGCGCGACCAACAACGCAAGCCAAACGCACACTGCACTCATCACTATCAACGGCACGAATGATTCTCCGGTAGTAACAGTCGGTCCTCCGCCTGCCGCGGTGGACGAGGGCGATGTTGGTGTCCTCTCCAATGAAACTTTCAGTCTGTTTTCACTTCTCAGCGAAGCCACTGATGTGGATGCGAGTGATACGCCAACCATTGACGAAAGCAGTGTCAGTTTTGCCTTCGCCGCAGGCAGTGCTGTCACGTCCGGCCCGCACCACTTTCTGGTGGGCGGAACGGGCAATGGGACAGGTATTGCGGTCGATACAGCCAATTACGATTTTCTGGCTTCGGGCCAGCAAGCTATCATCGATGTTACGTTCGATGTCGTTTCAGGCGGTGATACCGTATCCCGCACTGTGCAGATCACAATCGACGGTGCCGATGATGCGCCTGCTTTAACCAGTGGTGGTTCGCCATTGGCCTACACGCAGGGCGATGGTGCCGTGGTTGTGGACAGCGCGATTGCGCTCAGCGATGCCGACAACAGCACAATCATTGGGGCAACCGTCCAAATCGGCGCGGGCTTTGTGAGTCGCTATGATGATTTAGGTTTCGTTGCACAAAACGGCATTACCGGCAGCTACAATGGCGCGACGGGTACCTTGACCTTAAGTGGAGCAGCAACGGTCTCCGAATACGAAGCAGCCTTACAGTCCGTGACCTTTGGAGTTGATGCGTTGGCGTCAACCCAATTTGGGGCGACCCCCCCGGTTTTACCAGATGATTTTCCGCTCACTGGCAATTCCACACGTGAGATCAGTTTCACTGTGACCGATGGTATAAGCAGCAATACGATCCAGTCGGCGGTCAACGTGATGGCGGCATCAACAACGCCCACCAATGGAAATGATGTGTTGAAATTTAGCAGTGCTGTGAATGTGTCAGCGCTTGATGGCAATGACATTATTATCGGAGCCAATGGCAACAACACAATCAATGGCGATGGCGGCAACGATTTCATAAGTTCTGAAGGCGGAAATGATATTATTAATGGAGGTGCGGGCGACGACACTATCTCCGGTGGTGGAGGAGCAGACAGCATTACCGGTGGAGACGGGGCTGACACGTTTGAGCTCTTTCCTTTTGCCGCTAACCCCGCCACGCAAATATTGGACTATGACGAAGCCGAAGGAGATGTGCTCAATCTCGAACTCTTTCTTTCAGGTTTTGATCCCAACGCCAGCGGCGAGCCGGAAAACACCATCGAAATCGTTGAGACCACTACCGGCAATTCTGTGGTCTCCATCGGCGGCACGCAGATTGTCACCTTGGGAAACAGTGTGGCGGGCGATACGGTGAACGTCATCTACGATAGCAATCAGGCCGCGATCAGTGTCGATGTCGTGGGAGTGGTCTCGTAAGCGGCTTGGGTTTTATGGTTATGTCGGATTGAAAAAAACCTGAAACCAAGTGATCAATCAAGCGCGTACGCATCGTGATCGTGAGCACCAGACCTAGTTGGGCAGGCAAACAAAAATGTACCCAGGGAAAAGAAACATCATATGATGGGACGAAGTTTCAGGGCTTTCCGACACACTGTGTTTGCTGTGTTGCCCTGTTTGATCGCATGGTTCAGCGTCCCCGCTAACGCCACAAACAATGAAATCGTCGGTGCGGCGGTCAAGCAATTGGCGCAGGAAAAGCCGATCTCCACCGGATCGTCCTTTGCCGATGCCAACCGTGGTCGCATCAGGGCCTTCTATGCCTCCCGCAGTTTCAAGCCGATCTGGAGCCGCGACAACGGCCCCAAGGCCAAGGCGCGCGCCTTGTTGCGGGAGTTGCAAACATCCACCGCCCACGCGCTTTCGCCAGCCCTGTACGGAACAGCCGAAATCGAAAAACTGATGGCCAGCACCAAACCGAACGATTTGGCCCGCTTGGACTTCCTGCTGTCCGGCGCCTTGGTGGATTATGCCCACGATCTGCTGAACGGTCGTGCCACCACCGCCGCCGCACTGGACACCAATCAGGTCGCGCCTATCCTGTTGGACCCGGCCAAACTGATTGAGCAGGCGGCGGAATCCGGTGATGTGCGTCAGGTCATCGGCGATATCGTCGGCAAAGACCGCCGTTATTTGCGTCTTGTCAGCAAGATGGTGGAGTTCATTCGTATGCAGACCAGCGGCTTCTGGCCCACGGGCGATATTGCGAAATCCCCAAAAGAAATGCGCCAGGCGCTGGCACTGACAGGCGACCTGGCCTTGGAACGCGCCACCAGCGATGCACCGATTGATGGTCCGCTGCGCGAGGCACTCAAGCTCTATCAAGCCCGAAACGGCCTATCTGCCGACGGTGTGGTGGGACCGGCGACCGCACGTGCATTGACCAAACCACTGGCAGAGCGGATCAAAAAACTGAAGGTAAACGTCGAGCGTCGTCGCTGGCAGAACAAGCCTTCCAAGGGCGCGATGGTGTATTTCAACATCATCGACCGGTCCCTGAAACTGGTGAAGGATGATCGAACAGTCGGCTCCCTTGATCTGGTGGATGACGCCGCTCTTTTTCGGGATTTACCCACCTTTTACGGCACCATCACTGCGGTTTCGCGGCCGCAAAATGGTGGCCCATCGGCCCTGTCCCTTCAGTTTACAGCAGATATGGCGCAGCTGCCCAGAAACTCCGGGTTCCAGATTTCAGGTGACGCTGCTGGGGCGCTCAACGGTTTGGCGGAGGTTCTATCACCGGAAGATCTGGCTATGCTGCGGGGCCTGCAACCGGGTGCCCGAGCCAGTCTTTCCAACCCGGTGCCGCTTTTCGTTACCTATCTGACAGCCTGGGCCACGCGCGATGGCACACTGCAATTGCGTGAGGACGTCTACGACCGCGACAGGTTGGTCGCGACGAAACTCGGCTTTTGATTTTTTGCCTGGAAGCCGTCTCACCTTCCAAACGCGTTTCCATCGCGAGAGGCCGAGCGCTTGTCCTATGTGCTAACTGACGCCGACCCTTTCGGTCACCAAGGGTCCGATACCTTCACGTCCGCAATGTCTTTTCAGGCAGATCTGAAAGCCATGACGGCCTTTGAGATCGCCCTGGTACAGGCGCAAGCGCAGCGCGGAGAGATCAGCCAAAAGGCCGCCCTTCACATTGCCGATGTGGTTGCCAGCACCCGGCTTGATACGAAAGCGTTGGCAGACGGTTACGCCCGTGATGGTGTTGTTGTGCCTGCACTGGTTGCCGCGTGGCGCACTGCGCTCTTGGACCAGCACAAGGACGCGTTTCACAAGGGTGCCACAAGCCAGGATCTGGTGGACACCAGCCTGATGATCCGTGCCAAGGTTTTGGTTGCCGCCTGGGATCAAGCGCTCGGTGAAATCGCTCATGTGCTCTCTACAATCATGGCGGACCACGGCTTGAAACAAGTCATGGCACGCACCCGGATGCAGGATGCAATGGCGATGCCGCTCACTCTGCGTGTCCAAAACTGGCATGTAGCCGTTACGCAATTGCGCAGTGCACAGCCACAGGTCTTCCCGGTGCAAATGGGCGGGCCTGACGGAACAGGCCGAAGTTATGGTGGTGACGTGGACCACTTGCGTGCCGACCTTGCGGATCGTCTGCAACTCTCCGATCCGCAGATGCCTTGGCACACCAATCGTGCGCCCGTTTTAGACCTTGGCAGTTGGTGCACGTCGGTCACCGGCGCGTTGGGCAAGATCGGCCAAGACATTACAATCATGGCGCAAAATGCAATTGCCGAGGCGCGTCTTGAAGGCGGTGGCACTTCATCCGCCATGCCACATAAAAACAACCCCATAGCGGCGGAATGGATGGTTGCCATAGCCCGCCAAAACGCCGGACTGCTGGGCACATTGCATCAGGCGCAGGTGGCGGAAAACGAGCGCTCCGGCGCCGCGTGGACGCTGGAATGGTTGACGCTCCCGGCCATGTTTGCCGCCACAGATTGCGCACTGCACAAAGCAAAATCGCTGCTGGATCAGGCGCGCTTTTAACCGTGCACCGCCTGTTTGCAATTGATCAGCAAAGGTTTTTGCCCCTTGCGCCGGTCTCAAAAATCGGACTAGCCTGTACATACGCACGGGTATGTTGGCCGCACAGATCGGCTGGCTTGCAAGATAACCCGCGTGCCATAGCAGGATCACAAGCACTCTTGGGAGGAGATGTTCATGAGAAAACTGACACGGGTGGTGCTAGGCGCCACGATCGCGAGTTTGGCCGCCACGGCCTCTTACGCCGAAAACATCAAAATCGCATTCATTGACCCGCTGTCCGGCCCGTTTGCGGCCACGGGCAAGCAGGGGCTTGCGCACTACAAATTTGCCGCCAAAACTTTGGTCAACGAAAAAGGCGGTGTGCTGGGCGGTAAGAATTTTGAAATTGTCGCGTTCGACAACAAAATCTCCGCGAAAGAATCCCTCATTCAGTTGAAGGTCGCCATCGACCAAGGCATCCGCTTCATCGCGCAGGGCAACTCTTCGGGTGTGGCCAACGCACTTACCGAGGCGATCAAAAAACACAACCGTCGCAATCCGGACCAGCGCGTACTGTTCCTCAACTATTCCGCGGTTGATCCGGCACTGACAAACGATAAATGCAACTTTTGGCACTTTCGGTTTGACGCCAATGCCGACATCAAAATGGATGCGCTTACGGACGTCATCGCGAAGAATCAGGATATCAAAAAGATCTATCTGATCGGCCAGGACTATTCGTTTGGCAAAGCCGTGGCCGCAGCCGCGGAGCGTTTTTTGAAAGAGAAGCGGCCCGACATCGAGATCGTCGGTAACGAATTGCACCCCATCGGCAAGGTGAAGGACTTCACGCCGTATGCACGCAAGATCGTTGCATCCGGTGCGGATGCCATGATCACCGGCAACTGGGGTTCTGACATGGTTGGTATCGGTAAGGCCGTGATTTCCGCCGGGTTCAAAAGCCCGATCTACACCTATTATGCGGCCTCTGACGGCATTACAAAAACCTTCGGCGACGCGGGCAAGGGTGTGTTGCGCGTGGTGGCAGAGGGCCAGTTGAACCCGCCCATGTCAGATCGTGCGAACGCCTATTCCAAGGCGTTCAAGGCGGCCAATCCGGAACTGGATATCGCACAGCCTCGCATCGCCAATGTGATGGAAATGCTGGCCCGTGCGATCAACGATGCCGGCACCGCAACCGACATGGTGAAAATTGCCGGCGCATTGTCCGGCATGGAGCACGATTCAATTTGGGGCACCAAGTTGAAAATGCGTCCGCAGGATCATCAGATCATTCAGGATGTGCACATATTTGCCCATACCAATGATAGCATGACCCACGACTACGACAATTCCGGCTTCGGATTGCTTAAAGAATCCACCATCACCATGGCTTCCATGGATGCGCCCACCACCTGTAAGATGAAGCGCCCATAACTGCGCTTGATGTCTCAACCGCGCCGACCCGTTCGGCGCGGTTTTTTATGTTTCGCACACCGTATCGGGAGCCGCTGACGTGTCGCTCTTTATCGTCAATATTCTAGACGGTCTGGTCACCGGACTGTTGTTGTTCATGCTGTGCAGTGGCCTTACGCTGATCTTTTCCATGATGGGCGTTTTGAATTTCGCCCATGCCAGCTTCTACATGATTGGCGCGTATTTCGCTTATCAGATCAGTCAATATGTCGGCTTCTGGCCGGGGTTGATCATCGCGCCCATTGCCGTCGGCCTCTTGGGCGCCGCGATAGAACGGTACGGACTGCGAAGGGTGCACCAATATGGCCATGTGCCCGAACTGATATTCACCTTTGGTCTCGCTTTGCTGATCGAAGAGATGATCCAGTTTTTCTGGGGCAAGGCGCAGAAGGCCTATGAGGCGCCTGCGGAGCTGGATTTTGCCGCCTTCTCTATCGCGGGCAATTCATTCCCGGCCTACAAGGTCTTTATGATCTTCGTGGCGCTCGGCATCTTCCTCGTGCTGCTCTACATCCTCACCAAAACCCGCATCGGCATGATCATTCAGGCGGCGCTGTCCCATCCCAATACGGTGCAAAACCTCGGCCACAACGTGCCGCTCGTGTTCATGGGCGTGTTTGGCGTGGGCACAGCCATGGCGGGTCTGGCGGGTGTGATCGCGGGACCCGTTCTTGGCACATTCCCCGGCATGGCATTTTTGCTGGGCTCCATCGTTTTCGTGACCATCGTCATTGGCGGCCTCGGCTCGCTTTGGGGGGCGCTGGTGGCATCATTGATTATCGGTTGGCTGCAAACCTTCGCGGCGAGCTACAACGTTGGCATGGCGGATCTTTTAACCGCGATCGGATTTGAAAAACCGGCGGACTTGGCGCAGAGCATGTTGCGCGATCTGTGGTCGCTTACGCTGCCGCAAGTGGGGCCGATCCTGCCCTACCTGCTCATGATCATCGTTCTCGTGGTGCGTCCGCAGGGCCTGTTTGGAAAGCGTGAAACATGACCACGTTGAAAGACCATCCAACCGACGATCTGGCACCGCATTTCTGGCGCTCCCGCACGTTGATCCCGTGGCAACAGGCATGGCCGTGGGTGCTGGCAGCCGTGGTGCTGTCGGTGCTGCCATTTGCCTTTGGCTCCGGCTCGGCACTCACCGTCATGAACCAAATGGCGATCACCATCATCTTTGCCCTGTCCTACAACATGCTGTTGGGGCAGGGCGGCATGCTGTCCTTTGGCCATGCGGTTTATATGGGGTTGGGCGGTTTTTTCTGCATGCACCTGCTCAATTGGGTGGAAGATGATGGTCTTATGCTGCCGTTGGTTTTGTTACCGTTTTTTGGCGGTCTGTTCGGTCTGTTCTTCGCGTTCCTGATCGGCAGTTTTTCCACCCGCCGCGCGGGCACTGTGTTTGCCATGATCTCCCTGGGCGTGGGCGAACTCATTGCCGCCTGTTCCATTATCATCGTTGTGTTTTTCGGCGGGGAGGAAGGTGTCTCGGGCGACCGCACCATGGGTCCGACCTTCTTTGGGGTCGATTTCGCGTCCCAAACTGAGGTCTATTATCTCACCGCGGTTTGGCTGCTGATCTCCGCGCTCGCCATGTATCTGTTCTCGCGCACACCCATAGGCCGTATCGCAAACGCCGTGCGGGACAATGAGGAGCGGGCCGAGTTTTTGGGTTATTCGCAACGTCATGTGCGATGGATTTCGTTTTGCGCGTCCGGCTTTTTTGCTGGCATTGCCGGGGCACTCTTTGCGATCAATTACGAAATCCTGACCGAAGAGAACCTCAATCTGGCAACCTCTGGCTCGATCCTGCTGATCACCTTTTTGGGTGGTGTCGGCTTCTTCATTGGACCAATCATCGGGGCTATAGCTTTCACACTGCTCCAGACGGTGCTTTCGCTCTACACCGAGCTTTGGCAGCTTTATGCCGGAATTTTGTTTGTGCTCACCGTCATGTTTTTCCCCTTTGGTCTTACGGGTCTTTTGGCCATGCACGGGCGGGCGGTGAAATTGGGCAAGCTCAACCTGCTCACAGTCCCCTACATGAAACTGTTGGTACCGGGTGTCCTACTGATCCTGTCCTTGGCAGCCGTGTTTGAACTCATGTTCCATGCCCGCGAAGCCGGTGTGGGGGACACCACGATGAACCTGTTTGGGTTTACGGTGGATTCTCACGCCTGGACACCGCTGCTCATTGCCTTGGCTGTTGCGGGTGTTTGCTGGTTCCTGATTTCCCGCATGGCCCCCGGCCTAAAAGAGGCTTGGGATCAGGCCAATCACGTAGAGCCAACGCAAACCGAACCAGCACGGGTGGAGGCGGCAGAATGAGCGCGTCTTCAAGCACCGCAATGGCCCCAAAGGCAGGTACACCGGCGATTGAGTTGCGCGATCTCAGCAAGAGCTTTGGCCTCGCCCAAATCATCCAGAGCGTTAACCTGTCTATCCCAGTCGGGGAGCGGCACGCGATCATCGGCCCCAATGGTGCCGGCAAATCCACGCTGTTTAATCTGATCACGGGTAAGTATGAGCCGACGGTCGGAGGGGTCTACCTGCACGGTAACGATGTTTCCGGCATGCAACCCTATGAGATCAACCGGATGGGCCTGTCCCGTTCGTTTCAGATCACCAATATTTTCCCGAAGATGACGGTGTTTGAAAACATCCGCTGCGGCCTGCTGTGGACGATGAATTACAAATACTCCTTTTGGCATCTGGTCGACCGGCAGCACGATGTGACCCGTCGTGCCGAGGAGATTTTGGAACAGATCAACCTGTCCCACCGCCGCAATGATTTGGCGGACATGCTCGCCTATGCTGAACAGCGCGCCTTGGAAATCGGCATCACCATCGCGGGCGGTGCTGACATCATCATGCTGGACGAACCCTGTGCCGGCATGAGCACATCGGAGACCGCCTACATCGTGGACCTGATCCGCAAAGTCACCGAGCAGCGCACACTGGTCATCGTCGAACACGATATGGGTGTAATTTTCGATCTTGCGGACCGCATTTCAGTGTTGGTCTATGGCGAGATCATCGAGACCGATGTACCCGAAAAAGTGCGTGGCAGCGCCAAGGTTCAGGAGGCCTATCTGGGCGCTCCCGAGGATGAAGTTGAGGACGCTTAGCCCATGCTCGAAGTCAATGATCTGCACGCCTATTACGGCAAGAGCCACATCCTGCAGGGGGTCAACCTCACCGTGGGCGAAGGTGAGATCGTCGCCCTGTTGGGCCGCAACGGCGTGGGGCGGTCTACCACCTGCAAAGCGATCATGGGCGAGGTCGCACCGCAAGGGTCCATCCGTTTTAAGGGCGAGGAAATTGCGGGCAAAAAGCCTTATGAGATCGCCATGCATGGGCTGGGCTATGTGCCGGAAAACCGTGATATCTTCCCCGGTCTGACGACACGTCAAAATCTTATGCTCGGCCTTAAGCCCGGTCAAAAAGACGGCGCCGGTCGCTGGTCTATCGACGATATGTTTGAACAATTCTCAAACTTGAAAACCCGCGCCGAAGTGGAAGCGTCCGTGCTGTCCGGCGGCGAAAAGCAGATGCTCACTATCTGCCGCACGCTGATGGGGGACCCGTCTGTGATCATGATCGACGAACCCACCGAAGGACTGGCACCCAAGATCGTGCAACAGGTGGGTGAGATGCTGGAGATGATTGCTGCGCGGGGCGTGTCGATCTTGCTGGTCGAGCAAAAGCTCACCATCGCGCTTAAGATTTCCAAGCGGGTCTACGTTATGGGCCACGGCCAGATGGTGTTTGAGGGCACGCCCGCCGATCTTCAAGCCGACGAGGACATCCGCAAGGAATGGCTGGAAGTATGAGCGCCATTTCTGCTGATGCTACCCGTCTGGGTTTTGACGCGGACCGCCTCGCGCGCATCGAAACTTGGATGGCCCGCAACCGGGAGATCGGCCGTTACACCGGCTCGTCCCTGCTGCTGACGAAGGGCGGCGAAACCGTGCTGTGCGCCATGGATGGTCACCGCGACGCGGCACGCGAAAAACCCTACGAGCGCGACACCATCGTGCGCATTTATTCCATGACAAAACTGGTCACGTCAGTGGCCATGATGATGCAAGTGGAGAAGGGTCTCGTCCATCTCGAAGCGCCGGTCAGCGCATTCATTCCGCAGTTTGGCAATATGACCGCGCTGGTGCCCGGCGCGGAGCGCTTGGATCAGGTCGAGCCTGCGCCATCACCGACCCTGCACCAATTGCTCACCCACACCAGCGGCCTGTCCTACAGCTTTAACCCCGGAATTTTGGCCGAGCATTATGCGGAGCACAAACTGGACTTTGGAGCTGATCGAGGCACGTTGGCCGATGCCGCAGCCGCCATGGGCGGCGTGCCCTTGGCGTTCCAGCCGGGCAGTGGTTGGAACTATTCGGTGGGTATCGACATCATTGGTCGCGTGCTGGAGGTGATGACGGGCAAGAGCTTGGCCAGCGTTTTTCAGGAACAAATTCTTGATCCGTTGGGCATGAAGGATACGTCCTTTGCGCTGCCGCACGACAAGATCGAGCGGTTTGCAGATTGCTTTATGAAGACCCCCGAGGATGCGCTTTGGTGTAATGATCCGGCAGCCACGTCCTACTACCTCGATGGCAAAGTCCGTATGCATTCCGGCGGTGGCGGGTTGCTCTCCACGCTGGACGACTACATGCGTTTTGGGGAGATGATCCGCCAAGGCGGGTCGCTGGGTGGTGAAAAATTACTCGGCTACAGAACCTTAGAGTTCATGCGCCGCAATCATTTGCCCGGCGATATCGCGTCCATGGGTCCGGCATCCTTCGCGGAAATGCCCATGATGGGCATGGGCTTTGGCATCGGAGGGGCTTGCGTACTCGATCCCGCAGCAACCCGCACGCCCGGGTCTGTGGGCGATTTCGGTTGGGGTGGCATGGCCAGCACATATTTTTGGACGGACACGGTGAACGATCTCAACTGCGTTTTCTTCACCCAACTCATCCCGTCCAGTTCCTATCCCAACAGGGCGGAACTCAAAGCGTTGGTGCAAGCGGCTTTGGTTTAAGGTCGAATTCAAGGCAGCATCGCGTCCCCCACCCGACCCGCTGCGCGGGCCACCCTCCCCATCAGGGGGAGGGCTCGCTGCCGCGAGCTTTGGACTATAAAAATCTGGCCATCAAAGTGCTAAACACTCCACCCCTCCCACCGGTGGGGAGGGTGGCCCGCGCAGCGGGTCGGGTGGGGGGCGCGATGCCAGTTATACCCGTTATGCTCGCCTCACTCTTGCCCCTCAAAATACCGGTTCATCGCTTCCAAATACTGGTCGCCTGGCGCGGAAGACGTCCGGGTGCTGGGATCAAAAAACACGTTCACGCTTTCTGATACAGCGCAGCATGTGTCGCCCTTAAACAGGGCGTAATGTGTGGTCATGGATCGGCCGCCCACGCGGGCGAGGCGACCGCCAACTGCGATAGACTGGCCCGCAAAATCCATGGTGATTTCCTGCAGGTAGTCGATGGCCAACCGCGCCAACACCATCCCTCGGTCTGGCAGACCCGTTTCACGAAAAATCTCTTCCAACAGCGTCATACGACCGGACTCAAAATAAGCGGCAATGGCCACGTTGTTCACGTGGCCCATCGGGTCCTGATCGCTGTAGCGAATGGTAACATCGGTCCAAAATGCGTAATCCGTCCGGTGTCGTGAAATTGTCTTGTCGGTTGGCATGGTGGGCAGGCACCGCTCGTGATATTTTAACGTGTCTGAGCGCCTACCACGCCGCCCATTTCCCACAAAGCCGAAAGCCTTTTTAGATGAGCCGATTTGAGCACCCGTTTTACTTTTTGCGCCACGGCGAAACGGACTGGAACAAAAACCGCATGACTCAGGGTCAGTTCGATTCAAGCCTGAACGAAACCGGGCAAGCGCAGGCAGTGCGGGCCGGTGACATACTCAAGGCCGAACCGATTGAGCGGATCATCGCCAGTCCGCTCACGCGGGTGCGTCACACCGCAGAAGCGGTCGCGAAGCATCACGGCCTGCCCATCGAGTTTGATGACGGGCTGATGGAATGTCATTTGGGAGACCATCAAGGCGAACCTCACGGTCCATGGTTGGCGCAGTATTGGACCGGGGACTACGATCCGCCCAACGGCGAGACCTTTGCACAGTTTCACACGCGGGTGTGGGCCGCCATGGCCCGTGCCGTCGGCCGCGGACCCAACACGTTGATCGTCGCCCATGGCGGGTTGTGGCGCGCTGCACAAGAATATGTGGCCATCACCCCGGCCTTAAGCCCCATGCCCAATGCGTTGCCGATCCACGTGACCCCGTCAGACGGCCAATGGCAGCAAAAAGTGTTGGACGCGGAGCGGCTTTAACTTCTTGTCGGGTCGGGGGAGACAGCCACCAGTTGCTTCCCAAAATTACCGCCCCCCAACATGCTGATGAAGGCCTCCGGTGCGGCGGCCAATCCGTCTGCGATTGTTTCGCGGTAATGCACGGTGCCGTCTTTGATCATCGGTGCCACGTCCGACAGGAACTGGGGGTATTGATCATAGTGGTCGAAGATGATGAAGCCGCGCACTGACAGGCGATTGACGAGAATGGTGCGCCACGCCTTGGGCAGCAGGTTTGGCCCGTCAAAAGCACCGCCTCCTTCACCCAGCACATTGGCGTTGTACCAAGAGATCATGCCGCAAACCGGAATGCGCCCATGAATGTTCATCATCGGGATGATGGCCTCCAGCGTCTTGCCGCCGATGTTCTCGAAATAGATATCCACCCCGTCCGGGCAGTGCCCGCCCAAGGCTGAGCGGAGGGACCGACTGTCCTCATAGGCACGGTGATCGACGCAGGCATCGAACCCCAGTTGATCCACGGCAAACGCACATTTATCCGTACCGCCCGCCACGCCGACGACGCGCAGCCCCTGTGCCTTTGCGAGTTGCCCCACCAGGGAGCCAACGGCTCCCGTGGCCGCACCCACCACCAGCGTTTCACCGGCCTGAGGGCGGCCATGGGTGTTAAAGCCCACATAGGCGGTCAGGCCCGGCATGCCCAACACCCCAACAGCCGTGGAGATCGGCGCCAGGGAAGGGTCTAGGATCCGCACACCTTCGCCATCGCTGACGACATGGCTTTGCCAACCAAACCGGCCTTCCACAAAACTGCCCACGGGAAAGCTGGAATTGTTGGAGACCACGATTTCACCAACGGCACCGCCTTCCATAGCGTCACCAATCTGCACGGAAGCCGCATAGCTTTTGGAATCATCCATCCGACCGCGCATATAGGGGTCCAGGGAGAGCCAGATCACCCGCACCAGCATCTCGCCAGCAACCGGTGTCGGCATGGGGGCGTGTTCGTGGCGAAAGTCGCTGGGTTTAGGTGCACCCACAGGCCGTGCGGCCAAGACCACGCGTTCCATCTGATCGGGTAAATCGGTCATGGTGTCGTTCCTCCTCAAAAATCGCTATGCGCTTAAAATGTCTTGTCTATTGCATCGCCCGCAAGTTGCGCCGCCGCTTTGGCAAAAAAATCAGGCGCTCCAAAATTACCGGATTTCAAAGCCACCACCAGATCAGGCCCCGCCCGCAAAGCGGGCACACCGGGGTCGATCTCGGGGCCAATTTTCAGCTGGCCAAGCGTCAGGCCCTCAACAACCGCGCCGGAGGTTTCCCCACCCGCCGTGATAAGTCGGGTCACGCCTCCTGCTGTGAGTTGCCGCGCGGTTTCGGCAAAGAACGCTTCCAACGCTTCTGCAGATCGGTGGCGGCCGTATTCGGCTTGCACGGCCTTCACTGCGTTCGGGTCGGCTGAACTAAAGATCACCGGCAATCCGGTTTGGCTCAAAGCCCACTGTGCTGCGCGTTGAGGCGTCATGTCTCCGTTGAGAACAGCGCCAGCCTCGATTTCCAAAGTGGCGTTATCCTTGGAGTGGACTTTGAGTTGCTGTCGCGTGGCGATGGAGCAGGAGCCGGACAGGATCACGCATGGCCCCGCCTCTCCGCGCCAGGTGTTATGGGCGACACTCAAAACGCCTGCACGCTTGAAATTGTCTGGAAGGCCGAGCGCGATGCCAGACCCGCCGGTGATCAACACTTGTTGCGATGCGGCATGGCCGATGACCCGCAAGTCTTGATCGCGGATCGCGTCAACGATCACCAAATGGCGACCCTTTTCGGCAACCTCTGTCAGCGCATTGCGGATGGCACCCGGCCCTGAAAGCACCGTTTGTGCGTCGACATGGGCAATTGGATTGTCACTTTGCAGGGCGAGCCAACGCCGCAGGTCGGGGTCGGTCATGGGGGTAAGCGGGTGGTTCTCCATGCCGCTTTCGCTCAACAGCGCGTTGTTGACGAATAAGTGACCCTGATACACCGACCGTCCCGTACCGGGAAAAGCCGGGCAGGCGATCACAGTTGTAGCATCCAGCGCCTCGGCCAGAGCATCCGCCACAGGGCCAATGTTGCCTTCCGGTGTGGAATCGAAAGTCGAGCAATATTTGAAAAGGAACTGCGTGCAGCCCTGTGCTTTTAGCCAGGCGAGGGCTTCAAGGGATTGTGCAACGGCTTGGTTGGGATCGATTGAGCGGGATTTCAGCGCAATAACCCCGGCGTCAACCTCGTTTGAGGCGGGTTCTGCGGGCGTGCCGGTGTATTGGACAACCCGCATACCCTCCTTCGCCAAGGTGTTGGCGAGGTCGCTGGAACCGGTAAAGTCATCCCCGATACATCCCAAAAGCATAGTGGCGGTATCTTCCTCAAAAGTGGCCCAAACACTGGCCGATAAGCCGGCTTGACCCGCGCTGCCACCGTCCGTCAGGCGAACGGTCTCCAGACGCATTGTTCTGGCATGTTATTGTCGAGGAGGCTGGTACTTGCAACACGTCGCTTAAAGCACAATTCATCGCGCATTTCCGCCCTTGTTAAAGGGCAGCTTTCGCGCACACTGTGCCGAGAGCGAATGAGTGGGAGCCTTTCTTCGTGGGCATTATTGATACCAAGCTTGGCGGCATCCCCGAGGGGGACAAAGTCGCAAAACCCGGCGTGTGGAAATCCGGCAAGGGCAAAGGCAGGGCCACACCCAAGGGCCGTCAGTTAGACGATGCCGCGCTGACACAGGTGCGCGAGCTTCTGGGCGACAGGCCCCGCCGCCGGGATTTGCTGATCGAGCACCTCCATCTCATTCAGGATCGCTACGGCCATTTGAGTGCACCGCATATGCGGGCATTGGCGGAAGAGATGCGCATGGCGCAGGCGGAGGTCTATGAGGTTGCCACCTTCTACGCCCATTTCGACGTCGTTAAAGAGGGTGAGACGCCACCGGCAGCTCTCACAATTCGGGTATGCGATTCCCTGGCCTGCGAATTGGCGGGTGCTGAAGCGCTGTTGCAGGGGTTGAAAGACGGTCTGGACGCATCGCAAGTGCGGGTGGCGCGCGCGCCTTGCATGGGCCGCTGTGACACAGCACCCGTGCTGGAACTGGGCCACAACCACATCGACCACGCTACCGTAGAAAACACCAAAGCAGCAGTAGAGGCAGGCGATACCCATACGCGTATGCCGGATTACCAAGCCTTTGACGCTTACCGCGCTGATGGCGGCTACGAGGTTTTGACTGCGCTGCGCGGTGGCAGTGAGACGCCTGATCAGGTGCAGGAAAAAGTGCTGGCTTCCGGTCTGCGCGGTCTGGGCGGGGCGGGGTTCCCGTCCGGCAAAAAATGGTCCTTCGTGCGGGCAGAGGATGGCCCGCGCTACCTTGCCGTCAATGGCGATGAAGGCGAGCCGGGAACGTTCAAAGACCGCTTCCATTTGGAGCGCACGCCCCATCTGTTTTTGGAGGGCATGTTGATCGCGGCCTGGGCCATCGAGGCACAGACTTGCTTCATTTACATGCGCGACGAATATCCGGCGGTCTTAAAGATTTTGGCCGACGAAATTGCCGCGTTGGAGGCCAGCGGCATCGTTGAGCCGGGCTATATCGATCTGCGACGCGGGGCAGGCGCTTACATCTGCGGCGAAGAATCAGCGATGATAGAATCCATCGAAGGCAAGCGTGGCTTACCGCGGCACCGGCCGCCCTTTGTGGCGCAAGTGGGCATCTTCGATCGCCCGACACTGGTGCACAATGTTGAGACGCTACACTGGGTGGCCCGCATCTGCCGCGAGGGTCCCGAAATCCTGTCATCAGTGGAAAAGAATGGTCGCATCGGTCTGCGATCCTACTCCGTGTCAGGTCGGGTTAAATCGCCGGGCGTCCACGAACTGCCCGCAGGCTCCACGATCCTGGACATCATCGAGGCCGCAGGCGGCATGTTGGAAGGTCACACGTTCAAGGCCTATCAACCCGGCGGTCCGTCCTCCGGCCTGCTGCCAGCGACGCTCAACGACGTGCCCTTGGATTTCGACACCCTGCAACCGCACGATACGTTCATCGGATCGGCGGCGGTTATCGTCCTGTCAGATCAAGACAGCGCCAAAGAAGCCGCGCTCAACATGCTGCGCTTCTTTGAAGATGAAAGCTGCGGTCAGTGTACGCCGTGCCGTGTGGGCTGCACCAAGGCCGTCAAACTGATGGAAGCCGACAGTTGGGATCAGCCGCTCCTGGAAGAGCTATGCACGGCCATGGCGGACGCCTCCATCTGCGGTCTTGGCCAAGCCGCGCCCAACGCCATTCGCCTGACCATGAAACACTTTGCCGATGAAGTCGGCACGCAATCTGGATCGTGAGCCTGTCATGAGTGACCCCATCATCTTCACCCTCGACGGCAACCCGACCATCGCCCAACCCGGCGAAACGATCTGGGAGATCGCCAAGCGCGAAGGCACATTGATCCCGCACCTTTGCCACAAAGACGGCACGGGTTATCGGGCTGACGGCAATTGCCGCGCCTGCATGGTGGAGATCGAAGGCGAACGCACGCTGCAAGCCTCCTGCATCCGGGAACCCAAAGCGGGTATGGTTGTGAACAGCCAAAACGAACGCGCCACCAAGGCCCGCGCCATGGTGGTGGAAATGCTGCTGGCCGACCAACCCGCCAAAGAACAGGCCCACGATAGCTCGTCCCATCTTTGGAACATGGCCGACATGCAGGGCGTCACGGAAAGCCGCTTTCCTGCCAAAGAGCCGGATCAAATCCCACTGCTGGACGCCAGCCATCTGGCCATGAGCGTCAATCTGGACGCGTGCATTCATTGCAATCTGTGCGTCCGCGCCTGCCGCGAAGTGCAGGTCAACGATGTCATCGGCATGGCGGGTCGCGGCGGCGATTCAAAAATCGTCTTCGACTTTGACGACGCCATGGGCCAATCGACCTGCGTTGGCTGCGGCGAATGCGTGCAGGCCTGCCCCACAGGGGCTTTGATGCCCGCTGCGGCTGTGGACGAAAACCAAGTAGGAGACAGTCAGGCTTTCGACCGTGAGGTGAAATCCGTTTGTCCCTATTGCGGTGTTGGCTGCCAATTGTCCTTCAAGATTAAGGCGGACGAGAACGGCAAGGACCACATAGCCTGGGTGGATGGTGTGGACGGCCCGGCCAATGAAAGCCGATTGTGTGTGAAGGGTCGTTTTGGCTTTGACTACACGGCACACCCACACCGTCTGACCAAGCCGTTGATCCGCCGTGATGACGCGCCGGAAAAAGGCTTAAATGTCGATCCGTCGAACCCTTGGACACATTTTCGCGAAGCCACATGGGACGAGGCGCTGGACGTCGCAGCACGCGGTTTGGTGGACATTCGATCCTATGATGGCGGGCAAGCGGTGGCCGGTTTCGGCTCTGCTAAGTGCTCCAACGAAGAAGCTTACCTGTTTCAAAAGCTGATCCGGCAAGGCTTTGGTCACAACAATGTTGATCACTGCACCCGCCTTTGCCACGCGTCGTCTGTGTTCGCCCTGATGGAAAATGTCGGGTCTGGCGGCGTGACGGCTGGCTTCAATGAGATTGAAAACGCGGACTACGCCATCATCATCGGGGCCAACCCGACGGAAAACCATCCGGTGGCGGCGACCTATTTTAAGCAGTTTGCGAAGCGCGGTGGCGAGCTCGTCATCATGGACCCGCGCGGGCAGGGGCTAAAA
Source organism: Pseudomonadota bacterium (assembly GCA_038746275.1). Lineage (GTDB taxonomy): Bacteria > Pseudomonadota > Alphaproteobacteria > Rhizobiales > Rhizobiaceae > Pseudahrensia. The sequence continues at coordinate 39,422 of JBCDKS010000005.1, read as the reverse complement.
CGCCACGCCAAGCATATGCTGCAATTCCGCCCCGGCACTGACGTTGCGATGCTCAACGGCATCATGAACGTCATCGTGGAAGAAAAGCTCTACGACCGGAACTACATCGAAGGATTCACCGAAGGCTTCTTCGAATTTCGTGATCACATCCGCGCGTTCCCGCCGGAAAAAATGGCCCCCATTTGCGGCATAGATGCCGAGACCCTGCGTGAGGTTGCCCGCGGTTTCGCCAATGCCAAAGCGGCGATGATTTTTTGGGGCATGGGCGTCTCCCAACATATCCATGGTACGGACAATTCCCGGTGCCTGATTTCGCTGGCACTGTTGTGTGGTCACGTTGGTCGTCCCGGTTCCGGGCTGCATCCGTTGCGCGGTCAAAACAACGTGCAGGGCGCGTCCGATGCGGGGCTGATCCCCCATGTGATGCCCAACTACCAAAGTGTTGGCGACCAACAGGTGCGCGAGCTGTTCCGCCACATCTGGGACGGTGTGGAGATCGACGCCAAGCCGGGACTCACCGTGGTGGAAATCGTGGACGCCATGTATCGCGGAGAGATCAAGGGCATGTACATCATGGGCGAAAACCCGGCGATGTCCGATCCCGATGTGGAACACGCCCGCAAGGCGCTGGCCAATCTCGATCATTTGGTTGTGCAGGATATTTTCCTTAACGAGACCGCCAATTTCGCCGATGTCATTTTCCCTGCGTCCGCTTGGCCGGAAAAGACGGGCACTGTGACCAATACCAACCGTCAGGTGCAGATGGGCCGCAAGGCGCTGGACGCGCCGGGCGAGGCCCGCGAAGACTGGCGCATCACCGTCGATCTGGCCCGCCGCATCGGCTTGGATTGGGACTACGACGACCCTCGAGAGATTTTCGATGAGATGAAAATGTCCATGCGCTCGCTGCACCACATCACGTGGAAGCGTCTGGAGAACGAAGGCGCTGTGACGTACCCATGCTCCGGGCCGGACGATCCCGGCAAGTCGGTGGTGTTTGGAGACGGTTTCCCCCGCCGTGCCGGTCGGGCGAAATTTACCCCTGCACGGGTTCGCCCGCCTGCCGAAGCGCCGGACGAAAACTTCCCCATGATCCTGACCACGGGTCGTCAGTTGGAACACTGGCACACGGGCTCCATGACCCGTCGCGCCTCGGTTTTGGACTGGGCGGAGCCGGAAGCCAACGCGTCTCTGCATCCCAAGACGCTGCGCAAACTGGGTGTTAAGCCCGGTGAGATGTTAAAAATCGAAACCCGCCGCGGGGAAATTGAGATTATGGCCCGTGCGGACCGCGCCGTGTCGGAAGACATGGTGTTCGTCCCGTTCGCCTATGTGGAAGCGGCGGCCAATGTGCTGACAAACCCGCAGCTTGATCCCTATGGGAAGATTCCAGAGTTCAAGTTCTCCGCCTGTCGCGTGTTGGCCATTGAGGATGAAGTGCCGGAGGCGGTGGTGGCTGCTGAATAGGAATTGGGGGGTGTAGAGCAAACATCCCGCCCCCCTCTGACCCTGCTGCGCAGGCCCATATCCCCCGCGAGGGGGGAGAATCAGCATGCCGAAAGCTCGCAGCCAGTTTTGGAACATCGCCGATGCCGTTAACCCCAATCTCCCCCCTTGCGGGGGAGATGTCGCGCAGCGACAGAGGGGGGGCGGGATGCTCACCACGAAGTATCACCCTCCCACACCCAAACCCCTACACCCAAACCCCCACCCTCAAACCTTTGAATTGCCACCGCCGTGCATATCCGCCAAAACGCAGCAACCGGTCCCATGGCAGCGTTGAACACACCTATGAAAGCTCTTGAAGGCGTCAAAATTCTGGACTTCACCCACGTTCAGTCAGGCCCGTTCTGCACACAGATGCTGGCCTTTTTGGGCGCTGACGTCATCAAGGTGGAACGCCCCGGCACGGGGGATGCTACCCGCGGGCAGTTGATGGACAAGGAGGGGGTCGACAGCCTCTATTTCACGCTTCTCAATCACAACAAACGATCAATTGAGTTGGACACCAAGAGCGAGACGGGTGCCGCGGTGCTCACCGACTTGATCAAAGCCTGTGACGTGCTGGTGGAAAATTTTGCACCCGGCGCGCTGGACCGGATGGGGTTTGGCTGGGAACGCATTCACGAAATCAACCCGCGCTTGATCATGGCCTCGATCAAGGGTTTCGGCCCCGGCCCAAATGAAAATGCCAAAGTCTATGAAAATGTCGCCCAATGCGTGGGTGGCTCTGCTTCCACCACGGGTGAGTTGGACGGCTTACCACTGGTGACGGCCTCCCAAGTGGGGGACGCGGGCACAGGTCTTCATTTGGCGTTGGGCATCGTCGCCGCGCTCTATCAGCGAGAGCAAACGGGAAGGGGGCAAAAGGTTGATGCCGCCATGCAGGACAGCGTGCTGAACCTATGCCGTGTGAAGCTGCGGGATCAACAGCGCCTGGGCTCCGGTCCACTGCCGGAATACACACAGCACAGCCGGGGCATTCCTTTTGGTGAAGCGACCCCCCGTGCGGGCAATGATTCCGGCGGCGGTCAGCCGGGCCGTGTGCTTAAGTGTTTGGGATGGGAGACCGACCCGAACGCCTACACCTATTTTGTGATCCAAGCCGCCGCTTGGGAAAACGTTTGCGACGTTATCGGCAAACCGGAATGGAAAACCGATCCTGACTTTGCAACCATCCCTCAGCGCGTCAAACGCCTGGATTATATTTTTGAGATCATAGAAGCGTGGACCCAGACACGGACCAAATTTGACGTGATGGAAATTTGCTCGCCGCTCAATATCCCCGTTGGCCCCGTTATGTCGATGAAAGACATTGCGGATGATCCGGTGTTACGCGCCAACGGCACGGTGGTGGAAGTCGATCACCCGCAGCGCGGCGCTTACCTTAGTGTGGGTTCACCCATCCGTCTGTCGGACAGCCCCAATGAGGTGACCCGGTCGCCCCTGCTTGGGGAGCATACTGCCGAAATTTTAAGCCAACTGCTCGGCTACGGTCCTGACCGCATGGAGCAAGTCTTTGCCTCCGGCAGTGTGGGACAAACCAAACCCTGAGCCTACCAGCCCTGTGCAAGCTGACCCACGACGCAACTGCGACGCTGGAGGGCGAGGATGTGCAAGTGTGGCACTATGAGTGCGGCAATTGTGTCGCATGATGCAGCGTGGTTCTGAGCGACCCACACCCGCCGCTTTGACCGCAAACGCCCCCGATTTTTAGTCCCGATCACCACAAGAAAGTGCTGCCCGATGGCCCACAAGACCGACATTGAAATTGCCCGCGAAGCCAACAAAAAGCCCATTCAGGACATTGGTGCAAAACTTGGCATCGAAGCCGCCGATTTGGTGCCCTATGGCCATGACAAGGCGAAAGTGTCTGCGGAATTCATCAAGGCACAAGCTTCCAAAGCCGATGGTAAGCTGATCTTGGTCACCGCAATCAACCCTACGCCTGCCGGTGAAGGTAAGACCACAACCACGGTTGGTCTCGGCGACGGTTTGAACGCCATCGGCAAGAAGGCGGCGGTCTGCATCCGTGAAGCATCATTGGGTCCGTGTTTCGGCATGAAAGGCGGAGCCGCTGGTGGTGGCTACGCACAGGTCGTGCCGATGGAAGACATGAACCTCCACTTTACGGGTGATTTTCACGCCATCACATCGGCCCACAATCTGCTGTCGGCGATGATCGACAATCACATCTATTGGGGCAATGAACTTGAGATCGACACCCGCCGTGTGGTGTGGCGTCGGGTCATGGACATGAACGACCGCGCCTTGCGCGACATCGTCACGTCATTGGGCGGTGTGCCAAACGGCTTCCCGCGTCAGGCGGGCTTTGACATCACGGTGGCTTCTGAAGTTATGGCGATCTTGTGTCTGGCATCCGACTTGGATGACCTGCAGTCTCGCCTGGGCGACATCATCGTCGCTTACCGCCGTGACCGGTCCCCCGTCTATTGCCGGGACATAAAGGCCGATGGTGCCATGACCGTATTGCTGAAAGACGCCATGCAGCCCAACCTTGTGCAGACGTTGGAAAACAACCCGGCCTTTGTCCATGGCGGCCCGTTCGCAAACATTGCCCACGGCTGTAACTCCGTTGTGGCCACTAAAACCGCATTGAAACTGGCCGACTATGTTGTCACCGAAGCGGGGTTTGGGGCCGACCTGGGAGCTGAAAAATTTCTGAACATCAAGTGCCGCAAGGCGGGCATTGCACCGTCCGCTGTTGTGATCGTCGCCACTATCCGCGCCATGAAAATGAATGGCGGCGTGAAGAAAGAGGATCTGGGCACCGAGAACGTCGAGGCGGTGAAACAGGGTTGCGCCAACCTGGGTCGTCACATCGAAAACATCAAAGGGTTCGGTGTTCCTGCCGTCGTTGCGATCAACCACTTCGTCACCGATACGGACGCCGAGGTGGAAGCCTGTAAGGCTTATGTGGAAAGCCAAGGGTCGGAAGCGATCCTGTGCAAACACTGGGCAAAAGGCTCCGAGGGCATCAAAGATCTGGCGACCCGCGTTTCGGAAATCGCGGACAGCGACAGTGCCAATTTCCAGACCCTGTATCCAGATGACATGGGTTTGGCAGACAAGATCAACACGATCGCCACCAGAATCTACCGCGCTGATGGCGCGATCATGGACCAGAAAATCCTCGATCAATTGGCGCAGTGGGAAGCGGCAGGATACGGAAGCCTGCCGGTCTGCATGGCGAAGACGCAATATTCGTTCTCAACCGATCCCAACCAGCGCGGCGCGCCGACAGGCTTTACGTTGCCGGTGCGCGAAGTGCGCTTGTCCGCCGGTGCCGGTTTCGTTGTGGCGATCTGCGGTGAGATCATGACCATGCCGGGCTTGCCGCGCAAACCGTCTGCGGAAGCGATCATGCTCAACGATGACGGCTTGATCGAAGGTCTGTTCTAGAGCCCGTTCCGTCCTTACCCCTTTGGGGGAGAAGGATACGAAGACTTGGTGACGTGGAGCAGGGTGTTAATCGTAGTGCGAGAAATCCGCAGCGGGTCGGGTGGGGGGCACGATTGTGTTTCAGTTTTCTACACACCTTTTAGTACCCCCAAGCCCCCCTTACATCCCCGCCAACTCTTCACGAATGATCTGCGCGATCAATCCGCAATCGTCTTCTGAAAAACTCAGGGGCACGCGAATGTCCATGACGCGTTGCAACACTTTGAGAGTGTGGGGCAGGGATTGCGGCTCGGCATATTCCCAACTGTCGTAGCGGGACGTAAAGCCAACCGGATTGGCGTCCCCAAACCATTTCAATTCCACACCCCGCTGGGCGCAGCGGGCGACGAGGGCTCGGGCGCTGTCGTCGCCTGTACTTTCCGGCAGCAAAAACTGGAACGACGACCCAACATAGTGCTCATGCTGCGGACGGTCCGTCAGCGTGCAATTGGCCGCACCGGACAACCCGTTTTCAAGCCGTTTGTAACGCGCATTCCATCGGTTAATATTGGTGTCCATAGTTTCAATCTGTGGTGCAAGGATTGCCGCCCGCAGGTTGTCCATGCGCGATGAACAATTGGGCATCTCAAGTCTCGCCCGCTCAAAATGCATTTCCGACGGGCCAGCGCCGTGGCGACCGTAGAGCATATAAGACCCGGACATGATGGTTGCGCGGGCCATCAGGTCGGGATCGCGGCTGGTCAAAAACCCACCCTCTCCCGAGTTCATGTGCTTATAGGTTTGCGTGCTGAAGCAAGCCGCCGCACCAAAATTGCCGCTGCGCACTCCGTTCCACCGCGCGCCCATTGTGTGGGCGCAGTCTTCGATCAGCAGCGCACCGTGTTTGGCCACGATCTCACAAAGCCGCTCCATTGGGGCGATATGCCCGCGCATGTGAGACAGCATGAAAACCTTTGCGCCGGACGCTGCCAGTTTCGCATCAAGATCATCCAAGTCTACGGTGAGGTTGGCGGTGGTTTCGACGAAAACCGGCTTGCATGAGACAGCAGCGATGGCCCCAGGCACGGGCGCGAGTGTGAATGCGTTGGTGACAACGGCATCGCCGGGCTTCACCCCGCAGGCCCGCAATGCGATCTGCATAGCCGTCCCACCGGAGGTGAGAGCGAGGCAATAGTCCGTTTCCTGGTAAGTGGCATACGCGGTTTCCAGATCAGCGGCTTGTCCGGACTCATCCCCCAGCGTGTTGTAGCGGTGCAACCGTCCCGTCCGGAGAACGGCCACCGCCTGCTCAATCGCCTGCTTGCTGATCGGCTCTTGCTGGGTAAAGGGCTTTGTAAAGATCAGGTGTGACACAGCGCGGCTCCTCGCATTGTCGGACACTGTGCAAGGACGTACCGTGCGTTGCAAGCGGGCGCTACGTCCTCCGCGACCTGGCCTTTGGAAGCAACTTGACATTGGGATGTGCCTGCAACGCCAGCGCGTGAGCCGTCGTCAGTTCCCGTGCCGTACCGGTAGTACAGTGCGCATAATACGGCCAGAAACACCCGGGCTCCGTCGCCCTGCAGGAAATAGGGACGTTTCACGGCGTCGCACCGGGTTCTTATTAGGATAGGGCATCTGGTTGTTTTTGGTAAAAAGCCCCCCTTCAGGCATCAGTGGCTTGCAAAAACAGCCGCAGAATGTCGGTGTTTGGCCTACCCATCGCCGTTCGGTGATGGCTATGTTTTAATTGGGACCTGCAAAAGGGAGACTGACATGGGCTATGCGGTTGAAATGACATTCCGCCCGACGGTGCGTTCGTTCTTTGACGAAGACTCCAACACATTCAGCCATGTGGTCAGCGATCCCGCCACGGGGGCCTGTGCGATCATCGACAGTGTGATGGACATTGACTACGCGGCCGGGCGCATCACATCTGAACACGCTGACGCCCTGATCACTCACGTGGAAGAGCAGGGGTTGAAACTGGAATGGATCATTGAGACCCACGTGCATGCCGACCATCTTTCTGCGGCCCCGTACATTCAGGACAAGTTGGGCGGCAAGATCGGCATTGGCCGTGGCATCATGGTGGTGCAGGACACTTTCGGCAAAGTGTTCAACGAGGGAACCGAATTTCAACGCGACGGATCACAGTTTGATCGCCTGTTTGACGATGGAGACACTTATAAGCTGGGCGACAAAACAGCGTTTGTCATCGGCACTCCGGGCCATACGCCAGCCTGCATGGTGCATATCATCGGCGATGCCGCCTTCGTGGGCGACACGCTTTTCATGCCCGATGGCGGGTCAGCGCGGGCTGACTTTCCCGGTGGGGATGCGGGAGAACTTTACGATTCGATTCAAAAAATTCTGGCATTGCCGGACGAGATGCGCCTGTTTATGTGCCACGACTACGGTCCCGGCGGCCGGGAGATCGCCTGCGAAACCACGGTAGGGGAAGAACGTGTCAACAACATTCATGTCGGTGGCGGGCGCAGCCGTGAGGAGTTTGTCAAATTTCGCACCGAGCGCGATGCGCAACTCAAGATGCCCCGCCTGATCATTCCGTCGTTACAGGTTAATATGCGTGCCGGCGAAGTGCCCAAGGATGACGAGGGCAATCCCGTGCTCAAGGTGCCGGTCAACGGTCTTTAGAGCGGTTCACAATTTGATTGAACCGCTCGGTTGCGAAGAGCAACCCAGCGCTTATGCGCCGCCCCTCCCCCACCTAGGGTCGCGAAGGCCTCTTGAGGCCGACAGCGTGAACGCCCCAACTGGATCGATTCTATCAAAGATAGAAATGATCCAGGACCACCTATTGTCGAGACTTCGTCGCTTGCTTGGACCGGCGCCGGTGCATGCGCCAGATGAAGCGACGCAGCGCACCCCAATTGTTGCGTTCCACAAGCCTGTAGGAGTCCTCAATGTGAGGGACTGTCTGCCAGCTGGTTTTGGTTTTGCCATCGTCCAAGGCTTTAAACGCTTCGTTCACCAGTGCCCGCACTGTCTTACGCCGCTCCAGACGTTCGGTGTCGACGTTTGTTAAGTTGGGCAGTGTCGGACTGCTGTTGATTTCGTAGACCGCCAGTTTGCCGTCGCGGAAGCCGTAATCCGCTCGACCGTATTGCAGCCCGGCAACGTCAAATACTTCGCGCAAAAGATCCGCATGCGGGTTGGTGACCACATAGTCGAGCTCCTCTGCAATCGACGCTTCGTCAAAGCCCATGGTGGAGGCTTTGATCATCCAATTCTTGGAGAACATGACATGTTGCGGAAACAGCCGGTCACCAATGCGCAACATGCCGTATTTGCGATAAGCGCCGTGCTTGTCGGCCTGCGCCTCGTAGGACACCGCAATGCGCCCTTTCAGCGGCTGGTTCCGAGTCGGCAAAGCCGTGACCGCCTCTTCCAAGGCTTCCGGCGTTTCAAGCAAGCCAGTCTCCGGGCCGTAGCAGCCAACCTCTGAGCGTATGAACACCGGATAGCGTGTGGGCCGGTCGCCGCCATCCAGCCGTGTCGCTTCCACGTCCGACAAACCGGCCCGTTTGAGTGCCCGCAATAAGGCAAATCGTTCCAGCGCTACACTGGGCCGGTTCATAATCCGCGCATCCGGCGTTTGGGATATCAGGGCAGATTCCACCCCCGCGACAACGTCCATCTGCAAGGTGGACAGGTACTCGGTATCGGTGAAAATCGCAGTGCCGTGCGGAAAGCGCATCGTGCGAAAGAGGTCTTGGTAGAGGTAAGGGCGAATGAACTTGTCAGCGCCATCCACTGTGCCCATCATCCGCTGGATAGGGTGAGGATTGTGCTCGTGGTAAAAGACTGTGATCACTGATATTCCCCAGCAAGTCGGAGCACATGCAGCAAAGCCGCTAACAGACTGCACATAGGCTGTCTATTTTGGGCCGACATGACACGTAAAGTCACTTATACATCGCTTACAAGGCGGCCTTGAACAACTTTGCGGTTGGGATTTATCCCATTTCGTGACAGGGACGTGTGCGCGGGGGCTGACATCGCAGGCAAGCGGTACAATGCCCCTCGTTTCGGCAATCAGTCGGCAAAGCGTTCGCTCCAATGCGCATCTCTTGCAAGCCACTTTGGCACGGCTTCGCCCCGTATTTGAAAGTGACATCATGACTGCATTTGACCGGGTCGCGCCTTCCTTGGCGCAGGCACTCTCCGACCATGGCTACGAGACTTTAACACCTGTGCAACTGGCTGTTTTGGAACCGGAGACGCAAGGCGAAGACCTTCTGGTGTCCGCCCAAACCGGCTCGGGCAAAACGGTCGCCTTCGGCATGGCAATCGCGCCCACGTTGCTGGTTGGTGAAGATTGCTTTTCCAAAGCCGATGCCCCGGTGGCTCTGGTGATCGCCCCCACGCGCGAACTGGCCCTGCAAGTCAAAAGGGAATTGGAATGGCTCTACGCCCCAACCGGCGCGGTGATAGCGTCCTGTGTGGGCGGCATGGACATTCGCACAGAACGGCGTGCTTTGGCGCGTGGCGCCCACATAATCGTTGGCACACCCGGCCGTCTGCGCGATCACATTACCCGCAATGCGCTGCAGATGGACGGGTTAAAGGCAGTCGTCTTGGACGAAGCCGACGAGATGTTGGATCTTGGCTTTCGCGAAGACCTTGAGTTCATGCTGGAAGCCGCGCCCCAGGATCGGCGCACACTCTTGTTCTCCGCCACGGTTGCACCGCCCATTGCCAAATTGGCCAAGCGGTATCAGCGCGACGCCATCCGCATATCAACCAAGGAAGAGCAAAAGCAGCACGGTGACATCGCCTACCGCGCTCTGGTGGTTGCCCCCGGTGAGCGTGAAAATGCCATCATTAACGTCCTGCGCTTCTACGAGCCTGAAAATGCACTGGTGTTTTGCAACACAAGGGCAGCCGTCAATCACATGGTGGCACGGTTCAACAATCGCGGTTTTTCGGTCGTGGCTCTGTCGGGGGAACTGAGTCAAAATGAACGCACCCACGCTCTCCAAGCCATGCGCGACGGCCGTGCCCGGGTGTGTATAGCGACGGACGTTGCCGCCCGCGGCATCGATTTGCCCAAGCTTGAACTGGTGATCCACGCCGATCTGCCCTCCGATCCCGAAACACTGCTCCATCGCAGCGGCAGGACGGGACGGGCCGGTCGAAAGGGCGTCAGCGCGATGATGGTGGATCAAAAGGGCCGGGGTCGGGCGGAGCGGCTTTTGCGCTTTGCAAAGATCGATGCGGAATGGGCCAACCCGCCGTCCGCAAATGCCGTGTTGCAACGCGATGAAACCCGGCTGCTCGCCGATCCGATCTTGACCGATACGGCCAATGAGGACGAACAGCAATTTGCAGAACGGCTTGTGGCGCAATTCTCTCCGGAGCAAATCGCAACCGCTTACCTGCGTCTCAGCAAGGCAGGAAAATCCGCCCCGGAGGATATTCGCGCTGTTGCCGTTACCGCTCCCTCAAAACGCGATTTCAAAGATGGCAAAGGCGCACGGCACGAGCGAGAGCCGCGGGGGGGAAAAGCCTCACGGGAGTTCGAACAAAGCCTTTGGATCACCCTGTCTGTGGGACGCAAGCAAAACGCGGAACCCCGTTGGCTGATCCCGCTGATCTGCAATGCGGGTGAAGTGTCGAAACCGGCTATCGGTTACATCAAGATTGAGCAGAACCAGACGCATATCGAACTCGATGCCAAACAGGCGGATCGTTTTTTGGAAGCGATTGGACCAAATCAAACCTTGGAAAAGAACGTGCGTGTGAAAGTGCTGGACGCAAAACCCGCCTTCGATACGCACGCAAAGTCTGCTCCGAAAACTGGTGGAAGGCCCAGGTTTGAAAAGCCGCGCGGCGCAGGTGCTAAAAAAGCTAGAAAGCCTCACCGGGGACAGGAAAGCCCTGACCCTTCGTCTGCTTCAAAGTCACAGTCGAAATCAAAGTCAAACTCCAATCCGAACGCCAACCCGAACGGCAAGCCAAAGCGAAAAGACGGTTCAAAAAGACCGGAGCAGAGCGCGTCCAAACCTCGGAAACCCAAAAAGAAGGGTGCTCCGTCAAAGACATAGGCTTCTCGTTTGCGAGACAAGTGACTTGCTGCAAGCCGTCCCTAACGTCTAGATCATTTCGATCTTTGATAGAATCGATCTAGTTGTGGCGCTCACGCTGTCGGCCTCAAGAGGCCTTCGCGACCCTAGGTGGGGGAGGGGCGGCGCATAAGCGCCGGGTTGCTCTTCGCAACCGAGCGGTTCAATCAAATTGTGAACCGCTCTAAATCCAGCAAGAAGGCAATTCGGGATAAACGTGATGAAACAGCGTCAATTGGGGCAAGCCGGTCCTTGGGGGCATCCCATCGGCATCGGAGCCATGTCGTTTTCAAACTTCTATGGCAGCACCAATCAGGCCGAGAGCTTTGCGATCCTGGACGCCGCTATCGAAGCGGGCGTCACCCATATCGATACCGCCAATGTCTACGGTATGGGGACCTCGGAGACCGTGATCGGCAAATACCTCAAGGCCAACCCGGAAGCACGCGATCATTTTACCATCGCCACCAAAGGCGCGATTACGCGCAATCCGGATGGGCCTGGCAACATCTTCAACAATTCAGCCGACCATTTGCGCACGGAGTTGGAAGGCAGTCTCGAACGGCTGGGTGTGGACGAGGTCGATCTTTACTACGTGCACCGGCGCGATGCTGGCATTCCCATTGAAGAGGTTACGGAAACGCTCGCCGGATTGGTGAAAAGCGGAAAAACCAAGGCCATCGGTTATTCCGAAATCGCGCCCACTTCCCTGCGCCGCGCCCATGCCGTGCATCCGGTGGCAGCTGTTCAGTCGGAATACTCGCTCTCCACACGTTCGCCGGAAATGGGTCTGATCCAAACCTGCGCCGAATTGGGGGTTGCACTTGTGGCCTTCTCGCCGGTGGGCCGATCCCTGTTGACCGATACGCCTTTGAGCTTTGAGGCGGTTCAGGACCTTGCGTTTTTGGCCAACAACCCCCGTTTTATGGAACCCAACTATAGCGCCAATATTGCAGCCGTTGCTCCCTTTCAGACGCTCGCTGCCGAAATGGGCATGTCCACCGCAGGTCTGGCCATCGCATGGGTGATGGCGCAGGGCGACCACGTCATACCGATCCCCGGCACCCGTTCCGTTGCTCACTTTGCGCAACTTTTGGAGGCATCGGACAAAACGCTCACCGCAGACGATCTCGCCAAAATCGAAACCATCCTCCCAATCGGTTGGGCGCACGGAGACCGTTACTCCCCCGCCCAATGGAACGGCCCCGAACGGTATTGTTGACGTCGTAGAAGCCCTCTGGGTTCAATCCGATTGTAACAATCACGCCGTCACTTTTGCTTTCTTGGAGCGCTTGTTTTCGCTGGCAGCAAAGGCCGCTCCTCCCAAAACAAGGGGGGCCGCCAAGAGAAAGCTGGTTGAGAGGGGCAGCTGGAAAATCAGCAGGTCTGCCAGGATAGGCCACAGTAAGGCAACATATTCGAACGGGGCGAGACGCGAAGCTTCGGCGTATCGAAAGGCGAGCGTCATGGCGATATGAGCCAAGCCACCAAAAAGTCCGGCCCCGATCAAGATAAGAAGCGTCGTGCCTGTCGGCGTGACCCACCCCCATGGGAGCGTTATCAAGCCCCCTACCATTGAAGCGATGACAAAGTAGAAAGCAATCGCTCCTGGGCTTTCAGAACTGTTCAAACTCCGCACCATGATCAGGGCGAAGGCGGTGAGCCCAGCTGCCAAGAGCCCCGCCGCAAAGCCGATCAGGCGGGTGGTGTCGCTATGAGTTCCACCAAGCTCCGGCCAGACCAGCACGATGACACCGGCAAACCCCAGAGCCAGCCCCCCAATGCGCCATACCGTCAGTTTCTCTGATAGTAGGATCGCAGCTGTCAGTGCCATCAGGATGGGCGACAGTTGCGCGATCAGGATTGCCTCCGCCACGTTCAACCGGGCAATGGCCGCGAAAGATGCAAACATCGCCATCGCACCAAAGCTTGCACGTATAAGGTGACCAATGGGCCGCCTCGTGGCGAGACCGCCAGGGAACTCTTGCCGAAGCCAAAGAAAAGCCACGAGCGGGATCAACGCAAACGCTGATCGAAAAAAGACGATCTCACCGAGAGGCACATTTTCGCTAACCGCTTTTACGCAGATCAACATAGCCGTGAAGAGCACGCCGGAAAAAATGCGAAGGCTTATTGCAAGGCCCGGCTTGTCAGTTTGGTTCATTCGTGTGGGTTCCGCTCGGTGATCGCATCCCGCAATGCATCACCTGCAAGGTTGATGGCAAGCACACATATGACAACTGCCAGCCCCGGCCAGATCATTTGCAAGGGCGTGGAGCGCATGTGTATGCGGGCGTCCAGCAGCATCGTCCCCCACTCAGGTGTTGGAGGCTGTACGCCAAAGCCCAAAAACCCGAGCGCTGAAATGCCAAGGATCGCCCGGGCAAACATGCCCGTCCACACGACCGAGAGAGACGGCAGCAGCGAAGGCAAATAGTGCCAGCGGGCGATGCCGAGCCCGGAGACACCGGCAAGCCGCGCTTGAACGACATAGCCGCGGTTCTTTAAGGACAGCCCGATCCCGCGTGCAATTCGGGCGTAGCGCATCCACCCAGTGACGGTCAGGGCAAAAATCAGGCTGCTTGTTCCTGCGCCCAACACACCCGCGATAACGACGGCTGCAACGAGATCGGGGAAAGCCAAAAACGTGTCCGTCGCTCGCATCACGAGCCAGTCGGCAACCCGGCCCCCTTGGGCTGCAACCAGGCCGATTGCAGTGCCAATCAGCAATCCAAACAGCGAAATGAGAAAAGCGAGCCCAAGGGACCACTGCGCCCCGTGCAACAGTCTCGATAGGATATCGCGGCCCAGCGCGTCCGTTCCTAAAAACCGCTCAGCGCTGGGCGGGCTTAAGCGATTGGCCAGATCGATGGCCGTTGGGTCATGGGGAGCCAGAAACGGTCCGAACAGAGCCAGCGCCAGAAGGACCAGGGTTAAACCGATCGCGCTACGCATCGGCGGTTCCAATACGGGGGTCCAAGACACGGTATATGAGGTCAATCAGCAGATTGATCGTCACAAAAAGAAGAGCGGCAAAAATCACAACAGCCTGCACTTTGGGGAAGTCGCGTGTTTCAATCGCGTTGACAAGAAATATGCCCAAGCCGGGACGGGCAAAAATAACTTCAACGATAACAGCACCTTCGAGCAAGAAGGCGAGCTCGAGCCCGAAGACAGTGACAACCGGAATGGTCGCGTGAGGCGCGATATGGCTGCGTTCTATGTCGTTTGGGGCGACATCTCTGCGTGTGAGGGCGGGCAGGAAAGGTTGACCCCGAGCCTCCAAAATGCCCGAACGCACAATACGTGTGAGCGATGCCGCCACGCCCAGACCCAAAGTGACCGCTGGAAGAATGATATGCGCCGACGTGCGCGCTCCCATGGCGGGTAACCAGCCAAGGTGCACCGCAAACAACAGGATCAATAACAACCCTAGCCAATAGGGTGGAATGGCGGCGCCAATGGAGGCAACGGCCACTGCGGTCCGATCAATCCAGCCCCCCGGCTGTTTCGTTGCGACAATGGCGAGCGGGAGCGATACGGCCACGCCGATGGCCAGTCCAAGCAGCGCGAGGGGCGCGGTATAAGAAAGTGCTGTGACAAGATCCGGCCAAACCTCGCGACCGGTCACTGCTGACCGACCGAAGTCCCCGCCCAAAAGCGGTATGATCCACGCGCGGAATGCGCGCCAGAAGCCGGCATCCAGCCCGACTTCCTTACGGATTTGATCGACCACTTCTGCTGGGATCACAGCATCAAAACGCGCCAATGCTATAGCCAAGGCGGGATCGCCGGGTGCGTTCCACAACAACGCAAAGGTTGCCAGCGCCGTCCCTGCCAGCACCACAACTGCGCGTAACAGAAGGCCGAGGACTGTTTGGGTCAAACGGCATGCTCCATTCTGCCGAGGGCGCCCAGTTCAAAGGCAGCATCACGCAGTTTGCGGGCATAAGCGGATTGCGGCGCTTCCACAAAAGTCCGGGCTGTTGCCAATTCTTCAATACGACCGCCTCGCAGGACGGCTATGTGATCGGCATGGGCCGCCGCATAGCCGAGATCATGAGTGACGATCAAAGCGGCGAACCCTTCACGGGATTGCAGATCGCAGATCATTTGAGCTGTGTGCTTTTGGGTCACCGCATCCAGCGCTGACAAGGGCTCGTCAAACAAGATCAGCGGTGGGCTTGCGATCAGAGCGCGCAGAATGCCAACCCGCTGTGCCTGTCCGATGGACACTTGTGCAGGGCGGCGTGACAAGAGGTCGGGTGCAATATCGAGACTGTCGCAAAACGAGGCCATCCGATCATGATCTATCGAGATCCGCTGTGCGGTCAGTGGTTCCATGACACAATGGCGCAAGGCCAGTCGCGGATTAAATGACGATCGTGGTTCCTGCATAACCAACGCCGGACGGTGCTGGGAAACCGGGTCGCCAGACCAGGTGACATTCCCATGCGAGCATTTCACCAGACCAAGTATCGCACGGATGAGCGTGGATTTGCCCGCTCCACTTTCTCCCACCACCGCCAGCGTGGCGCCCGCAGCCAGCGAGAAGGATACATCCTCCAAGGCGCTCATTCCGCGATACGCGACAGAAACGTTTTGAACCTTCAGCACGGAAGGTCCATCCAATTGCGGTGGGTGCTAAGCAGTTTGGCTGCGCGGGACACCGGTTCTTCCAGAAGCCTTTGTGTTGGTGCGTCTTCGACTATGCGGCCCGCGTCCATGACCATCAGCCGCGATACACGTTTTGCTGCCAGACCCAGATCATGGGTGACCAGCAAGAGCGCGGTGTCTTGGCTTGCCAATGTGCTGTCGAGCAGGGTCATCATGTCAGCGGCAACAACAGGGTCCAGCGCGGATGTTGGTTCGTCCATCACCAGGAGATCTGGCGTGCCCATCAATCCCATCGCAACGACAAACCGTTGTTGCATGCCGCGGCTCCATCCCCAAGGCCGTTTGCGCATGTCGCCCCCGCTGATCGCAAGGGCTTCAAACAGTGTATTGCGCCGTGAAGGGTCTGGGCTGAGGCCAAGAGCATGTTCCACCTCGCGCCAATGAAACTCCATGGAGCGCAAAGGATCGAGCGCCTCATCCGGGCTTTGCGGCACATGGGCAACGGCCTGACCGGCGGCGCGCAATGCATCCACCAGGGCGTGCCCGAGAGTGGACTTTCCCGATCCGGAAGACCCTACAAGCCCGACTCGCTCGCCGGGCTCTATGTGAATGTCTGTCGGATGCAGCAAGATCCGGCCCGAGCGTTCAACGCTCAGGCCGGTTGCGCAGACCGTCACTCGCTTAATTTGGTCTCATGGGTCAGCCAATAGGTTTCGGTGGGATGAACCGCATAACCTGTCAGACCCGGTTTGGAGACATTGGCTTGGCTGACATGAAAGACCGGCAGTAGCGCTGCTTCTGATGCGATGATGTTTTGAATGCGGTCATACATCACTTTGCGCTTGGCCTGATCGAACGTCACACGAACCTCGTCAAGCAGACCATCCAGTTCAGCATTGGAATAGCTACCGGAATTTGATCCACCATCCGATTTCAAAAGAAACCCAAGGATCGAGCCGGGCTCCCCCTGAGGCAACATCACCCATGCTTGCAGGAACATATCGCCTTCACCCGCCTTCATGGCATCGTTACTGGCGCCATATTCCCCAACTTTGATGGTGGCTTTGACGCCGATCTGTTGCAGGAAGGCTTGTGTCAATTCCGCCGTTGGCGGCAGAGCGGCACGGGATGAGTATGTGAGAATGGTGATTTCCAGTGGTTCGCCGTTGAGCATCCACTGTCCGCCTTGTTTCACAGCGCCCGCCTCGGCCAACAAAGCTTCGGCTGCAGCGGGATCATAGGGCGGTTTAATATCTGCCGCCCATGTCGTGCCTGCCGGGACGATAGTGCCTGCAGGAACACCGCCAACACCCGACAACACGGCGTCTACGATACCCTTGCGGTCAATCGCCAGCGATACGGCGCGCCGGATCAACGGGTTGGCCATTGGTCCCGACTTCGCGTTGACCGAATAGAAATACAGGCGGGCCGTTGGAGCGGTGAAGCCAAGTGCTCCTGTTTTTTGAATGCGTTCGAAGTCAGTCTCAGGATAGTTGATTACCAAATCAACTTCACCAGCCTCAAACGCGAGAGCGCCCGTTGCGGGGTCCGGGGACACGACGACGCGGACTTCTTCAAACCCGGGCGTTCCAAGGCGGTAGTCTTTGTTGGCAGCCACCCGGTATAGCTGATCTGGAATGGCTTCTTTGAAGATATAAGGACCAGTGGCGTTGATGGGGAAAGCGTCAGAGGCGGCACCCAAAATTGCAACGCCCGGATCGGACAAGCTCCAAGGGAAAGCAGCATTCGGCTTGTTGGTCTCAAAGATCACTACGTTGTCGCCATCTGCGGATATGGCTGACAGATCGAGGACTTTGGCAACCCGCGGGTTGTTTCCTGGATGCCCTTCTTTGGAGATAGCCTCAATCGAATCCACTACCGATTGTGCAGTGACGGCGGATCCATCGTGGAATTTCAAACCTTCGCGCAACGTCACACGCCAAGTGGTTGGGGACGACTGTTCGATCTTTTCAGCCAACCGGGGGTAGAGGTTGAGGTCGTAGTCGATACCCATCAACGTTTCGGTGACGCCGGTCTGATTGGACATCCAACCATTGTAGCCAGCACGCGGATCCGGCACTTCGGCATTCGGGCCGAATGTGACGGAAATGGTGAAGCTCTTTTGTTGAGCGGCAGCGGGCAATGCAGCGATCAGTGCCAAAAACGCCGCCATGACAAATGTCTTAAACATGAGCGTGTGTTTTCCTTCGGGTCGGTTTTGAAAGATGTTAGGCCGTGCACGTGTGTTGAATTGCGCGGGCCTTTTCATGTAACTGCAATAGTTACTAGATGAATGCAACGGTGAAGTTTTCGCTGTTGGGCTTTGTCCGACACCTTCCAACCCGCCGTGGGTTCCCGGGGTTTGAGTAGATGTTCAGCCTCGGAAATTCGCCGGATTTCTTGACAAACGTAATGTTATAACATAGCCCGAGCGGACCCAGACAGTTTACATGTCTACCTTGGATGCACTCATGCGCGCCGCATCGTCTCCCCAACTCCAATCTCCCCAATTCCAGGCCCCCAAACTCAAGTCTACGCAATCCCAATCTGCGGCGCCTGCGTTGACGTTCGATGATTTGACCTTGGGTTATGATGGTCATGCCGCAGTGCACCACCTCAACGGAACAGTAGAGTTGGGGTCGCTGACCGCAGTGGTCGGTGCGAACGGTTCGGGAAAATCGACCCTGCTGAAAGGAATTGTAGGTGCGCTTCGGCCAATTGATGGCTCAGTGACCTGCGCGCCGGGACAACGCATCGCCTATCTGCCGCAATTGTCTGAGCTGGACCGTTCGTTCCCGGCAACGGTTGGCGACCTGGTGGGGTTGGGCCATTGGCCCCGTCGTGGCCTGCTGGGCAGGCACAGCCGGGACGATCGTAACAGGGCCAAGCAAGCCATGATGGCGGTGGGCTTGGAAGGTTTTGAGAAGCGGGGCATCGACACGCTTTCAGGTGGCCAGTTGCAGCGCGCACTGTTTGCTCGTGTGCTTGTGCAGGACGCAGATCTCGTCTTGTTGGACGAGCCGTTTAACGCGGTCGATGCTGCAACAGTTCGCGATCTGGTGGCTCTCATTCAGCGCTGGCATGGCGAAGGGCGCACCGTGTTAGTCGTTGTTCATGATCTTGATCTGGTGCGTGAGCACTTCCCCAACGCTTTGCTTCTGGCCCGCCGGCCGATTGCTTGGGGAGCGACCGACGAAACCCTGAGGCCCGAGAACCTTTTGCGTGCACGGCGGTTTGACGAAGCTTGGGATGAGGGTGCGGACTGGTGCGCGCACAATCAAAATAACAGCACTGGCTCGCTGGTGCGCGCTGATAGGGGAGCTGCGTAACGTGCTCGCTGATCTCCAAGCCTTTGTGATTCAGCCGTTTGTTGACTACGGCTTTATGCGGCGTGCTCTGCTGGGGGCGTTGTTGTTGTCTGTGTCCGCGTGTCCAGTGGGCGTGTTTTTGATGCTGCGCCGCATGAGCCTGACGGGAGATGCGATGGCGCACGCCATACTGCCCGGCGCGGCGACTGCGTTTCTATTATATGGTCTCGAAATTGTGCCCATGACCCTTGGTGGTCTCGCGGCGGGGCTTGTGGTGGCTCTTGGAGCCGGTGCGCTCTCTCGACTAACGGTGCAGCGCGAGGACGCTGCGATGGCAGCCCTCTACATGCTCTCATTGGCGGCAGGAGTTATGCTGGTGAGTCTGCGCGGCTCCAGCATCGACTTAATGCACGTTTTGTTTGGCACCGTACTGGCGCTGAACGATGAAGCTTTGATGCTGATCGCAATCGCTTGCGCAATCTCAGTCTCTACGCTTGCCATCTTATGGCGGGCGTTGGTGGCAGAATGCCTTGATCCGCTTTTTCTTCGGTCGGTCAGCCCGCTTGGGACGCTGGTGCATCTCACGTTTCTCGTGCTGGTCGTCCTTAACCTCGTGGCGGGTTTTCAAGCGTTGGGAACGCTGCTCTCAGTAGGCCTGATGATCATGCCAGCGGCTGCTGCGCGGTTCTGGACAACCCGTGTTGTGCCCATGTGCGCGCTCGCTGTTCTCATCGGCGCGACAGCTTCTGTGGCCGGTTTGCTGGCGTCCTACCATGCGGCCCTGCCGTCAGGCCCCGCCATCATATTGGCCGCTGGCTTCGTCTATCTCATGTCAGTTTTCTTTGCACCCCGGGGACTGCTGACACGCATCCCCCGTACCCGCCATCGGACGGCTTAAGCCCGTCATGAACCAATACAGTCACACCGCACCCAAATACGGAAAGTCCATCATGAAAAGTCTTCCTCGCTTTGCCGCAACCCTCGCCATGAGCACCTTGCTGACAGGTTATAGTGTGTCCACCACACTTGCAGCCGACGACACCAAACTGGGTGTTGTCACGAGTTTTTCCGTTCTTGGTGATCTCACCTCCCGCGTCGGCGGCGAGCGCGTGTCGGTCTCAACACTCGTTGGGCCGGGTGAGGATGCCCATGTCTATGAGCCCACTCCCGCAGATGCCGCCCGTGTTGCAGAAGCTGACGTGGTGATCGTCAACGGACTCGAGTTTGAAGGTTTCATTGATCGGCTGATCGAGGCGAGCGCAACGAAAGCGCGGATCGTCACAGCCACCAGCGGCATCACACCCTTGAAGGCCAAAGCTCACAGCGACGATGAGCACGATGACCATGATGATCATGCAAAAGAGGGTCACGACGATCACGCCGAAGCTGGTCAGGCCAAGAAAGAGCATGCGAAAAAAGACCATGATGATCACGACGATCACGGGGATGAAGAGGCCGGCCATAATCATGGTGAATTTGACCCGCACGCTTGGCACGCGGTCCCCAATGTTCGCAATTATGTTGCCACAATTGCAGACGGTCTATGTGCGGTGGATGCCAAAGGCTGCCCGACCTATCGCAGCAATGCGCAGAGCTACACACAGGAACTCGACAACTTGCAGGCTGAAATCACAGCAACATTCGCAGCGATCCCAAAGGATCGCCGCACCATTATCGTTTCTCACGATGCCTTTGGTTACCTTGCAAATGCCTATGATCTGACTTTTCTGGCGCCGCTGGGTCTATCGACGGAAAGCGAGGCATCCGCAGCCGATGTGGCTCGCCTGATCGATCAGGTTCGCAAGGACGGCGCCTCGGCACTGTTTGTCGAGAACGTTTCCAACCCTCGCCTGATTGAGCGAATTGCTGCTGAAACCGGTCTGGAAATTGGTGGCACGCTCTATTCGGATGCGCTGTCCGATTCATCCGGGCCGGCGTCAACTTATCTGGACATGATGCGGCACAACTCAAAAACCATCGCAACGGCAATTCAAGGCAGCTAGGGCCGGTTGGCAGGACTTACTGGAGCGGTTTGGCGATGGCACGCAAGGAAGGCATCGAAATGCGCAGACGCATCCTTGCCGTCTTGCGGGCAAGCGATGCAGCGCTGGGCGCATACCCCATCATTGAACGTTTGCGCGAGCCCGGCCGTCGCTTGGCCCCCACCACCGTCTATCGCACTTTGGCCGCTTTGGTGGAGGAGGGTCTTGTCCATCGCATCGAATCGGTGAACGCGTTCGCCGCCTGCAGCAATCCCGGCCACAACCACACAGATGGTGCCCCGGTGCTTTCCATCTGTGATGATTGCGGTTTGGTGGAGGAGCACGCTGCGCCTGATGTGCAGGAAACCGTCAGACAAAGGGTTGGGCGCAACGGTTTCGTGCCCGCCCAATCTGTTATTGAGGTGCGCGGCCATTGCGCATCTTGCCGAGACAACACTTAGGCAGCTGGCGCATGTTCGTCGTACCTCTGCCCCAACGTCATCTTTCCGTATTTGCGGATGGAATATGAGGAACTGGGCATGTTGCGAACTTTGTTGACAGGGTACCGGGACTTTGAACTCGACGCCCGCGGTGTCGTCAAAGCCGTCGGTTCGCTACCGGCTGTTTTGCCAATTGCAGGCGCGGCTGTCTTGGCTGCCGTCATAACCATCATCATGATGATGTCAGGCGATCTGGGGGTATGGGTCCACAACCAAGCCCATGTGTTGGGCCATGCCGTTGACAATGCCGTTGCTGCGGTCGCCCGTGGCGATGCCGGTGCATGGACCATGCTGCTGGGGGGATCTGCCCTCTACGGTTTCCTACACGCGCTCGGACCCGGTCACGGCAAAGTGCTGGTTGCCGGTGTCGGCGCAGGGTCGAGTGTTACTGCCAAACGCCTTATGGGTTTGTCATTGGCAGCCGGTGTCGCGCAGGCAGTCTGGGCGATACTTTTGGTCTATGGCGCGCTGACCGTTCTTAGCCTTTCCATTGGCGCTGTAACGGGACTTGCCAATGATGTCCTGGCTCCTTTGGGGGCGGCCTTAATTGCGTGCATAGGCGGACTTCTGCTCTGGCGAACACTCAAACCGAAAGCCCGGCTTTGGATGGAGCGGCTGTCGTCGAGCGAGCATGATCACGGCGTGACAAATGCTTCAAAGAAGCATAACCATTCCCATCAACACTCCCATGCGGGTAGCTGCAGCCACTCCAGCAAAGCCGATACCCACGGCGGCGAGCACCAACATGGTCACGACTGTGGGTGTTCTCACGCCCCCAGCGCAGACGCTGTGGCGAAACTGGAAAAGCCTTGGGATGCAATCACTTTGGTGGCCGGTATAGCCGTTCGTCCATGCACCAGTGCCCTTCTAATACTGGCCTTGAGCTGGCAAGCCGGTGTCCCCTTTGCGGGCGCCTTGGCAACCTTGGCCATGGGCTTGGGAACCGCGACACTGATATGCATGATCGCCGGTTCCAGCGTATTGGCGCGTCGCATGGCTCTAGCAGGATCAAGCGAAACAGCCGTCCGTGCCCATTTCATCTTGCGTATTTTGGTGGGAGCCACACTTGTGATAGTCGGTCTCACGATGGTGAGCACAGTTTTCTGACACACCAGCCATTATCCAGTGCGGGCGTGGCATTCGGTGGTCATCCACCAAGCAAGCCCAGATGGGATACTGACGAAAACCAACGGTTAGACCATTTCTATCAAAGATAGAAATGATCTAACCACCCAAAACCATAGCCCAGTAATTTCTTCCTGCACCCTTGGTCACCGCAAGACCTAGATATCGCATGCGGGGGTTCAATATGTTCCTGCGGTGCCCTCGAGAGTTCATCCACCCACGCAGGACGCTTTTGAGACTTTTTTGCCCGCGCGCGATGTTCTCAGCCGCTATGCCGCGATAGCCAACTTTCCTCAGCCGTCTTGAAAAACTGTATCCGGGCGCGGCTGTATGAGCCATTTTTCTGGTCCTTGCCATGATGGCCGCTTGCTGCCTTGCGGCCGCAACCAGACGCGGGTGCATCCGCAGTGGCGGCAATCCATGGGCTGCTCTTAATGCGTTGACCGATTTTACGGCCGCAGGACTGGCTGCCTGGGCATTGGCTAAAAATGTGCACGCTATGAGGATGGCTGCGAAGACTGTCTTAATCATGGGTCCTTCTCCGGTTCCAAACCACACTGCACCACCGGTGTTGTGAGATCGTTGAAAGGCACCTGTCAATTTTACAGATTACCCGCCCGCAGCCTTCAATTTCACACGATTTGCCACCTATGTCTGACACTTAACGCAAAGGGACCGCGTACAAACACAAGACCCCCTCAAGGTAAACGAAACCGCGCAAAAACAGAAAAATAGAGCGGTTCGCAATTTGATTGAACCGCTGGGTTGCGAAGAGCAACCCGGCGCTGATGCGCCATCCCTTCCCCCACCTAGGGTCGCGAAGGTCTCTTGAGGCCGACAGCGTGAGCGCCACAATCAGATCGATTCTATCGGATATAGAAATGATCTAGAGGCGACCAGTGCTTCAAGGAAGCGGTGATCGGCTCTCTTGCAGCGATCAAAGGCCCCAGACAACTCTTTTCGATCAACTCCCGAAAAATTCGCGCTCCACTTCCATGGCGAGCCAGTTTCCAAATCCATCCAATAGGGCCATTAGTTCGCGTTTTTCTATGTTTGGCTGGCCCGAAAACCGCAAGGCAAGCTGCATGTCAGCCGCCTTGTCAGGATAGTGCCTTGCAAATGCATCGCAGGACATTTGAGGATCTGTCGTCCAACTTTTTTCGCGCGCGGTGACGAGTGAAAATCCCGTCCTGACGAACTTGCGTGAAATCTGGTGGCCCAATCTTGGCGTTTCATCCGGTGAGGCGGCTGTGACACGATAACGATACTTTTCAAGCACCCTTTCAAAGTCACCGTTGAAGGCCTTCGCAACCTGTCGGGTGGGTTTGAAGCTGGGCAGAGAATGCTGAATTTTTTCGCCAAAAACACATATGCAAAGATGTTTTAGGAAACACCCGATCCCATGGTGATCGCTTTCAATTTCAGCCAGAAACGTCACGCCTACCCCAACTTCACGTACAAGACCCGCGTAAGTTTGGGTTAGGTCTGCTTCGGCATTCCTAATTTTCAACGTCAATTGCTCATTCGGTCGGTGTCGCAGCACAATCAGCACGTCAAGATCCGACATTGGCGCTTTGGCCAGCCCCGCTGCCACGCTTCCGTAAATGTGTATCCCGTGCAGATGAGCACCGATGAGACCGCGGAAGGTGTTTTTGACATCGTCAATCAGCGGCCGATACAGCAATGGAATCTTGGATTCAGCAACTTGGGTGACAATAAAACCCTGTGCATCAACGCCATAACTCCTGGAGTTAGGCATCTCAATGTTTCCCACCAAGGACGTGCAATTCTTTGTTTATCGGCTTAGTTGGTCGGTACGTCCAGACTGTAGCAAAATGTATCGAGCTAAAACACCTGGTCCAGTTTCGGGCTTTCATTAAGATACCAACCAAAATAGACCATGAGCGGTGGCGGAGCGAAAGTCACATTGTGTCCGCATGGCTGCCCTTGGCCGTGATCGATAACCCCTAATTTTGAATGGCGGTTTTCGGGAAGTCGGCCAAGCCACCCAATGTCCGCAACTGGCCTTTATTGCCTATGTGGATCAATTGAGTGCCATAGCCCGAAGCATTCAGACCAGTCGGAGGCCTGCCAATCAAAAAACAAGTGTTTTTGCGGACCCATCAAGTAGCTGCCACTCAGCCACCCTGTCATACCAAGGTGCAATGAGTTTTTTCGACCGAGTTTTCCATCCGTTCGAACGTCGCCTCGCGCCATTGGACTTTCCTGTGCGGCCCATGCCGGAGGGTGAAGGCACCAAGGGAGCGCTCGCGCTGGTCTGGCATTTCGCCTCCATGTTCAAAACCGAATTGGTGTTTGTCGCCGCGTTATCGATTGCGTCGGCTTCCATCTCGCTTCTTCTGATGTGGGCACTCGCATTTATAGTCGATGGAGTAAGCCAAGCGGGTGGCGCGAACTTCGTGGGTGCCAACATGGCGGCGCTGGTCCTGTTGCTCGTCATTTTCGCTGTGGTCGACCCGGTCATAGCCTTTGTCCGTCAGTCGTTTCTCGCCCAGACCGTCCAGACATTGATGCCAGCCGCGATGAGGTGGCAGGCGCACAAGGCCGTCGAGCGACAGGATTTGGCATTTTTTGAGGACTTGTTCGCCGGACAGGTCGCGTCAAAAATTGCGCAGGTCACAGGTTCGGTGCAGCGGCAGATGATGGTGGCAATGCAGACGATCCCAAGGGTGGCCATCCAGTTCGTCGGTTCCTTCGTTTTGCTGGCTGTTCTTGCTTGGCCGCTGGCGATACCCGTTATGCTTTGGATCATTGCAAACGCGCTGCTCGCCTGGAAGGTCGTCCCCCTCTACATGGCGCGCTCATCCAAGGTGGCCGCCGCATCGGCCAGGGCCACCGGTGCGATGACGGACGTTTATTCCAACATCGCAATGGTCAAATTGTTTGCAGCCGAGGACAGCGAGGCTGGAGCCATTCGCCGTGTCATCAGCGACACGATCGAAACGCAGCATCGGGAAAACCGCGCGTACATCTTGTCGGACAACGCTGTTGGTTTGCTCAACATTGCGCTCGTCATCGCGATCTTCACCACCGCCCTATGGGGTATGGCGGGCGGGTGGATCACCGTGGGAGAGTTCGTAGCCGCCGCTGCCGTATCACGCTCGCTTGGCACATCTTCGTATGCGTTTATCGGCCTTGACCAATCGGTCACCCGGACGTTGGGCACAATCCGTGATGCGATGCCCATCATCACCGCGGTCGCTAAAGTGGCGGACCGGGAGGATGCAAAACCCCTCAGGGTTGGTGAAGGTGCTATAGCGTTTCGAAATTTGAGTTTTAGATACGGGCCGAAAAGCGAGACGGTGCTTGAAGGCTTCAATCTCTCCATCGCACCGGGCGAACAGGTTGGTTTGGTCGGCCTCTCCGGAGCGGGAAAGTCGACGCTTGTTCAGCTTTTGCTGCGCCTGCGTGACGTGGACGATGGTGCGGTAACCATCGACGGTCAAAACGTTCGGGACGTTCTTCAAAGCAGCCTGCGTGACAGCATCGGCGTGGTGACGCAGGACGTTTCGCTTCTGCACCGCTCGATCCGCGACAACATTCGTTACGGCAGACCGGATGCGACCCACAAAGAAATTCGTGCTGCCGCCGAGGCCGCACAGGCAGGCGACTTCATCGATACACTGGTGGATGCCAAGGGGCGTCGCGGCCTTGCAGCCCACGTTGGTGAGCGCGGGGTAAAATTGTCGGGCGGCCAACGCCAGCGCATCACGATTGCACGCGTGCTTTTGAAAAACGCCCCGATCTTAGTGTTGGACGAGGCAACGTCAGCGCTGGACTCCGAAGCGGAAGCCGCCATCCAAGCCAGTCTGCAGACTTTGATGAAGGGCAAGACGACGCTCGCCATTGCACATCGCCTGTCCACCTTGGCTGCGATGGACCGGCTGGTGGTCATCGAAAAGGGGAAGATCGTCGAACAGGGTCATCACGACGAGCTCGTGAAGGCGGGTGGGCTCTACGCAAGGTTGTGGCAACGCCAATCCGGCGGGTTTATCTGCACAAAAACAGAAGCCAGCGAACTGATGGACTGACGGCGCTCTGAGACCGAAAGTTGGATCGGTTTCCGATAGAGTTTTCAGCTTCACTTTCCTGGTTGGAAGAAGGAGCGGAAGCCATGAAGGCATCCAAATTTTCGGACGCTCAGAAGGCGTTCATTTTGAAGCAAGGCGACGATGGAACACCTGCGTCAGAGATCTGCTGCAAGGCTGGCATCAGTCAGGCGACGTTCTTAAATTGGCGCAAAAAGTACAAGGGGCTTCTGCCGGACTAGATGCGTCGGCTGAAGGCTTTGGAAGATGAGAACGGTCGTCTGAAGCGGATCGTCGCCGATCTGACGCTAGACCGTGAGATGCTGCAGGATGTCATCCGCCGAAAGCTCTGAGGCCTGCCCGGAAGCGCAAGCTCGTCGATGGGATATTGGTGGATTGGGGGGTGTCGATCCGGCGCGCATGCAAGGCGCTTCTGTTTGACACCTCGACCTACCACTACAAGTCCCGTCGGTCCGGTCAGGCCCCACTGGAACGTCGTATCAAAGACATTTGCGAGATGCGTGTGCGCTACGGATATCGGCGCGTGCATATGATGCTTTTGCGCGAAGGATGGACGATCAACATGAAGAAGACACGTCGTATTTACAGGGAGTTAGGCCTGCAACTGCGCAACAAAAGGCCCAAGCGGCGAGTGAAGGCAAAGCTTCAAGATGATCGGGAGACGGCCGTTGGGCCGAACGATGTTTGGGCCATGGACTTCGTTCACGATCAGCTCGCAACCGGGCGCAAGCTGCGTATCCTGACCATCGTCGACACCCATTCGCGCTACTCTCCGGCAACAGACCCGCGCTTCAGCTACAGGGGCCCAGACGTGGTCGAAACGCTGGAACGGGTCTGCGGAAAGGTCGGCTATCCGAAGACAATTAGGGTCGATAATGGCAGCGAGTTCATCTCCCGCGATCTCGACCTGTGGGCCTATATGAACAAGGTGACGCTGGACTTCTCACGGCCTGGGAAGCAGACGGATAACGCCTTCATCGAGGCGTTTAACAGCAAGTTCCGACAGGAATGCCTGAATGCCCACCGGTTCATGACGCTTGCAGATACAGCCGAAAAGCTGGAGGCTTGGCGTAGAGACTACAACGAGGTCCGACCTCACAGTTCGATCGGATACAACGTTCTGATCGAGATACATATTCCCGGTGGCGCAACCAGCCCGTCACCGTGATCGAAGCTCGGAAACTCTAGCGGATGTCGACCCACCTTTCGGTCCCAGAGCAAAATTCGCAGTCTATCTCATCTTACAATTGCGGAAGCTCGGTGTCAGTTAATGCTCGGAAATACCGACCTAGAAGCAATCACCGATCCTTTGGCTTTCTGATTGTCTCTGGCGTTTGGTTATTGCGCGACCTTTCGCGCAAACGGGATCGTTTGAACGGAAACGGCTCTGATGCTTAACGATCGTAATCGCGTCGATCACGAAATGCTGGCTTTATTGGGCCATTGGCCGAGGAGGACCGCTGGGTCTACATCAGGCATCTTTTCATTGCTTGATGGCCGCAATGAAGAGTGCGGCCATCGTTTTCAATTGGCTTCCACACGCCAAGCAGGATGTTTTACATGCTGAACTTTTTAATCAGTGAGAGCTTAAACGTTCGCCCTCTCGCCGGATCATTTGCCAGGAACTCCTGATACTGCGTGTCGAAAACGTTCTCGACAGATGCCCGCAATTCCAAGTCTTGGAAGCGCTCGCCACTGGGTTTCCAGTCAAAAGCAAGATCAAGGGTGGCAAACCCATCGCTTGGGCGACGACTTTCGGACAAATTACCGACAGGCACCCCAAAAACATCATCCTGGTCCGCAACAAACCGGCCGGTTGCACTGAATGTGAGGTCGTGGCTTGGCACTTTGTAACCCAAGGTCACGAACAGCTCGTCCGGTGGCACGGTGTTGAGATTACCACTGTCGGAGATGTTGTTTCCTTTGTCCTCGCCACGGATGAGGGCGGCACCGGCTTTCGCAAACCAAGTGTCAGACTCGTAGGCCATCTCCAACTCTAAACCGTAGAGGCGAACATCGCCGATGTTGACGAACGCCTGCCCCATGGGAGCTGTGGCGCTGGTGAACGGGTTGCGGAAAATATAATCTTGAATGTTGTTGTGAAACGCTGTTGCTTTGAATTGAACCGCGTCACCCGACGAGATCACATCTTGCGTTTGATAGCTGAAACCTAATTCGAAATTGTCAGAACGCTCTTTTTCCAAGCCATCGCCTGGAACCGCACCAGTGCGGTAGTCAAACGCTTCATCCAGGGTAGGCAGCCTTTCGGTGTGGGCATAGGAACCGAAGACGTTCCAATTTTCGTTCAATTTGTAGAGCGCCGAAACTTTTGGCGATATGCCGATATCATCAAGCGCAGTGACCCCGCCCGCAAAACCACTCTGAACACTGTCATCGGGGGTCAATGTCCGGTAGTCGATGCGAAGCCCCGGCGTGATTGTGAGGCTGTCATTGTAAACGAATTCGTTTTGCACGAACGCTCCAATTTTCTCATCAACTCCCTCTGGTTGCGCGCCGGTATCCCGCAAAGCAAGGGAACGGTCGAGATGCGTGTATTGAAGACCGAATGTGAAGAAGTTCTCCCAATTGTCTCCTTCAGACTGAACAGTGTTTTCCACTTTTGCTTGCAACGTCTTGTAACGAAAGTCTGCGTCGGGGAAAAACTGGATCCCGGGCCCCGGACCAAAAAAGAAAACCGTTGCATTGCGCTCTTCATTCAGTGTGTCGGAGTAGGAAATTTGTGCCTTTAGGTCCAACCAATCATTGTCTGAAGCGGGGTTTTCGTAGGATAACAGATAGGTGTCGTCCTTTACATTTCTGTCTACGCGCCCAAATCCGCTGGAGTTGACTGTCTGTGCATATTGTTGGTTTTCAGCGTCAGTTAGCCACCTTTGAAAGGACGCACGCACAACCTGCTCGTTGTTATCTCCAAACCTGAATGTGCTTTTCACAAGGCCGGACAGGCTCAAGAAGTCGGCGTCGATTTCTGAACCGTTGCCAGACTGATAATCAAATCCTTGCCTGCGGTTTCCTGCGATCAAGAGTTCCGCGTTTTCCGACGGCCGCCAGGCAAAAATCGAAGAGCCTAAGGTCTCTTCTGAGTTTGTTTGGTACCCACCCTTCAATCGGGCCGCAAACGTTTCTCCATCATCCAAAAAATCCGAAGCGTCTTTGGTGGTGAACAAAACCGTGCCGGCCAGCGCACCCGAGCCATATAAGGTTGAAGACGCAGGGCCACGCAAAACTTCCACACGCTTGTACAATTCCGGGTCGGTAAACAGTCCGCCCAAACGGTATTGCTGGTAGTTTTTGTCCACGCCGTCGACACTGATGATAAACCGGCCTTCGTCCCCTTGGTCTTCACCTGATCCGATGCCGCGGATGACAAAACTCTCACCCAATACACGTTGCGAACCCGAAGTGTTTGCGCCGGGCACTTGCTTGAAGACGTCGCCAACTGTGGTGGGCTGTGCATCGTCGAGATCTTTTTGATTAACGACCGTTACAGCCTGCGGCGTATCCACCGCCACTTTATCCACACCTGCTCCCTTAACAATTCGCTGCAGAATCGTAATTGCTCCGCCATCATCGGCGGTCGCGTCCTGTGCGGATGCTGCACCGCAGTTAAAGCACAGTATAGTTGCAGCGCTCGCCATCAGCGCAACATTTCGTTTTTTTGAAAGGCTCATTGCCCCACTCCTAACCGTTTCAGACAAAACACGTGCTGGCTGGCTTGAGGCTTGCTTGCATCTCTAAACAGGACAAATTTTGTCCACTATTGCGCTGCTTAAAAATATGGACTAGTGGAGTCAAGAAATATCGAAGGAGCGTTCGCCAAGCAAGCTTGAAGCCAGCAAGGTGGTGCAAATTAGACACATAGAGTGCAATGGAAGATCGCGAATTACCGGCGTCTCAATCTGACAGGCAGACGTCGAACCCAGCGCCCGAGGAGGCGCACTCTGGCGCTCCAGCGCAGCGCAATGACGCCCCGCACTACTCGACAAAAGACTTGTTCGGTGTCCGTTCAGAGATCGTCATTGAGCACGAAGGGTCTGCTTACAGACTCAAAATCACACGCCATGGCAAATTAATATTGAATAAGTGAGGGAGTTGTTTTGGTGACACATCCAAGGCCGACACCTGCTGCCATCCGCAGCGGGCGTGAGAACAATCCAAAAACCCGTGAGCGCGACTTTGCGCGGATGCTTGGCATCACAGAAGCCGATCTGGTGTCTGCTTATGTGGGCGACACGTCGCGCCGCTTACGCGTTGATATGGACCATATTTTTTCGGGCCTCGCCGCGGTTGGCGAAGTCATGGCACTCACGCGCAATGAAAGTGCGGTGCACGAAAAGATAGGCGTTTTCGAGGGCTACCATTCTGGAAAACACGCCGCGATGATGTTGAGCGAAAACATCGACACGCGGATGTTTCCTAAGCACTTCGTCCACGGTTTTGAAGTTGTTAAACCGGCGGAGAAAGGTGTCACCCGCAGCATTCAGATTTTCGATTCCGAAGGACATGCGGTTCACAAGGTCCATGCGCGCCCAAATACAAATATTGATCGGTGGAATGCGCTGGTTGAGCCGCTTGTTCACGAAGATCAGTCGCAGGTGTTTGCGCCGGTTGAAATTGGACGCGATCCGTTCACCGACGACCCCCAAGCTCAGGCGTCAAATCTGCGCAAGCGCTGGGAGAAGATGACCGACACGCACCAGTTTGTGTTCATTATCAAGAAGCTCAAAATGTCACGTCTTCAAGCGGTTCAGGTAATCGGCGAAGATTTTGCGTGGCCACTCTACGTCGACAGCGTCGAGGCCATGCTGCGCCATTCAGCCAATCAAGAGTTACCTATCATGTGCTTTGTGGGAAACACCGGCTGTATCCAAATCCATTCTGGCCCCATCAAAAACATCAAGCCGATGGGCGCATGGCTGAATGTTATGGACCCGAATTTTCATCTGCATTTGCGGATGGATCAAATCACCGAAGCTTGGGCCGTTCGCAAGCCAACTGACAAGGGCCATGTGACGTCGATTGAAGCTTACAACGCCGCTGGTGACCTCATAATCCAGTTTTTCGGGAAACGCATTGAAGGGCAGGACGAGCGCAGGGCATGGCGCGAAATCGTCGAAAATCTGCCCCGCATACCCGTTTCTCAAGTTGCATAGGAGTAAAAATACCATGCGAACAAACCTATTCAAAATTATGCTCATGCCAGCGGTTGTCGCTTTTTTGACGACCTCTCCACTCTTCACGGCCAGCTCTTGGGCTGAAGCTGAAGCCAAACGCATCGTCTCCATAGGCGGATCGATTACCGAAACCCTGTTTGCGCTGGGACAAGAGAAGCGTCTGATCGCGCGGGATGCGACCAGCTTGTTTCCTCAAAAGGCTTTGGACCTTCCTGACGTCGGCTATATCCGGCGTTTGTCTCCAGAGGGGGTCCTATCGGTCAATCCCGATCTGATACTGACCCTGGAAGGTGCAGGGCCTCCAGAAGCGGTTCAGGTTTTGAAAGCGGCCGGAGTGCCACTTATCGAAGTCGAGGAAAGCTATGATTCCAAGGGTGTGGTCCAGCGCATTTTGGATGTAGGGGCCGCAGTGAACCGCAGCGAGAAAGCGAAAATTCTCGCCGATGCGATACAAGCTCAGTTCTCGCAACTCAAGACGTTGACCGACTCGGTTGAGAGCCCAAAGTCGGTCGTCTTCGTCTTGTCTTTAAGGGGCGGAAAAATCATGGCGTCCGGAACAAATACTGCCGCTGATGGCATCATTCAGTTGGCAGGCGCAAAGAACGCCATCACCAATTTTGAGGGTTATAAAGCGCTGTCCGATGAGGCCATCATAAACGCTGCTCCCGATGTGATCGTCATGATGGATCGGCGTGGTGATCATTCAACCACCAATGAGCAAGTTTTCGCACACCCTGGTATAGCCCTTACCCCTGCAGGCAAGGCGGAAAGGTTGGTGCGAATGAACGGTTTGTACTTGCTGGGCTTTGGCCCCCGCACCGCCGAGGCAGCGGGCGTGCTGCACAAGCAAATCTACCTGTCGAGCAGCGCGACCCAGTAAGTCTTGTTCGCTCCATCCGATGAATGGACGGTCACATGGTGTCGAAGACGATCATTGATGTGCGTCGTGGTTCCTGGTGGTTGAGGCGCACCAACACAGGGGATCGGGCGGCCCTTGCGCGGGGCGTCATCGTCTGTCTTGTGGTCTTTTTGCTGTTTAGCATCGTATTTGCGCTCTCGATTGGTCCGACTTCGGTATCAATCGTGGATTTGGCGAACTATTTGGGCAGTCTCGTAGGCCTTTCGGAGATTGGGTCGCGTGATCGCTTGATCCTGGAATCCATCAGGTTTCCACGAGTCGCCATGGGTATCCTTGTTGGCGCTGCACTGGCCGTTTCGGGAGCGGTGATGCAAGGGCTGTTTCGCAATCCGCTCGCTGACCCGGGGATTATTGGTGTGTCGGCCGGAGCCAGCTTGGGGGCCGTGTCCACCATTGTTTTGGGTGCGACGGTGCTCCAACCCCTTGTGACCGCCTTTGGTGTATTTGCCCTGCCAATGGCGGCGTTTTGCGGCGCTTTGTCCGTTACGCTCGTTTTGTATGGGTTATCAACGCGAGGCGGCAGCACGTCCATCGCGACACTCTTGCTGGGCGGAATTGCACTTGGTGCGTTTGCGGGCGCTCTCACCGGTGTTTTTGTCTACATGGCCGATGATGCGCAGCTCAGGGACCTCACGTTTTGGTCCCTCGGCTCTTTAGCCGGTGCAACATGGGCAAAGACCTATTCCATCACACCGGTCGTCATCGCTACAGTTTTGCTATCTCCATTTCTTGCCCGCGGTCTTGATGCCATAGCCATGGGTGAAGCCACCGCGCATCATGTTGGAATTTCTGTCCAGTCTTTCAAACGAGTAGCAATTGTTGGTGTTGCTGCCGCCACGGGCGCTGCCGTGGCCGTAAGCGGCGGCATTGGATTTGTGGGCATTATCGTGCCGCACCTGTTGCGGCTTATCATGGGACCTAACAATCGACATCTGCTTATCGCATCCGCTTTGTTGGGAGCATCGCTGCTTTTGTTTTGTGACACTATCAGCCGCGTTATTGTCGCTCCCAGTGAACTTCCAATTGGTATTGTGACGGCGCTCATTGGATCACCGTTCTTCATGTGGATATTGTTAAGCCGTCGCGGTCTGGCGAGGTAGATATCGATGCTTTCCCTCGTTTCCGTCTCCGTTTCACTCTCTAAAAAGCAGATTGTTCGCGATATCAGCCTTAACGCAAAAGCGGGTGATGTAACGGCGATTGTGGGGCCAAACGGTTCGGGCAAAACCACACTTTTGCGCGCTGTGACAGGCGAAGTAGACTATAACGGCTCGATCACAATCAATGGGGACGAAGTCAGGAAATTGTCTCCCATGGAGCAAGCAAGCCGTCGCGGAGTATTGCCGCAAAGCAGTGTTGTCGCCTTCCCCTTTACGGTTCTGGAGGTTGTTGGCCTTGGACGCAAAAATGCAGTTGGAAAGCGGCCTCTAAAGGACGTTATGAAGGGCGCGCTGGAGGAGGTTGGACTGCAAGATTTTGGGCCGCGAATTTACAACGAGCTGTCTGGTGGCGAGCAGCAGCGCGTGCAATTGGCACGCGTGCTTTTTCAAATTGGTACAGCTACGGACAGTGATAACCCCAAATGGCTGCTACTGGATGAGCCGGTCTCAAGTCTCGACATTCGCCATCAGCTGCTCATCATGAACAAATCAAGCGAATTTGCGGCCCGTGGAGGCGGCGTCGTCGCGATTATGCATGATCTCAATCTGACCGCGATGTTTGCAGACCAAATGTGCATGTTGAGGCAAGGAGAAGTCGTAGCCGTCGGCCCGCCCGCAGATGTATTCACCAGTTTAAATGTTCGTCGCGTTTTCGACTGCGACCTTAAAGTTGGCGTTGTACCTTCAGCCCAGGAGCCATTTGTGCTGCCTCAGTCCGCACGCTCGTGAAGCCAGAGCGGTTCATAATTTGATTGAATCGCTCGGTTGCTGAGAGCAACCCCGTGCTTATGCGCCGCCCCTCCCTCCACCTAGGGTCGCGCAGGCCTCTTGAGGCCGACAGCGTGAGCGCCACGACTGGATCGAGTTTATCAGAGATAGGAATGATCTAGGGTCAGTTGTACCCAGTGGTATGGGGCGCCCGAACTTACAGCGCATGCCGACGTAAGATTCTTGATAGGGCTGGCGTTGGGTTTCACTACAGCTGTGCTTATGGCGGGCGCATTGATCGAGATCCGCCGTCTTGTTCTGCTTGGCGAAAACACTGGCGCAATCGCCTTATATTTTGCGGTTACTGGAGCATTTGCGGGCCTTGTCACGTTGCCATTTGGATGGATCTTGACCACCGGTGCACAACTTGCGCTCCTCATCGGAGCAGGGTTGGCTGGCGGTTTCGCTCACATTTTTATGACACTGTCGTACAAATATGCGGGGGCTTCGGTCAGGGCACCCTTCGAATATCTTTCAATTTTGTGAGCCGCAAGCTTCGGTTATCTGTTGTTGCATGAAGTGCCTTCTGCAACGCTGGCACTTGCCGTCCCGTTGATCGTAGTTGGGGCCGTCTATGCCGCGGCGGGCAGTAACAGACGTAAAAGGAACGGCGTTCAAACAACCCCAAAAAAAGGCGGATAATATCGTTTGTCTGGTTACCCATATAGCCAGCAACCAGCGATATCATCCGCCGAGAAACCCAAGGCCAGCATACAACCCTGGGGAAGAACGCTGCAGTTTGAAAAGGCTGGGAACCCGCTGCTATAACGCTCAGCCTCAATTTCTTTTACCAGACCATAAAAGTCAACTATTATCTTATGCGCTTTCAGCCTGCCTTAGAACGTGCGCCACAAATCGCCTTCTGGCTCTGGCTTAAGGCGCGCAAGCTTGATTATGATCGACGACTGGTATAAACAGGACAAAAATAATCTTGTTAACGTGCAATGATTTATGATGGCTCAAAAAGCAATCTGGATTTTCCGAAACACTGGCCGTCCGCTTCTGCCTCGCAAAGCACTCACTACTGCTGCTGCTTTCGTACTTTTGGCGGTCGGCGGTGACTTGAGTGGCGGGTTTGCAAACGATGGAAAGATCCATTTCGAACTCAACAGCCTCAAGCAGCAGGAGTCAGCTTGCCGGATCACATTCGTACTTAAGAATGCGCAGCCCCAAGCCCTTAGCGAGCTTTCCTACGAGGTGGTCCTGTTTGATCGAAGCGGTAGCGTCAACCGCCTGACAAAATTCGACTTTGGCTCGCTTCCAGCACAAAAAACCCGTGTAAAGCGTTTCGATCTACGCGGTGCAACCTGCAAGGATATCGGGCGGATATTGGTCAACAGATCATCAAAGTGCGTCGTTGAAGGATCACAAGGTCCCGCTAAATGCGAAGAGACGCTCCAAACCACAAACAAGACTGACGTTGAATTTGGGTTGTGACCCAGAGCCGATTATCGCTTTTCGAAGCCACTGATCGCCATCAAAAAAAGCGGCAAACACGTTGATTACCATGGGAACGTCAGTCTTGTTGGATCGCCATAAAACCGGGCTTGCAAAATGAACTACACCAACCCCCTCACATCCATCGCTGACTTTTTGTCATTGGGCGGGCCCGTAGTGGCATTACTGCTGGCGTTATCAATCGTCGCTTTGGCTGTGGTCCTTTTCAAAGTCTATCAGTTCTTGCGGTATCGTGTTGGCCAAGCGGACCGTGCGCGTAAATCGGTTCTGTTGTGGAGACAGGGCTATTTTGATGAGGCCTATCAAAACGCGGCAGGAGGCAAAAGCGCCTCTGCGATTAGTGTCGCACGGGCAATCGAACTTCTGCTGGCGAGAAAGTCTCAGTCTGCGAAGACAGGGTTCGACGGTCTGACGAAAGAGGAAATTGAGGAAGCGGTTACTTTGACTGCGACCCAAGAGTTGCATGGGCTCAGAAGTGGCTTTCGTTTGCTCGACACAATTGCACAGATAGCGCCGTTGCTTGGCCTGTTTGGCACAGTTTTGGGAATGATTGACGCGTTTCAAAAACTGCAAGGTGCAGGCAACTCGGTGGATCCGTCCATCCTTGCCGGTGGTATATGGGTCGCGCTTTTGACAACCGCTGTAGGTCTTGCGGTGGCGATGCCCACATCGGTTGCGCTGACCTGGTTAGAGACCCGTCTGGACAATGAGCGGCTTGCTATTGAGGGCTTCGCTCACGGAATCTTGGCCCCAGCAGGCGCTCAGGTGGCCTCCTCAAACCCCCTAACTGCTCATCAGGCCGCACAAGTCGTCACCGCATTGAGTAAGGCCCATGCGCATTGAATTTGAAACGGCAAGGGCGCGGAGGCTATCACTGACTTCCCTCATTGATGTGATCTTTTTGTTGCTTCTTTTCTTCATGCTGACGTCAACCTTTACAAAGTTCTCTACGGTCGAATTGTCTGCATCGGGGCAGGGAGCGGGGAGCAAAACACCTGACGTCGTCATATCCCTGAAGCAGACAACGGTTCTCGTTAATGGTGTTGAGGTTAGCAGCGAGGCCCTTGCCGGTGCTTTGAAGTCCAAGGTTACCGATGGAAAAACCAGCGCCCTTTTGCTGGTTGGACGCTCGGTTGCTTCGCAGCATTTCATCACGACCCTCCAATTGGCGCGTCGTTTGGGACTGATGGTTTCTGTTGTGCGTTGAAAGACAAACTGATGCGACTCAAACAAGCCGAGACACCTCGCAAAGGCGAGCCAACCATTGCTCTCATCAATATCGTATTCTTGATGTTGATCTTCTTTTTGATCGCTGGCGCCATAGCGCCGCCACTGTCTCCCGAAGTCAGCAGCGTTACTACCAAAGACAATCCCCCTGCGGCTCCACCTGAAGCGCTTTCCGTTTCAAAGGACGGGCGCTTCTTTTGGCGTGCCGAGGAGATACAATTTGAAAGTTGGCTACAGTCTGCAAAAATCACCCAGGACAAACCGCTTCGAATGATGGCAGATCGCGACCTGCCAGCGGCCCGTCTGCTGGAAATTGTGGAGCGGTTGAAAGGTGCGGGGCACAGCCAAATTGTTCTTATCACGGAGCGCGATGGATGAGGGGCGCTTTGAAAGAAGGCCTGCGTTGGTGGACCTTACGGTCCGCACTCGTTGCGCTGGGTGTTTCGCTAGGCATCCATGTGCTTGCATTTGCTGGCATTGAAAACGCTTCGAAACCCGTTTCCAGCGACGCAACTCAAACGCAGATCGCAGTCTCGTCCCAGCTTTTTGCTCCTGCGCCCCAAAGCGAAGAAAGTGATCAAGCAAGTCCGGCAGACAGCACGCCAAACAGTGAAAGCGCCGAAGAAACGCAAGCCGACCC
This sequence comes from Pseudomonadota bacterium, assembly GCA_038746275.1. GTDB lineage: Bacteria > Pseudomonadota > Alphaproteobacteria > Rhizobiales > Rhizobiaceae > Pseudahrensia. The sequence goes on along the minus strand of JBCDKS010000005.1, from coordinate 1,465 downwards.
GGCAACACCGGTGCCAGACAACCCGCTTGCGGCGGAGGCATCCGTCACTCCAACAGATGCTGCAAAGACCGAGCCGACGGAGGCGCTGGCAAGCGCTGAAACTACGACCGTGCAGACAAACCAAACGCAGTTGGGCAAGCCGACTGTGGACAATCAAACTGCAACGACACCTGTCGAGCAGCCGGACACAAGCACAAGTGAGCCGACAAGCCAGCCTGCTGTCAGTGATGCTACGCCGGTAGAAACCGCAACAGCCGAGGCGGAACCTGTTCCAAGTACAGATGCTGCAGCGGCTCTGGAGATACAGCCACCTCTCCTTTTGGGCAACGTGCCGGTTCCGACGCGTCGTCCGACACGGGTTCCGGAAGCGGCTGGCCAATCTGTTGCCAGTGACCAACCGTCGTCGGTCTCGAACACGAAGAATGATCAACAAGAACGGCTAACCGCTGAAAAAAACCGCAGGCAACGCGCACGTGAAGCCGAACGAGCTAAACGGGCTCGGCAGGCCGAAACGCGGCAGCGCAAGCTTAACCGAACCCAAAGGTTGCAGGCCAAACGAAAGAGAGATCTCCAAAAACGGGACAAGACACGCCGAGCTGCCCGACGGGCTGCTCGAAAGCGCGCAGTTGATCGGCGCAAAGCCAATGCCAAAGCGGCCAACCGTCGGGCAAATCAACGTAGGAAAGCCGCACGTAATTCCGGCACCGGCCGCGGGCAAAGAAATGTCAGGCGAAATGCCGGACGAAATGCCGCCGCAGTGCGTCGTTATCCGGGGCGGGTGCGGGCGCGTATTCGACGCTCTGTTCGTGGCGGAGGGAAGCGTGGGACGGTGGTTATCCGGTTTACAGTGACGCGAAATGGCGGGCTTGCAAGTGCTCGTGTGTCAAAGAGTTCGGGATCAAAAAGCGCAGATCAAGCTGCGTTGCGGGCTGTTCGCCGCGCCGCGCCGTTTCCCAAGTTTCCCGATGGCACTGGCCGATCCAAATGGAGTTTTGCGGTGCCCATTATTGTTCGGTAAAGCGCGGACGAAATCACCTCCACTGGCGGTCTGCGGTAGCGTATTTTCTTTGGCTCAACGGCTTCGATTCAGGTTTCCGCTAACGCTTCGACTTTGGTTTTGGGTTCAAAGGGTGTTCGTGTAGCAGCTTCCAGTTGCACCAAGACATTCAGATTTCGCTGCTTGTTCGCCAAATCGTCGACTGTATATTCATCCAGTACGGCAAAAAAGGCATCCAAACCGCGTCGCAGCGACGGACTCAGCCCACACGAGGTTATGAGTGGGCACTCGGCCACGCCGGCCTGAAAACACTCCGCTCACTCAAAATTGGACCTGTACCGGGATTGTGCCGCTCCTTTGACCACGTATCGTGTTACAAAGGAGAATGGACATGGGCAAACAAGCGAGTGCGGAGTTCCGCGCCGAAGCAGTGCGTGTCGCACTGACGAGTGGACTGCCGCGTAAGCA
>JBCDKS010000004.1:0-214749 GCA_038746275.1 Pseudomonadota bacterium | reverse complement strand
TAAATATTTCCTGTGCGTGAATATTGGGCCATGTTCCTTAACTAGAATCGCGTGCCTTCGCAGTGCGTGGCGCCAAGAGCCGAACTTTCTTGATGCGATCAACCGGGTCGAACAAGACGCGATACGCCACGCTGGATGCGCGGAGGCCCGAAACTGGCGGTTGTCTTGCGGCAAGGTGAAGATGGCCTGCGTGTGGGCTACTCCCAACGAAAAGCGCCTGTACAGCCGGGTGGTATTCCACCGCAGACGTGAGAAGTCCAGCGGCGGTATAGCAGTAGTTTTTGATGTCTGTGCGCGGTAGGAGAAGACGGTGACCCATCGCGGCAATGCTTGACGCAGCTCGTGGCGCCAACACCGCCGCTGGACAACGGGGATCAACCAGCAAGTTCCCCTTCAAGCCGGCCCCGTTCGCAAATACGGTTACTGCAGGAATGCGCAACTTCCGGCCAAATTGTTCTGCACATTAGGGGGCGACCGGGGCACACATCGCCAAATGTCCCCCATATGTCCCCCAAGGAAAGTAGTCACGAACTAATATTTAGAGGGCCGCGGGTAACCTATTGAAAATATTGGTGCCCCCACACGGACTCGAACCGCGGACCTACTGATTACAAATCAGTTGCTCTACCAGCTGAGCTATAGGGGCTTGGCGCTTTATGGCGCGTTGGGCGGAGATAGCGCAGAAAATTGGGGGCGTCCAGTGGGGTGTTCAGCGTTTTCGAGGCGATGCCATGCGCTTTCGGCTTTGCTTTGGAAACGGGCGCCGAGACGGGGAATTTGGCGATCCTCCGTTGATGACGCTTCTTCTCGCTGACGTTGCTGCAGTTTATTGTTCGGCTTGCCCATTTCGCAGTGTGTCATTGTCAGTTTGAGGCACCTTGACGAGCCCTTTTTCGAGGCGGACAGTCTTCGCGGGAGGACTGTATGACTTTGTTGTTTATCAGTGGTTTGTCGCCTGCGGCAGGCGGGTTTCGTGCGCCATTATCAAATGCCCATGACGGTGCAAACGAACCAGGTTTTGAGGTGTCTGGCGGGTTTTTGTCCGAAGGTGTTGCGCGTCTGGTGATTGCGCCGTCTGCCCGGGAGTTTCCGCGCCCTGCCCTTTTCACCGCCTACGGTGACGACACGGCTGGCGACGGGCAAGTGCTGGCCGATGTGGTATCAAAGACAAGTTTTGATCCGACGCTGTCGCACCAAATTGATGGGAGCCGGTTTGAGGGTGGTGGGTTCGCATTCGCGCTTGATGCGTCCACGGGCACGCTGGCCGTGCAGCAATGGGTTGATGGCGCATGGCGTGAAGCGGCGCGGGACCGGATTGGCGGAGGGTATCAGTACCTGCCGGATCGTGGCGTTTTTCGGCACTATCAAGCACGGCCGGATGGCACTGCCTATTACGGGCTGGGAGACAAAACCGGGCGGCTGAACCGAGCGCGGCGTCGGTATCGCAATCTGCAAACCGACGCTCTCGGCTATGACGCGGAGCGCAGTGACCCGCTCTACAAGCACGCGCCGTTTTTCATCGAGCGACGCCCGGATGGCACGTGTTTTGGGGTTCTCTACGAAACGCTCGATGAAATCGATATCGATCTGGGCAGTGAGCATTCCAACTATTTTGAATCCTTTCGCTTCGTTGAAACGCGAGCCTCCGGCTTGGCGGTCACCTATATAGCCGGGCCTATGATGGGTGATGTGGTGACACAGTTCACCGCCCTCACCGGACGCCAAGCCATGCCGCCCCGTTGGGCCTTTGGCTTCGCGTTCTCCGCGATGGGCCAAACGGATGCGGAAGATGGGCCGGAGCAGATCGCAGGGTTTGCCGATGCCTGTTTGGCGCACAAAATCCCGCTCAGCGCGATCCATTTTGGCTCCGGCTATTCCATGGGCGATGATGGTTTGCGCTATGTGTTTGAGTGGAACCGCCGTCGCTACCCCGATCCTGCCGCCCTGCTGTCTGCACTCAAAGACAAAGGGCTGCGGCTTTGCGCCAACGTTAAACCGGTGCTTTTGACCGAGCATCCGGCGTTTGAGACCGCCAAAGCCAATGGATGGTTTGTACGCCGTGCCGATGGCGGCCCTGCATTGGAGCGGTTTTGGGACGGGATCGGAGCACAGCTCGATTTCACCAACCCGGACACAGTTGCATGGTGGCAGATGCGGCTGACCAGGGACATTCTTGCAACCGGTTTCGACGGGGTGTGGAACGACAACAACGAAGCTGAGCTTTGGGATGAAAACGCGACCGTGCACGGCACAAATGCACCCGCCATGGCCGTGCGCCCGGCTCATGCACTGCTGATGACGCAGGCAAGCCGGGACGCGGCCATCGCCCTGCGCCCGCATGAGCGGCCACACATGATATCGCGCGCCGGCCCCATCGGCCTTGCCCGTTACGGCGAAACGTGGACCGGTGACAACGATACGTCCTGGCACACGCTTAAATGGAATCTGCGCCAAGGGCTCTCCATGGGGCTAACCGGCATGGCGATGGTGGGGCACGATATTGGCGGGTTCTCCGGGCCCGTACCCGGGCCAGAATTGCTTGTACGGTGGTTTCAGATGATGGCACTGCATCCACGCGCCGTGATGAACTCGTGGAAACCCACTCTACCCGGCGGCACCAACATGCCCTTTATGCATGATGAAGCGACCCCTCACGTGCGGGCGGCACTCAACCTGCGTATGCAGTTTTTGCCGCTGCTCTACGCATTGGCCTATCAGGCCAGCCGAACCGGTCATCCCATCATCCGCCCGCTGCTCTATGAGTTTGCCGATGCCGTAGAGGAAAGTGAGCAAGACATGTTTTTGCTGGGTCCGGATGTGTTGGTCGCGCCGGTTGTGGAGGAGGATGTTCGCCAGGTGACCATCACCCTGCCCGGCGCCGGTTTTGATTGGATCGATTTCCACACGCTCACGCGTCATTGCGCGGGGACGACCGTGACGCTGGACGCAGCTGTCGACCGCTTGCCGATCTTGGTGCGGGAAGGCGCGGTCCTGCCGCTGGCCATCAATTGGGACTTGCAACGACCGCATGATGCCACGGCGATAGAGTTGCGCGCTTACCCAACACAACAGGATGGCGAAAGCACTGCCCATGTTCTACTGGATGACGGCCTTGTGCCCATAAACGAGGATGTATCCCCCGACTGGCACGCAGTCACCATTTACTGGAAAGATGGTACCATAAGCGCCGATTTGCCCGCAAGTGATCAGTGCACTTTGTCCATTTCCAACGCGCTGAACATGTGATGCTGCAGTCTTAGATCACTTCTATCTTTGATAGAATCAATCCAGTTGTGGCGCTCACGCTGTCGGCCTCAAGAGGCCTTCGCAACCCTAGGTGGGGGAGAGGCGGCGTGTAAGCGCCGGGTTGCTCTTTGCAACCGAGCGGTTCAATCAAATTGTGAACCGCTCTCAGCGGTTTCCCCACCCATGAGTGCGGCATTGCCACCAGCGGCTGTGGTATCGATACAAACGTGACGCTCAAACACCAAGCGGGCCTCCATGTCGGCCTCATGGACAAGTTGCACCAGTGGTCCGTCACGGAGGGCCAACGCTTGACGCAGGGCGGCAGGGTTCGGGTCCGCCGTCACCACGCAATCGACTGATGCCAATTCGCTGAGTGTTTTGGGCTCAACCGTACCGTCCAGCCCATTTTTTACACCGGGTGCGATGGCCACGGTCGCACATCCTATCGCACGCGCTTTGGCCGCTTGGGCGCTGGCACGTTCCGCTCCGGGGCCAAGGCATAACACGGTGTGACGCGCGTAGGTGCTCAGCCGGTTGGATTCACCTGTAGGCCCGGGCAGATCGACAGTGATGAGTGGTAGCGCATTGGCGGGCTTTGAAGCGCTGATAGCCATTTCTAGATCTGCCAACGTGATGGTTTTGATATCAGAGGATGGCACAAAAGTCGCGGGCACTTTGATATCCAAAGGTTTGGCGAAACGCGGCAGATAGTATGGGCCGCCGGCTTTTGGCCCGGTGCCGCTCATGCCTTCGCCGCCAAACGGTTGGGAGCCAACCACCGCACCGATCTGGTTGCGATTGATGTAGATATTGCCAGCCTGCACCCGGTCGATGACATGCTGGACGCGGTCATCAATCCGGCTGTGCAGACCGAATGTTAACCCATAACCCTGCCCGTTGATCGCATCAATTACGCTGTCTAGGTCTTGGGCGCGGAACCGGGAAATGTGGAGAACGGGGCCGAATATTTCCGATTGAAGGTCGGCGATGCCCTCCACGCTTATAACAGCGGGGCCACAGAAAATACCACCGTGTGGCGCTTCGATCTGCTTGAGCAAACGACCCTCTTTGCGCGCTTGCTCGATGTGCAAAGTGATGCGGTCCAAGGACTTCTGGTCGATGATCGGGCCGATATCGGTGGAGAACTGTCTGGGATCACCCAAGCGCAATTCATCCATCGCTCCAAAGAGCATCGCGCAAAACTCATCTGCGATGTCCTCCTGTACATAAAGGCACCGCAGCGCGCTGCATCTTTGACCGGCGGACTGGAAGGCGGATGCTACAATGTCTGTAATCGCCTGTTCCGGCAGGGCGGTGCTGTCCACAATCATGGCGTTGAGACCGCCCGTCTCAGCAATCAGCGGAGCATGAGGAGAGACGTTTTGCGCCATGGTGCGGTTAATGGATTGTGCCGTGGCGGTTGAACCTGTGAAGCACACGCCGTCCACAGCCGCATGAGAAGTGAGTGCCGCGCCGATTTCCGCACCACTGCCGGGCAGCACGAAAAGGGAGTTGTCTGGAACACCGGCCTCTTTCAGAAGCTTCGCGGCGAAGTCCGCAATCAAAGGCGTGGCTTCCGCCGGTTTGGCCAGCACACCATTTCCGACCGCAAGCGCAGCGGCGATCTGGCCGGTGAAGATCGCAAGCGGAAAATTCCACGGCGCGATGCATGTGAACGTGCCCGCCGGTTGCGGTTCGAGGCGCCCCGCCTCAGTGGCGTAATAGGTCAAGAAGTCAACGGCCTCGCGCAATTCGCCGACACAATCGAGAAGTGTCTTGCCGGCCTCACGCATCAAAAGGGCAAAAATTTCGTGTGCGTTCTGCTCATAGAGATTTGCCGCTCTCCGCAGAACATCAGCGCGTTGAGATACAGGGGCATTCCACGGTTGGACGGTTTGAAACGCCTGTGCAACATCATCGAGAGTTGCCAAAGCCACGGTCCCCACGGCGACGCCAGTTGCGGGAGACATTATGGTTTCGACAGCACCCGATCCGGTATTCGCGTTCCACAGCTTGGTATCAAACTGTGCAATGCCGGTTTCCAGATCCCGTAGCGCATATGGGTCTGCGATATCCCACCCGTGCGAGTTTCGCCGTTCCGGCTGGAAGATTTCGCCGGGCAACGGCAAGGGCTGCGCTCGCTCGTTCATGTAATCCGCAATCACTGCAAACGGGTCTGCAGCGACGATTTCAGCGGGCACGGTTTCATCGACGATCTGATTGACGAAGGATGAGTTTGCACCGTTTTCCAAGAGGCGGCGCACGAGATACGCAAGCAGGTCCTTGTGGGCACCGACGGGTGCGTAAATCCGGCAACGTGTTTGTTGATGCTGCAACACCGTGTCGTGCAGCGCTTCGCCCATACCATGCAGGCGCTGGAACTCGAACTGTGATGATGACACTCCCAGATCGCTTGCCAGTTCCAGAACGGCTGCCACTGTGTGCGCGTTGTGGGTTGCAAATTGCGGGTAGATGCGGTCGCTCACATCCAACAGCTTTTTGGCGCAACAGATGTAACTCACATCGGTCGCAGCTTTTTGGGTGAAGACGGGATACGCCGCGTGACCTTCCACCTGCGCATGTTTGATTTCCGTGTCCCAATAGGCGCCTTTTACCAGACGCACCATGATGCGGCGGTCAAAGCGTTTGGCAAGGGCGTTTAACCAGTCGATGACCGCATTGGCGCGTGTGCCATAGGCTTGCACGACGACGCCAAAACCACCCCAGCCACGCAAGACGGGATCGGACAACAGCGCTTCCACCACGACCGCAGAAATGTCCAAACGACTAGCCTCTTCGGCATCGATATTGAGGCCGACACCGGCGGAGCGTGCCAGGACGCACAGAGACCGTGCGCGGGGTAAAAGCTCTTCCATCACGCGGTCGCGCTGTGCGGTTTCGTACCTTGGGTGAAGCGCCGAGAGTTTGATGGAGATGCCGGGATTTTGGCGGATATCGTCGCTGTGGGCCGCCTTGGCCAGTTCACCAATCGCGTCCGAGTAGGCCAGATGGTAGCGACGGGCATCACGGTCTGTTTTGGCAGCCTCCCCCAGCATGTCGTAGGAATAGGTGAAGCCTTCTTTTTCTTTCGTGCGGGCCCGCAGCATTGCGCCTTCGATCGTTTCTCCCAACACGAACTGGCGACCCATCTCCTTCATCACGCGGGCGACGGCCTGGCGGATGACCGGTTCGCCCACGCGCTTGATGGCACCGTGAAGCACGCCCGAGATGCTATCGTGGGTTTCGTCCGCCAACACTTTGCCGGTCACAAACAGGGCCCACGTGGACGCGTTGACCAATGAAGAATGGGAGCGGCCCAGATGTTTGCCCCATGCGCTGGGGGCAATCTTGTCTTCGATCAGAGCGTCCATGGTTGCACCGTCCGGAACGCGCAACAACGCTTCCGCCAAACACATCAATGCGACGCCCTCTTCGCTGGAAAGACCGTATTCGCCCAGAAACAGTTCCATCATGCCGGGACGACTGTCACGGCGAATGCGTTCCACAAGGTCGATGGCGCGGGCCTGAATGCGTTCATGGGTGGGCGCATCAATGTCCGCTTCTTCAATGAGCGCCCGCAGACGCTCCCGCTCCGTTTGATCTGCACTGGCGCGCGGTAACGGCGAAGGCGCTGCGTAGGCGTGAACGGATGCGCGATCTAAGGCAATGGTCATCACAAATCTCCCGAATGCCAGTTCAGGATATCGGAGATTTTTCAGACTAGTTCTCGCAATTTTCATACTAAACGAGATAATTGGCCAAATTACCTGCTCTGGACGCGAAAAATGAATATGATCAATCAACCAACACTCGACGCGCTGGATTGGAAAATCCTTCGGGCGCTGAGCAAGAATGCGCGCATCACCATTACCGAGCTTTCAGACATTGCAGGGCTGTCCAAAACACCTTGTACGGCACGGCTGAAGCGGCTGGAGGCTGCGGGTGTGATTTTGGGATACCGCGTCCAACTTGATCCGGTGAAGCTGGGGATGAACCACATTGCATTCGTGGAAGTGAAACTGTCCGATACAAGTGCGAAAGCGCTCGAGGAGTTCAACCATGCGGTCAGCGCTCTGCCGGAGGTAGAGCAATGCCACATGATCGCTGGCAGTTTTGACTACCTGTTGAAGGTGCGCACAGCAGACATTGTCAGCTATCGACGGCTGTTGGGCGAACACCTGTCTGCCCTGCCCCATGTCGCCCAAACCTCGACCTTTGTGGCCATGGAAGCGATCAAGGATACAACACTGATGTAGAGAACCGGCCTCTAAAACGCCAACTGCACTTTCATGGCGCGGCTTTTGTCGTTGGCGCGTTCGAAGGCGGCTTGGGCTTCTTCCAATGGAAATGTGTCGGTCAACAGGTCCAACACAGGCACGGCGCGCCGGTTGATCAGATCAACCGCTTCGGCAAATTCCTCATGAAACCGAAACGTGCCGCGCAATTCGATCTCTTTGGCGACCAGCATATTGAGCGGCAGCGTGATGTCGCCTCCCAAACCCAGTTGCACCATCACCCCGCCGGGGCGCAGGGCCTCCAGCGCGCCGTGCAAAGCGGCCTGTACGCCAGAAGCCTCAAAACACACGTCAAACGTGCCTTTATGCGCTTTATCTTTGTCGAGACCGGACGGGTCGGACAGTGTGTTGACCGTGCGGTCCGCGCCCAGCGCTTTGGCGCGTTCCAGCGCACCATCGGCAATGTCTGTTACAACAATCTCGCCAGCGCCGCGGGTTTGAGCGGCCATGATCGCGAGCGCTCCTATTGGACCGCAGCCGGTGATCAACACACGCTTTCCTTTGAGATCACCAGCCCGGTTAGCGGCGTGAAGCGTCACGGCAAATGGTTCCGCAAAGGCACCCTCCACAGTCGAGACACCGTCCCCCAATTTGTGGCACTGGCTTTCCAGCGCGGGCAATCGCTGGCGGAATGCGCCTTGAATGTGCGGAAACGGCATGGCGCTGCCGTAAAACCGCATGTTGAGGCAATGGTTGTACTGTTTTTTGTCGCAATAAATGCACGCGCCGCAGGGTCTTGAAGGCGACACCGCTACACGGTCCCCCACTTTGAGGCTTGTAACGCCCGAGCCAGCTTCCAACACTGTGCCCGCCACTTCATGGCCTAACACCATAGGTTCGCGCAGGCGCACGGCGCCAAACCCGCCATGATTGTAGTAGTGCAAATCGGACCCGCAAATGCCGCCATGATTGATCGCTACCAGGACCTCGCCATCGCCCATGCTCTCCTGCGGCGCATCGCTCAGATGCAGATCTTTTTCTGAATGAATGTAGAGCGCTTTCATGGCGGCGTCCTTTTTGGTTTGAGCCTAGGCCCGCTCAGAAGTTGGTGTACCGCCCAGAGCGTGCAGTCCATCAGCGGCGGCATCCAGCAAACTCGGCAGGCTCTGGTCGATATTGACGATGACAGACCACTCGTCTGCGCCGAGCGGTTCCAAAGCCGCAAACTGGCTATCGATCAGGCTGGTGGGCATAAAATGGCCCTGCCGTGCGCCCATGCGGCTTTCGATAACGGCGCGTGTGCCTGCGAGGTGAAGAAACGCAACCGGTCCCCCCGCCGCTTTGGCGATGGCATCACGATAGGAGCGCTTGAGAGCCGAACATCCAATGATGAGCGGCGGGTCCGCCAAAGCTTCACCCACACGAGCCAGCCACGGCCAGCGGTCCGCATCCGTGAGCGGTGTGCCCGCACTCATCTTGTCGACATTGGCCTTGGGATGCAGGTCGTCACCGTCGCGAAACGGGATGCCAAGCCGTTCCGACAAGGCTTCGCCCACAGTCGTTTTTCCACAGCCGCATACGCCCATCACGACGATGCGCGGCGGCACTGCGTTTGATATGACCGATTTGTCGTTCAAAGGGCCGCCTCTTTCTTCTAGGCTCGACGCAGTCATCACAGCGTGGTTGTCACGCCGCCATCAACGTACAGAATATGCCCGTTGACGAAGCTGGATGCGGACGAAGCCAGGAACACGCAGGCCCCTTCCAGTTCTTGCACATCGCCCCAACGACCCGCCGGTGTGCGGCCTTCCAACCAACCTGTGAATTCTGCATTGCTGACGAGCGCCTCAGTCAATTCGGTTTTGAAATAGCCCGGACCCAAACCGTTCACCTGAATGTTGTGCTTGCCCCAGTCGATGCACATGCCTTTGGTCAGCATCGCGACCGCACCTTTGGAGGCCGTGTAAGGTGCAATTGTGGGCCTTCCGATCTTGGATTGCACGGAACAGATGTTGATGATCTTGCCGGCCCTGCGGGGTATCATGTGATTGGCCACAGCCTTGGCCACAAAGAAGACGCTGTCCACATTGGTGCGCATCAATTGGTGCCAATCTTCGTCCGGGAATTCTTCCAGTGTGCGGCGGTTTTGCATTCCAGCGTTGTTGACCAAAATGTCGATGGCAGCTTCCGATTCAATTTCGGCAATGGCCGCCTGCACAGAAGCGCTGTCGGTGACATCAAATGCGGCGGTGGAAACAGCCGCACCATCGGCAGACAGCTTTTCGGCGGCCGCGCTCAAGCGCTCTTCGTTGCGGCCGTTGAGGATGATGCGCGCACCGGCTGCCGCCAGACCACGCGCAAGCGCAAAGCCGATCCCCTGGCTGGAGCCCGTAATGAGGGCCGTTTTTCCGGTAAGATCGAAAAGAGACTGAGTCATAAATCAATACATCCTGTTGGGTCGTTAAACGGTTGAAAAGTCTTCAAATTCGAGACCAGAGACTTGGCCTCCGTCGCGTCGGTAAATGCGCAAATGATCGTCCAGTGCGCGTGCGCAAGCCTGTGTGTCGCGGTCAAGCGCGGCCTGAAGCACAGCACCATGTTCATTCACGGTAGTTTCGCCGCGAAAACCGAAGGTTTGAAGCTCTGCCACCGCGTGCAGGCGGTAACGGTCGTAGCTGGTCCGATGTGCCTCGATCAGCAGATCGGATCCACAATTTGCAATCAGCGCCATGTGGAAGGCCCAATCGTAGGTCGACCATACGCGAATGAAGCCGCGCACGTCGTCCTCGCTGCCCATGCTTTTTTCCAATTGGGCCAGTCGCTGATGCGCAGCAACCAGATCGGCCTCCCATCGCAGTGTTGCGTTTTTCACCGACAGGCGCATCGCTTCCACTTCGATCAAAACCCGCAGATGGCGCGTCTCGGCAAAGCTTTTGCGCGTAGGGACAATCGTGCTGAACCCGCGCTGCTCTTCAAATGTCACAAACCCTTCCCCGGCCAAACGAATCAAGGCTTCGCGCAGCGCGGCAGGTGTTGCCTTCATGCTCTCGCGCAAATGCTGAGGCTTGAGTTTTTCCCCGGGCGCCCACCGTCCCCACATCAGTCCGTCGCGCAATTTGTCATACACGCTGCCGGTTGTCGTCGCCCGACGCGCCGATTCGGGCAGACCTCCGCGCGTGTTTTCCGGTTCCGGAAACGTCAGGCCGGACGGGCTTTTCGCTCCCAGATCGGCCTGCGCCCGGTCTGTGACAGTGAGTTTCGACATGTCTCCTCCACAGTGAACACTGACACTGGAAGACGGAAAAGACGAGAAAAAATTTCGAAATTACAGAAAATTTCGAAACCCGTTGTCATCTGGAAATTCCCTTGTTAGCGTTCTGTCGGGGGTTGCTGACAGACTGTCGCAGCTTGCGGGATCATTCCTGCGCCCCGTTTTATGACGCCATATTTGTTCACACTGGGAGGATGAACATGACTTTGATGAAAAAACTCACGACCGCTTTGCTCGGCACCGCCGTTGCATTGAGCGTCGGTGGCGCGGCCATGGCCGAAACCACCAACCTGCGTATTCAGACACACTACGCCCCTGAAACGGTGTCCGGCAAGCTGGCCGCGCAGTACATGGAAGACATTCAGACCATGTCCGGCGGCACCATTAAGGTGGAGATGTTCTATTCTTCATCTGTGGTGAAATCGGTGGAGACGTTCGACGCTGCCGCAACGGGCATTCTCGATTGCGACATGACCGGTGGTGGTTATCAGACCGGTAAAAACCCTGCGTTCCAGTTTGTGGGCGACATTATGGGTGGCTACGAGACCCCGTATCAGCAGCTGTCGTGGTTGTATTACGGTGGCGGTGAAGAGGCTGCCCAGAAACTCTACAACAAATTCGGCATGGAGCTCATCGGTTGGTGGGTTTACGGTCAGGAAAGCTTTGCGTCTTCCAAGCCGATCGCCAAAGTGGCTGACTTCAAAGACTGGAAATTCCGTTCGCCTCCGGGCATGGAAACCAAAATCTTTGAAAAGCTGGGCGCCAAGCCAATCGTGATGGATTTCACCGAAATCTTTACTGCGCTAGAATCCGGCATCATCGATGGTGCAGACGCATCCGGCCTCGCCAACAATGTGGGTTTGGGTCTCTACGACATCGTGAAATATGCCAACTTCCCCGGCTTTCACTCCATGCCGTCCGATCACCTTGCTTGTAACAAGGCGGTCTTCGACGCCATGCCAGAGGCGCACCAGCGCATCATGAAAGTGGCAATGGAAGCGCTTGCTCTGCGCACCGCGCTGACCTTTGAGAAAAAGAACGCCGAAGCTGCTGCTGAGTTGCGCGCAAAGGGTGTGACCCTGTCTCAGTGGGCACCGGAAGAGTTGCAGAAGTTCCGTGACGCTGCACAGGCCACGTGGCCTGAGTTCGCAACCACTCCGGAAGCCAAAGACCTGGTGGAAGCGCACTTGAAGTATTTGCGCCAGCTTGGCCTCGCCAAGTAAGCCAAACAGGATCGCGGGCATCTTTAGGGATGCCCGCTTTCTTTTGCCTTCCACGCCAACAACGACGGGACAACCGGCGTTTCAGTGGAAAACAGGCACCGTCTGACTGGGCGTCGCAGGGAAGCGTCCATCGTGAAACCATTCGATTGAGCGGCATTGACCGCAAGCCTGATCTGAGATCGGTCACGCGCCCGTCATGCGAAGTGGACGCGTGCCGCGTGACTTAAATCCGTCAGGCGACCTCGGGGAGGGTCATCATGCACGAACAAGAGCGCCACGGGCCGCTCGATCTGCTGACGTGGAGTTTCAGCAGGATCGCAATGTGGGCACCGGCCCTGATCGTCCTCATCATTTTGTACGAAGTCATCATGCGGTATTTCTTTGCCGCTGCCACTCTGTGGGTGAACGAGATGTCACTGTGGATCGCAGGCGGAATTTACCTGTCGGCGGGCCTCTACGCCATGCAACAACGCAGCCACATCCGCATCTTCATCTTTTACGACATGTCACCTCTTTGGCTCAAGCGCGTCTTCGACTTCATGTCCACGTTGTGTGTGGCCATCTTCGCCTTTGCAGTCGTGTGGGGTGGCTTTGGGGAGGCATCGGCCAAATTCCTGCGGTGGGAAACATTCGGCACGGCTTACGATCCGCCGCTTCCGGCAACGATCAAACCGCTTATTTTGACGATGATGCTGTTTTTGGCTTTGCAAGCCACTTCGAACATGATCCGCGACTGGCCCGCCATCGCATGGGTTCGGAAGGTGTTTGATGTATGCGTGGGCGGCTTGATTTTGGGCCTTGCGGCATACGCCGCTTACCACCTGTATGTCGCGCCAGCAGAAGGCATGGTGGTGCCGACACGTTGGCTCGTGGGAATTGGCGTGTTCATGGCCGCCGCTTGCGTGCTCGTCCTCTACGGACTGTTCCGCGACTTCAACCGCGAGCCGGTTTTGACGGTCGAAATTGATGAAATGGAAGAAGAAGCCAACCTGCTGCGGGCCCAGGTGGGCCAGCCCGCCGACACGCCCAATCAGGTTCTGTCCGGCAATCCGCCGCGCTCGGCTTCTTAAGGGGCGTTTGAATTATGGATATCGGAACAATATCAATCATCTTGTTGGTGGGCATGCTTATGCTGCTGGCCATCGGGATGCCGCTTGGCTTTGCCTCCGGCTTTTTGGCCGTTGTCGTTATGGTTTTGAAGTTTGAGCCTCAGCTCTTTTGGGCGCCATGGACGTTCGGCGAAGGCCTTTTGACCCGCAATTTCGGCTCCGGGCCGATGAACATTCTGGCTCAGCGATTATACGGGATAACGACAAACTACGTCCTGATATCCGTGCCATTGTTCATCTTCATGGCAACGTTGCTGGAACGGTCCGGCATAGCCCGAGATATGTATTCGTCGCTCTCCCAATGGATGTCGCGCACCCGCGGCGGCATTGCCGTTGTCACAGCGTTGATGGCCATCGTGATGGCCGCCATGTCCGGCATTATCGGCGGTGAAGTGGTGCTTTTAGGTCTCATCGCCCTGCCCCAGATGCTGCGCCTTGGATATGACCAGAACCTGGCCATCGGCACGATCTGCGCGTCCGGTTCGCTGGGCACGATGATACCGCCATCCATCGTTTTGATCTTTTACGGGCTGATCACCGAAACCTCGATCCACGCGTTGTTTAAGGCCGCGTTCTTGCCCGGCTTCATGCTGGCGACTTGCTACATCATCTACATTTTGGTCCGCACCCGCATCAATCCGGAACTGGCACCTCTGCCCGAACCGTCCCCCGATGACATGACAGTTGCTGAAAAGCGCCGCTACGGTTCCACGCTGTTTGTGATGATTATCGGCCTTGGCGCCGCGGTGGTCGTGGCCCGCTGGATTTATCTTGTCACGGGTTTTCAGTTCAATCCGCAAATGATCGATCAGAACACAGTGCTGGTTGACACCGGCACACTGATTGCGTTTGGCATCGTCACAGCCCTATGCGCCTTCCACCTTCTGTTTGTTGCCGGGCTGGCCACCGTTAAAGAAGCCTGGGCCAAAGGCAGCGGCATGGTTGCGCCCATGCTCGTGGTTTTTGTTGTGTTGGGTTCAATCTACGGCGGCGTCACCGGCATCACAGAAGCGGCGGCCATGGGTTCCGTCGCGGTGCTGTTTTTGATCGTTATCCGGGGCGAGTTCTCGTTCAACCTGCTTAAAGAAGCCTCCATGCGCACGTTTAAGTCCACCGGCACCATCATTTGGGTGACCTTTGGCGCAACCGCATTGGCCGGTGCCTATACGATTGCCGGTGGTCCAACTTATGTGGCCAACCTTATCGTTGGCTACGATCTGCCAACCATGGGCGTGCTGCTGGTGATGATGGTGATCTTCCTGTTTCTGGGTGCCTTTATGGACTGGACCGGCATTGTGCTTCTGGTGATGCCGGTGTTCTTGCCCATCGTCCTCAAACTGCCGATGAACGAGTTGGGTCTGACCGGCGGTCTCGACAGCCAGACGATGGTTCGGGTCTGGTTCGGCATCCTCTTCTGCGTCAATATGCAGGTGAGTTTCCTGTCTCCGCCGTTCGGGCCGGCGGCCTTCTACCTGAAGTCCGTGGCACCGCCGCACATCACGCTGCCCGATATTTTCCGCGGCTTCCTGCCCTTCATCTGCATGCAGATTTTCATTTTGATGATCATTCTGTTCGTGCCTGAAATCACAACGGTGTTCTTGTGACGGCAGTGATTGATCGGGTTCAATCGGACCTCTACTTCATACCGTTGGAGACGGTGCTGACCGACTCCATGCATGGCGAGATGAAGGGGTTTGAGATCATAACCTGTCGGATCACCGACAGTGATGGGGTCGAAGGGGTTGGTTACACCTTCACCTGCGGCCGCAATGGCGGCGCGGTTCATGATATTTTGGGCCGTGAGATCGCGGCCTGCGTGACTGGCGAGGAAGTAAGCCGCACCGAATATCTTTGGGAAAAGATATGGTGGGACGGGCACTATGGCGGGCGCGGCGGGCCGACCGTGCTGGCGCTTTCCGCCTTTGACATCGCGCTGTGGGATCTAAACGCCAAGAAAGCGGGCCAGCCCTTGTGGCGCTATTTGGGCGGATACAACCCGAAGGTGCCCTGCTACGCGGGCGGTATCGATTTGATGCTCACGGCGGATGAATTGATAGCCCAAACGGACGGCAATTTGGCCAAAGGGTTCCGCGCCATCAAAATGAAAGTGGGTCGCGATAGCCTCAAAGAAGACGTGCACAAACTGGCTGCCATACGGGCGCATCTGGGCGATGAGTTCCCGCTCATGCTCGACGCCAACATGAAATACACCGCTGACCAAGCTGTGCGGGCAGCAAGGGCTTTTGCGCCCTATGATCCCGTCTGGCTGGAAGAGCCCCTAACGCCGGAAGACATTGATGGGCACATCCGCGTCGTGCGCGAAGGCGGTTTGCCAGTGGCCGCCGGAGAAAATCTGCGCACCCTGCAGGACTTCAAAAACTATATTTCCAAAGGGGCAGTCACCTTCCCCGAGCCGGACGTTACCAATTGCGGTGGCGTGACGTCGTTTATGAAG
The DNA here is from genome assembly GCA_038746275.1 of Pseudomonadota bacterium. Taxonomy (GTDB): domain Bacteria; phylum Pseudomonadota; class Alphaproteobacteria; order Rhizobiales; family Rhizobiaceae; genus Pseudahrensia. The sequence continues at coordinate 199,210 of JBCDKS010000004.1, read as the reverse complement.
ATCGCGCGGTTGGCGGAAGCCTTTGGCCTGCCCGTCACCAGCCACGGTGCCCACGACATCACGGTGCATCTGCTCGCCGCATGCCCCAACCGATCCTACCTGGAAGCCCACGGTTTTGGGCTCGACCGTTACATCGCCAACCCGCTGGAAATCGTCGACGGCATGGCAATCGCGTCCGAACGGCCCGGCAACGGGATGGAGTTTGATTGGGAAGGTTTGGAGGCGCTGCGGTGCTGAACGCAAACCAGATTGCTCAGTTTAACCGCGACGGGTTTTTGGTGGTCGATGATGTGATTGATCCGGACCGGATCATCGCCCCCATCAAAGCCGAATATGCCGGGCTGCTGGATGATCTGTACGCAACATGGTTTGCGCAAGACAAGGTGACGGCTGACCCCACAGAGTTGAGCTTTGAAGACAAGCTGATCACCGCCTATCGCGCGGGGTGCGATTGGTTCCAACCGATGGACATCTCGCTGCCCGGGAACCGCATTCAGCACGACACACCCATGCATTTTGGCCAAGCTGTCTTCGATCTGGTGACTGATAAACGCTTGTTGGATGTGGTCGAGAGCCTGATCGGCGGTGAAATCACATCCAACCCGATCCAGCATGTACGCATCAAACCACCGGCTAAAACACTGCAAGCCAATGAAGTGCGCGCCCATGTGGGTGGTACGGACTGGCATCAGGACAGGGCCGTCGCGCATGAGGATGCGGACACGACGCAGATGGTAACCGTATGGTGTGCCATCACCGATGCGACGGTGGAAAATGGTTGCCTGCAGGCGGTGCCACGTCATCCCGGGGACAGGATGCGCCCTCATTGTCCCAAGCGACAAACCGCTATTGCCCCGGGTTATCTGGATGAAAGTGAAGCTGTGCCTTTGCCGGTCAAGGCTGGCGGCATCGTTTTGCTCCACCCGCTCACACCCCACGCTTCTCTCAACAACACAAGCGATGGCATCCGCTGGTCGTTTGATCTGCGGTATAACGTGACGGGTCAACCGACTGGACGGGCGCACTTCCCCTCGTTTGTGGCGCGCAGCCGCCGCAACCCGACCAGCGAACTGCGCAGCGCGGAGACGTGGCGCACGCTTTGGGAAGAAGCCCGGGATAGGCTGGCCGAGCAACCGCATATCGACATTCACCGTTGGTCCGCCGACGCCCCAGCCTGCGCTTAAAGGAGCGGCAAAACACAATGGAATCGGTTGTTCGGCTCTCACCTGAGGATACGGTTGTCACCGCTGTTCGGGCGCTCAAACCCGGTGAGACGGTGCAAAATGTGCTGGTGGGCCAACCGGTGCCGAAGGGGCACAAGCTGGCCACAAAGACCATGAAGCGCGGTGATCCTGTCCTGAAATATGCGCAACTGATCGGGTTTGCGCTCGACGATATTGCGGTGGGCGAGCACGTCCACGTCCACAATGTGGAATTTCGCAACACCAACGGTGTCTACGAGTTTTCAAACGATCTGCGCCCCGTCGCACCCGTTACACAGGCCAAGCGCGACACATTCATGGGCTATCGGCGTCCCAACGGGCGGGTTGGCACACGCAACATGATCGCCATCATCACCTCGGTGAACTGCTCAGCAACAGCCGCCCGAAAAATTGCGGAAGCCTTTGGACCGTTCGGGCGGCACGGCGATGAAATGGCGAACTATCCAAACGTGGATGGTGTCGCCGCTTTCGTGCACGGCACCGGTTGCGGCATGGCAGGATCGGGCGAAGGTTTTGAAGCGCTGCAACGGGTGATGTGGGGCTATGCCGCCCACCCAAACCACGCAGGCGTTTTGATGGTGGGCCTAGGTTGCGAGATGAACCAGATCGACTGGTTGGTGGAGGCCCATGGCATCAAACGGGGCCCGCTGTTCCACACGATGAACATCCAAGACGTGGCGGGGCTTAACCGCACCATCGAGGCGGGCATTGAAAAAGTGCGCGCCATGTTGCCTTTGGCCAATGAGGCAGAGCGGGAACCCTGCCCGGCCTCGGAACTGATGGTGGCCTTGCAATGCGGCGGATCGGACGCCTGGTCCGGCATCACCGCCAACCCCGCCTTGGGGCACGCCTGCGATCTGCTCGTAGCACAAGGCGGCACCGGCGTGCTGGCAGAAACTCCCGAAATCTATGGCGCGGAACACCTGCTGACGCGCCGTGCGGCCAACGAAAAAGTGGGGCGCAAACTGGTCGATCTCATCCACTGGTGGGAGGATTATACCAAGCGCAACCATGGCTCGATGGACAACAACCCCTCACCCGGAAACAAAAAAGGTGGGTTGACCACTATCCTTGAAAAGTCCCTCGGTGCAGCGGCCAAAGGCGGGACGACTCCCCTCACCGGCGTTTACAAATATGCAGAGCCCGTGCGCGAGCGGGGCTTCACCTTCATGGATTCGCCCGGCTACGACCCGGCGTCCGTGACCGGACAAATCGCGTCCGGTTGCAACCTTGTGACCTTTACCACCGGACGGGGATCAGCCTTCGGCTCCAAACCCGCGCCCTGCATGAAGATTGCCACCAATTCCGATCTTTACGCCAAAATGAGTGACGATATGGACTTCGACGCGGGGGGCATTCTAACGGGCGCACAATCGCTGGAAGAAGCGGGGGAAGCGATCTACAGGCAATGGCTGCGCATCGCCTCCGGCGAAGAAACAAAATCTGAAAGCCAAGGTTTGGGCGACTACGAGTTCGTGCCGTGGCAGATCGGCGCGACGATGTGATGGCAGGCATGGAAACACTCACGCAGGCCCAAAAGCAATTTTATGCCGATAACGGCTATCTCGTGTTGCCTGCACATCTGTCAGACGAGATCATCGCGCAGGCCCATGCGGAGATCGCGCGTCTTTCATCTCACGCCGCAACGCTGGATGAGAGTGATGATCTGATTGATGTCGAAGACAGCCACGCACGAGACGACCCGCGCATTCGCCGCATCAAACGGCCAGACCTGCAGTCGGAATTTTTCAACTCGTTGATGCGTAGCGATGCGATCCTTGGACCGGCGCGGGACCTCATCGGTCCCAATCTGCGCATGCACACCACCAAACTGAACATGAAAAAAGCCGAGTACGGGGCGCCCGTGCAATGGCATCAGGATTTTGCGTTTTACCCGCACACCAATGATGATGTTTTGGCCATTGGCGTCGTCTTCGATGATATCGGGATGGAAAACGGGCCGTTGCAGGTGTTTCCCGGTTCGCACACCGGCCCCATTTTGGATCACACCAGCGATGGCGTCTTTGCCGGTGCTGTTGATCTGGAAGCGGCGGGCTACTGCCTCGACGATGCTGTAGCGCTGACAGGCCCCGCCGGTACGATTACGTTGCATCACGGTCGCATTTTGCACGGATCAGCGCTTAATCAGTCCACACGGGACCGGCAGATGCTGTTTTACGAAATGATGGCGGCGGACGCTTTCCCAATCATGGGGGCGATGACCGTCTTTGAGACCATGGAACAGTATGACAGCCTGATGCTGTGCGGTGAAACCACTACCCAACCCAGACTGACCGCGATTCCCGCCCGGGTGCCTCAACCGCAGCCCGCCAAAAAGGGTTCGATCTACGAAATTCAAAGCGGCGCTAAAGCGCGCGCCTACGCAACACACGAAGAAACGAAAGTATCAACATGAGCAAACCCGCAATCGGATTTATCGGCCTTGGCCTCATGGGCTCTGCAATGGTGCAACGCTTGCTCGATCTCGACTATCCCATGCATGTAATCGCCAACCGCAGCCGCGAAAATGTCGATGCGGCCGTTGCCCGTGGCGCGACGGAACACGCGACCAGCAAAGACCTCGCCGCCGCCAGTGACATCGTGATGTTGTGCATGGACACGTCTGCAAACGTTGAAGCCCGCATGCAGGGCGATGACGGTGTGATCGCCGGATTGCGCGACGGTGCGGTGGTGGTCGACTTCGGCACGTCTCTTCCCGGCTCCACCCGCATGTTGGGGGAAAAAGTGTCGGCGGCCGGTGGTTTTCTACTCGACGCCCCTTTGGGCCGCACGCCCACCCACGGTCGCGACGGCATGCTCAACATCATGGGCTCTGGTGACAAGCGAGCGTTCGACAAAGTCAAACCCGCCTTGGACGATCTCGGAGAAAACGTATTCCATTTGGGCGCATTGGGCACCGGCCACACGATTAAACTGATCAACAATTTCTTTGGCATGACGGTCGCCAATGCCATGGCAGAGGCCTTTGCGATGGCTGACAAGGCCGACGTGGACCGCAAGGCACTCTACGACGTCATGAGCGCAGGCCCGTTGCACTCCGGCATGATGGATTTTGTATCCAAATACGCTCTCGAAGGGGATCCGTCCGGCCTCGCCTTTGCCATCAAAAACGCCCGCAAAGACGTCGGCTATTACTCCGATATGGCCGAAGACATGGGCGTGAAAACCATGATGGGCAACGGCGCACGGGACGCGATGGGGGCAGCGCGGGACGAAGGCCATGGAGACGAGATGGTCTCCCAAATGGTCGACTGGTACGCTGCGAAGTTTTCAACTTAAGCAGACAACACCGCCAATCCGATGAGACAGGCCGCCGGGCGCAAAGCAGACCAGCCCCTTGTGGGCATCGCGCTGATCCTGTGCGCGTGGCTGGCGTTCTCCTTCATTGACACCAGCGCCAAATGGCTGGCGCTTGCCGGGATTGCCTCCCTGCAACTGGCCTTCATGCGCTATATAGGAGCGTTTGCGATTTCGCTCGCCATGCTCAACCGGCACGGGGTGGATTGGGACAACTTCAAGTCCGACAGGATGTTCCTTGTCATCGTGCGGGGCGCTCTGTTGATGGGCTCCACGATCCTGAACTTTTTTGCAGTGCGGTATCTGTCGCTCACACTCACGTCCACGATCTTGTTTTCCGCCCCCATCATTATCACCGCCTTGGCAGGTCCGTTGCTGGGTGAACGGGTGGGCATATGGCGGTGGATTGCCATCATTGTCGGCTTCGGTGGAATTTTAGTCGCAGTCCAACCCTTTGGCGCAACGTTCCATCCCGCCGTTTTTCTCTCCATGGCAGCAGCACTTTGCTTTTCGTTTTACGCCATTTTGACGCGCAAACTTTCGGAAACCGAGAGTACGGCGACCTTGCAGTTTTACGCCGGTCTCGTGGGCACTGTCACCCTCCTGCCCTTCGCGCTCCTGCAATGGCAAAACCCGGCCAATGCCATGGACTGGGCCATCATGATCGGGCTTGGCTTCTTTGGGTGGTTCGGCCATGAGCTTCTCACCCGCGCCCACGAATATGCCCCGGCCAGCACACTGACGCCCTACACCTATGCGTTCATCCTCTATCTCGCGATCTGGAGCGCGCTGGTGTTCAATGACTGGCCGACATGGAGCACCGTACTGGGCGCTTCGATCGTGATCGGATCCGGCATTTTCATATGGCTGCGCGAGCGCAAGCTGGAACGGCGAAAAACACTAGAGGCTCAGGCCAGCCTGATCCGATGAGGTTTACTATAAGGGCCCGAAATTAAACAAGTTCCGCAGAAAATGACCACAAATGGTGGTTTCCGTCGCTCGCATTCCTCTACGTGAAGGGCTAGTGTCTCCCGCAGGGAGTCTGACAAACTGCGACAAACTGGCCAGCCAAAATTTGCCGCAAGGGTTGTTTTTGGCGCGGGCAACTGGTTTTTCGCGCTTTCGCATCATCGCAGGTGCGCAGAATTTAGGGACGAGGACTCTTCTATATGCCTATCATTGGGACTCCCAAGGAGACCGCATCCGGTGAAAACCGGGTCGCGATGACGCCGCAATCCGTCAAGGATTTGGCCAAACTTGGCTACGAATGCCTTATTGAAAAAGGCGCAGGCGCCGCAGCCGGATTTGCCGACACCGCCTATGAAGAGGCCGGTGCCACGGTTGCCAAGTCAGCCACCGATCTTTGGAAAACCGCAGACGTGGTCGCCAAAGTGCGCCCGCCTTCCGCAGCTGAAGCCAAAAAACTGCGCGATGGCCAAACCCTGATCAGCTTCTTTTATCCAGCCGAAAACGGCCCGTTGATGGAACAGGCCGCCAAGGCCGGCAGCAGCGTGATCGCTATGGATATGGTGCCGCGCATCTCGCGGGCACAGAAGATGGACGCCCTCTCCTCCATGGCCAACATCGCGGGCTACCGCGCGGTCATTGAAGCGGGCAATAATTTTGGGCGGTTCTTCACCGGTCAGATCACAGCCGCAGGCAAGGTGCCGCCGGCCAAAGTGCTGGTGGTGGGAGCAGGTGTTGCCGGATTGGCCGCCATCGGCACCTCGACGTCGCTCGGTGCCATCACATACGCCTTCGACGTGCGTCCGGAAGTGGCTGAGCAAGTTGAGTCCATGGGCGCAGAATTCGTGTTCCTCGATTTTGAAGAGGAACAGCAGGACGGAGCGACCACCGGTGGTTATGCAGCCGTGTCCTCACCGGAATTTGCCGCCGCTCAACTGGCGAAATTTCGTGAGCTTGCACCGGATATCGATATCGTCATCACCACCGCATTGATACCCAACCGCGAAGCGCCGGAGCTTTGGACCGAAGACATGGTGAAGGCCATGAAACCGGGCAGCGTAATCGTCGATCTGGCGGCAGAAAAAGGCGGTAATTGCAAACTGACTGTCAAAGACGAAAAGATCGTCACCGATAACGGCGTGACCATCGTCGGCTACACGGATTTCCCAAGCCGGATGGCGGCACAATCCTCGACGCTGTACGCGACCAACATCCGCCACATGATGACCGATCTGACGCCGGAAAAAGACGGCGTTATCGTGCATGACATGGAAGACGATGTGATACGGGGCGCGACCATCGCCCACGCAAAAGAGGTGACCTTCCCGCCGCCGCCGCCCAAGATCAACGCGATTGCCAAGCAGGCACCTGCGGAAAAAGCCAAAGAGCTGACACCGGAAGAAAAACGCGCAGCCGAGACGGCAGCCTTCAAAGAGCAGACCCGCAATCAGGTTGTGCTGCTCAGCGTTGGCGCTGCACTGCTTCTGGCCGTCGGCCTCGTGGCGCCGGCAAGCTTTATGCAACATTTCATCGTGTTTGTGTTGTCGGTGTTTATCGGCTTCCAGGTGATCTGGAACGTCGCTCATTCGCTCCACACGCCGCTGATGGCGGTGACCAATGCGATCTCGTCGATCATCATCTTGGGCGCGCTTATGCAGATCGGTTCCGGCTCCACGCTGGTGATCATATTGGCGGGCATTGCGATCTTCATGACCGGCATCAACATTGTTGGCGGCTTCCTCGTGACACGGCGCATGCTCGCCATGTTCCAGAAATCGTAAGGCGGGGCTGGCTCAATGGATTACGGATTTACAACAGCGGCCTACGTCGTCGCAGCCATTCTTTTCATCCTCAGCCTTGGCGGACTTTCCGGTCAGGAAAGCGCCAAGCGCGCCGTGTGGTACGGCATTGTGGGCATGGCCCTTGCGGTCGTCGCCACTCTGATCGGCCCGGGCGCAGGCCTGTGGTTGCTCTCCCTCGTCTTGATCGCGGCAGGCGGCACCATCGGCTACGTCGTTGCGCAGCGCGTCCAGATGACGGAGATGCCGCAACTGGTGGCAGCCATGCACTCGCTTGTCGGTCTTGCAGCGGTGTTCGTGGGCTTCAATGCAGATATTGAATTGGCACGCGTGGCCGTGATGGATGATGCGGCTCGCGCTGCAACGGAAGGCTTTGCAGCATTGCTGGCCAAAAAGACCGGGGTCGAGATCGCCATTTTGCGGGTGGAAATCGTGCTCGGTGTGTTCATCGGCGCGGTGACGTTTACCGGCTCCGTGATTGCCTATGGCAAGCTTGCAGGGCGGGTGTCATCCGCAGCCACCAAATTGCCAGGCGGACATATGCTCAACGCCGGTGCGGCCATCCTCTCCCTGTTGCTCGCCATCGCGTATTTTAACGGCGCTGGCATCTGGTCGCTCGTGTTGGTGACGCTGCTTGCTTTCTTCATCGGCTATCACCTGATCATGGGCATTGGCGGAGCAGACATGCCGGTGGTGGTGTCCATGCTGAACAGCTATTCCGGTTGGGCGGCTGCGGCCATCGGTTTCTCATTGGGCAATGACTTGCTCATCGTTGTGGGCGCGCTGGTGGGCTCCTCGGGTGCGATCCTCTCCTACATCATGTGCAAGGCGATGAACCGCTCGTTCATCTCGGTCATTCTTGGCGGGTTCGGCAACACGGCAGGTCCGCAAATGGAAGTCGAAGGCGAGCAGATCGCTATTGATGTGGACGGTGTTGCCACTACGCTTTCCGAAGCCGACAGCGTGATCATCATACCGGGTTACGGCATGGCGGTTGCACAGGCACAGCAAAGCGTCTCCGAACTGGTGCGCCGCCTGCGGGCACAAGGCAAGGAGGTTCGTTTCGCGATCCACCCTGTCGCAGGGCGTCTGCCCGGCCACATGAACGTGCTGTTGGCAGAGGCTAAAGTGCCCTATGACATCGTGCTGGAAATGGACGAGATCAATGATGACTTCCCGTCAACCGACGTAGCCATTGTCATTGGATCGAACGATATCGTGAATCCGGCAGCGCAGGATGATCCCAACTCACCCATCGCCGGTATGCCGGTGCTGGAGTGCTGGAAAGCCAAACAGGTCTTCGTCTCCAAGCGGGGACAGGGCAAGGGCTATTCCGGTGTGGAAAATCCGCTGTTCTTTAAGGAAAACACCCGCATGCTCTATGGTGATGCAAAGGATTCCATCGATCAGCTGCTGCAACGCTTGACGTAAAAGACACCACAAACTGTTTGGCCTGCGGGCCCAACGCTCACCGTCGTCAAACGGGGTGCGGTCCTTGCGGCTGCGCCCCGTTTTCTTTACCCATGGTAAACGAAGCAGGGCGGCCCGCGCCCGTGCGGAACCGGGAGCCTGACATGACCACGATTTTTGCAAAGACCCTCCGAGCAGCCAGCCTTGCGCTTGGGGCCATCGCCCTGATGTTGACCCTGTCCATCAGCGGCCCAATGACAACAAGCGCCTATGCACAATCTGCCTGCAAGGGCATGGCACGGTCCGCGTGTGAAGGCAGCAATTCCTGCTCCTATGTCAAGGCGTTCACCCGTAAAGACGGCGCACGCGTAAAAGCCTTCTGCCGCGCGAAACCCGGCAGTGGTGCCAAAAAATCGGTGAAGAAAAAGTCGTCAACCAAGACCGCAGCCAAGAAAACACCGGTGAAGAAGGCATCCGTCAAATCGTCCGACGCTGCCGATAAGCCAGCGAAGAAAACTGCTGCTAAGAAGCCGGCAAAGAAGACAACTAAGAAAACAGCCGCCAAAAAATCGACCACGAAAAAGAAGACTGCGAAAAAAACCAAGTCTAAGAAGAAAACAACAGCTAAGAAAAAGACCGCCAAAAAGAAAAAGGCGGCTGTGGGAAGCTAGGCTGCCTCGTTTGGGTTGAGGCCCCGGCGGCACCTCACATCACAATTGGGTGCCGCTTCGGCCATAGATTCTTGTCGGTACGACAGTGCAAGCCCACCATAATGGCCCCGGTGCTAACTCCGAAATTGGCCCAAAACTGTGTTGGTAGTCCCTACCCGCTTTGCAACGTCCGCAATGATATGACACACCGTGTGCGTTGCTGACGCGGAGTGGCTGTGGTGCCAAGATCAACTGATAATCTCGCCTTTTTGGCGGCGAGCACTGACAACGCCCACACAGCTTTGGCGGATCTGACGAAACGCTATGGCAACTGCGATCCTTACGCGGCTGACGTGATCGTGGCGCTTGGCGGTGACGGTTTCATGCTCCAGACCCAGTTGCAGTTCATGGGGTCAGGCATTCCGATCTACGGAATGAACAAGGGCACTATCGGCTTTTTGATGAACACCTATACCGAAGACGGCCTGCACGAACGGGTGGCGAGCGCGCTTGAGGAAGTCATCCATCCGCTACAAATGGATGTAGTGGACGCGGATGGAGCAACTCATTCAGCAACCGCTTTCAATGAGGTTTCGCTGTTTCGCCAATCCCATCAGGCGGCACGCTTGCGCATCGACATCGATGACAACCCACGCATGGAACACTTGGTCTGCGATGGCGTGATGGTGGCAACACCGCAAGGTTCCACCGCCTACAATCTGTCGGCCCACGGCCCGATCTTACCGCTGAAAGCACCCTTGCTGGCCCTCACCCCCGTCAGCCCGTTTCGCCCGCGCAACTGGAAGGGCGCGCTGCTGCCCAACTCTTCCCACGTGCGCATCACGGTGCTGGAGCCCGAAAAGCGGCCCGTTAACGCGGTGGCGGACAATACCGAGTTCAAATCGGCCATCTCCGTCAGTGTGCGCGAAGACCGCGACGCGGAAGGCAAACTGTTGTTCGACCCGCAGCACAGCTGGGAAGAACGCATCTTGGACGAGCAGTTCCGCTACTAGCGTCGCACGAAAGTAAAGCGCTGAGGGTGTAGCCTACGCAGCCAGCAGTTTTTGACGATCAAAATTACGGGCTTGGTGACGGCGGTTATCGGCAGCAATTTGATACAGCATCGACAGCAATGCCGGGTCCGCACTGCCCTCTTCCTCCACACGATCAACGATAGCCAAAATGAGATCGTTACCTGTCAAGCCGGTGTGAACCATGGCGATGGCCGCTTGAAAGACTGAGAACGTCGTATCGGACAATCCGGCCCGCGTATGGAGCGAGCGGAACGCGGATGAACGGCTGGCCTTCACAGTGGACCGGACACGGCGCAAAGACACGCCGGAAAGCTGGGCCATGGCAGCCTCAAACAAGGCCAAACGACCCTCGCAGACCGCCCGCAATAACAGCGTGGGGGTCAATTGGTGGGTGTCATGCAAATGAGCAATGTAGTCAGCCATCGCTTTGGCGACTGCGCCGTCGGCCAATTCCACACTGCCAAGGCTTGCAGCGCGGTTAGCGACGCTACGCAGGCGCGCTTCCTCAACGCAGAAATGGCTGGATGCGAAATCGACCAAGGAACATGCAAGTCCGTGCACCAAAATCTGGCGCGTCTGCGGCAGGATCGTCTCGTCATCCAGCAGCACATCACGGACCGTCGCATCCGAGGAGAGGCGTTTGGCCAAATCGTGTTTCAAGTCTGCTGACAGCAGCACTTGATCATTTTGCAGCAGAGCCACCACAGCCTCCGGTGCGCCAAAGGCGACGAGAGTGCGCACGGTTTTTGCGTCGATATCGTCTCGTGCAGCCACTGCGGCCTGACAAATGGGGTCACCATCACGGGCGGCATGAACGAGCGCGTTCACACCCAAAAGCGGCGATTGGCGCAACATGGCAGCCGCCACTTCCGGAATATCGCGGGACAGGCTCCACACCAGTGTACGGGGAAGGAATTCGCAGCCTGCCAAAGCCTCTGCCATGGTGGCGCGGACCAGGGGGCTTGTATCATCAAGGAAAAGGGTAAACACCTGTTCGGTGCCGGGAATGTCGTCAGCCGCTATATCGCGGTCTCTGTAGCGCTGGGCCATCACCTTCAAGGCATCGGCACGTTCGGCCACACAAGCGTGGGAAGCCCACGCCACAAAACGCTCTACAAACATTACGCAACTCCAAAACGCGGTACGCTACAAAACAAACTCTAGGTTCGATCCAACACGGCGACCGTTCCTTGATGTCGAAGCTAGCAGCCAAGAGTTAATCGTTGGTTCACCACGTTTGTTTGCGGTCTCCTAACCATGTTGCAAGCCCGCGAAGCGCTGTGATGGTTGCTTGAGCCGGTGCCAGCGCTATACGGTGACGCAGTCAGCTATGGGGAGTGTGTGCGGTGGCAGGTCTTTATTTTGATGCGTTTTTTGTGGGCCAGACTTTTGACCACAGCTTGCGCAAAACTGTGACGGAGAGTGATAATATGATGTTCTCCACCATGACGCTGAACCCGCAGCCCCTACACATTGATCGTCAATTTGCCGCCACGACCCAATGGGGTGAACCACTGGTGAATTCGCTTTTCACACTTGGCCTTGTCATCGGCATTTCGGTGCATGACACCACGATTGGTACGACCATCGGCAACCTGGGCATGACCGACACAAAGTTTCCCCACCCAGTCTTGCAGGGCGATACCATTCGTGTCGAAACCGAAGTTGCCGCTGTTCGCGCCTCCCGCTCCAAGCCGGATCGAGGCATCGTGGATTTTGTCCATCGCGGCTATAACCAAAACGATGTTTTAGTCTGCGAGTGTCATCGGCAAGCTATGATGATGCGTGAGCCGACAGGCACATGATACGGCTGTTTGAACGGAAAATGACATGAGATCAGCCCTGTTCATACCCGGTGACAGCGAGCGCAAATTGGCCAAAGGGCTGGGCAGCGGCGCGGACTGTCTGCTGATCGATCTCGAGGATTCCGTGGCGCTCGACAACAAGCCTCAAGCGCGTTCGGTGGCTTTCGACTTTTTGAAAACAACCTCTAAAGAGCAGACCCGCCCCCTGCTCTATATCCGCATCAATGCATTCGACACCGGTCTGTCAGACGATGATCTTGCCGCAGTGATGCCGGGAAAGCCGGATGGAATTCTTCTTCCAAAATCCGAACACGGCAAGGAGGTGACCAAGCTGGACAGTTTGTTGCGCGTGCACGAGGCGGAAAACGGCTTGGATGACGGCAGCACGCGCATCATCGCCATCGCAACGGAAACCGCTGCCGGTACGCTGCAAGCCGGCACCTATGGGCGCTGTAGCCGTCGTTTGGCGGGGCTGACTTGGGGTGCGGAAGACTTGTCTGCCGATATCGGGGCCCTCGCCCGCCGCCGCCCGGACGGAACCTACCGTGATCCATATCGGTTCGCGCGGGTGCAAGCACTGCTGGGGGCCGTGGCTGCCGGAGTGCAACCCATCGACACCGTCTACCCTGATTTTCGCGATGAGGATGGATTAGCAGAAGAGTGCAGTGAAGCGGCGGTGGATGGCTTTACGGCGAAAATGGCTATCCATCCGGCGCAAATCGCCATCATCAATGCGGCCTTCACGCCCAGCAAACAGGCGGTGGCGGAAGCCGAGCGTGTGGTGGCCGCTTTTGAAGCGGCTGGCAATCCCGGCGTGCTGGCGTTGGATGGGGCGATGCTGGACCGACCGCATTTGCGTAAAGCACAATCGCTCTTAGCGCGGGCAGCCGCTCTTCCAACACAGTAGTGCGGGCTGTGCGGCCCTTGTGAGCCCCACACGATCGGCTCACAAAAAAAGCGCCGTGCAGGACACAGCGCTTCTTCACATCATTACCTTCCGCAATCGATCACGACTGCACCGCTCCCGCAAGGCGGGACGAATTGGAAGATTAGGACAGTTCGAGCTTGCTCACGGCAGGCTTGCCGCTGCGTGCGTCGATGTCGGTTTCAAAAGAAACCTTCTGTCCTTCGTTCAAGGAAGAAACGCCACAACGTTCCAAGGCGGTTGCGTGGACGAAAACGTCCTTGCTACCATCGTCAGGCTGGATAAAGCCGTAGCCTTTGGTTTCGTTGTAGAATTTTACAGTTCCGGAGGTCATTTTGCAGTTCCATTCAGTTGGTTACACTCGGCCCGGTGAAGGGCCACTTCAGGGCCAACCCGCATGTGGGTTTTTTGGCCTGTTAATTCGATCTTGAAGAAATTTCTGAGTGCATAACCATCTGGGATGGAGAAGGCAGGACAGTCGTTCGGCAAATATCGAAGTTGCAGAGCTAGGCCGCTTTCATGTCATTAACAAGGCAATTCGACAGTTTCGTGAATTAAAAGCCAAGATCGCGCGACCCAACAAAAAAGTGTAGTCAAAGATCATCCGGCCGTGTGAGCTCAAACATACCACCTGCACTCATGTAATCGCGGTAGCCCGCACGCATGATGGGATCGGCTTTAGCGAGATCGAAACGACCATCCGCGATGCAGGCGTCGTCGATGAAAATGCCGGTAACCTCGCCCAAAATCAAAACATAGTCGGCTTTTTCACCCGAAAGCGTGGTTGGTTGGTGCGGTTCGAGCGTTTTGCACTCAAAGGCCGCTGCAACACCTTTGACGCGCGGACAGGCCACAGTCTGCCCCGGGACCTGCTCGAGACCGGATTTTTCGAACTCGCTGACACCGTGCTCATAAGACTTTGACGAGCGGTTCATGCCGTCGCGCATGGTGGAACTCACAAAGTTGAAGGTGAACTCGCCGGTATCAAGCGCGTTTTTTGCACTGTCTTTTATGCCGCCGGAGGCGAACATCAGGATTTTTGGACTGTCGGACACGGCGTTAAAGAAGGAATATGGTGCAAGGTTCGGCGTACCATCGGTGTCTAAAGTGCTGATCCAACCGATGGGCCGGGGCGCGATCATCGCCTTGAAAGGATCGTGCGCAAGGGTTTTAGGCAGGCTATGGCCGGTACCAGTTTGGTAAAACATGGATCGGCCTACTCTTCGATGTGCTTCAAGATAGTTTCAAGCGGGGGGCGAGGCCGTTCGCTTTTGGCTCCGTTTGTGGAACCGATGTGAATAAGACCCGCGATACGCTCGCCATCGCCCAAACCGAGAACTGGCGCGGTGGTCTCGTCGTAGACATACCATGCAGTCAGCCACTGGGCCTCAAACCCCAGTGCGTTGGCGGCCATCAGCGTATTCATGCACGCAGCCCCTGCCGACAGGTGCTGTTCCCAAAGCGGAATTTTAGGGTGATCTTTGGCCGTGCTGACGCAGACCAACAGGGTTGGCCCGTGCAAAAGCTTATCTGTTTGCTGCTGCAATTTGCCGGTGTCTTCACCGTCCATACGATCTTGGTTGATGTGCAGATGTTGGGACAGTGCAGCATGAAGCGCCTCTCGCCTCTTGGTAGACCATGCTTCAAAGCGCCATGGAGCGAGCTTGCCGTGGTCCGGGACGCGGGAGGCGACCGTTACGATCTCTTCAATCTGCTCACGGCTCGGGCCAGGCGCTTCCAGGGTAAGCGACAGGGACGAGCGTCGGGTTTTCAAATAAGTCATGAGGTCTGGAATAGATGCTGGCATTGGCGGGTCGCACTCACTCAAAAGACTATGGGAGCCATGTGCTACGCGTGATGGAAGGCCTGAACAAGGCTGCAATTTGGCAGACTGGTTCTGCACTCTAGCGTCTTGTGTGTCCTAGATCATTTCTATCTTTGATAGAATCGATCCAGTTGTGGCGCTCACGCTGTCGGCCTCAAGAGGCCTTCGCGACCCTAGGTGGGGGGAGAGGTGGCGCATAAGCGCCGGGTTGCGCTTCGCAACAGAGCAGTTCAATCAAATTGTGAACCGCTCTCAATGATCCAACCCAACTTGAATTTGCCGAAAAGCTGGGACAAGGCTTGCCCCATGGAACGTAACACTCCCCGATTGCCGTTTGGTCTTACACCTGTCTTGCTCGCATTTTTTGTGGTGTGCGCCGCCTTGGCTACCGCGGTGCCCCAAGCGCATGCTCAGTTGGCGCCCGCGCCTACCGGCGATTTTAGCTTGGTTCTTACGGCCAAACTGACGGACGAGGCAGAGCCCATTGCCGATGGCATGGTGTGGCGGGTCTTTGGGGACGTGGAAACCGAAGAGGGAACATTGCCCCTTCTCGCCGAGGCTGAGGGAGGACCGACCTCCATCGCCCTGCCCCCCGGCACTTATCTGGTCCATGCAGGGTTTGGCCGAGCGGGCGCCACAAAGCGTGTAGAACTGGGCCGTGACGGACAGAACGAAGAATTTGTGTTGAATGCGGGCGGCTTAAAACTGAACGCAACATCCATGGGCAACCGCATCCTTGAAAAAGATCTGCGCTTTTCAATCTACGAGTTGCAACAAAATGAGGATGGCGAACGCAAGCTCGTGGCGTTGAACGTGAAGCCGCAGCGGGTGGTGCGCCTCAATGCCGGCACCTATCACGTGTTGTCGCGCTTCGGCACGATCAACTCCACTGTCCGCGCAGACCTTCAAGTCAAACCGGGACAGATCACGTCAGCCCAGTTGCAACATCGCGGTGCGGAAGTGTCCATGCGGCTGGTGTCTCGCAGCGGCGGTGACCCCATCGCAAACACATCGTGGGAAGTCTTTACGCAGGACGGAGAAAAAGTGTTCTCTTCCTCCTCCATTGCCCCCACCTTGATCCTTGCTGAGGGCGTTTACGAGGCCGCCGCCCGCAACGGAACGCGGACGTTCCGCAACACCTTTACAGTCACGCCAGGGCAAAACATCCGCGTTGAAGTGCGGCGCGAAAGTTAGCCACGGTTCAGCCCGCTTCGGCCTGCTGCGTGCGTCGCTTGACGTCCGGTGGGATTGCTTCTTCGGTCAACCTCTCCATGGCCTCTTCCAGCGGCATCACCGTTTGGTGCTTGGACCCCAAGCGCCGCACGCTGACTGTGCCCTCCTCCGCTTCCTTCATGCCAACCGCGATAATGACCGGCACTTTGGCAAGCGAGTGCTCACGCACCTTGTAGTTGATTTTCTCATTGCGGAAATCGGTTTTCACAGAAAGGCCTGCCGCTTTGAGTTTTGCCGCGACTTTCTCGCCATAGGGATCAGCCTCAGACGTGATGGTGGCGACGACGACCTGTTGCGGTGACAACCACAGCGGCAGATGACCTGCAAAGTGCTCAATCAAAATGCCGATAAACCGCTCCATGGAACCACAGATCGCACGGTGCACCATAACTGGCTCCTGCTTGCTGGAATCGGCATCGATGTAAAACGCGCCAAACCGTTCCGGCAGGGCAAAATCCACCTGCGTGGTGCCGCATTGCCAGTCGCGCCCAATGGCATCGCGCAAAACATATTCGAATTTCGGTCCGTAGAACGCGCCCTCGCCCGGGTTCAACTCGGTCTTGATGCGGCCATCGGACTCGCGTTCGATCCGGTCCAGCACGTCTTGCATGATGGCTTCCGCGCGATCCCACCCCTCTTCGCTGCCGACGCGCTTTTCAGGGCGGGTGGACAATTTTACCACGATCTCCTCGAACCCAAAGTCAGCATAGGTCGACAGGATCAACTCGTTGATTCGCAGGCATTCCGCCTCCAATTGTTCGGCCGTGCAGAACACGTGGGCGTCGTCTTGCGTGAAGCCGCGAACGCGCATCAGGCCGTGCAATGCACCGGAAGGCTCGTAGCGGTGCACGTTGCCGAATTCCGCCAGTTTAACAGGGAGTTCGCGGTAGGACCGCAGGCCGTTTTTAAAAATCTGCACGTGACCGGGGCAGTTCATTGGCTTGATGGCAAACTCACGGTCATCTTCCGTCACGGTGGTGAACATGTTTTCGCGGTACCAGCCCCAGTGGCCGGAGGTTTCCCACAGTGCCTTGTCGAGGATTTGCGGTGCGTTCACTTCCTCATAGCCGTCATCTTCGATGCGGCGGCGCATGTAGTTGACGAGGTTTTGGAACACTTTCCAGCCTTTGGCGTGCCAGAACACAACGCCCGGCCCCTCTTCTTGAAAATGGAACAGATCCATCTCGCGCCCCAGCTTGCGGTGGTCGCGCTTCTGCGCCTCTTCCAGCATATGAAGGTAGTTTTTCAGCTGTTTGTCGTCCGCCCAGGCCGTGCCGTAGATGCGAGAGAGCATCTGATTGTTGCTGTCGCCACGCCAATAGGCTCCGGCCACGCTCATCAGTTTGAACGAATTGCCCACGTGGCCTGTGGCCGGCATGTGCGGTCCACGGCACAGGTCCGTCCACTCACCCTGACGGTAGAGTTTAACGTCCTCGCCTTCGGGGATCGCGTCCAGCAGTTCCACCTTGTAGGGCTCGCCCATTTTTTCAAACAGATCGCGCGCGTGCTCGCGGCTCACCACTTCGCGGGTGAACGGCTGGTTGCGACGGATGATCTCGCCCATCTTCTTTTCTATGACCGTCAAGTCCTCCGGCGTGAAGGGCTCGGCGCGGTCAAAATCGTAGTAGAACCCATTTTGAATCACCGGCCCGATGGACACTTTCGTGTTCGGCCAGATTTCCTGCACGGCCTCAGCCAAAACGTGGGCGCAATCGTGCCGGATCAACTCCAGCGCACGCTCGTCCGTGCGGGTTACGATTTCGATTTTCCCAGAAGATTGAAGCGGTTCCGACAGATCGATGAGATCGCCGTTTAAGGTGCAGGCCACAGCCTTTTTCGACAGTGACTTCGAAATGCCCTCGGCAATTGCAAAGCCAGTCGTCCCGCCCTCAAAGGAGCGAACGGAACCGTCAGGAAATTCAAGATCAATAGAGGAAGAGTTGGCGCCCTCGGCCATGGCAGTCGCTCCTTGCTATCCAGTCCCGCATACAACGCGGGTGGTTGGTTTTATGGGCGCGGGTGTAGGCGACTGCCGGTATCAGGTCAACGCGGGGGGCTGGTTGATCTTGACCGATGAAGAGGACGTGCTGGGCCGACGCTCGGTTCCGCGTTTGTGCAGCGGCAAAAATACCCCGTTTTCCGAACGGTCTGGCCCTAATCCGGCACGGGATCGTGGCCTTGGGTTGCGCCCAGACGTTTAAACGGGCCGCATCGGGCGACGCGTTTGGCAGTCAGCCATCCACCGCGTAAAAGGCCGTGGCGAGCGATGGCTTCGTAGCCGTACTCCGAACATGTGGGGATGTGGCGGCACGAGTTGCCGATAAAGCCACTCAAAGTGAGTTGATAAAAGCGGATCAGCCCGACCCCAAACAACCGGCCCGGCGTCTTACGCCACGGACCACTATAGTTGCGCGAGTATCGGCTAGTGTTCACAGATTGCCCCGCAGGCGGAACAAAGGGCGTGGTTTACCGGCACGTCAGGCGGCGTTTCTGGCCAGTTGGGCCTTGTCGAATGCCTCTACCGCCGCTTCCAAAGCTAACAGTGTGGAGGCATGGCGGGCACGGTATTCCCGCACGGGTTCCAGAAACTTGAGCTCTTGGAAGCGCCCCTCCGGCGCTGCACCACCTTCTTTCAGCATCGCGCGAAACTGGTCCAAGGCTGTGTGTAGTTCCTCCCCCGTTGCGCCGATGATGTTGTTGGCGACGATGGCAGCCGACGCTTGGCCCAGCGCGCAGGCTTTCACGTCTTGGGCGTAGTCGGCGACCAGGTCGTCTTGAATTTTGATGTCGACGCTCACCGTTGAGCCGCACAACTTTGAGTGGGCCTTTGCGCTGCCATCCGGTGCGTCGAGTGCGCCGATGCGACCGATATTGCCCGCGTAATCGAGGATTTTGGCGTTGTAGACAGCGTTTATGCTCATAATTCCATCTCAAAAGTGACTTTGCAGCACAAAAAGTTTGGACTTGCGGAGGTCTATCCTGGGTGATGACCGAGAGCCAACAAGAGTTTCAACTTGGCACGCGCCCATTCATGTCTATATTAGGGCTCATCGGTGGAGGGAACAATGGTCCAAAAGAGCGCGATCGCTGCGGATCAGTCAGTCTTCTCGACACACAATAAAAGGTCACCGTGCCGAAAGGCCCCGGAACCCAATCAAGCCTGCAGTATGTGTTCCCACGCACCCGCTGGGAGGTCGGCTTGAGTGGCTTCGGTTTTAACAACCAAACAGTCACCCCCGCATAAAGCCGAAACGGAATACCCAATGGACCAGATCGTCGACAAAGACAAAATTCCTACGGCATCTGACGAAACATCCTTGCCCATCGCCCGCCCAACCCGAAAGGAAGCGGAAGAGGCGGTGCGCACACTGTTGCTGTGGGCCGGCGATGATCCCACACGGGAAGGTCTTATCGAAACGCCCGCGCGCGTCGCGAAGGCCTATGGCGAACTCTTTGGTGGCTATACAGACGATCCAGCGGAAGTGCTGGGTCGCACATTTGAAGAAGTCGCCGGCTATGACGACATGGTGGTCGTTCGCGATATCCCGTTTTTCAGCCATTGCGAACACCACATGGTGCCAATTATTGGCAAGGCCCACGTTGGATATTTGCCGGATGGGAAAGTGCTGGGCCTGTCGAAGATCGCCCGCGTGGTGGATATTTTTGCCAAACGTTTGCAGACCCAAGAAAGCATGACGGCGCAGGTGGCACACTCCATCCAAGACGTGTTGGAACCGCGGGGCGTGGCCGTTATCATTGAGGCAGAACACATGTGCATGGCGATGCGCGGGATCCGCAAACAAGGTTCTACGACGCTCACGTCCACATTCACCGGTGCCTACAAGGACGATGTCCAAGAGCAGGTGCACTTCATGACGATGGTCAATGGCCAGCGCGCCTAAGCCCTCCAAACACAGGTCTACACCGTGTCTTCATCACACGACGAAACCAGCTTCACGCTGAACCCGCGCTATGATGCGCAGGGTCTGGTAGTGGCCATGGCTGCGGATGCTCAAACGGGGCAGCCATTGATGGTGGCCTACATGAATGCGGAGGCGCTGCGGCTGACACTGGAAACCGGCGAAGCGCATTTTTACAGCCGGTCCCGCCAGGAAATCTGGCACAAGGGCGGCACATCCGGAAACACGCTGGCCGTGCGAGAGGTGCGGGTGGACTGCGATCAGGACGCGATTTGGATGCGTGTTGATGCACAAGGCCATGGAGCGGCCTGCCACACCGGACGCAAAAGTTGCTTCTATCGAAGGGTGGTGCTGGAAAACGGGGAAGCGGCCTTGGTGATGGACGAAGACGCCCCGCTTTTTGACCCAAAGGACGTCTATAGCGGCTAGTGTCAACGGCTCGTGCCGTATGGAAGGCGCCGCTCCCGCTGTGTTGGTAACGATAAGTCCCAAACACGCATGACATATTAACCGCTTTGCGCCAGCCTATCCCCATGCATGGGATGAGGGATAAAGCGGGACTGATGTCGGCGAAGGACAGCGGGCGGGATGAAAACTCCGATATCGGCACAGATATTGGCAAGGGCACCGACGTGGCACATGCGCCGCACCCTATGGGGCATACGACCGGCCAGCGCGAACGCGGAATCGCTGTAGCGCTGGGCGGTGGGGTAGCCCGCGGCTGGTCTCATATCGGTGTTCTGCGCGCGCTGGATGAGGCCCATATTCCCGTCAAAATGATTGCCGGCACGTCCATCGGCGCCTTGGTTGGCGCTTGTTACCTGGCGGGCAAACTGGATGAATTGGAAGCATTTGCCCTCAGCCTGACCCCCCGACGCATTGTCGGTTTCCTCGATTTCAGCCTGCGCGGAGCGGGGCTCATTTCGGGGTATCGGCTGGCAGAGCGTATGGAAGAGCATCTGGGCAATCTTCGTTTGGAAAAACTGCCCAAGCCACTGGTCTGCGTGGCTACGGAAATCACCACGGGCCACGAAATCTGGCTCAACAAAGGGCCGTTGATCGACGCCATACGTGCATCCTACGCGCTGCCCGGCGTGTTTGAACCGGTTTTGATGGGGGACCGTTTGCTGGTGGATGGCGCTTTGGTAAACCCTGTGCCAGTGCCGGTTTGCCGGGCTTATGAGGCTGATGCAGTGGTGGCCGTCAACCTGTCGTCCGATGTGTTTGGGCGCGGCACAATCGTGCGCGATGTCTCGTCAGAGGACGGCAATCATAACACGGATGCGGTGGCGCAGGCCTTTGAGCGCAAATTGGGTAAAAAGTCGGGCGGTTCGCGCATGGGCCAAGTGCTGGGCTTTACCGGTGTGATGGTGCAATCGTTCAACATCATCCAAGACCGCATCTCGCGCTCACGATTGGCGGGCGATCCACCGGACCTCACGATCCGTCCCCGTGTTGGAGAGATTGGGCTGGCAGAGTTTCACCGGGCCGAAGAGATTATCGATTTGGGCTATAAAGCTGCCAAGCATGAAATCGCCCGGATGGCGGACCTTGCGGAGGTTCCTGCCAGCGGTTCGTGAGGTTTGCTCTCACGAGAACCGCAATCGCTTCGGGCGTAGCACATCGAACAGGCCAAAGCCCAAAAGGCCAAACAGAAACCCACCCACATGGGCCTCCCACGCTATGGCCCCTTCTGCCCCCGGAATAGCGATGACGCCGGAACCAAACACCCAGTTCATGGCAAACCAGATCGCAACGAAGGCCACGATGGCCGGGTTTTGAAAGGATTCGATCAGCGACAAACGCCGTGCTGTCTCGGGATGGCGCGACACCCCTGCCCGTGTGAACGCAAAACGCACCGCAGCCCCCATACAAGCCGACACAGCGCCGGACGCGCCCACCACCGGCACCATGGCCGCGCCGTGGGACAGCAAGTGGGCCAACGCTCCGGACGCACTGCCCAAGGCAAAAAAGATCAAAAACAGAAGCGGTCCCAATCGCTTGGCGACGACAGAACCGAAAGCGGCCAGCCAGACCACATTGACGCCCAGATGCAACCAATCTCCGTGCAAAAAGGCGTGGGTGACGGGGGTCCACACAGCCACCCATGCGCTGGGAACGTCAGAAAACGTCTCGGTGACTGTGGCCGGAATGAAGCTGAACAACAAAAGCGCTGTGGTAAAACCTTGGTCCGATAGACCCCATGTTATCACTGCATGGACGGCCGCCATGACACCGGCCAAGACCACAATGACCCCGGGCAGATTGAAGATTGGTGGCGTTGGCTGCGCCTCTACGGGCTCTTGGTCAGCCCCCGCGCCCGTTTGAAAGCCGTTACTGTTTGGCGGTGTTTGGTCGTCTGGCCTATCAGTCATATATGGCGTGTTGGGCATGAGCGGGACCCATAGGGGCGGATACCGCGTCTTAATGCAGATTGCCGGACGTGGGAAATGCTCACGCAAATCAATTGACCCACCCCTTCACAAACCAGTTACCCAACCAAACGCAACGCAAAAAAAAGCCCGGTGCGGAAAGCACCGGGCTGTTGGTCTGTCCCCAATCCCGTCCCCTGACGGTATGCGGTGCCAAGCTATAGTTTGGCGAAGCTTCGTGCTGTAGCCCGCTTCGCAGTCGCTGGAGTGCCGCTGGTAAGGGCCCAAACAGGGCATGGGCGGCTCTCGGTGGAGTTCACGCCCAGATACACACGACGCGCCCAAACTGGCAAGCGTTACCCCCTGTTAACCTTAATATCGCTTAACACTTCGCCGTCCACAGAACGTGGGCATCGCACCCTTCTATGCGTCAGCGGACCGTGCGACTCGTAGGCCAACCACTTGGGTGGCACGACCTGTGCAGCACCAGCCCTATCAAACCCGATACGACCTTCACTTGCCCCACAATGGGACAGATGGACGTCAATTCGGGGCCGTTTCCATATGGAGCCGCAGTCATGCGCCATAATAAAACAAAGAAGGTGCTGGGCTATTGGATGGAGTTGCTGGACCAAGCAGCCCCCCTTGCCAGTGTGAAAATCGAAGATGGGTCGACGCCTAACTCTTCTCCCGTGGCCGTGCCGACGCTCACCCGCCGTTGGCCGGACCGAGCCGACATTCAACCGGTCGCCTGTCGCGAGCTTTTGCCGGACATGTTCATTTTGGATTCCACCGGGTCGCAGCCGGTCTACCGGTTGGCGGGCACAGCCCTTTGCGCGCTCTACGGGCGTGAGATGCGGCGCGAAACGTTCGATCTGGCCTTTGAAGGCTGGGACCGTCGTGCCGTGCACAACTGGATCGCACGCATGGGCGTGGACGATTACCTCGTTCTCATTTGCAGCCGTGCCGAAACCGACGGCGGCGAGGCGGTGACTTTGGAAACGCTGCTCATGCCGCTGGAGCATAACGGCCAAAACGATCAACGCATTTTGGGCCTCACAGTCCCCTGCTCCACTCCGCATTGGCTGGGCATCACGCCGATCACATCCCAAAGCGTGCGCAGCATTCGTGTGATCCGTCCTTGGGAAAGCGATGCTTTCCGCGCCAACTGGCCGTTTGAAGTGCCGGACGGCTTGCGCGATGGCGGACGACGCCGGCTGGATGGTCGATCCTTGGACACCGTGTTATTGAATAAATACCAAGACGCGCCGACTATCGCACCCGACCTGCACGATGCCCGCCAAATCGCCCATCTCAAGGTCATCGATGGCGGACGCAGCGTTTAAAGCCGCCAAAACGGCCCGAAAACTGACGGTTTTTTAACGATACCGCCCTCATATTGGGGCGTTGTTAACCGTAACTGCCAAAGTTCATGGCCGCTGAAGACGTTGTATGGCTGGAATCTGAGACCGACCGGCGTGGTTATGAGCGCATGCCGGTGGCATTGTTTGGCCGTTGTTTGCTCCCCAATAAGCTGGAAATACCGTGTCAGGCGATCAATATCTCGCCCGGGGACGCAGCCGTAGTTGCCGGTCACGCGCCGCGTGTTGATGAAACGGTTATCATCTACCTGGATCAGGTTGGCCGCATTGAAGGCCCCGTCACGCGTCTTTTTGATGGCGGGTTTGCGATCCGAATTGACGGCACCCCGCGCAAACGCGAGAAGATTGCCACCACTTTGGAATGGTTGCGCAACACTGACCCGTTTGACCCGCGCGACATGCGCCGCCACGAAAGGCTGGAACCGCAAAACAACAATTCGGTTCTGGAACTTGAAGACGGACGTAGCTATCCTATTAATATCATTGATATTTCTTTGTCCGGTGCGGCGGTTTCCCTTGACGTTCGCCCTGCGATCGGGGCACGCGTCTGGTTGAGTGGTATGAAAGCTGTGGTGGTGCGTCACTTTGATGAGGGCATCGCGCTGGAGTTCACAGCCGTGCAAACCCGCGCAGGACTGGGTGCGCGACTGGCGGAATGACAAGCCGACTTGAAAAATAGTGGGAATGGACAAAGCCTGCGCATTGCGTGGGCTTTTTTATTGCGCCGCCAAAACCACTGACGCGCGCAGCTTTAGGGGCGACCGAGACCAGCGTTAAAAAAGTGCTGCGCAAATCCACTTCATTTTAAGAAAATGTGATTCAAAACTGTCTCTAAATATCTGAAAATACGCATTTTATTTGACTTAAAGGTGGGTAGCGAATCTCATCTGCCAGAAAATAGGTTGTGCAATTGTCTTCCGACGGACGGGAGACTTCAACCATGCAACACACCTCAATCATACCGGGCAAAGCGCTGCTTGGGCTTGCCATGTTGGCGGGCGCAGTTCTTTCAAGCGCACAATTTTCGAGCGCAGAAGCGGCCTCAGCACAAATGCAGACTGGCGCCCGCACATCGCAGCCGATTGGTCACGCAGTTTTTTGCCAGCAATTGCCGGAAGAATGCGCGGTTCGCAACACAGTGACCAAAGCGCCAACGCTGACGCGTAAACGGTGGGCCGATCTAATTGCAGTTAACAACTATGCCAACACGGCTGTGAAGCCCGTGACAGACATGGAGTATTACGGTGTCGAAGAGCACTGGACTTACCCCAAATCCTACGGGGATTGCGAGGACTACGTTTTGTTGAAGCGCTACATGCTGATGCAACGGGGATGGCCAGCCTCTTCCCTGTTGATCACCGTTGTGAAGCAAAGCAATGGCGAAGGCCACGCGGTCCTTACCGTGCGCACCGACCGGGGCGACTACGTGCTCGACAATCTGGAGGGCAAAGTGAAGGCGTGGAACAAGACCGGTTACCGCTATCTCAAGCGGCAGTCGGTGCGCCACACGGGCCGTTGGACGAACATTCGCGACGGCCGTCACCAGGTGGCTAGCTACTGAACCAACACATCGGACGGGAAAACTGACAGGTATACGAGTTTGACGAGATTGATCTGGTCCCGTCCCCACTTCCCGTCCCCACCGAGGCCAGATCAACAGGAGCCGGTTCGCGCAATGCGCGGGCCGGCTTCGCTTATTTTGAAGTGAGTGCGAGCGCTAATCAGACGGTTAGACGTCGATGCGCACCATGCCGTCGCGAAAACGCTTGGCGTTTTGGGCGTAGTGCAGCGCACTCATGTGCAATTGCTTTGCAGAGTTTTCATCCAGTTCCCGCACCACTTTGCCCGGCGCTCCCACGACGAGGGAATTGTCCGGTATCTGCCGTCCCTCCGGCACGAGAGCCCCCGCACCGATGAGGCAGTTTTCGCCAATCACCGCGCCGTTCAAGACGATGGCTCCCATGCCAACCAGCGAGTTGTTCCCAATAGTACAGCCATGAAGGATCGCGTTGTGGCCGATGGTGCAGTGTTTGCCCACCGTCAGCGGGAACCCGATATCGGTGTGAAGCGTGCAGGATTCCTGCACATTGCTGCCATCGCCGATTTCAATCCACTCATTGTCCCCGCGCAGGACTGCGCCAAACCACACATTGGCGTCCACGCCAAGGCGGACTTTGCCCACCAAGGTCGCGTCCGGCGCCACCCAGCATTGGTCGTTGACCTCTGGCGAACCGGCAAGGTCGGGGCGATCCTGGTCCAGTTGATAAATGGGCATGGCGGTGCTCCTAAGCTTTACAGGTCTGCCTGTCATAAGCTTTTTAGGCTTTGGATGGAATCACCAAACCGCACTGGCTTTGCCCTCGTTGGGAGCCGGTTCGATCGATGAGAGTGCACGCGAAAGGCTATCGGATTGAACGGCCTATTGTCCAAACGTCTGTTGTTGATCATGGGCGCCATCACCCTGTTGATGATCGCACTCGCCATTGCCACGGTGTGGTGGCTACGCGGGCAAATGCATCGCCCGGTTTGGACCACGAACACGCAGCCAGTTGAAATCGTAATCGGGAACGATGTTTTTTCCATTCCTGCAAACGCCATCCGCTTTGCGCGCCAACGACGTAACGGCAATTCGCGACGGGTGGATATCGCCCTGCTTTATCCGCAAGGCATTGGATTCACCGAAAACCAACGGGCTGCGTTTCTGGAGACCAGTGGAACACGCAAAGTGATCTTTGCCCATCTGGAACCCCGCAGCATGCCGCATGATATGAGCGGACGGCTGGAGCCGCTCTACCGCACGCTTTTTGAAGGTTCAGCGCGCAACGGTCCATCTGGTCTTGTTCTGCAAAGCCTGGAAACCGGGCGTGGATATGAGGGGGAAGAGTTGGCTATCTCCGCATCACAAGCCAATGGTCGTGCGTGGGTGGCGCGGTGCCAGATCGACGACGGGAAGACGGTGCCGACTTGCCTGCGAGACGTGCACATCACCAATGGAACGGCACTGACGTATCGGTTTCCCCGCACCATGCTCACGAAGTGGCAAGCGATTGAAGCTATGATGCTTGGGCGGGTGGCGCAGTTTGCCCGGTAAACCGCACGGGACGTCGGGTTTTATATCATTTCTGTCTTTGATAGAATCGATCCAGTTGTGGTGCTCACGCTGTCGGCCTCAAGAGGCCTTCGCGACCCTAGTTGGGGGGCGCATAAGCGCCGGGTTGCTCTTCGCAACCGAGCGGTTCAATCAAATTGTGAACCGCTCTATTCTTCGTCGGGTTCCAGATCGATGTCCAAAATAGCCATGTTAAAGACTTGCATGCCCTCTTCGGTGCCATCATCGTCGTAGAGCACGCCGAGAAACTCTTCGCCCTTATAGATTTCTGTCGAATCCGTTTTGCTACCGCGTTTGCGCACATCAATTGTCGGGCTGTTGAACACATCTTTCATGTGCTGTTTTAACTCGTCAAAGGGCTGGTCCGGGATTTCCTTCGTCAAGCTGTAGCTCAACTCACCCTCGTCTTCGTCCCGCTCGATACGGGCAAAAAAGCTCTGTCCAATCGCAACCAGTGCCTGATCGTCATCTTCCGGGTGCTGGATGACCATCAACTCGCGGTTGGAGAACACACCACTTAGATAAGCGGTCAGGCTGTCGAGTTCGGATTGCTGCATTCTATAGGCTCCCGGATGCAAAATGGCCCCGCGCGGCACTCCGCGCAAACACCGTTTGAAGCGTGTGTTTAGCGGGTGGGCATCGTACGCAAAAGTACAAAAATGAAAGTTAGGCTATTGCGCGCTGGAAATGGGTCCATCCTGCAGGATTTGATCCATGGTCCGAGACGGCTGGGAACAACCGGCCACACCGACTACGCGCGCCGGCACACCGGCCACCGTGGTTTTGGGCGGGACCGCTTTCACAACCAACGCACCGGCGGCCACGCGAGAGCAATTGCCCACCTCGATATTGCCCAAGATGATGGCGCCGGCCCCCAGCAAAACGCCGTTTTTGACCTTCGGATGCCGGTCACCGCTTTCCTTGCCCGTACCGCCCAAAGTGACACCTTGCAGGATCGACACATCGTCGCCAATCACTGCTGTGGCACCGACAACGATGCCGGTTGCGTGGTCTATGAAGATGCCGCGACCAAATTTGGCTTGGGGGTTGATATCCGTCTGGAACACATCGCTGGATCTGCTTTGCAGATAGAGCGCGAAATCACGACGGCCCGCGTTCCACGCCCAATGGGCCAGACGGTGGGTCTGGATGGCGTGAAACCCTTTAAAATACAGGATCGGCTCAACAAATCGCGTGCAGGCCGGGTCACGGTCATATACCGCCGCTACGTCCACACGCATGATTTCCGCCCATTCGGGCCAATCATCGCGCATGTCGCGGAAAGCATTGCGAATGAGGTCTGCAGAAAACTCCGCCGTGTGCAGCCGCTCGCTGATGCGATGGACAACGGCGTCTTCCAACGTGCGCTGATTGAGAATTGTGCCATAAATGAAGCCGCTCATAGCCGCATCAGCGCGCACAATCTCTTCCGCTTCGGTGCGTAACTTGGCCCAAACGGGGTCTAGGTGATGAACGCTGTCGAGTGTTTGACCTGCTGCGTTCCCGACTGTTTGTCCTGCAGACATTTGGATCTCCAAACTGTTCAAATCACAAAAACCGCATGGATTATGCGATCAATGGCCGTTGGCGCTCCCCTTGTCAGCCCTCCCAACATAGGGCAACCGTCGCGCAGCTTAAAGGTTGAAAATGACCAAGGGTTTTTGATGGCCGATTTATCGCTGCACCTGTCCCATTCGATATCGATTTCTGTTTCGGACGCGGTGGGTACGATCCGGCTGACAAACCCCGAGCGGCACAACGCACTGTCTCAGGCGGACTGGCTGGCGATCCCCGAAGCAGTGGTGAAAATCGTCGAAGCGGAAGCCCGCGTGATGATCTTGCTGGGCGAAGGGCGCAGCTTTTGCGCAGGCGCAGACATCAGCGAATTTGATGTCGTGCGCAAAGACCCTGCCACCGCGCGGGTCTATGAGTCTGCCAACTCAGAGGCTTTTCGCGCGGTGCGGGAAGCACCAATCCCGGTTTTGGCAGCAATTGACGGATATTGCCTCGGCGGTGGATTTGGCTTGGCCGCAGCCTGCGACCTGCGCTTGGCCACCGCCCGCGCTGTCTTTGGCGTGCCGGCCGCCCGCTTGGGGTTGGCCTATCCGGTGGACGCCATGGGCGACATCGTGTCCGCGGTCGGCACCCAAGCTGCAAAGCGCCTTCTTTTTACCGGCAAACGCATCACAGCAGACGAGGCCGTCACGATTGGGTTTGTTGGCGAGTTGGTGGCGGAAGACGAGTTGATGAGTGCGGCAGACGAGGTCGCCTCCAGCATTGCGAGCCTGGCACCCCTCACCCACCGCGCGACCAAGGCCACCATTGCGGCGTTGTCAAATGGTGACTTGGAGGGTGCGCGCGCCCTTGGAGATGAGACCTTTGACAGTGCAGACTATGCGGAAGGCCGCGCCGCGTTTCGCGAGAAGCGCAGCCCTAGCTTTAAGGGGCGATAACCGCGAAGCTGCCGTCAAGCGGCTTTGCGCAAGACGTCCGCGTTGACAAAATCGATCACCGCTTGTGCGAACACATCGTTTTTGTCGCCCGCCACCATGTGGCCGGCCTCGGAAATATCGACGGTCTTGGCGTGCGGAAGAAGTGCACGAAACTCTGTAACCGCTTCCTCAGACACCAATTCTGATTTGCTGCCGCGCACCAACAATGTGGGCACGGAAATGAGCATCACGGCGTCTTTCAGCATGGCGTAACTGTCTTCGCCCTCATGGGTGATGCTGCGCGCGCCGGTGACAAAAGCAGGATCCCAATGCCAATAATACCGTCCATCAGCCCGTTGGCGCAGGTTCTTGGACAAGCCATCCAGACTCTTGGGCCGACTGCGCCCGGGCAGGTAAGCTGCAATTGCATCCGCAGCCTCCTGCGGCGATGCAAACCCTTCGGCCACACGGTCCCCCATGAACCCTAAAATACGGTCCACACCGGATCGCTGCATATTGGGGGTGATATCAACAAAAATGATTGCTTCAAACAGGCCCGTTCCCACGATCTGCTGCGCCCTCATGGTGGCCAATCCACCCATGGATGCGCCAATTAAAATGGGCAGCCGACCGTATTCCAAGGCCATTTTGCGAGCGACCGCGCCGAGATCCTTTGCGAAATCGTCCAACCGGTAGGATTGCGTGTCAGACCACGCGCTGTCGCCGTGGCCGCGGGCGTCAAGGGACACCGCGTCAATGCCCAAAGCCGCCAGTTTTTGGGCTGCTCCTTGCCATGAATGCCTCGTTTGCCCGCCGCCATGCATAAACAACGCAACAGCCTGTGGTTCACGCGTTGCATCGTCATCAGTTCCCAACCGATAGAGCGTGCCCACAAGCCGATTACCTTCAGCGCCGACAAAATCGACTTCTGTCTCGGTAATCACGGGGTGCGCTTCGCTCTCTTGGATGGGGGTTTCTGTCATGTTGTTCTCTTGAGGGTGGACGCCAAACTACTGGCTCAAAAATTCCAAGGCCTTAGCCTTGAACGCCGCTGCTCCAGTGGCCCTCATGTGATCCAAACCGGGCATTGTGAAGGCTTCGCCGGCTGGCAAAACTTCCGCCAACGGCTCTGCCCGGCCCGATACATCATCTGCGCCCCCAACCGCCACAAGAACCGGTGTTTTCAACGCGGCCATCTTATCCGGCGTGATGTGTTTTTGAGACGGGCGAATACAGGCGGCCAAGGCCAAACGGTCGCTGGCCGTGCGGTCAGCAAACAAGCGAAAAGCCAGCGCGCCCTTGTCAATGATGCCATCAATATCGTCGGTTTCGAGTGCTTGCGCGATGGCCTCATACCCGCCACGACCGCCATAGATGTGTTCGCCCATACCGCCAAAAACGGCACGATGCACACGGTCCGGATACTGCCAGCACAACCACGCCGTAATCCGTGCACCCATGGAATATCCGATTACATCTACTCGGCTCAGGCCAAAGTGATCCAACACGCCCACAGCATCAGCAGCAAAAATGTCCGGGCCGTAGTCGGTGGGATCGTAGAATTTCTGGCTCTTGCCGTGGCCGCGATTGTCTATGGCCAGCACGTGATAACCCGCATCGACCAGAGCATCTGCCCAACCGGTGTTGAACCAGTTCACCTGCGCAGTTGATGCAAAACCGTGAATGAGAAATACGGTCGGGTTTTCGCGTGCCCCCTTAGACATCCAAGCGATGCGCGCCTGTGGCAAGTCGATCACACCTTCATCGTCCATACTATGTTTCCGCAGTTTGGCTCTCACCTACTTTTTTGACGCAAACGTAAGAATGCGCAAGTCGCCCATTGGGAATTGGGCAAGGATTTTCCAGCCAACAAGACGGAACGCAGCCTTTGCAAACGGTCCGATCAAAGCTAGAAACAGACAGCATTTTCGTGTTTGGAAAGTCCTGAGCGTGGCCAAAAGTCTTGTCCCCCATTTTCACAACAATGACGGCGTCAGCGTCATCTCCATCGGTGTGAAGGAGTTTATGTGCGTGGGTGCCACAGCACCCTATGACCACCCGCACGTGTATTTGGATATGGGGGACGACAACGAGAAGGTGTGTCCATACTGCTCCACGCTTTACCGGTTCGATCCTCTCCTCACCGCTGACGCCAGCGTGCCGCCCAACTGTTTGATCAAAGCGGACGCGGCCTAACCTGCGCACGCCCACGCCTTGAGACATGATCGTCGTCAGATTGGAATTGCCGGGGCCGGTATAGGCGGGCTCACCGCTGCCCTCACCCTCAACGCAGTGGGATACAATGTACGCATCATGGAAGCGCGGCCTGCCCTGCCCATGGAAGGCGCGGGCATTCAAATATCGCCCAATGGTTTCCATGTCTTGGCGCGACTGGCCGACGATAAAGCAAAGTCTCCCGACAGCCTTGGCTCCCTGCTGCAATCAGTTGGTTTTGCCCCTGACCGGATAGACTTGCACGACGGGGCCTCGGCTACACCACTGACCCGGTTTACCTTGGGTAATACATTTCGGGAACGATATGGCGCTCCCTATCTGGTTTTGGGGCGCAGCGATCTGGCCAGTCTGCTGATGAACGCATGCAAAGCCCGTGGCGGCATCGACATTCAGTTTGGCGCCAACGTGGTGGAAGCCGCTCAGCACGGTCGCGGTGTGACAGCCATGGTGGAACGCCGCGACGCGGATGGCGTCATCCGGGTTGAGGAAAGCCCGTTTTTTGCGCTGATCGGTGCGGATGGTGTGCGGTCTCGCGTTGCCGATCTTGTGCCCGGTGCGCAGCATGCCACGTTTACCGGACACATCGCCTGGCGCGGGCTGGTGGCGATGGAAGACTTCCCAGCCGCCCTGCCCCGCGACGCAACCGGGTTATGGCAAATGCCCGGCGCCCACATCGTCCATTATCCGGTCTATCAGGGTCGCACGGCCAACGTGATTATCGTGACGCCCTGGGCTGAGCGTGAAAGCAGCCTTGCTCCCTCAAAAGACGATACGACAGTCGCTAAAGCAGGCTGGTTGGCGCGCAAGGAGACCAGAATTCCAACCGAAGTAAGACAGGTGCTGGCGCAAAAGACGCTGGCTGCGCCCCTTACTTCACTGTTGGACAGTGAAGGTATGTGGGGCGGTTGGCCTCTCTACGCGCACTCGAAACTGGGGGTCATGCATTACGGTTCCATTGGTCTGATCGGAGACGCCGCGCACGCCATGGTGCCCTATGCAGCCCAAGGAGGCGTTTCCGCCATCGAAGACGCGGCCGTCCTGGCAAGGTGCTTTTCGCAAACGCCAGACGATGCCCCGGCAGCGCTGGCCGCCTATGGAAAGGAACGCCGACCGCGTGTGTCGCGCGTTATGGCGCTCAGCCAATCCAACCGAAAAATTTATCATCTTTCCGGTCCCATGCGGTTTGCACGCAACACGGTGATGAAACTTACCCCACACACGCTACTGGAACGTCGGATGGACTGGCTATACCGCTGGCGCGTTGACGGCTGACCGGAGTTGGACCGCAGACGCGGACGATCAGATACGCAATTAAAACCAATAAAAAAGGGCTACGTCGACTTATGCGGACGTTGAATTCTATTAAAGACGTAGCCCGCAATTCTAGCCGAACATAAGAGTAGAGCCGATCATTGCTTTTTTGAAGCTCTGATCGCCTTTAACTCTTTGTTTCGACACAAAACCCGTCGCTCAAACCAATCCGTTTGAACGGCAAAGTTCTAATGCAGGATTTGACTCAAGAACTCTTTGAGCCGCTCGTGTTGTGGGTTGTCGAAGAACTCTTCGGGTTCATTCTGCTCCACAATCTGGCCCGCATCCATGAAGATAACACGGTTCGCCACCTGACGCGCGAAACCCATCTCATGGGTAACGCAGATCATGGTCATGCCTTCTTCGGCAAGACCCACCATGGTCTCCAGCACCTCTTTGATCATCTCCGGATCCAGCGCCGAGGTGGGCTCGTCGAACAACATGATGCGCGGGTTCATGCACAAGGAGCGGGCAATCGCCACACGTTGCTGCTGACCGCCGGACAGTTGGCCGGGAAACTTAAGCGCTTGCTCGGGAATTTTGACGCGCTCAAGGAAGTGCATCGCGATGTCTTCGGCTTCTTTCTGAGGCATTTTGCGCACCCAGATCGGGGCCAATGTGCAGTTTTCCAAAATGGTCAGATGAGGAAACAGGTTGAAGTGCTGGAACACCATGCCGACTTCGCGGCGCACTTCATCGATCTTTTTCACATCGCCTGTCAGTTCGATGCCATCGACCACGATCTTGCCGCGCTGATGCTCTTCCAAACGGTTGACGCAGCGGATCATCGTCGATTTGCCCGACCCCGAGGGACCGGCCACCACGATGCGTTCGCCGCGCATGACCTTGAGGTTGATGTCCTTGAGAACGTGGAAATCGCCGTACCACTTGTTCATGTCGGTGATTTCAATCGCCACATCGGTGTCCGAAACGGACATGCCGGATGGTGTGGTGTCGAGTGCTTCTGCTGTGGACATGGGCTTAGTTCCTGTGGCCGGTGTCGAGCTTACGCTCGAAGTACATGGAGTAACGAGACATCAAGAAACAGAAAATGAAGAACACAAGACCGATGAAGATCGGAAGTTCCCAAATAATACCGTTCCATTCTGATGTTGAACGAATGGGCTGCATCATCCCGACTGGATCGAGCAGGCCCACGATGGAGACAAGCACCGTATCTTTGAACAGCCCGATAAACGTGTTCACGATACCGGGAATCGAAATCTTGAGTGCCTGTGGCAGAATGATCAAACGCGTGGCTTGGCTGTAGTTCAGGCCCAAAGCGTCGGCCGCCTCGTATTGACCACGTGGAAGGGCTGCAAGACCGCCCCTGATGACCTCTGCCATGTAAGCAGCTGCAAACAGCGTCACCATGATGATAACACGCAATACGATGTCGAAAGTCGTGCCCGGTGGCAGGAAGTAGTTTAACAAAGTCGAGGCGACAAACAGCAAGGTGATCAGCGGCACGCCACGAATGAACTCAATGAACGTGGTGCAAAGCAGCTTGAGCACCGGTAGGTCCGACTTGCGGCCCAGGGCCAGCACAATGCCCAGAGGCAATGAAGCCACGATGCCCGTGACACCGATGATGAATGTGAGCAGGAAACCACCAAAGCGCGACGTTTCAACCGGCTCCAAGCCCACGAAACCAAGCGTGCCGGTTAGGTATTCGGAAGCTGCGCCCTGACCAGCAATGAACCAAACGCACAGGAACAGGAAAGCTGCGATCAAACCAAGGGTTGGATTGATAATCTTGGACACGATGTTGAAGATGACGATGCTGACTACGATTGCGGCAACGAAAAGCAGGATTCCCCACACGGCACCACCCCATAGCAACCAATAGGCCAACAATGGAAAGATGCCGGTAAACCAGAGCAGTTTGCGCGGCAGGTTTTCATGCAACACCGGCGCAAATGCCAAAAACATCAAGAAGAACGTTAGAATGGGACGCCACTGCAATTCTGGTGGATAGAAACCAAAGATCAGTTGGTCAATCCGGCTGGTCACAACGGCAAAACAAGCACCATCTGAATTAATTTCGCGGCACTCTCGAAGGCTATCTGCAAACCAGACCGAATTCAGGAAAAGCCACGGAATGAGTTGCGCAATGCCCCATACGATGATGATGCCAAATACGACTGTCAGAATTCCGTCAGTCCATGTTGGGAATAGATTTTTGCGGATCCAACCGACTGCGCCGGACGCTGTGGCAGGCGCTGGTAGCGCGGGGAGCGCGTCATGTGCAACATAGGCGATGGAGGATTTTGAATTAGCCATCGGATCAACGCTCCTTCAAGCTGACAGAGGCATTGTAGACGTTCATCGCACCTGAAATGAGCAGGGAAATAGCAAGATAAAATGCCATCAAAAGGATGATGCATTCCATCTCCCTCCCTGTCTGATTCAGCGTGATACCGCCCAAAGTTCCCGTGACGTCCATGTAGCCAACCGCAATGGCGAGCGACGAGTTTTTCGTCAGGTTGAGATATTGCGAAATCAACGGCGGGATGATGATGCGCAGGGCTTGCGGCAAGATGACAAGGTTCATAGTGCGGTTGGGCGGAAGACCTACGGCGTATGCAGCCTCTGTCTGGCCCTTGCTGATGGCCTGAATGCCTGCACGCACGTTCTCGGCGATAAAGGCTGCCGTATACAGTGACAGCGCCAACCAGAGAGCCAAAAAGCTGTTGCGGATGAACAAACCGTCCTGAAAGTTGAAACCCTGCAACGTTGGGTAGCTGATCGTCATGGGCCGACCCAGCACGAAGAACATCACGAGTGCCGGCAAAACAAAGATCGCGAGGCTGATCCAGAAGACGGGTAGAATTTCGCCAGTGGCCTGCTGTTTCGCTTTGGCCCAGCGGCGGAAGGCCCAAATGGCCAATACGGATAGAACAAGTACGCCGAGCAAGATGCCGGCACCCTCTTCCCATACCGGCCAACCGATGTAGAAACCACGGTTGGTCGGCACCAAAGTACCCCCCAGCAGTGTCGGTGCCTGACGCGGGCTTGGCAAAGCGGCGGCCAGAACGGTGCTGGCCAAAAGGATCCAAAGCAGAACTGGTACGTTGCGGAAGCCTTCTATGTAGACAGTCATAAACCGGCTCACCAACCAGTTTTTTGACAGGCGGGCCACGCCGATAACCACACCCAAAATGGTGGCCAAGATGCAGCCCAAAAATGCAATCAAAAGCGTGTTGAGAATACCCACCAGGGCAGCCCGCCAATGGGGCGAGCGGGAAGTGTACTCGATCAGACGCTGGTTAATGTCGTAGGAGGCAGGATTCCACAGGAAGGAGAACGAAAACTCTTTGCCCAGATCGCGGAAGTTTTCGATCACGTTGTTCACCAGCCACGCGACAGCGAGCATGACCAGAAACATTGTGATGACTTGAATTGTATAGGAGCGATAACGCTTATCGTAGATGAGCTGGCTGAAACGAAACGGTTCTGTTTCGTGTGCAAAGTCAGATGCAACTGTCATTGAGGACCACGCCTGCTGTAGATCATTTGTCTCCCGCAAAAACAATCAAGGATCGTGCCAGTTTGGCAAATGGCGGGCGGGAAAAAAGATAAAAGGGTAAAAAAAAGGCGGTGCCCGATGGACACCGCCTTTTCCGAGGAGTGATTAGCGGATTGGCGCGGCGTAAAGAATGCCGCCTTTGTTCCACAACTGGTTCAAACCGCGCTCGAGACCGATTGCAGTGTTTGGACCGATGAATTTCTCAAAGATCTCGCCGTAGTTGCCACCTGCTTTAATCGCATTGATGGCCCAGTCGTTGCCGAGACCCAGGGCTGTACCAAACTCACCTTCACCGCCCAGCAAACGCTGAACTGCTGGCAAGTTGGAAGAAGCCTTCATTTCGTCTGCGTTTGCAGCCGTAACACCCAGCTCTTCTGCGTTGATCAAGGCGCTGACGGTCCACTTCATGATGTCAGCCCATTGGTCATCACCATGACGCACCAAGGGAGCCAACGGCTCTTTGGACACGATTTCTGGCAAAATGACGTGATCACCCGGTGCCTCAAAAGCAGCACGTGTTGCAGCGAGACCGGAAGCATCCGTGGTGTATACGTCACAAGCGTTGGCGAGGTATTTTTCCTGCGCTTCGGCGTTGGTTTCAATCGGCACCGGCTCATAAGTCATGTTGTTGGCGCGGAAGTAATCGGCCAGGTTGAGCTCGGTTGTTGTACCGGTCTGGATGCAGATGGTTGCGCCGGACAGGTTCAAAGCTGATGTCACACCCAAAGACTTGCGAACCATGAAGCCTTGACCGTCATAATAGTTCACGGGGCCAAAGGTGAACTTGAGGTCCACGTCACGGCTGAAAGTCTCGGTTGTGTTGCGCGCCAGAATGTCCACCTCGCCGGAAGCCAACGCGGTAAAGCGTGTTTTACCGGTGGTCGGTGTGAATTTGACGGCCGTCGCGTCGCCAAAGATCGCGGCTGCGATTGCGCGGCAAATAGCCGGGTCAAAACCCTGCCAATCGCCATTGTCATCCGTGAATGCAAAGCCGGGCACGCCTGTAGAGACGCCGCACTGCAAGAAGCCTTTTGCTTTCACGTCGTCGAGCGTGGCAGCTGACGCAGCGGTGGATGCGGTTGTCAGCGCAGCAGCACCAAGGGCAAGTGTCAGAAGTTTGGTTTTCATGGGTAAGCAGCCTTTCTGGATTTCCATGATAAGAACGAATTCCCGTCAAAAAAACCGTACGCGCACTGCAACAAATTAAGGATTGCCTAGGGCTTTACCCGAAGCGACCCTCCCCCTGATTGCCAGTCACACTGTGTCGATTGTTCGACAAACCTTGCGATTTACAGCGCAACTGAGGCGCTAGCCCCTTTGACTAACGGATAACATGATATTCTCGCCTTTGGGTCAAGACCGGAAACAAGTTTCTAACGCCCATTTGATTATTCAACGAATTCAGCAACTTTGTCATGTTTTTGATGAAATTGAATCAATAGTGCGAGCGGCGTTCACCCTCTCGACTGGTGTTTACAATATTAAAACGTGAGCAGTTTGCTCAAATGGCGTGCAATTGATCACTATGCCCAAGGGAAGGGCAAACGTTTGCGACGGGGTACAAAAGCGTGTCCCGCTTGCACGGGCACAAACAATATATTGCGCCGCGACAGCCAGCGCGCAAACAGTATAGTCAAGACCGATCCAAAAAGCAGGCCGGCAATGACATCAGACGCGTAATGCGCCCCCACCATCATTCGGCTGACACCACCGGTGATCCCAAACGCGACCCACACAGGGGTGGCTCGCGGAAACAACAAACATAGACAAGCGCAGAACGCGCCAAACGTTGTGGAGTGGCCTGAGGGGAAAGATGCGAAGCCAGATGTAAAGGCGGCAAAGTCAAACTCATATGCACCCAATGCGTCCAAGTGCCGGGGCCGCGCGCGACCAATCGTGTTCTTAATCAGGCTGGCGAGAATTCCGGTTACCGCCACTGTGGAAAAGACGAACAGCAAATCGCCATGCCAATTGGCCCAGCGCACTCTTGTTGCACGGTCGCGTGCCGACAGGTTTGGACAGGCCAGAAAAATGGCTGCCATACCAGTCGTGACTAATATCCAACCGCTCGTGCCCAGATCAGTGATTATCCGAAAAAACTGACGCACCCCGTACGGAGCGTCCCGCGCCCAATGGGCCAAGCCGGGATCAAGATTCAGCATCACATGAAGGATGATCAAACACCAAACAAAGACGATTGCATAAAAAAACGGATTTTGCGGCAGGGTGCGTTCGATATGGACGGGGACAACGACGGGTCTGGTTAGCCGTGCGGCGACGATTTTCGTGACGCTGCCAATACGACCCCAAAACCCCTCGTTCGCGCGCCGGTGGGTGCTGCTCACGTGTTCCATATTGTGCGCCTGCCCTGCGTTCGTTCAGTGATAGATCGTGTTGTGGCTGCGTTTAGGCGTGTCCAACACCAATCGTCAAATGCCATGCCTGCTCCGTTGCCTCGCTCTGCAACGGTCATGATGAGTTGATGCGCGCAGCAATCATGTCGCACGCTTCTGCTTGCCACATGTCTTAATGCGTTGCGCTGAATTACGCCTGAAAAAACATTTGCATACGTTGAAAGGCGACCGAAATGCCCCTGTCACAAACTCAGCCTGATCTGTTGGACGATGTGGCAGGGCCCAGCACTGCAGACCAGACCTCGACAATCGCCTCGCGGGAAGCGGGCTTGGCACGGATGCACACATTTCAATCCGGCATGGGCAGCGCATACGCTCGCAGTCGCAATTTCGACTTTGGGCCGGACAATCGTACCAACGTTTCGGTCCTATCGCCTTACACCCGCCACCGGCTGGTATTGGAAGAAGAGTTGGTCGCTTGCGCCCTTAAGCAGCACAGCACCAGCAGCAGCGAGAAATTTGTTCAAGAAGTCATCTGGCGGTCCTACTGGAAAGGCTGGCTGGAACAACGCCCCGATGTATGGACCGATTGGCTCATCGACCTTCAGGCCGATCAAAGCGCTCTGGAAAAACACCGTGATTTGCGGGTGCGGCACGAAGAGGCCATCAACGGGCAGACCGGATTGGATTGTTTTGACTTCTGGGCGCAGGAACTCGTCGCCACAGGCTATCTCCACAACCACGCCCGCATGTGGTTTGCTTCGATATGGGTGCACACACTGGACCTGCCCTGGTCGCTGGGTGCCGCGTTTTTTCTCAAACACCTGCTGGACGGCGATCCGGCCACCAACACACTGTCGTGGCGCTGGATCTGTGGACTGCACACAAAAGGGAAATCCTATCTCGCGCGGGCCGATAATATTGAGAAGTTCACAGGCAAGCGGTTTAGCCCGCCGCAGCACAGTCTTGCCCCGCAACCCAAATGGTTTGATCTGGACGCAATGGAACACGCGCCGGTGGAGCGGGAACCCCTACCCTTTTTTATGGCCCCGCAAAGTGACGTACCGGCTGCCTTGGTGATCACGGTTGAAGACTGTTTCGCGGAACAGGGTCTGCTCTCGCCGCGCGTAGCAAAGGCACTGACGGGTGTGTGCACGGTCGCAGTTCCAGCAAATCCCGCCGAAGTGGGCGCGAGTGAAGCGGTTGCAGACTTCAAGGCCGGGTCTCTCGACGATGCCGCGCAGCGTTTCGAACAGGCCAATGGCGTGGCTGTCAGCCGCCTTACCGACGTTTCCCACATCGCGGAGTGGTTTGGCAGCACAGGCGCGGAGCAATTGATTCATGCCCACATTCCGGTGGGGGAAACCAGAAGCGCCCTCACCCCAGCTCTTGCCGCACTGCAACGGGATGGCGCCGTAGTGACACCCGTTGCGCGGGAATGGGACAAAGCCATCTGGCCCCACGCGACCGCCGGGTTCTTCAAGGTGAAAAAGAAAATCCCATCGATTTTGGCTCAGCTCGGCTTGAACTAAGGCAGATCACCAAGCGCCGGGCGCGGCGCACGCAATTAAGTCTGGATGCCATCTGCGCGCTCCAACGGAAGCCGCCGGAGTGACACTGGCTACCGCCTAAAACCCCATTGCAGTTTACACCCCACTGTTCTAGCGACCCTGCGAGAAAGATTTCCGGATGGACCCGCTGCATGTTTGACCTTGCTTTGACAAACCTGCTGTCGCCAATCGTTCTGTCTTTTATTCTCGGTTTGGGCGCGGCGTTGGTGCGTTCCGACCTGTCAGTTCCCGAAGCCGTTGCAAAGGGTATATCGATCTACCTTCTGTTCGCGATTGGCTTCAAAGGAGGTGCGAGCCTTTCTGATCATGGCATTGATAGCACCCTGATTTTGAGTTTGACCGCGGGTGTCATCTTGTCTTTCGGATTGCCACTCGTAGGGTTTGCCCTCCTGAGGGCGATCTCTGGAATGTCGCGTATCGATGCGGCAGCGGTGGCCGGACACTACGGATCAATTTCGATTGTGACCTTTGTGGCTGGCACGTCGGTTTTGACCGATGCGGGGATCACGTCGGAGGGCTACATGGTTGCTGTTGCTGCCGCCATGGAAGCGCCGGCCATACTCTCTGCACTTTGGCTCATCTCGCGCGGGTCCGATTCCAACAACATGGACACTGACGTCTGGCGCGAGATTTTGCTCAATGGCTCTATCGTTTTGCTGCTGGGTTCGTTTGTCATCGGCATCCTGACCGGAGCCGATGGTTTGGCCAAGATTGAACCCTTTATCGTTTCTCCTTTTCAGGGCGTTCTGTGTGTATTTCTGTTGGACATGGGCCTCATTGCCGGGCGCGGCCTCCGGCAAGCCAAAGTCTTGGACAAAGGCGCGGTTGCATTCGGTATTTTCATGCCCATTGTCGGAGCAAGTATGGGGCTCGCCGCGGCCGTCGGGGTTGGATTGTCGCTGGGCGGCACTGTCTTGATGATGACACTTGCAGCCTCTGCTTCCTACATCGCCGTCCCGGCCGCGATGCGCGTCGCGGTTCCGCAAGCAAATCCATCCATCTACCTCACGCTTTCTCTCGCTGTGACATTCCCGTTTAACCTGATCATCGGACTTCCCGTCTATCTGACGGTTGCGCAACTTATGGTAGGAACTTGATATGCAAACACATGACGCAAAGCGTGTGTCGATCGTTATTGAGCAAGTTATGTTGCGACGCCTGACTGCGGCTTTGGAGAGTGCTGACGTGACAGGTTGGACTGTGCTCCCGGTTCTTGGTGGCTCAGGCCGATCCGGCACGTGGCACCGTGACGATCAAATCACCCGGGGGGCCGGTCTGGTGCAAGTCTTGTGCCTGGTGCGGCCGGACAAGATGGATGCTCTTCTCGCCGCAGCCTTCAAGGTGGTCGACAAACATATCGGCGTTGTAAGCGTTTCAGATGCCCAAGTCATACGCGCTGACCGCTTCTGATCGGCAGTCAGAGAATACAACCGAACCGAGAGCGCCCCTGCCAAACGTCATCCGATTTTGGAAGGTCTGACGGTGTGCAAGGCTTTCCAAGTATTCGACAGCATAAGCGCGTAGGGTTTCTGAAACGCGATTTGGCAAGACGTCCATTTCTTTCAGAGCAAGACAACACCGGAGCGCGCAGGCGCAACCGAACGTTGGTGGAGAGTAAACCTCAACAAGATCAAATCCATGCGGCCTTGTCAGGACAGAGCGCAAACCGCGGCGGGAGTTTCGGTGGGGATTGGCGTTTCCCTCCGGTGCGACCCAGTCCTTTTGTTCCTCTGGCGTTCATTTTTTCTCTTGCGCCATACGGGCGGAAATCCTAGGTGTCTGGGCGTTCAAACACCGTTCGGGGCGTGGCGCAGTCTGGTAGCGCACCTGGTTTGGGACCAGGGGGTCGCAAGTTCGAATCTTGCCGCCCCGACCAGTTTGAACGAAACGGCGTTTTGGTGCGCAGCTTGCGGGTCAATGAGAACCCGATACCGGCGAGCGCTCCGACCTCACGGAGGCACACGCCCGAAGAGGAAGTCGCATGATCGCCCGTATTTTCCGGCCCGCCAAAACAGCGATGCAGTCCGGCAAAGGAAAATCTCGCCAATGGGTGCTGCAATATGAGCCCAGCACTCCCAAGCAGGCCGACCCGCTGATGGGCTACACATCCTCAGGCGATATGCTGACCCAAGTCCGCATGACGTTTGAAACACGCGAAGACGCAGTCGCTTACGCAGAGCGCAACAACATTGCCCACCGCGTAATCGAGCCAAAAGAGGCCAAGCGCCGCGCCGCCAGCTATTCAGAGAACTTCCGGTATGACCGCAAGGTGCCGTGGACCCATTAGGCGAGCATTGGCCGGGGTAGAGCCCATGAGCGCTTGTTTGAAACGCTGATCGCCTCCGGTTTTTATAAAACGCAGTTTCTTTTGCCCAAACGAATCCATTTGAAGGAAGTCGGCGTTAGTCCTGTCTTTTCGCGGAGCGGCCTGTGATGGCTTTTTACGACCCCCCAACTATGCGCATCCAAATAGACTTGTGGGCTGATTGACGCGCCCGCGACAGGTGCTCGCATTGGTGCAGCGTTCGATATGGTTACTTTCCGTGCTCAACTTATTTGTGTGCCTCCCGCTCAAGGTTTTTGCCACATGTCGATACACCACTCCTATGCACACTTTCTCGCCAATTCGACCGCCGTGGTGTCCGCAGATGAGCCGCGCCCGATTAGACAGACGGAACATTGGCTAAACCGGCTTGGTTTGGAAATGGAAACGAGGCCATACCGGCTGTTGGGCATCGCATTGACTGCAATGTTGGTTGTTTCGGCAGCCATTGCATGGATTGGCTACGCCGTCTTGTCGCCTGCCCTCGGTGGAGAGTGGGGCGCCCGTCTAGCGGGGGTCGGCTTGGGCGTGGCCCTTGGAATACCGTCTCTGCTCATCGCATTTTACAAGGCTCGATGAAGGGTTTGGCATCATCCCGTTTTGGGTTGGGCAGAGGCGCGTGTGCGGATAAGCTGCAACAATAGACAAAACACCTCAGTCTTCCACAACCTATGAGCACTTCCCTGACACATCGGCCCCAAGTGGTCTGGTTCAAACGCGATTTGCGTTTGGCCGATCATGCTGCGCTCGTGTCTGCTTGTGAGCGCGGGCCCATCCTTCCATTCTATTGCGTCGAACCGGACTATTGGGCCCTACCCGACACCAGCCGACGGCACTGGCACTTTCTCAGCGCTGCGCTGACCGATCTTGGCGAAGACATCCAGCAGCATGGAGGAAAGCTGTGCATTCAGGTTGGCGATATTTGCGCCGCACTCACCGCCCTTCTTGAGACCCTTGGCCCATTTGACCTCCACGCGCACATGGAAACCGGCAATGATTGGACGTTCCAGCGGGACAAGGCTGTGCGGGCATGGTGCCAGACACATGGGATCACATTTGTGGAACATGCCCAATTCGGGGTTTGGCGCGGCAGCCAGGCCAATCGCGACCGTTGGGCGAAGATGTGGGACCGGATGATGGCCGAGCCCGTTCTTCCGCTCCCGGACGACATCACATGGATTGAGCCAGGGGTTGACGCACCGACACAGATCTTACCCACCGCCGATGATCTCGGCCTCCCATCCAGCGGTGAACAATGGATACAGCCGGCCGGTCGGGATGAAGCGTGGGAGACTTTGCATTCCTTTTTGAGCGAGCGTGGCGAGCCTTATCAGCGGGCCATGTCATCGCCGATTGCGGGCACGCAG
Organism: Pseudomonadota bacterium; assembly: GCA_038746275.1. GTDB lineage: Bacteria > Pseudomonadota > Alphaproteobacteria > Rhizobiales > Rhizobiaceae > Pseudahrensia. The sequence continues at coordinate 155,117 of JBCDKS010000004.1, read as the reverse complement.
GCCTGTTCGCGCCTTTCGACACACCTTTCGGTGGGCACGCTTTCCATGCGGGAGACTTACCAAGCCGCTTTGGAACGTCAAAAAGAGATCGCATCTTGGACCGCATCGCAAAGGGGCGATTGGCCCAAGGCGCTTAAATCCTTTCTCGCGCGGCTGCATTGGCACTGCCATTTTATCCAAAAGCTGGAGTCGGAGCCGGAACTGGAATATCTGCCCGCCGCCCGCGCCTACAAGGATTTGCGGGCGGGCGCGTTCAACCAGCGCAGGATGGATGCTTTTGAAAACGGACAAACGGGTTATCCGTTTGTGGACGCCTGTATGCGCTCCCTGCGGGCCACCGGCTGGATCAACTTTCGGATGCGGGCCATGCTGATGTCGTTTGCTTCACACGATTTGTGGCTGCCGTGGCAACAAAGCGGCTTGGTGTTGGCGCGCTATTTCACGGATTACGAACCGGGCATTCACTGGCCGCAATGCCAGATGCAGTCAGGCGAAACCGGCATCAACACCGTCCGCGTCTATTCCCCCGTCAAGCAAGGATATGATCAGGACCCAGACGGGGTCTTCATCAAGCAATGGGTGCCAGAACTTGCAGACCTCACAGGAAAAGACGTGCACGAACCGTGGCGGCTGACCCTGATGAAGCCCGACTACCCCGACAGAATTGTCGACCACGCCGAGGCTGTCGCGCGCTCCAAGGAGGCCATCTTTGCGATCCGCAAAAGCAAGGCGGCCCAGGCCGAAGCCCGTGCCGTCTATCAAAAACACGGCAGCCGAAAGCGACCAGCCTCCGTGCGGTTTAAGGATCACGCGAAAGCGAACGATCAGGCGTCGTTGTTTTGAGTGTCGGTCACACTCAGGCCTCCGCCGCGCACAGCTTTTCTTTTCGCGCTGACACCTAGAACGCCAAACAAAAACTACCGAGTTTCTGCCGCGCGTTCACGGTTTTCTCCCCCTGCGGGATGGTCTAAGAGGAACGCGTGGACCCGTAGCTCAGCTGGATAGAGCACCGGCCTTCTAAGCCGACGGTCGCAGGTTCGAATCCTGCCGGGTTCGCCACAGTGGAGTACGGATTGGGATTTGGTAGGGTAGTATTGTGCCGGTTTACCGCTGACGCCCGAGTGCGACCGCATGATCAGATCACGAAGCGCGTGGCTAAAAGGAGCCTTAAAGCTGTGGGAGGAGCGAAACCAGATGACGGAGATCGCTGCAAGATACTATGAACCTTGAATTACCAACGCGCGAAGCGCTTGGTGCATTGGCGCCAATCGAAGAAAAACACGCACCAGATAGGTTATATCTAGCGGGTGACACCTCTTTGCTCACCGAAGGGCTCCGCATTGCCATTGTCGGCTCGCGAAAGGCCTCTGCAGACGGTATAAAGCGCGCTCGGACAGTCACGCGGGCACTTGTCGAACAAGGCGTGATTGTGGTGAGCGGAATGGCAGAGGGCATCGATACGGTTGCGCATGAAGCAGCCATAGCAGCCGGGGGGCGTACAATCGCTGTCTTAGGCACTCCTTTATCAAAAGCCTATCCCGCCAAGAACGCGACACTCTTGGAAGAGATTAAACGCGATCATCTTGCCGTATCGCAATTTCCAGAAGGCTATCCGGCAAAAGGGGAAAATTTTCCGCGTCGTAATAGGACGATGGCACTCATTTGCGATGCTACCATTGTAATTGAGGCCAGTGAGAAAAGCGGAACCCGTCATCAGGGATGGGAAGCCATTCGTTTAGGGCGGCATCTGTTCTTGCTGGATAATGTGGCCAGCAATCCGGCCCTGACATGGCCGAAAGAGCTGATGCAGTATGGCGCGCAAGTACTGAAGCGCGAAGATTTGCCGGACGTGTTGTTCGATATCCCGAACTACACGTCAGGAGGTAGGAGTGTCTTCGAGCTATAATTACGGGACATTCGCGAACTACTCGCCGCGCGGCACCAGCGAACTGTCCGTTCGGTCCCGAAAGACCTGTGGTGCGGTAAAAGCCGGACGTGTTGAGACCATTGTTTCCGCCGTTGAACATCTGCGCAGCGAGAAAGCAGCTATCCTGACACCATTTCTTGGGATCGATGTCACCTTAGTCCCTGTCCCGCGTTTTGCGCCACTGCCGGAAGGCGCATTGTGGCCCGCAAAGGTAATCAGCGATGTGCTGCACGCGAACGGCTTCGGAGGCGAAGTGCAGCCATATTTGGAGAGGGTCACAGCAGTCCGGCGTTCTTCGCAATCACCAGCCGCAGAACGCCCCCTTGTTCCTGAGCACATGGCAACAATCCGAGCGGAGCGCCCGTTCTTCGTGCCGACCAAGATCACGGTCGTTGATAATGTTCTAACTATGGGACGAACGAGCTTTGCTTGTGCTGAACTGATACGCGCGGTGTGTCCTGACGCAGAAATTCGAATTTTTGCAATGGTTCGCACCCAAGGGCTACAAGCCGACATTGAGGCGATTGTCGATCCCTCAGTCGGAACTGTGACGGGCTATCCATCTGGAAAAACTCACAGAGACCCGTAACCGAAAAACCACAGTTTTCGTTTTTGGTGGATTTCATTGCGAATACGATCCTTTCCGCCGCCCGTTTCCAACGACGTGCTAGCGACGTTGTGGACGCAGGCTGTAGACTCCAGCTAGCCGCCTGAAAACCACGGATGGTTGGCGGATTGGCCGACTTTGAGCCCAAATTCATCGGCCTCCCCCGCGTTGACCTCCAGCACATAGGACGCGGGGACTTGTGATGAGATGATGTCCAGGGACTGGGGCACAGCGCCTTTGTGGATGTGCGATATGCGGCCTGTGTTGTCGAAGAAGATCATGTCCAGCGGGATGAAGGTGTTTTTCATCCACATCTCGACCATGCGGGGCTGACCGAATTGAAACAGCATTCCGTGCCGCTTTTTCATCGATTTGCGAAACATCAAGCCGCGGGCCGTCTCGTCCGGCGTCACCGCCAATTCGATAGACCATGCAATAGGGCCGGTGTCCGTATCGATGGCAAGCGTGGTCAGCGCGGCAGGGGCAATATCGGCCTGTTGCGAACTGGATTGGGCCGACACCTTCACGCCGGTTTGCACCACGATAAAGAGCGTCAGCGCAACGACACCGATTAGTTTCAACAGCGTGCTTACGGGCTGCGCATGTAGAGACTGTATGGCGTGCATTGGGGGACCATTTTTTTGCATAAAAAGAGCCCCGTCAGTCTAGCCGAGCGCGTGTTGCAAGCAAACGAAACCGTTTGAACGGGGCCGGTTTTAGTGGCTGTGACGGTTGGCCGTGTTGGTGAAGGGCAGGATTTCAGCAGCCATCAGACCTTTTTCGCCGTCGCCGAAGCGCACCATCACCAACTGGCCCGGGCGCAACTCGGTCAGGCCAAACCGGCGCAGGGTTTCCATGTGGACAAAAATATCTTCTGTCCCCTCACCCCGCGTCAAAAACCCAAAACCCTTTGTGCGATTGAACCATTTGACTTCCGCCCGCACCAGTTCGCTGGTGGGCTCGACTTCAACATGGGTCCGCGCCGGAGGCAGTTGCGATGGATGGGTTGCGGTGGAATTGTCCATCGACAGAATGCGAAACGCCTGCAGGCCGCGCGATTTTTGCACCACTTCGCAAACAATCCGCGCGCCTTCATGGGCGGTCTGGTAGCCGTCGTCCCGCAGGCAGGAAACGTGCAACAAAACGTCCGGCATATCTTCATCCGGCACAACAAAGCCAAAACCTTTGGAAACGTCGAACCACTTGATCGCCCCTGATACGACAAACACATCAACAGGCAGGCCATCTTCACCGGCAACCACGGTTGGAGCATCTTTGAAACTGGCCGCAGCTTCAGAGACGCCTGTGACACTATCCAGTGCGCCCTCGCCTGAAGAGCCAGCGCCCAATTCCCCTGCTTGCTTAGAAGACATGCCTACTCCTCGTGTGGCACATGGCGCGTGTGCCGCACACACCCGCCAAGAACGCATCAACTTTCCCCGGCCCCCGCTTCCAAATATTGAAGCGCGGTATCCCATGAAGCGGCCCATGCAATACTTGAGAGCGGCTTGATTCGTCTCCCACTGTAGCACTTGGCGCGCGAAAGCCTGCAAGGCTTGGACACAAAAAATGCCGCTGCCTTTCGCTTTTCGCCGATCAAGGCAATCCTTGCCCAAAGTGCCTGCCCAGCAGCAATTGAGAATATGGCGAGAGGCTGGCGAGAAATTGTAAAGTTTGAAAATCACTTACAGCGTCTCAAAGCTCGCAAAACGCGCAAACGGAACGCTTGGTGTTTGTGCCAGTTCGACAATTTGGAACGGTCTAGGTTTGAAGATATTCACAGGTCAGACGGATCGTATCGCTGATCGACCCGCCGAAACGCAAATTGGCCATACCGTCCAGCGGCGTTGCATCGCGGTTGATGATAGCGAGATAGGCCCCGTTGTTTTTGGCGATCAGAGGCAGGGTGGCCGCCGGCTGCACCACCAGCGATGAACCCGCAACCAGCATCACATCGCAGTCCAAGGCGTGTTGCTCTGCGGACGCCAGCTTTTGGGACGGCATGGGTTGACCAAAAGAGATGATATCGGCCTTCACCAATCCATCGCAGCGGCGACAGCGGGGCGCTTGATCTTCGCGTTCGATATACGCCCGCGCCTCCGCCAGCGACATGGGGCTTGAACACTCCAAGCAAGACGCGCGGGTGCCGTTACCGTGAATTTCGATCATCTGCTCGTCCGGCACGCCTGCTCGCTGGTGCAGTCCGTCGATGTTTTGCGTGATCAACACCCCGCCATTGTCCCGCGCCAGCAGCGTGGCAATGCCAAGATGGCCCGCATTGGGCTGGGCCGCATCAAAACTCGCCTGAAAATGGAATCGTCTGCGCCAGTCCTCGCGTCGCGCCTCTTCATCGGTTTGAAATTGCGAAAATTCAATCGGCTTGATTTTGGACCAGATGCCGCCCGGACTGCGGAAATCATCGATGCCCGAATCTGTTGAAATTCCGGCTCCCGTAAACACCACCACACGCCGTGCTTCGCGAATGCGTTCGGCCAGGTTCTCAGCAGCAACTTGCGCTGTGGCAGGCGTCATGTGTTTCTCCCAGCGATATGTTGCGACAGCGCTGTCGCGTGAGCATCCAATATATCTTACGATACGAATCCAAGATTGGTTGCCGCGAACGATCAGTTCAAAGCCATCACTCATATATCGAAACGGAAGGACCCGCGCGTCATGAAATATCTTCACACCATGGTTCGGGTCAAAGACTTGGACGCCTCATTGGATTTTTATTGCAACCAGCTGGGTCTTGTTGAGGTGCGCCGCAAGGAATTTGAACAAGGCCGCTTCACACTGGTGTTTTTGGCAGCGGATGAAGACACCGATCAGTCCAGTAAAGAACGCGCACCGGAATTGGAACTGACGTATAATTGGGACCCGGAAGAGTATGACGGCGGGCGCAATTTTGGTCACCTCGCCTATACGGTCAAAGACATTTACGCGACCTGCCAGAAGCTGATGGATGCGGGTGTGGTCATCAACCGCCCGCCCCGCGACGGTCACATGGCGTTCGTGCGCTCACCAGACAACATTTCCTTCGAGCTCTTGCAACAGGGTGATGCACTGGCACCGGCCGAACCATGGGCTTCCATGTCCAACACCGGCGAATGGTAAGCCGCTGGACATTTCTGCGGTTTGACTGAATTTGGGGCGGAGTGCTCGCTAGTGCGTTCCGCTCACATCCCCACAAAATTGACAGATTTTCCGTACAGCACCGCAGGCGCTGTGCGGGGCAACAGTTTCTTGAAGCGGGGTGACTTTTGCCAAATTTTTGGCAATAGACGGTCCAGGGTAATCACACGGACGCGAATGCGCGCCGAATAACAGGATTTATATTCGGGTGTTGAGCGAGCTTTCCAATTCGGCATGCTTCCGTTGAGTGGGTCTACGTTCAAGCGAAGTGGAAAGCGGTTACGGCATCAAACCGCCTTTGGCACCGTAGCGCTTGCGCTTCTATTGGCCGGTTGCACATCGACCGTCCCCAGCCCGTCTCGGGATCTCGCCACTATCTTCACGCCGACCGCGCAAGATCAAGCCAATGCACCCACTGTGGCAGGACAATTGGAACAAGCCACTCAAACAAGTCTCGCGCCAAAACAGAACGATCCCGCGAAATCGGGCAGTGACACGGCTACTGGTACGTCTGGCGCGACAAGTGTGATCGCTTCACTCTCACCAGCAGACGAAAAAAAGCCAAGCGAAGCGGCTGTCGCCACAGCCACCAAACCCGAGACGAAAAAGCCTGCTGCATCTGTCGCTAAAAAGCCCGTGGCGGTGGCTCGCGCAGAGACTGAGCAGCTGCAACGGCCGACGAAAAAAGACAATTCCCTGCTCGGCCTGTTTCGCGCCAATCAAAACAAAGCGGCCACTTCGAATGGCAGCGCAGCGGAACGACGATCATCCCAAACACAGTCTGCGGCGCGGACCAACAGGCGGGCAGATAATGGCAACCTGCCCGGTGTTCGTTCAAAAAACCTGTTTGGCGTCACTTCCGCCAAAAAAGTCAGACGCCCCAAAGAGGACGTGAAAGACAAAAACATCATTGTCGCGTCAGCAGCCAGCCGGGCCGTGAGGGGCAATCATGGGCTATTGCTGCAACGGCCCAGTGTGAAAGTCGGTTGTTTTCCCAAACGATTGCTTTCGATCCTGCGTAAAGTGGAGCGCCGGTTTGGGCGCAAAGTCATTGTCACATCCGGCTTCCGCAGCAGAGCGCATAACCGGCGCATTCGCGGGGCGCGTAACTCAACCCACACTAGGTGTCTGGCTGCCGACATACAGGTGAAGGGCGTCAGCAAGTGGCAGATGGCGCGTTATTTGCGCTCACTGCCCGGGCGCGGCGGTGTGGGCACCTATTGCCATACGAAATCCGTGCACATTGATATCGGCAAGAAGCGTTCCTGGAATTATTGCACCCGCCGCCGCGGCAAAAGACGGCGCTCGTAATGCCGATTACCGCCAACGATTGCTTTTCTTTAGACGCTTGACGTCGGCTTGCTGGCGAGCGGGAAAAACAACGCGACTTTTTCACCAGATTGGCACAAAGCCTCTTGCGAGTTTTAAAACTCCCAACTATATCCACGCATGGCTGCGGTCCCTTCGTCTATCGGTTAGGACGCCAGGTTTTCAACCTGGAAAGAGGGGTTCGATTCCCCTAGGGACTACCAGTTTTCCTAGAACCGCAAAAAGTAATGTATTTGGCTGCAACGGGCTACGCTGTGTTCGTCAAATCGCGCTGTTTTGCGCTCATAAGTGCCTTCTTTGCTTATTGATCCGACCTTCAAGCGGGACTGCTCTTGAGCTCACACTTCCGGCTGGGCGGCGTCTTGGAGGCGGAGCTGGACGCGGTGGCTGCCTCGGTAGAAATCGGCCTCCAGAGTGCCTGCAGCGTGAATGCGCTCTCCTCTTGATGCCAACAAAAAATCGCCCAAAGGCGTATCAGCGGCGCGGAATGCAATGCCTTGCAGGCTTGCGCCGCCACTGGACGTCAGTGTCACACGGATGTGGCTGGTCCCGACGATCTGGGCATGGCTGAGCACATGATTGGGGAACGCAAAAACCGGCGCGGGCTGGCCGGCTCCAAAAGGGCCGCAACGGGCAACATCCGCAACCAGATCAAGCGTTGCACCGGACGCAGACAGGGCAGCATCGATCAGCACATCGCGCTGGAGTAGATGCTGCGCGTTGCCCGCACATTCCTGTTCCAAAAAAGCGCGAAACCGACCCAGCTGGTCGTGCCTGATGGTAAGGCCTGCAGCCATAGCGTGGCCACCGCCCTTCACCAAAATGCCCTCCTCCACCGCTTTGCGAACTGCGGCTCCCAAGTCGATGGACGCGACCGAGCGACCAGACCCCGTTCCGATTCCCCGGTCATCAAACGCAATCGAAAAGGCTGGGCGGTTGAAGCGATCTTTCAAGCGCGATGCCAGAAGGCCCACCACGCCAGCGTGCCAAGTTTCGCGCTGCGTGACCAAGACGGCCGGGCCATCGCCAAGGCCGATTTCCGCATCCGCCTCGTCTATGGCCTCTTTCAACATCCGGGCTTCCATGGCTTGACGCTCGCGGTTGAGGCCGTCCAATTGAGCAGCGATTTCTTCGGCCTCCGCAGTGTCTTCACTCATCAACAGGCGGGCGCCAAGGGCGGCTTCGCCGATGCGGCCACCGGCGTTGATGCGCGGACCAAGCAGAAAACCGAAATGCCAAGGCCGCATCGGACCGTCCAAACGGGCCGCGCGGGCAAGGGCCGCAAGGCCGGGGCTGCGGCTGGCCTGCAGCGCCTCCATCCCCCGCAATACGAAAGCGCGATTGACCCCTTTTAGCGGCACAACATCGCAAACCGTTGCGAGCGCCACCAAATCCAGCACGGCCATCAGATCAAAAGGCGCAGTCCTGGCGTTTGCCAGCGGGCGGTGACGCAGCATCCGGTTCAGGGCAACCAGTGTGAGAAACACAACCCCGGCAGCGCATAAGTGACCTTGACCGGATAAATCGTCCTGACGGTTTGGGTTCACCAGAGCTGTTACATCCGGCAGTTCCGTACCCACTTGGTGGTGATCAAGAACGAGGCAGTCCAGGCCCAAACCCTTGGCATGGGCCAGAGCATCGTGGCTGGTGGAGCCGCAATCCACGGTTACAAGAAGCTTTGCTCCGCGGTCCGCCAACTCTTCAATGGCCGCCCTATTGGGTCCATAGCCCTCGAAAATTCGGTCTGGAATATAAATTTCATGCGGTACGCCGTAATGGCGGAAGAAGCGCCCCAAAAGCGCGGAAGATGCGGCCCCATCCACATCATAATCCCCAAAAATGGCGATGCGCTCGCCCCGCTCCATCGCATCACGCAGGCGCTCGCAGGCGCGGTTCATATCCGTCAACGTGGATGGATCCACCAACAGATCGCGCAGTGTCGGATTCAAAAATGCATCGGCATCGTCGCTGGCCACCCCGCGAGCAGCCATTATACGGGCGAGCACTTCGGGTAGAGCGTGGATTTGCACCATGGCTTCGGCAACGCCCAGTTGCCGCCGGTTGGGACGCTCTAACCAGCGGTGGCCAGAAGCCGACGTACTGACATCAAGGAACAGTTTTTGGTGGGGCGCAGCGCTTTGCATGGGCCCCGCTCTACGGTGCGGCAAGCGATAAGGAAAGTGGTTGGTTGAGGCCTGCCAGATTTTCGCAATGCTCAAGCCCGTCTTGGGCTGAGTTTAGGCAGGAATGGTCCTTGTCATCTGCGTTGGACGAGCCGTTCCCGCACTGGACGACAAAGCAAGGGCGCGCCAGTGGGCCGTGGCAAATGCCAAGATCACGACACCGCCGAACTGATGCACCAGCGCCCACGAGATTGGCACCTGCAACACCAGTGTGACGATACCCACGCTGGCCTGCGCCACCACCAGTCCGACCAAGAGAACGGCCCGACGTGCGGGAAGGCTGTCAGCGTCAATGCGCATCAACCAGATGGCGTGCAAGATGAACGCCGCCATCACAAAATATGCGCTGGTGCGGTGGACGAACTGCACCATCACAGCATTGTCGACGAAGTTTTTCCAAGCAGGTGTGATCGCCCAGACCGCTTGCGGCATCCAATCCCCGTTCATGGTGGGCCAAGTGTTATACGCCATGCCGGCGTCAAGACCGGCGACCAGACCGCCAAGAAAGGTCTGCGACAAGACGAGAACAACCAGCGCACCGCCTTGCCAAGACTGCGCGGGTAGACCCGCGCTTGTATGGGTGCCCAAACTGCGGGCCAACCAGACGGTGTATGCAAAAATGATACAAGCCAGTGTGAGATGCACTGCAAGGCGAACCTGGCTCACATCCACCCGATCTACGAGACCGGACATAACCATCCACCAACCGATGGCACCTTGAATACAAATGCCTCCAAAAAGCACCAAGGAAGGAATGCCGAACCCCTCCGGCATGCGACCACGCGCCCAAAGCCAGATCATTGGCAACAGGACCGCGATACCAATCAGGCGGCCCAAAAACCGGTGACCCCATTCCCACCAGAAAATGAACTCAAATTGCAGCAACGTCATAGTGCTGTTTTGGTACTTGAACTCGTCGGTGGTCTGATATTTTGCGAACTCTTCCAACCACTGCTCGTGAGTGAGTGGCGGAATAATTCCACTTACCGGTGCCCATTCAGTGATGGAGAGGCCGGAATCGGTCAAACGCGTTGCACCACCAACCAAAACCATGATGGCGATGAGCACAGCCACCGTGTAGTACCAAATTTTCGCTGCGCGATGTTGCGACGCGACGCTGTCGCCAGCGTATGCTGTGGAGCCGGGAAAGGATGCGGTGCTGGTAAGAGACATGATGCTGAGCGTGATGTGATGTGTTGGCTCGCACGTAGTAAACCGATCATCACGCACAATCCAGCGACACGCCGTCGCGTTTTTGGAATTTGCCGCCTGCCACGCGGCCCGGGGACTGGTATCCGTTGTTCTTGAACGCTACCTGAACCAAATTGGAAAAAGGAAAAGACCTATGCGCACCACCCTCCCCATCCGAGTCAAAAAACTGATTGGCGGCATGCTGTTGGTGGTTTTGGTCTTTGCCTACTCTCTCGCGGCGGTTTCCCTTGCCAGCGCAACCATCGCCACTTCGCCTTGGTATATTCACTTGGCGTTCTTTTTTGTGGGCGGGTTCTTGTGGATCCTTCCGGCCATGGTGATCATTAAATGGATGTCCACCGAGCCGGCTTAACCCTCAACCGACATCCAGCTTGTTCAAACGGTTTTTTATTCGGCTGGGCAGGCCGGACGTGAGGGGTCCGATATATCGCGCCCTTTGGCACAGTCCGTTCATGGACATACGCGGCAAAGCAGTAAGATGCTCGCCATGTTCTGCAAAGATCATACCCGGGCGCGTGGTGACGGCGGTGTCAAAATTCAGGTCACGGGCGATGTCGAACTCCCGCAGCGCTGCTGCGGTGTGATAGCCGTATGGAAACGCCAGATGCTTAGGCTTCCGGCCAAGCTCGGCCTCCAAAACAAGCGCGCTTTGATAGATTTCATCACGCGCGCGCTCCTGTGGCAGACGCGCCAAGTGATGGTGGTTCATCGTGTGAGCGCCCGCCGTTACCAAAGGTGACGCCACCATCTGACGAATTTCATTCCACGTCATGATGGCGTCTTTGGTTATTTTCGCGACATCGATCTTGTACAGCCAGCAGAGTTCGGCGACGCGCTGTTGGATGAGGTGTTCCGGCACGGCTGCAATGAGATATTTGACCAGTGCTGTGAAACTCTCCTGCTTGCGCGCCATGGACGTACAATCAAACTCCACCGGGCCTTTATCGCCAGCGAATACAAACCGCTGCTGTTGCGCCACCAACTGGCCAAGCCCCTCCCACCACAGTGAGGCAGTGCCCTCCACCAGCCCGGGTGCAATGTAGAGAGTTGCCGGTGCGCCGTGACTTTCAAGCACGGGTAAGGCGTTTTCGAGATTGTCCCGGTAGCCATCGTCAAACGTCAGCGTGGCGAACCGTTGGTAGTCTGTCGGCTTAGCGATCCTGCGACGGGCTTCATCCATCGAAACCATTTCGATGTCACGACGCTTCAACAGGCTGATCACATCATCCAGAAAACCGGGATGGACGGTCAGATGGGCGTTTGGTGTGCGTTCGTCCGGTTGATCACGCTCAACGCGATGGAACGTCAAAATCATGCCGAGTTCGCGGTCGAGCTGGGCATACAATCTGTCCAGCCCTGTGAAGGTCATGGCGGACAAGGCATGGCGGATCAGCCGCGTTTTCGCTGCACTCATACTGGCTGCCAAGGTCCATCAAACATCTTGATATATCTTGGAACAAACTTGTTTAGAATTTACTGCTACCGCTTGGGCAAGTTTTGCGTAACCAATGATGCCCGTTCATGCTGCTTCGACACCAAGATACGGTTGTTTGCCGATTTGACCTGCCGTGGACCAATGGCTCCACGTTAGATGTGAGCGTGTATGATTCCGCCGATCTGGTGCGCAACGAATGGCGTGCGCTCGAGTTGATCAGCCCATGCAGCGTTTATCAAAGTTATGACTGGATCGCCCATTGGGCCACGCAAGTTGGCACACTGGCGCGTATGCAGCCGCGCATAGCGGTCGGCCGATTGGGCGCGGAGACAGCGTTTATTTTGCCCATGGGAGTGAAACAGCGCGGTCCGTTTCGGGTTCTCACCTGGCTTGGAGACACCCACACCAATTTTCACATGGGCCTTTATGCGCCCTCATTCTTGAGCCGTCTGAGGCCAAGTGGCACCACTGCCGGTGGGCAGCCCGGCAGCATCAAAACCATCATGGATGAGTTATGCCTTGCGCTCGGCAAAATTGATCTGCTTGAATTGTGCTGCCAGCCAACCACGTGGCAGGGACACACCAACCCCTTTGCCATGTTGCCGCGCCACCCTTCGCACAATCACGGCTTTTCTCTCAGCCTGCTTCCATCATTCGATGAGGCGTTAAAGCGCAAAAATGGTCCCCGCAAACGCAAGAAACTGCGTTGGCAGACCAATCAACTGAAAGATCAAGGCGGAGCAACACTCGTTCGCGCTGCGGACGCCGCCACGATTGACCGAGCTTTTGACGCAGCGTTCGCACAGATGGCGGTGCGATTTAACCGTGCGGGTATCTGGAACCGGTTCAACGATCCCGGCGTTCAGGACTTCATGCGCAATTTGGCTCACGAAGGCATTGGGCAGACAAAACCAGCCATGGTCATTTACGCCTTGGAGATTGCGGGGGCAATTCGGGCGACATTTGCCGGGGGCCATCAGGGCGACCAGTTTTCAGGCTATTTCATCTCCTACGCGGATGATGAATTTTCCCATGTTTCGCCGGGCGAAATGATCATTCATCTTACGGTCAAAGACTGCGCCAAGCGCGGTGTCGCACAGTTTGATTTTGGGCGTGGTGAAGAGCGCTATAAGACATCGTGGTGCGACACCACTGTGCCGATGTTTGAAACCAGTTTAGCGCTGACACCTTTGGGCCGATTGTTCACCGGCTATGAGCGGGTGAAATTGCTTGGCAAACGCATCGTGCGCAACAATCCACAATTGTGGGAGTTGGCAAAACGCGTGCGTAAAAAGGTCTATGGTCGCATTTAAAACCACCGAAGCAGGAACATGCTGAAGCAGATGAGGACAGCCTGATAGTGTCTCTGCTTACCTCTTTTTGAATACGTTATGCGGTCTGTCGTGTCTGCGGCTCTTGCTGGTCGTAGTGTACCATGATGGGAGCGCGGAAACCGGCATGGATTAGCGTGTCCTTGGTGAGGGCCAAAGACGGATCATTGGGGTTCGGCACATCGACCAAAATTGAAGTAGACGGATCGCAAACCTTGTTCAGTCCGCGCATGGCGGTTGCGCCGCAGTCGATGACCACAAAATCGTAAGCTTGGGTCAACGCACTCAAAGTCGTGGTCAACCCGTCGCTTGCTCCCTGCCCGATCGCCGTGGAAACGCGTCCGCATGGCACGACATGCATTGCAGAGTGCGGATCGCGATGGATCGCTTCAGCCAGTTTTGCGCCGCCGGACAGCACGTCCTTCACACCCAAATTGGTTTTGTCGCCAAACATGGCAATCGTCGGCAACCCACGGCCTGTCATGTCTACAAACAGCGTTTTGGGGGCACGACGGGACAGTTTACGACCGATAGCGAGGGCCAAGCCGGTGTCCACGTCTGGATCAAGGCTCATCACAACGATGCGGCCGGAGCCGGACAGGGCCAGAGTTTGAGCGGCACCGTCGGCAGTAACAACGCCCGCAGCCCAACCGATGGGGTTGGTGACGTCACGCATGGAAGGCGCCAATGGCGGTGCGTCGTGAACGCTTGGAACCTCCGCAGTGGCCGAACGCCCGTCGCCCGATTGGGGCAGTTGCATAGCCGCCGCAGCGGCACGGCCGGCACGGTTTGCATTGGGCACGTCTGCGCCATCATAAGCGTCATCGTCACCCATGCGGGGATGGGCAATCCGATTGGGTGAGGCTGCCTGGGCGTTCACACCGGTGAACATGGACGCTGCCAACGCGATCATAGAACCCAGCAACATGGTGCCAAAAAATGCGCCGGCAAGCATGGGCAGTTTCTTTGGAAAATACGGTTTGGACTGCGGCTTGGCTTCCGAAAACACATAGGCGTCGGCGGGCAGGAACTCGCGATTTTGGCGCGACGTGGCTTCCTTGAAGCGCACAAGATAGCTGTTGAGCAATTGACGCTGCGCATCCGCCTCGCGTTCCAGAGACCGCAGTTCCACCTGCGCGCGGCCAACGCGGCCTGCTTCAGATTTCAATTGATTGCGCCGTTGCACGAGGTCCTGCTCGCGGCTACGGGCCACACTGGCCTCTTCCTGCAAACTGCTTTGGATTTTGCGCGCTTCGGTGTTCAGTTGGCGGGTGAGCGTCGAAAGCTGCGAGCGCAGGCGCTGCACGCGCGGATGGCCCGGTAGGAGCGTCGTAGAAATTTCGGCCAACTCTGAATTCAACGTCACTTGCCGTTCCCGCAAACGCTGGATCAGCGGCGACTGCAGGACGGATGACGCCGTGTCCAAAGAACCTGAATTCAAGGCACGGCGCACGGCAGCGGCGTTGGCCTCTGCACGCGACAACTGCGCGCGAACGCGGCCAAGCTCGGTCGACAATTCGCTGAGTTCCTGGGTGGCTAGAGACTCGTTATTGCGTCCAGCCAAAAGGTCAGACGAAGACCGGAAATCCGCAACAGCCGCTTCCGCCCCCACCACTTTTTTGCGCAACTCTTCGAGTTCGGGCTCCAGCGCTTTGAGTTCATCCGGGGCTGCGCCGCGCTTAAGCTCTTCTTGAAGTGCGAGATATTCCTGAGAAATAGCATTGGGAATGGACGCCGCCAGTTTGGGGTCCTTGGACCAAAACTGAACAACGATGACGCGGGAGCGTTCCGCCTGAAACACTTTCAAGCGCTTGTAATAGGTCTCCAGAACACGGTCTTCGGCGGTGACCCCGCTTGGGTCATCCGACAGGCCAATCATGGCTAGGACGGTCTGCACGGGCGAGCGACTGCGCGACGGGTCAAACTCGCTCTTGTCTTTGAGGTTCAGGCTCTCGATAACTTTGCGGGCGATCGTGCGCGATTGTAGCAACTGCACTTGGCTCGCGATGCCGGAATCATCGAGATCGTTCTGCACCGCCTGCTGGCCGTTTGTCGGGCCGGTCAAAACCGGATCACCCGTGCGGATCAAGATACGGGCCTCAGACCGGTAGCGCGGAGAGATCACCTGCAACAGGAAGAAAGTCAGCAGTGTTACGATGAGGCTCGCAATCAGAATGCGGCCTTTATTGCGCCAGATGCCGGCAAAAATGCCGCCCAGGTCAACATCAACATCGCGGGTGAGTTCGTGTTCCCCGGCCATAACGCTCGCACAGACATGTAAAACAAAAAGGTTGATTGCATTTTCAGGGTTTATGGTAACCAAGCGGTTAATCCCGCTTCACTCTAAAACGAACCGCAGAGCGCTTTGTGCGGGGGTTTCACGCCAAGAAATCAGCTACCGTCCACCGCCATTTACGGCGAATTAACCATAGTTCGTTTTTATCACCCCACTGCCGAGCGATGTTTTACGCCCGACAGCCAGTTCCGGCTTTGCGTTTCAAAGCTTTGAGTAGTGTTAAGGGTAGTAAAATGGTTCGGCGCTCGTTTCTTGTATCAAGCCTGACTGCAATAGTTGCTGTCTCAGCGCTGAGTGGCTGCGCCACCCGCTACACTCCCCCGCCACCCGCCTTCCACGATATTTTGCAGGCACCATACCGGCTTGATGCCGGGGACCGTGTGCGCGTGACCGTGTTTGAACAAACCGATCTCACCAACACCTATGTAATTGATAAAGCTGGTTATATTGCCTTCCCACTGGTTGGCTCCGTGGCCGCGCGAGGCCAAACGATCAAGGAAGTTGAAGGCCAAATCGCGGCCAAACTGGCCAAGGGCTTCATCCGTTCTCCCGATGTGTCTGTAGAGGTGGATCGCTACCGCCCGTTCTTCATCATGGGTGAGGTCGGAACGGCCGGTCAGTACACGTATGTGCCCGGTATGACGGTGCAAAACGCGATTGCGATTTCAGGTGGCTTTTCCGCCCGGGCCGATCAATCCAGCGTTGATATTACCCGCCAAATCAACGGCAAAGTGCTGACAGGACGGGTTCCGGTAACGGACCCGATCGTGCCCGGTGACACAATCTTCATACGCGAGCGTCTATTTTAATCCCAAACCGTGCCCTTAGGCCGTCGTAGTTTGGGACGCTGACGCTTGATGACGAAAGCTTCTTTGAAAATCATTCACTGCTTCCGCTCACCGGTTGGCGGCATCTTTCGGCACGTGCGCGATCTGATTGATGAGCAAGTCGCGGCGGGCCATCAGGTCGGTGTGATTTGCGACAACAATACCGGCGGCGCGTTTGAAGAGGCTCTGTTTGCGCAATTGGAGCATAAACTTGCGCTGGGTTTGCACCGCAGCGAAATGAGCCGTTCCATCACGCCGGGCGATGCAGTCGTTGCATGGAAACTCTATCGCGCTGTCAGCGCCGCGCGGCCGGATATCCTCCATGCCCACGGCGCAAAAGGCGGTGCTTATGCGCGGATTATCGGCTCGATGCTCCGCTTGTTTGGCCACAGCACGGCACGGCTCTACTGCCCCCACGGCGGCTCGGTGCATTTCGATCCATCGAAATTATCCGCCAAGGTTTACTTTGGCCTAGAGCGGGTGATGGAACGGTTCACCGACCGGCTAATCTTTGTGAGCCAGTACGAATTGGACGCCTATAACGCGAAAGTTGGCAAAGCCCATTGCCCCAGCAGCTTGGTGCGCAACGGCTTGCGCCCGGAAGAATTCGAACCCGTGAAGTCTGATCCAGATGCTGCCGACCTGCTCTACGTGGGGATGATGCGCGATTTGAAAGGCGTTGATCTTTTTCTAAACGCCCTGCCCCAAGTCGTTGAAAAAACAGACGGGCCTGTGCGGGCCGTGCTGGTGGGAGATGGCCCGGATCGCGACCGCTATCAAACCATGGCCGATGATCTGATGGCGCAATCCCGAGGCGCGTTGTCGATCACGTTCTACGAACCGATGCCGGCACGTGAAGCGTTTGCGCTTGGCAAGACGTTGGTTGTGCCCTCTCGCGCTGAGAGCATGCCCTACATTGTATTGGAGGCACTCGCCGCGTCCGTTCCCCTCATCGCGACACGCGTTGGCGGAATACCGGAAATTTACGGGCCGATGGCCGATGCTCTGGTCGCCCCCGATAGCAGCGCCTCTCTGGCCGATGCGATGGCTGATCAGATCAAGGACAGGATCACGGGCCAGACCGCGAGACGACAGGATTTACCAAATCCAGAGACCCTCAAGCGGCGCATCAAGGAGAATTACTCGTCTTTGGTTATGTCACGTGATGTGATGTCGGCCTATCAAGCCGCCATGGGCCGTCCCGAGCCAATGGTTGTGACAGAGCGACGCCAAGTGCGCCGCGAGGCCTGACCAACCGGACCCATCCTGTTTGCTCGGAAAAAGGTTCAGCCGCGCACCAGCGTATTTTCAGGGTCATAGCGTCACATCGCTTGCACCTTGGCCGGAATGACGGTGTTCAACACCTGAACGCCCAGACCGACTTCCGATGCATCAGCCTTTATGAAACCAAGTGCGATGTTTTGGCCGATACGGTGACCCCAATCAGCGGAGGATACTGTGCCGACCGCATTTCCATCTTGAATGATGGAACCTCCCGGATGCGCCGGAGCTGATGTTTCTTCAAGCGTTAGCGAAATGAACTTTTGGCGCGGTCCGTTAGCCGTCATCGCTTCTAAACCAGCCTTGCCCACGAAGTCTTTTTCCATGCGCACGAAACGGCCCAAGCCGGATTCAAACGGGTTGAACTCCGTGATCAGGTCCGCCTTCCAATGGCGATAGCCTTTTTCCAAGCGCATACTCTCGCTGGCGTGGGAACCAAACGGCTTCATTCCAAACGGTTCACCCGCTTCGGTGAGGCGCTGATACGCCAGTTTCACCTGTTCGTTGGGCACGTGCAGTTCACAAGCCAGCGCGCCGGAACATGATACCGCCATTGCGATGGCTTCCGCGTTGACGATGCTTTCGCAGGCGATGTCGCCCTTGTTGGTGTGAACGATCCACGTGCCGTCGAGGTTTTCTGTCAGGTTGGTGACATCCGTAAAGCGGTAGACTTCCGCACCGGCCTTGCGGGCGCGCCGCGCCAGCGCTTGGCACAGTTGTGCAGGGTCATTGTCTCCGTCCAGCGGGTCCCACAATGCGCCGAGCAAATTGTCGGTTGAGATCAACGGGTGACGGCGTTTGCACTCCCCAGGATCCAGAACTTCGAACTCTACCCCCATGCCCTTCGCCATTGACTAAAAGTGATAATATCCGTCCATACGGTCTTAGGTTGAGGCGAGCCGCAAGGCCACCCGTGGCGTGGTGATAGTTGATCGGGTAGTCAGGATTCTGCCAACTCTTTATAAAGATTGATGGAATGGGTTTTGAGGCTGCCCATGTTTTGGTTGCCACCAAAATTTGTTACCTGCGCTGCAGAGTGCCACGTGGTGCCGGAAGTCCGTTCATCACGCTCCACCATCTCGCAATCTGTGATGCCCTCTTGGGTGAAGTGATAGAGGGTGGAACAACCGGCAATGCCACCGCCGATGACAACGGTTTGAGTGCGGGTTTTCATGGGCTTTGATCCGGCTACTCTGAGGCACCGAACAAGACATGAACCAATTAGTCCGCCAAGGCGCAGTTTGGTTGGTTTCAGGGTTTACTGCGACATTGCTGTGCGTCTGCCACAGCAAACATCTGGTACGACTGCGCACAAAAAACCGTTTCATTTCGCGCATTATGTTCTAATTATTCAATGTATGAACACGCTGAATTATCACCATCTGCGGTACTTTCGCGAAGTCGCGTTGGAAGGCAATTTGAGCCGGACCGCCAAGCGTCTGCGTATCTCGCAATCCGCTCTGTCTATCCAGATCAAAACGCTGGAAGAAAGCCTTGGTCATGCGTTGTTTGAAAGGGTGGGCCGCACGCTTGTTCTGACCGAGGTTGGTACCATCACGCTGGATCACGCCAATCGCATTTTCGGTGCCGGCGAAGAGTTGCTCAACACTTTGCAGCGCACCGGCTCGTCTCTGCCGCCGCTACGGGTTGGTGCACTTTCCACGCTGTCGC
This sequence comes from Pseudomonadota bacterium, assembly GCA_038746275.1. Classification (GTDB taxonomy): domain Bacteria; phylum Pseudomonadota; class Alphaproteobacteria; order Rhizobiales; family Rhizobiaceae; genus Pseudahrensia. The sequence continues at coordinate 135,886 of JBCDKS010000004.1, read as the reverse complement.
GCAACTTCCAGATGAGTTTCCTGCGCCCTGCTATCAAAGGGCGGAAGGTGGAACTGGTCCTGAAATCCGGCAATACCCGCACCCTGCTCAAAGCTCTGCAATCGCTGGAACTGGATGTTGTGCTGACAACGGAAGTTCCCCAAACCGATGACGGCGAGAAGTTTGCCGCCCAACGCATATCCCAACAGCCTGTCGGACTGCACGGGATGGCGCAGTTTTTGGATCGCCCAACGCTCAAGGACCTGCTGGAAAACGAACCGCTGATTGTGCCCACTGAAAGCGCGATTCGTACCGGCTTTGAAAGCCTGGTTGCCCGGCTCCAAATTACACCGCAGGTTCTCGCCAGCGTGGACGATATGGCCATGGTGCGCTTGCTGGCCCGCACAGGTGCCGGACTTGCCGTCGCGCCCGCCGTTGCATTGGCAGATGAGATCGCTTCGGGGCGCTTGAGCACGGCGCCCTTCGATCTCAACATCTCGGAGCCGTTTTATGCGGTCACCATTCCGCGCCGGTATCCGCACCCCATTTTGGCAGATCTTTTGGCGGCCTAGACCGCCTTCTGGCCGCCCCTAACGCCGCGGAACGCTCTAAACAGTTTCTTAGCGGCTTTGAGGGTATTTTTCTTGCAATTTAGCGTCCGGCGTTGGCCAAGCGCCCCTCTTCTTGCAATTGCGACCCCAAGTGCGACCCATGGATACAAAAGACAGACCCGATCAAACCACTGAGCTGACCCCTCAAGATCGTCTCGACCCTTCCAAAGTGTTTAACGCCCAGGCGGTGATGGCTTCGTCCGTAGCGACTAATTCCGATCAGAAGCGTCAAGCGGTGCAGCTTTCCGAGCGCGCACGGGAAGTCGCATCGCAATTTGCCGATAACGCCATCTCTCCGTTCGTCCTGGCTTCCGTCCTTCGATTGATTGATTTTGTCGCCGTTTCCGGCGTCGGTTTGGCCGTCTATTTTGCCTATGTGGTTCCGTTGGACGGCGTGCGCGCAGTCTATTTTTTGACCTGCCTGCTCGCCGGTATTTTATCCGTCATCGCGTTTCAGGCGACCGATTCCTATCAAATTAATTCGCTGCGCACCCATGTCACACAGCTCGGTCGCGTTCTGGCAGCGTGGACCGCCGTTTTCGCATTCCTTGCCCTACTCGCGTTCTTCACCCGCATGTCGGAAGAGTTTTCGCGCATCTGGTATGGCAGTTGGTTCCTGGCCGGGGTGGTGTTTTTGGTCGTCGCCCGCACTTTGGTGGCAACACTGGTGCGCCGCTGGTCACGCGATGGCCGCTTGGAGCGGCGTGCCGTTATTATCGGCGGCGGTAAGAATGCCGAAGACTTAATTCTATCGTTGGAACTTCAAAACGATAACGACATTCGCATTTGCGGCATCTTTGACGACCGCAACTCTGATCGCTCTCCGCCCATGGTGGCGGGCTATCCCAAACTGGGCACGATTGAAGAACTCGTGGAATTCGGCCGTCAGGCGCGCATCGACATGCTCATCGTTTCCCTGCCCATCACAGCAGAAAGCCGGGTCCTGTCGCTGTTGAAAAAAGTCTGGGTGCTGCCGGTTGACATTCGCCTCTCCGCCCACACCAACAAGCTGCGCTTCCGCCCACGCTCCTACTCTTATGTGGGTGCGGTGCCGTTTCTCGACATTTTCGACAAGCCCATTGCGGACTGGGATTCCGTGATGAAACGGGGCTTCGACATCGTGTTTAGCCTCATCGCGCTGGTCACGCTGTTTCCGGTCATGCTGGCCGCCGCCATCGCAATCAAACTGGACAGCAAGGGACCGCTGATTTTCCGACAGAAGCGGTTTGGCTTTAACAATGAAGTCGTGGAAGTTCTGAAATTCCGCTCGATGTATTCTGACCAGACGGACTTTGACGCCAAGAAAGCTGTCACCAAAGGTGATCCACGCGTAACGCCCGTGGGCCGGTTCATTCGAAAGACGTCCATCGACGAATTGCCGCAACTTTTCAACGTGTTGCAGGGTCGTTTGTCCCTGGTGGGACCTCGCCCCCACGCCGTCAACGCACACACGGAAAACCAACTCTGGGATGAAGTTGTTGATGGCTATTTTGGCCGCCACAAGGTGAAGCCCGGCGTAACCGGTTGGGCGCAGATCAACGGCTGGCGCGGTGAAGTCGACAATGAAGAAAAGATCCGTCGCCGTGTGGAGCACGACCTCTACTACATTGAAAACTGGTCGGTGATGTTTGATTTCTACATCTTGATGGCAACGCCGTTCAAACTGCTCAACACCGAGAATGCGTATTGAGCCTCACTGCCGACATAGGCAGCGCCGCCCCCGCGCGCCCGCCCGCACGACCTAAAGCACTCGACCGTCCTAATGGCCAGCCTGTTATTGGGCTGCAGCAGATTTCGCGGTTTGTTATCGGGCTGGCAGCCTTTTTTGGCGCGTTCGTCATGCGTGAACCTGCGCCTTACGAGCTGTTCATGGTTGTGATTATCCCGCTGTTTTTATTGTCGGGCATGAGGTTGAGCAAACTGTCCATCGCTCTCGCCACGCTTTGGGTGCTTTATAATCTGGGTGGTCTGATGTCGATGTTCACGATGTCGGAGTACAAGGGCATCCCGCTTTACCTAGCGGTCACGCTGTTTCTGGGCCTGTCATCAGTTTTTTGGTGCGCGGTTATCGAGGCCGATATGGGGCGATTGCGCACCATTATGCGCGGCTACGTCTTGGGGGCCACCATCACCGCCCTGCTGGGCATTGGCGGTTATTTCAACGCCTTCCCCGGTGCGTCCCTGTTTGTGAAATTTGACCGCGCCATGGGCGTGTTTCAGGACCCGAACGTGTTTGGCCCGTTCCTGGTGCTTCCAACGATCTATCTGGTCTACGGCCTTTTGTTTCGCAGCCTTAGTTTTGCCCCCGTGCGGGCGGTGCTGTTGGCCATACTGTTGTTTGGCATCTTCCTCTCCTTCTCGCGGGCAGCTTGGGGTCTTGTGGTGATGGCGGGGGGCTTGCTCTATTTCTTTTCGCTGGCAACGGAACAATCCGCCGCCATGCGCCTGCGCCTCATCATGATGGGTGTGATGGGGTTGGCGGCCGTGGTGTTAGCGCTGGTGGTGGCCCTGCAATTCGATGCAGTGTCAGAGATGTTCGAATTGCGCGCCAAGGTCGTGCAGGAATATGATGGCGCGGAAGTGGGCCGCTTTGCCCGCCACTGGATCGGCTTTGCCTGGGCGTTGGAAAACCCGCTCGGCATCGGCCCTCTCGAGTTCGGTCTTACGCTGGGCGAAGATACGCATAATATCTGGGTCAAAAGCCTAATGGCCTACGGCTGGTTGGGCTTTTTCACTTACCTGACAATCACGCTCGTAACGCTTGTGGCCGGTGGACGCTTGATCGGTCGCAAACGACCATGGCAACCCTACCTACACTGCGCCTATGCCGCGTTCGTCGGTCACATGTTCGTGGGTTGGGTGATTGACCTCGACCACTGGCGGCACGTCTTTTTGATCACCGGCATCATCTGGGGCTGCATCGGTCTGGAGATGCGCCACGGCCCCGATTACGTATCGCGGAAACGCACAACACTTAGCCGTCACGAAATGGCGTGACCAATCCGTAAGGACTTCAAAGTTGCTTGGCGCAAGTCTTTTCGCGCGCCCGCGGGTGTTAGATTTTTCAACCCCAACTCAGCCTGTCTGTTCAGGTCGGCTTGCAATCGACGTATTGAGAGTGCGGGCTATAGCTAACCCCTTTTGCAACTGCTCCGCGTTCACGGGGCCAGCGCGGTTGAGGGCTGGTGTTTTTTTCGACTGACGGTCACAAAACCTTTTCAGCGCTCGGGCGTATATCGCATGCCAGCCGGTTTGAGGTGTGGTCAAAAACCAGCTGCGGCGCAGGTCCCAATGACGGTTAGAGTCGGCATCGACCCTGTGCCCCTCGTTTTCCCGTCCACTGAGGTTGTAAACCGTCAGTTCACCCAAATAGAGCCGATCATCCACCGCCAGAAAATCAATCCGCATGTGATCGAAATGCTCCCCGATTTGCTCTGAAATTTCCAGTGCCCGATCCAATGTGGCGGGTAAGGGTTGTGTGTCGATTTCCTCAGGACTGACAGAAGACGGCTTTTTAGAAAGGACGAATTGGCCGGATTCGTGCCTGTTCCAAATCCCGCCGAGACGCTTTCCGTTACCAAAGCTGCGAATTTGCACGATACGGCGCAGTTGGGCTCCATAACTGTAAATCTTGAGATCGACGAAGGGACCGGAACTGACAATGCGCTCTTCGACAAACAGGCACGGTTTAAGGTTGTAATATGCCCATTGATTGGTGCGCCGACCGTGGTTCTGCGACATCGCTTCTTTGATCAAACGATCTGTTTCCGCACGATCCAGATGGTCTCTCCCCGGATATATGTTTGTGCCCCACCCATGGCTGGCTTTGATAACGACATCAGCCTTATAGAAATGGGGAGGCAACTCCTGTGGATTACCCTGCCAGAGGGTTTTGGGAACGGTAACCGCGATGCCCAACTCGTCAACAAACCGTTTGACCGTCAATTTGTCAGTCACCGTGTTAAAGCGCGGGTCATGGTCGAAGAGCTTTCGCCAAGAGTATTTTGCATTCGTGACCCGTGGAGCAGAAATGCTCCAGGTGTTGGTGCCGCGCCTGGTGTTTCTTTTGAAAAGCCGAATGACCTCCCGCGGATACACGACCAATACAAACAGGTCGACCAGAAGAAAGACCAACCGGTCGGTCATACGTTGGAGCGGCATCCGTAAACCGCCGGATGGCGCCCCATCGGACTGCTGGTGCGAGGGAGGACCACGCATCTGCGCTATCCCAGAGTTTTCAGATGGAAATGCGCGGATGATACAAACAACAGGTGGAAAACGGACCAAGTCAACGGGCTACACTCTGTTGAAAGTTTTGGTCGGGGTAGCAGGACTTGAACCTGCGACCTCTCGTCCCCCAGACGAACGCGCTACCGGGCTGCGCTATACCCCGACTGCCCAAAGCAATACGCATCTGAGGTTTGGATTTCAAGCCGTTCTGAGATGGCGGTTTGAAGAAACTTGTACCAGCTGATCCAGTTTTGGTGCGCTGCTGCTCTCGCTTTTTTTGCGCAAGGCTTGATTGTTTAGAACCTGTCATCGGCACATGAGGCCCTGCAAGGACTATCCGCGCACTTGGTCCAAAAGGCGTTTGCACTCCAGCAACTCGCCGAGCACATCTTTTAAACGCGCCTGGGTGGACGCAGGCGTGTTAGAGTTTGAGCGGGCGGGCGGCGCCCGGTCAGCAATCACGTCAGACACCGTAACCGCTTGTTGCTCCGGCTCCTGATCGGCGGCGGCAATGCTGGCCAGATTGACAGATCCGTCCCCCACCGACGCCACGAATTTGTTGCCGTGTTCCTTTAGGATGCGCTGGACGCCTTTGATCGTGTAGCCTTCAGAATATAAAAGATAGCGGATGCCGCGCAGCAATTCGACATCTTCCGGGCGATAGTAGCGGCGTCCACCGCCGCGCTTCATAGGCTTGATCTGGTTGAAACGCGTTTCCCAAAACCGCAGCACGTGCTGGGGCAATTCAAGGTCTCTCGCGACCTCGGAAATAGTGCGGAAAGCGTCAGGACTTTTGGACACGGGCACTCTCCTATTGCAGCGGAATCAAGGATCAAAAGAGTACACAGATTTGCCGAACAGAAGAAAGCAGCGGCCATCTTTTGCAACGCACAAGACAGGATAAACGGCCCTGTCGCAGCTACTGTTATACGTCAGCAACACCACGCATACCGTTGAGAACCTTCTCTTTTAAAATATTCGACGGTCGAAAAACCATCACCCGGCGTGGAGTGATCGGCACTTCCTGTCCGGTCTTGGGATTGCGCCCAATACGCTCTCGCTTAGAGCGGACGGCAAATGTGCCAAAAGAAGACAGTTTGATGTTTTCACCGCGCACCGCGGCCTGACAGATTTCTTCGAGCACTTCCTCCACCAAATTAGCGGATTCTACTCTGGACAAACCGACTTTCTCGTACACCACTTCGGCCAGATCGGCGCGGGTGAGTGTCTTGGTAGACATTGAGAGGATTTCCTTGCGACAGCCACGTTAGCAGGATGAATTCCAGAGCCAGTGTATGGTGACGAACTGACGCGGTCAATGAGCCAAGTGTGCCGTTGCGTCAATAGTTCAAACCAATCAATTGCTTACCATCGCAGCAGTACGGCACCCCAAGTAAAGCCACCGCCCATGGCCTCCAACAAAACCAAATCGCCCTGCTTCAAACGACCGGACTTTTTTGCCGTGTTGATTGCCAGCGGGATGGAGGCAGCCGATGTGTTGCCGTGATCGGCGACGGTCATGACCACTTTTTCGTCGGGAATCTTGAGCTTCTTTGCAGAGGCATCGATGATGCGCTTGTTGGCTTGGTGAGGGATGAACCAATCGATGTCCTCGGCTTCCAGTCCGGTGGAAGCAAACGCGGCTTCGATTACGTCGGTGATCATGGCGACCGCATGCTTGAACACTTCGCGGCCCTGCATGCGCAAATGCCCCACCGTCTGCGTGGTGGACGGACCACCATCGACGTAGAGTTTTTCTTTGTGGCTGCCGTTGGAGCGCAACTGGCTGGTCAGCACGCCACGGTCGTTGGACATGCCAACACCCTCCTGCGCCTCCAAAACGATGGCCCCTGCCCCGTCTCCAAACAGCACGCAGGTTGTACGGTCTTCCCAATCGAGAATACGCGAAAATGTTTCAGCGCCGATCACAAGTATCCGCTTGGCCTGCCCAGCCTTGATATAGGTGTCTGCCGTGGTCACTCCGTAAACGAAGCCTGAGCACACCGCTTGCATGTCAAAGGCCGCACCGTGGGCCATGCCAAGCCGCTCTTGTATTTCCACGGCAGTGGCCGGAAATGTGTTGTTGGGTGTGGACGTCGCCAAAATGATCAGATCAATGTCGTCCACGGTGATGCCCGCATCGGCCATGGCGTCGCGCGCGGCGGCTTCACCCAAACTGGCTGTGGTCTCTGTATCATCAGCAATATAGCGCTGGCGGATGCCCGTGCGCTGGACGATCCACTCATCCGTTGTGTCCACACGCTCGGCCAGTTCGGCGTTTGATACAGCCTTTGCGGGCAAAGCGGCGCCCGATCCGATAACGACGGAACGTATCATGGTCATTCTTCTCCTCCGCACCGGCTGTGCGATGCAGTCCTGCTGTGCCGGCATTGCTGCCACAAACGCTGTTCGCGAACCTATTTTTGTTCTTGCTCGGGCTCTGGCAAAACCTCGGCCACTACTGACGATTTGAGGTCGTCGGTAATTTTCTGACGAAGATCGCTGCGCACCATGTTGTGGCCGACATCGATGGCGCTGGCAAACCCTTCGGCATCCGTGCCGCCATGGCTTTTAATGACAATCCCATTGAGGCCCAAAAACACCGCCCCATTGACCTTACGGGGGTCCATTTTTTGAGACAGGCGGGAAAACGCTTGATTGGCGAACAGATAGCCCAACCGAGCCATCCAGGTCCGAGACATCGCATCGCGCAGATATTTCCCCACCTGTTTTGCGGTGCCTTCCGCAGTCTTCAGGGCAATGTTGCCGGTAAACCCTTCGGTCACAACCACGTCCACACCGCCGAGACCAAGGTCATCGCCCTCCACGAAACCGGTATAGTTGAGGCCGGGCAAGTCCAACTCGCGCAAACGAACACCCGCAAGGCGAATGTCCTCAAGGCCCTTCACCTCTTCCACGCCGATGTTCAGCAAGCCCACTCTCGGACGGTCCATATCAAACAAGACGCGGGCCATGGCGCTGCCCATAAGGGCGTAGTTCACCAATGCTTCCGCATCCGCGCCGATGGTGGCACCCACGTCCAAGACGATGCTCTCACCTTTTACGTTGGGCCAGACAGCGGCCAACGCGGGCCGTTCGATGCCCGGCATCATGCGCAGACAGAATTTCGACATGGCCATGAGCGCGCCGGTATTTCCGGCTGACACCATCACATCTGCCTCACCGTCTTTGACGGAGTCGAGCGCTTTCCACATGCCGGACACTCGACGGCCCTTGCGCAAGGCTTGGCTGGGTTTCATGTCCATGGAGATCGACACATCGCAGGGCACAAAGGTCGAGCAATCGGCCAGCTTTTCGTAGTTTTGCAGCAGCGGGGCTACCACCGATTCCTCGCCGTGCAGCACGTAGCGAATGTCCGGGTAACGGCGTCGGCTGATTTCAGCCCCCGCCAAAGTGGTTTCGGGACCGTGGTCCCCGCCCATGACATCAAGGGCAACCGTTATCGATTTGCCGTGGCTGGACATAAGTCGGGAGTTTCCGTTCGGTGAATTTTGGTTGACCGCGTCCGCTATAGAACGCGTGGACGACATGCGGGAGCTGCACTAATTTTGCAATGAAACAATTGGCAATGAACGCGCATCCAAAATAGCACATTCATTTTCGATCGCGCGACTGTTTTCGTGGCTTGGCCCCGGATTTCGCATGCGTCTTGTTACGCAATACTAACGAGTGGCCCTTTTGGATCGGACTATTTGCTTTTCAACGCTTCCAAAGCCGCAAACGGGTTGTCAGCCTTTGCATCGGTTTCGACGTCATCACCATTCAGGGCCTGCACCGTCTCCGACAGGTCGGCCCCATCCTTACGGGCGTATGGGTCAAAACCGAGAGCGAAGTGCTCCATCCAAATCGCGCCCAGATCGATGTGATCGAATGCAAAGGTCTCCGGCAAATCATCGCCTTCGGGATCGATGATCAACTCGCCCGTGTCGGAGACCTCCGGCACCGCCAGAGGCGACCCCTCCGGCACCAGGACAAGATCGATGACCTCATCAATCTGGGTGTTCAGCGGATCACCAGTGATGGCGCATGGCTGAATAAGACTGGCACGCACCCTGCCATTTACTGTGATACCGCCGCGTTTCCACGGCATGATCTCGGCATCGGCCACCAGATTTTCAACCGCATCAATGTCGAAGTCCGACGCCAATTGGGCCAACACGGCTGCATTCGCTTCATAGGACAGACGTTGGCCCTTCTTTGGCAGGGTCGCCACGTTGACGGGCCGAGAAACCAAAGGCGCCTCCTGATCCGGGAAAACCGGTTTTACGGGTCTGGACATCTCAGTGTTCCGATAACTTTTGGCCCGGCGTCGGGCCGGTGCGTTTTCTTGGATCGCTCGTTTTAAGAATGCTTACGCCGGAAATGGAGCGAAGGCGAACTTGCCACCCACAATGGATTTCAAATCGGTCGCATCAATCTCAACAATGCTTCCCAGCAGGTACTTTGCCAATGCAGACCGATCAACCGTGTTGTCAGGGTCCACGAGGTTGCCCTCGAGTACAGCATCGATGGCCGCCAGCCGTTGCTCTTGAGGTAGATCCATAGCTGCGTCGAGGGCCTTTGCATGGCCATAAAACACGCGGGTGATCTTTTGCAGGCGCTTTGGCACCGCCTGATCCCCCACCGCGGCTTCGCGGAGGGCCGAATCCATGTCCTCAAAAAAGGCGTCAAAAACGCCTTGCGACAAGCGGCGTTCGGCATTTCCCTCCCGCAGCAGCCTGCGATGCAAGGGGTAGAGGTGCAGGATCATCATTTCCAAACGACCGTCAAAAGTGTCTGGAACACCCATTTGGGAATAGAGTTCGGCGCGGCGCGCCTGCGTCACAACAAGGCCATAAAGGGCTTGTCTTTGGCGGTTGTGATCATAACTCGGCAAACCGAATAAGCGTCGAAGCATTGTAGATATCCGTCAAACCTGCGTGGGTCGGCTAAAAAAGTAGTCCGATGGCGTATGTAAGAGCCAGTGAATGCACGCAATGTGGCGCATTTACCGGTTTGGAAGACACGACCGCCATAGGGCTGTCGCGGCTTTGCGAAAGCGGCGCGGCTGATATAAGACCAACGAGCGGGCGCCACCAGACCCAGCGGTGCCCAAGACATCAAACCAAAACGCGTTTGGAGACGACAACCATGCCAATGCAAACAACAAGGGCCGCGATGCGATCTGTTTCCATGGTTTTGGCTGTGATCGGCTGCGGGGCTTTAGCGGGTTGCAGCAACAGCGGTTTGAGCTCGGAAGCCACATTCTCCCACGGCTATCAGTTGAACGAAGAAACCTTGGCGTTGATCCCAACCGGCTCTTCGCGGGCACAGGTTTTACTTTCCATGGGGCAACCGTCCACCACGCTTAAGCAAGACGGCAAAGAGACATTTTACTACATCAGCCAGACCAAAAAGCGCCGGGTGGCTTTCGAGACACCACGTGTAGTCGATCAGCGGGTGTTGGCGGTGTATTTTACCGAAGATGAGACTGTCGAACGGCTGACGAATTACGGCTTGAAGGATGGAAAGGTGTTCGACTTTACGCGTCGTGTGACGCCAACATCCGGCAAGGATTTGACCTTCATGGGTCAGCTGCTCGGCGCGGCGGCTACGGTAAACCCGTTGGGAGGTTAACAGGAAAAGCGCCAAAACGCTAAGGCGCTGCCCAATTTATCGGACTTAAGAAAAAGCCCCGGTGCTCAGATGAGCACCGGGGCTTTTTATTTTCAAAACCAGACCGAGGCTAGTGAGCCATTACAGCCAAGAGCAGCAAAGCCACGATGTTCGTAATTTTGATCATCGGGTTCACGGCTGGGCCGGCAGTGTCCTTGTAAGGATCGCCAACGGTGTCACCTGTTACGGATGCTTTGTGCGCTTCGCCGCCTTTTTCGTGCTTCACACCGTCTTTGTCGATGAACCCATCTTCAAAGCTCTTCTTAGCGTTGTCCCAAGCACCACCACCGGCAGTCATGGAAACAGCCACGTAGAATCCGGTCACGATCACACCCAGCAGCATAGCGCCCAGGGCTGCAAACGCGTTGGCCGGACCGGAAATCCAATACACCGCGTAGAACACGAAGATTGGAGACAGCACCGGCAGCAGCGACGGCACGATCATTTCTTTGATCGCTGCCTTGGTTAGCATGTCCACCCCCCGCGCATAGTCGGGTTTGGACGTGCCCGCCATAATGCCGGGGTCGGCGGCGAACTGGCGACGCACCTCTTCCACGATGGAACCCGCCGCACGGCCCACAGCCGTCATGGACATGCCACCGAACAGGAAGGGCAGAAGACCGCCAAACAACAAACCGGACACCACATATGGGTTCGACAGATTGAACAGCGTTGCCGCGTCGATGCCAAAGAAGATCGACCCTGTGTCGTTCTCTGTGGCCGCTTTGGCCGCGAAGAACCTCAGGTCTTCCGTGTAGGCTGCAAACAGCACCAAAGCACCCAAACCGGCAGAACCGATTGCGTAGCCTTTGGTCACCGCTTTTGTGGTGTTGCCCACGGCATCGAGCGCGTCTGTTGTCGTGCGCACTTCGCTTGGCAATTCAGCCATTTCAGCGATCCCGCCCGCGTTGTCGGTCACAGGACCGAACGCGTCCAGCGCCACCACAAAACCGGCGAGTGCCAGCATGGCGGTCACCGCGATTGCGATACCAAACAGCCCGGCCACCGAATAGGTCATGATGATGCCAACGATGATGATGATCGCAGGCAATGCAGTGGCTTCCAAAGAAACAGCCAGCCCCTGAATGACGTTTGTGCCGTGACCTGTCACAGACGCTTGGGAGATCGAACGCACCGGACGGTAGTCAACGCCGGTGTAATATTCGGTCACCCAGATGATCAGACCGGTGATGACCAGACCAATCAACATGCAGTAGAACAATTCGCGGCCGATGAAGCTTGGGCCGGTGGATGGGGCAAACACGGTGTCTGCGCCAACCCAACCCCAGATAATAGCGCCAAAGGCAACCGCAGACAGCAGCGCCGTCGCGATGAAGCCGCGATACAGAGCGCCCATGATGGAGTTGTTGGACCCGAGTTTGACAAAGTAAGTGCCGATGATCGACGTGATCACGCACACGCCACCGATCACCAAAGGCAGCAACATCATCAGGCTTGCTTCTGCGCCGGTGAAAAAGATGGACGCCAGCACCATGGTGGCAACCACGGTCACAGCATAGGTTTCAAACAGGTCAGCGGCCATACCGGCGCAGTCACCCACGTTGTCGCCCACGTTATCGGCGATTGTTGCCGGGTTGCGTGGATCGTCCTCGGGAATACCCGCTTCAACTTTACCAACAAGATCGCCACCAACATCAGCACCCTTGGTGAAGATGCCGCCGCCAAGACGGGCAAAGATGGAGATCAAGGAAGCACCAAAACCAAGGGACACCAGACCGTCGATCACGACGCGGCTGGAATTATCGTAACCCATGGGACCAATCAGCACCCAGAAGTAAACCGCCACACCCAAGAGCGCGAGACCGGCAACCAGGAGACCTGTGATCGCACCGGATTTGAAGGCGATATCCAGACCAGCGCCAAGGCTGTGGGATGCGGCCTGCGCCGTGCGCACATTGGCGCGTACGGAGACCAACATGCCGATGAAGCCGGCGACACCGGACAACACAGCACCGATCAAAAAGCCGATGGCCGCAACCGCGCCCAGCAAAAGCCAAGCCAGCACGAACACAACCGCGCCCACGATGGCGATGGTCATGTATTGACGGCTCAAATAAGCCTGCGCGCCTTCTTGAATGGCAGACGCGATTTCTTGCATCCGCGCGTTACCGGCGTCAGCGTTCATCACCGCGCGGCTCGTGTAGATAGCATAAACAATCGAAAGCAGACCGCAGACGATCGCCAGATAAAGAGGTTCCATATTCCTCGTGTCCCTATGACAGTGGCATGCCCTGATGATCCCGCTTCAGAATTTGGCCGGGTAGCGCAGAGCGTTTGGTATGAATGATGGGATTCGGAAGGCTCCCAACTTCCGCCGCGGAAAATACGGCAGAATTGCCGCAGGTCAAGCCAAACGGAGATGAAACGCCCGTCTTTGACCAACTGATTGAAACAGGCATGCGATAGTGCGCCCGCAACAGCCTTTCCAAGCCCACACGTATGGGCACCCGACGAGTTAGAAAGGTTCACAATTTGAATGAACCGCTCGGTTGCAAAGAGCAACCCGGCGCGTATGCGCCGCCCCTTCCCCCACCTAGGGTCGCGAAGGCTTCTTATGGCCGACAGCGTGAGCGCCACACCCGGAACATTTCTATCAAAGATAGGAATGATCTAAAGGGAGCTTGGATTATTTAGCTGATCGCGGCTTTGGAGCGGCTGAACAGGTGCAACCACAGCAGAGACAACAGGCAGAGCGCAACCACAGGGAAGACAACCCAGTTCAAGGCATCCCAGCCAAACGCGTTTAGTGTTTTGCCGGACATGAGCGAGGCGAAGGCGGTCATACCAAACAAGATGAAGTCGTTTGCACCCTGCGCTTTCGCCTTTTCCTCCGGGCGATACGTCTCCGTCAGCATGGCGGTAGCGCCGATGAAGCCGAAGTTCCAGCCAATTCCCAGCAGGATAAGCGAGACGTAGAAGTTGGCGAGATCGATCCCTGCCAAAGCAACACAAGCGCAGATCGCGAGGATCACCATGCCAACGGCAACGATGCTTTCCTTCCCGAAGCGTGTGATGAGATTGCCCGTAAAGAAGCTCGGACCGAACATCGCCATAACGTGCAACATTATGCCGTTTGTCGATTGATCCGGCGTAAATCCACAGATCGCCATGGCCAAAGGTGCCCCGGTCATTACGTAGGACATCAGCGCATAGGCCCCAACTGCGCAAAACACGGAGACCAAAAATTTCGGTTGCGCCATAATTACCGAAAGCGGCCTGCCGGTATCGGCGTTCTTTCGTTCCTCCTTGCTGAGCGGCTTTTCAAACCGCAGGAAAGACAGGACAATGGCACCGGCAAACAGAAGAAACGTCCCGGCAAAATAGGCCCCTGCAAACTCCACCGGCGAAAAAAGATCACGCGTGTAAATCGCGGTCTGGGGGCCAATAATGGCTGCAAACAAGCCCCCGGCGAGCACCCAGGAAATAGCCTTTGGCTTGAATTCCGGCGTGCCTTCGTCTGCCGCCGCAAACCTGTACTGCTGGGTAAAAGCGCTCTGCATTCCGTTGACCAGAAGCCCAAAACAGAAAAGCCAGAAGTTGCCTTGCAGAATTGCGTAAGTGGACACCAACATGCCGACCATGCCGAGCACGGTGCCCGAGATGAAACCGAGCCTGCGACCAACACGGGCCATAAGCATCGCAGCCGGGATGGCCATCAAAGCGATGCCCAAATTGTAACCGGTGACGGGGGCTGTTGCGAGCGACTTGTCTGCTCCCAACAGATAGGAACCGACGAGCCCCCCCAAAGCGATGGAAATGGGAGCGGAAGCTGCCGTCAGGCCTTGTGCGGCAGACAGAATAAGCGCGTTACGCCGCGCGTTGGCATTAGGATCAGTGGTTGTGGCATCAGGCGTTGAGGGATCGGCTGCGGACATTTTCATAAGGCTCTGATGCTGGATTTCGTAGAACGTGAAGCGTGCTAACCCAGCGCGCTTCGCCGTCGGGCGTCTCGAAAGCTCTGCGTTAAAAGTGAGAAAAGGAGTCCCGTTCCAACTGTATTGGCACGCCCGAGCGGGTAATGGAAACACCTTGTTTGGCATCACCGTTTGTCAAACCTGCGCAAGAGCCGATGCGGGTAAGGATGTGGCCAGCGTCCAAGGCGGCTTTCTCAAAGGCGATCGCGTTGTCCTTTTCTACAGTGCACAGGACCTGATAATCATCGCCCCCGCTCAATATTGTGGGCCAAAGGCGCTCCCCCCGGGCAAGCAAATCACGCAAGAGCGGGCTGAGTGGAATGTCATCACATTCGATCTGCGCGACAACCTGCGAAGCGGCACACAATTTGCGGCAATCCCCCACCAAGCCATCGGACACATCCATGCTGGCGGTGGCGAACTGCGCAATTGCGTCTTGCAGGCCAAAGGGAGGTTGCGGGATGCGGTAAGCGCGCAAATGATCGCCTGAGACAGAGGCTTCCACCTGCAAAGCGCCGGTTGCCACACGCAGACCTATGGCGGAGTTTCCAATTGTTCCAGAGACGTAAATCTGATCTCCGTCAGAGGCCCCGGCGCGGCTTTTGTAACGACCCTCCTCAACGGAGCCGAAAAGCGTGATCGCCACGCATAGGCCGCCGGGGGACCGGTAGGTATCACCTCCAGTCAATGCCAGTCCGTAGGTCTTCTGGTCGGCAGCCAACCCCTGAGCGAAACGCTCCATGTCAGCATCTTTCCACAAATCGGGCACGCCCAACGCCATGGACCACGCGGTGGGCGTGGCACCCTTGGCAATGATATCGGATACATTCACGCGGAGCGCTTTTTGTGCCACCGTATCCAGCGGATCATCGGGCAGGAAATGCACACCCTCCATGATCGCATCTTGCGTGATGACGACCCGCTTGCCTGCCTCAACCGGCAGCAAAGCGGCATCGTCTTTCAAGGCGAATGCACCCTCGCCTGCCAACGGCGCGAGATAAGTCTCGATCCAGGAAAATTCGCCGCTTCTGCTCATATTACATACAGGGCCAACATGGTGTGGTTGACGGCCAAGCGACCAAATCCCCCGGTTCGGCTTTGGGATCAGCTTTCGGTTGCTGTTTAACCATTCTCAGTGGTAGCGGGCGCGGCGCGTGTGGAGGGTTCCAGCTCGCCGTCACGCACTTTGCGGGCGACCGCGTCGATCACGCCATTGACCATTTTGGGTTCTTCACCTTCAAAAAAAGCCTTCGCGATTTCCACATATTCAGACACGATCACCTTAGCATCCACGTCTTTGCGACGCCGCAATTCAAACACCGCGGCTCGCAAAATGGCTCGGAGGGTGGAATCGATGCGTGACAGGGGCCAGTCGGGACGCAGCGATGCGTGAATCAACGGGTCGATTGTGGTCTGTTCTTCCACTACGCCACCAACAATGCTGCGAAACCAAGCGGCATCCGCATCGAGATAAGTCTCGCCATCGACCTCGCGACCGAGGCGAAAGTTCTCATACTCGGCAACCGTTTCAGCCACGCCGTTGCCGCCCACATCCATCTGGTAGAGGGCTTGAACTGCTGCGAGGCGGGCGGTGCCGCGTTTGTTGGCCTGCTTCATGAGAGGTTAACCGAGGAACTTTTCACGAAGAGCAATCATGTCCAACGCCGCTTGGGCGGCGTGACCACCCTTGTCCAAGTCGCTCGCCTTGGCGCGGGCCAGTGCCTGCGCTTCATTTTCCACAGTCTGAATACCGTTACCCAAACACAGGCAGTGATCGACGCACAGGCTGGTGATGGCGCGGGCAGATTCAAAAGCGACAATCTCGTAGTGGGAGGTCTCGCCCCGGATCACACAGCCCAAAGTGATGAAGCCATCATATTGCATACCGCTGGAGCCCATGCCCGGAACCGGTGGCATGCCGTCCTCTTCAAACCCATCAAAGGACGCTGCGACCACCATGGAAAGTGCGGTGGGAATTTCCAGCACACCGGGTACGGCTTGGTAGTCCCAACTCGCACCCGCCTTGCGCAAAACGGCTTCCGCACCGGCCACGAGTTCCTTTGAGATGTGCTCGTAATACGGCGCATCAATGATCAAAATTTGTGGCATGGGTTCTCCCAAAACGACGGTCGAAAATATGGGCGTGTTGGACGCTGTTCGGCGCACAAAACACGGTGGCGTGTGGATGGCAAGGAGCGGCGGACCATGTTTGTCCGGTTCGGCGTATCAGTTGGACGGAAACTCAGCCAAGCGGGCCGCATACCGGGCCATCGTGTCGATTTCGATGTTAAGATCATCACCGGCCTCTACGGTGCCCCAAGTGGTCACCTCTTGGGAGTGGCGTATCAGCAGCACGTCAAACTCCGTGCCGCTAACGCCATTGACGGTCAGCGAAGTGCCGTTCAATGCCACAGAACCTTTAGGCGCAATGAACCGCGCCAGAGCATCCGGCGCTCGGATGATGAAACGGCGGGCATCGCCCTCGTCTACAGTGCGTACCACATGGGCCTTGCCATCGACGTGACCAGACACGATGTGGCCGCCCAATTCATCACCGACTTTCAAAGCCCGTTCGAGGTTGAGCCGAGTGCCGATTTCCCAAGTGGCGGCCGTGGTCAGGCGCAGCGCCTCTTCCCACGCTTCGACAACATACCAGTTTGCGCCATCATGGCCCCTGTCGGTCACTGTTAGGCAAACGCCATCATGGGCGATGGATGCGCCCAGCGCGATGCCGTCAGACGGGTACGCACTGCGCACACGATACGCCTTGCCGGTGGGCAGATCGTCCACCCGGTCGATTGTGCCAATGTCTGTGATGATGCCCGTGAACACGTGCTAACTCCTTAAAAACACATCAAGACGATCTGCGCCCAGATGCAGTGTGCGCCAGCTTGTAAACGAGGCGGGCACAGTCGCAAGTGTGACCGGTGACGCAATCAAGCCAACGCCGTTTAGATCGTGCGGCGCGGTGTACAGTTCAATCCGGTCGACAAAATCGCCGTCAAGAAAGGCTTCGGCGACTTTCGCTCCCCCCTCCACCATAAGGCTCGACAGGCCAGCGGATGCCATGTCTTCCAGTAACTCCGGCAAAGCCAGTCCGCCCTCATGGGCCTCCGCCGCAAACCGGGTGACGCCCAAATCAGCCAAGTCATGAGGCAAAGTCTGCCTTGCGGTGATCACGCTTACGGGCACGGTCTTTGCGGTTTGAGCAAGCTTTGTGTCCGGCGCGATGTGGCCGGTCGTAGACAAAATAAAACGATGGGGCGAACGCCCTTCCAAGCCCGGCAGGCGAACGGTCAGTTCGGGGTCATCACAGCGCACGGTTTCTGCACCCACCAAAATCGCATCATGCACCGCCCGTGTCCGATGGACCATCCGTCGGGCTAGTTGGCCGGTGACCGAGACTTCCTCCCCACGCCTGCCCAGTTGGCCGTTTTGGGACACCGCCAGCTTTAGAGTCACCGCGGGGCGCGCTTTGTTTTTACGGGTGAGATAGGCTTGCAAATCGACCTTGGCCCGGTCGGCGCCCAACCGGGTGTCCACCGTAATTCCCGCGTCCATCAACATGCGATGACCCTTGCCATCCACACGTTGGTCCGGGTCGATCCAAGCTGTAACCACCCGCGCGACCCCCGCTTCTATTAACGCCTCAGCGCAGGGCGGGGTGGCGCCGTGGTGGGCGCAGGGTTCCAAGGTCACATACGCCGTTGCGCTTTTAGCGCGGTCGCCCGCCTGCTCTATGGCAACCCGCTCCGCATGGGGCCTGCCCCCGATGGCGGTCACGCCACGGCCAACGATGACGGGCCCGGCGGGCATGTGATGGACCAACAGGGTTCCAACTGACGGATTAGTCGCCGTCAAACCCATGTGACGCCGTGCCATTCGCAAACAAGCGTGCATCAGCCGCTCGTCTTGTGCGTTACGTTGGGAAATTGCCGGTTGGTCCGTTGCCATGGCCCTGCTCACAGCAGCCGGCGCGTTATTGGCCTATGACTTTTCATTCAACTCGCCCAAGACGGCCTTAAAGTCGGACGCTTCCGTGAAATCCCGGTAGACGCTTGCGAAGCGGATATAGGCAACGTCATCGAGGTTTTTGAGGCCTTCCATCACCATGCGGCCGATCTCATCGGCTGGAATTTCCGCTTCGCCACTGGCCTCCAGTTGGCGTACGATGCCGGAGACCAACCGTTCAATTCGCTCGGGGTCAACGGGCCGTTTGCGCAGTGCCACTTCCACCGAGCGGGCCAGTTTATCGCGGTCGAATAGGACGCGTGAGCCCGACTTTTTCAGCACATTGAGTTCACGCAATTGGATGCGTTCGAAGGTTGTAAAGCGGCCGCCACAGTCTGCGCATACACGTCGGCGGCGAATGCTGGTGTTGTCCTCGGTGGGGCGTGAGTCCTTTACCTGCGTCTCGTCACCGCCGCAAAACGGACACTTCACGCCGGCAGTCCCGCGCCGGCGTTAAACGGTTGGTGCCGTGTCACGCGTGGTCGCCGTAGATCGGGAAGCGATCTGTCAGTGCGACGATCTTTGCCGCAACAGCTTCTTCAACCGCGCTGTTGCCCTCTTCTCCGTTCTCGGCAAGACCTTTGACGACTTCCAAAATGCATTCGCCGACGTGCTGAAATTCCGCAACGCCGAACCCGCGTGTGGTTGCCGCCGGTGTGCCCAAACGGATGCCCGATGTGACCATAGGTTTTTCCGGATCGAATGGGACGCCGTTCTTGTTGCACGTCATGTTGGCGCGGCCTAAGGCCGCCTCAGCAGCCTTGCCGGTCACACCCATGGGGCGCAGGTCAACCAACAACACATGTGTGTCCGTTCCGTTTGACACGAGGTCCAGACCACCGGACTTTAGGGTCTCACCCAAGGCGCGGGCATTGGCCACCACGTCGGCCACATAGGTCTTGTAATCCGGGGTCAGCGCTTCACCGAAGGCGACAGCTTTGGCCGCGATGACGTGCATCAAAGGGCCGCCCTGAATACCGGGGAAGATTGCGGAATTGAACTTTTTCGCCAACGCTTCATCGTTGGTGAGGATGATCCCGCCGCGCGGGCCGCGCAGGGTTTTATGCGTTGTCGATGTGGCCACATGGGCGTGGGGAAACGGGCTTGGATGTGCTCCACCGGCCACAAGGCCTGAGAAATGCGCCATGTCCACCAGCAGATAAGCACCAACCGCATCGGCAATCTTCCGGAAACGGGCAAAATCGATCTGGCGAGGATACGCTGAGCCACCGGCGATAATCAGTTGCGGCTTGTGCTCATGGGCCAAAGCCTCGACCTGATCGAAGTCGATCAAATCGTCCTCCTTGCGCACGCCGTATTGGATGGCGTTAAACCATTTTCCGGACTGGTTGGGACCCGCTCCGTGTGTCAGGTGCCCGCCAGCGTCAAGGCTCATGCCAAGGATCGTGTCGCCCGGCTTGATCAACGCCTGGAACACAGCTTGGTTGGCTTGGCTGCCGGAGTTGGGCTGCACATTTGCAAAGCCGCAATCAAAAAGGCGCTTGATGCGGTCAATCGCCAAGTCTTCCGCGATGTCCACGAACTCGCAACCGCCATAGTACCGCCGACCGGAATACCCTTCCGCATATTTGTTGGTCATGATCGAACCTTGCGCTTCCAAGACCGCGCGGGAGACGATGTTTTCTGAGGCGATCAATTCAACCTCGTGGCGCTGACGGCCCATTTCACCATCGATAGCCTTAGCGATTTCCGGGTCGGTATCGGCCAGCGAACGGGAGAAAAATGTATCGGTGTTACCGAGCGTTTCCGCGATAGACATGGGCTGATCCTTCAAGGAAATGACAGAGGACGCGCTCAATCACAAAAGCGCATTTGAAGCGGCATAAAGCCTAGAACACGCCGGTTCAAGGCGAAGTTCGTGCAAATGGCGGGCTTTGCTGCGGTTTTCCGGCGCAACTGGGGGCTGTTTTCAACGGTGTTTCGACCGTTATGTATTGCGCATTAACCTAAGAAACGCAGCGCCCCAGTCCAGCCCCTATTGGTTGAGCGCCAGTTCGTCCACTCCGTCGCGCTGATAGATATCATCGCGGAAATGCACGTCACCGGGACCCGGAGACCACGCGCTGATATACGTCATGTAAATCGGCACGGGCGCAATCAATTTGAGATCGGTGCGTTCACGCGAGTCGATGATCTGTTCAATGGTGCGTCTATCAATGCCCGGCGTGTCCTTTGCCAACCACACCAGCAGATCGCGGACGTTTTTCACCCGCACGCAGCCGGAGGAATCAAACCTAAGGGACTTGGAAAACAGGTTCTGTTGCGGTGTGTCGTGCAGATAAACCGCATGGGGATTTGGGAAATTGATCTTCGCTGCCCCCATGGCGTTGATCTTGCCGGGCTCCTGTCGGAAGCGGTAGTTCACCGCATCTTCCGTGGACCAATCGATGCTTTTGGGGTCAATTTCCTGCTTGTTCTCATCAAAAATCAGAATCTTGTTGTCCGCAAGGTAGTTAGGGTCCTTACGCATTAATGGAATGAGATCCTTTTGGATGATCGACTTTGGCGCCGTCCAATACGGATTGAGGTTTAACTCATAAATCTTTGAGTTCAGGATTGGGGTCTGGCGGCTGATGCGACCCACAATGGCAGTATGCCGCTGAGCAATACGATTGCCCTCCACCGCTTCAATTTCGGCAGCGGGAATGTTCACCATCACGTAGCGTTCGCCCAAAAAGCCTGCCATGGACCGAAGGCGTATTAAGTTCGTGCGCAATTGGCCCAACCGTATGGGGGCTGACACGTTAAGTGCCGCAAATGAGAAACGACCCATCACACCGTCTTGCGGAAGACCGTGGCGCACCTGGAAGCTTCGCACAGCCGTATCGACAAAAGAATCGAAATTCGGCGACAGGCCCGCCTTGGTCGGCAGATCGCCGGAGATCATCAGTCTGCGGCGCAACGCCACCACGGCGGGAGAGGTATCGCCCATTTCGAGTTTCTTATTGGCCGGAACAATCGGCCAGCCGCCTCCGGCTACGATGGCTTCGTAGTCCCGGATGGCTTGTGCAACAAAAGTCTGTGTTTCCGGGGCGAACACGGCCAAACGCTGGCGCCCCTTTTCAGGCATGACCTTCGATGCGGAAAACTGGTCGTCCCAAGAATCACGGCCGCTGGAATTCAAAATACGGTCAATGGCCGTTTCGGCAGACGCCAATGCCGGCGCCGCCGGCAACAGAGGTGCAGCGGCCAGCGCCGACAAGAAATGACGACGCGATTTTCCGTGCGCTGACAAGGTGGCAGCGCATTTGCCGGACGCTCTGCCCTTCGTGACTGGAAGAGTGGTTTTGAGATCGCGCTTCATCTTTGGCCTTGTCAGTTCAAAGTGCCTATTGGGGGTGGTTTCGAACACCCATATTACAGCATGGTTAACGAATGTTAACGTAACGTAAACACGCGCACAAACCTTGGCAAAGCAATTGCCGACGAAATGAGGCGAAAAAGCAGTTTGAACAAGCCCTCTTTCATTGAAACTTTACTGCGGATTATCAATCCCGCGTTATAGGTCCTTGGCTTTGGGTCCGTGCGAGAGGGCGAACGCCACGAGCCCGATTGCGCTATCCGCACGGGCTGCGTTTGCAGCCGGTGCGGATCAACACATCAGGAAGAGGTCGTTTTGGTGCTTGGTGTGGGTCGTGGGGGAATGGTAACCTGCCCACCTGCCCACCTGTCCACCTGACCGATGAACGATGAACGATGAACGAGGAACGATTGATGTACGTAGATCACTTCTATCTTTGATAGAATCGATCCATTGGTTGCGCTCACGCTGTCGGCCTCAAGAGGCCTTCGCTCCGCGAGGGCGGCGCGTAAGCGCCGGGTTGCTCTTCGCAACCAAGCGGTTCAATCAAATTGTGAACCGTTTTAAAATGGCCCGATCCGTGTCACCGCTTAGAGACGGTACAGGATTTGGTCGGTCCAGAAACGCTCCAGACGGTGCAGAGATCGGTTGAGCCCGGCAAAGCCTGCGGCATCAATCTGGCCAATCTGCTCCAGAGATTTTGTGTGCCGCTCGTAGAGTGCATCGACCATGGACGCCACATCGCGTCCCTTGTCCGTCAGGCTCACCCGCACCGAACGGCGGTCCGTTGAAGACCGCTTGTGATGGATGTAGCCCATCTCAACCAGTTTCTTGAGATTATACGAAACGTTTGACCCCAAGTAATAGCCACGTGTGCGCAACTCGCCTGCTGTAAGTTCACTGTCGCCCAAATTATAGAGCAAGAGCGCCTGAACGGCGTTCAATTCGCTGCTGCCGTGGCGGTCGAATTCATCTTTGATAACATCCAGAAGACGGCGATGCAGACGCTCCACCAGTGTCAAAGCTTCCAGATATACCTTCTTGAGGTCGGCTTCTTCTCCGGTGCGCTCCATAGGATGCGCGGCCGGTCGGCCGATCATTTCCATTGTTGTCATTTCGAATGCCTCTTACCCTGAAACGGCGATATTTTTTGTTCGCCTTGGGACACAAACTACGGCGTTCGACTAAAATTTGAGTCAAAGCACAGACTTAACGAGGGCTTACAAATCAAAATCTAATATACTGAAATCATTGATTTTAATTTTCTAGAAAGCGTATGAATTCACCGCTTATTGGGCCTAATGAGGCGGGCACCCGCCAAAAGCAGGTAGAGTGCCAAAGCCACCAGATGAAAAAACACCAGAGCATCGTTGCGCATGGGCGCTTCGCCATAAAGGAAGCTGCCCGCGATTTGAAGAAGGATCGCGATGACCCACACAACGCGCCCCCAGCTGAGCGTTGACCAAAGGCCCACGCTCACCACGGGAAAGAGCACAGCGCCAACGACCGTGTAAATCTGTTGAGCACGCTCCATGCTGCTGAAGGCGACACTGCCCGAACCTTCAAACCCAACAGCACTGGCCCAAACCCAAACCGCAAGCGCAAGGAACGTCAGCGATATTATGCGCAAATATGCGTGCGTGACCCATTCAAGCCGGGCAGCGGCACCCGTTGATTTGGCTTTGGAAAGATGAATCGCCTGATCTTGGAAGATGGCCTGCGGGCTGGTGGATTTCTGGCTCACGGTAGGCGCAACTCATCTTCGGACGACAGGGGTGCGAAATAGCGGTCTATCACGGCATCGGAAACAGCGTCTATCGCATCAGGATTCCAGACGGGTTTGCCGTCCTTGTCGATAATGGCTGCCCGAATGCCTTCGTAGAAATCAGGTCCGGGCAGGATGCGCTTTAGAATTCGGTATTCCATGCGCATGCAGTCCTCGATGGACAAATTCGCGCCGGTTTCGATCTGGCGGGCTGCGATTTTCAGGCTCGTTGGCGATTTTTCCAAGAGTGTTGTTCGCGTTTTGGCTGCCCAAGCGCCTTTATCACCGCCCTCACCGTCCATCTCCTGCAATCGTTCGAGGATAATTTCCACATCCGCTGTTTCGAAGGCTTGATCAATCCATGGCATGATCGCCTTCAACGGACTGTCATAATCCGCACCAAGATCCGGTTCCGTCCCAAGCCCCTCAAGCGCAGCCTCCAACGAGGGCGATAGGACAAGACGCTCTTCTAACTCTTGAAAGTCTGATGACGCTACCGAGTGAGTGATCAATCCGCTCCAAAACGCATCATCCCGCCTCACCCGCTCCCCCGTCACGGCCAGGTAGAGGCCGAGCCGTCCGGGCAGGCGCGAGAGCAGGTATGAACCGCCGATATCGGGAAAGAAGCCAATCCCAACTTCCGGCATGGCAAAGGCCATGCGGTCGCCGCCAATGCGGTGGGAACCGTGAAACGAGACCCCAACACCGCCGCCCATGGCGATACCGTCGACCATTGCGATATAAGGTTTTGCAAAACGGGCGATGCGGACGTTGAGAGCATATTCGCGGGCGAAGAATGCGAAGTCGAAATCTCCAGCAACGCCGCAATCGTAGAGATGGCGAATATCCCCCCCGGCTGAAAACGCCCTGCCCGGTACAGCCTTTATGATCACACGCTCGACAGCAGCATCATGCTCCCACAGGTCCAATTGCGCTGACAAAGCGCTCAACATACCGTCCGTGACCGCATTGAGCGCTTCGGGTCTGTTCAGCGTAACGACCCCCGCGCGGCCTTTTTGTTCAAACCGGATATCGTCGTCTTGTGGCTGCATCTGGGTCATGGATGGGTCAGGCCGTCCTCATTTTTGCGGCTGCATCGTAGTCTAAAGCAGCCAATTGGGTGCTTACCGGTGCGGCTTGCCGTTTGTGTCGTATATGCTAGCCAAAGGCTTGTGACAAAAGGAACAAGATAGGTGTGCCATGGCGGGAGCCTCTGACGGCCAATGGGGCAACAGATCAAGCGGGCAGAGCGTTAGCGAAATCGTCAATGAAGTCACCGGTCGGCGACGGTTGCGGCGCAATCGGCGGTTCGACTGGACACGCCGCATGGTGCGCGAAAGCGTGTTTACCGCCAACGATCTCATCCTGCCGATTTTCATCATGGAGGGTGAAAACGTCCGCGAGGACGTGGCGGCCATGCCCGGTGTGACGCGCCAAAGTGTGGACTTGGCGGTGGACATGTGTCGGGAGGCGCAGGCCTTGGGCATTCCCGCTGTAGCACCGTTTCCCAATGTATCGCTTTCAAAGCGCAATGCGAACGGCAGCGAAATTGCGAATCGTGACAATCTGATATGTCAGTTTGTTCGCGCGATAAAAGAAGCTGTGCCCGATATCGGGATCATCACGGACGCTGCGCTCGACCCGTTTACGGATCATGGCCACGATGGCGTTTTGGTGGACGGCGTTATCGTCAACGACCTGTCCGTGGAGATGATCGTTGAAGGCGCACTCGCGCAGGCTGAGGCCGGGGCAGACATTATCGCGCCATCCGACATGATGGATGGGCGCATCGGCGCCATCCGTATCGCCTTGGACAAAGCCGGTTTCACCGATGTTGGCATTCTCTCCTACACCGCAAAATATGCGTCCGGCTTTTACGGTCCGTATCGCGAGGCCATTGGCACTGAGGGTCTGCTGCAGGGCGACAAGAAAACCTACTACATCGACCCCACCAACCATGAAGAGGCCATGCGCGAGGCGGAACTCGATATCGCGGAAGGTGCTGACATGTTGATGGTCAAACCCGGCATGCCCTATCTCGATGTTGTGCGGCGCATGAAGGACACGTTCGGAATGCCGGTCTTTGCATATCAAGTCTCCGGCGAATACACGATGATCGAAACGGCAGGAGCCGCCGGATACATCGACCGCGACCGCGTGATGATGGAAAGCCTGGCCGCTTTCAAGCGCGCCGGAGCGGATGGCGTGTTGACCTATCACGCGATGGATGCCGCGCGTTTGTTGCAGGAATAAGCGCTTGAGCGGGAGCGAACACCGCGCCGCCCTTGAATGCCTTAATTCGCAATCCACCTAGGGGTGGAGCGCGTTGTAGCTTTGCTTAGCGCCGCAACTTTTAGGGGAACCACCATGAATTCGACCGTTTTGGAGAATGAAACCGGTGTGGACGTTATCACGGCTGCCGATTTGGACGGGGTGCGGACCGCGCGCATCTTTGCGTTTGTGATCGATTACCTGCTTATCGCGCTTTTGAGCGTTCCAATTGCCGCAATCATCGGCGTGCTGGGCGTGCTCACCTTTGGCCTCGCTTGGGGTCTCTACGCGGTGCTGCTCCCTCTGGTGGCGGTGCTTTACTTGGCTTTCACGCTGGGTGGGTCAAATCAAGCAACGATGGGTATGCGCTTCATGGGCGTGCGGATGAAACGGCTGGGTGGCGGACGCATCGACGCGATCTTGGCTGTGTTGCACGGCATCATGTTTTGGGTCATCCACTCAATCGCACTGATCCTGCCACTGTTTGTGACGTTCTTTTCTTCCAAGAAGCGGCTGTTGCACGACATTGTTTTGGGTGTTTATGTGGTGCGCTCCTAAAGTCCGGTTGGACTAACCGCGGAGGCGGTAACCCGCGTCAGGAATTGCGCCTTTGAACGACTTCCACATGTGGGCCACATTTGTTGTGATCGCGATGTCAATCGTGGGTTACGCGTGGGAAAAGTGGTCCATCGAGGGCGTGGCACTCGCCACACTGGCCGCACTGCTTGCGCTCTTCACGCTGATCCCGCAAAGCCCGACTGGCCCAGCTGCAACTGTGGTTGACGCCAACGAGCTTATTGCCGGATTCGCCAATCCGGCCCTTGTAACGGTTTTGGCTCTGCTGGTTATTGGCCAGGCCCTGTTCAATACGGATGCGCTGGAAAAGCCTGCCGAATTGATGGCAAAACTGGGCGGACGCAGCGTCTTTCGCACCATCCTTGTCTTGCTGTTCACAGCAGCTGTCACCAGCGCATTTTTGAACAACACCCCCGTCGTGGTGATGTTTATCCCCATCATTGCAGCGATTGCCAAACAGCGCGGTTTTCACCCCACCAAGGCGCTATTGCCGCTGTCCTATGTTGGTATTCTTGGCGGTATGACCACGCTTATTGGCTCGTCGACCAACCTGCTTGTGGCCGGTGTGTCAGCCCGCAGCGGGCTCGAACTTGGCTTTTTTGATTTCATTGTTCCGGGCCTCGTGATGGCGGGCACCGGGTTTCTTTACGTGATCTTTGTCATGCCCTGGCTGTTGGGCAATCGCGACATGCCCGACGAATCCAGCGCCTTGGCCAGTGGCCGCCACTTTGTTGCTCAGATTGATGTCACCGAAGGACACAGGCTTGTGGGTGAGGCGGCTGTCGCCGGTCTTTTTCCTTCTCTTCAGGGCATTACGGTCCGGTCAATTTATCGGCCCAAGAAGGGCCCCATGCAGGATGGAGGTACAAGCGGAGATCAGGTCATCCTGCCGCCGTTTGAAGATCTGACACTTCAGCCCGGCGACACGATCGTGGTGGCCGCAACGCGCCGCGCGCTCACCAGAGCCTTGTCGGAAGGCGCAGCCAGCCTGCCCCAATTGGCGGTGGAGGAGCGCGACCCAGAGCGGGCCAGCGATGAACTCGGCCGGTTGTCAGAGTCCTTCACGTTGGCGGAAGCCGTGGTCGCTCCGGGGTCGCGTTTGTCTGGACGCACGATTGATGCCGCCCGCATTCGGCAGACATATGGCACAATGGTGCTAGGCCTACAGCGCCGTAGCAGCGTTTCCCGTGGGATGATGCGCGACAACAGGTTGGAGCCCGGCGACACCCTGCTCGTCGGGGGTTTGCCGGACGATATGGAACGGCTGCGGGAAAGCCGGCAATTGCTGTTGTTGGAGCGGTCCGCTGCGGAAGTGCCACTGCGGGCCTGTGCGCCGCGCGCGATCTTCATTTTTGTCATTGTGATCCTGCTCGCTGCCACGGGCGTTGTGCCCATCGTTGCCGCCTCGTTAATCGGAGCCTATGCGGTGATCGCGGCAGGATGCCTGTCATTGCGGCAGGCGGCACGCAGTTTTGACAAGCAAATTTTCATGCTGGTCGGAGCATCGCTGGCAGCAGCAACGGCGATGGAACAGACGGGAGGCGCCGGTTATCTGGCCATGACCACGGTGGATGTGTTTGCGGGCAGTTCGGCCACAATCGTGTTGTCCGCACTGTTCATTGTGACTGCAGGCCTCACCAATGTGTTGTCCAACAACGCCACCGCCGTCTTGTTCACACCAATCGCCATCGGGATCGCGCAGGCGCTAAACGCCCCTTTAGAGCCCTTCGTGATCGGCATATTGTTTGCCGCCAATTGTTCTTTTGCCACGCCGGTTGCTTATCAAACCAACTTGCTCGTGCTGGGCCCTGGCCGTTACCGGTTTGTCGACTATATGCGATGTGGAATACCGCTCATCATTATCTTGTGGATCGCGTTTACCGTTTTTGTGCCCGCTTATTACGGCCTTTGACTTTCGGGGGCTTGCCCGTTCCAGCGCCGGTTTTGTTGATTAAAAACGTAAAATGACCATTCGCCGCGCTTTACAGAACGCCCACTGTTTCGCAAAACTTGGCGCATGACGGCTCACTCGCTCGACACCCCGCAGTTTTATCTCACTGCCCCGGCCCCCTGCCCGTATTTGCCAGGGCAGTTGGAGCGCAAGGTGTTCACCCATCTTGTGGGGGAACGTGCACCGTACATGCATGACGAGTTGTCCCAAGGCGGATTTCGGCGCAGCCAAAATATTGCCTACCGCCCGGCCTGCGAGACCTGCCGCGCTTGTGTCGCCACGCGGGTGCTGGTCAATGAGTTTAAGCCGACGCGGTCCATGCGCCGTATCATCAAGCGCAACACCGACTTAATCGCGTCGCCCGTACCCAACGTGCCCACATCCGAACAGTATTCGCTGTTTCGACGCTATGTGGACGCGCGCCACAGCGAGGGCGGCATGGTGAATATGAGCGTGCTCGACTACGCGATGATGGTGGAGGACAGCCATGTCGACACGCAAATTCTGGAGTACCGCCAGCGTGGCCCGGACAGCGGCGTCAGCGGCAAAGGCGAAGGGCCGCTGATTGCTGTTGTGCTGTACGACACGCTCTCCAATGGCCTGTCGATGGTGTACAGTTTTTTTGAGCCGTCCGAAGACAGTCGCAGTTTGGGCACGTTTGTGATTCTCGATCACATTGAGCGCGCGCGTAAGGCGGGCTTGGCCCATTGTCATTTGGGATACTGGGTCGCTGGCTCACCCAAAATGGACTACAAAGCTCGGTTTCTACCGCAGGAGCGGCTTCAAAGCAGCGGGTGGCAGCGCATCGACGAAGCGCCCATAGGATGATGTGTGGCGCACGGCGTGATGTTTGCGCTGCACTATTGACCGCAGTGATGATCGTTCAGACGACTGACACAAAGCCCGTGCAGCTTTGAAGACAACCCGACGGTTCCACCCCCAACGGAGATCGTTTTTTAGCGCCGATAGGCACTCCACCGCACACCATCTCTGGGAGGAGATTTTATGTTCGAGACAGTTTTATCCACCGTTCCATCGGCTGCAACGCCCACTCTAAACAAAGCAGGCAGACTGACCGGTGTGGCCGTCGCTGTGGTATTGATCGGGTTTTCGATGGTGGGATCAGTGTCAGCCGAAAACCGGATTGATGGTCAACGACCCGGCGCGCCGGAATTTGCGAAATATGGCGCGTTGCCCGTCGGCGTTCGCACGATCACCGTGACCAACGCCAACCAGATCGACATTCCAGCTATTGACGGCGCAAAACCCAAGCCGGATCCCCTTCCTCGCAGTGACCGCAAACTGACGTTGGAAATCTGGTATCCGGCGGCGACGGGCGCGACGGGCAGTCAGGTGCTGAAAGCCAATTTGCGCGACGGCAAAACGGTTGTAGACTTGGTGGGTAAAGCCAGGCGTGATGCCGCGCCGGCTTCAACGACCGAGCCCTATCCACTGATCCTTATCTCTCACGGCTATCCGGGCAACCGGTTCCTGCTGTCCCATTTAGGGGAGAACTTGGCATCGAAGGGATATGTCGTTGCGTCCATTGACCACCAAGATTCGACCTATGCCGACCGGGGCGCATTCGGGTCGACCTTGGTCAACCGCCCCTTTGACCAATTGTTTGTGCTTAACGAGATGGACCGTTTTTCCAAACAGGATGGCCATCCGCTCAACGGTCTTTTGGACGCATCCAACACGGCGATCATCGGCTACTCCATGGGCGGCTATGGTGCAGTCATCACGGCAGGTGGCGGCGTCACAGACACGTCCATCGCATATTCATGGGGCGCACCGCACGGCTTGTTGGGCGTTCACAAGGGCGGGACGGACGAGTTCAAAAAGCTGTTCGACGCGCGGGTTAAGACCGCCATCGCCATCGCTCCCTGGGGAATGAACACGGCGTTCTGGAACGCGGAAACGCTCAAAGATGTCAAAATTCCGATGCTCTTTGTGGCCGGGTCTGAGGACGATGTATCCGGTTATGAGAACGGCATCCGGGCCATATGGGAAAACACATCAAGCGTGGACCGGTCCCTGCTGACGTTTGAAAGCGCCAACCACAACGCAGCCGCCCCCATGCCTGCCCCGATCGAAGCCAACAAGTTTGACGCCGATCTGGGATTTAATTTGGCCGATCACTATGCGGATGCTGTATGGGACACGGTGCGCATGAACAACATCACCCAGCATTTTGCCACCGTATGGCTGGCGAAACACTTGCGCGGCGATGCCAAGATGGACGCGTATCTCGAACTCGTGCCGAACGCCAACGACGGGGTGCATGCGCTGGAAGAGGACGGCACCAAAAAAGACATCCACACCCATTGGGAAGGCTTTCCCGCCCGCATGGCCAAGGGTCTGCGGTTTGAAACCAAAAAGGCCGGTGAGTAATTCATGCTAACGCAAGAGCAGACAATCGCCCGCCCGGACGCACCCAAACACTACATGGTATTGCGTCCGGTGACACGGCGCATCGTCGTGCGTCGGGGCGATATCGTGCTGGCCGATACAATGGGCGCTGTACGGCTGATGGAACACGGGCGTAGCCTGTATGACCCCGTGATCTACATCCCCAAACGGGCCGTTTCGGATGCGTTGAACCCAATCGAAGACAATACAACCCATTGCCCACTTAAGGGTGATGCAACCTACTTTTCGCTTGATGGGTCTGATGATGCCATCGCATGGGCCTATAGCGCGCCGGTGGAGTTTGCGGCCGTTTTGCAAGGCTATGTGGCGTTTTACCCAGACAAGGTGACGGTCGAAGAACACGGCGGTTGATTGACCACGCGTTGAACAGAAAAGATCGCGGCCCCTAAGAACCGCGATCTTCGTGTCTGTGCTCTTGGTCTTTCTCGATCGCGAAGAAAATGGCTGTGATCAGATGATGAAGTCGTCGCTCACCAATTCGGCCACTGTCAGGTCCGTCAACGTGAGTGAGCCTTGCTCACCCATGTCCAGCAAGACCCCGTCAGCTGTATCAACCAAGGATGCCATCAACTCGTCATAAGACCCGAAATCATTGTCGCGCAGCCACACACGGTCGGTGCGGCCCTCACCAGCCTGAAAATCCGTGATGACATCGTCGCCAAATGTGCCTTCGAGTTGGAAGACGTCATCGCCCTCGCCACCGGTCATCGTGTCGTCACCGTTGCCACCGAGCAGATAGTCATTGCCACCCATGCCGGACAGAACGTCATCGCCATCCTTGCCAACCAAACGGTTGACGGCATCATCGCCGGTGATCGCATCGTCGTAGCGTGAGCCGTAGACATATTCGATGCTGTCGAACGTATCGCCCTCAGCTTCACCGCCCGTGGCGGAGTTGTCTGCCAAAGAAACTGATACGCCTGCATGGGACCAACCGTACTCGGCTGCGTCTCTGTCACCTTCGCCGCCGATCAGCTGGTCAGCGCCTTCGCCTCCGCGCAAGATGTCATCGCCAGCCATGCCGTTGAGAACATCATCGCCTTCGCGGCCTACAAGACGGTTGACGCCCGCATTGCCTGTCAGAACGTCGTCAAAATCCGAGCCATACAAGAACTCGATGTTTGAAAACCGGTCCCCTTCGGCTTCGCCACCTTCGCCTTTGCGCGTGGTCAGGTTAGCGTTCACGCCTTCGGTCGAGTTGACGTAGTCGGCTGCGTCCCGGTCACCCTTGCCGCCGTTGAGACGGTCAGCACCGGTGCCGCCATTCAATATGTCATTGTCATCGCCACCGTTGAGACGGTCGTTACCGTCACCGCCGAACAGCATATCGCTGCCACGGCCTCCATTGAGCCGGTCATTACCAGCATCACCAAACACAGTGTCGTCACCCGAACCGCCGTTGAGACGGTCATTGCCACCAAAACCCGACAGATAGTCGTCGCCTTCACGGCCGGCGAGCGTGTTGTTTTCAGCGTTGCCGGTCAAAGTGTCATCGTGTTTCGAACCGACAACATGCTCAATAGAGACGAGACGGTCACCCTCGGCATCGCCGCCTGTTCCGGTGCCAAAGGTCAGATCGACCGTCACACCTTCGGAGGAGCCGCGATACTGCACTTTATCGAAGCCATCGCCGCCATCCAGCAGATCGGCGCCCTTACCACCGACCAATAGATCGTTGCCATTGCCACCGAAGAGTTCGTCGTCCCCCGCATTGCCGTGCAAACGGTCATCGCCCGCACCGCCTTTTAAGGTGTCGTCACCTTCTCCACCGTGCAGGCGGTCTTTGCCGTCGCCGCCATCCAGCAGGTCATTGCCCTTGCCGCCGTGCAAGCGGTCATCGCCACCACGCCCAAACAGTTCGTCATCGCCGCGACCGCCGTTGAGACGGTTTGCGCCGTCGTCGCCCGCCAGTAGGTCATCAAGTCTTGAGCCCATCACGTTTTCAATGGATATCAGCGTGTCGCCGGTGGCGTGACCGCCAGCGGCAATTCCATTGGCCAGGTCGATGGTCACGCCTTCATCCGAATTGTTATAGGTGGCGCGGTCCATTCCATCACCGCCCACCAATTCGTCAGCGCCTTGGCCGCCGCGTAACGTGTCGTTGCCATCGCCGCCAAACAATTTGTCATCGCCTTGGCCACCATTCAGGCGATCATTGCCGCCCATGCCATAAAGCACGTCATCGCCACGGCGTCCGGCCAACACGTTGCGGCCGTTATCGCCTTGGAGGAAGTCTTGATGGTGCGAGCCCAAAAGGCCTTGGACGCTGGTATACGTATCACCCTCGGCTGTGCCACCGGCGCCGCCGCCTTCCAGCAAGCTTGCAACAACACCTTCGTCTGACTTTCGGTAGTCCACCCGGTCGTTAGTGCCCTCGCCACCATCAAATGCTTCCGCAGCATCGGTTGCCTGCATTTTGTCGTTCTTGTCAGTGCCCATCACTGGTGCACCTGTCGGTGTGGTGAGAGCGGTTTTTGTATCCCCGCCATCGTCCACTGGTGTTGTTGGTGTCGCGTTTTGCGTTGTCATTGTGCAGCCCCTGCCTCCTGACGGCCCCGCTGACCGTCCTCTGGGGTGCACACTAACAACCGGGTTCTACCGACCGATTTTTCTAGGGCGGGCGATTTATTTCAAATTTTACGGCAATTTTTGCAGCAAATTGCTGCTAGACTGGCCAAATAGGATGTTTTGGAAAGCGATTTAGGGAGTTTCATCGGAATTTGCGTTTAAGCCGAAAACCGTCCGTTTCGGGGAAAGCCTTTGGGCACCATGCGCCCGGCTTGCGCGCGCTCACCGATGTATTCAGCCAGCTCTTCAGCCGAGCGTGTATGAGTGCGCTCGGCACTGTCAGTCCACGTAAGTCCCTGAGAAAGCGTGAAAATTTTTACATCCAATATGCCGCCGTCTTTGTATTTTTGCAGGCGCACGCCTTTGCCGCGGGTCATTTGCGGCACTTGATCGAGGGCAAACAGTAACATGCGCCGGTTCTCGCCCACAACAGCAACCGTGTCCGGCTTTTGGGCACCCTCGCCCTGCGGTTGTGGAAAATAGGGCACACACAACAAGGCTTCGACCGGCATGGCCACGTTTAGGGCCTGTTTACCCTTGCGCGTATTTGCCAACACATCGGCCTCAGAAACACAAAAGCCGTTGCCCAGCGTAGACGCGAGCAGTCTGTGCCGCCCGGGCTGGTGCACAAAGACATCGAGAATGTCGGCATCATTTTCCATGTCCACCATAATGCGCACCGGTTCGCCGTGGCCGCGACCGCCGGGCAGCTTGTCTGCGGGCAGCGTGTAAAATTTGCCGGCTGTGGTGAACATCAAAATACGGTCAGTCGTCATGGCCGGGAACGCGAGTTTCAAACCATCGCCTTCTTTGAACGACAAGGCGCTGGTATCGGCCACATGCCCTTTGAGGGTGCGCATCCAGCCTTTTTGCGACACGACCACCGTGATCGGCTCGCGCTCGATCATGGCGGCAGCGACGGCTTCTTCATCCACTTCCACTGCCGTATCGAACGTGCTGCGGCGCTTACCAACCTCGGTGTTCTTGCCAAACCTCTTTTTGGTCTGGCCTATTTCCCACGCGATGGTTTTCCACTGGGCGTCTTCATTCGCCAACAGAGCTTCGATCCCGGCCTTCTCTTCCGTTAGATCGTCAAACTCCTTGCGGATTTCGAACTCTTCCAACTTATGCAGAGCCCGCAGCCGCAGGTTCAGCACCGCTTCTGCCTGATTGTCCGTCAGTTCAAACCGCGCGATCAGGGCGGGCTTTGGCTTGTCAGACTCACGGATGATGCGGATCACTTCATCAATGTTGAGATAGGCGATGAGATAACCGCCCAGAATTTCCAGACGTTTTTCGATCTGCGCCAAACGGTAATTCGAGCGACGGATCAACACGTCTTTGCGGTGGTCCAGCCACTCCCGCAGCACCTCGCGGATTGACAGTACTTTGGGAACTCTACCGCCGGACAGCACATTCATGTTTAGCGGAAACCGGGTTTCCAAGTCTGTCAGCTTGAACAGCTGCGCCATCAACAGTGTCGGGTCGACGCTGCGGCTTTTCGGTTCCAGCACCAGCCGGATGTCTTCTGCGGATTCATCGCGAATGTCGGCCAGCAGCGGCAGGCGTTTGGCGAGCAGCAGTTCTGCCGTCTTTTCAATCAGCTTGGACTTTTGAACTTGATACGGGATTTCCGTCACCACGATCTGCCAAGTGCCCCGTCCCGTATCTTCCTGCTCCCAGCGGGCACGCAGGCGGAACCCGCCCTTGCCCGTTTTATAGGCCTGCAAGATGTTTTCGGGCGGCTCAACGATCACCCCGCCCGTGGGGAAGTCAGGACCCGGCACCAGTTCCAGCAGTTTTTCAAAACCGGCATTGGGAAACTTGATCAAATGAAGCGCGGCTTCGCACAGTTCTTCGGCGTTGTGCGGTGGGATGTTGGTTGCCATGCCCACGGCAATCCCGGCTGCCCCGTTGGCCAAGAGATTGGGAAAAGCACCGGGCAATACGACCGGCTCTTCGTCTTCTTCGTTATAGGTGGCGCGAAAATCCACCGCATCTTCTGTGATGCCTTCCAGCAGCGCGGTGGCCGCTTGGGTCATCCGCGCTTCGGTGTAGCGCATGGCGGCCGCATTATCGCCGTCGATATTGCCGAAGTTCCCTTGCCCATCGACGAGTGGATACCGAACCGCAAAATCCTGGCTCAGGCGCACCAGCGCATCGTAGATCGCTTGGTCGCCATGGGGGTGGAACTTACCCATCACGTCGCCAACGATGCGGGCGCATTTGGCAAAGCCCGCATCCGGATTGAGGCGCAAAAGGCGCATGGCGTGGAGGATGCGGCGGTGTACGGGCTTCATGCCGTCGCGCACATCCGGCAACGCCCTGCCCATGATGGTGGACAAAGCATAGGCTAAATAGCGCTCTTCCAGCGCCGCCTTAAGATCAATCGGTTCTACACCATCGCCGCCACCAGCGCCGTTGCCTCCATTGGAGGGTGGCAGACCACCGGGCGGGGGCGGAATCACTTCGTTTCCCATTCGTTCCCGATAGCGGCTCGCGGGCCAGCCCACAAGCGCGGTGGCGATGGCAGGCTCCCGAGAATACGCTGGAGGACAGACCAAGAGGCTTTCACAGGAAGCTCACTTGAAGGATGCCGAGCAAGCGTGCGTCTTATCACAGCCATACTGGACGTTTAGCGCTTAATGCTATGACGTATCGCTTGATCGCACTTTTCAGGGAAATCACATGCTTCGCTCTACACTTGCCGCCACCGCCCTCATGCTTGCAGTCACAACCCCACACTCCGCAGCCTTCGCGTTAGAGGGCAAGGCCCTGCTGGATTCGTTCATTGCGGACGCAGCCGATATGGGCGTGAAGCTGCGGTATGAGACGCTGAGCGAAGATGGTTCGTCCTTCACCATGGGCAATGTTGTGGTGACCAATGCGCGGGGGCGTGACATCGCAATTGATCAGGTCAATGTGCAAAACCTACAGGACGCTGGCTCTGGCCGGGTGAGCTATGACAGCATTGTCGTCAACGGCATGACCGGCCCCACGGACAGCGGCGGCCAAGTGGCCGTGCAGACGATTGCCACCACCAATGGCGAATGGCCGGTGACGATCTGGCGCGACGGATTGACGGCGGAAGAGAAGAAACAACGCATCCGATTTGGCAGCTTCACGGTCAACGGTGTGGCGGTGAAGGACAAAGGTGCGAACACGACCCTGGATACGCTCAGCGTGCTCGAAGCCGACATTCCGCTGGACTATCGTTACGACCCACAGAGCGCGAAGCTTACTGAACCGGTGGCCGGTCCGCTGCGCGTAAAAGGCTTCTCCATTTCTGGCCTTGGAGGCACCGCACAAGGGGATGTTTCTTGGAGCATTGGGGGGATTACACTGGCGGATTTAAACATGCCCACCGCCATGTCGGCCTTCACCGCAGACACGATCCGCACCTATAGCGGCGTTTCCTTGACCGACATCGCATTCAAAATGGCCGGGTTGGATGTGTTTTCCATCGCCAGCATATCCGGCGCAATCTCGGAGCCAAGCGATGACGGTACCTTGACCGGCACCAGCAATATGAGTGGTCTTTATGCCAACCTGAAAGCCATCACCGACCCACAGTCCCGCGCGGTGTTTGAACAGCTTGGGTATGAGACCGTAGAAGGCTCCCTCACCGGCGTGGGCAGCTATAATCCCGACACCGGCTTTGCCGATGTATCGCAGATGACCCTGACGCTGACAGACATGTTTGATCTGGATTTCACCTACGCGATGCAGGGCTACACGCTAGACGTTATCAGGAAGCTTAATGAAGCGAGCCTCTCAATCGAGTCCGGCACGCCCAT
The DNA here is from genome assembly GCA_038746275.1 of Pseudomonadota bacterium. Lineage (GTDB taxonomy): Bacteria > Pseudomonadota > Alphaproteobacteria > Rhizobiales > Rhizobiaceae > Pseudahrensia. The sequence continues at coordinate 98,761 of JBCDKS010000004.1, read as the reverse complement.
AATGGAGGCCTATGGCGCGATCCTGCCGGAACTCGCTAACCTCAAACTGTCAGACCTGAAACTCTCCCTTAAAGACCGATCTCTCACCGGCCGTGCGTTAGATTTTCAAGCGAGCCAAATGGGCACCACTGGGGATCAGTTGGCGCAGGGTGCGCCGATGATGATCGGCATGGGCATGGCCGGTCTGCAAATGCCCGGTTTGACCGACATGGTGACACGGGCCGTGGGCGATTTCTTGCGCGATAAAGGCACGTTGAACGTTGAAGCGAAGCCCGCTGAACCCGTGAGCCTGATCAACCTGATCCTCACCGGGCAAAGCAACCCGACCCGCATACCCGAAATGCTAAACCTGCAGGTCAGCGCCACACCGCAATAAAGATCGCAGCTGTAGAGATTGTCAGGCGAAAATCGAACTGCGCAAAGCCAGTCCCACAACCACGAGCATCGAGAGGGCCATCAACACGTTGATGGCCCTTTGTGTTGTGGGTTGCAGGTTGAGGCTGTTGATCGTCACACCCGCCCCCAGCCACAAAATGTGAATGGGTATCCAGATCGCGTTGAGGATCAAAAACTTCAGCGCAATTTCCACCGTGAGGCTTTGCGGCCAGATCGGAAAGTTGGAAAACACAAACGTGCCCACTGCATAGGCCTTGGGGTTGATGACCTGCAGGGCAATGCCGCCCCAGAAGCCCGGAGCGGTTTCTGACGCGATGAACGCAATCTTCGATCCGGCCAGTGCGATCTTCAACGCCAGATAAAGCAAGTAGCCGGTGGACAGTATGGTGAACACCAGCCGCAGCCGCTCATCTGCCAAAAACAGCGCCGCCAACCCCAGAGCCGCGGCCAGCATCACCAGGTTGGAACCGAAAAACAGCCCCGTCCCGTAGGCCCAACCATCCCGATACCCAAATGCGGACCCAACCCCCGCCAGCGACAAGACCCCAGGCCCAGGCGTGATAAGCAGCGCTAAAAGCGCAAAAGCAAAGGTAATCATGCTTGTATCGCAAGAGTATTCTGTTCACGGCCATGCCTGCCAGCGCATGGGCTAGGCGGTCAAGGTCTGACAGGACCCGGTGGGCTTGTCTTACAGTGACGACACAGAGGACTGCCAAACGCCGTGGCAGGTTACTGGCCGATAGCCGATGTGATTGCGCCAGCAATGATGCCAGCCACCGCGTTTTGTGTGGCGTTCACTTGGTTGGCGGCATTGCTCACAGCTGTGGTGCCGTTGTTGATTGCGGAGGTCCCGTTGGTGGCCGTTTGGTTTTGTCTGGCCGTCTGTCCGGCTAACAACACGCCAAGCGTGCCAAGAGGCCCACCCTGCGGTATAAGTGTCGCTGCCTTTGGCGTTTGGCCTGATGCGGACGTCGCAAAACCCTTGGACTGAGAAACCCCGGTTGATCCGAGGCCGACGGAGGCCAAGCCACCGAAGACTTTAGCGACCCGAAACTCTCCGTCAGCCTCGGCTCCCTTTCGGGCAGTCTTACAATCACTTACGACAGACTGGATGTTCACCTTCAAACAGTTGGCCAGCAGAGCGTTGGCCCATTTGTCGTCCTTGAGCGTCACCGCAGCTTTTATGGCCACCGGGTAGGTGGTTTTCCAGCCGTAGCGGGAGGCCATGCGTTTGATGGTCCGGCGGGCTGCCTTTGGCTTTTGCACCACAGCTTCGGCATTTGCGCGGGCTGCAAAATATTGCAGCGGCGCCGAGTTTTGCTGGGTCGCTGTCTCCAAAGCGCGTAATGCGCTTTTGGGACCACCTGCCATCAAATGACTGAATGCGATGGTGCGCGCGAGTGCCGTTCGTCCGTATCGGGTGTTGAGCAAGCGCTTCAGGCGTGCCCGCGACTTTTCGGTGGGAGCACCTGTTGGCAGCGCACGGTACAGATCGCGGTAAAAATTGGACAATGCGCGGTAGCTAGGTGTGCGTTTTGCTTTGCGTAAACCGCCGACCCGCTGATCGGGAGTGGCGGCATCTCCCACCGTTTTGCGCAGCTTTGTACGCACAGCCTTAAGACGCCGTGCGGGCGCCGGGTGGTTATCTGACACTTTTCGTGCCAATTCCCCCAAGGCATACATACCGACCTGCACCACTGCGCCTGAAAGGGAACTCACGTGGAGCTTGAGCGCTTTCTTGCGCTTTTGACGTTCAGTATAGGAGCGTTCGATATACTCCAAAATGTCCAACATGGCGGATGGGTCGTACCCAGCCCGATGCAGTAACTCCACGGCGAACGCGTCCGCTATAAATTCTTGACGTCGGTTGTACATGGACAAGCCAATGTCCGACAAAACAACTGAAGCACCAATAACAGCTGCCACGGCGTTTACCGCGTCTGCACCGTTTTTCTTTTTGCCCGCTTCGGTGGTGTAGAACTCAACTTTGCTTCCCACACGGCGCCGCTCCATGCGCGACGCGGCCTTAGCCATCACAAACCCAGCGCCAGCCATCTGAGCAACGTAAATAGCTTCGCGCACGCCCTTCTCATCTCGCAAGTGCTGGTACAACACGTGCGCCAACTCGTGCGCCAACAAGGCGGCAAACTGATCTTCGGTTTTGAGCGTGTTCATCGCGTGGATGCTGAACAAGATGTCATCCCGCGATGTGGCTTTGGCATTGAATTCGTTTTCCGCAGACAAAAACAACCCGATGCGTTTTGGCCGGTAGCCGTCCCAGTGGGCCAAGAGCCTGTCCGTCACACTGCGCATATACCGTTCCATGGGCTCGTTGCGCACGGCGATCGTTGAAATGCTACTGCTTTCCAAAGAGGTTTGTGCCGGTTGGCGCGCATACGCCATGCGGGGGGCAAACCGTTTGGTGGTGATTTCTTCAAACTTTGGTTCCGTGACGCTAGACACAAGACCGGACACGTTCGTCACGCCGGACTTCAAAACGTCCGTCGGGTTGGAACTGCTGGAACAGCCCGCCAAGCCAACAACCGCCAACAGCATGGACGGATAAATAAAACGTTTTTTGAGTTCGGCCACGTTGTATGCCCTTCCAGTTGTGGTCAATTTTGACACGCGACGCCGTAACTGCCGGAGCCGGAACTCACTGCACCGCGACCGGCACCACCGGCTCTGACGGACCGCCCATTGATGCACCGTTTGGGAGATAGGTCTGCCACAAGCTTGCTCATCCAGCGATTGCCGTACCGCTTTGTCGGCACCTCAAGCATGTTGCCCTTGACGGCGAAAACGGGGACTTGGGGGCCGGAAGGCGAAGAGACGGTCACGAGTTCTTTCGCAGTCATAGGAACGACATCGCTGGCGCGTTTTTTCCGGGATGACCACGTGGGGAAACGGTCGACTTCGATTTCTTCAATGTACCGGACGGCTGGTTTCATAACCGGTTTCTTGATTGCCGGTTTTTGCGCTGCAACAGTTTTTGCAGTGACATTCGTCTTCGGCCAAATCTTTGCATTGGCTTGCGCTCGATCGCGAACGGCTTGTTGGGCTGGTCGGTTCCCCGTCTCAGGAGCATTCGTTTGCGGCGGCTGGTAGCTCGCTGTGCGAACGGGTACGGGCTGGTTAACGCGGCCCTCGTCTGGCGAAATTCTGCTTCTCGCAAGATCAACGTCCTTCGGTTGCCCCACGTCGGCCGCCCCGACTGTCACGGAGCCCCCTTGCGGAGCCGGCCCAAAATCATCGGCTCCTAAACCAGTGTCTTTCAAGGCTGCCGTAGAGGGCCCGGCCGCATTTTTCACCCCGGTTGACGCATTGCAACCCGCCAAGACGAGTAAACATCCGAAGGCCAAAAACAGCCATAGCATTGTGGAGAGAGGCTCAAACGGTTTGGGGCACACCAAGGCTGCTGTGCTGTTGGCCCCAGTCACTGTTCGCCGCGTTGCGACCGCCATAGTTTCGCCACTACCCTGCCTGGATTTTGCCTCAATTAACACTGTGTTAATAAACTATAGCTGTGTCAAGCGGCCCTATCTGTTGTACAGGCATCCGCTAGAATTTTTGATGGAGCGCAATAGATAGAGCCTTAATTTCAGCGCCTTATGGGTTTCGGTCAACATAAACTCTGTTTTCAGCACTTGGCCTTTGTGCCAACAGCGAGAGTTGTCCCAGCGATATAGTTGCAAGCCAGTCCAAGGGCGGGAGATTCATAAAAGGCGGCATGAGTATTGCAAAAGCGCTGAGAGCCAAAACTAAGCTCCATCGCCCAGAAGACCCGATTTTGCCCATTGTGAAGACTAGCTGAACAACAAAGAAACCGGCGATAATGAACAATTGAATGAGATTGCTGTCGATCTCCATTCCCAAAACCGTAATACCCTCTCGTTTGTAGCTTGTGCCGAACCGAAGCAGATTGTCCGTCGCGGCAGCATGGACAAACAGACCTGGCAACTGACCCAAAACCGGCGTGTCAAACATGTCGTTGGCCACATCGACCGAGTAACCGTAGACCACGGCCTTGCCCTCAAAAAGGGTCGACAAAGCCCCGGAACAGCCCCTCGGCAGACGACAGGATGAACGCAATTCTTCCACCACATCGCCAACAACATAGGGATGGGTCAGACAATTCGTTTGGCTGAACGGTTTCGACCCAGCAGTGCCGGTTTCAGGAAGTGCTTGGTTGAGGCCTTCGGTGAGCACGGCAATAATGGCAACGCCAACACGGCGCAAAAACGTGTCTTGGCCAGCTTCAATGCGCTGATATCGAGTGCAACTCCCACCTGCTGAAGGATCAGCTTTGGCGGAGTCTAGGTTGGTGCTTTCAGGATTGCGCGAGGGTGATTGGAGCAATTGCTGCCAAAGCGGGTTGCCGTAGGAGTAATAACGCCAAAGCGGAACCATATTCAGATCAGCTGGCAAGCGTTCAAACTGGCTGCTCGGCTTGGCGGTCTGCAGGGTCTGACACAGGGCCAAGATATCCTGGCCGGGACTTTGATTGCGACAATAGGCAAGAGCCATCGCTGTGGCGGGGGAAGGCTCGACCTGAGGCATACGCGCCTTTGCCGCCTCCAAATCTTGCACCAAAAAACGCAGCGCATTGGAGGCGTTGGCAAATAACGGATAGCGAATGTGCTGTATCTCGGGCTGGGTGCGTGTGATGGACAGCGGCGTGCTTACGTTGCGCAAGGGTTCCAGCGCTTCCACCCGGGGGCAGTCTTCGATCCCCGCTTTTGTGAATGGAAACGCGGAGCACAGCCCCTGTTCGGGAAGAACGCGCGCTAAAAATACTTCGGTATCCACCGGTCTCTTGGCAGCATCAAGCTTTTGACAAATCGGATCGGTAGCGCGGGTGGCAAGAGCCGCCCGCAGCCGTTCGACAGCCTCTTCGTCGGTTTGTTCCGCCCCGGCATTTGCCCGCGGGGCCTGAAAGGCAATATCGATATAAAGTGACGACGGTGCCGCACAAAGAATGGTGCGCAACACAACTGCGTGGACGTCGAACCCCACAGGATAGCCGGTGTCCGGTGCAAATTTGTCCACAAACCCTTCGTCCAACACCACGGCAACGACCGGTTGGGCGTCCAGTTTCTGATCAAACAACAGGGAGTAGGCTCGCTGTGTAATGCGCTGGGAGACTTTGGCCGTTTCATCAAGGATGTGAAACGGATTGGTCGCGTATAAAAAAGCGGCCAACAATACAGGAAATAAAAGAGGGAGCACCGTGCCAGATGGTTCAAGCCGTCGCAAAATAAAGGGGCCGCCGATGAGGAAAATAGCTGCCGAAACCCTCGTTGACTTACGCTCGCCTTGTCAAGCGCGGGCATCACACCTTCCTGACCTCACACACATCGTGCAGCTTGAACGGGTCAACACGTTCGTTAAACCCATTACCCTTTCGGCATGTTGACCTTGAGGTGCAGGTCTTTGAGTTGGGCTGTCTCGGCTTCGCCGGGGGCGCCCATGAGCAGGTCTTTGGCCTGCTGGTTCATGGGGAACATAGTGATTTCGCGCAGGTTTTTGGTGCCACAAAGCAGCATCACGATTCGATCTACACCGGCGGCCATGCCGCCATGGGGCGGTGCGCCGTATTGGAACGCGCGGTAGAGACCGCCGAAGCGTTCTTCCACGGTTTCCTTGGACAAGCCCGCGATCTCAAAGGCTTTGACCATCGTATCGGGCAAGTGGTTGCGGATGCCACCGGAGGCGATCTCGAAACCGTTGCACACCATGTCATATTGCATGGCGTCGATGGTGAGCGGGTCTTCATTTTCCAGCGCGTCCAAACCACCCTTGGGCATGGAAAACGGGTTGTGGGAGAACTCAACCTTCTTGTTGTCCTCGTCCCATTCGTAAAACGGGAAATCGACCACCCAACAAAACGCAAACGCGTTCTCGTCGATCAGGCGAGCCTCTTCAGCAGCCTTAGTGCGCGCGGCACCGGCAAAGGTCGCGAATTTGGCCGGGTCGCCAGCCGCGAAGAAGACGGCGTCGCCGAGTTCCAGGCCAAGCTGTTGACGCATGGCTTCGGTGCGTTCCGGACCGATGTTCTTGGCAATAGGGCCTGCAGCGTCGAACTTTCCCTCTAGCTCGCGCCAGAAAATATAGCCCATGCCGGGCTGGCCTTCGCTTTGCGCCCAAGAGTTCATGCGGTCGCAATGTTTGCGTGACCCTGCGCCTTTGACGGGAATGGCCCAGACTTCGTGTTTGGGGCTGGAATCCAAAATGCCTGCAAAGACACCAAACCCGCCGCCGCGGAAGTGTTCGGACACGTTTTGCATTTCAATTGGGTTGCGCAGGTCGGGCTTGTCCGAGCCGTATTTGCGGATCGCCTCTTTGTAAGGAATGCGCGGCCAGTTTTCCGTGACTGTCTTGTCGCCTGCAAACGCCTTGAAGCAATCGCGGATCACCGGCTCCATTGTGGAGAGCACGTCTTCCTGCTCCACAAAGCTCATCTCAACGTCGAGTTGATAAAACTCGCCCGGCAAACGGTCGGCACGCGGGTCTTCGTCACGGAAACAGGGCGCGATCTGGAAATACCGGTCGAAGCCGGACATCATAATCAACTGCTTATACTGCTGCGGCGCCTGTGGCAGCGCATAGAACTGGCCGGGATGAATGCGGCTTGGCACCAAAAAGTCCCGTGCACCCTCCGGCGAAGAGGCGGTGAGGATCGGCGTTGAAAACTCGTTGAAGCCGACATCGCGCATGCGTGTGCGCAGATCGTGAATGATGTCCGTGCGGGTCATGATGTTGCGGTGCAGCGTCTCGCGGCGCAGATCGAGGAAGCGGTATTTCAGACGCACGTCTTCTGGATAATCCAACTCACCAAACACCGGCAGGGGCAGTTCAGCGGCCTGGGAAAGAACTTCGATTTCGCGGGCGTAGACTTCAATCGCGCCGGTGGGAAGGCTGTCATTGACCGTCTCCGCAGAACGGGCCTTCACGTCGCCATCGATGCGGATCACCCATTCGGAACGCACGGCTTCGGCTGTCGCAAAATCCGGCGAGTCCGGGTCCACCACGATTTGGGTGATGCCATAGTGATCGCGCAGGTCGATAAATAGAACGCCGCCATGGTCGCGCACCCGATGCACCCAACCGGACAAACGGGTGGTGGTTCCTACGTGCTCGGCGCGAAGGTCGGCACAAGTGAGGCTGCGATAGCGGTGCATGGGAGGTGTCCTGAAAGCGTGTTTTTGGATGCCAAATGGTGTTGCGGCGGCGGCAAATGCATGCCCGCGCAGGCTGCCGCGTTTGGCCATGCCACCGGGGGAAAGTCAAGCGAACGGGCGGGGTTTGGACCGGTCCGATGGCTTCCGATTGGAGCAGACCGGCCATCCGCTACAAATATTGGGCAATGTGGGACGCATTTGTTCAAGACGGGGGCGATCTTTCGCCGTATGGATGATGTGCTCTTAGCCTTAAACCCAGCGCACAAACCCCATGAACGCCATTCGGCCCCTCGTCCCGCTTTTGACTGCAGCGGGCATTTTGCTCGGTGGCAACGGGTTGTTTTCGACCTTGATTGCGGTGCGTGGCGCGCAAGAAGGGTTTGGCGCTTCGCAGATTGGCTGGATGGGTACGGCCTATTTTGTCGGGTTCCTGATCGGCTGCGTGGCGGTGCCGCGTTTGTTGCGCGAGGTGGGCCATATTCGCACCTTTGCCGCCCTCGCCTCCATTGCCGCTGCCGCCACACTGTTCATGGTAATCATCGTCGACGCTTGGATTTGGATGGCTGCGCGGTTGGTGATTGGCATCGCGTTTTCCGGGCTGTTCACCACCATTGAGAGTTGGCTCAACTCGTCGCTGCGCAACGAAGTACGTGGCAAGGTGATGGGAATTTATCGCATTATCGATATCACGGTGGTCTCCGGAGCGCAGTTCATGATGCCCCTGGTCGGCACGGACGGGTTTGCACTGTTCGGCATTATGGCTGCCATGATCAGCCTCTCCCTTGTGCCGGTGGCGGTGGGAGACCGGTCGCGACCCAAACCACCGGAGCTTGTGCGCTTTGACATTCCGGCCATCTGGATTATTTCGCCCATCGCATGTGTCGGGTGCATAGCAATCGGGATCACCAATGCATCGTTCCGGTTTATCGGCCCGCTCTACGCGCAAGCAATTGGCTTGGATTTGTCCAGCGTGGCGACCTTCATCTCGCTGGGCGTGATAGGCGGGGCGATCCTGCAATATCCGTTGGGCGTATTGTCAGACCGGATGGACCGTCGCTTGGTGTTGGTGGGGGCAACCTTTGCAGCCGTATTGGCCAGTCTGTTCATCACCTTTGTTGCGGGCACTGCGCCGCTCCTGGTTTATGTCGGCGTGTTTTTGTTTGGAGCATTTTCACTGCCGCTCTACTCTCTGTCGACCGCCCACGCCAATGACCGTGCGCGGCCGGACCAGTTCGTGCTGCTGGCGGCGGGCCTGATGTTTTTTTACGCTGTGGGCGCAATCACCGGGCCATTGGTCGCCTCGCTGCTGCTCGACTTTTATGGACCGAAATCCCTGTTCGCCTTCACGGGATTGGTCCACGGCGTGCTGGCCATCATCACAGTCTGGCGGATGCGCAAACGCAGTGCAGTGCCCAACGAAGATCGCGGAGGCTTTGTAGGTTTGCTGCGCACATCGGCCTTTTTGGCCAAAATCGGCAGAAAACGGGATGAAAACCCTGATGGGGACGTCCCTAAGACCAATTGAGACTCGCCCGCGGCCATCCGTGTCGCTATAGGCCGCGCATGAACATAATTACCACGACCGACGCTCTGGCCGATTTGTGCCGAGAGTATGCCAAACACGATTACATCACCGTCGATACGGAGTTTCTGCGAGAAACGACCTTTTGGCCGATTTTGTGCCTTATTCAAGTAGCTTGCCCGGATGACGAGGCGATCATCGATCCGATGGCAGACGGCATTGACCTAGCTCCCTTCTTCGAACTGATGGCGGATGAAAGCGTCATCAAGGTGTTCCATGCCGCGCGGCAGGACGTGGAGATCATCCACAATCTCGGCGGGCTATTGCCGGCTCCCCTGTTTGACACGCAGGTGGCCGCCATGGTGTGCGGCTACGGGGACAGCGTCGCCTACAACGCGCTGGTCCAGCGCATCACCGGGGCCAGTATCGACAAGACATCGCGTTTTACCGACTGGTCTCGCCGCCCGCTGACCGAACAGCAACTGGAATACGCGCTGGCGGATGTGACCCACCTGCGCGACGTCTACCAGAGCCTCAAGGCCGATTTGGCCAAGAAGAACCGGGCCTCCTGGGTGGACGAAGAGATGAAGGTCCTCACCACGGTTGAGACCTATGATTTGCCGGTGGAAAAGGCTTGGACGCGGCTCAAAATGCGGGTTCGTAAGAACCGTGATCTCGCTGTCATGAAGGCGGTAGCCCAATGGCGCGAAGAAGAGGCGAGGTCACGGGACGTGCCACGTGGACGGGTGATCAAGGACGATGCGATCTATGAGATCGCGCAACAGCACCCCCGCGATGAAAAGGCTTTGGGCCGCCTGCGGGCCTTGCCCAACGGGTTTGAACGCTCCCGCCATGCGGACGGTTTGCTGCACGCCATTAGTGCGGCCATGGCGATCCCGCAAGAAGACTTACAACCGGTTCCGCGGCCCACCCGCTCACCAGAGGGCACAGGGGCTGCCACCGAACTTCTCAAAGTGCTGCTGAAGGTGGTTTGCGAGCAAAACGGCGTTGCGGGGAAGGTCATCGCGACCATCGACGATCTGGAAAAAATCGCTGCCGACGACGACGCCGATGTGCCGGCCCTGCATGGGTGGCGCAAAGAGCTGTTTGGCAATCATGCGCTGGAGTTAAAGCGCGGTGACATCGCTCTCGGCTTTGAAGATCGTAAAATCCAGATCATCGAGCTTGAATAGAGTGCAACTAGATCATTCCTATCCTTGATAGAAGCGATCCAGCTGTGGCGCTCACGCTGTCGGCCTCAAGAGGCCTTCGCGACCCCAGATAGAGGGAGGGGCGGCGCCTAAGCACCGGGTTGCTCTTCGCAACCGCGCGATTCAATCAAATTGGGAACCGGTCTAAGGCTTCGGTTCCACGTCCGCCAAAATGGCTTCGCCTTTGACGATCCACGATAGGCCAAAAGCCACCAGTGCAACGGCCTCGAGCACAAACAGTGTCGGCCCCTGCTCTACGCAGCAAGTTGGATATTCGCTCACGTAGTAAGCAGCGCCTGCCACCATGGCGAGAATCACAATCCCGCAAATGCGGTAGATCGTGTTGCGCCACTTTTTGCGCGTCGTCATGGGCTGTGTCGGGTCCGACTTCGTGAACAGGAACAGCGAAAAGATCGCCAATGTGATCAACAGGCCGGCAGCGCTGGTAAAATGCACTTTGGCGTGAAACGGCGTGGTTGAATTTGCCGCTTGGCAGCCACCGGCCACGATGGGCCCGCAATCGGTGGTGGGAAACAAAGCAACACCGAGAGCGAACATGCACACGGCAAAACCGGCCACGCCGTCCCAACGGGAATGACCGCGATAGGTGATGAAAAATGTGCCTATGGCAAACAGGAACCCCACGAATACGTCCCGCATGGGAGTATAGTAATAGGCGCTCATGCTGGGTTGAAGCTTGAGGCCAAAAACCCATTCACCTCCCAACCACAACACAAAAGGCAAGGTGACGCCGAGAGCGCCCACGAAGGTGCGCAGGGTCAGATAAGAGACGACTATGCCGTCTTCGGCCTCGTCTTTGAGGCGTTTGCCTGCTTCCATCGGCGCGTTGGCCACGGACGTCCCTCCCCGTTCAAAGCCCCTAGTCGAAATGGCAAGCCTTGGCCCGTCCGCCGCAACCCGATCCGAGAATATCTCTTTTCCAAATCACTTCTATCTTTGATAGAAGCGATCCAGTTGTGGCGCTCACGCTGTCCGCCTCAAGAGGCCCTCGCGACCCCAGGTGGGAGGGGCGGCGCATAAGCACCGGGTTGCTCTTCGCAACCCAGCGGTTCAATTAAATTGTGGACCGCCCTAGCCCTCGAATTTGCCTTCTTCGACATGGCGGCTTTCGATCCAGCGGATGGTGCCGGAGGAGGATCGCATGGCGACGGTGTGCGTGGTGATGCCCATACGGTCGAACTTCACGCCCCGCAGCATGTTGCCGTCGGTGACGCCGGTCGCCGCGAACAAAACGTCACCCGACGCCATCTCTTCCATCGTGTAGGCCTTCTTGGGATCGCTCACGCCCATACGCTCTGCGCGGGCAATCTTCTCCTCGGTGTCCAAGATCAGACGACCCTGCATCTGGCCACCGGTGCAGCGCAATGCGGCTGCCGCCAGCACGCCTTCGGGCGCGCCACCAATCCCCATGTACAGATCAATACCGGTCTCTTCGGCCTCGGTGGTGTGGATGATGCCGGCCACGTCCCCATCGCCGATCAAACGAATAGCGGCTCCCGCAGCCCGCACCTCATCGATGAGCTTGGCGTGGCGCTGGCGATCCATGATGCAGGTTGAAATGTGAGAGACCGGCACGCCCTTAGCCTTGGCCACAGCATGGAGGTTTTCGGTTGGCGTCGCATCGATATTGATCGTGCCTGCCGGATAACCGGGGCCGATAGCGATCTTGTCCATGTAAACATCGGGGGCGTAGAGCAGCTTGCCACGCTCCGCGATGGCGATGACGGCCAAAGAGTTTGGCTGATTCTTGGCGCAGATGGTTGTGCCTTCCAGCGGGTCCAGAGCGATGTCGACTTCCGGACCGCCATGGCCCACCTCTTCGCCGATGTAGAGCATGGGCGCTTCGTCCCGCTCCCCTTCGCCGATGACGATGCGTCCGGAGATGGGCAAATTGTTCAATTCACGGCGCATCGCGTCGACTGCCACCTGGTCGGCGCGTTTTTCATCGCCCTTGCCGCGCTCGTAGGCGGCTGCCACAGCGGCGGCCTCCACGACCCGGGCCATCTCCATGGTCAACATACGGTCCAAGCGGCCGGATTGTGGTTTGGACGAAATGGACATGAACAGGGCTCCGAATCGGGCAGAAAGGGTTTGCCCTATGTGCCTGCAAGATGCCTGCGACACAATTGTATCGGTGCGAAGGTTATTCCTGCGCGCTGAACGAATTTAGATCGCGTGCATCGCCTGTCCGCCCACTTGGTGGAGCGCCAGTGATCAGGCCATGGTTTCAATGCGGATCATTTGCGCTTCGCCCACCAGTTTGCCGTCCGCACCGATCTGGCTCAGCGCATCGCGAATGGCCTTCTCGGTGGTCTCGTGGGTGACGAGTACGATGTTGGCGGTGCCACTGGTATCACTGTCTTTCGCATCGGACCGGCGCTGCACAATCGATTCCAAAGAGATGTCATGTTCCGCCATGCGCGTGGCAATCGCAGCCATCGTGCCCGGTTGGTCCAGCGCTGTCAGACGAATAAAATACCCGCCCGCATGGGACCGCATGGGCGCACGCTCGTGGGGGACCAAACGCGAGACCGGTTCCATAAGCGGCGGGCCAAATTGTGCACCCGGCTTTGACTTTGCAATGTCACACAAATCACCGGCAACGGCAGATGCCGTGGCGTCACCACCTGCTCCGGGACCGGACATCATCAAGCTGCCGACCGGCTGCGCTTCCACCGAAACGGCGTTTGTTACACCACCAATCTCGGCGATGGGCGAGCCTAACGGCACCATGGCGGGGTGGACACGGCTTTCCACACCGCTCGCGGTGCGCGTTGCCACGCCCAGCAGTTTGATGCGGTAGCCAAGCTCTTTAGCCGCCAGAATGTCCTCAATCGTGATCTTGGTGATGCCTTCAAGATAGATCGCATCCGGTGCAATGCGGCTGCCAAAGGCGAGACTGGTGAGGATCGCCAACTTGTGCGCCGTATCATTGCCTTCAATATCAAAGGTTGGATCAGCCTCGGCATAGCCCAGCGCCTGCGCATCGGCGAGACAGTCTTGGAAGGAAAGGCCGTCCGCCTCCATGCGGGTTAGGATATAGTTGCAGGTGCCGTTCAGGATGCCGTAGACGCGGCTGATCTCATTGGCGGTCATGCTCTCGCGCATCACCTTGATGATGGGTATGCCACCGGCAACCGCGGCCTCGTAGTTGAGCAAGAGGCCTTTGTCTTCGGCAAGCTCTGCCAGGCGAATGCCGTGTTTGGCGAGCAGCGCTTTATTGGCGGTGACCACATGCTTTCCGGCTTGCAAGGCGGCGGCCACGGCATCGCTGGCCGCGCCGTCCTCACCGCCGATCAGTTCCACAAATACGTCAATCGCATCGGATTTTGCCAAGTCGATCGGGTCGTCAAACCATTCCATACCGTCCAGCAAAACGCCCCGGTCCTTGGATTTATCCCGCGCATTGACCGCTGTAACCTGCAAGGGACGCCCGCACCGTTCCGTCAGCAAGGCTTCTTTGGATTGCAAAATTTTGAGCAATGCAGCGCCTACGGTGCCCACGCCCGCCACGCCAATACGAAGTGCTGTGTTCATGCGACAATACCAGTGCAAACGATCAAGCCGGCGCGCTTTAGCCCCGCCGAAGAATGGGGTTCTGATGGCCGCTTTCGCGCCAAAGTGCAACGGCGGCTGCCACCATCCCTCGCATCTAAGGTTTAACCCTTCATCCAAGACTTGTTGGTAACTTCAGTCCAATAACGCGGCCAACCGACTTCGGAGTGGCGACAAACCATGAAAGCACTTATTATTATAGGAGCCTTCGGCCTGGGCGCGGTCGGTCTGCTTGGCGTCGGCGGGACGGTGTTCGGCGACGGCGGTGCGCCCGAGATGCAGGCCAAGAATGCCCCATTTGTGAGCGCTTGCTTGAAGTCCACGGCGGAAGTGAGCGACTGGGCCAAAGAAGAGATGGCAAAGAAGCGCCAAAAAGTTGCCTTTAGCCCTACCGTCGCCGTCAATCGCGCCTTAAGGGCTGCCTGTGTCTGCGGCGTTACGGGATTAAAGGACGGCTTGTCTGAAAGGGACCAGACCCGCGCAGGGCAAACCTACGGCACACTTCTGGCGTTTCAAATGGGCGGTTATCATCGATATGCGGAAAAGACGCGCTCCAAACGCAAAGTGAACCGCGTGCTCAAGGCCAACAAGAGGCGCGAGCGGGAACTGAAACGCTGGATGGTTGTCAAAGACGGCAGAGTTCAAATCTGCGGGCGATAACGGCCAATTGCCAATTCGACCGAAAACAAACGCTAGTTGCTGCGGCGCTCAATCTCGCGCAATCGCCGTTGGGCGTGATTGTCGGCCTCGCGGCGCATAGCTTCCACCTCGCGGCGGTAGATCGCTTCCGACTGGCTTTGGCTCCGGGTGGTCGCGGTGGCGTTCCGCACCCCTGCCCGCTTCATCTCGGTTTCCAGTGCTTTCTTTTCCTCATCGGAAATTTGTTTTGCCTGCGCTGCTGGCTGCACCAATAGATTGGGCGTGTTTCCACTGTTGCGCACAGCCGGATTGGACGCAGGCAAAGGCGCGTTGGGTTGCAGCGCCTCATAGGCCGGGGTGCCGACACAAGCAGACAGCGAGACACCAGCAGCACAAACGCACCCGATTACACACCAGCGTGAGGAATGATTTGAAAACCTAACAATCATGCCGCGCCGCTACCATCCAACTGCGCCTTAAAAGGGGCGCAGCGGTCATCCAAACAGCGACTGGTAGAACAGTGTTGCGACCACCAAAACGAAAACTCCCACGGTGACGGCCATCCCCACCAACCGAAACGGAATGGCGGGGTAGCGGTAGCTCATGCCGATGGCGTGGCTCACGCGGGCCGCGAGGAACACGCCGCCGATGATCGCCAGCCACCAGTTGGCCGCTCCGTTCAGTTCCATCAACACCATGCCGACGAGCACGAACGGCACGGTCTCAACAAAATTCGCATGGGCCCGCATAAGGCGTGCCAAGTCTTCGTGCCCACCGTCGCCGACGCTGACGCTGAATTTTTTGCGCCCGCCCACGGCTCTCATGATCAGCACAAGAGCCATGACGATGAAGGCGGCGGCAAAAAAGGAGGTTATTGGCAGGGCCATGACAAATCGCTCTTAGAGTTGTTTCAGAGCCTGCGCCAAGTCCGCAATCAAATCATTTGCATCTTCAATGCCGACGGACAAACGGATCACGTCCGAGCCTGCGCCTGCAGCGGTCTTCTGCTCATCATCCAACTGCCGGTGGGTGGTGGATGCCGGATGGATGATCAGGGAACGAGTGTCGCCGATATTGGCCAGATGGGAGAAGATCTCCACATTGGACACAAGATCGATGCCCGCCTGATAGCCGCCTTTGACACCAAATGTGAACACCGCTCCGCCGCCGTTTGGCATATAGCGCTGCTGCAGCGTGTGGTATTCATCGTCTTCCAAAGCCGCATAGGACACCCAAGCCACTTTGTCGTGGCCTTTCAGGAACTCGGCGACCTTCAAAGCGTTTTCACAATGGCGCTCCATGCGCAGCGGCAGGGTTTCGATGCCTGTCAGAACCATAAAGGCGTTAAACGGCGAAATGGCCGGGCCAAGATCACGCAAGCCGAGCACGCGGCACGCGATGGCAAATGCAAAATTACCGAACGTCTCGTGCAGCACCATGTCGTTGTATTCCGGGCGCGGCTCGGAGAGGATCGGAAAGCGGTCGTCCTTAGACCAATCAAACGTGCCGCCATCGACAATGATGCCGCCCATGGAGTTTCCGTGACCGCCTAAAAATTTCGTCAGCGAACCCACCACGATGTCCGCACCGTGCTCAATCGGGCGACACAGGTAGGGCGTGGCCATAGTATTGTCGACGATGAGCGGGATATGATGTTTGCGGGCGACTTCCGCGATGCCGTTAATGTCCATCACAACACCGCCGGGATTGGCCAAGCTCTCGATGAAGATCGCTTTGGTTTTCGGCGTTATCGCGGATTCGAAGTCCTCCGCCGTCAAGCCATCGGCCCAATTCACGTGCCAACCAAAGCTTTTGAAGCTCTGTCCAAACTGGTTGATGGAACCGCCGTAGAGTTTGCGGGCGGACACGAATTCATCGCCCGGCTGCAAGAGTGCGTGCATGACCAAAAGCTGCGCCGCGTGGCCGGATGCGACGGCCAGAGCCGCCGTGCCGCCTTCCAAAGCAGCAACCCGCTCTTCCAGTACAGCCGTTGTTGGGTTTGTGATGCGTGTGTAGATGTTGCCAAACGCCTGCAGACCGAAAAGCGATGCGGCGTGGTCGACATCGTCAAACACGAACGATGCTGTTTGATAAATGGGTGTGACGCGGGCTCCGGTAGCGGGGTCCGGCTGTGCACCGGCGTGGACGGCGAGTGTGTTGAATCCGGGTTCGTTGCTCATAATGTCTCCGCGTTGCCCGCCAGGGGGCTGTCAAATGGTCGAATGATGGCCAAGTTATCGAGCATCCGCACCGTGACGTCAAAGACTGGGTTTGCTTTTGGTTACGACCGGACGCAACCCGTTTGCGCTTCACGTTCTGATTCAGGTTGAATTGTTCGTGCGCACAAAAAAGAGAGTCAGCTCAGAGCTTTGACAGAGTTCGTTTCAGTTGAGATTCCGGTTCAAGTCGATCCGAATATCACAAACGATTCAGTCAAGGCCGAGATGCTGGAAGCCTTTTTTCAGTTTGGGTTTTTTCGCGGAGATCGTCCGGCGGTTCACGCCGTTCCACGCCAGTTCTCCACACAGCCTCGCATATTCGATTTTGGGGCAGCGGTCCTGAATGACGGTGATGCCCGCCATCTCCAATGCGGCTGCGATGGCATCATCGCGAATGCCAAGTTGAAGCCACACGACTTTGGGCAGTTCCGGCATGCGCATGATTTCCATCACGATGCCAGGCAGCGCTTCGGTCTTGCGAAACACGTCGACCATGTCCACCGGGCCGGGCAAATCTCCCACGCTGGCATGGGCTACAGCGCCGGCAACGATTTTGCCCGCCTGCCCCGGATTGATGGGAGAAATCTCATACCCTTTCGCAATCATGTAACGCGCCACAAAATTCGAAGGCCGCACCGTGTTGGCACTGGCTCCAATGATCGCAATAGACTTGCACCCGGTCAGAACCGAACGAATGTGAGCGTCTGTGTATTGGTCGTGGTTAGGCTTGGAGTTAACTCGGCCCTCACTCATCACGCCATTCCGGGCTGCGATCCTCCAAGAACGCTCCGATGCCTTCTTGGGCGTCTTGGGCCATCATGTTTTCCGTCATGACGGCGGCGCAATGGGCGTATGCTTGCGCCAAGGGCATGTCGGCTTGCTGGTAAAAAGCTTGCTTGCCGGTTTTGAGGGTCAAGGATGATTTTTCGGCGATCTTGCGGGCGTATTGTAGAGTAACTTTCTGCAGGTAGTCGGCGGGCACGACGCGGTTGACCAAACCGATCTCGCGGGCGTGGCTGGGGGTAATGGCCTCGCCGGTCAGCAGCATTTCCATGGCGTGCTTGTGGTGGACGTTGCGCGACAGGGCCACCATCGGCGTGGAGCAAAACAGCCCGATATGGACGCCCGGAGTGCAAAACGTGGCGTCTTCACTGGCAATAGCCAGATCGCATGAGGCCACCAATTGGCACCCCGCTGCGGTAGCGAGGCCCGCAACCTCCGCGATCACCGGCTTTGGGTGGTTGACGATGGCCTGCATCACCTCTGCGCAACGGTTCATGAGTTGAGCAAAATACGCCTTGCCACCATCAGCGTCAGCGCGGCGTTCAGTGAGTTCCTTAAGGTCATGGCCAGCACAAAACAGATGGCCGTTGGCAGCGATCACGATCACCCGCACCGATTTGTCCGTCTCGGCATCGATAAGCGCAGTTTTAAGCGCGTCCAACATGGCTTCACTCAGCGTGTTTGCAGGTGGATTGTTGAGCACCAGACGCAATACACCGCCGTCTAAGTGCTGGCTGGCCAAAGGTGTTTCTTTCAATGCGTCGGGTGTCTTGATTTTCACGATGGTCGCCATGGCGCGATTGTCCTGCTTGATGGGATGCCGAACCCCTGCTCATCGCTATTTACGAAGCCAAAACGCCAAGCGCAAATGTTGACACCTCTTGCGGTCGCGACTTTGGGTGATTTTCCTTGCAACCCGTTCAGTCTAAACATGCGGGGTGTTGGTTTCAGGAGGAAATGAAGCGTGAGCGAATTTATGCCGGTTTTGAACGCGCAGGAGGTGCAAGCCTTTTTGGGAGATGTGTTTCCTGAACTCGACGGTGGCAATGGTGACTACACAATTGTGTCCGTTTCCCCCGGCGCTTGTACAGTCCGGCTGAATGCAACTGAAAGGCATTTGCGGCCCGGTGGGACAGTGTCAGGCCCCAATCTGTTTTCCCTAGCAGACATTGGCGGCTATGTGTGTTGCCTATCGCATATCGGACGGGAAGCGCTGGCGGTCACCACAAACCTCAACATCAACTTCATGCGTAAGGCCCTGCCCGGCCCGCTGGATGGGCACGGGCGCATTTTGAAGCTCGGCAAGCGGTTGATGGTGTTCGACATCGACATTGTGGACGCCGACGGCTTGCGCATTGCCCATGCAACCGGCACCTACGCGATCCCTCCCAAACCATTGTCTTAGCATTTCATCCCGAGGGCGGGCCTTGAACCGGCGCGCTGACTTGGGCAGTTTCGTCTCCAAGGACAGGATCGGCTCGGCCGTTTTTGTCCGATGGGAGGAATGACAATGAGTTTTGAGACGATCCGCTTCGATATCGATGGGTCCATTGCGACCATTACGCTGAACAGGCCGGACAATGCCAATGCGCTCAATGAAGTGATGGCGCGGGAGCTTTTTGAAGCATCGCTGGAGTGTCAGACCAATGAGGCCATACGCTGTGTGGTGCTGACAGGGACCGGCAAGATGTTTTGCGCGGGCGGAGACCTCGCCGAAATGCATGGCGCGGGTGAGCATCAAGATGCGCATGTACTAAAAATGGCCTCGCTACTCCACGCAGCCGTCATCCGCTTTTCCACCATGAACCCGCCTTTGATCGTCGCAGTGAACGGTACGGCGGGCGGTGGCGGGTTTTCGTTGGCGCTGGCTGGCGACATTATTTTATCTTCGAACAAAGCGAAATTTGTCTCCGCCTACACGGCCTCCGGCCTCACGCCCGATGGCTCGTCCACCTATTTTCTCGCCAAGCATATCGGCCTGTTGCGGGCCAAGGAAATGATGTTTTCCAATCGTGTTTTGACGGCGGACGAGGCCTGCAACTGGGGCCTTGTCACCCGGGTTGTAGATGCCGAGGCTTTGGAAAGCGAAACCGCCGCTGTCGCACGCACACTGGCCGATGGTCCAACCCAAGCCTACGGCGGCGTCAAGCGCTTGCTCCACAACAGCTATGGCGAAAGCGCTGAAAGCCAACTCGACAAAGAGGCCTTGAGCATCGCCAAGATGATGACAACGCGGGACGGACCGCACGGCATTGAAGCGTTTCTCAACAAACAAAAACCCACCTATGAGGGGCACTGAGACATGGCTGCCCGCCCTGACACCAACCATGCCGATGCCGCAACGGCTACCCCCAACCTGTTGCGCGCAATGACGCTGCAACAGGCCGCCGATCATGTTGTGACAACGGACCCGACATTTGCCCTTACCAAAGCCACGATTCGCGGTGTGACCTATCCGGTTTTTGCCAACACACCACAGACGGTGCCCGACATGCTGCTCGCCGTCCGAGACGTGCACGGGGATGGGGTCGACGACTATGTTGTGTTTAACGATGAACGCCTCACATTTGATGGCTTCACCAGCACCGTCCACCACATGGCTGCAGCTTTGCGGGACCGGTGTGGCGTTGCCAAAGGCACACGGGTTGGGATCGCCATGCGCAATCTGCCGGAAATGCTGGTGCTCATGATGGCGGTCTCATCGGCAGGCGGCGTGATCGTCTTTTTGAACGGCTGGTGGACCACCGAGGAACTCGACTATGCCCTGCGCGACAGCGAAGCGCGTTTGGTGTTTGCGGATGGTCAACGGATCGAGCGGCTGGCTCCTTTGCAAGAGACGTTGGGCCTGCGCTTGATCGGCGTTCGTGATGCGCAGACCAACCATCACGCGGCTTCCGGCGTGACTTATGATGCGCTGTTGGAAGCGCAATTGGGTGCGGCTTGGCAGCCGGTTGCGGTGGATACGGATGATGACTTTGCGATCATGTATTCCTCCGGCACGACCGGCCATCCCAAGGGGGTGGTGCAGACCCATCGAGGTGCCGTCTCCGCGGTCTACTCCTGGCATTGTGCCAATCAATGCCTGCCGCTCATGGCGCCCGAAGACATGGAGTTACCGGAACCCAAAAAACAGTCCTGCTTAATCGTCACGCCACTGTTCCACGTCACGGCCACGCACCCGATGTTTTTGCTCAGCCTACCCATGGGCGCAAAAGTGGTGTTGATGAACAAATGGGACGCGAGCGAGGCGGCACAGATTATCGACCGCGAACAGATCACGCGCTTTTTGGGCGTGCCGACGCAGTCGGCAGAGTTGCGCGTTGCGGCTCAAGCCATGGGTTCCACCCTGCCCTCGTTGGAGTTTTTAGGCTCCGGCGGCGCAAAACGACCCGCGGCGCAAGTGGGCGAGTTGCAAGACACGTTTCCCCACGCATCCGTTGCGACAGGTTGGGGCATGACGGAAACCAATGCCGTGGGGCTTGGCATGGGCGGCCCGGACTACGTGGCGCGACCCGGCTGCGCTGGAAGGCTCTACCCGCCCATTCAACGGCTCAAAATTCTAGATGACGAAGGCCATGAAATGCCTGTCGGTGAGGTGGGCGAGATCACCGTCAAAAGCGCGGCCAATATGCGCTGTTACCTCAACAAGCCGGAGGCCACAGACGAAGTCTTGCAGGATGGCTGGCTGCGGACGGGAGATCTCGCTACCGTCGATGAGGACGGTTACGTGACGATTGTGGACCGCAAGAAAAACATCATCATCCGGGGTGGCGAAAACATTGCCTGTCTCGACGTTGAAGGCGCGTTGCACAAACATCCCGCCGTGCTGGAGGCCGGAGTGTTTTCCGTACCGGACGAGCGGTTGGGCGAAGTTGTGGGGGCCGGCATTCAACTCAATCCGGACATGGATGTTGATGCGGAAACTCTGATCGCTTTTTTGGGAGAGCACATCGCAAAGTACAAAATCCCGGAGCATTACTGGATAAGCCATGAGCCATTGCCGCGCGGTGCGACTGACAAGACAGACCGCCGGGCGCTGCGCACCCAGTGTCTTTCCGCCGATGCGGCCTTGTTTTGAATTCCCATTTTATTGAGTCAAAAGAACGGACACGGCCATGGAGTTGAAAGATCGAATCATCGTCGTGACGGGGGCGGCCAGCGGCATTGGCCGCGCCATGTGTGTTCGGTTCGCGCAAGAGCAGCCCAAGCTCATTATCGCGGTTGATCTGGATGAGGCGGGCGCGAAGGAAACTGCACAATCTGTGAGCGGCGTGGCGTGTACCTGCAATGTGGGTGTGGAAGCCGACATTGCAGCGTTGATTGAGACGGTTGAGCGCGACCACGGCCCGATTGATCTGTTTTGTTCCAATGCGGGCATCTCCATCCCCGGTGGCGTTGAGGTGAACAATGACGGTTGGCAACTGATTTGGGACATCAATTTGATGGGCCACGTTTACGCCGCCCGCCACTTGATCCCCCGCATGACGGCACGGGGCGGCGGCTATCTCCTCAACACATCATCGGCAGCCGGGCTGTTGTCGCAAATTGGGTCGGCACCCTATGCGGTGACCAAACACGCTGCCGTCGGTTTGGCCGAATGGCTGGCCCTCACCCACGGTGATGACGGGATCAAAGTCTCGGTCCTCTGCCCGCAGGCGGTGCGAACGGAAATGACCAAGGGCCATGAGGACCACGTCGCATCAATCGACGGTATGATGGAACCGGAGCCCGTGGCCGAGGCTTGTGTTCAAACCATACGCGACGAGACCTTCTTGGTTTTGCCCCATCGGCAAGTGCTCACCTATATGCGCAACAAAGCCGAAAACTATGATCGGTGGATTGGCGGCATGCGCAAGCTCAACCGCAAATATGGTGGCTTTGACGGCTAAGGGATGCACTGCCACAAGGGACACAAAAACACGATTGCCTGACGGCGAAAGACATAAATTATGGCCGACAACGCTGAAGTGCTTTTTAAGCTGCTGGAATTGGAAACGCTGGACCAGTGCCTTTATCGCGGGACGGGCGCAGGCGGCGAAACCAGCGTGCGCATTTTTGGCGGGCATGTGATCGGGCAAGCGCTTACCGCTGCCTACAAGACCGTTGAAAACCGTCCTTGCCACTCCCTCCACGCTTACTTTATGCGGCCCGGAGATCCGTCGATCCCGGTGATTTATCATGTGGACTTGTCACGGGACGGCGGCAGCTTCACCACCCGCCGTGTGATAGCCATGCAGCACGGGAAGCAGATTTTAAGCCTTTCCGCCTCCTTCCATGTGGACGAAGACGGGTGGAACCATCAGCACCCCATGCCCGAGGTGGACGCGCCAGAAAACTACAAGACCCGGGAAGACTTACGGCAGGCGGTCGCCCATAAGGTGAGTGAGAAGCGGCGCGAAGACTTCCTGCGGCCCCGGCCTATCGAGGTGCGCGAAGTGGCGCCCATGGACCAGTTCGAACCCAAGCCCCTGCCCGATCAAAACCATCTGTGGTTCCGCATGCCCGGCGCGCAGGACGCCCCGCCCGCCGTTCAACAATGCCTGCTGGCCTATGCGTCAGACATGAACTTGCTGGGCTCATCCATGCGGCCCCATGCGTTGACATGGATGCGCAGTGCGGTGATGACCGCCAGCTTGGACCACGCCATGTGGTTTCACGCGCCGGTGCAGTTTGACCAATGGCACCTCTACACGATGGATGCGCCGTTTACCGGCGGTGGTCGCGGTTTTAACCGGGGCTCGATCTTTGACCAGTCCGGTCGTCTGGTGGCCAGCGTTGCGCAGGAAGGGCTGATGCGCCCGATCAAAGACAAGACATCATGAACCCGGAAGCACCGCTGCTGGCCAATGCCGGTACAATCGCCGGGGAGTTGCAAGCCTTCGGGGAGCGGGCGTGGGAGGTCTTCTTTCAGCCTTGGACGCTCTATCAAGCGTTCATCCTGATCGCGTCGTATCTGGTGGCCCATCTTATTGCCAAGCGCATCGAACCGCCGCTGGAAGCATGGGTGCGCAGCCTGCAAATGAATGCCGGTTTTCTGCGTCTGCTCGCGGCCCTGTTGCGAAGGGTAGAGTGGATCGTCTTCACCGCGTTGACGGGGCTCGCTTACATTTTGGTGGTCAGTAACACGTGGCCGTCGCGCGCGTTTTTCTTGAAGCTTGCATTCTCGCTTGCCATGGCGTGGCTTACGATTGCCGTGCTCTCACGGATAATCCGATCCCGATCCATCGCCCGCTTTGTGGCCTTTGTGGCTTGGAGCGTTGTGGCGCTCAACATCACCGGAACCCTGGGCGATGCGACGGCGCTGCTGGATTCAGCCGCATTGTCGGTAGGGGAAATACGCATTTCGGTTTTGCTGGTGTTGCAGGCCGTGGCGCTGACGGTCGGGTTGACGTGGTTCGCGGTCAATCTGGGCAATTATGCAGAACGGCGGGTGAAATCCCTGCCCGACCTCACGCCGTCCTTGCAGGTCTTGATCGGCAAATGCCTCAAAATCCTGTTTGTGATTTTGGCGGTGGCCTTTGCGCTCAATGCGGTTGGCGTGGACCTGACCGCGCTGACGATCTTTTCCGGGGCCATCGGCGTGGGTCTGGGCTTTGGCCTGCAGAAGGTTGTGTCAAACTTCATCTCCGGCGTGATCATTCTGCTCGATAAATCCATCAAACCGGGCGACACGATATCCCTTGGCGAGACGTTTGGCTGGATCCGCGAGTTGCGCTCGCGCTTCGTTTCCGTTGTGACCCGCGACGGCCGGGAATTTCTCATTCCCAATGAAGATTTTATCACAACGCAGGTGGTGAACTGGTCTTTCACCGATGAACTGGTGCGTCTGGATGTGACGTTTGGTGTGGCCTATGACAGCGATCCTCACGAGGTCAGCCGTTTGGTAAAGCAGGCGATCTCTGAGGTGGAGCGCGTGAACAAGGTTCGTGAACCGGTGTGCTGGTTGACGGAGTTTGGCGATTCATCACTGAACTTCATCGCCCGGTTTTGGATCAGCGATCCGCAAAACGGTCTGACTAACATTCGCGGTCAGGTCATGCTGGCGATTTGGGACGTGTTGAAAGAAAATGATATCGGCATTCCGTTTCCTCACCGCGAAATCATCATGCGAACGCCAGTGGAAGTGGAAACTAAACCACAAAGGGATTGACGGTGTTGGACCCATTGATCCGGCTTCCGTTAGGCGGTGACGCTGACCGGAAAGTGTTTCCCAATTGTTTGTTTTCCTTGATCGCGCCATGGTTTTGTGGCTGATAGCGCTACTGCCCGACACTGACTGTTGAACGTTGTTCCGCGTGGCTTTTTCGGGTGCATATTGGATCGAACGGGAGGGTTCCCCATGAAACTATCTTTTCTTGCAGCAACGGCTGTTGCCCTTGTGATGACCGCCGGTGCGGCAAACGCATCTGACGTCGACAAGACAGGCTGGCCTGCCAGCTTCACAGTCGGCACCGCCTCACAGGGCGGCACCTACTTTGTCTATGGTTCCGGCTTTGGCGGCATCATCTCCGACGTGCTGGGCGTGCCCGGCGGTGGCGAAGTGACCGGCGGCCCCATGCAGAACATGGCCCTGGTGCACACCGGCGAAGCGGCCTTTGGCATGACCACAATGGGCCCGGCCAAACAGTCCCTCGACGGCACAAACCCCATTGCACCGGGTCTGAAAATGGACAAGGCCTGCGCGATGTTCCCGATGTACCAGACACCGTTCAACGTGACGGCGCTGAAATCCTCCGGCATCACATCGCTGTCCGACATTCCGGAAGGGGCAAAAATAGGTTTTGGCCCTGCTGGCTCCACGTCCGACACATACTTCCCGGCCATGCTGGAAGGTTTGGGCGTCAAGTTTGAGCGTCGCAACGGTTCGTGGACCGATCTGGGCTCGCAGTTGCAGGATGGTTTGTTAGACGCTGTTGCGTTTGCTGCCGGCATACCAACACCCGCAGTGTCACAGATTGAAGCGCAAACAGAAGTGAACTTTGTTGAGTTTACCGAAGACGAGCAGAAAAAAGTGCAGGCCGCGTTCCCGGTGGCCAACTTCGTGGTCCCCAAAGGCACGTATTCCTCACAGGCCAGCGATCTGCGCTCGGTCTCCATGTGGAATTTTGCCATCGCAAACTGCGATCTGCCAGAAAGCTTTGTCTACGAAGCCACGAAAGCGATTATGGGCGACCATGCCCGCATGATGCAGGTGCACAAAGCGGCCCGCACAACGGTGCCGGCAAACTGGGATAAAAACCAAGTGCTGCAATGGCACCCCGGTGCTGCCAAGTGGTTTAATGAAAACGGCGCGTCCATTGGCGCTGACATGACCTACGCGGCCAAATAAACCGCATGGGAATGATCACAAAGGGCTGCCCGTTGGGGTGGCCCTTTTTTTCAACTGCGGTTGTTTTTGTTGATACAGCGCACGGCGCGATGACGCTGCCTCAACCAAAATAACCAGCCATCACCGATGGCAAACCCAATGACGGACACACAAACGGACCTGTCTTGCCGTTTGCGGGAGGACACGACATGAGCGATACCGCTTTGGACGACAGCCAGATCAAACCTCTGAAAATTGAGGGCGTTGACGACGAGCCGGTAGAGAGCAACCGACGCCTCTTCACCGGAAAGCTGGCTTTGGTTATGGCGCTCTATGCCGGGCTGTACGCCGCGTTTCACATGCTGGCGCTCAACGGTGTCTCAATTTCCGCGTGGACGGGCATCACCATCCCACTTTTGCCGTCCTTCCCCATGGAAACCTGGAACTTCCGGATCATCCACATTGCCGGTGCTTTGGGTCTTGGCTTCTTGTTGTTTTCAGGCCGCTCCTTTTCAGATGATGGCACAAAGGCTTCTTCGTTTTTCACCATTGCTGCCGTCGTGCTTGGCATTGCAGCGCTGTTCAGCTTGGGAATGGCGTTATCATTCGGCTCTGAAATCAGTGCTGGTAAAATGTGGAACGGCATCGACCCGGGCATCCAATACAATGAGACTTGGCTTTTCGGCGCACCACTGCTCGCGGCTACAATCGGCGGTATCATCCTGTCGTGGTTCGACAAGCGCAGCCGGGCCTCGATCTCCTATTTGGATGTTACGCTAGCGATTTGCGGCGTAGCCGTTGCCGCCTACCTCATCGTCATCTTCGGGACGCAAATGCGCAACGCCACCGGCACGCCGTTTGCGCCCATCGGCATGTCGATTGCGGCTGTGGCTGGCACTGCACTTATCTTGGAAATGACAAGGCGGGTTGCCGGATTGGCGCTCGTAATTATAGCCAGCATCTTCCTGCTCTATGTTTTTGTTGGCCAGTACATGCCGGGCGTTTTGAACTCGCCGCCGATTTCGTGGCAGCGCTTCTTCAGCCAAGTCTACACCGATGCCGGTATCTTGGGGCCAACGACAGCAGTATCGTCCACCTACATCATCCTGTTCATCATCTTTGCAGGCTTTTTGCAGGCCTCAAAGGTTGGCGATTATTTCGTGAACTTCGCCTTCGCTGCTGCCGGTCGCGCACGCGGCGGGCCAGCCAAAGTGGCCATTTTTGCGTCCGGTCTGATGGGCATGATCAACGGCACGTCCGCGGGCAACGTGGTCGCCACAGGCTCCCTCACCATCCCGTTGATGAAGCGCGTGGGCTACTCCTCAAAAGTCTCCGGCGCGGTGGAAGCCGCCGCCTCCACCGGCGGGCAGATTATGCCTCCCATCATGGGCGCAGGCGCGTTTATCATGGCGGAGGTGACAGGCATCCCCTACCAGGACATCGCGATCGCTGCGATCATTCCGGCTGTGCTGTTTTATGTGTCAGTCTACTTCATGGTGGATTTTGAAGCCGCCAAACTCGGTATGCGCGGCATGAAGAAAGAGGAGCTTCCGATCTTCGGCGAGCTCGTCAAACAGGTCTATCTGTTCATCCCGATTATCATTTTGATCGTCGCTTTGTTTATGGGCTATTCCGTCATTCGCGCCGGTACGCTCGCCACGGCGGCGGCGGCCATGGTGAGTTGGCTCACGCCGCAGGCCATGGGGCCGCGCTCTATCGCCAAAGCGTTTGAACTTTCAGGCTTGATGTCCATCCAGATCATCGCGGTGTGCGCCTGTGCGGGCATTATCGTGGGTGTGATCTCATTGACGGGTGTGGGAGCCCGCTTCTCCAACTTGCTCTTAGGGCTAGCGGAGGCGTCGCAACTGTTGGCCCTGTTCTTTGCCATGTGCATCGCGATCCTACTGGGGATGGGTATGCCTACGACGGCGGCGTATGCGGTCGCCGCCTCAGTGGTCGCTCCGGGTCTGGTCGAATTAGGCATTCCGCTTCTGACCGCGCATTTCTTCGTGTTCTACTTTGCGGTGGTCTCGGCGATCACGCCGCCCGTGGCACTTGCCTCCTACGCGGCGGCCGGCATTTCCGGAGCGAACCCAATGGCAACGTCCGTGACATCGTTCAGAATTGGCATTTCTGCGTTCATCGTACCATTCATGTTTTTCTACAATTCCACACTGTTGATGGACGGTGAATGGCTGGACATCGGACGTGCTTTCCTCACGGCTGTGGCAGGGGTCTATCTCTTGTCCTCGGGAATGCAAGGCTGGTTCGCGGAGCGCCCCGTTGTCTGGTTTAACCGGGTCTTGCTGGTGGTCGCAGCACTGTTTCTTATCGAAGGGGGTTGGATGACGGACCTGATTGGCGCTGGCGTTACGGCACTCGTGTTCTTCATCCAACGGGTGATCAAACCGAAACCAGATGCGATGCCCGCAGTGCACGGTGCAGATTGATGGTCAGTGACCCAACCGTTTCGAGCGTAACACGCACATCGCCAACTGACCTACCGGATGTGGTTTGATATGGCTAAACAAGCAGCAAAGACGAAACGCCGGTGGGAGGATGCGCCCTCCCCCTGCATAGACGTTTGCAAGTACCCCAACGGGGGCTTCTGCAAAGGGTGCGGGATGCTGAAAAAGGAAAAGAAGGCCTTCAAAAAACTGCGCGGTAAGGATGAGCGCAAACCCTTTTTGGAAGGTTTGGTTGATCGCCTACAGGCCCAAAAGGGCAAGCGGCTGGAGCGCTGGGTAACCGTCTACCGTCGCAAATGCGCCAAGAAAGATGTGCCCTGCCCACTGGACAAAATTGCCTTGCCGAGCGGTAAAGGCTGACTGCCCAGCGACAGTTGAAAGAACCGCGAAAATGGGTTCCGCACGGCCTTCAGAGCGGTTCACAATTTGATTGAACCACCCTAGAGCCAATCGGCGCTTAAAAAAAGCAGTGATTGACTCCAAATGAGACCAGCGTAGAGCGAGCGGGCTGTTTAGGCCGCGTTGTTTTCGGGCATATCGCGCAACATCACCCGCAACATCCACGCAAACTTGTCATGCGTCGTCACACGCTCGGTTGCCAGATCGTTGGTCACCCAGTCTCCATGCTTGTCCGCAACTGCGCACAGCGCGGAAAAGGTCGAGGACAGAGTTTCTTGAGCCACAACCATGTCCGCTATCATCTCGCGGTCACTGGCTTGGCCGTCATGCTCTTGTACGGTTGAGCGGTCGAGCCATGCTGCCATCGTGCCCTCGGCATGGCCGTCGAGTGCCTTGATGCGCTCAGCTACGGTGTCCTGCCCTACAAAATGGTCTTCATAAATTTCCTGAAAAAGCGCGTGGAGCGGACCAAAGGCCATTCCCACCACATTCCAATGGAAATTTTGCGCCTTGACGGTGGTAACCGCAGTTTCCGCCAGAGACTGGGTCAATCCTTCTACCAAAGCAGTTTTGGCTTTGGGTTCCAATTTAGCCGCTACGAGTGTCATCGTTCTTTCCTCGTTAATTTTAGAATTATTCTAATTTACATAGTCATTCGTAGTGTGGATCACCACATCCAAAGCGGCCAAGCGTGGGCTGGCAAGGTTCGCCCCGTGAAAGGCCTCGAGCCAATCACCGCTCTCTTGAAGCACTGTCCGCCTCTAGATTTCTGTTTTAACGCGGTTTCTTTCGCTCAAACGTGCCCGTTCGGACGGAAAGCGCTTTAGGCGAGGCGGGCGAGGCCGTTTGCGAGAAAGCGAAACCAGCGTTGCGCACGGGGCTCAACATGCCAAGCAACCATGCGCGAGAGCATGTGAGGGTCTCCAACAGATCTTAGTAAACGCAATACCCAAATTTCATCCGGGCCTAAAACGGAGGCGCCGGGCCGATGAAACGCCAGCCCATGGCGACCGTGGCTGCGCAGGGTGCTGAAAAACACCATGCCAAACCGCTCAAAGCTCTCTTCATCTGCGCCAGCGAGCAAAAAACACGCTTTTTCAATGTCTTCTTGCCCACGCAGACACGCCCGCATGGCGAGCCAGCGCAATCTGTCCAGCGTCAGCAGCTCGCTATCAGTGGCGGCAAATGCGTTTTTGGGCTGCGCAACCACGTGCGCAAAACAATCAGGACGGATGATCTGCGGACCGGGCCGCCGGACGCTGGCACCGGAATTTATGTCAGCTTTTGCAGTGCTCGCAGTCATCAAAGGTCTCGGCGGATGTGTGTGTTCGGCATATGCGGCAGCAACTGTCCGTTACAAGACTGTATCGCTCCACTTTGACCTGAATGTCGCACGACACCCGCAATATTGTAAAGTCAGTTAGTCGAATTCGATGTAGACTATTTTAGACAAGCACCAGCGCTTACGGTAACAGGCGGGCTCCATTGGCCCTCGGGTGTCACGTTCCACAGCTTCAACCGAGCGCGCACAAAGGCGTTGCATTGCGCTCTTTGGGGCGTCGGACGCCTACACGCTGGCAAGCGGCACCAACAAACAGCACCATTTTCATGCATCGCCTTAAATGGAAGCCACTGCACAATTTCCCATCCACCCGCCCTGATGAAAGCATCGTTTGACGAAATAAAAATGGTGCGGCTGAAGGGACTCGAACCCCCACATCTTGCGATACCAGAACCTAAATCTGGAGCGTCTACCAGTTCCGCCACAGCCGCAGCGATGCTCGTCTAGCAATGGGGGAAGCGTTGCGCAAGCGGTGGTGCAAATGCGGGCAATCGCTTTGCTTTTGGGCACTTGGTTGAGAGGAGAGGCGAGAATTGCGGCTTATGTGACTAAAAATTATGCAATATGAGTGGATTCTAGGCAAAATTGACTTCTTTAAGCCAAGGGGAGGCCCGCTTTCCTTACTTGCTTCGGCATTTGCTGATCCGCCGGCCTGTCGTTGCATCGCACAGGACCGCAGCCATAGGCCGAACAATGGCCAAAAGTTCGTTTTGAGCCATCAAAACGTCTACGGGCGATGATTTTTTATCAAAACCTGCGTTTTTTGTAGTTGATCCGGCAAAACTGGCACGCAATGTGCTTAGCCGATGGTAACTTCGATGCGGAAGGGCTGCGGTCAGGTTTGCCTGAATTCCCGTCACGCATGGATGTCATCGGGACCAGCCAGTCTCATCCGGTCTTTTGAGGGCTTTTTCGCCCGCAGACCGTTTGCACGAAACTGACCGGCTTGTCTCACAAACTGAAGGGACATTTATTTCGTGAAGAAAATTGAAGCGATCATCAAACCGTTCAAATTGGACGAAGTGAAAGAAGCTCTGCAGGACGTTGGCCTGCAAGGCATCACAGTGCTGGAGGCCAAGGGTTTTGGCCGCCAAAAAGGCCATACCGAACTTTATCGCGGGGCCGAATACGTCATCGACTTTTTGCCCAAAGTGAAAATCGAGGTCGTCGTCAACGATGATCAATTGGATGCTGCCATCGACGCGATTCGTAAAGCGGCGGAGACCGGTCGTATCGGCGATGGGAAAATCTTCGTCACATCCATAGAACAAGCCATTCGCATTCGCACCGGGGAAACCGGCGCGGAAGCCGTCTAACACCCCTTAACCCAATTTATCAGCCCAGTTTATCAGCTAGGAAGGACGACTATGACCACTGCTACTGACCTTATGAAAACCATGAAGGATGACGGCGTCGAGTATCTCGATCTGCGCTTCACCGACCCGCGCGGCAAGATGCAACACGTCACGCTGCATTCCAGCCAAGTGGACGAAGACCTGTTTGCCGATGGCGCCATGTTTGACGGCTCCTCGATTGCTGGCTGGAAGGCCATCAACGAATCCGACATGACGCTGATGCCGGATTTGGAAACGGCCTATATGGACCCCTTCTACGCGCACTCCACCATGGCAATCTTCTGCGACATTCTTGAGCCGTTGACAGGCGAAGGCTACGAGCGCGACCCACGCATGACGGCAAAACGCGCCGAAGCGTATCTGAAATCCACCGGCATCGGCGACACGGCTTATTTTGGTCCGGAACCAGAGTTCTTCATCTTTGACGATGTTAAATTCTCCACCGATCCCTACAAAACAGGTTTTGAGCTGGATTCCGATGAATTGCCGACCAACACGGACGCCGATTACGAAGCCGGCAACCTTGGACACCGCCCGCGCACGAAGGGTGGTTATTTCCCCGTGAACCCGGTCGACAGCGGCCAGGACATCCGGTCTGAAATGCTGACCGTGATGGGTAAAATGGGCGTGGCCATTGAAAAACATCACCACGAAGTGGCGGCTGCACAGCACGAACTGTCCATGCTGTTCAACACGATGACCCGCAAGGCTGACGAAGTGCAGTTGTACAAATATGCGGTGCACAACGTGGCGCACGCCTATGGCAAAACGGCAACCTTTATGCCCAAGCCTGTCTATGGCGATAACGGCACCGGCATGCACGTTCACCAGTCCATCTGGAAAGACGGCAATCCAATGTTTGCTGGCGACGGCTATGCCGGGTTGTCTGATACATGCCTTTACTACATTGGCGGCATCATCAAACACGCCAAGTCGTTGAACCTGTTCACGAACCCCTCCACCAACTCCTACAAGCGTTTGGTGCCGGGTTACGAAGCGCCTGTGCTGTTGGCCTATTCGGCCCGCAACCGTTCCGCGTCTTGCCGCATTCCGTTCACCTCGTCTCCCAAAGGCAAGCGGATGGAAGTGCGCTTCCCTGACCCGATGGCCAACCCATACCTGTCGTTTGCTGCGATGATGATGGCTGGCCTGGACGGCATCAAGAACAAAATCCATCCCGGTGATCCGATGGATGAGGATCTGTACGAATTGCCAGAGAAGAAGTTGAAAAAGATCCCAACCGTGTGCGGCTCCCTGCGGGAAGCCATCGAAGCATGCCGCAAGGACAACAAATATCTGCTGGAAGGCGATGTGTTCTCTCTCGATCAGATTGAGGCCTATATCGAACTCAAAGAGGAAGAAAATATCCTCTACGAACACACTCCACACCCAGTGGAATTCGACCTCTACTACTCGCTGTAAGCGGGTGGTTGCCGGTTCCGTTCAAAGACCGGCGTGACGTCATGAGAAAGGCTGCAAGAATTTGTCTTGCAGCCTTTTTTGTTTTGCGCCCTGGTTTGTTTCTTTGAGTGTTTGGGGCAACGCACCTTGTGGGAGGCGGCGGTTTCGTTGAACTTGCCGACCACCCTGCCCGCACTCATGCCAGGCCTCCGCACGTGTGTTCTGACATTTCCAGATCACTTCTATCTTTGATAGAGTTGAGCCGGTTGTGGCGCTCACGCTGTCGGCCTTAAGAGGCCTTCGCGACCCTAGGTGAAGGGAGGGGCGGCGCATAAGCGCCGGGTTGCTCTTGGCAACCGAGCGGTTCAATCAAATTGTGGACCACTCTAGCGGCGTTGCTACCAACCGGTTTCGAAAATGTTTTTGTCGTGGGTGATAGCTTTTATTGCTGCACCAATTTCTTCGCCCAGCGTGTCATGTGGCGGTCTAACATCAACGCATATGAAAAATTTCTCCACCCGTCGAGCGGTCGTCGGACAGAGTTAGGGGATATGAATCGGCGCCACAGGTAAAAGCGCACCATCCGCAGTGTTGCTCGAAACTGGCTTCCTCTTGGCAGGCGGTAGTTTGGATCCCACACCCTTCTAATCATTTGATATGCAGCGCCTCCAACACCGGGTTTTGGGCTCCACGGTTTCCGGCCCATAAAGTGCACCAAACTGGGCATGGCATGGTCTATAAGTTCGCTTAGTGGACTGTGGTTGAAGCCTCTGTTCAGCGGTGTAATGCGACGCTTGAGCACTGCGTTCGTTGCGCATTGGTCCCCAAGTCTTAACCGGTCAGGGTTCGCTCTGGCGAATTTCATAATTTCGGCGGACACATCTTCCCGTTGCCAGCGCGGAACGTCCACGACCATGACGCCGGTGTTGAAATACGTATCGTCCTCCAAAAGTCCCAGGTCAGATTTTCGTTCTGCAAGAGCTGGGCCGGAACTCATATCTTCGACCATTCCGGCAACGCAGCCATTCAAGTCCGCTTCAAAAACGGTTTTGAGACATCTAAACACCAAGACATCACAATCCACATAGATGACCCGTTCAACCTTGGAAGGGAGGCGTTGTAAGGCCAGCAGGCGACCCCATACGGCAGAGGGCAGACCTTTGGTTGCCTTAAGACCGTCAAATTCGCTTCGGCTAAAATTGATGTATTCAAGTGTGACACCTAAAGGGGCCACAGATGCCATAAACTCAGCCTGTTTCTGCGCATCAACCTCAATCGCAGCCACGTAAAAATGCGATTTTTTATGCGTTAAACCAACAGACGTGATCATGGTGCGCATGTGGCCGAAAAAGTTGTCGTCACACGCCGCTAAAAAAGTAATTTCGTCAGCCACTATGAAGTCTAATTCCGGGAAAGCTTCGACAAACCAATGTCTACTGATGCTATCACTCGCTTATTGAATATTTCGACCTATGCCAAGTGCCAGACACGCTTATTCAATTTTCGAAAAACCAATGGCTAAAATACCGTCTTGTCGGCATCCCGGTTCGGATCATTTTCTGCACTGGTTTCAGCCCTTAGGAAAGGCGTTGTGAGCTCTTGCGTGCCCTTCCATGCGTAGGGGTCTTTGCCGCACACCATGACGATGTCGCGCATGTCCCTTGTGGGTGGCAGACGGCCATCCCAGTCCCAGGGCAGCAGGCTTTGGGCGCTCATGTAGTGGTTGACAAGGCTGCGCCGGTACGTGCCCCTTGCGGCCCTGTTGGGAAGGCTGCGGTGGTGCAAATAGCCGTTGAAAAGGATAGCGCCGCCGGCAGGAATTTCCACCACTATGCCGTCATCATCGTCATCCGACGTGCCCACCAGCGCGTGGCCCTCGTCAAACTGGTCTGACCCGTGGGGGGCGGTATCGTAGAGAATGCCGTCGCGATGCGAACCGGGGCGCACCCACAAACAGCCATTTTCCGTTGTGGCATTGTCGATGGCCAACCAAAGACCGCAGAGCGAGCGATCCCTTGTAGGGATGAAGTGCTCGTCCTGGTGCCAAGCCTGCCCCGGTTTGCCCGCCGGTTTGATGAACAGCATAGACTGCATGCATTTGACGTCCGGCCCGATCACAGCACTCAAAGCTTCGGCAAAGCGGGGGTGGGCCACGAACTTGTCCCGGATCAGATCAGACGCCTTGTGCGGAAATTGCACTGTGAGATAGCGGCCCATGGCGTCATCATCGCTGACATCGTCCGGTACGGGCAAGATGCCACGCACGTCACCGCGCTGACCCCGGCAGATGGCTGCTGTTTCGGCCTTGAGTTCTGCAATGTCAGCGGCGCTTAACAAATCCGGGATCACCACGTAGCCATCGCGGTCATAGGCCGCTTTCAACGCCTGTTGAGATCGGTTCGACATGCTCTTTCCTCCCAAAAACAGCAAATCCAGATGGTTTCGTCGCTTGCGGTATAGGGCATGAAATTGGTTGCAGCCGTCAAGACGAATAAACGAAGATGCGTCCTTGTCTTATGGTGCTCCTGTCACTCACGGCAATGTCAAAGGAGTTCGGTTGCACGTGAGTGGAGCGACTGGCACCCCCTAGTAAAGAGTGAAGCGCACGCACGCATCTGCCGACCTTGCAATAGAGACCCCCATGGATTTGGTATTTGGCTACATAGCCGGGCTTTTGACCTTGCTGAACCCCTGCGTTTTGCCGGTTCTTCCCGTCGTGCTAATTGCCGCTTTGAACCAGCATCGCATGGGGCCTTTGGTTTTGTGTGCCGGTCTGTCGGTCACTTTTGTTGTTCTGGGTGTGTTTCTCGCGTCAGCAGGCCCTGCCCTCGGTTTGGACGATCAATTGGTCTCCCAGTTGGCGGCCGTCGTCATGATCCTGTTTGGGGCTACGCTCGTAATACCGGTCCTGTCGCAGCGCTTTGCCGTGGTGGCGGGCGGCGCGACGGCCTCATTGTCCAACAAGACAGCATCCTATCAAGGCAGCGGCCTGTCCGGGCAGTTTGTCACCGGCCTGCTGCTTGGGGCGGTTTGGAGCCCGTGCATAGGGCCGACGCTGGGCGGGGCCATCGCGCTCGCCTCAGAAGGCAACAACCTGCCCTGGGCTGCGACCATAATGCTGGCTTTTGCGATGGGCGTGTCGACTGTAATCCTATTGCTGGCGACCGTGTCCCGCGAAGCGCTGATGCGTCGCCGCGATGCGCTGCAAACCCTATCCGTCTACGCCCGTCCAATCATGGGTTGGCTCCTTATTGGATTGGGGGCTTTCATTTTGCTTGGCTTGCATCACGTCATTGAGGCTTGGGCTATCGAGGCTCTGCCCTACTGGTTCCAAGACCTTTCCATCCGTTTTTAACCAACAAGCCCTTCACCCACACAAAGACCTGCAGCAAAAGGAAACGTCTCTCATGTCCAATAAACACGCTCTCACCAGACGCCGCTTCGTATTCGGTGCCGCATTGGGCGCGCTGGCCGCCCTTTCGATAGGTATGCTGCAAATCGCTGAGGCGCGGACAGTTGCGTTTACCGAAGCCAGTTACAAGCGCCTGCTCGCAAGCGGCAAGCCCTTCATGCTGGGCGTGCACGCCTCGTGGTGCAGCACATGTGCCCGCCAAAAACGGGTGATCAACGCGCTCAAACAAACCGGCAACCCCTACAAGGGCATCACCATCGTTGAGATGGATTGGGACAAGTATCGCGGCAGCGCGCTGGCCAAACAATTGAACATCCCGCGCCGCTCAACGCTGATCATGTACAATGACGGCAAAGAAGTGGACCGCATCGTGGCCGCCACAGGCCAAAGCCGGATCAAAAAGCTGATCGACGCCGCTTACTGATCGTTGGTCCAAAACTCGCTCGTCGCCCCAACTTCCGTTTGTGGCGGCGGGTCACAACTGGCGGAAATACTCGACCGTGTGGCGCAGGCCTTGTGCAAGTTCCACCTTCGGTGTCCAGCCCAACGTCTCTTTGGCCAAAGTTATGTCCGGGCACCGTTGCTTTGGATCGTCCTTTGGCAACGGATGATGCACCAACTCGCTGGTGGACTCTGTCAGTTCACGTACCTGATTGGCCAGTTCAAGCATCGTAAATTCATTTGGATTACCAATATTGACCGGTCCGGTGAACTTCGGATCGCTGTCCATGGCTTTGCGGATGACTGACACCAGATCATCAACATAGCAAAATGACCGGCTCTGCATTCCGTCGCCGTATACCGTAAGAGGCTCTCCTTTGAGGGCCTGCACGATAAAGTTAGACACCACCCGTCCGTCGTCGGGGCGCATGCGCGGGCCGTAGGTGTTAAAGATCCGCACTACCTTGATGGCCACACCAAACTGTCGGTGATAGTCGAAGCACAGCGTTTCTGCGCACCGTTTTCCCTCATCGTAACAGGCCCGAATGCCCGTGGGGTTCACACTGCCACGATAGTCTTCTGTTTGAGGATGGACGTCCGGGTCACCATACACTTCGCTGGTAGACGCCTGCAGAATCGGGCAATTGTGTTGTTTGGCCAGTTCCAACATGGTCAACATGCCCAAGACACAGGTCTGCACCGTTTTGACCGGGCTGTGCTGGTAGTGAACCGGCGATGCGGGACAAGCCAGATTGTAGATTGCCGCCACCCGTTGGTCTATTTGCAACGGTTGGCAGATGTCGTGTTCCAAAAACTCGAATTTCGGATTGGCCGCGAGATGCTGGATGTTGGCCAGCGAGCCGGTTTGCAAACTGTCCACGCATAGCACCACGTGACCGTCGGCTAAGAGCGAATCAATGAGGTGTGAACCCAGAAAGCCAGCCCCCCCGGTAACTATGGTTACAGCGTCATTAGCAGCGGATGTCATCACGGGTCCGGAGGGTATGCAGGAACATTCGGGCCTGTGCTACCGACTTCTGAGCACGAGTACAACGGCGTTCATTTTGTTGCGGATGCCGGCGCTAGGCAGCTTCGACTGCGTTTTGTGGCACCGGTTGGAACGCCTCTTGAGCCAAGGTCACTCTCAAGCCGTCCAACGCATCGGACATGAGGATCTGGCAAGACAACCTGGAGTTGGCTTCCACATGGGGCGTGAGGTCCAATTGGTCTTCCTCTTCTTCCGTGGCTGCCATCAGTTTGGGGTGCCAATCGGCGTCCACATAAACGTGGCATGTGCCGCAGGCGCAAGCACCACCGCATTCTGCCACCACGCCGATGCCACTCTCAAATGCCCAATCTCGGATGACTTCCATCACCCGAAATCCTTCCAGGGCTTCGAGTGTGGCGCTGTGCCCATCTGGCGCTGTGACGTGAATTTGCATGGGATTGTTTTTCCGTACTTGCGGGCATGCTGGCCCGAAGGGATCTGTTGGCGGTCTAGGCCGTTCTGCGCGTCCAAGCGCGTGGACCGGCGGCGCGCTCCCCCGCAGCCCCGGCAACCTGTATGGCCGGTTGATAATGCGCCGACAGCGCCGGGTCTTTGATCCCG
This sequence comes from Pseudomonadota bacterium, assembly GCA_038746275.1. Lineage (GTDB taxonomy): Bacteria > Pseudomonadota > Alphaproteobacteria > Rhizobiales > Rhizobiaceae > Pseudahrensia. Next base: position 60,499 of record JBCDKS010000004.1, on the reverse strand, counting down.
GTCAAAGATTTTACCGTTGGCGCATGGGTGATCAGCATCGTGTCGAAACCGCAGCGCCGCATGTGGCCTACCTGGTCGATGCGAATATCGCCCATCGCACGCACTTCCCCGGCAAAAGCATGGTGTTCCTTGAGCAAGCGCGCCTTGGAGAAAGATCGGCCGTCCGCAAAACTTGGAAAATCGAGTCCGATCAGATCGATAAGATCGAGATGCTGTGAAAGTGATTCAAGCTCTTCCCCCGCTTCCAGAAGCACGCCCAGACGACCCGAATTGCGGCTGCGCAACGTGCCCACGTTTTCTTCAAACACACTCAGCGAAACCAGAACGTCCTCGCCTATCGGGATGGGCTGTTCGCCCTCCAGTTTTATGAACGTGTCTTCTTCGGCAACGTGACCTCGAAACAGAGTTGCCATTACGCCGCCTCCGGTAGTGATGGATAAAGTGCGTCCTTGAAGGGTTGCGGTCCCACGCGGCGGTAGGTCTCGACAAAGGTTTCATCGTCCGACAAGCGCCTGCCCAAATACGTGTCGACGATGGTCTCCACTGCATCGGTGATCTCGTTTGCAGCAAAACCCCGCCCGATGATCTGGCCGATCGCCGCCTGCTCGTCGCCGGAACCGCCAAGCGTCACCTGGTACAATTCCTCTCCGCGCTTTTCGACACCCAGGATACCGATATGACCCACGTGATGGTGGCCACAGGCGTTGATGCAGCCGGAGATTTTGAGTTTCAACTCGCCGATCTCGTTCTGCTTCTCCAAGCTCGCAAAGCGCTCGGAGATGTCCTGCGCAACCGGTATCGAACGGGCTGTGGCCAAGGCACAGTAGTCCAAACCCGGGCACGCAATCATATCGGTGATCAGGCCCGCATTGGCAGAAGCCAGATTCGCATCGCGCAGCGCATCATAGACCGCTGGCAGATCATCGAGCCTCACATGGGGCAAGATCACATTTTGGATGTGGCTTATGCGCAGTTCATCAAAGGAATAGCGCTCGCCTAAATCAGCCAGCACATCCATTTGATCACTCGACGCATCTCCGGGTGCCTCGCCCGTGCCTTTTACGGCCACGGTGACAATCCCGTAGCCGGAGCGCTTATGAGGGTGAACATTCTGGTTCGCCCAGCGCGCGAAAGACCGATCACTCGCCTTGCGGGTTTCTAAGGCTTGGCTGCTGGCAGGCAGTTCTGCAAAATCGGGGTCCGCGAAATAGGCTTCGATGGCCCGCACATCCTCGTCCGGCAGCTTCAACACACCGTCTTTGATGCGGTCGAATTCGGCTTCGATATCTTTTTTCAGCTCTTCGAGGCCGGTTTCGTGCACCAGTATCTTGATACGGGCTTTGTATTTGTTGTCGCGCCGTCCGTAGAGATTGTAGACGCGCAAGATTGCCTCGCAATAGCTCAGCAAATCCTCTTCCGGCAGGAAGTCGCGCATCTTTTTGGCGATCATCGGTGTGCGGCCAAGGCCGCCGCCCACGTAGACGGCAAAACCCAAGGTTCCGCCGTCCCCGCGTTTCACCTCCAAGCCGATGTCATGGAACTGCATAGCGGCACGGTCCGTTGGGGCACCGATCACGGCGATCTTGAATTTGCGCGGCAGGAACAGAAATTCGGGATGAACTGTGGACCATTGCCGAAGGATTTCAGCATAGGGGCGCGGGTCAGCAACTTCATCAGCACTGGCAGCAGCAAAGTGATCGGCGGTGACGTTGCGAATGCAATTGCCTGAGGTCTGTATAGCGTGCATCTCCACCGAGGCCAGATCGGCCAAAATATCGGGAATGTCCTCCAATTTGGGCCAATTGTACTGTATGTTTTGGCGGGTCGTGAAATGCCCGTAATCGCGATCGTATTTGCGCGCAATATGGCCCAGCATGCGCATTTGGGCGCTGTTGAGCGTGCCATAGGGGATAGCCACACGCAGCATGTAGGCATGCAGCTGGAGATACACGCCGTTTTGCAGCCGCAGCGGTTTGAAATTGTCTTCGCTTAGCTCCCCGGAAACGCGCCGCTCCACCTGATCGCGAAACTGCGCGACCCTTGCGTTGACGAATTCGTGGTCAAATTGATCGTAGCGGTACATGCGGCGTGCCCTTTGGCGAGTATGGAATGCTAAGCGAGGTCAGGCGGCGCGCTCTTGGCGCTGGGCTTGTTTGCCAAGGTCGGTGCGAATGGTCGGACCCGCAGCACGGATTTTCTCACGAAAGCGCACGGGCGTGACGATGCCCTGCTCCACCGTGGCTTCGATTTCATAAGGCTCGACCACATGGTTCTCCGCATCGGCCTTGTCCGCCAGAGCAGCGGCTGCCATCCGCTCGTCTTCGGTCTTGGCCAAGAAGGCGCCTTCAACGTCCTCCACCCACTGGCCGCCACGGCCAAGCCAAACAACTTCCCCGTCCAAGAGACGGTTGCCGGTAAATGTGATCGGGGTTTTCAAGAGGCTCATGCTGCTTCTCCTTCCAATATTTGTGACGATGATGTCGTGATTTGGCCTTTGGCGAGAGATGACAGGGGCTGGCACAATGCCAAATTGGCGCTGGCGACGGCCTCACCGATAATGATCAAGGCTGCGGTCGGGGCCTCGGCCTCGGCCCCAACAAATCGCAGATCGTCCAGAGTGCCGACATAGCGGCGGGCATCGGCGCGGCCCACGTTTTCCAAAACCGCAACCGGGGTGGATGTGGATAGTCCAGCCTCCCGCAGGCGGTTGGCGGTTTCCCGTGCCACGGTGCGGCCCATGTAAACGCTGACCGTGGAGCCCTGCAGCGCCAGCCCCGCCCAATCGGGCAAGTGCTTTCCATTGAGATCATGACCGGTGGTAAAGACCGCGCTGGAGGCTGTACCCCGCAAGGTAAGCGGTATTTCAGCCTCCGCAGCGCCTGCCAAAGCCGCCGTCACGCCTGGCACAACTTCATAAACAACCTTAGCGCTGCGCAGCGCCGCAATCTCCTCGCCCGCGCGGCCAAAGACCATAGGGTCGCCAGCCTTCAAGCGCACAACCTTCAAGCCATCACCGGCCTTTTCGACCATGAGGCGGTTGATCTGGTCTTGCGATTTGGAGTGGCAGCCCTTGCGCTTTCCAACCGAAATGATCTCGGCATCACGACGGGACATACGCACCAGTTCGAGCGGAACAAGCGCATCGTGCAGGACCACATCGGCGTTTTGTAACAGGCGGTGCGCACGGAGGGTCAAAAGGTCTTCCGCACCGGGGCCAGCACCTATCAGAGCGACGGACCCCTTTGTGGCGGGCTGTTTGGAAAGCAAATCACGGGTGGTGGCGCATGCCTGTCCCATGTTGCCGTCCAAGACGGCTTTCGCGGACCTGCCGTCGAAAAACTGCTCCCAGAAAAGGCGACGCAAACGCCCATCTTCAAAAGTACGGGCCACAGCCGGGCGGAACGCATCAGCAAAGCGGGCCAACGCGCCCAAGCGTGGGTGCAACAGTTTTTCGATTTGCGCCTTTAGCCGCCGGGCGAGCACAGGCGCGGTCCCGTTGGTGGATACGGCGACAACGACAGGAGCACGGTTGACGAAAGACGGCGTGATGAAATCGCAAAGATGGGGACGGTCCACCGCGTTGACAGGCACGCCCACCATGCGGGCAGCTTCAACAACGAGAGCATCCGCCTCTTCCGTTTCCTGCGCAGTGAACACCATGGCGGCATCCGCCAATTGCTCAAACGTAAACGGTCCGGGCACAACGCTTGCCTTGGCCACAGACACCGCATCTTGCGCTGCAGGAGACAATTCGTCAGCGATTACCCGCACTTGTGCGCTGGTTTCGCTCAAAAGGCGGATCTTGGACGCTGCTTCATCGCCGCCGCCGACGACAACAATGGTTCTGTCTTCAACTTTGAAGAAGGTTGGAAAGACGTCGAGCCTCGACGTGTTTTGGGCAGCGAAGACCTGGCCGGGTTTGCACGATTGCAAACCAACACCGTGCGGTTTGGTCAATGTCGGTTGGTTCAATACGCCTGAAACGGACATGAATGCTTCCTTGCTCGATGCAAAGCAAATTAGGAAACGGAAGAGCATTTCGTGAGGAATGACGTTCCAAAGGTGAGAAGGTGGAAGAATTTTGTTTTCCAAATCCCCGCAAGAGAGCAAATTATCGGTCACTGGGTCCAAATTTACCTCATGACACGCAAAATTTTCGCGCGTAAGGCACCCGCTCGCCTAGTTGGCCAACCCAACGGGCCAAAGATGAACAGAACATAAATGCAAGTTCAGGAAGGGTTCAGTTCCACATGGTTAAGAAGAGTTAACGTGTCACCACCGGACACGACCACACGCAAAGGACGCATCTATGAACCTGGCATCAAAAGCCTTCGCAGTCGCCATTTCCTTGGCCACCATGCTTGCAGCGGCTGTGCCCGCCCAAGCAAATTCCTTCCGTTCCCCGATGGTAAAAACCCAAACCGGTGACGTCATTCAGGTCGGGAAGCGGCACCGTCGTGGAGCAGCCATCGTCGGCGGTCTCGTTCTGGGCGCGATCATAGGCGGCGCTATCGCCAGGGACCGTGGTTACCGTCATCACTATCGCAGTCACCGCCGTCATTACCGTGGCTACCGCAAATACCGGGGTCGCCACTATCGGGGCCACCGTAGGTACTACAAGCGGGATCGGTACTACCCACGCAAGTTTCGTCGTGGCTATTGATATGATCATAAACACGATTGGCTAAACAGCCCGTCCTTAAAAGCCTGCCTCCTCACTGGGGTGGGCTTTTTTGTGATCTCACTTATCGGTTTGGTGTAGAAAATGAGGCTCTGATATGCGGGACAACTCGGCTTTGGTAACCACGTTTGGCAACATCCGCTTAACGCCGATCCGGTATTTTTGCCCGATAGGAGTAATAGGCATGAGCACGAGAAACGTTGGCGGTGGCGGCCTGGCAGAGCGTCTGATCACGCTGCTTATGGGTGGGATCATGGGCGGCTTCGGCTTTGTGGCCGCGTGGTACTGCTACCACTGGGCGATGGACCCGATGTTTGTTGAACACCGGCACCTGTGGGTTGCCGGGCTTGGCGTGCTCGCCTTCTTCATGTTGCGCGGAGCATGGTTCACCGTGCGCCCTGTGAAAGAAGAAAAAGTCATCGAACTGACGTCAGGCGGACGCTGATTGCATCGCAATAGCGTTTGTGCCCTTTTGAAGATCAAGATCAATGCTTCCCTAGGATCCCAAATAGCCCGCGACGATGGCGATGAACGCGCCGACATGGACAACCATAATTGCACGGTCTTTCCACATCACACCAACGACAAACCAAAGAGCGATACCGATCACAAAGGCCAGTACGTTCCACGGCACGACGTTCAAGCCAGTGAGGCCGTAGCCAACCAGTTGGATGGCCGTCGCGATCCACTTGACAATATCGACACGTTCCAAGGGTTTGCTCCCGATCCAGATACGGCTCTATGCACCCCAGCATAAGCCGGGCTTGACCGCGTATAGTGGCTGCCATGACCGCTGCATGGCACCAGAATCGAATGCCCATCACACCAGACGGCTCTGTTCCTTGGCGGCTGCGATGAAGCTTGCAAACAAAGGATGCGGCGCAAAGGGGCGGCTCTTCAATTCCGGGTGGTACTGTACCCCGATGAACCACGGGTGGACGTGGCGCGGGTATTCGATTGTTTCCGGCAACAGACCGTCCGGGCTCATGCCTGAGAAGATCAGGCCGGCGTCTTCCAACCGATCTTTATAGGCAACGTTAACCTCATAGCGGTGGCGATGGCGCTCAGAGACTTCGTTTTTGCCGTAGATTTCAGCGATATGACTGTCGGGCTTTAGCGGATGGGGATAAGCGCCAAGACGCATTGTGCCACCCATATCGCCCGCCGCTTCACGCTTCTCCAACTGGTTGCCCTTCATCCACTCGGTCATAAGGCCCACCACCGGCTCGCCCGTTTCTCCAAACTCGGTTGACGATGCCTCGTTTATACCAAGCAGGTTGCGGGCCGCGTCCAGCACGGCCATTTGCATGCCGAAGCAGATGCCAAAGTAGGGTATCTTGTGTTCTCTGGCGAAGGTGACCGCGCGGATCTTCCCTTCGCTGCCCCGCTCGCCAAATCCACCGGGGACCAAAATACCGTCCACACCAGCCAGGTGGGCATTGGGGTCCTCGCTTTCGAAGACTTCCGACTCCACCCATTGCAGGTTGACCTTCACAGCATTGTCCATGCCGCCATGAACCAGCGCTTCGATCAGGCTTTTGTAAGCGTCTTTCAACACGGTGTATTTGCCGACAATGGCGATGGTCACCTCCCCTTCGGGATTGTGAACCTTGCGGGAGACCTCCTCCCAGACTGCCATTTGGGGCGCGGGTGCAGGTTCAATGCCAAAAGCGTCCAAGACCTGCTGATCCAGCCCCTCACGGTGATAGGCCATGGGCACATCGTAAATAGACTTGGCGTCCAAGGCCTGCACCACAGCCTCCGAGCGCACATTGCAGAATAGGGCGAGCTTCCGCCGTTCCTCCAGCGGGATTTCGCGATCCGCGCGCACGAGCAGCACATCCGGCTGAATGCCGATGGACCGCAATTCCTTGACCGAGTGTTGGGTTGGTTTCGTCTTCAACTCTCCCGCAGCCGCGATGTAGGGCATATAGGACAAATGCAGGTAAACGCAGGCCCGGCGGGGCAGATCATTGCCCAATTGGCGGATCGACTCAAAAAACGGCAGGCCTTCGATATCGCCAACCGTGCCGCCAATTTCCACCAACACGAAGTCGTAGCCATCGTTGCCGTCCAGCACGAACTCCTTGATCGCGTTGGTCACGTGAGGGATCACCTGCACTGTTCCGCCGAGATAGTCCCCGCGACGCTCTTTGGTGATGATGTCCTGATAAATGCGGCCGGTCGTGATGTTGTCGGCCTGATTGGCCGGACGCCCGGTGAAACGCTCATAGTGACCTAAGTCCAGGTCGGTCTCTGCGCCATCGTCCGTCACGAAACACTCGCCGTGCTGATAGGGCGACATCGTGCCCGGATCGACGTTGAGATACGGGTCAAGTTTCCGCAGCCGTACGCGATAGCCGCGCGCCTGCAGAAGAGCCCCAAGAGCGGCGGATGCGAGACCTTTTCCCAAGGAGGAGACCACGCCGCCAGTGATAAAAACAAATCGCGCCATGGGAATTAGGCCTTAACGCGCAAAACCAGATTCGCCAAACGCTAACTGTGCACCGGCCAAAGTTTCCCCATGGCATGTGCACAACGCGTTCAAGAGCGCGTTGCCATGTGAAGACGTGGCTGTGAGCGGATCGGGTGCTGTGATCCGCTTTCGAACATTTGCGGTGGTTTAGTTGCCGCTTGGCGCTGTTGGTGCAGTGGGCACGCCAGTGTTGCTGCCATCGTTTTGCAGATCATCCAGCAAAGAGCCTGCCGATGGCACTGTTGCACCTTCCGACTCGCTTGGCACGCCGGACTGTGCGGCACCTTCCACCTGACGAAGCACGTCTTCCGTGCGGTTTTCGTTTTTCGCAATCACGCCTAAAGCCACCGAGGTCAAGAAAAAGCCTGCTGCAACGATCGTGGTCGTGCGCGTCAACGCATTGGCCGCACCCCGTGCGGACATCATGCCACCACCGCCGCCGCCGCCACCGCCGATACCCAACGCACCGCCTTCAGAACGCTGCAGCAAAACGAGCACGATCAGGGCCAGAACCAGCATGATGTGGATGGTGATGATAACGGTGGTCATAAAAGGGTGTCCTGCTTGGTGCCCAAAGTCTTAATCGTTGTCTCAATCGTCAGCGGTGCCGTCCGGGTCATACCATTCGGCCAGCGCGCCACTTCCTAGAGCGGAAGTGTGGCCTTGCCAAGCCGAAGCATCACGAAAGCCCGCGATAGACCTCACAAATGGCGAGGAAGTCCTCGGCTTTCAAGCTTGCCCCCCCAACCAATGCACCATCCACATTGGCCACAGACAACAATTCTGCGGCATTGGACGGTTTCACCGAACCGCCATAGACAATGCGCATCCGCTCGCCGGGGCCCTGCAGGGATTCAACAAGGCGGTCACGGATCATCGCGTGGATTGCGCGCACATCATCCGGGCTTGGGGTCTTGCCGGTGCCAATCGCCCACACCGGCTCATAGGCGATAATGGTGTTGAGATCGTTGGCACCGTGAGGAATGGACGCCTGCAATTGCCGGTAAATCACGGCCTCCGCTTCACCAGCATCATATTCCGCCTCGGTTTCTCCCACGCAGATGATCGCCGTCAGTCCAGCCCGGTGGCAGGCAATGGCTTGTCCGGCCACATCGGCATCACTCTCGGCGTGGTCTGTGCGCCGTTCGCTGTGTCCCACGATGCAGTAGTCCGCATAGCAATCCGCTATCATTTCTGCGGAAACATCCCCCGTATGCGCTCCGCTGGCCTCAGCATGACACGTTTGGCCACCCACCATCAAAGGTGTGTCCTCACTGATTGTGGTGGCAACATAGAGGAGGGTTGCAGGCGGGCAGACGACGACATCGACCTTGTCCGCCAGTTCCGCGTCCACGCCCCGTGCGAGCAAGGCCAATTGATCCAGCTGGTCGCGTGTACCGTTCATTTTCCAGTTTCCAGCGACGAGCGGTTTGATGTCTGGGGTCATGGTGCCTGCGAGGTGCCTGTGGGAATGAGGGGGTTGATGAGGGTCCTAAAGCAGTTTGGCACGATAGGGAATTGCGTCTGGAGCCTCTGTGATGCGCATCACAACACGTTGTGACGGCCGAACGCTTGCCCGCGCGGATGGGGAACCATATGTTGCGGCCAGACCGAAGCAGCACACCATGGTGGGCGCTGCATTCTTATCAAATACTGTGAGGCTTGGCCGTGCTCGAATCGTTGCGCTCGTTTGTTGGTGGATGGATCGCCAAAATTTTGCTGGGTCTGTTGATCCTTAGCTTCGCGGTCTGGGGCGTGTCCGGCAGCATATTGGGCGGACACGACGCCAACACCGTGGCCCGTGTGGGCGACACGGTGGTGTCCCCCGTCGACTATATGGCCACCTACCAAAACAATCTGGCGAACATCCAGCGACAAACCGGCCAAAGGCTGAGCCGCGAGCAGGCGCGCCTGTTTGGCGTCGAAGCGCTCACGCTCAACAATGTCATTTCGTTTGCAACACTGGACGAGTTCACACGCGAAAACGGACTGGCGCTATCCGACAAGACGCTGGCGCAGTTGATCGCTGACAATCAGGCGTTCCAAGATTCAACCGGTAAGTTCAATCGCACGACTTTCCAGCGGGCAATTTTTAACGCGCAGATGCGTGAATCTGATTTCATCGCGGCGCAAAACTCGTCTGCTGTGCGCAACCAAATCACGCAGGCCGTTGCAGCCGGGTCCATCTTGCCCTCAGCGTTTGATGAGGCGCTTGCAAGTTATATTGGAGAAGAGCGGGTTTTGGCCTATATTGTGCTCAACGAAACCAACATCACGCCCCCTGCTCCGGCTTCTGACGCGCAGTTGGACACGTACTTTCAGGCTAACAAAAAGACCTACGACGCGCCGGAATATCGCAAGCTGACACTGCTGGAGATGACGCCGGAGATTTTGGCCAACGAAGCTGAGGTTACCGACGAGCAAATCAAAGCAGACTACGAATCCCGATCTGCTGCCTATCGCAAACCGGAACAACGGCGGGTGCAGCAGATCGTTTTCCCGTCGGCCGAAAAAGCGGAAGAGGCCAAGAAGACGCTGGCCGATGGCGGGCTGTTTGAAACCGTTCTCAGCGACAACGGCCGCACTGTGGAGGACGCTGATCTCGGCCTTGTCAGCCGCGAGCAACTGACCGGCACAACCAATGAGACCTTTGCCAAAACGGCGTTTGAGTTAGAAAACGCAAGCGTCAGCGATGTCATCCAAGGCCCGTTTGGCCCCACCATGATGCGCGTTTCTGAAATCGTATCGGCATCCGTTACGCCTCTGGCAGACGTTGAAGCGGAAATTCGCAAAGACCTGGCGTTGCGCGCGGCTGCGGACCGGATCAACGAGTTGCAAGAGCGTATTGAAGATTCCCGGGCCGGCGGAATGAGCGTTGCCGATGCGGCGCAGGCAGCTGGTCTGACCGTTCGCACACTGGAGGCTGTCGATGCCCGTGGACGCGACGCGAACGAACAACAGATCACAGACATTCCCCAGTCCAGCACCGTGTTACGCGAGGCCTTTCGCGCCGCAGTGGGCCAAGAAGCGCCACCGATCGAGAATGGCCCGGCCGGTTTTGTTTGGGTCGATGTGGTGGAAATCACCCCAACCCGCGAACGAACGCTGGGTGAAGTCAAAGACAAAGTTGCAGCAGACTGGTTGGCGGCTGAAAAACAGAAAATCCTTCAAGCCAAGGCAGAAGAAATACTAAAGGCCTACCGCAACGGCGGGGACCTGGCGGCGCTTGCCGCTGAAGCGAGTGCGGAAGTGAAACGCACTGAGGCGCTTGCGCGCAACGGACGGGACGCTGGCCTGCCTCAATCAACCATCGCGGAAGCGTTCAATGGCGATGCTAAACATGCTGCTGTCACTCCCGGCGACACTCCGACCAGCCGCATCGTTGTGACCGTGGCAGAGGTGAAAGCCACGCCCAATCTGGAAACACCGGCGGAACAGGCCCAAGCCATCAATGCCGGTGCGCAGGACGATTTGATGACGCAGTTCATCGGAAACTTGCAATCCGGTTATGATGTCACCCATAACCCTGCCCTGATCCAGCAGCTGTTGACGCAACGCTAAGCGCGCCAACACGCCACTCACGCCACGGGGAGTTCGGTTGTGGCAGACTTCAAGACTTCAATTGCGCTGGCCGCCAGCGGCAAACCCCTGACGCGTGAGCAAGCACAGGATGCGTTTGACGCCATGATGTCTGGCGCGGCCACGCAAGGCCAAATCGGCGGATTTTTGATGGCACTTCGGGTGCGCGGTGAAACGGTTGACGAAATCGCGGGCGCCGTGAGCACGATGCGGGCAAAAATGGTGCCCGTTGATGCACCCGCAGATGCCATCGACATTGTGGGCACAGGCGGCGATCAATCCGGCTCTTATAATGTGTCGACCTGCGCCGCCATCGTGGCGGCTGCGGCAGGTGCAACAGTTGCAAAACACGGTAATCGCGCCCTCTCCTCAAAGTCCGGGGCGGCCGACACGCTTGAGGCTTTGGGTGTCAGCCTCGACCCCAATCCCGAACGAATTGCCCAGTGCATTCGCGATGCGGGCGTCGGTTTTATGTTTGCCCCAAACCACCACGCCGCCATGCGTTATGTCGGTCCAACGCGTGTCGAACTGGGCACACGCACGGTTTTTAACTTGCTTGGACCCTTGTCGAACCCTGCATCCGTTTCAAGGCAATTGGTGGGCGTGTTTTCACCGGAATGGGTGGAGCCGCTGGCCCATGTGTTGAAAGAATTGGGCAGTGAAGCCGCATGGGTCGTGCACGGTGACGGGATGGACGAGATCACTGTCACCGGTTCGACTTTGGTCAGCGAGTTGAAAGATGGCGTGGTCCGCAGTTTCAAAATCATCCCGGCAGATGCCGGGGTCGACACCCACTCGATGGACGCCCTGAAAGGCGGAGACGCGAACGCCAACGCAAAGGCCTTGCTAGAGGTGCTGGACGGCGAACATGGCGCTTATCGCGACATTGTTTTGATGAACGCAGGGGCCGGACTGCTGGTAGCCGGCATTGCAGCCACTCTTTCCCAAGGCGCAAAATTGGCCGCTGATGCCATCGATACCGGCGCAGCAAAGGACCGGTTGGCAAAGCTGGTGGCCGTCTCAAACGGTGAAGGCGGAGCCGCATGAGCGACATCCTGGAAAAAATCGGCGCGTATAAGCGCAAGGAAATTGAAGCGGCCAAACAGGCTGTTCCAATGTCAGAGATCACAGCACGCGCCAAAGATGCGCAGCAGGTGCGTGGCTTCGCCAATGCGCTCGTGGCAAAACGCGATGCGGGAGACTACAGCCTGATCGCGGAGATCAAAAAGGCGAGCCCATCCAAAGGCTTGATCCGCGAGGACTTCGATCCAACAGCACTGGCCAAGGCCTATGAAGCGGGGGGCGCAGCCTGTCTTTCTGTGCTGACGGACACGCCTTCTTTTCGGGGCGCGCCGGAGTTTTTGGTGAACGCCCGCGCTGCGTGCTCCTTACCCTGTTTGCGCAAGGATTTTCTTTACGATCCCTACCAGGTTTATGAAGCGCGGGCTTGGGATGCTGATTGCATTTTAATCATCATGGCAGCCGTTGATGATGACACTGCAAAGGCGCTGGAAGACACCGCGTTTGAACTCGGGATGGACGTGCTTTTGGAAGTGCACGACGCCGCCGAATTGGAGCGCGCACTCGCCCTCACCTCGCCGCTCGTGGGTATTAACAATCGCAATTTGAGGACGTTCGAGGTGAGCCTCACCACGACAGAGACGCTTGCACCCACTATTCCGGCAGACCGGTTGGTGGTGGGAGAATCCGGTCTGTTTGTTCCAGACGATCTGGTACGGATGGAAGCGTGCGGCGTCACCACGTTTTTGATCGGCGAAAGCCTGATGCGTCAGGATGATGTGGCTGCGGCAACGTCATCGCTGTTGGCCAAAGACGCTGCGGCGGCGGATGCTGTACGGGCCGCCTCATGAGCGATGGCATCCTCACCCATCTCAACACGGCTGGCGAAGCGCATATGGTGGATGTGAGCGAAAAGGCGATCACCAGTCGCGAGGCAACCGCCAGCAGCCAAGTCATCATGCAGCGCGCAACGCTTGATCTGATACTGTCCGGCAATGCCAAAAAAGGCGATGTGCTGGCCACGGCCCGTTTAGCGGGCATCATGGCCGCCAAAAAAACATCCGACCTGATTCCGCTTTGTCATCCGCTGGCATTGACCAAAGTTACAGTGGACTTGGAGCCGGACGTTTCCCTTCCCGGGTTGCGCATTACGGCGCTTGCCCGGGTGAGCGGGCCGACGGGTGTGGAGATGGAGGCGCTGACAGCGGCCAGCGTGGCCGCGCTGACGGTCTATGACATGGCAAAGGCTGTGGACCGGGGCATGCAGATTGGACCCACGCAACTGATGACCAAGAGCGGCGGAAAATCCGGGGACTGGCGGGCGGACGCGGGCCCGTCTGACGACGGCGACTAGCCATGTCGGGACGCCAGCCCCTGCTTTCGGTTGCCGATGCGCTCACACGTATATTGGCCGACATTTCACCGCTTCCGGCGGAAACCGTTCCGCTGGCATACGCCCATGGCAGAGTGTTGGCGGCACCGCTTAAAGCACTGCGAACACAACCGCCTTTTGCCGCTTCCGCTATGGATGGTTACGCGGTGCGCCACGCCGACCTTCGAGGGGTCGGCACCATGCTCAACCAAGCTGGGGAAGCGGCGGCGGGACACGCCTATCCTGGATCGGTTGGCGCAGGCGACTGCGTGCGCATTTTTACAGGTGCGCCGCTGCCGGAGGGAACCGATACGATCCTCATTCAAGAGGATGCGGAAACTGATGGCCGTTCGGCGATCACGGTCACCGAAGTGCCCAGCAAAGGCCGGTATGTGCGCCCCGCAGGTTTGGATTTTACCGAAGGCGACACACTGCTGGAGACGAACCGTATGCTCTCCGCGGCCGATGTGTCATTGGCAGCTGCCATGGACCACGCCGAACTTCAGGTGCGTCGCAAACCCGTTGTCGCGCTCATCTCAACGGGCGATGAATTGGTGCCACCGGGGACACCCAGACGGGCCGACCAAATTGTGACGTCCAACAATTTTGGTGTGGCGGCATTGGTGGAGGCAGCCGGTGGCGTTGCGCTGGATTGCGGAATTGCCGCAGACACCCATACAGCGCTTGGTCACGCTTTCGACCGGGCCGCGCACGCTGATGTTGTTATCACACTGGGCGGTGCATCTGTGGGGGATCATGATCTCGTACAAGATGCCCTCACGGCGCGAAGCGTTGCTATGGGGTTTTGGAAACTGGCCATGCGCCCGGGCAAGCCTGTGATGTTTGGCACGGGTGCTAGCACCGCGACCGAAGCTGCAACTGCAAACCAGCCCACGCGCTATCTGGGGCTGCCGGGCAATCCGGTTTCATCATTGGTATGCACCCACATATTCGTGCTGCCTTTGCTTCGCGCACTGTTGGGGCAACCCGCAGAAACGATTTTGAGAGACGCTGTGCTAACGGTGGACGTGCCGCAGAACGATCAGCGGGAGGAATACATGCGCGCCAGCTTAGAGCTCAGAGACGGCGCGCTCCACGTCACGCCCTTTGCGCGACAGGACAGTTCCATCCTTTCGGGCATGGCAAAGGCGGATTGCCTTATGGTGCGACCGGCACACAGCCCGCCCATGCGCGCGGGCGATCCCTGCAAGATAGTGCCACTTCGGGGCTAAATATCGGAACACTTGCAGAACATGTTAAGAACCTGTTAACTTGTTCCTGTTTTGTACAGTGATGGTGCGAATCACCAATCCGGAGAGACTATGCTGACCCGTAAACAGCACGAATTGCTCATGTTCATTCACGAACGGCTAAAAGAGGCTGGAGTACCTCCGTCGTTTGACGAGATGAAAGACGCGCTGGACCTCAAGTCCAAGTCCGGCATCCACCGTCTGATCACAGCGTTAGAGGAAAGAGGGTTCATTCGCCGACTGCCCAACCGCGCCCGCGCCTTGGAAGTCATCAAGCTACCGGAAAGCTATGTGCCCAGCCCGGCTGGACGCAAACCGTTTTCACCATCTGTCGTGGATGGTGGCTTGGGCAAGGCACCGCCTGCACCCGCCCTGCCCATCTCCGCCAATGATGATATGGCCGCCACCGTGCCGGTTATGGGACGCATCGCAGCGGGTACGCCGATCTCCGCCATTCAACATACCACCCATTCTATCGCGGTCAGTCCAGACATGCTCGGATCGGGGGAGCATTACGCGTTGGAAGTCAAAGGCGATTCTATGATCGAAGCTGGGATCCTTGATGGGGATACGGTGGTGATCAAACAGGCCAATACCTGTGACGCTGGCGACATTGTTGTGGCGCTGGTGGATGATGAAGAAGCAACACTGAAACGGTTCCGCCGCAAGGGCGATTCCATCGCTCTTGAAGCTGCCAACCCGGCTTATGAAACGCGCATCTTTGGTCCCGACCGTGTGTCCGTCCAGGGCAAGCTTGTGGGTCTGATCCGGCGGTATAACTGATCTAGTTGGCTGACTGTGAAGCGTCCTTTGCTGGATGCAGATGCGCCGTCCATGGGCGTGGATTTGAACCGCGCGCACGGCTCACACGGATCTGACCAAGGCGTTGCTGTCGCGTCGTGCTGGTTTTGTGGAGGGCAATCGTTTTTTGGTATGAGGGAAGCACCGCACCGCCGGTTCCATAAAAGGCTGCACCACCACGGGTCTGCAAACGCTGTCGCTCAAGCACCAAGGGACGATGGCTCTCCGGTATAGCGGTGCAGGGTTTAGGCACGGCAAAGGGTATGACGAGAACATCGGCCAAAGCGCAGTCCTCCTGAATGCGGGCGGTACTCTCCAACACCGCTATACGAAGGCCAGTCGTGGTGACCGTGCTGCACCCAAAGGCGTCGCATGTGAAGATGGGACCCTTTGCGCCCCTCTTGCGGTTCTTGCCCAGTGTGGCGTCATCAGTTGCGCCAGTTTCAAACGCTTTGCGCCAGACCTGGGTCGAAAACTTGTCTGCTCCAGGCCGCAACAAAAGCAATTTGCCCCGCTCGTCCAACAGGCCGATCTGGCGGCCGTTTTCCAAAACAAGAAGATCGGGCATTTCTCGTGTGCTCAACAATATGACGGGCAAAACAAAAAGCGGTATGGCGCACCACCGTACGTTTGTTCTCGAAAGCGTCAGCACCAAAAGGCCAAGGGTTCCAGCCAGCAGCGCGGGCACCGGAATGAAGCCTGTTTTGTTGGGGCCGGACAGATCGGACACCCAAGATGCGATGGCGACCACCCGCTCCATCATCCAGCCCATGACCGTGAGCGGTGCAAATTCCAGTCCGAAAGGCATGGCGATCATACTCACCACGGCCATCGGCATCACACCAAAGGTCACAAATGGCATGGCCAGCAAGTTCGCGACGAGACCCCACGCAGCGATGTTGTGGAAATGGTATGCTGCAAAGAACGCCGTCGCCACACCCGCCACAAGAGAGGTGAGCGCCAATCCGCCAATATCCCGTCGTAAAAAACGCCCAACAGCCGCCAACCGTCCCGCACGGTATTCCCCCTGTTTCGTCGTTCGTGCCCGAAGATTTATCCCCTCATATGTGGCTACAAGAGCGGCCACCGCCGCAAAGGACATCTGAAACCCGGGAGACAGGATGGCGTGTGGTGCGATCAGCAAAATGATCATGGCCGCGATCGCAACGTTGCGCATCGTGACAGCCCTTCGGTCAAGCAGAATCGCCAGCAACATAACGGCAATCATGACGTAGGCCCGCTGGGCTGACACGCTGCCCCCGGACAAAAGCAAGTAAACGCTGGACGCAGCCAGCGCGGTGGCCGCCGCCCATTTTCGGGTTGGATGATGCAGGGCAATCGCGGGAAAACAAGCCAGCAGGCCGCGCACCGCAATCATGACGCTGGCGGCAACCAACGCCATGTGCAGGCCCGAAATCGCTAGAATGTGCGCCAGCCCGGATTGGCGCAGAGCGGTTTGGGTGTCTTCATCAATGCCACTGCGGTCACCAACAATCAGGGCCGCTGCCAAGCCACCATTTCGCCCGGGCAAGTTTTCCCGCAAGATCAGCGCTACCGATTCGCGCACCTGTCCGATGGTCCGGCTTGCCAGTTGCTGGACACCCAAAGCTTGGTTCGGGTCTGCCGAGAGGCGCGTGGGACTGCCCAAGAAGAAACCGGACGCGCCAATCCCGGCGAACCAAGAATTGAAGGCAAAATCGTAGGAACCCGGATAGATGGGGCCGGACGGTGGCGCGATGCGCACCGTGCCCGACACGCGCTCGCCCACCCGCGCGGGGTCGTCGTGTTTTCTGGCGGTGGCCCGCACGATAAGCGGTTTGGACGAACGCGTGGCCATGCTGCCGTCCCGGCCCTTTCGCGTGGCAGCGTCACGGCTCGCCGCATCCAGACGCATGGTGTAGCGCACGCCACCGTTGGCGCGGTGTTCGGCCCGGATGACCGTCCCGGTAAGTTTGGCCGAAACCGGACGTTCCACCGTGGGGGTAGCAATCCGCGAGGTGTGAAACTGTGCCATGGCTGCACCCAACGCCACTAACGCACAACACCGCGTCAGCGTCAGCAGTTTGGGGGCCCTTCGCCAAGACCGCCTTGCGAGCCAAAGCAAGAGTGCTACCGCAGCAAATGCTCCGGTCACGGGTTCTCGCGGCAAGGCGAAATAGATGACGCAGCCCAAACCGAAAAAGACCGGTGCCCACAGAAGCGCCGCGCCACGTTCAGCCTCACGGGCCAAAGCCATCGCAACCGCATCGCGCAGGCTCTCCCAAGCCAGTCCAATTTTCAGTCGCCACTTTTGCCAGACGGTAGTTGGCGGCAGACGAAACTCAATACCATCCCTGCCATCGTCAGACTGCGGATCATCAGGGCCAACGCGTTCATCAGCGCCCGGCCATGCCGGGACAACGGCTCCCTCCAGTGACGTCAGGTCGATTTGGGTCCAGCGCGGTTCAAGCGATAGATCATCAGGCACACCGTTTGCGAGCGTGTCCGCTGAAGTCTCTCGCAATGGGTCTGGCAACTGGTCTGGCAACGGGTCGAACAGTGAGTCAGAGTCTGAGTCTCGGTCTGGAGATGCCAGGACCCATTCGTGATCTTCTCTGTCTTTGCCCTTTTTGGCCAAGTGTTTTCCGCCTCACTTACCGGAACCTTGGCCACTCTGATGAAAGCCCGTGCCCCCCAGAGTCTGTTGCAACTGGCTCAGTTCCCGCTTGTATGATCGCAGCCCTGTGGTACACGAGCAACGTCCCCTTTTGTTCCCCCCCTCGCGCTCGCTTGGCCAAACACTGGCTGACGTGCTGCCGATGGGTGTGGATTGATACCGACCGGATTGCATGACCGATCTCACCACCCCCCTCACCGGTTCTACAAACGCTGAAACTGTCACACGTTTTGCGCCCTCGCCCACCGGCTTTCTGCACATTGGCGGCGCGCGCACGGCTCTGTTTAATTGGCTTTTTGCCAAGGCCAATGGTGGTAAAATGCTGCTGCGCATTGAAGATACGGACCGTGAGCGGTCCACAGCAGCTGCTGTTGATGCCCTGCTGGATGGACTGTCCTGGCTGGGTATCGATTGGGATGGGGAACCGGTTTCTCAATACAGCCGGGCTGAACGCCACCGGGAGGTGGTGGATACTCTGCTGGCCACCGGCAAGGCCTATAGGTGCTACGCGTCGCCGGAAGAGTTGGATGCTATGCGGGAGCTTGCGCGGGCTGAAAAGCGGCCGCCGCGCTATGATGGCCGTTGGCGCGACCGCGACCCGTCGCAAGCGCCTGCAGGCGTTGATCCGGTGATCCGCTTCAAAGGCCCGCAAGAGGGCGAGACGGTGATCGAGGATGCGGTTCAAGGCACCGTGCGGTTTCCAAACAAGGACTTGGATGACCTCGTGCTGTTACGTTCTGACGGTTCTCCCACCTACATGCTTGCCGTCGTTGTGGACGACCACGATATGGGTGTAACCGACATCATTCGGGGCGATGATCACCTTACCAACGCAGCGCGCCAGACCGTCATCTATCAGGCGCTTGGTTGGGATGTGCCCAAGATGGCGCATATACCGCTGATCCACGGGGCAGACGGTGCCAAACTGTCCAAGCGGCACGGAGCTTTGGGAGCGGAAGCCTACCGCGCCATGGGTTATTTGCCGGAAGCATTGCGCAACTACCTCCTGCGTCTGGGTTGGGCGCATGGCGATGAGGAGTATTTCACCGACGAACAGTTGACCGAGATTTTCACCCTCGGCGGCATCGGAAAATCACCGTCCCGGTTTGATTTTGCCAAACTTGAAAACATGAACGGGCACTATATTCGCACGGCAGACGACACCCGCTTGATGGAGGCCATGAAGGCGGTGCTCGCGGAGATCGAGAACGGAAGCTGGTATCAAGACCGTTGGACGGCGGCTCATGACGCCTTGTTGACCGAAGCGATGCCCGGCCTAAAAGAGCGCGCCAAAACCGTGCTCGATCTGCTGGACGGATCGCGATTTTTGTTTGAAAGCCGCCCCTTGCCCATGGAAGAAAAAGCCCGGGGCATTTTAGACGCAGATGACGGCGCGGGCCGCTCTGTGCTGGCCGCATTGTTGCCCAAACTAAAAGCGCTGTCGGACTGGACCGTAGACGCCGTGGAAGCAGAAACACGGGCATTCACCGACACGGCGGGATTGAAACTTGGCAAGGTGGCACAGCCGGTTCGCGCCGCGCTGACAGGCCGAACCACCTCCCCGGGGGTTTTCGATGTGATGGCGGTGCTTGGCCAGGCAGAGTGTTGCGCGCGTATCGAAGACCAAGTGAGCGCGAGCTAGACTGTCAAACGTATGCACCCGCCCAAAGTATCGTTCAGGCGCATTGCCATCGCCTTGTGGGCCATGGGCAAATCGACTATCAAATCAGAACATCCAAGAGGGGTTTGATAGCATTCGGCTTACAGGCGCGTTTTGCGTTGGCGTGGTTCACGCCGCCAGCTGCTGTCACGCTTTCTTTCCAGTCAAGCCCGTTCAAGCCCACTTAGGCATTAGAGAACGCGTTTCTCGATCCGACGGCGGGGCTGGATCATATGAATAGTCTAACGGGAGCAACACATGGCTGATGACAAGGTTACCGGAGCAACACTGACCATCGGCGATGAGACGTACGACTTGCCAATTCACGATGCAGCCGTCGGGCCATCGGTGCTCGACATCACAACGCTTTACAAACAGACAGACCGTTTCACGTTTGATCCCGGGTTCACCTCCACTGCATCCTGCGAAAGCGCGATCACCTACATTGACGGCGATGCCGGCGTTCTTTTGCACCGCGGATATCCCATCGACCAGTTGGCCGACAATGGCGACTTTCTAGAGACCTGCTACCTCCTGCTCTACGGGGAGTTGCCGACGCAGGCGCAGGCCGAAGACTTCAAAAACCGTGTGACCTACCACACGATGTTGCACGATCAGATGACCCGCCTGTTTTCAGGCTTTCGGCGCGACGCGCATCCCATGGCGGTGATGGTGGGCGTGGTTGGGGCACTCTCCGCATTTTACCACGACTCAACTGATATCGGCGATGAAAACCAACGCATGATCGCGTCCCTGCGGATGATCGCGAAAATGCCAACCATCGCAGCGATGGCTTATAAGTATTCTGTCGGGCAGCCGTTTGTGTATCCGCGCAACGATCTCGATTACGCTTCTAACTTCCTGCACATGTGCTTTGCGGTGCCTGCCGAAGAATATCAGGTCAATCCTGTTCTCGCCCGCGCGATGGATCGTATTTTCATCCTCCACGCCGACCATGAGCAGAATGCGTCTACATCGACCGTGCGTTTGGCGGGTTCGTCGGGTGCCAACCCGTTTGCATGTGTGGCAGCAGGCATTGCCTGCCTGTGGGGCCCTGCCCATGGCGGCGCAAACGAAGCAGCACTCAACATGTTGACGGAGATTGGTACGCCGGACCGCATCCCGGAGTTTGTGGAACGGGCGAAGGACAAGAACGATCCCTTCCGCCTGATGGGCTTTGGTCACCGTGTGTACAAAAACTACGACCCACGCGCCAAGATTATGCAGAAGACCACGCACGAAGTCTTGGGCGTTTTGGGCATTACGGACGATCCAATTTTGGACGTTGCGATGGAGTTGGAAAAAATTGCGCTCGAAGACCCGTATTTCAAAGAGCGTGGTCTATATCCAAACATCGATTTCTATTCCGGCATCACACTGAAAGCTTTGGGCTTCCCAACGGACATGTTCACAGTGTTGTTCTCGCTGGCCCGCACTGTGGGTTGGATCGCGCAGTGGAAAGAAATGATCGAAGACCCAAAACAGAAAATTGGTCGACCCCGCCAGCTTTATACAGGCCCAACCCATCGCGACTACGTGCCGGTAGACAAGCGCTAGATCATTTCTATCTTTGATAGAACCGATCTAGTTGTGGCGCTCACGCTGTCGGCCTCAAGAGGCCTTCGCGACCCTAGGTGGGGGAGAAGCGGCGCATAAGCGCCGGGTTGCTCTTCGCAACCGAGCGGTTCAATCAAATTGTGAACCGCTCTTTGTGGCGCTCACGCTGTTGGCTTCAAGAGGCCTTCGCTCCGCCAGGGCGGCGCATAAGCGCCGGGTTGCTCTTCGCAACCCGGCGGTTCAATCAAACTGTGAACCGCTCTAAGGCGAGTTGGGTTTGACCTTACCAAACCCGAATTGCCGGACGATTCGTGCTGCCATTTGGCTGGCGGGCTCCTGTGTGGCCATGCGGGACCATATCTCATCAAATCCCGCAAGCTGTGCCTGCCGGTCCAGACTGTCTGTCAGCAATGCCTCCAGACGACGCGCCAAGAGATTGGGCATGACCATGTGGCCATAATCCTCCGGTACCACCATACGGTCGGCAATCAGATTGGGCAGTGATGCGCTCCACACTTTGATCGCGTTGCGCGCGATCATCTCGCCAACGGAATCAAGCCGGTATGCCGCCACCATGGGCACCCGGTGCAGCGCCAGTTGCAAGGTGACCGTGCCGGAGGCTGCGAGTGCCAAGTGCGCTTTGGGGAAGGTTTTATTGTTTAACTCAGCCGACACAATCTGGGGGGCCACGCTCCAGGTTGCAGCTTCTTCTTCAATACGGTCCCGCACTTGCGATACCGCCGGGATGACCGTTTGGAACGCGTGGCCGCGAGCGCGCAGGACGTCCAGCGTGTCGCCAAAAGGCTTCATCATCCGCGTCACTTCGCTGCGACGGGAACCGGGCAAGACGAGCAACGTCGGCAGCTCGGTGGAGGATGCCATCGGCTGTGGTTCGACAGTCGTACGCTCTAACTGGTCGGCCAACTGATTGGCCAGCGGGTGGCCAATATAGGTCGCTTGTGGACCACCAAGTTCCTTCAGGACCCGCGGTTCAAACGGTAACAGTGCCAACACATGATCGATATAGGCTGCCATCTTTGCGGCGCGCCCGGAACGCCAGGCCCAGACGCTGGGGCAAACATAATTTATAATCGGGATATGGGGCGCCCGCTTGCGAACACGCTTTGCGATGGGCTGCACAAAATCCGGACTGTCGATGAGAACCATAACATCCGGATTTTTTTCCACAATATCATCAACGGTTCGGTAAATGTGCCTAACAATCTTAGGAAGACTGGCCAGTACGGCACCGATGCCCATAACCGACACGTCTTCGATGTTGAAGAGCGAGGCAACACCCTTCTTTTCAAGCTTGGGGCCAGCCAAGCCCATGGCATCAATCGGACCTCCTCCATCCCGCTCCAACGCCTCAAGCAAGTCAGCACCCAAGGCGTCGCCCGAAGCCTCCCCGACCACAAAATACAATTTCAGCGCAGTCATTCGGCGGTGGCCTTTAGTATGGAATTGGGCGTGGTGCCCGCTTGCGCACCGTAAATTGCGATACCCCGCTTGGCTGCCGCATCCAGCGTCTTTTGACGATCCACAATCAAAGTGTTGCCAGCCTCGAGAGCTATGAGTGTCAGACCGGCAGCATGGGCGTTGCTGACGGTGCGCGGGCCAATGGTTGGCAGGTCCACCCGGTAATCCTGGCCCGGCTTGGGGCATTTCACCAAAACGCCGCCGCCATGCAACGGCAGACGTGCGGCGGACTTCAAACGCGCCACGCGGGACAGCATCTCGTCTGTACCTTCAATACCTTCAATGGCGACGGCGCGGCGCCCCACCAACACACACCCCTGCCCCACATCGTATGGCCCCAGAGCGCGCGTGATGGACAACCCCTGATCGGCGAGGGCCAACTGGCCTTTGCTGACAGACCCTGTGCCATTGACCCCGGGGCTCACCAGCAAATCGGGCGCCAAATCGCCAACACCGCGCACGGTGAAGCCTTTTCGCTCAAAGACACCAACCACACCGCTTAGGATGGAATTGTCACCATCCAGCAAGGCGGCAAGAACGCGCGGTACGGTTAAAAACGCGCCAAAATCCAGTTTGCTGAGCTTGAGCTCCGGTCGCCGAAGAATACCGCCGGCAAAGATAACATCGTCCACATTGTAACGGGTCAGCAGGTTAAACAGTTGGCCAATATGCCCCCATTCGATGATCGCATGGGGGTGCTGTTCAACCTCCGCATCCACTTCACCGGCGATGCCAATGATGAACACCTCGCGACCGGCTGTCTTTACGGACGCGGCAATCTCATAGGGCAACCGCCCGTTGCCCGCGATGATACCGACCGTCCCCGTCAACTGCATTTTGGTAGATGCCTGTTTCGGTGCGCCGCTCGACGTCTGAGACATCTGACTGTCGCTGACCGGAGTTCTAGGCCGAGGACGGCGTGCACAAAGCCCGATCCGCTCCAGCCTGCACGAATTTCAGCATCTCAATAACAAGCGGATCTACCGCTGTGTTGGCGAGCGCCCCTGCACGCTGTTGCACCGGTGCTGAACCGTCGAACAGGTCCTTATAAGCACCGCGCACCGCATGGATGCTGGCCCGCTCAATTCCCATGCGTTTCATCCCAATCAGATTGAGCCCATTCAGGCTGGCGCGGTTGCCGATGGCCATGCCAAACGGGATCACGTCACCTTCCACGCCCGCCAAACCGCCAATAAAAGCGTGATGGCCAATGCGACAAAACTGATGCGCCGCCGAACCACCACCGAAAATTGCAAAATCACCCACCGTGCAATGACCGGCCAGCATGACGTTGTTTGAAAAAATAACACGATTGCCAATGCGGCAATCATGGGCGACGTGAGAATTGGCCAAAAACGTACAATCGTCGCCAATCACGGTTTCGCCACCACCGCCACCTGTTCCCGGGTTCATTGTGACACCTTCGCGGATGGTGCAGCGTTCTCCGATGACCAAGCGAACGGGTTCACCATCGTATTTCAAGTCTTGAGGCTCATGACCGATGCTGGCGAAGGGGAATATCCGGGCATCCGATCCTATGGACGTGTCGCCTGACAAGGAGACTTGGCCAATAAGCTCCGCGCCGTCACCCAAGCGGACGCCCGGCCCAACGTGACATAGGGGCCCGATTTTAACCCCTGCGCCAAGAATGGCGCCGTCTTCAACCACCGAGGTTGGGTGAACAGTTGTATCAGCCGCGTGTTGTGTTTGCACCTCAGGCATCTTTCACCACCATCATGGCGCTGATGGTAGCTTCGGCGACGCGCTGGCCCTCCACCTCGGCAACACAGGCATATTTGAAGATGTTACGGCGTTGTTTCAATTTGGTGATCACATATTCCAACCGGTCTCCCGGACCGACGGTCTTGCGAAACTTCGCATTATCAATCGTCATGAAGTACACGTCGCGAGGGCTGCCATTGTAGTGCGCCTCCGCGCAGATCGCACCTGCCGTTTGGGCCATTCCTTCAATGATCAACACGCCTGGCATAATGGGAACATGTGGAAAATGGCCCGTAAATTGCGGTTCGTTGGCCGTCACATTCTTGATACCGCGCGCTGACTCGTCGCCGTTAATTTCGACGATTTTGTCCA
Source organism: Pseudomonadota bacterium (assembly GCA_038746275.1). Taxonomy (GTDB): domain Bacteria; phylum Pseudomonadota; class Alphaproteobacteria; order Rhizobiales; family Rhizobiaceae; genus Pseudahrensia. Next base: position 35,874 of record JBCDKS010000004.1, on the reverse strand, counting down.
CCAGCAGAAACGGATATCGATGCGGCAACAGTTCCATCAAACGAATGATATCGATCTGCGCGAGCGTGGTGGTCTCATCACTCATGAGTCTGATCCTAAATTTTTGCCCGTATCTGTTTTGCCGCCAAGCCCTTCGCGCCGCAATTTGTTTACTTCGCGCATCCAAACCATGAAAGGGCGTGCTGGACGTCCACCCCATTTTGCGCCCGGTGGGACTTCATCAACAACACCGCTGCCACCTGCCAATTGTGCACCGGAACCAACCTTGGTGTGCCCCGCAACACCGGCTTGTCCGCCTATCACCACGTAGTCACCCAACTCGCAGCTGCCAGCTAAGCCGACCTGCCCAACAATAACGCAGTGGCGACCAACAACGACGTTGTGGCCGATCATGACTTGGCAATCAATCTTACTGCCCTCACCAATGATCGTATCCCGGTTCGCACCCCGGTCTATGCAAGTGTTGGCTCCGATCTCTACACGGTCTTGTATGATCACGCGCCCCACCTGTGGTATCTTTTGGTGTGAGACACCCATGGCAAACCCGAAGCCGTCACAACCCAAACGCACACCGCAGTGGATGATCGCGTCATCTCCAATAATGCTGTGCAAAACAGACGCGTTGGCGGCGATGGTCGTATTGCGCCCAATGCGGCAGTTTGGGCCCACCGTGGCACCGGGCCCTATGTGCCCGCCCGCGCCTATATGGACGTTTGGCCCGACAACCGCGCCGGGTTCAACGGTTACGCCATCCTCAAAAACGGCTGATTCATGTATGTGCGCCGCGCTGGAAATGCCTTCGCCAAACACAGGAAGCGGCCGCATGGCTGACGGAAACAAAGTGCCCGCCGCGAGCGCAAACGCGCGATAAGGATCCGCATTCGTCAGAACCGCTATATGACCGGGCACCTTGCCCGCATGTCTTGGGTGACAAATGACGGCGCTGGCTTGGCTTTCCAAGACCTGATCAAGGTATTTGGGCTTGTTTAGGAATGTCAGGGCACCGGGAGCCGCAGCCTCTACCGGTGCGACCGTATCGACCTGCACTTCCCCATGCTCGGGTTTTCCCAAATCACAGCCGATCAGGTCCGCAAGCTTCGCTAAGCCCACAGCCTTTGGCTGTTCAAAGAACTGGATATTTTCAGTTTCCAAACCCACCATCCAACAAAAAACGACACTTCTCAGACGCGCACGAGACTGAAAGGCCTTGAAAGCACGGCGCTTTTCACAACCGTTTTGATTTATTTGGCGAAACCGAACGTGTTCAGCGCTCGCCTAAGCCTCGCGGTTATATCGCAAACAATAACGGGCGCATCCGAAAGAATGCGCCCGTGATTAGAAAAGGCCGTTTGTAAGACGCTAGAACCGTGTGCTCACACCGAAGCGGAAAAACTGCGTGCGGTCGTAGCTTTCCTTGGCCAACGGATAGGCAAAGTCAGCGCGCAGTGGACCGAATGGCGAGTCCCAGATCAACGACGCACCGACGGATGCCCGAATAGATTCGTCATCGTTCGCCGTTGGGTCGTTGAGATCGGAACCAAACAGAGTGCCCGCATCCGCAAACAATGCGCCGCGAAGACCATAGGACCGTGGAAGCAATGGAGCCGGAAACTGCACTTCCGCTGTGACATTGAAATAGGACGTTCCACCAAGCGCTTCATTAGATGCAGTGGTCCCGTCAGTGGCTAATGTTGCACGAGGGCCGATGCCAGCTGGTGCGAAACCGCGAATGGTCTCGCCGCCTTGAAAGAAGTGATCGGTTACACGCAGGTCATCTGATCCAAAGCCGGTAATGTTACCCGCGCCCAATGCGCCCATCAGTACAATGTCATTATCTTCGGATGCCAAATAATAACCGGTGGCGCGGGCGGTTGTACGAACATACTGCGCGTCGCCACCTGCGCCGGCAAAGTCTTGCTCAAACTTTATGTAAACGCCTTCGCGTGGAAGCTTGAAATTGTCGATCGTGCTGTACTTGAGACCCCAGCCAAAAGAAGATGTGAGATAGGGGCTGTTATCTATCGCGTCATTTGCAGCAATTGATAACGTGCCGGGTGCGGCATCGCTCGAGGCTTCCTGCTGTTTGATCGTGTAATTGACCGACAATGTCAGATTGTCCGTCAACGGCGCACTGGCACGCAAACGACCCAGCGTAGTTTCGGTGTCGTAGCTGATCGTATTGGCAGATTCGGTTGTTTCGCGCTGGATATCGAAACCAGCCGCGATACGATTTCCCAGGAAATACGGCTCAGTGAACGACAACTGATACTTCTGCGAGTCGGTCCCATACCCCCCTACAATGCGAAGGTTTTGACCGCGTCCTAAAAAGTTTTTCTCGTCCAACGACACTTCTGCAACCGGACCAGACGTCGTAGAAAAGCCGCCGCCAATTGAGATGGCACCGGTCGCCTTATCCTGAACTCCAACCACTAACACGACGCGATCTGCCGATGAGCCCGGACGCGTTTGAATGACGACCCGCTCGAAAAAGCCGAGGCGTTCAAGCCGAACCTTCGCCCGGTTGACCAACACTTTGTTGTAGGCGTCACCTTCCGAGATATCGAACTCACGGCGAATGACATATTCGCGGGTGCGCGTGTTATCCACAATGTCGATGCGCTCGATGTATGTGCGCGGCCCCTCATCAACAAAAAATGTAAGATTGATGCGCCGATTTTCGAAGTCGCGTTCGCCACGCGGTGTCACTTCAGCAAATGCAAAGCCCGTTTCGGCAATCGCTTCTGTCATCGCGACCAGCGATTTTTCGATATCACGAGCGCTATACGTGTCACCCTCGGCAACTTCCAAATATGGCCGCAGGCTCTCGCCCTCTATCACGGTCAAAGAGTTGTCGATGGAAATGGTTCCGAACGTGTAGCGTTCACCCTCATCGACGGTGATCGTGATGGTGTAGGCGTTTGATGCAACGTCCAGATCGCCAACGGCAGAAACCACGCGGAAGTCAGCGTAACCACGGTTGAAATAGAACAACCGCAAACGTTCTTCGTCCGCTTGCAAGCGGTCTTGGTCGAAAATATCGTCCCGCTTCAACCAACTCAGAAAATTGCTCTCGTTATGAGAGATCACAGACGTCAACCGGCTGTCGCCAAACGCATTATTTCCGATGAAGTTGATGGCTGCAATTTTGGTGCGGGTGCCTTCGTTGATTTGGAACACCACATCGACGCGATTGTTTTCCAGCTGGTCCACACGTGCGGTGACCGTTGATCCACCACGGCCGGAGCGGCGCACCGTTTGGCGGATACGGTCCAAATCGCTGTTCAAACGTTCCTGGCTGAATACGGCCAGACTTTTCGACTGTACCACGCCTGTCAGGATGTCATCTCGAACCTTGTCGTTGCCCTCAAAACGCACGAGATTGATAACTGGATTTTCTTTCACCTGCACCACGAGCGTACCACCTTGGCGCGCAATGCGGACGTCAGAAAAAAGGCCGGTTGCAAACAACGCGCGCACTGACTCGTCTGTATCGAAAGAAGAAAATGAGCGACCTGGCTCTATGGTGACATAGGAGCGGACGGTGTCGGCATCCACACGCTCATTACCGCGCACGGAAATAGAGCTCACCACAGCAGCCGAAGCTGACGTTACAGAAAGCGCGGAGACACCCAATACGATGGCTCCCACACCCGCACTGCCAACCGCGAAAAGGAGCAGCATGCAGAATGCGTGTGCTGCGTTCTTAAATAGCGTCGTCATGAAAATCCCTGATCCAGTAAATGCACAACCAGTTTCGCTTGTATCGAAGGTGCCAAAAACGGAAGTTTATAACCTTCCCTTTTGTCGCCCAGACCCAACGATGGCCGCATGTGTGCCGTGGTTCGGTGTTAATTGTTTGTACAGGCTTTTTTTGGGCACGCAACCACACTGAGCGGGCCGGATTGCCAAATTCTTGTCATCGCTGTGAAAAGGACACACCCGCATTCACGATGGTTAACAGAGCGCTAACAATTTTAACGAAATGGACCGCCTAGAAGCCCAAAAAACGCATGATGTCATTGCTGGTGGCAAACAGCATGAGGCCTAGAATACACGTCAAACCGATTCGGAACGCGATCTCTTGCGCACGTTCACCCAACGGCTTCCCGCGGATGGCTTCCAAAGCGTAAAATACGAGATGGCCGCCGTCCAAGACGGGCACCGGCAAGAGGTTAAGCAACCCAATGCTGACCGACAAGACTGCGGCCAAAGAAAGCAGTTGAAGGATGCCCAACGTGGCGACCTGCGAGGTCATCTGACCAATGCCCAATGGGCCGCGCAACTCACTCGCGTCTTGCTTGCCAACCACCAATTCGGCAATGAAATTGAAAGTGCCCGTGACGATTAAGCCAATCCGATCCAGCCCTTTCATGAAAGCTTCGCCAAAGCCCAATTTCACGGTCACAATGTTTTCTTCCGACGGATCAGGCGAAATTCCCAGCAAGCCGGTTTTGTAAGCATTGCCGAAACGGTCTTCCCGCTCGGTCATCCGGGGCGCCGCTTCCACTGTCAGTTCAGCGCCATCGCGCAAAATGACAAAGCGCAAAGGTTGATCGGAGTTCATCATTGTCTTGCGCTGGAGATCGGCAAACTGTGTCACCGGTGTGCCGTCGATGCTGACAATCCGATCCCCAACCTGCAGACCCGCCTCCTCGGCAGCAGAATTTTCGATCACTTTGCCAACGATGGGCGCGATGCGCACGTCTTCAACATGCATGAACAGCGCAGTGTAAATCACGATGGCCAGCAAAAAATTCGCTATGGGACCAGCAGCGACAACGGCGGCCTTCTGCCAGATCGCTTTGTGTTCAAAGGCACCTTCCCGCTGCTGCTCGCTCATGGCGGCCAGCGCTTCATGATCCGGTTTGCTGCTCGCATCCTCGTCCCCCATGAACCGGACGTAGCCGCCAAGAGGTACGGCGCAAAGTTTCCAGCGTGTGCCCTGTCGGTCGTTGAAGCCAATCAGTTCCGGCCCGAAACCAACCGCAAAGGCCTCGACGGTTACCTTGTTCCAGCGGGCTACAAGGAAGTGGCCCAGTTCATGAAAGAACACGACAATGGTCAAAACGAACAGAAACGGAATGACACTGCCGGTTATGAAGCCCAGCAATCCGCTCAATGCGCCTACGATGTCCATGAATGGTATCCTCTAACCTGCATACGCCTTGGCGAACGCTCCGCGGCACAACTGTGACCGCATGACGTCTACTATCACTTAATGGCCAATGATGACGTGGGTACGATGAAAATTAAGGTGAACGAGGTGCTTTTCCAGCCCCTGCGGCGATGGTTCACGCGCACCGCTGCCCGCCGCAAACATCAAAGTGCGACCACCAGAGCAACCGGCAATGCCGCAAAGACGAGACCGTCAACACGATCCAGAAAACCGCCATGCCCGGGAATAAGCCCACCCGTATCTTTGACACCGTAAAGGCGTTTTACCCAGCTCTCAAACAGATCTCCCACCTGCGAGATGCAAGACAATACCACGGCGCAGATGACGGCAACCCAGACCGCGAAACCCGGCGCGAAGAGGCCAAAAAGAACCGCGATAACGGCCGCTACAGATACACCACCAAGAGCGCCAGACCACGTTTTGTTGGGGGAAACGGACGGCATGAGCTTTGCGCCACCGAACCGCCTTCCGGCAAAATAGGCACCGACATCCGTCGCCCACACGACCAAAAACAGGAAAAGCAAAAAGACAAAGCCCATATCGGCCCGAATAAGCGGCAGCGCCCATGCAAGAACACTACAATAGAGTGCACCAAAGCCGATCCAGCGCACATCCTCGCGCTCGATGCCCTCACTGGTGACCTCCAAAACGAGACCGAGCGCTAAAAATGCCAACAGTGCCAGCCAGAAAAAGCCGAACAGTGCGCCGACCATAAGACCGGCGAAGCCGACGGAGAGCAGAATTTCAGTCGTGTCGAACGCGGTGCGCGAAACCATGCGGTGCCACTCAAAAAACAGTAACGATGACAGCGCAACACACACCAAAGCAAACACGAAGCCGCCAACTGCACTGGCCGCCAGCACGATTGCCAGCATGGCGATGGCTGACAGAATACGGTTGCCCAATTCAGATGTACGCCACCAATCAGCCGTTTTCGGTCCGGTTTTGGTCATGTCGAGTGCTGAGCGTCCGTCATTATGCACCGGCTTCAACGGCGACGGCTCCGAAACGACGGTCGCGCGCGTAGAACTCGCGAAGTGCCAGTTCCAAGTGGGTTTTGTCAAAATCAGGCCACATGCAATCCAAGAACACGAACTCGGAATATGCCGCTTGCCACAACAGGAAATTGGACAGACGCCGCTCACCGGATGTGCGGATAATCAAGTCAGGATCAGACCAGTCCGCGGTGTCCAAGGCCTCCGACAGAACGTCGGCGCAAATATCCTCGGCGACGATCTCGCCAGCGGCAGCTTTTTCGGCCAAACGGCGGGCCGCACGCACGATCTCGTCCCGGCCACCATAGTTAAACGCGATGACCAAACGGGTTGACGTGTTGTTGCGTGTCAGTCTTTCAGCCTCCTCGAGCAGAGGAAGAATGTCATTGGGCACATTGTGGCGAGCACCGATGATGCTGACACGCACGTTTTCTTTGTGGAGATCGGCCAAATCGCGACGGATGAACAGTTTGAGCAAGCGCATTAGCTCACCCACTTCGGCGGAAGGCCGCGACCAGTTTTCTGATGAAAACGAAAACAGGGTCAGCGTTTTGACGCCCAGTTCACCAGCGGCGCGGACGGCGGCGCGCACCGCTTCCACGCCTTTGCGATGGCCGGCGGTGCGAGGCAGTCCGCGCGCCTGAGCCCAACGGCCATTGCCATCCATGATGATCGCAACATGCTCCGGCACCACTGGCGACGGGCCTTTTGGCTGCGTCCGCAAATGGGCAGCAGCGTGGTTTTCCAGCGCGGCGTTAAAGGCCATCCTTCAAGTCCCTCCGACCGGTCTTGGATCGCTTACAAGCACATCTTCAACCGCAGGTTAGACCTGCATGATTTCCGATTCCTTTTGCGCCAGGACTTTTTCCACCTCGGCGACTTTTTCGTCAGTCAGTTTTTGGACTTTATCGGACGTCGCGCGGGCTTCGTCCTGTCCAATCTCTTTGTCTTTTTCGGCCTTTTTCAGCACTTCCATACCGTCACGGCGCACATGGCGGATCGCGACCTTGGCGTTCTCTGCGTAATCCTTGGCCACTTTGACCAATTCGCGACGGCGCTCTTCGTTCAAATCCGGCAACGGAATGCGCAAGTTTTGTCCATCCACCACCGGGTTCAGACCGAGACCGGCTTCACGAACGGCCTTGTCCACCGGACCAACCATGCTTTTGTCCCAGATCTGCACCGTGATCAGCTTGGCATCGGGTGCATTCACGTTGGCGACCTGATTGAGCGGCATCTTTTGACCGTAGGCGTCCACCATAACCGGATCGAGAATTGATGCAGACGCCCTGCCCGTGCGAAGCCCGCCAAGATCTTTCGTCATGGAGGCAATGGCCCCTTCCATGCGTTTTTTTATGTCGTTGAGATCAATACCGTCAGCCATGGGTGTGTCCGTATTCTTGTCATTTGATGGGCGCCGATTGATGGGCACCGTTGGGTGGGCGGCGCGCCACGAACGGGCGGCTTTGAATCACTTGCAAACCTTTATCGTCTACTCACTACCGTATCGTTAGGACCAAGCAAACTCTTTGGTCTGTCCCCCGGATGGATGGCTGTGCGCGTTTGGAGGAAATCGCGGCAAAACCACGTTTCCAAGAACCCTAGGCGCTTACGCGGGTGAAGGTGCCTTGCCCGCTCAAAACACGCGCCAACTCTCCCGGTTCATGAATGGAAAACACAACAAGATCGATGCCATTGTCCTTCGCCAAAGCGACAGCTGACGCGTCCATAATGCCAAGCCCTTTGTCGAGAACATCATCGTGGGTGAGCGCATCATAACGTTGAGCATTTGCGTCTTTTTTGGGGTCGGCGGAATAAATCCCGTCCACTTGAGTGCCTTTGAAGATCGCATCCGCGCCAAACTCGGCGGCACGCAGTGCGGCTGCCGTGTCAGATGTGAAATAAGGACTGCCGATACCACCTGCAAAGATCAGCACATGCCCCGCATCGCGCGCGGCCAGCATGGCGCGCTGGGTAAACGTTTCGCAGACTTGGGGAACAGCAAGGCCGGACAGGATCGTAGCCGGTATGTCCTTGGCTTCAAATGCCATGCGCAGCGAAAGGGCGTTCATGACAATCGCCAACATACCCATGTGGTCGCCGGTGACCCGGTCTGCACCCTTTGCAGCCAGCGAAACGCCGCGAAATATATTGCCCCCACCAACGACCAAAGCGATGGACGAGCCAAGCGACCGCGCAGCGATGATGTCATCGACAACACGCGAAACCATCGCTGGATCAATGCCAAAGCCCTGATCCCCCATCAGCGCTTCGCCGGAAATCTTGTATAAGATGCGGGAGTAAAGCGGGGTTCCAGAAGTGTGTGTGGCCATTGTCGGCGCAGTCCTATTGGGCACCCGAATTCGAGTCTGAAATACACGAACGGCGCAACATTGTCACGCCACGCCGTTCAACGGATTTCAGATGTCAGCCGTCCTACGACTTGTTCATCGCAGCCACTTCAGCGGCGAAATCGTCTTCTTCTTTTTCGATGCCTTCGCCAAGTTGGAAGCGTGTAAAGCCCTTCAACGCGATGGGTGCGCCTGCGTCTTTTTCGGCGTTCTTGAGCGCCTGTTCCACGGTGTTTTCACCGTCAATCACGAAGGTCTGGGACAAAAGCACATTTTCTTCAAAGAACTTGCGGATGCGGCCTTCCACCATCTTTTCGATGATGTTTTCGGGCTTGCCGGATTCGCGGGCCGAGTCGGTGAAGATTTTCTTTTCGCGCTCCACCAGATCGGCGTCCATGTCCTCTTTCGTTGCAGCCAGCGGGTTGGTGGCGGCCACGTGCATGGCAACCTGACGGCCGATGGCTGCGAGAGCCGCTTTGTCGCCGGTGGATTCCAGAGCAACCAACACACCGATTTTGCCCAAACCGTCGGAAATTGCGTTGTGGATATAAGACGCCACAACACCTTCAGACACTTCCATCACTGATGCACGGCGCAGGCTCATGTTTTCACCGATTGTGGCGATTGCCTCGGTGATGTTTTCAGCGACTGGTTTGCCGCCAAGATCGGCTGCGTTAATCGCGTCGTTGGACCCGTCTGTGTCGAGCGCGGATTTTGTGACACCGGAAACCAGAGCCTGGAACGCTTCGTTGCGGGCCACAAAGTCAGTTTCGGAGTTCAATTCCACAACGGCGGATTTCGTGCCTTGCGAAGCCACGCCCACCAGACCTTCGGCAGCGGTACGGCCCGACTTTTTGTCAGCCTTGGCGATACCTTTTTTGCGCAGCCAATCGATTGCGGCTTCGATGTCACCGTCGTTTTCGTTCAGGGCGTTTTTGCAGTCCATCATGCCTGCGCCGGTTTTATCGCGCAGTTCTTTTACCATCGATGCTGTGATTGCCATCGTCATACCTTTCGTTTGCCGGCTCGCCGTTGCGGCCAGCGTGTCAGGAAATTTTATATCGACTGTGTGACGGTCCACCGGCCCCACCCGCGCGTCGACGCAGGTAAGACGAGATGTTGACGTCAAACGGATAAACGCGCCACCGGTGGCGCGCGCTTATGCCTGCTGAGGGGCTAGAGCCTGGATTTAGCCTTTGGCTGCAGCCTGGGTCTTCCAGTCTTCGATCTGGGCGCTGGAAAACGGCATGTAATCGTCAACACGCTGCACGTCTTCTGCGGTCAACCCGGCGATCTGTTTGAAGGTCGTGATGCCCTGCTCGTTCAACTGCTGCTTGGCTACGGGGCCAATGCCGTTGATTTCTGTCAGATCGTCGCCATCGCCTTCCGGCGCTGTGAACAACGGTGCAGCAGGCGCAGCATCGGCTGGCGCTTCTGCGGCTGGTGCTGCCTCGGCGGGCGCTTCTGGAACCGGAGCAGGCTCAGACGGCGCGGCTTCGGCGCTTGTGTCTTCCAGCACAGTTTCTTGCGGTGCTTCCACTTGCGCACCCAGATCCACACCGGAACCGCCTTGCTGACGGGCAATGCCGTCCAGCGCAGCTTTGGCCACGAGATCGCAATAAAGCGCGATGGCGCGGGCCGCATCGTCGTTGCCGGGGATCGGCAGGTCGATGTTGGACGTGTCGGAGTTTGAATCGAGGATGGCGCAAACAGGGATTTTCAGCTTGCGGGCTTCCTGAATTGCGATGGATTCTTTGTTCGTGTCGATGACGAAGATCAGGTCCGGCACGCCGCCCATGTCTTTAATACCGCCCAGCGCACGCTCCAGCTTGTCGCGTTCGCGGGTTAGGTTCAACAGTTCTTTTTTGGTGTAGCTTGCTTGCTCGTTGACCAGCAGCTCTTCCAATTCGCGCAGGCGCTTGATGGAGTTAGAGATGGTTTTCCAGTTGGTGAGCATGCCGCCCAACCAGCGAGCATTAACGTAATACTGTGCCGACCGGCGTGCGGAGTCGGCAACGATCTCGGACGCCTGACGCTTGGTGCCGACGAACAGCACTCGGCCGCCACGGGCCACAGTGTCAGAAATCTGTTTCAGGGCGGTGTGCAGAAGCGGCACCGTTTGGGACAGATCAAGAATGTGAATGTTGTTGCGCTTGCCAAAAATGAACTGATCCATTTTCGGGTTCCAGCGGTGGGTCTGGTGACCAAAGTGCACACCAGCTTCCAAAAGCTGACGCATAGAAAAATCGGGCAGAGCCATGGCTCGCATCTCCTTTTACCGGTTTTAACCTTGCGCGAAAAAGAACGACGCACGAAAGACGCGCCGCACCGGAGTGTCGGTCAAATGCCGTGTTATCGCTAACTGGGGGCTGGGGGCATTCGATCTGTGCTATCCGCACATAAACGCCGGTGACCAACACGCTTTCGCGTGTGGAATACCGCGCGTTATAGACAAAAACCTGACCCGCGCAAGTGGGTGCTAAGGCAGTCTAGCTCTGTCGGGCAGCCCGCCCATCGCGCAGGGCGAGGACAATGCCGCTGACGATGATGATGAGACCGCCTGCGAGGCTCAACGGAACCGGGACAACGTTAAACAGGGCAAAGTCGTAAAAGGCTGCAAACAAAAGCGTGGCATAGGAAAACGGCAGCACGAAACTCGCCTCTCCCACCCGCAAAGCGTTGGTGAAAAACGCCTGGGCTGTAACCATCAAGACCGCCGTTGAAGCAAGTAAGACCCATTGCATTGGCGTTGGCGCTTGCCAAACGAAGGGCGCAACCGCGCTTGCGACCATGGCTCCCACGATGTTTGCAATCAAAATGATCTGAAACGGGCTTTCCGTGCGGGCGAGTAATTTCAGCACCACAACCTCCATGCCGAAAGCGACGGCGGCGAACAGCGCGATCAGAGCAGCGGGTTGGAACCCTGCCGTTCCGGGGCGAATCAGGAGCATCGCTCCGATCAGCGCCAGCGCGGCCATGCTCCATCGGATCGGACCAATCTTTTCTCCCAAGATGAAAATGGCCAGCACCATTGCAAACATCGGGTTGAGAAAGGAGATCGCTGTCGTGTCGGCCAGCGGGATCAGTGTTGCAGCGTAAAACATGGCCGTAACACCGCTGACACCGCAGCTCACCCGCACCGCATGCCATCCCCATTGGGGTGGAGAGAAACGGGGACGAAAGACCAGCGCGGCCAGCAGCAAAACAGGCAAAGCAAAAAAGAAACGGCCCCATGTCACCTGAAACGGTGACAAAGCATCAGCGCCTACGCCCAACTGTTTTGCGCACAGTGTGGACCCGGCAATGAATGCACTAGCGATCAATATGAGTCCGGCCCCCTTGGCATTGGACTGACCACTTGAGTGAGTTGGGGAATTAGATGCGGCGGATATGGTCACGGCTGACGTTGCCAAACAATGAACTGATTATTGGCTGGCATTGCTGTGTCGCTGACAAAAGACAACCCATTCTCTTGGGCAAGTGCGTCCACAGTCTCAAAATCCCGAATGCCGCCACCGGGATAAGTTTCCGATAAAAACCCGTCGAAGCTCTCATTACTGGGCGTGGTGAAGGTGCCACCATACTTGAACGGACCATAAAGCATCATAAGGCCACCGGGGCGTAAACTAGCAGCCGCGCCATGGACATAGGGCCCCAAATTGTCCTCCGGCATGACATGGATGCAGTTAGCGCTGTAGACTGCGCTGTAACCCCCCAAGTCCTGCGGCCAAGCTGCGACATCCAACTTGATGGGAGCCGGCAAGTTGCCGAGGTTGGCGGCGGCGATGGTGGTCTTGAGACCGTATTCCTGTAGGTCACGATCGGTGGGTTGCCACGTCACTTCGGGCATTTGCTTTGCAAAATGCAATGCATGTTGCGCGGTGCCGCTGGCGATTTCCAACACGCGGTGGCCTGGCTTCAGGACTGCCTTAAGACGTTGAAGAATGACGTCTTTGTTCTTGTCAGCCGCCGCGCTGAAGTGCGGGGGCGGCTCACCAGCTGTTGATTTAGGTTCGGACACGGGAACAGCTTTCGGCGTGGTTTAGGCTTTGCACATGTGGCTACGCCTGCTGTGGCGATGAGGCAAGCGGGAACTCCGTGTGACCAGCAACTGGCAGTGTTCGACCAAGTGTACGGTTGCCACGAGCGGCGGCAGGGCCTATGCCCCGCGCTCTTGACGTAAAAACGCCGATTACAGCATGACCGACCCGCTCTCTTTGACCATTATCGCCTTGGCCTTCATCACAGGAGGCTTCGTGAAAGGGGCGGCAGGTCTGGGGCTGCCGGTGATCACGGTGGCAGTCTTGGCATCTGTGTTCGGTTTGAAAAGCGCCATGGCCTTGATGGTTGTGCCCGGTGTGGTGACCAATGCATGGCAGGCTACAACGGGCGAACACGCGGCCGGCGTGTTGAAACGTATTGCGGTTTTCCACGTGCCGTCTTTGGTGACGATCTGGTTCGGCACCGGCCTGCTGATTGTACTGGACGCCGGATGGCTGGTCTTGGCGCTGGGCTTTATTTTGCTGATCTATTCCATTGTCGGGCTGACCGGGTTTTCCGTGGAAATTCCGGCCTCAAAGGAAAAGTTCATCGGACCAAGCTTCGGTGCGTTTTGCGGGCTGACCACCGGCATGACCGGCGTAACATCCACGCCATCCGTCATGTATCTCAACGGGCTGGGCATGCCGCGCGACATGTTCATCCAGTCGATGGGACTGCATTTCTTCATCTCATATTTGGTGCTGACCGCCTGCCTTTGGTACCGCGATCTGCTCAATCTGGAGGTCGGCCTCCTATCGGTTGCTTGCGTTGTTCCCGCGCTCATCGGTATGCGCTTGGGGCGGGCTGCGCGCAGCCGCATGAACGAGAAAGCGTTCAAGTTGACCTTTTACGGCGTGTTGTTGGCTCTGGGCATTTACATGATCGCTCGGGCTTTCATTTAGAGCGCTCACGCGAGGGCGGCGCACAAGCGACAGGCAGCTATTCACCGCCTGTGCATCCAGCCCTGGAAACCAATTGCCCTAAAGCGCTTTCGCAACGCCCTCTTCCAAGGGCGAAAGGCGGACTGGAAACAGGTCTTCGCGCTCAAAGCGGCTGCCAATTTTAGTCAGTTTGACCAGAACCTGCTCCTCGCCTGGCTCGCCGATGGCTGTTACCACAACACCGCCGGAGGCAAGATCGCCCAACAGGCCGCGCGGCACAGATGGGTAGACGCTGTCCACAACAATGCGATCAAACAAAGCCTTGCCCCCTGTGCCGTCCCGCCCGTCAGAATGATGGAAAGTGACGTTTGCAACGCCCAAACGGTCGAGCCCTTTGCGGGCGAATTCGAGCAAGGTCTGATACCGATCTGTGGTGCGGACCTTTTTGGCGCGCTGGGCCAGTATCGCTGTTTGGTAGCCGGTGCCTGTGCCAATCTCCAAGACGGCGTGACTTGGGTGGACGTCCAACGCTTCCACAATGCGAGCTGTGAGATCCGGAGGCGGCATCGTCTGTCCGCAAGGGATGGGCAGGCTATTGGGTTCCCACGCCTGTAAATAATGTTCCACGGGCACGAACAGATCGTGCCGCGCAGCTTCGACTTGTTTCAGAAAATCGGCATTGGTGATGCCCATGGTGCGCAGGCGCAGCAGCAGGCCCATCGCGCCGCCCTGCCCCGCATCAGCGCTGGCTTGAGACGATTGGGCGGACCGGGGCGTTTTCATGTGGCCTACGATCCCAAATGCGTGCGCAGCGTGTCCAGCGACGCGTGGTCCGTCATATCCATGCGCACCGGTGTGATGGCGATGTGGTTGGAACGCAGCGCCTGAATGTCTGTTCCGGGCTGATCGTCCGGCGTATGGCCCATGAACTCCAACCAATAATAAGGCAGACCGCGGCCATCCTGTCGTTTGCCGATTCCCAGACCGTGCTCAAACTTGCCTTGAGCAGCAATAACCGTGCCGACAACTTCGTCCGCATCACATCCTGGAAAATTGACGTTGATCAACGTGTTTTTGGGCAGATCGATGTTCAGTAGAGACTTCAATACCGTCGGACCATGCTTGTTTGTCGTGTCCCACGGGATCGCACGGATGTTTTCGGGCAGGAACGCCTGGGAGAAGGCGATGGATGGAATACCCAGCAAAACCCCTTCCATGGCTCCGGCCACTGTGCCGGAATAGGTGATATAGTCGCCGATGTTTTGGCCCGCATTCACGCCGGACAGCACCAGATCAATCGGCCCATCCACCAATTCGCGCACCGCCATGATTACGCAGTCGGTTGGTGTGCCGCTCACCGCGAAGCATTTGTCCCGAACTTTGCGGGCGCGCAGCGGATGGCTGAGTGTCAGCGAATGGGCGAGACCGCTCTGGTCGGTTTCCGGTGCCACAGTCCAAATTTCATCCGCGATGGTTTTGGCGAGGTCTTCCAGCACGGCCAAGCCGGGAGCGTTGATGCCGTCATCATTGGTGAGAAGAACGCGCATCCAATCAGCCGCCAGCGCCGATGAGGGTCGTGCCGCCCATATAGGGTTGCAGAACCTCCGGCACGCGGATGGAGCCGTCCGCATTTTGATAGTTTTCCATCACGGCAATCAAAGCCCGTCCAACGGCGATGCCGGACCCGTTCAGCGTGTGGCAAAACTGCAATTGCTTTTCGCCTTCCGCGCGGTAGCGGGCGTTCATGCGGCGGGCCTGAAAATCGCCCACAACCGAGCAGCTGGAGATTTCGCGATAAGCGCTCTGTCCCGGCAACCACACTTCGATGTCATACGTCTTACGGGCACCGAACCCCATATCACCGGTGCACAGCACCATTGTGCGATAGTGCAGGCCTAGCTTATCGAGCACAGTTTCGGCGCACTTGGTCATACGCTCATGCTCGGCGTCACTCGCATCCGCCGTGGTAATGGAAACCAGTTCAACTTTGTAAAACTGGTGCTGCCGCAAATATCCACGCGTGTCGCGTCCGGCAGAGCCAGCCTCAGAACGAAAACACGCCGTGTGCGCTGTCATCCGTTGAGGCAGGTCTTTGGGGTCGTAGACCTCGTCTGCACCCATATAGGTCAACGGCACCTCGGCGGTGGGAATCAGCCAACGGCCATCGGTGGTGCGGAAGAGATCGTCAGCGAATTTTGGCAGTTTGTCTGTCCCGTACGCCGCCTCATCCCGCACCAGAAGCGGTGGCTGGATCTCCTGATAACCGTGCTCTTGGGTGTGCAGGTCGAGCATAAACTGACCGAGCGCCCGTTCCAGCCGCGCAACCCCCCCCTTAAGCACTGCAAAGCGGCTGCCTGAGATTTTTGCAGCTGCCTCAAAGTCCATTTCACCCAAGGTTTCGCCGAGTTCGTAATGCTCTTTCGGTTCAAACGCGAAACTGGGTTTTTCGCCGGCTTCACGCACAAGCACATTGTCAGTTTCGTCGGCGCCCAAGGGTACGTCATCAGCTGGAAGGTTGGGCAGTTCTGCCAAACGGTCGTTCAGTGCCTTGGTGAGCTCGCGCTCTTTTTCTTCTCCTGTTTGAAGAAAGGCCTTGAGCTTGCCCACCTCCTCAATTGCGGCTTGGGCTGCCGTTTCATCACCCTTGGCCTTGGCAGCACCAATGGCTTTGGAGGCACTGTTACGCTCCTCTTGGGCAGACTGAAGCTTTGCGATGTGTGTGCGGCGGGCCTCATCCAGCGCGACCAGATCAAAAGCCATGGGCGCAAGACCGCGCTTGGCCATGCCTTCGTCAAACAAAGTGGGGTTGTCGCGGATCGCCTTGATGTCAAACATGAGGTGTCAGGTTAATTGGTGCGCCACACACCGGGAAACCGGATCATGCTTGGGCCGCTTCCGCTTCCCTTTGCAGCCGATTCCGCTCGATGAGACGGGTGGCGAAGATGGACAACTCGTAGAGAAGCAGTGTGGGAACCGCAAGACCGATCTGGCTAACCGGATCGGGGGGCGTCAACACAGCTGCGGCGACGAATGTCAGCACCACGGCGTATTTGCGTTTCGCTTTCAAACCAACCTCAGTCACCATGCCTGCACGCGCCAAAAGCGAGATGACAACGGGCATTTGGAACACCAAGCCGAAGGCAAAAATCAGCGTCATGATCAGCCCCAGATACTCACTCACCTTGGGCAAAAGCTCGATAGCCGTGCCCGTCTCCCCACCGTCGATCTGCATGGAGAGGAAGAACGACATGGCCAGCGGCATCACGACGTAAAACACCAAGGCTGCGCCCATCAGAAACAGGATTGGCGTGGCAACCAAGAATGGCGCGAAGGCTCGTCGCTCGTTCTTGTACAGACCGGGGGCGACGAACTTATAGACCTGCGTGGCGATGACCGGGAAGGCTACAAACAGCGCCGTGAAGAGCGCAATGCGCAACTGCGCAAAAAAGAATTCTTGGGGTGCGGTGAAGATGAGTTGCAGTTTTTGGTCCGCGCCCGCCGCTTGTTCATAGGGGATCACAAGGAACTGGAAGATTGAATCGGCGAAGTAAAATGCGACCACAAATACAACTGCCACAGCGATCACCGCCCGGACAAGGCGTTGGCGCAACTCGATAAGATGTTCCACCAGAGGTGCGGCCGTCGAATCGATTTCGGCCTCTTCCGTCGCCTTGCCATTGCTTTGGTCGGTTGTTGTCGATGCGCTTTCGCTCACGGAGCTCATGCCTTTGCTCCGGTCTTTTTGGTAGGCGTCTTGGGCGCAGCCTTTGGCTTCGCAGCCGGTTTGCTAGCAGCGCTTGATTTCGTCCGACCAGCAGTCGCGGTCTTTGGTGATGGTTTAGCCTTAGGCTTAGCCCCTGCATTCGCCGCTGTTGTTTTGGCGGCAGCTGTCTTAGCGGCATCAGGTTTCGGCTTTGCAGCAGGTTTCGGCTTTGCAGCGCTCTTCGCGGCACCCGTGGTCGCCGCAGATGCCACATCAGCCGATTTCGCAGCCTCAAAGCCCGGCACCGCTGATGTACCAGATGATTGGGCCGCCGCTGCGATCTCCTCAAACTTGCGCTTGCGTTCCGCAGCTTCCGCGGCAGCCTTTGCCTCGGCATCCGCGTCCGGCGTTTCGCTGCTGTCGTTCAGCGCATCCTTAAGCGGGTTAAGCTTGTCTTTAATCTGCTTCGTGGGGTCGAGATTCCGCACCTGATTGATGCTGTCCTGAACGCCGTCCAGTTCCGCCTCGCGTACGGCGTCGTTAAAGGTCTGCTTCGCGTCCCCCACCATGCCGCGGATCTTGCGCACCATTTGGCCGATCGTGCGCAACATCGTTGGCAGTTCTTTGGGACCGACGAACAAAATCGCGACAATGGCCACGACGATCATTTCGGTCCAGCCAATATCAAACATGGCCGGGCTCCAGACACAGTGGGCGGATCAGATCACTTTTTGAACCGCATAAAAAACGAAAACACATCCCAGATTTGCCGAAGGCGCGGGCTCAAAAAGCGTTGCGCAAGCTGACCCATCTGGGCCGCATCGGGGTGCTGCGATGACTTTCAGCTGGTCTTGGTTTTTTCAGCCACGGCGTCGACCACTTTTTCAGATTTGTCGTCCACTTTTGCAGCGTCTTCGGGATTGTCGTTCAAACCTTTTTTGAACGAATTGATGCCCTTCGCGACATCACCCATCAGCTCGGAGATCTTCCCCCGGCCAAATAGAAGAACCACAACCACGGCAACGATAACAATCTGCCAAATACCAATCTGTCCCATAGGAAACTCCTGTTTTGGACGTCTCTCTTCATCTGTCTGGTGACGGATGCGCCCATTCTGTTCGACAATCTATCCAAAGGATATGCCGTGAGCAACAAGTCAAAGCGCCGGATTGCGCCTGCTTTGTGGCACCCTTAACAACGCGCCCGGTTCACGCCATGCCCACAGTTGCCGTAACGCGCCTGTCCGCTCCGGTTTGTACCGGCGCATCGCCATCCTGAACGGCAAAATGGGGCAGCGTTATTGCCCGATCAAGTTTTGGTTAAAACGGCTCTGCATTGACCTTGAGGCTGACCGCCTATTCCTCGTCCCCTGCTCCGCCGGGGGTGAGGAGGCCCAATTCTTCCACATCATCAAGTGTGAACGGGTCTTCGTCTTCGGCGAGGGCTTCATCATCGTTGGGCATCGGCACTTGAAAAGAGGCAGGGATTTGCGATTGCAAAAGACCGGACCCCTTGAGTTCGTCCAAGCCAGGCAGATCGCGGACTTGTTCCAGGCCAAAGTGATCCAAGAACGCTGGCGTGGTGCCATAGGTGACCGGACGTCCCGGCGTTTTGCGGCGGCCACGCATGCGCACCCAGTCTGTTTCCATCAACAGATCCAATGTGCCCTTTGATGTGACCACGCCACGAATTTCTTCAATTTCGGCGCGTGTGACCGGCTGGTGGTAGGCGATGATGGCCAGCACTTCCAAAGCCGCTTTGGACAGTTTGCGCGTTTCAATGGCTTCGCGCTGTAACAGGAACGAGAGATCATCGGCGGTGCGGAATGCCCAAGCGTCCCCCACTTTCACAAAATTCACGCCCCTGTTCGCGTAGCTGGCTTTTACCTGCTCCAAGAGATCGGAGAGGTTCACGTCCTCCGGCAAGCGCGCCTTCAAGGACTTTTCCAGCACCGGCTCTGCGGATGCGAATACGATGGCTTCCACCATGCGCACATGGGCCAGTGTTTCGGCATTGGCCTGCGCGTTTTCACCGTCAGACTCTCCGTCTCCCAAAGCGGGAAAAGGCAGCACATTGTCGATTTTTGCGCCATCGTCTGGGCTTTTTGCAGGATGGGACATCGCTTAACTTTCGACTTGAGACAGGGGGCTTGAAGGGGATGCGGCGGCGCCACCTACCGCTTGAGCGCGCATGTAGATGGGTGCGAACGTATCATGTTGGCGCATCTCCAAGACCCCTTCACGCACCAGTTCCAGACTGGCAGCAAACGAGCTGGCGATGACGCCGGGGCGATCTTCATCGTCTGTCAGATAGCGGGCGAGGAACGTATTGAGCGGGGTCCATTCTCCCAACTCGCCCATCAACCGCGTGATGATATCGCGCGCATCAGATAGGGACCACACGTCCCGATGAGCAATGGTGACCTCGCTGACCGAGGTGCGCTGACGCTGTTGGGCGTAGGCCGTCAGCAGGTCGTAGAGACTGGTGGAGAAATTTTGTTTTCGGTCGATCTCCACCGGCTCCGGGTCGCCGCGCGCGAAGATGTCTTGCCCCAAACGGTTGCGGTTCATCAGGCGCACGGACGCCTCACGCATGGCCTCCAAACGCTGCAAGCGGAACGCCAGCTGAGCCGCCAATTCTTCGCCTGTCGGCTCCGGGTCACCTTCCGGTACGGGCAGCAAGAGACGTGACTTGAGATAAGCCAGCCACGCAGCCATGACCAAATAGTCCGCCGCGAGTTCCAACCGCAGGGTGCGGGCTTTCTCGACGAATTCCAAATACTGCATCGCCAATTGCAGGATGCTGATCCGCGTCAGATCGACCTTTTGGGTGCGGGCCATGGCCAAAAGCAGATCGAGCGGTCCCTCGAACCCGTCAACATCGACGGTGAAATCGGGATCGCTTTGAGTGCGGTCAACCGGTTCGTCCTCAGCCCACAATTGCAAGTCTTTCTCGATGTTGTGGGCAGACGGGTTTCCGGCAGACGGGCTGTTATTTGAGTTGCCAGTTTGCGCCATGGCGCTTGGTCATCCTTGTCGAGATTAACTTGGCAGCGGCTCTCGCCACTCAACGATGCTTCATTGCGTTGCGTCTATCAGGCGGCGACAAAACCGGCGGTCAGTTCGGCAAACTCCTCACGGCAGTCCTTCTCCGACAGACCGTCTGCCGCACCAGTTCCAATTAAGGCGTCTTGCGCTCTGTCCAAGGCTTTCCCACTCAGTGCGGGCGTTGCCTTGGCCACCGCAAGCATTTCCTCCATCTCCCCGTTGCAATGAAGCACGACATCGCACCCGGCAGCAAAGGATGCGTGGCACCGATCTGCGAAATCCCCAGATAGTGCATTCATGGAGAGATCATCGGTCATGATGAGGCCATCGAAGCCCATATGGGACCGCATGATGTCCTCCAACACTGCTTTTGAGGTGGTCGCAGGGTTATCCGGATCGATGGCGGTGAAAATCAAATGGCCGGTCATGGCCATTTTGATGTGGTCTTGACCGCAAAACGGCACAAAATCCCGTGCTTTCAAGTCTTCTAGCGAGGCATCAACCACCGGCAGATCGTAGTGGCTGTCCACCATGCCCCGGCCATGACCCGGCATATGCTTCATCACCGGCATCACACCGCCTGCCATAAGCCCTGCAGCTTGCGCAGTCCCTAGTTTCGCGACCTGCTCTGGCTCGGTGCCCCATGCACGATCGCCAATCACGTTGCTGCTTCCCGCCACTGGCACGTCCAGCACTGGCAAGCAGTTGACGGTGAGGCCCAACGGCAAAAGATCAAACGCGTGCAGGCGACCCATGAGCCAAGCCGCGCGGTGGGCTTTTTCGGGTGCAGTGTCATAAAGGGCACAGACAGCAGTTGCCGAGGGATAGTTCGTCCAATGCGGCGGGCGCAGACGCTGCACCCTGCCACCCTCTTGATCAACCAGAACCGGGGCGTCGGCGCGCCCCACTGTTTCGCGAAACGATGCTGTTAAAGCACGCACCTGATCAGGCGTGTCTATGTTACGGGCAAACACGATCAGACCCCATGGGTCGTGCTCGCGCAAAAAAAACTGCTCGTCGCTGGTCAGCGCATGTCCGGCCACGCCGGTGATGAAAGCTTTTGTTGCCATGGGTAAACGTTACCCGATTCGTTGGCAACGCTCTAGCAAACCCCGCTCTGAGCAACCGGCAGGATCGTTAGATCATCACTATCTCTGATAGGGTCGATCTAGCTGTGGCGCTCGCGCTGTCGGCATCAAGGGGCGTTCGCGACCCGAGGTTGGGGAGAGGCGACGCCAAAGCGCCGTGTTGCTCTTCGTAACCGAGCGGTTCAATCAAATTGTGAACCGCTCTAGCGGGTGACGAAACAATCTCCACCCTGAGCCTTCAAATCGCTGCACAGCGCGTTGGCTTCGGCCCGCGTTTGCGCGGGAATGCGCACACGGTAGAATACACCACGACCCGAAATCTCGATCCGTCTGATGTCCACACCTTTGCCATCAAGCAATGAGGTATAGCGCCGTGAAAGGGTGCGATAGGTCTGATTGGCCGCCTCCGCAGAACGCTGTGAAGACACTTGAACGGCAAACGGCGGGGTCGGTCCTGTGTTGATACCATCTTCGTTGACCGTTGAAGCGGTGGTGGGCGGCGTCGGTGCCGGTGCGATCGGTTTTGGTTTTGGCACTGCCTGAACGGGAGCCGTTACCGGTTCGGCAGCAGACGGTGCGCTTGCGACGGAAAGCGGATCGGGCGCTGGCGCGTCCGTCGATGCGGGCGCCGTTGGCGCATTATACGAAAACCCGGTTGATGGCGCGGTCGGCGCCACGGTCTGCGTGGGAACAGGGGTTGGCGTCGGCGCCGGGCTGGGCGCCGGTTGGACTGACGGCGTCACGCCAATGTCTGCCAACGGGTTCAAGGATACAGTGGGCACAACTGCGGATGAGGCATCATCGGCTGTGGTGCTCACAATCGTGCCATCGGGCCGGACGGTTACCGTGCGCACCCGGCGCGGCTGGACAAGTCGACCTGGTGTTGCGCCGTCAATCCCGGTTGTACGGTCCTCCGCTTTGGCGCGGGCAATTGCGACAGGCTCTTCCGATCCGTCTTTCAACTGCTCCTGTGCAGGGGCGGTCGTGGCCGCACCATCATCGGCCTTAAAAACAGACTGATCCTGGTTTGGCACAACGCGGCCACCGGCATCTTCCGGCTTTTCTTTCACAGCATCAGTGCGTGCCATCAACGTGGGCGCGTCGGCCGACGGGTCGGCGAAGTACGAATAGGCGAAAGCGGCGCAACCGCCCATCAAAGCGATGGCGGCAATCACCGCAGCCACTTTTTTTCCGCCCTTTCTTTGCGGCGCAGCAGCCACCGCTGGTTCAACCGGATTCTGAACTGACGGATCAGCAAACACCGAGTTGTCCGGCCCGAAAGCTGAAACAGAAGGCGCAGAGGCAATCTTGGGAGCAGACACGCCAACCGCAGCCGGTTCGGGCGATCTGGGCATGGGCGCAGGCACTGATGGCGCAACCGGCGGCGTCACAGATGCTGATTTGGCTGCAGACGGTTGTATCGTGTCCGGGGCCAGATCAGCGGCCAAGTCGGCGGCCAAGTCAGCCGAAAGGGCTTCGTCAAAGGCTTGGGAAAACGACTCGTCAAAAGACGGGTTGTGCGGCTGGCCCTTCGCGGCAAACCCCAAGGCGGAGGCACTGCCCAATACCCGTTCCATCATGCTTAGAGCGGGCGGATCAATCGGGGCCGGCGCGGCTTGAGAACCGTTTTGAACCGCTGCTGTTTGGTCCTGCCAGCGGTCATCCAGCGCGGCGAATTCTTCAACAGGATCACTATAATCCAACTGTGGCTCGACCATTGAGGATGGCGGCGATACAGGCGGTTGGGAAGCTTGTGGCGCTGTAGCGTCCATCGAGATTGGCTGCGCGATAGGCTGCGGCGGTGGTGGCGGCGCTGGTTGCGCGGCAGGCTGAAAAACCTGTTCAAACTCCTGCTCGAGGTTCTGCTCAAAATCCTGTTCAAAATCGTGGGCAAAATCCGGCTCTGATGGCAACGCGGCAGCAGCGGTGGCTGGCTGTGGGCGGGCGCCTTTCGCCTCTCCCATTAAACGCGCCAATTCCTGCTCAAAGTCTTCCGCTGACTGTTCATCTGCCGCAGGATGCATGGCGAGCGCATCCGACAGTGCGGCGCTCAGTTCATCCACATCGCTGGCTTTAGGAGTTGTCGAACTTGCAGTCGCCTTCGTTTGTCCCATCGCAATCTCTTCTGCGCGGAAGGCTTCTAGAAGTGCGTCTGCGTCGTTGGGTAGGACCGGCCGTGGTTCAGATTTGGGGTCCGGCACTGGCGTGATAAGGTCGGCAAAAGCCTCCTCTCGCAAAGAGTGCTCCATCTCCAATTCCAGCGCGCGATCCAACTCTTCGTCCAGTCCGTCCAACAAAGCTTCGTTGAAGGCCATCGAAGGATCGTCTTGAGGTTCTGCAACCGCAACGGGCTCTGTGACTGTTTCTGGACCAAGCTCTGGCATGGGTTCATGCAAGGGTTCGGGCAACGTCTCTGGCAACGTCTCTGGCAAAGTATCCGAAAGCGCTTGGTCTATAACGGAGGCAGCTTCAATTGCCTCGGCCTCTGGTTCAAAGATCGGCTCGGGCTCAGGCGAATGAGCCAAGGCCTCTTCCAACGCTCTTGTATCAAAAATCGCATTTTGCACGCCGGGCGATACGAGCGGTTCAGACATCGGTGGGACGACAGGTTCGTCCACAGTCTCAACTTGCGGCGGCTCTACCGGTGTGGTGGCCGGAGCCTGGAGATTTATGGCCGGACTTTCCGGCACATCGGCCACCACATTTGCCGCGGGTGAAACAGTTGGGTCAAAGCCATCTGGAAACGCGGCATCGGACGTCGGGAAACCGCTGGCGGTTTCCGACGCCGATCCAATCGGAGGCACCGACGCTGCACTGCTCAACTGGCGGTTGATCTCTGCATTCAAGTCAAACGTCAGAGGCGGTGCGTCCGCTTCGGCCACCTTTGTCCATTCTGGAACTGCATCAAACGCCTCTGCGGAGGGTGGCACAATCGGTGCGACGGGGCGCGGAGCCGAGCGTTTGGGCTGCGTTGTGGTACTGTCAGTCTGTTTGGCATGACGGTCGACCAGCGCTTTGTCTGCAGCCGCCTCTTCCGCCGTCTTCAGTCCCCCACGGCCCACAAGCCCGGCCAACTCTTCCAGCGGGTCGGACGAAGCCGCGCTCATCGCGGTGAGTTGGCGTGTCTCAAGGGGGTCTTGCGCAGCCACAGGCTGCATCATGAATTCGTTGCGGTACTCGGTCACTTATCCACCTATCCAATTCGCCGGTCCCAGCCTCAAGCTGCGGCCGCTGGTCCGGCAAACATGCACAGGCATGCACGCCGGAATACGCGACCCGACACTGCCCTGATGGAGGAATACGGCAAAAATAGCGTATCCGGCCTGCTCAGGCCCGCTTGCGCCCGCAAACCATCCCAAACCAATGAGGCGGCCCTTACGGGCGTAACAAGTGGCTAACGCATCTCATCGGGAGCATCCGCCCCAATTATGGCGAGGCCAGACGCGATGACAAGCGAAACGGCTTTGACCAGGGCAAGTCTGGTCGTGGTCAAGTTTGCATTTTCATGGTGAACAAAGCGTAAAGCCGGTTCGTCCCGTCCTTTGTTCCAAAGAGCGTGGAACTGGCTGGCCAATTCATAGAGATAAAAGGCAACCCGATGGGGCTCGTGGGAACGGGCAGCGGCATCCACAATGCGCGGGAACACGGCCAATTGCCGGACCAACCCCAGCTCAGCCTCATCTGCCAACAATGCCATATCGGCTTGGTTCAGCGCATCGTCCCCAAAATCCGCATCCGGCAGATCCCGGCCCGCCTGACGAAACACGCTCTTGGCGCGCGCATGGGCGTATTGGACGTAGAAAACCGGATTGTCTTTGGACTGTTCAGTGACCTTGGCGAAATCAAAGTCCAGCGGCGCGTCATTCTTACGGTAAAGCATCATGAACCGCACCGCATCGCGGCCAACTTCGTCCACCACATCGCGCAGTGTGATGAAGTCGCCGGACCGCTTCGACATCTTTATCGGTTCGCCGTCCCGGAACAATTTCACCAACTGACACAGGCGCACGGTGACATCAGCCGTGCCGCCGGAGATGGCGCGGCCTAGAGCCTCCATCCGCTTCACGTAGCCACCGTGGTCCGCCCCCAGAATGAAGATCATCTCTTTGAAACCGCGGTCGAACTTGTCTTTGAAATAGCCCACGTCAGCGGCGAAATAGGTGAAATCGCCGTTCGATTTTTGGAGCGCGCGGTCCATGTCATCGCCAACGTCAGTGGACCGGAACAACAGCTGCTCACGATTTTCCCAGTCTTCCGGCGCGGTTCCCTTTGGGGGGGGCAGTGTGCCTTTGTAGACGAGGCCCATCCCGGTCAACGCATCGATGGATGTTGCAATTGCGCTTTCGCCCTTGGATGCTTCGTGCAGAGAGCGTTCCGAGAAAAAGACGTCGTGGCGCACGCCCAGCGCGGCCAAGTCACCGCGGATCAAATCCATCATGGCATTGATGGCGACGGGCTTGACTATGGCGAGCCAAGCGGCCTCCTCCATCATCAGCAAGGCATCGCCATGGTTATCAACCAAGAGTTGACCGACCGGCACCAGATAGTCGCCTGGATAAAGACCTTCCGGTATCGCGCCGATCTCTTCGCCCAGCGCCTCGCGGTAACGCAGGAAAACGGAACGGGCCAGGACTTCAATCTGACCACCGGCATCATTGGTGTAATATTCCCGCGTCACATCGTGGCCGGCAAATGCCAACAGGTTAGCCAGCGCGTCCCCCACCACCGCACCCCGACAATGGCCCACATGCATGGGACCGGTGGGGTTCGCCGACACGTATTCCACATTAACCTTTTTGCCCGGTGCCAGCGTACCACCACCATATCCACTGCCCTGCTCCAAAACCGTGGAGAGATGCTCCTGCCAAAAGCTGTCGCGTAAACGGATATTGATAAAGCCGGGGCCGGCAATCTCGGTGCTCGTAACATCCGGATCAGAATTGAGCCCATCGGCAACGAAAGTCGCGATCTCGCGCGGATTTTTCTTCAGCGGTTTTGCCAGCACCATGGCGGCGTTTGTCGCCAAATGGCCGTGCGCCGGGTCACGAGGTGGCTCCACCGTCAAGCGGGTCAAGTCGATACCGGAATCGGACACGCCATCCAGCGTTTGGACGATTTTTTGAATGCGATCTTCAAACGCGGCAAACACGTTGCTCATGGGTAGGCCCGCTGTTTAGAGGTTGTGGGCGGGTGCAGCGCGCATCCGCATGGGTCCCGTCGGCCCAATCCGGGGCGGCGCGTGCGCCCCATCCGTCGGTGGCTGCGTTAGCGCAGTTGCGGAGTGTGGTCAAACAATTGGCGGTGGGCAGACACCGCATAACGATCAGTCATACCAGACAGATAATCGGCAACCCGTTCCGCCCGCCGGTCTTCGCTTAAACCGTCCAAAGCCCATTCCTCGCAACTCGGCATTCTGGCAGCCCCCTCAAAATAGGCATCATAAAGATCGGCCAAAATCACCTGCCCCGCCTCAACCGGCGCCATGACCTTTGGATGCCGGTACATGTGGGAAAACAAAAACGCCTTAAGCTCTTTCTCCTGCGCTTCCATGGCGGGCGAAAAGCAGACAACCCCATAGTCCAACTCCCGCACGTCGTTAGCACTTTGAGGTGCGGCATCGATCAGACGACCCGTGGCTTCGGTGATCACATCTTCCACCATGCGGGTGATCTGGCGGCGTACGAGTTCATGCGTTGTGCGGGATGTATCAAGTCCGGGGTGGCGGTCGCGCACCTCCTCCAGCAACACGCGAGAAAACCCAACTGCAGCCAGATCGGCGAAGTCGAACAATCCGGCCCGCAAACCATCGTCCAAGTCATGGTTGTCGTAGGCAATGTCATCTGCAATCGCCGCACATTGCGCCTCCACCGATGCCCATGACCACAATTGCAAATCGTGCTGCGCATTGTATTCGCCAATCGCGCGCGGCACCGGACCGTCAAGACCGTCGCCATCCCGGTCGGTCAGGGGGCCATTGTGTTTGACCAGACCTTCCAGCGTTTCCCACGCCAGGTTGAGCCCATCGAACGCCGCATACCGTCGTTCAAGGCGTGTGACGACCCGCAAGGACTGGGCATTGTGATCAAAGCCACCATAGGGTTTGAGCTTATCGTCCAAAACGCGCTCTCCGGCATGGCCGAAGGGGGTGTGGCCAAAATCGTGAACCAGCGCCAGGGCTTCCGCGAGATCTTCATCCACTTTGAGCGCCCGGGCCAGAGACCGGGCGATCTGGCCAACTTCAATAGAGTGGGACAAGCGGGTGCGGTAGTGGTCCCCCTCGTGGTGCACAAACACCTGCGTTTTATGTTTCAATCGGCGAAAGGCATCGCAATGGATGATTCGGTCACGGTCCCGCTGGAACGGTGTTCTGGTGGGGCTTTCAGTTTCCGATATCAGCCGCCCGCGCGACCGCGTTGGGTTTTCGCCCCAAACAGCCGTCTGACGACCTGCTGTGGTGCGCACACTGGTGAGGTCGAATGCGCGATCAGAAGCGCGCAGGCTATCGCTGCCGGTCATGTCAAAACCATGTGTAGTGCATTGATTGTCGGCATTCGTCTGGTCATGTGTTTGATCACTGTTTGGATCATATTTTTGATCAACGGTTTGATCAGTAGGCCGCGTCGCCCAAGGCATACAGCCTGAGCGTAAATCACCAATTGACACCTCCTTACACGGTTCATACCTATGGTGGGAAGGCAGGAGACCCCAGATGCAGACCCAACAAGACGATCCGTCCGACCTACCCGCCCCGCCGGACATGGAGGGCGACATCAGTTTATCCGATGCAGCGGCCAAACGGATCGCCAAGATTTTGGCATCAGAAAGCGGGATGAATGCGCTTCGCGTCTCCGTGGAGGGCGGCGGCTGCTCAGGTTTTTCCTATAAATTCGACCTGACCGACAGCCGACAGGACGATGATCTCGTGCTGGAAAAACACGGCGCCGCCGTTTTGATCGACCCGGTGTCGATCATGTATATGGGCGGCTCTGTCATTGATTTTGAAGACAATTTGATGGGCCAGAGCTTCCAGATCAAAAATCCCAACGCAACGGCCAGTTGCGGTTGCGGCACCAGCTTTTCGATCTGAGCCCGGTTTCGTGAAAATTGCATCGTGGAACATTAATGGGATCAAGGCGCGCCACGATGTGCTGATTGCCTGGCTGGAACAGGCCAAGCCAGACATCGCCTGCTTGCAAGAAATCAAGTCGGTGGACGAAGCGTTTCCTGCCGAGGCTATTGAAGCGCTTGGCTACAATGTGGAAACACACGGGCAGAAGGGTTTTAACGGCGTGGCGATCTTGTCCCGCCTCCCCTTTGACGAAGTTAATCGTGGCCTGCCCCTTGTTGATGATAGCGACGAACCGGATGAGCAGGCGCGTTTCTTGGAAGGCGTGTTTTCGCTCGACGGTAAGGCGCTGCGGGTGGTCTCGCTATATCTGCCCAATGGCAACCCGGTCGATGATCCGCGCAAATTTGACTACAAACTGAGGTGGATGGATCGGCTGCACGCCTGGTCAAAAGAACGTCTGCTCTTGGAAGAACCGCTCGTGCTGGCGGGGGATTATAACGTCATACCGCAGCCTTGGGATTGCTGGAGCCCATCGGTTTGGGAGGGCGATGCGCTGTTTCGCGACGAGACCCGTCAACGGTTTCGTTCTCTGGTGAACCTCGGCTTCACCGAGGCTTTGCGCGCCACCAGCGATGCCGCTGACACCTACACATTTTGGGATTATCAAGCCGGTGCTTGGCCCAAGAACCACGGCATCCGCATCGATCACCTACTGCTGTCCCCCGAAGCAGCACCGATGCTGCATACCTGCGATATTGACACCCACGTCCGCGACTGGGAAAAACCGTCGGATCATGTGCCGATCTGGGTGGAACTGGCCGCTTAGGACCGTCTCCGGTCAGACAGAGTCGTTTGAGCGAAAGAAACCGCGTCAAAACAACAAAACTGGAGTCGATAAGTGCTTCAAAGTGGTGGGGATTGGCTCTCGCCGTCGGCGGATTTTAGAACCGCGTAGATTCTGTCAATCACTTTGCGCACTTCGGGCAAAAAGCGATCCTCGTGGTGGGTGACGAGCCACTGGTCGTGCTCAAGCTCATGAATGGGAGGCCTCACCTCCCTTAGAGCTTTGAACGTGCCACCAATAAAAGTGGGCAGCACGACACGGGCGCTGCCTGCTAGTGCCAGGTCAAGCGCGTTGCGCGGGCTTGTGACCTCAATCACATTGGCGTTGCGGGTTTGCGCCTCCATCCACTTTGCCGAAGGTGTGTTGCCGACGACTCGCACCCAAGA
This sequence comes from Pseudomonadota bacterium, assembly GCA_038746275.1. GTDB lineage: Bacteria > Pseudomonadota > Alphaproteobacteria > Rhizobiales > Rhizobiaceae > Pseudahrensia. The sequence goes on along the minus strand of JBCDKS010000004.1, from coordinate 6,293 downwards.
GGCAACCGCATCATCCGTGGCGTAAACTGCAAACCGCACTTTGGTGACCTTCCGTGCGGCCAGACCGAGACCCTGCGGACGGTGATTGCGAATGCCCACAACCGCCTCACGGTGAGCAATGTCCAAAACGTCTTCCGCCGCAATAAAGCGAAGACGGATCGGATCATCCTTCGCAATCGACGGCAAGTTTTTGCACAGATGGTGTGTGACCCATGTACCCGCTGACACCTTTACCACGGGCGTCGTGTTGGAAGCGCCAGTCTCTAAAATGGGCTGTAGATTGCTTTCCAGCAGCGTCGCACGGGCCAGCAAGTCTTCCCCCTGCTCCGTGAGCGTGTAGCCACGGGCCATGCGGCGGAACAAGTCGCATCCCAGTTTGCGTTCCAAGGCCAGCATACGCCTGCCCAATGTGGGCGCGCTCTTTTTAGTTTCAATCGCCGCCGCTGCCAAACCACCGCCGCGCGCCACGGCGAGGAAAAGGCGCAGATCGTCCCAATCGAAGTTCCTTTCATCCATGAAATGATAATTACATTTCATTCCATGGATGTCGATTGAGCTTCGTGCTCTGCTTTCAGACAACACAGCAAGGAGATTTCAGATGAAAGTTTTGGGACAGGAAACAGCGCCTTTGGGCATGGGGTGCTGGCCCATTGGCGGCAAAATGTATGCCGGAGATCAATCGGTTGGATACACCCGGTCCAATGACGCTGAATCTATACGAACCATCCACGCCGCGCTGGAGGGTGGCATCACGCTGTTCGACACCGCAGCCGCCTATGGCGCTGGCCATGCGGAACGAATGCTGGCCAAAGGGCTAAAGGGGCGTGCAGACGCACTTGTTGCAACCAAAATCGGCATCGCGATTGATGAAGAAACCAAACAACTGACCGGCGACGAAGTTGAGCCCGAAAGTGTACTGCCCGCGATTGACCGTTGTTTGGCGCGGTTGGAGCGCGACAGGATTGATATCCTTCTGCTGCACCAAAACGGCTTGGCCGTTGAGCAAGCGGAACCGGTCTTTAACGAAATGGAGAAAGCCATCAGCGCTGGCAAAGTTCGCGCGTATGGATGGAGCACAGACTTCTCACAAAGCGTGTCAGCAATGGCTGGGCGGGACAATTTCATTGCCGTGGAACACGCCATGAATGTGCTGGTGGACACGCCCAAGATTCAGGCGGTCGCAAACGACAACGACCTCATTGCGCTCATTCGCTCCCCTCTGGCCATGGGTCTTCTCAGCGGAAAATATGGCCCAGAGCACACGTTTGGCTCTGAGGATATTCGATCAACCAGCAATCCCAAAACCGCGTATTTTCTCGACGCGAAGGCCAATCCGGAATTTCTGGGGAAGATGGATGCGGTTCGGGATCTTTTGACGAGTGACGGGCGCACCCTTGTTCAAGGTGCCTTGGCTTGGCTTTGGGCGAAGCGGGCGACCAATGTGCCAATTCCCGGTGCCCGTACCGTCGAGCAAATTGAGGGGCTTGTGGGCGCCCTTGCACACGGCGCTCTATCGCAATCGACTGTACAAGAAATCGAATTAATGTTTGATCGCAGTCAAGACGATGTTGAGGAGAGGCCTCTGTAAGTGTGCACCTTGCGCCATCAGAGACAAGTTAGCGCGACGCGCAATTACTCACCCAAAATTTGCGGGACCTCTTGGAATGCGAATGCGTCTTTGCCGGTCTGCTCGCTGGCGGTGTCCAGTAATCCAAGAGCCTTCAACATTCTGTTGGCTGCGGCGCGCTGTGCCTGGCTGGCATCGTTGAAGGCCTGACGGCGCATTTTGCGAAACTTGCGAACGCCCTTGCGAGTGCCGTTGGCTGTCGCCTTGGACAGATAGACCAAGCCCTTAACGGGGTTACGGCGAATGCCGTCGCCGTAAAACAACATAGTACCCAGTTCGGCCTGCGCTTTGGAGTGTCCTTTCCGTGCGGCCAGACCGTACCAACGGGCGGCCAGTCGGGGACGGGACTTGCCCAACACATCACTCTGATAGAGCTGGCCCAGTTCATACTGCGCCGCAGCATCTTGATAGAGCGCGGCGGCCTGCGAGAAGTAGAACTCCGCAGCGCGTGCATTGCGTGGAAGGTTGGCACTCTCAATGCCTTGTTTGTGGTAGCGGCCCAATGACACCATGGCGTGGCTGACAAAAGCGCGGTCCTGCCCGTCAGGAATACGCTCGGAATATCGGTCAGCAATTTTGGTGAAGAGCCTGAACGCCGACGCCGGATCGCGCTTTACGCCCTCCCCCGTCTGGAACATACGAGCGAGTTTCCACTGCGCGGCCAGATCGTTGCGGTCTGACCCGAAGCGGAATGCACCAAGCGCACTTTCCATGTCGCCACGGCGCAATGCGTCGAACCCGTAGCGCAGGACGGTTTGCGGCGCGTCATCGGCCTTAAACGTGCTGTCGGGATCAAACGCGTGCGCACTGCCACCAGTTAAAAGGGCCATGCCCGCCACCGATAGGGCCAGCGCGCATGCGCCTAGAACAGATGTTTTGCGGCGTTGAGACGCCTTAAACGTCGGCATAAGCAGTTTTTTCTTTCGCTCCGCCCGGATGTGTGACCGCACCATGCTGTGCGGATCCCACCGTCTGGGCGTATTTCCAAATTGCGCCGGATGCAAAATCCGTTTCGCGTGGTTTCCAGTGTTTGCGGCGCGCTTCGAACTCTTCTTCGGTCAATTGCACATGAATTGTGCCCTCAATCGCATCGAGATCAATGATGTCGCCGTCCTGTATGAGTCCAATCGGGCCACCCACGGCGGCTTCCGGGCCAACATGGCCGATGCAGAAGCCGCGTGTCGCACCGGAGAACCGGCCGTCTGTGATCAAAGCGACCTTGTCGCCCACACCCTGCCCGTAGAGGGCGGCTGTTGTTTGCAGCATTTCGCGCATGCCGGGGCCACCTTTTGGACCTTCGTAGCGGATGACGATGACGTCGCCCACTTCGTAGGCACGGTTTTTCACCGCTTCAAAGGCAAGCTCTTCACTGTCAAAGCAGCGTGCAGGGCCTGAGAAAGTCTGCTTCTCAAGTCCAGCCACTTTCACGATGGCTCCCTCCGGCGCGAGATTGCCTTTCAGGCCAACCACACCGCCGGTTTTCGTCAGCGCGTTTGAGACAGGATAGATCACATCCTGCTCAGCATTCCATTTCACATGCTCCATGTTTTCGGCAATTGTGCGGCCGGTCACCGTCATACAATCGCCATGCATGTAACCGCCATCGAGCAGCGCTTTCATCAAGAGTGGAATGCCACCGGCTTCAAACATGTCCTTAGCAACATATTTCCCACCGGGTTTCAGATCGGCGATGTAGGGCGTGCGTTTGAAGATTTCCGCGACCTCAAACAAATCAAAGTCTATACCCACTTCATGGGCCATGGCAGGCAAATGCAGGGCCGCGTTGGTGGAGCCACCGGAGGCGGCCACAACGGTTGCAGCGTTTTCCAGCGCTTTGCGGGTGACAATATCGCGGGGACGGATCTGACGGGCGATAAGCTCCATCACTTTCTCACCGGCTGCCATACAGAACCGGTCGCGAATTTCGTAAGGGGCCGGTGCGCCGGCAGAATATGGCAATGCCAAGCCGATGGCCTCAGACACAGTTGCCATTGTATTGGCGGTGAACATGGCACCACAAGCGCCGGCGGAGGGGCATGCAACGCGCTCCAACTCGTCCAGGTCTTCGTCGCTCATGTCGCCGGTTTGGTGCTGACCTACAGCCTCAAACAGGTCTTGCACCGTAACCTGACGGCCTTTGAATGTGCCGGGAAGGATAGAGCCGCCGTAAATAAAGATGGATGGCACGTTCAGGCGCAGCATGGACATCATCATTCCGGGCAAGGACTTGTCACAGCCTGCCAGACCAACCAACGCATCGTAGCAGTGGCCGCGCATGGTGAGTTCGACCGAGTCGGCGATGACTTCGCGAGACACCAAAGAGGACTTCATGCCTTGATGGCCCATGGCGATGCCGTCTGTAACCGTAATCGTCGTAAATTCGCGCGGCGTACCGTTGGCGGACGATACGCCCTTTTTCACGGCTTGCGCTTGGCGCATCAAAGAAATGTTGCACGGTGCAGCTTCATTCCAGCAGGAGGCCACGCCCACGAGCGGCTGATGGATCTGTTCGCTGGTTAACCCCATCGCATACAAGTAGGACCGGTGCGGCGCGCGGGTTGGCCCTTCCGTAACGTGGCGGCTGGGAAGGTTTGATTTGTCGAAAGTTTTAGCGTCCATGAACCTGCTCTTGCATGTCGACGCGAGACATACGGGCGCGTCGGCCTCCCGAGGTGGGCGGGTTTTGTGTTTGAAAAACGGCAACCACGCTCCGTCCGGATATAGCGGAAGACTTGTTAAGCTTATGTTGCAAATTAACCACATCTGGACCGCTAAACAGGCTTGAGCCAGGCTTAGCTGCAGGAGAATACAAGGCCTGTGGACAAATGAGGTGGCGAGGCGCGGTTTGGGGCCAAAAGACATACATAAGGGTTCTCTGGAAGACGGATCGGCAGGCTTGGGCCCGGGTGTGGATCGCGCGTCCGTACAAGGTGCGTCCGATCGCTCGGGCGGACATTTTTCTTCGGCCTACTCACTTGCTTCCCGCGAGGAGACGCTCTCGCATTATAGAAGTTGGGCCGAAAGCTATGACCGCGAAGTGGGGGATGAAAACGGCTATGCCCAGCCCGCCCGCACCGTTGAGATGCTGTCGAAGTTCGAAAATCTTAGCGGTCTCAAGGTGCTGGATGCCGGTTGCGGCTCGGGTCTCTCCGGTCTGGCGTTAGCCGCTGGTGGCGTTGCCCATTTGCACGGGTGTGACTTCTCGCCCGACATGCTGGCGAAGGCGCGCTTGAAGACAGTCTACAACCACCTGTTTGAGGCCGACCTGAATGAACCGCTTAGGGATGTTGCGGACGCGACTTATGATGCTGTCACAGCTGTGGGCGTGTTTTCATTTGGCCACGTAGCGCCAGCCGCCTGCGAGGAGTTGGCCCGCATTCTAAAGCCGGGCGGGTTTTTAATCATCGCGCTGAATGAACAGTATTGGGATAAGGGCGATCTTTCCGCGCAGTTGGACCACATGGTCGCTGACGGCGTGTTGGTCGAAAAGGCCAAAGAGTTTGGCGAACATCTGCCCGGTCATGGCGTGAAAGGCTGGGTGCTGGCATTTCAGAAGCCGTCTCAGTGATGTCCCTGATCAAACCAACGAAAAGTGTGCCATCGCGCACCACGGTCAGGTGAGTGAGCGTGACGTCTTGTGACCGTCGTCGCTATGGCCACGCCACATTCAACCGCCACACTGTCGGCGCAACTGGTAAAGGAGACTGAATACATGACCACACTGTTTACACACAGGTTCGGCAACTTCGCGTCACGCGCAGTCATCGCCGGTCCGCTCGTCGCAATGGCCTTCGTTGGCCCGGCACAGGCCCTTTCACCGCTTTCCAATGGCTTGCTGCAAACCACCCTAAGCGCAAATACAGGAACCACAGCACAAAAGGTCGGCTTTCGTGGCACAGCAAAGGAAAAACTGGCCAAGTTGCTGGAGCCACATTACGGGAAACGCCAGTTCATCAGCCGCGAAATCCGCGAAGCCACAGGCAATCCCAACATTAAAGTCTACGATTGGCGGGTTGGTGGCGACTGGAACCAATGTTCCTACGGGACGCAAAACGGCAAGCGGGTTTCCCTCATTTGCCAATAGGGAACCATCAATAAGACTGTGAAGGCGGGGCCTTCTAGCCCGCGGATCCAAGCAGCTGATTGAAACAAGACTTAGGAACGAAAAAGGCCGGTGGATCGCTCCACCGGGCCTCGTCAATTGGGTCACCCTAACTGATTAGACGGGCAGTTCGTCCTCTTCCATCAGCTCTTCTTTTGTCACGGTTTTGTCCGTCACCTTAGCCGATTCCAGAATGTGATCGACCACTTTTTCTTCGAATATCGGGGCGCGCAGGCCGCCGATGGATTCGGGGTTGGAGCGGAAGAACTCGTAGACCTGCTGTTCCTGACCGGGATATTGCTGCACTTGCTTCATGAGCGCTTGCTGCAATTCGTTTTCAGTCACTTCGATTTTTGCGCCTTCGCCGATTTCAGCCAAAACCAGACCCAAGCGCACGCGGCGTTGGGCGAGTTTCATATAGTCTTCGCGGGCTTTTTCTTCGGTTGTGTCTTCGTCTTCAAAAGACTTTCCGGCTTCTTCGAGATCGCGCGTGATTTGGTTCCAAATATTGTCGAACTCTTGTGCAACCATGCCGTCCGGCAATTCAAACTGGTGCAACTCGTC
>JBCDKS010000003.1:0-227840 GCA_038746275.1 Pseudomonadota bacterium | reverse complement strand
TCACGCGTCGCCCCCCAAATAAGCCTGCTGTACGTGTTTGTTGTTGCGCACATCCTCAACGCTGCCTGTTGTGAGAACACGACCGTAGACCAGCACAGTCAGACGGTCGGCCAAAGCGAAGACGGCATCCATGTCGTGCTCTACAAGCAGCACGGGGACCTGTTTGCGCAAACTGTCGATCAGTTTGGTGAGGCGGGCCGTGCCATCGGGACCCATCCCGGCCATGGGTTCATCCATGAGAAGGACCTTGGGTTTGCGGGAAAGCGCCAAAGCCACTTCCAATTGGCGACGTTCGCCGTGGGAGACTTCGGACACCAGTACGTCAGCGCGGTCTTGCAAGTCGGTCCGTTCCAGCGCGTCTAAAGCCGCCTCGCGCAACGGTGTGTTGGACGCGATGCGGTGCAAGAAGGATAGCGGGCCGCTGTGGTGCTGGAGTTGTGCCAGTTGCACGTTTTGGAGCACTGTGAATTCCGGTACGAGGGAAGAAATCTGAAACGTGCGTGCCATGCCCTTGCGCGCGCGTTTGACCGGCCCGAGTGCGTCGATGCTTTCATCAGCAAGCTTTACGCGCCCGGTATCTGGCTTGAGTTCGCCCGCAATGAGTTTCATCAGCGTGGACTTGCCCGCGCCGTTGGGGCCGATCAGAGCGTGGATTTCGCCCGGCTTGAGCGTAAGGGAGACATCGCTGCAAGCGGCGAGCGCGCCAAAGCTTTTTGAGACGCCTTCAATCGACAGAACCGGATCAGCCATGCCGCCGCTCCCCCGCCAAAAGGCCGATCAGTCCGCCGCGCGCGAACAGGATGATCGCCAGCAGCATGAGCCCCAAACAGAATTGCCAAAATTCGGTGAGGCCGCCCAAGAAATGTTCCAGTGTCACAAAAAGTGCTGCCCCCGCCAGAGGACCGAACAGGCGGGCCGTGCCGCCCAAAATGATGAACACGATGAATTCTCCAGACAACTGCCACGAGAACATGTTTGGGCTGACAAAGCGGTTCAAATCCGCGTAAAGCGCACCGGCCAGACCGGTGATCGCGCCGGATATGACAAAGACGATGAGATGAATTTGGTAGGGGGACAATCCGCTCGCCATGACCCGGTTTGGGTTCTGGCGGGCGGCTTCCAAGGCAAACCCGAACGGCGAGCGAACCAGCCGGTCTGCCAGCCAGATCACCGTACCCAATATGGCGACGCACAGGCCAAAGAATTGTATCGGGTCCAAGGTGTTCAGACCGGGGAAGGAGTTGCGTACATAGATCGACAAGCCGTCTTCGCCGCCATAGGCGGGCCAAGAGATCGCGAAATAGTAGACCATCTGCGCGAAGGCGAGCGTGATCATGATAAAGTAGATGCCGCTGGTGCGTAGCGAAAGCGCTCCGATCAAAAGGGCTGCCAAAGCCGATGCGATCATGGCCACCAGCCAGATGACGGGCATTGATTTCGTGCCCTCAATCGTCAGCCCAAACAGGACCAGCGGTTCGAACGTTTGCGCGTGGCTGGCGAGAATACCCATCGCGTAACCGCCGATACCAAAGAATGCCGCGTGGCCAAGCGATACCAAGCCGCCGTGCCCGAGAGCCAGATTGAGACCGATACCGGCAATCGCAAATATGGCGACCCGCGTTGCCAGTGTGATGGTGAAAGGCTCGTCCATCACCACAGCAAACAGCACTGTGGCCGCCAGCAGGACAACGATCACGCCGTTGATCGTGGTTTCGCGGGACAGTGTGGTGATCATCAGTGGGCCGTCCCGAACAGGCCGTTGGGGCGTACGATGAGTATGATGGCCATAACCATATATATTAGCATGGATGAGAGCGACGCTCCTACGGACATGGCGCTGGCGTTTTCCATGAACGTCCCGAAGAGCACCGGCAACAGCGTGCGGCCCAGAGTATCCGTCAGGCCCACGATCAACGCGCCCACCAGCGCGCCTTTGATGGAGCCTATACCGCCGATAACAATGACCACGAAAGCGAGAATTAACACAGGCTCCCCCATGCCGACTTGCACAGACTGCAAAGCGCCCACCAGCGCGCCTGCCAGCCCGGCCAGCGCCGCGCCGATCGCAAACAGGATCGTATACAGCTTGGCGATATCGATACCCAAAGCCCCGATCATTTCACGGTCGCTTTCCCCTGCGCGGACCTGAATGCCAAGGCGGGTCTTGTGGATGAGCAGGAAGATGCCGACCGCCACCACCAGACCGATGACAATTATTGCCATGCGGTAGGCAGGGTAGACGATGCCGAAGGGCAGCGTGACTGAACTCGACAGGGCGTCCGGGATGTTGAGGTAGAGCGGGAAGGAACCGAACAACCAGCGGGTGCCCTCCGAGAAGATCAAAATCAACGCGAATGTTGCCAGTACCTGATCGAGATGATCGCGCCGGTACAGGTGTCGCATGACCAGTGTTTCGATCAATACACCTGCGAAGGCGGCGACGACCACGCTGGCGGCAAGTCCGAGCCAGAACGAGCCCGTGGCGGCGGCCACCGCTGCGCAGGCAAAAGCACCGATCATATAAAGCGAGCCGTGAGCGAGGTTGATCAACCCCATTACGCCGAACACAAGTGTCAGCCCAGCCGCCATCAAAAACAGCATGATGCCGAATTGGAGGCCGTTTAGAACCTGCTCAAGAAGCAAAGGAATGGTCACGTCGGCTCGCTCACAGGCTTTGCGTCAGGAGGCCAGTTTGGCCGTTAGCAAGCGCAGTGCAAACCCACCGAACACGACTGCACAGGCGGCCTGAATGCTCCTTGCCGCCCGCGCGTAGAGCGCACGGACTTTTGGGCGTGAAAACAAAAGGGCGTACCCTAAAAAGATAATGGTGCTTTGAAGGCCAATGGCGGCCACCACGATGGCGAGCGTCTGCCACGGTTCTCCCGGCTTCAACACGAAGGCGTAAAGGGCGCCAAAAAACAGGATGGCCTTTGGGTTGGTGAGGTGCAGCAACAGACCTTTTGCGAAAAGCGCCCTGTGGGAAGAGGGTGTTGCCGCGCCCACCAGATTGGTGGCCTTCCCAGCCCACGCCGCGCGGGCGGATTTCCATGCCAGATAAAGCAGATACAGCGCACCGGCATAGCGTATAACTTCCAATGCCCAAGCGTTGGCAACCATGAGCGCGCTGAGGCCCAGCGCCGCCGAAATGGACCACATGAATGAGCCAGCCACGATGCCTGTTGCGACCGCCAGACCTGCTCCGGTGCCGTGGGATGCCGACGTTGTGGCGATGGTGACAGTGGCCGGGCCAGGGCTGGCCGCAGCGATAAGCCCGGCCGTCAGGATCGCAAAAAGAAGCGAAATGTCCATCGGCTCATCTCATTCCAAATGGTGGATTGGCCAATCCAAACCGCATGGTAGCGCACAAGACCGCGACCTAAAGGCCGCAGTCTTGTGCGTAAACATCACCGTGATTGGTCAAAGCGGTGGAGACGACTTTGTTCGTGAACACGTCGCCCTCTTTGATCACTTCGCGGATGTAGATGTTTTGGATTGGATGCTGGTTGGAACCGAAGTTGAAGTCACCGCGTGTGGAGGCGAAATCAGCTTGCGCCAGTGCGGCACGGAACGCGGCGGCGTCGGTCACTTCGGCCTTGCCCATGGCGGACAGAAGCAGGTTGGCCGTGTCAAATCCCTGACTGGCGTAGAGCGAGGGTAGGCGGCCGTACTCTCTTTGAAAGCTCTCCACGAACGCCACGTTGGCGGCATTGTCCAAATCTTTTGACCATTGGGACGCGTTTTTCACGCCCAGTGCTGCATCGCCAACGGCCTGCAAAATGCCCTGGTCAAACGAGAAGGCGGGACCCACTAACGGAATGTCCACGCCGGACTGGGCGTATTGTTTCATGAAGGAAATGCCCATGCCGCCGGGCAGGAAGAAGAACACGCTGTCCGCGCCGGACGCGCGGATCTGCGCGATCTCGGCCGCATAGTCCGTCTGGCCCAGTTTAGTAAACACTTCTCCGGCAAGCGCGCCGCCATAGGTGCGCTTGTAGCCGGTCAGCGCGTCCTTACCGGCGGGATAGTTGGGGGCAAGGATGAAGCTGTTTTTGAAACCCGTTGCCTTGGCATAAGCGCCTGCACCTTCGTGCAGGTTGTCGTTTTGCCAGGCGACGTTGAAATAGTTTGCGTGGCAACCCTTGCCGGCCAGCGCGGAGGGGCCCGCGTTGGGGGAGAGGTAAAACTTGCCCTGTGCAGTTGCGGCAGGCACCACGGCCATAGCGAGGTTGGACCAGATAATGCCTGTCAGCACATCGACCTTTTCGGACTGGATCATCTTGTCGGCAAGTTGCACCGCAATGTCCGGCTTGCGCTGATCGTCTTCGATGACAACCTCAAGGTCGGAATTACCTGCCTGTTTGACCGCCAGCATAAAGCCGTCGCGCACATCAATGCCGAGGCCCGCGCCGCCGCCGGACAGGGTGGTGATCATGCCGACTTTCACTTTGCCCGCATTGGCGGCACCCACGGTACCCATAACAGTGGCGGCGGACAGGGCGGTGGTCGCCAGCAAAATGGCGGCGGTTTTCACCATGCTTTTCAAGGTCAATGTCATCGGGTTTCTCCCCCCAGTTTGTGTTTTATCAGTTGGTTTTTCTCGGTCTGTGCGCCCAATCCAGCCATGCCTCCCGCACGGTGTGGCTGTTCACGCGCTCTTGATTTCAGAATGCGCGAAACGTCAACGTTGTCAACGAGCGGGATATGCCGGTGATATCCAGCAGCTTGTCATTGATGAACTTCCCCACATCTTCACCTTCGGGCACGTAAATTTTTGCCAAAAGATCATAGTCCCCGCTGGTGGAATAGAGTTCTGAGACGATCTCGCGCTCATAGATCTTGTCAGCCACCGCATAGGTTTGGCCGGGATGGCATCGCAGTTGAACAAAGACGCAGTTCATGGACGGGCTCTCCGACGGAATGAGTAGGCGGTGTTGTGCGATGGGTGGGCAGATGGCGCAAGTGGGGAAGTGCTTTATGCGGCAGCGTTTGACGCCGGTCGTTTGAACTGGAAGCGGTTCGTTTGGTGGCCACCGTTCGTGAGGTAGCCTAACGCAGGCAACCTAAAGCCTGCTCCAAGCCCGACCAAGTCGTTTGGGTCTTCAGCACCCGTGCTTGCTTATTAGTCGTTATGGCTTCGTTTTTCAGCTGAACTCTACAATTTTTTCGCGTCCTGTACTAACTATCGGCTTGTCGAAATCGCTGCTGGTTTCACTGGCCGATGACCTCACTCAAAACTGCTAAATGCACGGGAAAACACTATGAAAGCGCTTCTCTTCGGATCTGTTGGATCAATAATTGAAACTTCAGAACTGCAACGCGAAGCGTTCAATGAGGCCTTTGTAAAACACGATTTGGATTGGCGTTGGGAACAAGAAGACTACCGCGCAATGCTCGCCAGTTCGGGCGGTAATGACCGGATAGAGCGATATGCTAATGAGCAGGGCATCACAGTCGACTCTAAGGCTGTTCATGCAACGAAGACTTCGGTGTTTGTGCAATTGCTCCGCGAGCGGCAACCTTCCTTAAGAGACGGGGTTTTAAGCAGCCTGAACCGTGCCCGCGAAGCTCATATGACGACTGGGTTAATCTCCACAACAGCAGATGAAACCATCAGCGCTTTGCTCGATTTGGATGATGGCATACTGCGCAGTCTTCTGGACGTCACAACATCGGCGAACGATGGTTTCGCCCAAAAACCGTCTCCTGAGGCCTATTCAGCAACTTTTGATCGTCTCCAAATCAAGCCCATCGAGGCTTTGGTTGTAGAAGACAATGAGGCTGGGCTGGAAGCGGCTCGATCAGCGGGTGCTCATGTTATTGCTTATTTGGGTGAGAACACCCTCAACCATGATACATCCGGCCTCCGTTGGATCGCGGAAAAAGATCTGTTTCCCATAGTTTCGAGCGTTCTTCAGGCTGACCAGCAAAGATCTGCTTGATCAACACGCTATGACACAGAATGAGCAAACATCGCTGTTTCCGCTTGCAGGCATTCAGGATGATGCTGTTTGGCAAAAACGAAAACGATATTTGTATTTCACCAAAACGGTACTTCCAGAAGTCGCGCGCAAGAGGGGTCAACACTGGCCTGTAAATGAAGATCATTGCTTTCAACGCATTGTTTTGGATCATGTGTGCAAAGGCGTTTGGTACCACGATATAAAGCCGCCAGCTTACAAGCATATGACCGTACAGCAGTTAGATGCTGCGATTGCTCTTTGCGAAGAGATCGCGAAAAACGAAATCGATCTTGCCATGCTCAACATGCAATCCCTTACTTGGCGGGGCAAACGGTGAGCTGTGTCGCGCGCATTGACTTTGAGTTGCGTGGAAGCAGCAAAGTTTCAAAACGAGCAATTATCAAAGTGGGAACGGATACCTGATCACAACGGGCTTGATTTTACCGAGTGTCTCTTTCGCGACTTCACTTGCGATATAGTCAGCAACGTCGCCCCGTGTAACGACGCCGTTTTGCCATGTATCCGGTTGAACCAAGACCTGGTAGCCGCCGCCGCACCGTGCGTTTGTTAGAACCCCCGGCCGCACGATCATCCAGTCGAGCTCGCTCCCAGAAATAAGCTGTTCCTGAATGGTTTTGTCATCGTAAGCTTGGCCAAGTACGGCCCTAAATGGAATGCGTTGCAGCGGACTGATCGCGGCAGCGCAATCGCCTGCACCAAAACCCGTCACTGCAATCAACCGCCGCACATCGGTCGCTTGCATTGCCTGAAGCAAAACTTTTGTTGCCTCAGAAAACAGGGTCACAGGCCCCGTGATCATCCGCAGATTGGCTTTAACGCCAAGGGCCTGAACGACCGTATCAACACCATCTAATGCGGCTGCAACATCATCGCTTTCAAGAGCATTTCCGCGGATTGTTTCTATCGAACTGTTTCGAAAAATATCCTGATGGATTTTTCTAGAGAACGCTCTTACTGAATGCCCTCTCAGAGCTAATTGCTCAGCGACAGCCTTGCCAATGCCTTGGCTTGAACCGATGACTAAGACATGCGCCAATTCCGCCTCCTATTTTGAGTGCTGTTGCAGCATTTCCAGTGTCACGAACTGTAAGGAGCGCTCGTTGGTAGCGTTCGCATCAACGGGCGGAGCGACGCCCGCATCATAAGCCTCTTTCCATCTCAGAGCGCATAAACACCATTTGTCGCCGGGCTTCAGCCCCGGAAACTGGTGAACGGGCATTGGCGTCGATAGATCGTTTCCCTTTGATTTTGTAAAGGTCAGAAACTCTTCGGTCATTATAGCGCAAACGACATGACTACCCTGATCAAATTGGTTGGTGTTGCAGAAGCCATCGCGCAGAAAGCCGGTCATAGGGTTGGTGCAGCACGATTGCATTTCTTCACCATATACGTTTTTGGTTCGCTTCTGTGTCATGGACAGTATCTCATCCGTTTTTAGGTCAAATCCGTCAGCTGTCTCCGTTTTAGGCGTTGCAACGCAAACGGAGTGTGGTTCATTGAATGAGCAAAGTTACAGCCCAACCTGCAAAACCGATTTGTACGAGTTGGAGGATGACGGAAACCATGTGCAGTGTTTTGAACATCGGCTGATCATCCCGGTCGGTCGCCGCATTGATCTGCCCCATAAGCACCTGTCTGGCATAGATCGTTGTTAGACAGATGGCGGCAAAAATGATCGCGACTGTCTGGTCAGCAAAAACTGCTATCAGCGCTGTGATACCGGAAAGACCCAACACCGCTGCATAGTAGTAGGGGAATGTTCCGCGCAGCAGCGGCCTCACTTTTTCCATCGGCAATTGCGCAAACAAAACCGGTGCAAACCCAAAACTGAAGAAGGCCATGCCTCCAAATGTGAGAGCCGCGAACAAGAGAGCTATTTCTGTCATTATCTGTGGGGCGCTTTCATATTGTCGATGAATCCTATGGCAGAAACATACATCCGACACAGCAAGCGTGTCGAATTTTGAGGCCAGTCACTGCAGCGACAGAACAGCGCTGACCATATAGGGTTTGGCTCTTTGTGTTGCACCAGCGAGCGCAAACTGGCGCGCAAAATGCGCAAAAATTTAGTGTTTCATGAACGATCACGAGACGGACCTATGTCGCCCATGTCAAAAACCAAACAGTGACACATATTTAAGGTGCAGATAGACGTGCGTCTTGCTCGGCCTGACGGACACAAAATCGAAAGCCTACACCATGAAATTTCAACCCGTTGCCAGCCACTTCATCGATGGGGCTTATGTTGAGGATACTGCGGGGCGCGCACTTGATGTGGTTTATCCTGCCTCCGGCGCGGTGATTGCCCGGTTGCATTCGGCGACGCTGGATATTGTGGAGCGGGCGTTGGCCAGTGCAGCGGCGGCGCAGGGGGCTTGGGCGGCGCTGACCGGGACGGAGCGGGGGCGAATCTTGCGCCGGGCGGCGGACAATATGCGGGAGCGCAATCATGAGCTTTCCGTTCTTGAGACCCATGATACGGGCAAGCCCATTCAGGAAACGACGGTGGCGGATGCCACGTCTGCGGCGGATGCGCTGGAGTATTTTGGCGGTTTGGCAGGGTCTTTGACCGGTGAACACATTCCGTTGGCTGCTGGTGATTTTGTCTACACGATCCGCGAAGCGTTGGGCGTCTGTGTTGGAATAGGTGCTTGGAACTATCCCACGCAGATCGCCTGTTGGAAGGCGGCTCCGGCTTTGGCCTGTGGCAATACGATGGTGTTTAAGCCGTCTGAAACAACGCCTTTATCCGCCCTGAAAGTGGCCGAAATTTTGGTTGAGGCAGGCGCGCCTGCCGGTGTGTTCAACGTGGTGCAGGGCTATGGCGATGTTGGATCTGCGTTGGTGACGGACCCGCGTGTCGCCAAGGTCTCGCTCACCGGCTCCGCGCCCACGGGCAAAAAGGTCTACGCGGCGGCGGCCTCACGGATGAAGCATGTCACGATGGAATTGGGCGGAAAGTCCCCGTTGATCATTTTTGATGATGCCGACGTCGAAAACGCGGTGGGCGGCGCGATTCTGGCCAACTTTTATTCGTCTGGTCAGGTGTGTTCCAACGGCACACGGGTGTTCGTTCAAAAGGGCATCAAGGATGTGTTCCTCAAACGCCTGGTGGAACGGGTGGGGCACGCGGTGATTGGCGACCCCATGGACCCGGACACATCCTTCGGGCCCATGGTGTCTGAGCAGCAGATGCAGATCGTGCAGGGCTATATCGACAAAGGCGTGTCTGAGGGCGCGCGATTGGTGTGTGGCGGCCAGCGGCTGGATCGTGAGGGCTTTTATCTCGAGCCCACGATATTTGCGGAGGTCACTGATGATATGACCATCGCGCGCGAGGAAATTTTTGGCCCGGTGCTGTCCGTGCTCGACTTTGAAACAGAAGAGGAAGTGACCACCCGCGCCAACGCCACCGAATATGGGTTGGCCGCTGGTGTCTTTACATCCGATCTTACCCGCGCCCACCGCGTGGCAGCCGGATTTGAGGCGGGAGCATGCTACATCAACACCTATAATCTTGCGCCAGTTGAGGCGCCTTTTGGTGGCTCAAAAATGTCCGGGGTTGGGCGGGAGAACTCCAAACTGGCGATCAACCACTACAGCGCGTTGAAGTCTGTCTACGTGTGCATGAATGATGTGGATGCGCCATACTGATATGGTGCCGCTTGTGTGAGGTGACGTGCGGGGAGGGGGCTCCCATTTCCGAACGCTTGCCCCTTGCCATTGTGCGCCATCATTTGTACACACGCGCACAACAGGGAGCGTGTTTGCCGGTTGGTCGGTGGACGCGCTCAATTTTTGTTTGGCGCCCGGTTGTTTTTCAGGGTCGTGTTTGCGGTATTCGTTGGCGAGCCGGGCTGTGGCCCCTTAGGTAACGTAAACCAGCCGCAAACTGTCAAACCAACACAAGACGAGAGATGCACGTGGCCCGTACGAATCCGTTTTCATTTTTGCAGCAGGTGCGCGCAGAGATTGCCAAAGTGGTGTGGCCAACACGCCGTGAGACGGTTGTCACCACCATCATGTGCCTAATCCTTGTGTTCATCACCGCCGTCTTCTTTTTCTTTATCGACCAGTTGCTCAGCTACGGAACAGGTTTGCTGTTCGGCTAGGACTAACCCATTTACGGAGTTCACACGCGCTATGGCCATGCGGTGGTACATCATTCACGCCTATTCGAACTTTGAAAAAAAGGTCGTGGAATCGATTCAAGAATCTGTTCGCCAGAAAGGTCTGGAGCACTTGGTGGAGCAAATCATCGTGCCCACCGAAAAGGTTGTGGAAGTGCGCAAGGGCCGCAAGGTCGATGCTGAGCGCAAGTTCTTTCCCGGCTACGTGCTTGCCCGCATGGATATGACGGATGAGGCCTACCACCTGATCAAGAACACACCCAAGGTGACAGGCTTTTTGGGCTCGGACAACAAACCGCTTCCGATCACGGACAAGGAAGCCGACCGCATCCTGAACCAGGTACAAGAAGGCGTGGAGCGTCCGAAGCCATCCATCACATTCGAAATCGGCGAAAACGTGCGGGTTTCCGACGGTCCCTTCGCGTCGTTCTCCGGCACTGTGGAAGAGGTGGATGAGGAGCGCGCCCGCCTGAAAGTGGAAGTTTCAATTTTTGGCCGGGCCACCCCGGTCGATCTTGAATACGGACAGGTGGAAAAAGTCTGACGACGTTTTCACCCCGTTTTGCCTGCGGGCCGCTCTTGGAGTGGTGCGGGGCATAGACCGTGTGGGAGGCACGATGCCCTGGCCGGGTATCAAACCAGACCACGCGGGCTGCAACCGCACAATCTGTTAGCCTAAACTTTGGGTTTTCAGGTTTTGCAAACACCAACCGCTCCGCTTTTTCGCGGGGCCTTTGAAAGGCAGTACAATGGCCAAGAAAATTCAGGGTTACCTGAAACTTCAGGTGCCGGCAGGGAATGCATCCCCGTCGCCGCCAATCGGACCAGCGCTGGGTCAGCGCGGTCTCAACATCATGGAATTCTGCAAGGCGTTTAACGCGGCTTCGCAAGAGATGGAAAAAGGCTCACCCGTGCCCGTCACCATCACCATTTTCCAGGACAAATCCTTCACCTTCAAAATGAAGACGCCACCCGCGTCCTACCTTTTGAAGAAAGCGGCCAACCTCAAGTCTGGTTCCAACGAACCTGGCCGTTCTGTTGCCGGGTCCGTGACCCGCGATCAGGTGCGTGAGATTGCAGAAGCGAAAATGAAAGACCTCAACGCCAACGATATCGATCAGGCTATGCTGATGATCGAAGGGTCTGCGCGTTCTATCGGTCTGGAAGTGAAGGGTTAATCAGATGGCAAAGGTTGGAAAACGGCTGAAGGCCGTCCGTGAGACGATCGATCGCAATAAGATGTATGACATCAGTGAGGCGGTCGAATTGGTCAAGAAAAATGCGGTCGCCAAGTTTGATGAGACCGTTGAAGTCTCTATCAACTTGGGCGTTGACCCCCGCCACTCGGACCAGATGGTGCGTGGTGTTGTGACCCTGCCAAACGGCACAGGCCGCGATATGAAAGTGGCCGTGTTCGCTCGCGACGCGAAAGCGGACGAAGCCAAGGCTGCCGGAGCGGACGTTGTGGGCGCTGAGGACTTGATGGAATCCATGCAGGGCGGTGATCTCAACTATGACCGCGTGATCGCAACCCCCGACATGATGGCCCTCGTCGGCCGTTTGGGTAAGGTTTTGGGCCCGCGCGGCCTGATGCCAAACCCGCGTGTGGGCACCGTTACGCCGGACGTGACCAAAGCTGTCAAAGACGCCAAGGGCGGTTCCGTTGAGTTCCGTGTTGAAAAAGCCGGCGTGATCCACGCAGGTGTTGGCAAGGCCAGCTTTGATGCAAAAGCGCTCGAAGAGAACATCAAGGCTTTGACAGATGCTGTCATCAAAGCAAAGCCAAGTGGCGCAAAGGGCACCTACGTAAAGCGCGTGGCCGTCACCAGCACCATGGGTGCCGGTGTGAAAGTGGACGCCAGCACCGTGATGCCAGCCGCATAAGCACTGCAGGTTGTTTGTGCTTCGCTTCGCGGGAGCGACAAACGAATGCGCGGCGGCTCTTCGCCGCTTAGCCGCGTCGCATACGAATTTGAAAAAGGCCCCGATGAGCGCTCATCGGGGCCTTTTTTTGTTTTGATGTCGCCGAGCGTTGAAGATGAAACGCCCTCATCCTGAGGAAATGCGTGGCGTCGTCTCGAAGGGCGAGGGTGGTGGGTTTAGAGCGGTTCACAATTTGATTGAACCGCTTGGTTGCGAAGAGCAACCCGGCGCTTATGCGCCGCCCCTCCCTCCACCTAGGGTCGCGAAGGCCTCTTGAGGCCGACAGCGTGAGCGCCACAACTGGATCGATTCTATCAAAGATAGAAATGGTCTAAAGTTGGGATCTTTACCCTCCAACGTCATCCCGGGCCTGGTGCCCGGAACCTCCGGTTACGCCGCAAGCCCCGGCATCATGCGTGTTGGAATGCGGCAGATACACATTCTCAATCATGTAGCTGCGATGGCAGTGATGTGATAATCGACCGAAACGCTTACACACTGGGTGTGAGCCCAGGCCGGACTGTATGACGACTCACCATACGCCGCCCCTTGCTATCGCTCCAAACCTCTGACATATCCCCTCAGCACTCTCAATCGAGCGCACGAAAGGCCTGTGCCTTTCATCCTGTCCGAGACTGCTGGTGGCTTTTGTCTTAATGTCCAGCACAGACGGTGAGAAATAGGGTGTTTTGCCGACAGGCAACAGCGCCCGTTCGAACACGAACCTTTCCATTGTTATCAATGTGTGAGGGGGCAGGACACTGAGCCGTTATCCCGCAAGGGGTAGCAAACAGAAACCGCCCCCGGGCTTTTGCACGCGCGCTTGCGGGTGCATGAGCCACGAGAGGCAAACTGGAGAGACAAATTGGAAAGAGCGGAAAAACGCGAATTTGTTGCCGAGATGAAAGACACGCTTTCGGGCGCTGGCTCCGTCGTTGTGGCACATTATGCCGGTCTCACCGTGGCAGACATGACGGAGCTTCGCTCCAATATGCGCGACGCGGGTGGCACGGTCAAAGTCGCGAAAAACCGCCTCGTCAAGCTTGCTCTTGAAGGCACGGAAGCTGAACACATGGCGGACCTTTTTAAAGGTCCCACTCTTATCGCATATGCGGAAGACCCTGTGGCAGCCCCGAAAGCGGCCAGCGAGTTCGCCAAGAAAAACGACAAGCTCGTTATTCTGGGTGGCGCGATGGGCGCAACCAACCTCGATGAAAACGGTGTTAAGGCTCTTGCCACCATGCCGTCCCTGGATGAACTGCGCGCGAAACTTGTTGGCATGATCAACACGCCCGCACAGCGCATCGCCATGCTCACCTCCGCACCAGCCGGTGCTGTGGCGCGTGTCATCGGAGCCTATGCCCGCAAGGACGAAGCTGCCTGAGGCAGTTGAACACATATCCAATCCCGCGTGGGCGTTGAGCTTCGACGCGGGGATCCAACCATCCTTGTTCGACACAGCATCGTGCGAACATCTATTCGAAGGACTACAAACATGGCTGATCTTCAAAAGATCGTTGACGAACTTTCCACACTGACCGTGCTGGAAGCTGCTGAACTTTCCAAAATGCTCGAAGAGCATTGGGGCGTTTCCGCTGCTGCTCCTGTGGCTGCTGCCGCTGCTGCCGGCCCTGCTGCTGAAGCCGAAGAAGAAAAAGACGAGTTTGACGTGATCCTGGCATCCGCCGGCGACAAGAAAATCAATGTCATTAAAGAAGTTCGCGGCATCACGGGTCTCGGCCTGAAAGAAGCCAAAGACCTCGTCGAAGGCGCACCAAAAGCCGTCAAGGAAGGCATTTCCAAAGGCGAAGCCGAAGAGCTGAAGAAAAAGCTCGAAGAAGCCGGCGCGACCGTCGAACTCAAGTAAGCGGTCTTCCTGTTTTCGCAGTCATTGTTTCAGACCCCCGTCGGGCAACCGGCGGGGGTTTTTTGTTGGAAGCGTTGGCGTTTGTGTCGGGTTAGAGTGAGCTTATCACCCCAATTGCGCCGACCAGTATGAGGCTGAGCGCCCAGACAATATCGAGATTGAACCAAGCTTTCGATAGGAAATTTAGGCCAAGATAAAAGTAGGTGCCCGCTGCGAGGACGCCGCCCGCCACTGTCATGGCGGCGGTGTGGGCTATGGCAACCGCGAGCGCGGTTTGGACGTTGCCTGCCATCAACACCCCGGCAGCGAGATGGCCCGCGTCCTGCTCCGCCGGGGCGCAGATACCGAGATAGATCGGCACCAGCATCAGGCCAGCACCGTGCGCCATGGCTGCAAGAAACGACCATAGCGCGAGTTTGGACGGGGGAACGCGGGACAGGAATTTTGGGTGGCGGCGGTTGATGAGCAGGTAGAGTCCAAGCGCAATGACGATGACACCGGCCCCGATCCGGATTTCCCGCTCCCAAGAGACTAATATTGTCATCATGGAAAACGGCAGAAGCACTGCCAGCATTGCTACAAAATGCCCGGCCGACAGCGCAGCAAGCGCCTTGAGCAAGGCCGATTTTTGCCGCTCCATCAGGGCCGAGGAGACGGCCAGAGGCCAGCCCATGCCCGGGTTCAAGCCGTGATAGAGACCCGAAACGATGACGGCCCACCAAAGGGCCGTCACCGATGTGAATTCGGGCAAAGTGCCGGGTCCCTTCTAAACCGACGGGTAGCAGAAACTGTCGGTTGAACAGTCGCCCCCTTCAAGCCGGATTTGGTGGCTGCGATAGCCGTCGGGAAACTCGACCCAGAAGTCTTTGTTGAGCGTGATGCCGCCAGTCTCGCCAACGTCCGCCATCACCATGGCCGCGCCCCGTTCGCTGGGATAGAACTGATCGTCCCATGTGGAGTAGAGCGAGTTTGTCCAATAGACGCGTTTTCCGTCGCGGCTGATCTCCACCATTTGCGGGCCGTAGCCGAAGTCCTGGCCGTTGGGATGTTTGGTTTTGGTGACGATGCCGCCGATCTCCACTTTGCCTGCTAATGTCGGGTTCATCGGGTCCGACACATCATATTGGTGCAACTCCCCTGTGCCCCAGCAGGCGACATAGAGATACCTGTCATCGAGGCTGAGGTCGATGTCCGTCACGAGAGGCGGTACGGCGGAAAAGCCTTTCAACAGTTCGGGCAGGTCGTCCGGGTCTGCGGCTACCGGCGGGATGGTGATGGTTTTCTTGGCTTGGAATGTGCCGTCTTCATCGCGCCACCACGTGAAGATCGCGCCTTCAAGATTGGACGTGTCGACCACAACGCCGCAAAATCCATACTCTTTGACCGGGTCGTGGGCCGGGCGGATTTCCAGCGCCATCTGGTGGTTGGCTCCAAGATCGATGGTCTGGATGTTTTTGCGGGCCCGCAGGTCCCAAAAATGGATTGAATGGCCGTATTTGTTGCTGAGCAAGTCTTCAGGCACGATGCCGTTTTCATATTGCGGGGGCAGACCCCATTCCGAACTCACCATGTAATCGCGTGGCAGGTTCCACCAGAAATCGTAGTGTTTGTCTTGCGCGCCCCGGTCCATCTCATAGCGGCCGAGCACATCGAAGGTTTCGCAATCCATGATAAAAATGCCGGGAGGGCCGTCGGTCCCGTCTTCGCCGCCACCGCCCAGCGTGGAGACGTAAATGCCTTCCGGTCCGCAATGAATGGTGTGGGGGCGCGAGTAGCCCGTCTTCTGCATAATCTCTTCGGCTTCGATGGTCTTGTGAATTTTCATGTTCATCGGGTCTTTGACGTCGATGACATAGATGCGGGACGATCGAATGCCCGGGACAATCAAATAGCGCCGCTCCAGGAACGCGTGGCCCGTCAGCGGGGAGAGAGCGGAGGAACAGGCGTTCCAGCCGAAATGGTGAAACTCGTCTCCCAGATTGGGCATAAACAGGCTGCTGATAATCTGGCCAAAAGTCTTTGAATTGGGGTCACAATCCACCACGGCGATGCCGTCCGGTTTGGAGCCATCGGGACTGAGCATGAGCGTGAAAGCCAGTGTCTCCACCGGCGCCGCCATGGCCAGTTTTGCCGTTGCGTAAAAAGTCGGGTCCGGGCGCATGTTCATTTCGTGTCTCCTCCAACAGAAATATAAGTGCAGTGATTATCGAGGCATTCCGCGCATTCTTCTTAGTTGTGTTGTTGTTGCGTGCGGGATGAAACCAGACGTTGAACAGCTTGTCGAGCGAGGGGGTTGAGGCCAAAGAACGTGGCTCAGTTAACGCATTTGGAATGGTGCCTAAACAAACCAGTGGCCGATGCTGGATAAGGCTCGTTTCTTGGCCTCCAATCCGACCATGTAATTTGCTGCCGTTTTGGCGGCGCCTGCGTTGACCGACCATAGATAAGTGAGTGGCACCGGGAAATTCTCTGCGCGGTCGAGGATAGCGCACATGCTTGTTGGCACTGTTAAGTGTGAGTGTCAGCAATTGTGCGTCTATCGCAATGCGGCTCTTCACGTTCTTTGGTGTTAAGGACACTTCGAATGACGTATTCGGCTTTTCCGCTGCTCCGGGTTGCGATAACGATTAAAACAATCGTGCGGTGCCTTTTCTTTGCCACGAAGCCTGCTATAGGTGTGGAGCGCGCGTTGGCCTGTCCGATTGAATGGGGCAGGCACTTTAGCACAATTTGAGTTCAGGATCCGACTTCACCGATTGGATGGGTGGAGATGCGGGTCTTCATGCCGTTTAAGCCTCGCATATTCGGATCCCTTTCATTTTGCGGGCGGGATGCGGCGGCGAAACGGCCAATTGAGCGTTTGGTTTCTAGGGCGGTTCGCGTCTTACGGTATCAAATGGTCGGCAGCTTTCGTTGGTGTGGAGACAGTTCCATAGCCAACCTCCCAAAGGAGCTTATCCATCCATGGCTAAAGCCAAATCTTCCGCACAGTTTAACGGTCGCAAGCGCGTCCGTAAGGTCTACGGCAATATCACAGAAGTGACGGAAATGCCGAACCTCATCGAGGTTCAGATGTCATCTTACGATGCTTTCTTGATGGTCAAAGAGCCAGAAGGCGGCCGGGGTGATGAAGGTCTGCAGGCGGTGTTTAATTCCGTCTTCCCGATCAAGGACTTCACGGGCGCCGCGCAGTTGGATTTCGTGCGATATGATTTTGAAGCGCCAAAATACGATGTTGAAGAGTGCCGCCAACGCGACATGACCTATTCAGCACCGCTGAAAGTGACCCTGCGCCTGATCGTGTTTGATATCGATGAAGATACCGGTGCGAAGTCGGTCAAGGACATTAAAGAGCAAGAAGTCTACATGGGCGATATGCCTTTGATGACCGGCAACGGCACGTTCATCATTAACGGCACGGAGCGCGTTATCGTCTCCCAGATGCACCGTTCACCCGGTGTGTTTTTCGATCACGACAAAGGCAAGACCCATTCTTCCGGTAAGCTGTTGTTCGCGTCACGTGTGATCCCGTATCGGGGCTCTTGGCTGGATATTGAGTTTGACGCCAAGGACATCGTGTACGCCCGTATCGACCGCCGCCGTAAAATTCCCGCCACATCCTTGTTGATGGCGCTGGGTTTGGACGGCGAAGAGATTCTCGAGCACTTCTACAAGACGTTGACCGTGACGCACGAAGGTGAGGGTGCCTGGCGCATCCCATTCGATGGCGAGCGCTATAAGGGCACCAAACCTGTTGAAGACGTGATCGACGCTGACTCTGGCGAAGTGGTGCTGGAAGCCGGTAAGAAGGTGACCGCCCGCACGATCAAGCAATTGTCTGAAAAAACCAAAGCCGTCCGCGGTACAACCGAAGACGTAGTCGGTCAGTATCTGTCGGAAGACATCGTCAACATGGAAACGGGCGAAATTTATTTTGAAGCCGGTGATGAGTTGGATGAAGAAGGCATCACCGCTCTGCAAGAGATGGGCTATGCCGAGCTCGATCTGTTGGACATCGACCATGTGAACGTGGGCGCCTATATGCGCTCCACATTGGCTGCGGATAAGAACGCGTCCCGTCAGGATGCTCTGTTCGACATCTACCGTGTGATGCGCCCGGGCGAGCCGCCAACACCTGAATCGGCTGAGGCAATGTTCCAGTCGCTGTTCTTTGATCGTGAACGCTACGATCTGTCCGCTGTTGGTCGCGTGAAAATGAATTCACGCCTCGATTTGGATGCCGAAGACACTGTGAGGGTGCTGCGCAAGGAAGACATTCTTGCGGTCATGAAAACGCTGGTGGAACTGCGTGACGGCAAAGGTGCCATCGACGATATCGACAACCTCGGCAACCGGCGTGTTCGTTCCGTCGGTGAGTTGATGGAAAACCAATATCGTGTGGGCCTGTTGCGCATGGAGCGCGCCATTAAAGAGCGTATGTCTTCCATCGAAATCGACACTGTGATGCCGCAGGACCTTATCAACGCGAAGCCTGCTGCGGCCGCTGTGCGTGAGTTCTTCGGTTCTTCGCAACTGTCTCAGTTTATGGATCAGACAAACCCGCTTTCCGAGATTACGCATAAGCGTCGTCTGTCCGCGCTTGGGCCTGGTGGTCTGACCCGCGAACGTGCCGGCTTTGAGGTGCGCGACGTGCACCCAACGCATTACGGTCGTATCTGCCCGATTGAAACGCCGGAAGGCCCGAACATCGGTCTGATCAACTCGCTGGCGACCTTCGCGCGGATCAACAAATACGGTTTCATCGAAAGTCCCTACCGCAAGGTGGTGGACGGTATGGTGACCAGTGAGGTTGTCTATCTGTCCGCTATGGAAGAGGCCAAATATGTGGTGGCGCAGGCCAACGCGCCGCTGGATGATGCTGGCAAGTTCATCAATGAGTTTGTGATCTGCCGTCAGGCCGGTGACGTGCAAAACATGCCGGTTGCGGCTGTGGACTTGATGGATGTGTCGCCGAAACAGCTGGTGTCTGTTGCTGCGGCGCTTATTCCGTTCCTGGAAAACGATGACGCCAACCGCGCCTTGATGGGGTCCAACATGATGCGTCAGGCCGTGCCTTTGGTGCGGGCGGAAGCGCCATTTGTTGGCACCGGCATGGAGGCCATCGTGGCTCGCGATTCGGGTGCTGCCATTGGCGCGCGTCGTGCCGGTATTGTGGACCAGGTGGACGCCACGCGTATCGTGGTGCGGGCAACCGAAGATCTGGACCCGGCCAAGCCGGGTGTGGACATTTATCGCCTGCAGAAGTTCCAGCGTTCCAACCAATCGACCTGTATTAACCAACGTCCGTTGGTGCGTGTTGGTGATCAGTTGAACAAGGGAGACATCATCGCTGATGGTCCTTCGACCGATCTGGGTGATTTGGCTCTGGGCCGAAACGTGCTCGTCGCGTTCATGCCTTGGAACGGTTACAACTTTGAGGATTCTATTCTGCTGTCAGAACGCATTGTGCGTGACGACGTGTTCACTTCTATCCACCTTGAAGAGTTCGAGGTGATGGCACGTGATACCAAGCTTGGTCCGGAAGAGATCACCCGCGACATCCCCAACGTCTCCGAAGAGGCGCTGAAAAATTTGGATGAGGCCGGCATCACCTATATCGGTGCCGAAGTCGGCCCGGGCGATATTCTGGTGGGCAAGATTACGCCAAAGGGCGAAAGCCCGATGACGCCGGAAGAAAAGCTTCTGCGTGCAATTTTCGGTGAGAAAGCCTCCGACGTTCGCGATACATCGCTGCGCATGAGCCCAGGCGCCTTCGGTACCGTGGTGGAAGTGCGGGTGTTCAACCGCCACGGCATCGAAAAAGATGAGCGTGCGATGGCTATCGAACGCGAGGAAATTGAAACTCTCGCGAAAGACCGCGACGACGAGCAAGCCATTTTGGACCGCAACGTCTACGGGCGCCTGGTGGAAATGCTGTCCGGCAAGGAAGCTATCGCGGGGCCGAAAGGCTTTAAGAAAGGCACAAAACTGTCCGCCGAGCTGATGGATGAGCATCCACGGTCGCAGTGGTGGCAGTTTGCCGTCGAAGACGAAAAGCTCCAGGGCCAAATCGAAGCGTTGCGCGGTCAATATGACGAGTCCAAAGGCATGCTGGAAGGCCGCTTTATGGATAAGGTCGAGAAGCTGCAGCGTGGCGACGAGTTGCCGCCGGGCGTTATGAAAATGGTCAAAGTGTTTGTGGCCATCAAGCGCAAGCTGCAGCCCGGCGATAAGATGGCTGGCCGTCACGGTAACAAGGGTGTGGTCTCCCGCATCATGCCGATTGAGGACATGCCGTTCCTTGAGGACGGAACTCATGCAGACATCGTGCTGAATCCGTTAGGTGTGCCGTCGCGTATGAACGTGGGTCAGATCCTAGAAACCCATCTGGGGTGGGCCTGTGCGGGCATGGGCCACAAGGTTGGCGATCTGTTGGAGGCGTATCAGTCGTCCGGAGATATTGCGCCGCTGCGTCAGGAGTTGGAGGCTGTTTATCCCGCCAATGACCGCAACGAACCCGTGCGCGACTTTGATGATGCGTCGGTTGAACGGCTGGCTGACCAGCTCAAAACCGGTATCCGTATCGCAACGCCCGTGTTTGACGGTGCGCATGAGCCGGACATTGTTGAGATGCTGGAGCAGGCGGGGCTGGATGGTTCCGGCCAGTCAACACTCTACGATGGCCGTACCGGGGAGGCTTTCGACCGTCCGGTGACGATGGGCTATATCTACATGCTCAAACTGCACCACTTGGTGGATGATAAAATCCACGCGCGGTCTATCGGTCCGTACTCGCTCGTCACCCAGCAGCCGTTGGGCGGTAAAGCGCAGTTCGGCGGACAGCGCTTTGGTGAGATGGAGGTGTGGGCGCTCGAAGCCTACGGCGCCGCTTACACCTTGCAGGAAATGCTCACCGTCAAATCCGATGACGTGGCCGGTCGTACCAAAGTGTACGAGTCCATTGTGCGCGGCGACGATACGTTTGAATCCGGCATTCCGGAATCGTTCAATGTGCTTGTCAAAGAAATGCGCTCGTTGGGCCTTTCCGTGGAGTTGGAGAATTCCAAAGTGGTCATCGAACATGATGACGACGAAGACGGCGGCTATCAAATGCCGGAAGCGGCTGAGTAACGGGAATGGCAACTGCGACGAAAAAGACGGCGCGAGACGATGCAGAAATTGAACGCATCGTCCACGAGACCGAAAAGTTCAAAGCGGAAACCGCTCGTTTGGCGGCGGAAACATCCTTCAAACTTCAGGTTGAGGTGGCTCGCATCGTTGCAGAAACCGAAAAGATCAATCGGGAAAGAAGCCTCTATCCTGCTGTGATTCTTTCGGGGTTGATTGCAGCCATATCCGCCGCAATTGCTCTGGCACTCCGCTACCTCGCATAATTTTAATGACGCCGGCTTGAAAAAGCCAAACGGGACGTAGTCCTAGAAGGAGAATACGACATGAACCATGAGGTCATGAATCTCTTCAACCCAACCGTGCAGACCGAGACATTCGATTCCATTCGTATCTCGATTGCGTCTCCGGAAAAAATTCTGTCCTGGTCTTTTGGCGAAATCAAAAAGCCGGAAACCATCAACTACCGAACGTTCAAGCCTGAGCGCGACGGCCTTTTCTGCGCCCGTATTTTTGGTCCGATCAAAGACTACGAATGTCTGTGCGGTAAGTATAAGCGCATGAAATACAAAGGCATTATCTGCGAAAAATGCGGCGTGGAAGTTACTCTGTCCCGCGTTCGTCGTGAGCGCATGGGCCACATCGACCTTGCCTCGCCGGTCGCACATATCTGGTTTTTGAAGTCGTTGCCTTCTCGCATTGGTTTGCTGCTCGATCTGACGTTGAAAGATCTGGAGCGCGTTCTCTACTTCGAAAATTTCGTTGTGATCGAACCCGGCCTGACGCCGTTGAAAGAGTTTCAGCTGCTTTCCGAAGAAGAGCACATGATCGCTCAGGAAGAGTATGGCGAAGACGCGTTTAACGCGATGATCGGTGCTGAAGCGATCCACGAAATGTTGTCGGGTCTTGACCTCGAAAAACTGGTCAACACGCTGCGTGAAGAGATCGCGACCACTACGTCCGAGCTCAAATACAAGAAACTCTCCAAGCGTTTGAAAACCGCTGAGGCGTTCCTCGATTCCGGTAACCGTCCGGAATGGATGATCATGAAGACGATCCCTGTGATCCCGCCGGACCTGCGGCCGCTGGTGCCGTTGGATGGCGGTCGTTTCGCGACATCTGATCTCAACGATTTGTACCGTCGCGTGATCAACCGGAACAACCGTCTCAAGCGCCTCATGGAATTGCGGGCGCCTGACATTATCATCCGCAACGAAAAGCGGATGTTGCAGGAATCCGTTGATGCATTGTTCGACAACGGTCGTCGTGGCCGCACGATCACGGGTGCCAACAAGCGTCCGCTGAAATCCCTGTCCGACATGTTGAAGGGCAAGCAGGGCCGTTTCCGCCAGAACCTGCTCGGCAAGCGCGTCGACTATTCCGGTCGCTCTGTCATTGTGGTTGGTCCGGAACTGAAACTCCACCAGTGTGGTTTGCCAAAGAAAATGGCTTTGGAACTCTTCAAGCCGTTCATTTATGCGCGTCTCGACGCCAAGGGCTATTCCTCAACGGTCAAGCAGGCCAAGAAACTGGTCGAGAAAGAGAAGCCTGAAGTTTGGGATATTCTCGACGAAGTGATCCGTGAGCACCCGGTTCTTTTGAACCGTGCGCCGACTTTGCACCGTCTTGGTATTCAGGCATTCGAGCCTGTGTTGATCGAAGGCAAGGCCATCCATCTTCACCCGCTCGTGTGTTCAGCGTTCAACGCCGATTTTGACGGCGACCAGATGGCTGTTCACGTGCCGCTTTCGTTGGAAGCGCAATTGGAAGCACGCGTGTTGATGATGTCCACCAACAACATCTTGCACCCGGCCAACGGTCAGCCGATCATCGTGCCATCGCAGGATATCGTTTTGGGCCTCTACTATCTTTCGATTGAAGCCGAAGGTGAGCCCGGTCAGGGCATGATGTTCGGCGACATGGGTGAGTTGCAGCACGCGCTCGATACGGGCACGGTGACGCTTCACACAAAAATCAAGGGTCGCTTTAAGACTGTGGATGCCGAAGGCAACCCGATGTCAGAGGTCGTTGAAACAACGCCGGGCCGCATGTTGATGGCGGAGCTTCTGCCGCGTCAGCCCGGCATCACGATGGAAATCGTGAACCAGGAAATGACCAAGAAAAACATCTCCGCGATGATCGACAAGGTTTATCGCAACTGCGGTCAGAAAGACACGGTGATCTTCTGTGACCAGGTGATGAAGCTTGGCTTCACCCACGCCTGTAAGGCGGGCATTTCGTTCGGTAAGGACGACATGGTGATCCCCGACACGAAGGAAGGCATGGTGTCTGACACCCAAGCCCTCACCAAAGAGTTCGAGCAGCAATACAATGACGGTCTCATCACCCAAGGTGAGAAGTACAACAAAGTCGTGGATGCCTGGGCCAAGTGTGGTGACAAGGTGGCTGACGAAATGATGGCTGGTCTGCAGGAGACGAAGTTTGATGAGGACGGTCGTCAGAAGCAGATGAACTCAGTCTACATGATGTCCCGCTCCGGGGCGCGTGGTTCTCCAGCTCAGATGAAGCAGCTGGCCGGTATGCGCGGCCTGATGGCCAAGCCTTCCGGTGAGATCATTGAGACGCCGATCATCTCGAACTTCAAAGAAGGTCTGACTGTGATGGAGTATTTTAACTCCACCCACGGTGCCCGTAAGGGCCTTGCCGACACTGCTTTGAAAACCGCGAACTCCGGTTATCTCACCCGCCGTCTGGTGGATGTGGCGCAGGATTGCATCATCAACGAAACTGATTGTGGTACCACCAACGGCCTGACCATGCAGGCGATTGTAGATGCCGGTCAGATGGTGGCATCGCTGTCTCAGCGCATCTCCGGTCGTGCGGCAGCAGAAGACGTTGTGCATCCCGAAACCGGTGATGTAATCGTCTCCGCCGGTCAGTCCATCGAAGAGACCGATGCCGCGATGATTGAGGAAGCCGGTATCCAGCAGGTGAAAATCCGTTCCGCGCTGACGTGTGAAACCCGCACGGGTATTTGCGCCGTCTGCTACGGTCGCGACCTTGCGCGCGGCACGCCTGTAAATATGGGTGAGGCAGTAGGCGTTATCGCGGCACAGTCCATCGGTGAGCCGGGCACTCAGTTGACCATGCGCACGTTCCACATTGGCGGTGCTGCAACGGTGGCAGATTCGTCCTTCATCGAAGCGTCCTATGAGGGTGAGGTGAAAATCCGCAACCGCAATGTGGTGCGTGATTCCGCCGGTAACCTCATGACTATGGGCCGCAACATGGCTGTGCTGATCCTGGACGAGCAGGGCAATGAGCGGGCGGTTCACCGTTTGACTTATGGTTCACGCCTGCACGTGGATGATGGTGACACGGTCAAGCAAAGCCAGCGTATCGCGGAGTGGGACCCCTATACCCGTCCTATCCTGACACCTGTTGGCGGTACGGTTGAGTTTGAAGATCTGGTGGAAGGCGTCTCTGTTTCCGAACAGGCGGACGAGAATACCGGTATCGTCAAGCGCACCATCATCGATTGGCGTACCAACCCGCGCGGTGCAGACCTTAAGCCTGCCTTGGTCATCAAAGATTCCAAGGGTGAGGTTCTGGTGTTGGAACAGGGTGGTGAAGCCCGGTTCCAGCTTTCTGTGGACGCTATTTTGTCCGTGGACCCAAGTGCCGATGTGAAACCTGGCGATGTGTTGGCGCGTGTGCCTTTGGAAAGCGCGAAAACAAAAGACATCACCGGCGGTCTTCCTCGGGTGGCGGAACTGTTTGAAGCGCGTCGTCCGAAAGATGCCGCTGTCATCGCTGAAATCGATGGCACGATCCGCTTCGGTCGCGACTACAAGAACAAGCGTCGCATCCATATCGAACCAAGCGATGAAACAGTCGAGCCGGTCGAGCATCTGATCCCGAAAGGTAAGCCGTTCCACTATCAGGATGGCGACCCAATCGAGAAAGGTGACTACTTGCTGGACGGTAATCCGGCACCGCACGATATTCTCGCGGTAAAGGGCGTTGAAGCTTTGGCATCCTACCTCGTCGATGAAGTGCAGGAAGTGTACCGCCTCCAGGGTGTGGGCATTAACGACAAGCACATCGAAGTTATTGTGCGCCAGATGCTGCAGAAGGTGGAAATCACCGATCCGGGCGAGTCTGGCCTGGTGAAAGCCGAGCAGATGGACCGCATCGAGATGGACATCATGAATGAAAAGCTTGTGGAAGAAGGCCGTGCGCCTGCCTCTGCTGAGCCGGTCTTGCTGGGAATTACCAAAGCCAGCTTGCAGACCCGTTCGTTCATCTCTGCCGCGTCGTTCCAAGAGACAACCCGCGTTCTGACGGAAGCGGCTGTGGCCGGTAAGTCCGATACGCTGGAAGGCTTGAAGGAGAACGTGATTGTGGGTCGTCTGATTCCGGCCGGTACGGGCGGTGTGATGAACCAGGTGCGTCGCGTGGCCAACAGCCGTGACGATCTGATCATTGAAGAGCAACGCAAAGTTCAAGAGGCTGAAGCTGCGATGCTGGCCGATATGACAGAAGGAGAGGCGGCAGAATAGGTCTCTTTGTTCTGACAGCATGAAACGACTAGAGTCAGTCGCCGCTTCTTTGAAGCGCCAATTGTCTCTAGATCATTTCTATCTTTGATAGAATCGATCCAGTTGTGGCGCTCACGCTGTCGGCCCCAAGAGGCCTTTGCGACCCTAGGTGTGGGAGGGGCGGCGCATATGCGCCCGTTTGCTCTTCGCAACCGAGCGGTTCACTAAAATTGTGAACCGCTCTTGCTTGTTGTTTAAATGCGGTTCCTTTCGCTCAAACGGTTCCGTTTGAACGGGAACAGCTCTAAAGCC
The DNA here is from genome assembly GCA_038746275.1 of Pseudomonadota bacterium. Taxonomy (GTDB): domain Bacteria; phylum Pseudomonadota; class Alphaproteobacteria; order Rhizobiales; family Rhizobiaceae; genus Pseudahrensia. Next base: position 201,997 of record JBCDKS010000003.1, on the reverse strand, counting down.
GCCGGGGAAACCTGGCGGCTTTTTTTTGTTTTTACTGAGCGTTTACCATTGCGGGCATTCGATCTGCAATTTTTGCCCGGCCGATTGCCGCATAGTTACGCGTGTGACATAGTTAACGGACGTCGGGGGCTTGATAGTTAAATTTGGGTTAACGCACGCCCATTAGGCGGGGGTTTTTATGTCGTTCCTTTCAGTCCGGTCGAATGATGCAAACAGGGTGCGTAGCACCCGCTTGCTGGGAAGCGTAGTTGCTCTAGGCTCGGTTGCCTTCGTCAGCGGGTGTTCCACGAGCGATGTTGCTACCTCTGCGTACGCACCTATGAGCTTGTCTTTGCCCGCTCCGCAGAGCTACCCAGATGGGAAGGGCGGTTTCCGCCCCGCCTTGAAGCGCAGTGAGTTGCAGCAATTCGATTATGCTACGATTTACTCGGGCATGAATGATGATGGGACTGTCATTCCGGCGTTCGATTACACCAAAATGAATGCTCGCTACCTTCGACAGGAGGTCAATTATTTTGGTCCTCAATCGAAGGGAACCATCGTTATCGATGCCCGGCGAAAGCATCTGTACCTGATTTTAGGCAACCGTAAGGCGATGCGGTACGGGATCGCGGTCGGTAAAGAAGGTTTCGGCTGGACCGGGAATTCTCGGCTGGAGTGGAAACAGAAATGGCCCACTTGGACGCCCCCGCCGGAAATGATTGAGCGCAAGCCACACCTGAAAAAATATGCGGATGGCTTGAAGGGCAGCCCGTCTAACCCTTTGGGTGCGCGGGCTATGTATCTATACAAAAACGGCAAGGATACGCTCTACCGCATCCATGGCACTGACAAGCCGCATAGTATTGGCTTGGCAGCATCTTCGGGTTGCTTCCGGATGATTAACCAGGACGTGATGGATCTCTATGATCGTGTCGGGGTTAAGGGGTCTGTTCAGGTAAAACCGCAGGTCGATTTGGCTATGGTCGAGGGCGGTCGCTGAACTGCAACTTCCGGGCTTGGAGGCGATCACCGCTTCTTTGAAGCGCTGATTACCTCTAGATCATTTCTATCTTTGATAGAATTGATCCAGTTGTGGCGCTCACGCTGTCGGCCTCAAGAGGCTTGCGACCCTAGGTAGGGGAGGGGCGGCGAATAAGCGCTGGGTTGCTCTTCGCAACCGAGCGGTTCAATCATATTGTGAACCACTCAAGCTTCTTGTTTTACTGCAGATTCTTTTGCTCAACCGGCTCCGTTTGAACGGAAACCGCGTTAGATGCTTACAAGGTCGTGCCGGAATTATTTCCAATTTTTAGTGATGGCAGTGCAGAGAGCGTGCCCTTGTTTCAGCTTTTCTCGACGGGTGTGTCGGGGGCGCTTCCCCATTCAGCCCATGAGCCATCATAGAGTTTGTGATTGTGGTGTCCCACAGTCTCAAGAGCCAGCGTCAAAGCGGCTGCGGTAACCCCCGAGCCGCATGTTGTGACCGCCGGCTTTGAGAGGTCGACGCCGGCCTTATCGAATTTCTGGCGCAAAGCATCCGCGCTCAGCAGTTTCCCATCTTGAGACAGTTCCGGGAACGGCACCGACAATGCACCGGGCATGTGGCCTGCGCGGACGCCGGGGCGTGGCTCGGGATCACGACCGGCAAACCGCCCCTCGGGGCGAGCATCCACAATCTGCATCTCGCCGGAGCTTACGAGCGTCCGCATCGTGTCGAAGGACACTGTGTCCTGTGCATTCGGCGTAGAGACGAAAAGTTTTGGATAGATCGGCGCGGTGCCAGATTCCACCGGCAAACGCGCTTCGAGCCATGCAGGAAAACCGCCTTCCAGCAGCACCACCTTGGCAGCGCCCATGGTGCGAAAATTCCACCACACGCGTGGGCCGGAGAAAAAGCCCATCCCGTCATAGACCACGATCGTGTCCTCATGGCTGATGCCAAGTGCACCAGCATGACGAGCGAAGGTTTCGGGTGATGCCAAAGTGTGGGGCAGGTTCGAACCGGGTTCCACCACCGCATCAATGTCGAAAAAAACCGCACCCGGAATGTGTTGACCGTCATACTCTTTGCGACCGTCCCGCTGCATGTTTGGCAGATACCAAGAGCCATCCACTATCGAGACGGACGGATCATCAAGACGGGAAAAGAGCCAATCGACGTCAACGAGGTAAGGATTGGTGTGGGACATGGTTTTTGTCTCCCCGTTTTGAAACGGATGTTTGTGTAAGCGGGTGCTGAAGGATCAAGCTGGTAAAGGTCCAAAGCGGATGCGCATCCGGCGGTTTTCGCGACCCTTTTTCTCGATCTTGCCGATGTGAATGTCGCCCACTTCGCGCGTTTCACCCACATGCGTGCCGCCGCAGGGTTGGCTGTCGATGCATGATGCGTCGCCGATGCAAACAAGACGTATGCTTCCGAGTCCACGCGGCGGCTTCACGTTTTTGGATTTTACCAAGGATGGGTTGGCGTCCAGTTCTGACTCGTCGATCCACTGGGTGAACACGGGATGGTTGGTGTTCACGATCTCCATCATGGCTTTGGTCAGGGCGGCTTTGTCAGCGGTTTCCGTCATGTCGAAGTCCACCCGGCTCTCATTTGGGCCTACGGCTGCGCCGGTAATGGGGTGGGGGCAAACAACGGAGAGCAGGTGGCAGGCGGTGTGCATGCGCATCAAATTGTAGCGTCGTTCCCAATCGATGTGGAGTGTGAGAGTTTCGCCCAAGTCCGGAAGTGCTTGCCCGTTTACAGGCTTGTGCAGGATGTGGGTCTTGCCGCCTTTGCTGTAGAACGCGGTTTCGATTTTGATTGTGGTTCCGTCGGCCCGTTCAAGGGAGCCACTGTCGCCCGGTTGGCCACCGCTGGTGGCATAAAAATTGGTTTGGTCCAGCAGGACGTCGCCATCATCCGTGATGGCCATCACTTTGGCTTCTGCGGTGGTCAGGTATGCATCGTCGGCAAACAGTTGGTGGGTGGGCGCGTCACTCACCCTTCAAAATCCTCGAAAGGGATGTTGTCGCGTTTGGCCGGTTCCATCCAAGCGGGAACGGGCAGGTCTTTGGAGCGCAGGAATTCCGGGTTGAAGAGTTTGGCCTGATAGCGTGTTCCGTAGTCGCACAGGATCGTAACAATGGTGTGGCCGGGGCCCATTTCCTTAGCCATGCGCACCGCGCCCGCAATGTTGACGCCCGACGAACCGCCGAGCACCAGACCCTCGTGCTCCATCAGATCAAAGACGATGGGCAAGGCTTCCGCGTCGGGGATTTGGAACGCGTGGTCCACTTCCAAGCCCTCCAGATTGGCTGTGATCCGCCCTTGGCCGATGCCTTCGCTGATCGATCCGCCTTCGGATTTCAGTTCGCCATGTTTGTAATAATTGTAGAGCGCGGCCCCCATGGGGTCGGCGATGCCGATTTTGATATTGGCGTTGCGCTCCCGCAGTGCGATGGCCGTGCCGGCTAAGGTTCCACCCGAACCGCAGGCGCAAATGAAGCCGTCCACCTTGCCGTCGGTCTGGGTATAAATTTCCGGACCCGTCGTATCGATATGCGCTTGGCGGTTGGCCACATTGTCGAATTGGTTCGCCCAGATTGCGCCGTTGGGGTGGCTGGCAGCGATCTGCTGCGCCAAGCGGCCGGACAAGCGCACGTAGTTGTTCGGGTTGCGATAGGGCGCAGCGGGCACTTCGATCAGTTCCGCGCCGAACGCTTTGATGGCGTCTTTCTTTTCCTGGCTTTGGGTTTCCGGGATCACAATCATGGATTTGTAGCCCAGCGCATTGCCCACCATGGCAAGGCCTATGCCGGTGTTTCCAGCAGTGCCTTCAACGATGACTCCCCCCTTTTGAATTTTGCCCTGTTTTTCCGCGTCACGTATGATGGAGAGCGCCGCGCGGTCTTTCACGCTTTGGCCCGGATTGAGAAACTCCGCCTTGCCCAGGATCTCGCAACCCGTTTCGTCCGACACTTTTTTGAGACGCACCAAGGGCGTATTACCGATCATGGAAATGATGGAAGGATTGACGGTCATGAGGCTCTCAACAGTGTCTGATTTGGAATTTGCGGTCGCGCCGAACGTATAGGCACCGATGCGGCGAAACAAGAAATCCTGTTTTGCGGGCGGGCAATTTGCGGGTCACGGATTACAGGACGGCTGACGCAGTGGGATTTTCGATCCGGTTTCGCAGTGCGGCCACGTTTTCAGCAGTTAGCGGGAAGGACCACATCAGCGCAATGGCTGGCAGTTTCAGCAGGATGGGTCCCCAGCCATAGATGAACCCCAGGGCGGCAATTCCGGTTTCTGTGGAAGGGGTTGCCGGGTCCGCAGAGAATCCAAACCAGCCCAACAGCGTGAAAGCTGCAAACACAGCAATTGCCAAAGATAGCTTGGTGGCAAGGCTCCACAGCGCAAAATAAGTGCCGCTTCGCTGCTCCCCGGAATTGGCGGTATCCACATCAATCACATCGGCTTGCACCGCCGGTGGCAGGGCAATGTCTGCCCCCAAACACAGGCCGGACAGAACACAAATGGCAGCAAAAGCGGTGACAGCCCCTTCGCTCAAGAACGGGGCAGGGCTGAACACGATGGCCGCGATGATCATGGCGATACACCAAGCGCGGTGTTTGGTGAGCCTGCCCGCCGCCCATGTCCAAAACGGCACGCTGATCACACCTGCCAGGAAGTATGCAAACAGCATGGGGCCGCGATACTCTTCCAACCCCAACCGGTCGGAGCAGTAGAGCAGGAACAGTGTCGCTGCGATGGCGTTACCGAAACCGTTCAGGAAGAACGCCAGAGCCAGACGTAAGAACGGTTTGTTGGAGATCACATAGCTCAGGCCATCGCGAAGGCTTACCCGTGTGGTGGAGTGCTCGCGCGGTTCTTGAACGGTGATGATGGTGATTGCGGAAAACAGCGGCAGGGCGACCACAAGGCCAATAGCGAGCACCGCAAACCCGTGGACGGAGGCGGGGTCTGCCCAGCCCACCGCGAAGGGCACCACAATGGCGACCAGGGTGCCCAGCAAAGTGATAGCCTCACGCGCGCCGGACAAGCGCGCTCGTGCGCGGTAACCCGTCTCCAATTCCGCGCCCCATGCGGTGTAGGCCAAGATGCAGCCCGTGTAGCCGATGGACGTGACCAAAGACCAGATCCCTAAATAGGTGATGTCTGCGTCGACCGGCGGCCAAAATAGCATCCATACACCCAGCATGAGAACGGGCAGGGAGAGGGCAAACCACGATCGCCTTCGGCCAAACGGAGGGCGCCAACGGTCTGACAGCCAACCCGCCACCGGGTCGTTGACCGCATCAAAGGCACGGACCAAAAACAGCGTCGCACCAATCGCAGCCAATGGAAGGCCCAGGCTTTCGGCGTAGAAGGTCGGGATGAACGTGTAGAGCGGCAGTGTCATGGCCGCCAGAGGTAGGGCAGGCAAGCCGTAAGCCAGCAATTGCAAGCGGCTCAGATTCGGCAGGTTCGCTGTGTCTTGGGACAATCCGGTCAGCCGCGCTGATAGATCATTTGGCGCACGTCGATGCCGTTTGTCCGGAAACCGGCTTCACAATAGTGCAGATAGTATTCCCACATGCGCTTGAAACGCTCGTCAAAACCCAGTGGTTCTATGGATGGCCACGCCGCCCAAAAGCGCTCACGCCACTGCGCCAGCGTCTCGCCGTAGTCATGGCCGAAGGACAGACTGTCCACCAAAGACAACCGATTTTTGGGCCCCAACTCTTCCATGATCCGGTCGGATGGCAACATGCCGCCCGGGAAGATGTATTTTTGGATGAAGTCGGGATTGTCCCGATAGCCTTCAAAATCTTGGTTCTTGATGGTGATGACCTGTACGCCTGCCTTGCCTTGAGGCTTGAGGCAATCGTGGAGCTTCTGGAAATACGTGTCCCAATACTTAGCGCCCACCGCTTCAAACATCTCGATGGAGCCGATGCGGTCATAGGTGCCGGTTTCATCCCGGTAGTCTTGAAACTTGATGGTGACTTTGTCGTTGAGACCAAGGCGCTGCATGCGCGCTTGGGCGAAGTCATATTGCTCTTGAGAAATTGTGAGACAGGTTATTTTGGCCCCGATGCGACCTGCAACATGTTCTGCAAATCCACCCCAGCCGCAGCCTATTTCCAGCACGTGGTGATCCGGCTTGATGTCGCACAGAGTGGAGAGCGAGCGGTATTTGGCTTCCTGCGCTTCCTCCAGCGAGTTGGCGCCATCGCCGTACCACGCGCTGGAATATGTCATGGAAGGGTCGAGCCATTGCTCGTAAAATGCGTTTCCGAGATCGTAATGCGCTGCGATGTTGCGCTTGGAACCCTTCTTGGTGTTGCGGTTGAACCAGTGGTGAAGGGTGGTCAGCCATTTCAAAAACCGGCCCCGGTCGAAAAACTGTTCCGCGCCACTTTCGGTGCTGTTAACAAGAAACAGTTCCAAGAATGCTGTCACGTCGGGGCTATCCCAGTCGCCGGCCAGATAGCCCTCCGACACGCCAAGAGACCCCGCGGTGATAACGCGGCGGGGCAAACGCCAATTGTTCAACGTGGCCACGCCGTGGGGGCCGGGTAGTTCGCCGCTATATGTGAAGGTGCGTCCACCTGGAACGGTGAGCTCAATGGACCCCTTTTTGAGCAAGGTAACAGCCCGTAAGGCCAGCGCCATCTGCCGGGGTAGTCCTTGTAAAGCCTCGCTTAGATTGTCCTTGCGCAACTCGATGGTGTCGGTCTTATCGCCGTTTGCATAGTCGATGGACATAGATCGTCAATTCCTCCGTGTGGCCAAGATACGGCCACCCGTCTGCCAGGGTTTCAGAGTGCCCGAATTCGGCAGTCTTGCCAATTCTTTAAGGTGTCGGCGCCTGCGACTTCAGGACCATGAGGCCAGACTTCCACTACAGGCGGCGCAGCAAGTTACGCAGGGTCTCGCGCTCGTCCGCCTCTAATGGCGACAGGATATCGCTCAAGGCTTCTGCGATGGCTGTTTGAAGTTCCCTAACGGTGTCACGGCCTAAGTCGGTCAGGGTCAATCGCCACACCCTTGCGTCTTGCACATCGCCTTTGCGTACGATCAGGCCCTTGGTTTCCAGGGTTTTTACCAGCCGTGTAACTTGTGATTTGTCGCGGGCAACTTGCGCCACGAGGTCCTGGACTTTGGCTGGTTCGCATTCGGCCAAAGTGAGTAAGAGCATGCCACCGATGGGGCCGACCTTGTGAGTATCAAAAATATGAGCCCGCGCACTCAGTGATGCATGAATGCGGCGCATGAAACGGTCTGTCAGGTGGGCGATATCGGTGTCTGGCATCACTTTATATAGTTGACTATGTCTACGAAATAAGAATAGTGGATGTTGTCAACAATTTGGCGGCCTGATTTTGAATGCTGGTGTGCTGAGCGTGGTGAAAAGAAGGAGTTGACCATGACGGATTCACAAAAACTGGCATTGAAGGTTTCAGGCGCCCTTTGGGTCATTTGGGGTCTGGTGCACGCTTTTGGGGGTGTGATGACCATAGCGCAAGATGCACCGGGCGCAGTGGCGGGCATTGCCGATGCGATTGATCCGGCTTTGATGGCCGGTCCGTATCATGAGGCGGTCAATGCCTTGCTGAACCAGCACGGCTTTAACCTGCTCTGGGTTGGTATTGCCACAACCATTGGCGCTGTTTTTGTCTGGCAAGGCAATATGACATCGATCTGGGTTACGGCCATGCTCGGTGGTCTTTTTGACATCGGTTATTTTGTCTTTATGGACCTTGGCGGTTACGTAAACTTTCTCCCCGGTACGGTCATGACCTTGGTTTCGGGTTCTGCGATTATCCTGAGCTTTTGGGTCTGGTTTGCCCGCCAAAAGGCTGCATGAACACCATGTCCTGGAGGGGCCACAATTAAGAGAGACTACCGAGCGAAAAAAACGCCTTTAACCCCCGTTTTGCTCCTTCATTGCATTCAGCGCGTCCAGTGCGCGCTCTCTTGCCGGTTTATGGTCCACAATCGGCAGGGGATACGTCTCACCAAGCTTAACTCCGGCTGCCCGCAATTCCCCTAAAGGCGCGTCCCACGGTGCTGCTAGATATTGCGCCGGTAAGTCTGCCAGTTCAGGCACGTAGCGCTTGATGTAGGTGCCGTCTTTGTCAAACTTTTCGGCCTGCATGATGGGATTGAAAATACGGAAATAGGGGGCCGCGTCCGCGCCGGTGCCCGCCACCCATTGCCATTGGGCGGGGTTGCTGGCGGGATCGCCATCCACGAGCGTGTTCCAAAACCAGCGCTCGCCATGCCGCCAGTCTTGCAGCAGGTGCTTGACCAAAAATGAGCCGACGATCATGCGCACGCGGTTGTGCATCCAGCCGGTTTGGTAAAGCTGCCGCATACCGGCATCCACGATGGGGTAGCCCGTGCGCCCATACCGCCAAGCTTCCAAGACCTCCTCATTGTCATCCCATGGAAAGGCATCGAATTTCGCATTGAAATTGGTGTTGTGAAGATCGGGCCACTCCTGCAGCAAGTGGTAGGCAAACTCCCTCCACACGAGTTCTTTGAGATAAGTCTCGACGTCTTCTGAAATGCCGGAGGTACCGTTGGACGCTATGGTGTGCCAGATTTGGTGCGGGCTGATTTCGCCGAAACGCAGATGCGGCGACATGCGGGACGTGCGATCGGGGCCGGGGAGATCGCGGTCTTTGCCGTACGTGTTCACCAAGCCGTCTTTGAAACGTGCGAGGCTTTTTTCAGCACCGGCTTCGCCCGGAACCCAAGCGTTATTTATTCCACCGGACCAATCGGGTTTGGTTGGTAACAGGTCCCAGTCCTCCAACCGGTCACTTTTCGGCAGCGCGTCAAAGGATTTGATTTCTTCCGGCTTCGTCAGCGGTTTGCGGGGTTGATGGTCGGCTTTGAAGCTTTTCCAAAACGGTGTGTAGACCTTGTAGGGATTGCCAGAACCGGTACGGACCGCGCTCGGTTCATGCATCAAAAGCCCGGCTCTGCTCGTGGCCTGACCCGGGAAACTGCTTTTTATGGCCGCATCGACTGCTTGTTCCCCCGCGCCGTAGCGGCGGTTCCAGAAAATCGCATCCGCTCCGGTCTCTTTCACAATGGTTTCAAGGACTTCCTGGGCAGGGCCGCGAGATAGAATCAGTTTGTTGCCAAAGTGATTCAAGTCATTGCCTAGAGAGGTGAGCGAATGGTGGAGCCACCATTTTTGTGCGCTGCCCATGGGGCGCACATCCGGGGACGCCTCATCCAAAATGTAGAGCAGGATAAGCGGTTTGCCGCTTTCCACAGCGCTTACCAGTGCTGGGTTGTCCTGCAAGCGCAGATCTTGGCGAAACCACATGATGGCAGGGGCGTTTTGATCTGTGTCGGCCATGGGCATTTCCATCCTCGATTGCGCTCAAGACTTACCCATCGATCTGACTGTTCGCCACAGTTTAACCAGATGTTTTCCTTAATGCGGTTCATCTGTCGCAGATTTTGGCTAATTGAGGCCACACGACACGGGAAAACGGTCATGAAAACTATGTTGATGAAATCCATTGGCGTTGCTGCGCTCGCGGCTATGCTCTCCGCCTGTACGGCCGATCCGTACACAGGCCAGCAAAAAGTATCCAACACCGTCATTGGTGCCGGTGTCGGTGCGGGCGTTGGTGCTCTGGGCGGTTTGCTTATCGGCAAGGCGACAGGCGGCAATGGACGTCGTGGGGCGTTGATCGGTGCTGGTGTTGGCGCTTTGGCCGGTGGTGGCATCGGTGTTTATCAGGACCGGCAGGAGCGCCGTTTGCGAGAGGAATTGCAAAATTCCGGTGTCAGCGTCACACGGCAGGGTAACAATATCATCCTGAACATGCCCAGCAATATCACGTTCGGTACGGACCGTGCTGACATTCGCCCCGAGTTTTTCCGCGTTTTGAACTCTGTGGGCAAAGTGCTTGGCGAGTTTAACCAGTCTTTGGTGGACGTTTATGGACACACCGACAGCGATGGTGCGGCGGATTACAATCAACAATTGTCCGAGCGGCGTGGGACCAATGTGGCGAACTATCTGGTGCGACAGGGCGTAAACAGCCGCCGCTTCTACGTTGTTGGCTTTGGTGAAGAACGACCGATTGCCAGCAATGCAACGGCAGCAGGAAAGGCGCAAAACCGTCGCGTTGAAATACAGATCACACCGCTGACGTAAATTGGAACGCGGTCGGTTGCCGGCTTCAATCCCGCAGGGTGAGCCGGTCGCCGCGCCGTTCGTAAGATGACAGTGTTTCCAAAAACTGCTGACCGAGCAGGGACTGGCTGAGACGCCCGGGTTCGGCCACCAGAACGGTCAAATTTCGGCGCTCGATTCCGCCAAGATAAAGCCTTTCAATGCGTGCACGGGCGGAGCGGCCGGTACCGTTGGCCGTGCGCGTGATCACTGTGTAATTGAGGCTTGAGGGGTCAATTCCCACGGCTCGCGCATCATCGGCTGACAGCACAATTACGGTCGCACCGGTATCGACTAAAAACCGCACGGTGGCGTTGTTGACACCTGCTACAGCCTCAAAGTGCCCGGAATTGCTGCGCACCAAAGTCACGGACGTGCGACCATCATCGCCCTGACGGGAGATCGGGCTACCGGGGATTATGCCGCCAGACATGCGTGCACCGAAGTCTTGTAAATCGAAGCGGTAAACGTAGCCCGCCATTAAACCCAAGATGATGACACCCCAAATGGCGAATTGGGCTGCCGTATTGGCAAAGCTTGTGCCACGACCCAATACGGCGGACCCGATAACGGCTGCCCATAGGGCCATAATGGCCGCCGCTGCAAACTGGTTGGTTTCAAAACCCAGCGTGTTGCCCGTATCGCCTGTCACGATGAGCAGGATAAGCAGGGCGCCTGCAAGTCCCATGATGATCCAAAAAAAACGGCCCATGCTGCGCGTCCTAAATCTGGATTGGGTCAGGCCGTCGGTGCGTCGACACCGTTTCCCGTATCTGTTTCCGCATCGCTTACAGTCTCTTGCTGTCGTTGGCGCTGTCGTTGTCTCTGGCGCTTTGTGATGCGTTTTTCGGGCCGTTCCAATTTCGCAACGCGTTGTGGAAGTTGCTCCATCACTGCGCGTCGTGCGTCGGGCGAAAACATGCCCCACGATGCGATTTCATCGCCCGTGCGGCCGCAACCGTAGCAATGCCCGGACTCGGGTTCCAGGACGCAAACGAGAATGCAGGGGGATTCGATAGTTGTGCTCATGCTGCAGACATAGTCATAACGAGCGTGAGGAAACAGCCCATTTCGCCAGTCTGTTGTGTCGCACCCAATGTGTCGCCCGTGTGGCCGCCGATGTGGTGCCGCATGAATATCTTCGTCGCCCACACCAATGCGAGCAAGACTGTAAGCGTCAAAACGGTGGTGATCAGCCCCGCAACGCTCAGCAGGATGAGTGTTGGGGCGATGGACCAAAGCATCGCTAAACGCACGGTGTTGGAATCTGGCGTGCCATAGCGGGCGGATAGGCCGCTCGTTTGCTTTGATGTGGTGTTTGGCGATGTGTTCTCAGATGTGTTCTCAGATCGCTTCTCTGTTGGCCTTGCGGCTGGAAGCTGCGACCATGGGATCAACATGGCTGCGCGGGAGAGGCCCGCCACGGCCATCACGATACCAGCAGCCCAAGAAACTGGATACAGATCGATCAACGCGGTCAGACATGAGATTCGCACAGCGATAGAAAATACAAGCGCCAGTGTTCCATAGGTGCCGATGGCGCTGTCACGCATGATGGCAAGTTTGCGCTCCAGCGTGTGTCCGCCCCAGAACCCATCCGCAACGTCAGCCAGCCCGTCTTCATGGAGGGCGCCAGTGGTCAGGGTGAGTACGGCCAAGGTGATAATGGCTGTTAATGTGGCCGGTGCTCCGAAGGTTCCCAACATCATCAATGTGAATGCGGCGGGCAGGGCGATCACCAATCCGGCTATTGGGAAAAAGGTTGCTGTTTTTGAAAAATCCGGGCTTGCGCGCAGCGAGTCGTGAATGGGCTGAGGCAAGTAAGGTGTGCGGTAGACAGGCAGGCGCGACAGAAACTGTATGGCGTTTGCCAGTGCGGCTGCGATCTCCATCACGCGTCCAGATTTCATATTTCTGCCAACCACCATTGCATGCGCGTTTGCCTCAAGCGGAGCCTTGCCGTTACTCTCGACCCCAGCGCTTTTGGCAGACCTGAGTGTCGCCTGCAAATGCGGTTGGTCGATTTCAAAAACCGAAAACCTGTGCAAGTCGTTTGGCTTCTGATCTCTGCGGCATGTTGAAGTCGCAATCGCGGTTTTCTTGGCCTTTGGTGTGGACTATTGAGGACACCAACAGCAGCTGTACACCTTGGTTTTTCCATGAGCACATCGACACCGTCCGGCCTACCTTTTGACGACATCCGCAAATTGATCGACGATTTGCCCGGCCTCGACAGCCATTCCGCGCAGAGAGCTGCCGAGCGCGATGCGCAGTTGACCAAACCGGCCGGGTCGCTTGGCAAATTGGAAGACATCGCCCAGTGGTTGGCCGCTTGCACCGGTCGCAACCCGCAAATCATGCGGCCGCTGGTTGCAGTCTTCGCTGGCAATCATGGTGTGACCGCGCAAGGTGTATCGGCCTTTCCACCCGAAGTGACGGAACAGATGGTGGCAAACTTTGCCGCCGGTGGTGCTGCCATCAACCAAATTTGCATCGCGCATGATCTCGGTCTCAAGGTCTTCGATCTGGCGCTTGAAATGCCCACGAAAGACTTCACGCAAGATGCTGCCATGGACGAGCGCACCTGTGCCGCCACGATGGCGTTCGGCATGGAAGCGATTGCCGGTGGCACGGACCTTTTGTGCATTGGTGAAATGGGCATCGGCAACACCACCGTCGCCTCGGCCATTTACTGTGCGCTTTTTGGCGGTGACCCCAAAGACTGGGTTGGCCCAGGGACGGGACATGACGCTGCCGGTATTGCGCTTAAGGCCGAGGTGGTTGCCAAAGGTATTGCGCTTCACAAGCACCATTTGGGGGATCCGCTAGAAGTGCTGCGCCGCCTCGGTGGCCGTGAGATCGCGGCCATGGCCGGGGCCATTTTGGCGGGACGGGCGCAACGGGTTCCGGTAATCGTGGATGGTTTTGTGGCCAGCGCTGCGGCTGCCATCGTCTACGCGTTGGACGCGCGGGCGCTGGATCATTGCCTGTTTGCGCACGTCTCGGCCGAACCGGCTCACGCACGCGCGCTCGCGGCCATGAACAAAGAACCTTTGTTGGATTTGGGCATGCGCCTCGGGGAGGGCACCGGGGCTGCTTTGGCCGCCGGGATCGTGAAAGCGGCGGCGCTTTGCCATTCCGGAATGGCAACTTTTGCAGAAGCGGCCGTCAGCGACAAAGAGGGCTAAGCGCGCTCGCCACCCGCTTTTGAGAACCGGCCATGTTCGTGCGGGTCGTCAACATTGGCCAATGGCGGGGCTTGCATGCGGCGTCGGCGCAGACGGAAGCTCGATTCTTCGTCCGGTTTCTGTTCGCCGCCCGTGGGCACAGCCGGCATGATTTCCATGACGCGGCTGCGGGGGAAGGTGGCAATCACCTCCGTGCCCTCGCGCAATTTCGATTTCAGTTCAAAATGCCCGTCATGCATGTGCATCAGCGCTTGCACGATGGGCAGGCCGAGACCGGTGCCCTGTTCTGCGCTTTTGATGGCAATTGACCCCTGTCCAAATGACGACAGCACGATTGGTATTTCTTCTTCCGAGATGCCCGGGCCCGTGTCTTTGATCGACACATATTGCCCGCCGCCTGCCGTCCACCCGCATTTAAGCCAGATCGTGCCGCCCCGCGGCGTGAACTTGATGGCGTTGGACAACAGGTTGAGCACAATCTGGCGCACAGCGCGCTCGTCAGCCCAGATTTGCGGAAGGCCAGGATGAACTTGCACGACCAACGCAATTTCTTTTTCGCTGGCCTTCAGTTTCACCATTTGCTGCGAGGCGTCGATGCAGTCCGTCAAGCTGGTGGCTTCTTCGTTCAACTCGTACCGACCGGCCTCCACGCGGGACAAGTCAAGAATTTCGTTGATCAACTGCAGCAGGTGCGAACCGGAGGAATGAATGTCGCCAACATATTCCTTGTAGAAATCATTGTTGAGCGGTCCCATCACCTCTTTGGACATCACCTCTGAAAATCCGAGGATCGCGTTGAGCGGTGTGCGCAACTCGTGGCTCATGGTCGCCAAGAAGCGGGATTTGGCCAGATTGGATTCCTCCGCCCTGCGCCGCGCCTCGTCGGAGATCGAGCGGGACGCCTCCAATTCCATGATCAGTTGATCGCGCTCCGCCTTTGACCCCAAGAAATCGATATAGGCGTTGCGCGTGAGATCACCGACCCTTTGAAAAAAGAAGCAAGCACCGGCCAGCACCAAGGCCATGCCCAGAGCCGCCATCGTGCCCGTCATGGCCAAACGGCTGACAGTTACAGCCACAATCGGGAACGCTGCCAGCATGGCACCATATTTCAGGTTGGGTGAGATGATGACGAAGCTGCCCATCAAAACCATGGCACCGGAAAACACCAAGACGGAGAAGACACCGTCTTGCCCGACGATAGGATGCAGGAAAAACAAAAGGCCCCAGATAATGCCCAGGGCGATTTGCAGCATCATGAAACGCCGTTCCCACAACACCGCATCTTTTTGTTCTGCGTCGCTGTCCAGAAACATTCTGGCCGTTCGCAACAAAACGCCCACCCCGCCAAAGGCCAGCGTGAGCCAAATGGCAACCGTTTCGATTGGTAACGCGAAATGGGACAGATAACCGCCCAGAGTGACGATGATCAAAAGGGTGATGCGGCTGCGATATTGCATCTGCGCGTGCTTGCGCAGGGCATCCATGCCGAATTGGTCGTGGCGGCCAAATGTCCCGCGTTGGCGAAGGCCAAGACCTTCGCGCAGATCTTTGACCGCTTGGCGCGATTGGTCATCCCCTCGTCCGGAGAGGCGTTCGACTATGATTTTATCGGCGGAGGGATCGCTCATAAACGCAAACGCAAAACAATGAAAATCGGAACCGAAATCGGTATAATAACGGGCTATCGTCCGGGCTTGGCGAACCCGAGTGTTTGTAGATTATCGCGGCGATGGAAATTGTCTGTTAACGCTAAGGGACTTCAGCCCAAAGAAATCGAGATTAGTGGCCAGATACCCCTCCCAAAATCGTAAGCGCGCTCGAAGGAGTGTGAGCCCCGGGCGCGCGGTCCGTGCTTTGCGTGACGGTGTGATCACGCTGGCTCTGCTGGGCGGGATGGGATGGGCTGTCTTGGAATTGGACAAGCGCAATGCCACGGTTTTGACCGGTCCTTTTGTGGCCATAGACGGGGACAGTTTACGACAAGGTGAACGACGGTTGAGACTGGTGGGGATCGATGCGCCCGAAGCGCGCCAAATGTGCCGCCGCGGTGGGCAGGATTGGGCCTGCGGACGGGCTGCAACGCAGGCGCTGCGCGGGTTTGTGCGCCAGACAGGGGCGGGCGGCATGGTGTGCACAACAACCGGTCTGGACAAATATCAACGCTGGCTCGTTCGGTGCCAGGCCAACGGTTTTGACGTGAATGGCGAAATGGTGCGACAGGGCTGGGCGGTGGACTATGGCGGCTATGGCCGCGAAGAGGGGGAAGCGCGGCGGCTCAAGGTTGGCTTGTGGACCGGGCAATTCGATACTCCGCAGGAATGGCGACGGGCACAGCGCGGAGATGTTGTGTTGGAACCCGGTGGCGCATCGTGGCTTGATCGTTTCAGAGGTGTGTGGGCACGGGTGAGTGATTGATCAGTATCTTAGATCGCACTTGATTTGGGACGATGAGCGCAATGAGATTGTTTGACGGGGGCAAAGCGCCCAACCCGCGCCGTGTGCGCATCTTTTTGGCGGAGAAGGGCATATCTGTGCCTTTGGAACCGGTGGACATGACCGCACTTGGTCACCAGTCCGATGCTATGACTGCCCGCAACCCGTTGAAGCGCTTGCCGGTTCTGGAGTTGGATGACGGCACCATCCTGTCCGAAAGCGTGGCGATCTGCCGGTACTTTGAGGAACTGCATCCTGAACCACCTTTGATGGGGGTTGATGCTGTCGACAAGTCCGTTGTGGAGATGTGGCAACGGCGGATGGAGATGCACCTTCTGTTATTGGTGGCCAACGTGTTTCGCCATGCCCACCCCGCCATGGCGGGGTGGGAAGTGCCCCAGATCGCGGAATTCAGCGAAGCCAACAAACCAAAGGTCATGGCGAGTTTGGACTGGCTGAACGATGAATTGACGGATCGGGACTTTATCGCCGGTGCCCGTTTCACAATCGCCGATATCACAGCGATGATCGCCATTGATTTTATGAAGCCTGCCCGGATGGCGCTGGCGGATCATCACACGCATGTGCAACGCTGGTATGATGCGGTGAAGGCCCGGCCATCTGCCGATGCCTGATAAGGGTTCGCGCGAGGTGACGGCAGCGGCAGATCATGATGCGCTCGTGGAGCGGCTGTCCAAGAACATCGCCCGGTGCGAATTGTGCGCAGCGGCGGACAATCCAAACCCGCTGCCCCATCCGCCAAGACCGGTTGTGCGCATATCCAGCACTGCGCGGCTTTGCATAGTCGGTCAAGCGCCTGGCAATCGCGTCAATATTAGCGGTATCCCGTTTGATGATGCGTCCGGAGACCGGTTGCGGAGTTGGATGGGTGTGGATCGCAATGCGTTTTATGACACAAGCCGTATCGCCATCGTGCCGATGGGGTTTTGCTTTCCCGGTTATGACGCAAAAAAGAGTGATCTTCCGCCCCGGCAAGAATGTGCGCCGCGCTGGCGGGAGCAGGTATTTGCCGCCATGCCTCAGATCGAGCTGATCCTTGCCATCGGCCAATACGCGCAAAAATGGCATATGGGCGAGATGCGCGGCAAAACGCTGACGGAGACGGTGGCCAATTGGCGTCAACCGTTTGAGCGCAATCAGCCGCCGCGCATTCTTCCTCTTCCGCACCCTTCATGGCGCAACACAGGCTGGCTGAAGCGCAACCCGTGGTTTGAGGCGGATGTGGTGCCTGCTCTTCAATCGGCGGTCAGGCTCTATGCTGCCACCTTTGACGCTGCTGAAAATAAATTGCGCTGATGTTGCAAACCGGTGCCAAAACGTTCGCAAATGGACTTTCAAATGAGCTGTTTGCGCAATATGCTTCTAAGCATCGTAATCCCAGCCAGAGCATTCTCTTCAAATGGACAAGATAGACAAGCGCATTTTGACCATCCTGCAGGCTGACGCCACCATGCCGGTGGCGGAAATTGGCAAACGGGTTGGCTTGTCCACCACGCCGTGCTGGCGGCGCATCCAAAAGCTGGAAGAGGATGGGGTTATCCGCCGCCGTGTGGCGCTGCTGGACCCGTCCGAGGTCAATGCCAAAGTGACGGTTTTTGTCTCCGTGCGCACAAACAGCCACAACGCGGAATGGCTGAAACGATTTTCCGAGGTGACGCGGGATTTTCCGGAGATCGTGGAGCTTTATCGTATGAGCGGTGACGTCGATTATCTCATGCGCGTTGTTGTGCCCGACATCGCCGCTTACGACGCGTTTTATCAGCGGTTGATTTCGCGCATTGATATAACGGATGTGAGTTCATCGTTTGCGATGGAACAGATGAAATATACGACCGAACTGCCGCTGGATTACCTACTGGAATCAGTGGGTAAGTAGAATCCGATTCCAGCTTGATTCAAGCGCACGCCTCTGGCCGTCTAGCTTTTTTCGGCAATCAGTGTTTCCAGTTCTGCCAACGTGTCTAGCTGCGAGATGTCAAAGTCCGCATCGGCCAAGTCGATGCCGAAGTCGCTTTCCAACGCCATCATGAGTTCTGTTGCGGCGAGCGAGTCCAAAAGGCCGCTCGTGAAGAGAGCGTCTTCTGGCTGTACGCTCGGGGTCTTGCCACGCTCGGTCAGCATCTCGTTGATGAAGGTTGCGATGCGGCTGGTGTTGGCAGTTTCGCTCATCGGTGTGGTCCTCACAAAACAAACAGATTGAAGAAAAAGCCCGCGCGTTCGGCCAGCGTGCCTTCACCGGTGATATCGTCAAATACTTTCAAAAAGCAGAAGAAGGCGATAACGCCCAGGCGGGGGCGAATGTGATAAGCCCAAAAACCGTCTTCCGGCTGGGGCTTCTTTTTGCGCAATTGCGAAATGATAAGGCCTGCTGCGAGGGCAAGCGAGTAAAACGCCGCCGATTGGAACACCATGATGGCTTCCACAAAAGGGCGGTCTGCGAAAATGTAGGTCTCGCGCATGAAGTGGTAGAGGAAATTACCCAGCCCGGCTGCGCAGAGCGTGGCAAAGGCGATGCGCAGTTTGGGCTGTTTTTTGAAGAAGCGCAGGAAGGCTGGGTAGAAAAACAGATCGACCAGCAGTTCCTTGAAATAGAAGAAATAGCGGTTCCAAAACTCGGCCAGAGTTCGGGAGGCGAGGGGGTTCACCGTGTTGCGGGGGATGCAGTAGCCGCACATGCGCACGATGGCGACAATGATGTGGCCCCAAACTGATATGATGAGCAAATCGACGAAGTAGTTTGACAGGAGACTGGCCCAATTGGTCGTGAGCGGCATTGGCTCACCGGCTGCATAGGCAAGGATGGCGCTTTGCAGTTTTGGCAGGCCAAAAACGTCGTGCAACACATATTCAACCACAGTCAGAACGGCAAAGAGGATGAGCGCCCAGACGGCGAGTTTCAACGCTTTAAGACGGGTGATGCCTAAGGCCGTTTCGTCTTTCGCGTCGAATTTATTGAGATAGCCGAAGCTCTTCCCGATGGGGGCTGCGCTGCCGCCCCAGAACGGGCGCATGAGTGCCGCGCGGCCCCAAATTGGGGTTGGGTCTTTGCCTTTGTTATCCACCGCTGCGTAAGCGAAGATCCAGAGCGATGAGATGAACACGCCAGAAAACACCCACATTGCAGCCGAGAGACCGCTGCCGCTTGGGAGCAAAAGGGCTGTGCCCAAAACCGTAAACCAAATGAGGATGAGCCCCATAACGGGCCGTTTCGCTGCGAACGCGCCGGGGTAACGGCGTTGCCACATCATGAAAGCGAGGGCGAAGAGGATGACCGCTGCGGCGGCTGCCCCTTGCAAGGCTAGCGTTGGGATGCCCAGCGCGCTCGCTTTGTCGGCCGTAAGAGAGGCCCACCCGTCGATGCGGAATGGGCGCAGCAGGAAGAAAAATGCAGACGCGCCTGTGAGCACCAGCAATCGGTGCGCAGGGAAGGCGATGATGCCGACGAGGCTAAGAGCGACCAGCCCCATCGCTGCGTTGGACACTTGTCCGGTGAGCGCGATGGCTGCACAAAACGCAGTCAGAATGACAAAGCGCCCTACAGGACTCACAGCAAATGCCTGTGCCGACGGGTTTTGATCCATCGTCAACCACGCCTGCCTCATTCGAGCAGGCGACAGGCTTCCAAACGGTGATTGAGGGGCGGAAAGGTCCGTTGAACTCATCGTGCCCCAGCCATCTTCTGTTTTGCCGTGCCATGAATCGGTGTTTGCATGTCTGGCGTCGTGTTTGGAGCATCAAGCTTCGAAGCGGCGGCTTGTTTGTCCAGTTCGGCCAAAAGCGCCTTGCGGTCCACCTTATCGTTGATGTTGCGGGGAAGGCTTGCCCGGATTTTGATGGTGGTTGGCACCATGTATTCCGGCAAGGTCTTCATCATGTCAGTGCGAATGGCCACTTCCGTCATGGCCTCATTGGTGGTGAAACCGACTAGGCCTTGGGCGCTGCCGTCGATGACCGGCCAAGCGACGACTGTTGCCAATTCGGTTTGGCTGGACTTGCGCAGGTGCATTTCAACTTCTTCCAGTTCGATGCGGTTGCCCTTCATCTTCACCTGGTTGTCGCTGCGTCCCATGTGGTGGAACACGCCGTTTTCGTCCTGCATTCCCAGATCGCCGGTGAAGTAGAGACGCTCACCATCGATGATGCGAAAGGCTTTGGCCGTTTGGTCCGGAGCATTGAAATAGCCTGCCGCCAGTTGATCGCTTTTCAAAACGATCTCACCGGTTTCACCGCTCGCAACTTGTTTGCCATACGCATCACGCAAGGTGATTTCGAAGTTTTCGTAAGCTTCGCCAATGGCCAGAATTCCACGCTTTTCGGTTATGATGGGCGGGTTGGTCAAGCGCTGACGGGTGCAGACAACGGTGCATTCCGTTGGTCCGTAGATGTTTTCGATCACGCTGTTGGGTGCTGCATCCGCCCACGCGTTGACGGTGGGCATTGCGAGGGGTTCCCCGCAGAAGACGGACAAACGCAGAGTTTCAAAAAGACCCGGCTTCAAGCTGCCTGCCGTACGCATCGTGTTCACGATGGTGGGGACGGACATCCAAACGGTGATGGCGTTTCGACGGATGAAGGCCTGAGGTCCCATCATCTCTATTGCGCTCATCACGTGGAGTGAACTGCCCGCTTCCCACGCAAGAAACATGTTGTGCACGCTCAGATCAAACGTGACATCGTGGGCTTCTGCGATCCGGTCAGCCGGTGTGAACTGAGCCCATTTGCGGGTTTGTTCCAAATAGAGGCCAAGCGTTGTGCAGGTCACCATCACGCCTTTGGGCATACCTGTAGAACCTGATGTAAACACGATGTAAGCGAGATCGTCTGCGGACCGGGCTTGGGGCGCGGGTAGGTCACCGATGAAAGCAGGAGGCACTGGCTTGACGCTTGCCCCTTCAATCGTTGTGTCCGCGTAAATCACGTCAGGAGCGGCCGCGATCACGTCCGCAGTCATCCGTTTGGCACCATTGGCGTCGACCACAAGCGCGTCGAGGTCCAACTCGCCCATCAGTGAGATCAACCGTTCCGGTGGCCATTTCAAGTTGAGCGGCACATAGGTTGCGCCCGCCCAACAGGCGGCTGCGATGCCGACATAGGCTGTTAAACTGCGCGAGCCCAAAATGCCCACACGGCGCGTATGCAAATTGGGCTGAAGCTGTTGCGCCAACGCGGCAGCCTTAGCAGCGAAGTCGCCGTAGCTCACATCCGTCTTGCCGAAACGCAGGCAAAGGGCATCTGGATGCGTGCGGGCCGATTTGGCTAAGGCCGCAACAGGACTTGGGCTCGTATTAGGCTTGTCGAGATGTGTGTGCGCCGAAGTTGTGGTCGAAAGGCTCATTGGGGCCGCTCCAAAAGCAATCTTTGGTGCAACACATGTTGTTTGATGGCCTTTTCGTCAAAACAATCACAGGTTTAACCTTAATTGTTTGCGAATTGATTCAAGTTGTTCCCAAATAGATTCAACACACCCGCCCGTCGCCCTGTTGAGTGGCAGGCCATAATGCCAGGGCACGGGCTCGTGTTTTTATCCTTGGGCTATTTGCCCACGGCTTCCATGCGGGCCAATAGGCTGGATGTGTCCCAGCGGTTGCCGCCCATGCGCTGCACGTCTGCGTAGAACTGGTCGACCAGCGCTGTGACGGGGAGGCTGACGCCCTTGGCATCGGCCTCTTCCAAACAGATCGCCAAATCCTTGCGCATCCAGTCGACGGCGAAGCCGTGTTTATACTCGCCTACGTTCATGGTTTTGTAGCGGTTTTCCATTTGCCACGACCCGGCGGCCCCTTTGGAGATGACGTCCACCACTTTGTCGATGTCGAGACCGGAGGCTTTGCCCAGCAGGAGCGCCTCTGACAGACCTTGAACAAGTCCGGCAATGCAAATCTGGTTCATCATTTTGGTAAGTTGGCCAGACCCGGTTTCACCCATCAGGCCGACCATCTTGGCGTAACACTCAATGACGGGTTTGGCGCGCTCAAACGTCGCCTCATCGCCACCCACCATCACGGTGAGTGCGCCATTTTCCGCACCGGCTTGTCCGCCTGAGACGGGTGCATCGAGGAACCCAAAGCCCTTTTGGGCGGCGACGGCTGCGAGTTCGCGGGCCACATTGGCTGAGGCCGTTGTGTTGTCGATGAAGATCGCGCCTTCTTTGATCGTGTGGAAGGCACCGTCTTTGCCGGTCGTGACTGAGCGCAAGTCGTCATCATTGCCTACGCAGCAAAACACGTAGTCTGCCCCTTCGGCAGCTTCCCCGGGGGTTGCTGCTGCCTTGCCACCATAGGTTTCGACCCATGTGTCGGCCTTGGCCTTCGTACGGTTGTACACGGTTACCTCATGGCCGCCTTTGGTTTTCAAATAACCGGCCATGGGAAAACCCATTACGCCCAGTCCGATAAAAGCTGCAGTTGCCATTGGCTGTGTACCTCGTCACAAAAGAAATAGGGGTTTTGGGAGGTCTTATCGTAATGGGTCGATTGTTCAAATGGGCGTTTTGGCTGCTCGGGGGCGGCGTGGTCTTGTTGGTTGTCGCGCTTGGGGCCGTGTGGCTGTTGGCGTGGCAGAGTGTGCGGTCCGATGAAGGGACGTTGACCCTTGCGGGCATGGATGCGCCGGTCTCCATCGTGCGTGATACCTACGGGATTCCCCATATTGAGGCCGAGACCCGAGCCGACGCTGCCCGGGGACTTGGCTTTGCTCACGCGCAGGATCGGTTATGGCAGATGGAAGTGTTGCGCATGACCGGCCAAGGGCGGTTGTCAGAGATGTTTGGTGGCACCACGCGCGACATCGATGTGTTTTTGCGCATGTCCGATCTGAAAGGACAGGTCGCATCCACCTGGGAGAAAATGCAGCCGCGCTACCGCCAAGTGCTGGAGGCCTATGCGCAGGGTGTGAATGCGTGGATTAAGCGGGAAACATCGCTGCTGGAACCTGCACTGCCGCCCGAGTTTCTTGTGATTGGTCGCACCCCTGAACCATGGCAGCCCGAGCATTCGCTCTACGTCTTGAAACTGTTGGGCGTTCAACTGGTCGGCAATCTCGATCAAGAGGTGAAGCGGCTGCAATTGGCGGCTCAAGGTCTGTCACCTGCTGAAATAGCTGACATTCTGCCTCTACACCGCGATGACACGGCTCCGGCTTTGCCCGATCTGCGCGCGCTGTATGATCTCAAGACACCACCGAAGCAGACCGCTGCCCTCGATGGGCCTGGCCAAGATGCGTTCCGTTTTGAGCGGCACATCGGCAAGACCGCCTCCAACGGATGGGCCTTTGCCGGCTCGCGCACGGCCTCTGGAAAGCCACTCTTGGCCAATGATCCGCACCTGACATTTGAAGCGCCAAGCTTTTGGTATTTGGCGCACTTGCGCTGGAAGGATCAGTCCGGCGAAACGATCAACGTCGTGGGTGCGTCCATTGCCACCATGCCATTGATGGTGGTGGGCCGTTCTGACCATGTGGCGTGGGGCCTCACGACGGCGGGTGGTGATGTACAGGACCTCTTTGTGGAGCGCGTCAAACCGGATGACCCAACGCAATACCAAACGCCGGACGGTTGGGCCGCTTTTGAGACGCGTACGGAAGAGGTCAAAATCAGTGGTGGTGAGACGTTTACTTATGATCAAAGGCTGACCCGGCACGGACCGTTGCTGCCGCGCTCGTTTCGGAATTTGGATGCGATTTTGCCGGACAATCACGAGATTGCCCTGCAGACCGGTGCAGTGTCCTACGATGATCCGGCCTTTCGCACACTGATGGACGTTGAAACGGCCAAGACGGTTCAGGAATTCGGTTCTGTCGCTCAAGCCATCGTTGCGCCGATGCAAACGATTTTGCTGGCGGATACGGCCGGTTCCATCGCGCTGTTTTCACCTGCCAGACTGCCGAAGCGTGCACCTGAAAACACGATGGCAGGCAGGGCGCCGGTGCCGGGATGGGAGGCGATTTATGACTGGCAAGGCGTTGTACCATCAAAGACCATGCCCGCGATTGTGAACCCGCCCGGCGGCGCCATCGGTACGGCCAATTCGCGTTTCGTGAAACAGAACACCAGCCCCATGGTCACGCTGGATTGGGATGAGCCGTTTCGGCAGGATCGGGTTATGAGCTCACTCGTGGGCGCTGTTCAACGGCATACAGTGGAGAGCATGAAGGCGGGTCACCTGGACACGATTTCGCCCGCCTTCATGACGTTGCGGGACGCTGTGATGGGCGGCGTTGAAATCAATGCCGAACGCCAAGCGGCCATGAGCCTTTTGCGACGGTGGGACGGGCGTATGGATGCTGACAGTTCTGCCTCACTGATCATGGCCGGCTTGTTTCGTTATGCCCACAGAGCGGTGTTTGAAGATGATTTGGGTGGTGCCTATTCGGCATCCTTGCGCAAGCCTGCATCGTCACTGTTGCGGGTGCTGACGCAGGGTGGTGCGCGCGATTGGTGTGACAACGCAACGACGCCCCGCACGGAAACGTGCGGCGTGGTCTTGGGCGAAGCGTTGGACGCAGCGCTGGCTGAACTCACGGCTCAATTTGGGGCGGACCCAACCACTTGGCGTTACGGCTCTGCCCATACGGTCTACAACGCGCACCGCCCATTCTCCCGGGTTTGGCCTTTGTCGCTCCTGTTCACCATTGAGAAGCCCGCTTCTGGTGGTGCTTATACGCTGTTGCGGGCGAAGCCTGAAATTGGTGACAAAACCGACCCGTTCCGGGCTGTGCACGGGGCAGGGTATCGTGCGGTCTACGATTTCGCTGATCTCGACAACTCGCGGTTTGTCCAATCCACCGGCCAGTCCGGCCACGTGCTGTCGAAACACTATTCGGATATGGCAAAGCTTTGGGCGAAGGGGGATTACGTTACCATTCCAACCGACCCTGCGCGCTACCGCGCCAGCCAGAGTGGAACATGGACACTGCAACCAGCGCCATAACCAATTCTAGAGGTTGAAAGGAAAGGGCAGGAAACGCACTGGATCGCCTTTGCTTAGACTGGTGACGTGCTCTTCAATTTCTACCAAGCCATCACTCGTGCGCAGCGAGGAGATGAGGCCTGAACCGTCGCGGTCAAATTTTTCTGCGACAAGCGTGCCGTCGGGCTGCTCGACCAACCGTGCGCGCAAAAACTCGCGGCGGTCCGGTTTTTTGGAAATGATGTCAAAGCCGCTGGTGACCGTAAAGCGTGGCTCTTGCCGGAAAGGACCGCCCGCGAGCTTTATCAAAGCAGGTCGCAGATAAAGCAAAAAGCAGACGAATGCTGCGACCGGGTTTCCCGGCAGGCCAAAATAGAGACAGTCTTGGAGGCCGGACGGCACGGGCGTATTCGAAGCCTCTCGCCGTATTTGGCCCATCATCATCGGGCGACCCGGTTTGATCGCCAACTGCCAAAGGTGCCGTTTTCCCAGAGCTTCAAGGGCGGTGAGCATGTGGTCTTCCTCGCCGCGCGATGCACCGCCGCTGGTGATGATTACATCCGCTTGTTGTGACGCTTGGGCGAGGGCTGTCCGGGTGGCGTCCAACGTGTCACCGATGACGGCTTGCGAGATGAGTTCGACCGGCAAACCTGCCATGGCAGCTTTGAGCATGGGGCCGTTGGTGTCGAAGACTTCGCCCGGTCTTATGGGCGTGGCACCGGTCGCTTCCGGATTGCGCAATTCGTTTCCATTTGAAAACAGGGCCACTTTGAGTGGCCGAAACGCCATCAGTTCACCCGCACCTACCGAAGCCGCTGCCGCAATGTGGCTGGCTTTGAGCACCGTGCCTGCTTCCAGCACAGTTTCCCCTTGGGCCAAGTCCTCTGCCGCGAGGCGACAATTGGCGCCAGCTTTCAGGGTGGCGGGCAGTTGGACTGTTTCACCGCTCACTGTGCAGTCTTCCTGCATGGCAACGGTTTCAGCCCCGCTTGGCATGACAGCGCCGGTGAAAATGCGGGCTGCTGTTCCCGGTTCCAAGGCTGGCGGTGCAAGTTGCCCCGCTGCAATGCGCTGGCTGATGGGCAGGGCCTTGGCGCTTAGATCGTGATGGGCAAAGGCGTATCCGTCCACGGCTGCATTGGTGTGCAAGGGCACGGCGTGAGGAGCGATGATGTCTTGCGCCAACACCCGACCAATGGCTTGGCCGAGGGCAACCGTTTGTGTCTCCGTGATCGGGGGCAAACGTTGCGCCAGAAGCGTGATGGCCTCATCGTGCCGCAGCCGCTCTTTATCGTGCAAAAAGCAATCGTTGATCGAGTGGCCTTGGGCCATAGCACTGCGCTTTACCTTTTGAGTTGATGCTGTTTGCATTTTCGGCGTCATCTGACCGTTTGAAGACCGATCTTTTGGGCAATGTAGTCGGCAATGTCCGCCACGTCATCCAACGCAAATTGTGGCAAAGGGCAATTGGCATCGGGTTGGTCTGTGGCGACTGCAATCACAGTCTTATTGGTCGTCCAAACCGGATCGCGGTTGGCACTTTCTGCTCTGACGCATTCTATCTTGGGCAAAGGGTGGGACTTGAACCCCTCCACTAACACCAATTGGCAAGGTGCGAGTTTTGAGATGATCTGATCCAACGTTGGCGACGCACCGCCCGCCTGTTGTTGATGCATCAGTGCAAAACGCGTGTTGGACACCAGCGCCGTCTCGTAGGCTCCTGCAGCCCGGTGGCGGGCAGAATCAGTGCCTTCCCGATCAACCTCAAAGCCGTCATGGGCGTGCTTGACGGTGCTGACCGTGATGCCCCGGCGGATGAATTCTTCAAGCAATTTGACAACCAGCGTGGTCTTTCCAGAGTCTTTCCAGCCCGTTACGCCAAACAGGTCATGCGGTGCATTATGCATTATGGCTGGTCCTGTTTGCTGACCGTGCGGGTCTCCGTCAGTCTCGCCTGTGCTGCCACCAGATCTTCTGGAGTGTTGACGTTGAAAAAGGGGTCCGGTTGGTCTTCAAACTCCACCATACGGTTGTCATAGCGTTCGCTGAACATCAAAATCTTGCGCTGGTTCTCGACGGTTAAGTAGGCCTCCAATGCGTCTGCAAGATCAATCGGCCACAGTGCAAAGACCGGATGTACCCAACCGCTGCTTTTCGCCATGACGATGCTGTCCGGCTCGATGGCCTGCCAAGCTAAGCGCTCCACATAATCCGTTGGGAAGAAAGGTGTGTCTGTGGCCGCGGTTACAATGTGGGTGATGCTGTCCAGCGCTTGCGCCCAGCGCATGGCGCTGAGCACGCCTGCCAGTGGACCGGGAAAGTCTTTAAGCGTGTCAGCGAGGATAGGGTGATTGAGCGCGTGGAACGGGTGGGGATCGGCATTGGTGTTGATGGCCAGATGCGCAACCTGTGGCGTGAGACGGGTGCATGCGCGTGTGATGGCCGGTGTGCCGCCAATGTCGATCCAGCTCTTATCCTGCCCACCCATCCGGCGCGATTGACCGCCGGCCAACACCACCCCGGCGATGTTGTTTGCGGCGATCATTTGGACGTCTCGCCGTCGCGCGTGTCAAAATCGACCCGTTCGTGGCCTGCCAACAGCGTGAAACGAGCGCCGCGCGCACGACCGATGAGTGTCAGACCGGCCTTGTGGGCCAGTTCAACGCCCCAGGCGGTGAAGCCGGAACGGGAGACCAGAATGGGAATGCCCATCATCACACATTTGATGACCATTTCGCTGGTCAACCTGCCGGTTGTGTAGAAGATTTTATTGGCCGGGTCGGCGCTCTCGCGGGCCATCCAACCGGCAATTTTATCGACTGCGTTGTGGCGTCCCACATCTTCCATATAGACCAGCGGTTGGTCCCTCTGGCACAGCACGCAGCCATGGATCGCGCCCGCCTCAAGATAAAGGCTGGGTGTGGTGTTAATCCGGCGGGTCAGTGTTTGCAGCCATGAAGTCTTCAAACGAGCTTGGCTGTTCAGTTCGATCTCATCAAAAGCCTCTATGACATCTCCAAAAACCGTGCCCTGCGCGCAGCCGGACGTGCGCACTTTTTTGCGCATCTTGTCTTCAAAGTTCGTGGTTTCCGGCGTCCGAACGATCACGACCCCCAGTTCGTCATCATAGTCTATGGCGTCTATGGGATCGGACGGTGTCAACATGTTCTGATTAATCAGATAGCCAAGCGCCAGCAGATCCGGATGATCGCCAATGGTCATCATGGTCACGATTTCCTGGCTGTTCAGAAAAAGTGTGAGTGGCCGTTCTGTCACCACATTGACCGTGACCGGATTGCCGTTTTCGTCCACGCCTTGAACGGGTTGCGCAAGACGAGTGTCTGCTATGTCGGGTGCGAGAATATAAGGCCTTTCGGAAAGGTTGTCCTTTGTCATGTCACCTCTACCGGTGTGCGCTTTGCCCTTTGATACATGATGGCGGCAATCACTGCGCCGCCAATCGATGAGGCAAACATGATGATGTAGAGGGGCATTCCTTGGTTCTCTGCGCTGATCAACATGCCCGACAAAATGGCTAAGGCTGCGCCGCCGCCGATTTGCATGAAGCCCGCCAACCCGGAGGCGGAGCCTGCAAGTTCGGGCCGCACGCTGACGGCGCCTGCATTGGCGTTGGGCAGCGTCATGCCGTTGCCCATGCCCACCAGCAACATCGGGCCGAACAGATATATGGCATGGGGTTCAAACAGGCTCATCAATCCCAATGACAATGCCACACCTGCCGCGGCCACCAGACCGCCATACAGCATCATCGGCTCGATGCCGACAGACTGCGAATATCGACCGGAGAGGAAATTTCCGAACATGTAGCCAAGCGCGACAAAACCGAAAAACGCGCCCAGCGCGGCTGGCGACAGGCCAAGCACGATTTCGCCTACGAAGGGTGCGCCGCCCAAAAACGCGAAATACGCGCCCGATGCCAAGGTCGCGCAACCGAGATAGCCCCAGATCAGAGGTTCTTTTAGCAATGAGCCATAATCGCGTATTTGCTCACCGACGGGGTTGCGGACGGGCGTATGGGTTTCCCCCACATCGAACCAAATGAGAATGATCATCAGCACACCGATGATGAACAGCATGGCGAACGGACCACGCCAGCCGAACATCTCCCCGATGAAACCGCCCGCCACCGGTCCCAACATGGGGATCACGGCCATGGCCATGGTCACATACCCGATCATGCTGGCCGCTTTTTCCCGGTCAAACAGATCGCGAATGATGGCGCGGCTGAGCGCAAGATTGGCGGCGCTGGTAGCTTGAAAAATCCGACCAACAATCAGCATTTCGATGCTGGTGGCGAACATGCACACCAGCGTCGCCACGAGGAAAATAGCAGAGCATGCGAGTACGACGGGACGACGGCCAAACCGATCGGAAGCGGGGCCAATGATCAGTTGCGCCAAGGCCGAGGTCGCCAAAAACACGGTCAACACGTATTGCGCCATCGCGGGCGTCGTATTCAGCTCTCGCGCAATGGCGGGGAGCATAGGCAAAAACACGTTCATTGCCAGCACGGACGATCCCGCCATCAACACGAGTGTCGACATGGCTGGAGGCGTGCGTTTTACTTTTCCGACGGATGGGCCGGACGGGCCATTTTCGCCCGTTTGCTGTGCGTTTGTTTGGGTTGTCATCAGGAAGCCAGTTGGAGCGCATCGGCACTCGCGATTGAAGATCCCTGTCTAGTTCAGCTTGATTTGAATTGCCAATAGGTCTGCAACACGCAGAGCGGCCTCGCGGCCAATTATTGGCTGTATCGCAGATTGTGTTCCGCAAAGCCGATTTTGCAAGCCGCGCCGATGGGCTCACCGATGACGCTTAAGAAGGCATCACCGGTGATTTTTTTGGGTGAAGCCCGTCAACCCTCGCTAAGGTTTTTGCCTTTGGTCAGGCGAGTGCTCATCTGCTGCCACAGATCGTAGAATGCGCGGGAGCGTTCAATATGAGCCCGACGCATCCCGCTATCGATTAAGGCGTTGTAATCACGAAAAGAATTTTTTTTGGCGTTTGTCATGGTGTTTCCAGTTCTGTTTGTCGACTGCATGATTGCTTGCCGTTGGTTAGAAATTATGGATTGAGGTGAGAGTTGACAAACGCGGAATTCGCGCGCTTCAGTGCAAAAAATTTGATGCGAAACCGTAAGGCGGGCCATGGCTTATCGATTGCCGCCGTTAAACTCATTACGCGCGTTTGAGGCGGCTGCCCGCTTGGGCAGCTTTCAGAAGGCGGCGGAAGATCTTTTTGTCACGCCATCTGCGCTGAGCTACCAAATTCGACAGTTGGAAGAGCATTTGGACGTGGTGCTTTTTCATCGTCAAAACCGCAAAGTCATTTTGTCTGAAGACGGCGAGCGACTTTATCCCGGTGTGCATGACGGGTTTGAGCGCTTTCAGGGAGCCGTGGGCACACTTGCCCGCGCACGACAAAACAATGTGCTTGTGGTCTCGAGCGGACCGGCCTTTGCTGCCAAGTGGCTTGCGCCGCGCATGTACCGGTTTGTGGACAGCTATCCCCATTTGGAAATGCGCATCGCAGCCAGCTTGAAGCTGGTGGATTTCAACACGGACGAGGTGGATGTCGGACTGCGGTTTGGTGGTGGCGTTTATCCGGATTTGCAC
Organism: Pseudomonadota bacterium; assembly: GCA_038746275.1. Taxonomy (GTDB): domain Bacteria; phylum Pseudomonadota; class Alphaproteobacteria; order Rhizobiales; family Rhizobiaceae; genus Pseudahrensia. Next base: position 171,629 of record JBCDKS010000003.1, on the reverse strand, counting down.
GTGGAACAGTTGTTTGAGGAGGAGGTTTTGCCACTGGCCAGTCCCGATTATGTGGAGCGCCACAAAGACGAGATTGAAGCGCAGGACTACGGTTCCCTCACGCTGATGCACGATGATTCATCGCGCTTTCTGGCCGGCGCCTTAAACTGGGGCAGTTGGTTGCGGGCCATGGGGGATGAAACCACTGACGCGACGCGCGGCCCCCGGTTTAACCACGCCGACCATGGATTGGATGCGGCAATTGACGGGGCGGGCATCGTGTTTGGCCGCCTGACGCTGGCCATGCGGGATATCCGTTCCGGGCGCCTTGTCGCGCCGTTTGACAGCTACATGAAAACCAAAAGCGGCTTTTATTTCGTCGCTCCAAAGCCATCCGTTGAGTTGGAGCGGGTGCAGATATTCCGTGAATGGCTTTTGGCTCAGGCTGCCGAAGAGGCTGTTGAGATCGAGGCTTTCTTGGCCACGATGCGTTCCCTGTAGAAAGTATAAAGACCGGTGATCACAACGACGGCGCTGCCGATGAGCGCATAGGTATCCGGCACCTCACCCAGCACGAAAAAACCGAGGCCCAGCGCCCAGATCATGATGGAATAGCGGAAGGGCGCAACGAAGCTCACGTCACCATCTCTCATCGCCAGTACTGAACAGACGTAACCGCCCATGATCATGGCGGCTGCCATGGCGAGATAAAGCCATTGTTGCAGGCCAACCGTCTGCCAAGTTTCTGTAAGTGATCCAACCGCGCCAAGTGTTGTAATAACCATGGCGGTCAAAAGGCTGATAAGCAGTGATGGGATGGTTTTTGGCAAGCCACGTGTGGTGAGATCACGTACGGTGACAAACAGTGCCGCTGCCAATGCGAAGACCGAAAAGATCGTAAAACCGTCCCCGCCGGGGCGCACGATGAGCATCACACCTAAAAACCCGATTGCGATAGCCACGTAACGCCTCCATCCCACTTTTTGACCCAAGAAAAGCGCCCCGCCCAAGGTTATGGTGAGGGGCAGGATTTGAAGGATCGCGGTGACATTGGCCAATGGCATGGCTTGGAGCGCGGAGAGAAAGAAGACCGTTGCCCCCGCTTCCCCCAAGCACCGCCATTGCACCAACCGGTTGGTGATTACGCTGCGGATGCGAGACAGATCGCTGAGCAGACCGAAATACCAGCAGGCGGTTGCGATAATCGTGCAGGCCAGCACCCCCCGCAAAAAGATCGCTTGGAACAGCCCAAGGTCCGCGAAAACCAGTTTCATGAACAGGTCGTTGAGGGCGAAGCTTGCCATGGAGACCATCATGAACACGGCGCCGCGCATGTTGGCGGTGTTGTCGGTCATTGTGATGTCTCTGATCCATGCGTGATTTCGTTCGGTTTACCCTCGTTTTTTGATAGTCCCAAACGAAAAAACCCGCTGACGATGCAGCGGGTTTGTAATGCTCAGCTTGAAGCCTTTCTCGGCCTCGATTGTCTGTCGCTTACTGGCGGACGATGACCTTAGCGCCAACACCGACGCGATTGTACAGGTCGGTCACGTCATCATTGGCCAATCGGATGCAACCCGAAGACATGGCCTGACCGATGGTCCAAGGCTGGTTGGTGCCATGAATGCGGTAGATGGTGGAGCCGATATACAGCGAACGTGCGCCCAGCGGGTTGTTTGGGCCGCCCGGGTAGAAAGACTTCAACTGCTTGCCTGTCTCTCGCTTCACGCGACGGATCATGCGGGCAGGGGGCGTCCAGCCCGGCCACTCTGCCTTGCGGCTGATGCGGTGGGTGCCAGACCAACGGAAACCGTCGCGGCCAACGCCGATGCCGTATTTCATCGCCTTGCCATTGCCCATTACGAAGTAAAGGCGCTTTTCAGCCGTATCAACGATGATCGTGCCTTTACGCTGTGAGCCTTTGTAGCTGACGATGCGCTTTTTGATTGGGGATTTGTTGGAAGCGCCGCGGGCGCGGTTGGGACGGTAAACCTCCCAAGAGCCGGTGCCCACGTTCCAATAACGCTCTCCAGCGGTCCGGGCCTCAGCGTCGGACGGTACAAGACCCGTCGTTCCTGTTGCCAGCAGGCCAAAACCCGCAAGTGCTGCGACAAAGAGTTTTTTCATATTTGCTCTCTCCTAAAAATGAAGCGTGGATCGCGTGCCCGATAGGGTTTCCCAATACAGCTTGGCGGTCGGGGCGTCGACCGATTCATGCCGCCATTGTGGCAGGTTGCGGTGCACTGTCTATCGGATGAGCGTTCGTATTGTCTTAGTTTTGCCGCACTGCGGCAGTCTCGCCACAATATGCGCATCAAAATCACGTGAGTCTTAGTCGCCGTGGCTCTGATCGCTGCCTTTGTAGGTCTGTGATCGGTTATCCGAGGTTTAATTCCTGAAAAAAATCATTGCCCTTGTCGTCGATGACGATGAAAGCGGGGAAATCTTCCACTTCGATGCGCCACACGGCCTCCATGCCCAAGTCCTCATATTCAACGACCTCAACATGTTTGATGCAGTCCTGCGCCAAACGTGCGGCGGGGCCGCCGATGGAGCCGAGGTAAAATCCGCCATGTTGTTTGCACGCTTCGCGCACCTGACGGGATCGGTTGCCCTTGGCGAGCATGACCATGGATCCGCCAAACGATTGGAACTGGTCGACGTATGAATCCATCCGCCCTGCCGTGGTCGGGCCGAAAGAGCCGGAGGCCATGCCGGTGGGGGTTTTTGCAGGACCGGCATAATAGACCGGGTGGTCCTTCATATATTGCGGCATGTCCTCACCCGCTTCCAACCGGGCACGTATCTTGGAGTGGGCCAAGTCGCGAGCCACGATAATCGTGCCGGTAAGCGAGAGCCGCGTTTTGACCGGATGTTTTGATAGGTCAGCCAAGATCTGGGACATTGGTTTTGAGAGATCGACCTTCACCACGTCGCCGGAAATTGCTTCTTCATCCACGTCCGGCATGTATTTGGCCGGTTCTGTTTCCAGTGCTTCCAGAAAAATACCGTCCTTGGTAATTTTGCCGAGCGCCTGGCGGTCAGCAGAGCAGGAAACGCCCAGTCCAATGGGGAGCGATGCGCCGTGGCGCGGCAGGCGGATGACCCGCACATCGTGGCAAAAGTATTTGCCGCCAAATTGTGCCCCAACGCCCATGGACTGGGTGAGTTTGTGAACCTCTTGTTCCATCGTCAAATCGCGGAACGCGTGACCGGTTTGTGAGCCCTCCGTTGGAAGGCCGTCGAGATAGCGCGTGGAGGCGAGCTTTACGGTTTTCAGGCATTGCTCGGCTGAGGTGCCGCCGATCACGATGGCCAGATGGTAGGGCGGACAGGCGGCTGTGCCGAGTGTCAGAATTTTTTCCTGCAGGAACGCGATCATCCGCTCATGGGTCAGAAGGGATGGCGTGCCCTGATAGAAAAAGGTCTTGTTGGCCGATCCGCCGCCTTTTGCGATAAACTGGAATTTGTAGCTGTTATCGCCTTCGCTGTAGATATCGATCTGGGCGGGCAGATTGTTCTTGGTGTTGGTCTCCTCGAACATCGAAAGCGGTGCCAGTTGGGAATAGCGCAGGTTCTTCTTTTCATAGGCGTCCAAAACGCCGGAACTGAGCGCATTTTCATCAGAACCGTTGGTCAGCACGTGGCGTCCCCGTTTGCCCATAATGATGGCCGTGCCGGTGTCCTGGCACATGGGCAGCACGCCGCCTGCCGCGATGTTGGCGTTTTTGAGCAAGTCATAGGCGACAAACCGGTCGTTTTGCGTGGCCTCTTCGTCTTCCAAAATGGACGCCAACTGTCTCAAATGTCCCGGGCGCAGCAGGTGGTTGATGTCCATGAAAGCTTGTTCCGCCAACAGCCTGATACCTTCTTCATCTACTTCCAAAAAGCTGCGCCCGCCGGCTTCAACTGTGCGCACGTAGTCGCCCGTCAGTTTGCGATAGGGCGTGTTATCTTCGCTTACCGGAAACAGATCGACATGGCGGCTTTGGTTTGGCTGTGTGGTGTCTGACATGTGTGGCGGTTCCGACCTGAGTGAGGGCTCTTGGCCTCTTACCGTGATGAACCATGGAAGGGCAAATAAGACCTTGGGGGTGGAACTCCTACAGACGATGCGCACCTGTTTTCGCTCGGTATACTGCGGGATCATCCAACCCGCTGCCGGTTCAGAAGTGTTTGCAGTCGCTTTGCGTGTGCTGTAACTGACGCAACGGAAACTAATAGGGGCGTCGGGGCGGCTTATGGGCGACAAAGAGACTGTTTGGTGGATGGAGGGCGAGGGTGAGTTGCGCAAACGACGTATCATCGCTTCATTTTTGTATTTGGTGATGCCGTCTGACGGCCAAAATCACCCAAAAGAGCTGGACCGTTTCGCGCGCATCCTGGCTGATGATTTCGATCTCAGCGAACGGGAGCTTTACGATCTTGTTCAGATCGCTCAGGAGGCAGACCCCCGTGGGCACGCGTTGGAACAAATGTCTATCATATTAAAGCAAGAAGCCAGTCGGGAAGAAGTGCTAAACCTGCTCTCCCACATGTGGGAAATGGTGTTTGCCGATGGGCGCATGCACGAACTGGAAATAGTCTTCGTTGAGCGCATCGCCGGACTTTTAGACATTCCACAGGACGATCTCGTGGCGGCCATGCAGTCGTAAACAGCATTGACGCCAAAGACCAATTGCGGTTTCAAAATGGTCCCCGGCCCGTAAAACGCTGCCGTCAATGTATCAGATTTGTCGAGACCGATGCCAACGCCCTCAAGCAACGCCCGCGCAGTCATATTCGATCTTGATGGCACTTTGGTGGACAGCAATCGCGATCTGGTACCTACGCTGAATCGCGTCGTGGCTATAGATGGTGTGCCGCCGACGTCCCTTGAGGATGTTGGCCATATTGTTGGGCAAGGTGCTATGGCGATGATCGCCCGTGCCTTCGCGCTCCATGGTGTGCCCTTAGAGCATGCGCGCCACAAGGAATTGCTTGCTCTCTATCTCAATGACTATGAGCGGCATCTGGCCAACGAAACGGTGTTTTTCGACGGGGCGTTGGAGGCTTTGGATTTGCTGGCAGCGGACGGTTGGCAACTGCACGTGTGCACTAACAAATATGAGCATTTGGCTCGCAAACTGCTCAACGCATTGGGCGAGAGCGCTCGGTTTGGAACCATTACCGGGGGCGACACGTTCGCCGTTAAAAAACCCGATCCCGGCCACCTGATTGAGACCGCTCGTTTGGCCAATGTGGACCCTTCTCGCTGTATCATGATTGGGGACAGCATCAACGATATCGCAGCCGCACAGGCCGCAAATATGCCTGTGGTTGCGGTGACATTTGGTTACAGCGACGTGCCTGTGCAGACATTGGGGCCTGATGCCATCATCTCCCATTTCAGCGACCTGCCGGCGGCGATAAAGGCTGTAAGTCAAGCTGATCCACGTTTCTCATGATACCTCGCTTGCGGGTGGCTTGACGCGGCACACGCAGCGCCATACACGACACGGGTCTGTGAATGCGTTCGCAGTACGGGCGATTAGCTCAGCGGGAGAGCACTGCCTTCACACGGCAGGGGTCACTGGTTCAATCCCAGTATCGCCCACCACTGGATTTCCGCAGTCCATCGCTCACACTCACTCCTTTTGATTCCAACTTTCAAATTTGTGGCGACCTATGAGCGATGCGCTGAAACAAAAGGCTGGCGAGGCCGCCCTTCAATTTATCAAAGACGGGATGGTGGTTGGGATCGGTACCGGATCAACAGCGGAAGCCTTTATCCGCGCACTTGCTGCTGCCGTCGCTGATGGCCTGTCGATCATCGGTGTTCCAACGTCGGTAAAGTCGGAAGCACTGTGCCGTCAACTGGGCATTCCTTTGGCGACGCTGGAAGAGCAGCCGGTGCTCGATGTCACGGTGGACGGTGCAGACGAGTTGGACGCCGATTTGAATTTGATCAAAGGGGCCGGTGGCGCGCTGCTGCGTGAAAAGATCGTTGCTCAAGCGTCACGTGAGATGATCGTGATTGCCGATCAGTCAAAGGTGGTTGATCGCTTGGGTGACTTTCCCCTTTCCATTGAAGTGAACATATTTGGTCTTGAAGCAACGCGGCAGGCGATCCTTGCCATGGCTGATGGCATGTTCCCGCCTGGAGCGCTTAAATTGCGCTGCAATGCGGATGGCACGCCCTACATGACAGATGGTGGGCATTTTATTTTTGACGCATCATTTGGCCGTATTCTTGATCCACGTGCGCTCACGCAACGCCTCAACCTGATACCTGGCGTGGTTGAAAACGGGCTGTTTGTCGGACTGGTCAGCAAAGCCATCATCGCTGGAGAAGATGGTGTCGAAGTGCTGGAAAGTCGTGCTGCTGCCTGATATTGGTTTTACACCCATCCGTTATATTTGACCGCGCGGCGCAACCAATCCTTTTTCGGAGCACTATCCATTATGACTTTTAAACTTTTCAATGTCGCAGCTGCTGCTTTTATATCCTTTGGTGCCACCGTCGCGCTGGATGCAGGTTTAGCACAGGTGTCTGCGCAGGATACCTCGCCGTCTCACACGGCTGCCGCTCGCAAGGCGCTTACCGCATCCCGCGCCACATCATCCTTTGATGGAATTTTGATCAATGCGGCCACCGCGCTGAAGAACCAATTGTCTTCTACAAATCCGGACAAGTCCGACGAAATCTCAAACATTGTTGATGATGAAGCCATCGCTTTGGCCAACCGTCGCGCCGATTTGGAGAACGAGGCGGCACGGATTTTCACATCTACCTTTAGTGAAGCCGAGCTGAACCAAATTGAGAACTTTTTTCAATCCGCAACCGGTCAGAAGTATCTGGACGCAGCGCCTATTCTAGCGCGTGAATTGCAAAAGTCAGCGCGCGTTTGGGCCAATGGTGTTCAGCGAGATTTGACCCAGAACGTTACCAAAAAGCTGACAGAAGCAAGCAACTAACCCACTCGGCCTGCCGGCCGTGTCGGTCAGATTCGGGCTGCCCCGCGGATTAGAGCCGGTGATGGAAGTTAAATCCTGATCACCGGCTTTTTTGGTTCCGGATGGCCCGTCGATTGCGCAAGCCGCTTTCGCCCACTATTTCCATCGCCAAGCCTTCGTCCAGACCAAATGGTGCCTCATGAGCCAGTCCACTTCTTACGACTATGATCTTTTTGTTATTGGTGGCGGTTCGGGAGGCGTGCGCGCTGCACGGAGGGCAGGCGGTCTCGGCAAGAAAGTCGGCATTGCAGAAGTAAGCCGTTACGGTGGCACGTGCGTGATCCGGGGTTGCGTTCCCAAAAAGCTTTACGTCTATGCTTCAACGTTTTCCGAGACGTTTCAAGATGCGGAAGGCTACGGCTGGACGGTTGGCGATACGTCCTTTGACTGGAAGAAACTGGTCAGCCGCAAAGAAGCCGAGATCACCCGTTTGGAAGGCCTTTACCGCAAGGGGCTGATGGGGGCTGGCGTGGAGGTGTTTGACACACGCGCGCGCTTGAACGGTCCTCATGAAGTGGTTTTGGAAGCGGAAGGCCGCACGGTCACGGCTGAAAAGATCATTATCGCTGTCGGCGGCACGCCCAACCCCCATGGCGATTTGCCGGGGCATGAACTCGCCATCACATCGGATGCGGCTTTTGATTTGGACGAATTGCCCAAGAAGATCGTGATCGCGGGCGCAGGCTACATTGCGATTGAATTTGCCGGCATTTTCAACGGTCTTGGGGTGGACACGACCATCCTATACCGGGGCCAGGAAATCCTGTCCGGCTTCGACAATGATATGCGCGAACAACTCCATGCGGAGTATGAGAAACGCGGTATCAAGATCATCACCGAGCAGGTTTTTTCCAAACTTGAACGCCGCGCTGATGGCCGTGTCGATGCGCATCTTTCCGGGGGCGACGTGTTGGACGTGGACCAGGTGATGTTTGCCCTGGGGCGCAAGCCGCTCACACATAATCTGGGTCTCGAAGAAGCGGGTGTTCAGACGGATGCCAAGGGCAATATCCCGGTGGATGCTTTTTCAAAGACCAATGTCGACAGCATTTGGGCGCTGGGCGATGTCACCGACCGTGTGCAACTCACGCCGGTGGCGATCCATGAGGCCATGTGCTTCATCTCAACCGAGTATCACGGCATCCCGCAAAGTCCTGACCACGACATGATCGCGACGGCGGTGTTTTCCCACCCCGAAATCGGCACGGTTGGGCTTACGGAAGAAGAGGCTGCCGAAAAATTTGACCGGATCGCTGTTTTCAAGGCCGACTTTCGCGCCATGCGCTACGTCCTGGCGGAGCGCGACACGCGCATGATCATGAAGATCATCGTGAACGCGGAAGACGACACAGTGTTGGGTGTGCACGTTTTGGGTCCGGATGCGGGCGAAATGGCGCAATTGGTGGCGATTGCCATGAAAATGGGTGCCAAAAAGGCTGATTTTGACCGCACAATGGCGCTTCACCCGTCGGCTGCCGAAGAACTCGTGACGATGTATGAACCCAGCTATTTTGTGGAGCGCGGGGTGAAGTCGAAAGCTGCTTGAGAGCGGCATCCGCCACGGTTTCTTTTTCTTCCGACACGAATCAGATCAATCGTTGCTTGCTTCGCTCCTGCGGGTGCGTTGAGCTGGGCGATGATGATCAATCATGCTGGACCAATCATCTCATGACTTCATCGATTTTCGGTGTGTTCGGATACGGCTCACTGGTCAATTCAGACACATTGCGCACGTCCTATATCAGCGTTCATCGGGCGCGGGTGAGGGGGTGGCGGCGCCAATGGTTGAGGCGGCCTGAAGGCTTCGGGGACTTTGCACTTGCCAAGGATTTGGCTTTCCTTTCTGCGTCACCGAACGAGAATGACGGGTGGATGGACGGTATGATCGTTTTGGACAGTTCCAAAAACCTGCCAGCGTTGGACGAGCGTGAGATGCTGTATGACCGCATTGAGATGGAACACTCGGATGTGGAATGGCTAGATGAAATCCCCGACAGTGCAAAATCTGCGCCGCTGTATATTTACAGTGCACCGTCTGAACCGGCCGGACAGGACTTGCGCATTTTGCGGTCTTATCTCGATGCCGTTTTGCAGGGCTATCACCGTGCTTTTGGTGAAGATGGCGTAGTCGGTTTTCTGGCTACTACCACGCCAGCCGGGCTGGAAATCTGGGAAGACCGAGCGACACCGCTCTACCCGAGGTCCGTTGTGCTAACCGCAACGGAAACTGAGGTCATTGATCGGTACGTGCCTTTGCAGATCTGATGAAGATCTGAGACTTTTGGCCCGGGTGGGTGGCTCTTGCTGTTTCAAACGAATCGCTGACAGTGAACTCCCAAGGTTGTCTTGCATTTTGAGGTGAGGGCGCATTAGAAAGCCGGAATTAAGATGCGGATAGATCATGCGCTGATGCGCAGTGCTGTCCGGTGGAGAGAGTATCGATCATGTCCAACACCACGACCCAATGGTCCCCCAGTTCCTGGCGCGCAAAACCCGGTTTGCAGATGCCAAATTTTCCAGATGCTGCAAAATTGGTCGAGACCGAAAAGCGTCTCGCAGGCTTTCCTCCGCTCGTTTTTGCCGGTGAAGCCCGGGCGTTGAAAGATGAGTTGGCCCGCGTGTGCCGTGGTGAAGCGTTTTTGATGCAGGGCGGCGATTGCGCTGAAAGCTTTGCTGAACACGATGCCGACTCGATCCGCGACTTCTTCCGCGTGTTCTTGCAGATGGCCATTGTGCTGACATTCGGCGCGTCCAAGCCGGTGGTTAAGGTGGGCCGCATTGCCGGGCAGTTCGCCAAACCCCGATCTTCCGATGTGGAGACCAAGGACGGCGTAGAATTGCCTTCCTACCGCGGTGACATCGTCAACGGGATCGAGTTTAACAACGACGCCCGCGTACCCGATCCGGAACGCCAAATCATGGCGTACCGTCAGTCGGCTGCCACGCTGAACCTGCTTCGCGCTTTTGCGCAGGGCGGCTATGCCAACTTGAACCACGTCCACCAGTGGATGCTTGGCTTCGTCAAAAGCTCTCCCCAAGCGCATCGCTATCAGGAACTGGCCGATCGCATTACCGAGACGCTGGACTTCATGAAGGCTATCGGCATGGACCCGGATAACAACCCAAAGCTGCGTGAGACGGACTTTTATACGTCCCACGAGGCCCTTTTGCTGGGATATGAGGAAGCCCTCACACGGGAGGACTCCATCACGGGCGATCCTTACGCAACGTCGGGTCACATGATCTGGATCGGGGATCGCACCCGTCAGTCTGACCACGCCCATGTGGAGTATTGCCGTGGTGTGAAAAACCCGATTGGCCTCAAATGCGGGCCGACGACGACCGCCGACGGCCTGTTGGAACTGATCGACATTTTGTCACCGGACAATGAGCCCGGTCGCCTGACGCTGATAGCGCGGTTTGGCCATGACAAAGTGACCGAGCATCTGCCGCAATTGATCCGCGCCGTGGAACGCGAAGGCAAACAGGTGGTTTGGTCGTGCGACCCGATGCACGGCAACACGATCTCTGCTGGTGGGTTCAAAACCCGCCCGTTTGATCGTGTTATGGGTGAGGTGAATGGCTTCTTCGATGTCCACGACGCCGAAGGCACAATTGCCGGGGGTGTCCATGTGGAGATGACCGGTAAGGATGTGACCGAGTGCACCGGCGGCGCCCGCGCGATCTCCGACGATGATTTGGGAAATCGCTATCACACCCATTGCGACCCGCGCCTCAACGCAGACCAGGCTTTGGAACTTGCCTTCCTGATTGCTGAGCGTCTGAAGAGCGGCAAGGATGACGACAAAGCTCAAGATCAAGCAGCCTGATGGCGGCTGGGAAAGACGCTGCACCATCCAACCGTGAGCCCTTTTCTGGCACACCGCGCCATGGTTCGTGTCTGTGCGGTTCGGTCCGGTATAGCGTCGATGGTCCCATGCGCGCGGTCGTGGCCTGTCATTGCCAACAATGCCGCAAACAGTCCGGCCATTTTTTTGCGGCTACAGACGCTTTGGATACAGACCTGACCATCACAGATGGAGGCACGCTGAAATGGTATGCTGCCTCTTTGGAGGCCCAACGTGGGTTTTGCGGCAAGTGCGGATCAGCGCTGTTTTGGAAGCGCAATGGCTCCGTCAAAACCTCTATCTTGGCGGGGTCCATGGACGGTGAGACGCGGCTTGCCCTGGACCGGCACATTTTCGTTGCCAACAAGGGCGACTATTACGATGTGGAGGATGGGTTGCCGCGTTTCGACCAAGACGATGGTGCCGTCTCCAAACCGGAGTGGAGTTGAAGCGGGTCCGTGCGAACGGGACCGGCTTTAGAGCCAATCACCGCTCCTTTGAAGCTTGATCGCGTGTTTAGGCGGAGTGCCAAGAAAATGCTCAATCGGTTTGGCGAGCAAGCCAACGAACAGCAAGATGAAAGCGATCTGATGACCCTGACCAAGTGCGAAGGATCAAACAAGCACCGCGATCATCCCACGCATGTGTTTTGCATGGACGCGGGTCGCGGCTGACGCTAAACGGGCTCAATGACCGACGCTCCCGATATTTTGCGCATCGCGCTTGCCCAGTTGAACCCCACGGTGGGGGATGTATCCGGCAATTTGGCCATGGCGCGTGCTGCTCGCGCAGACGCTGCACGGCAAAAGGCTGACCTCATTGTCTTCACCGAGCTGTTCTTGGCAGGTTATCCGCCAGATGATCTGGTGTTGAAACCGGCCTTTGTGGAGGCTTGCCATAAGGCCTGCGCAGAATTGGCCGCAGACACGGCTGACGGTGGTCCGGGGATCCTCATGGGTACACCGTGGCGGGACGCAGATAGCGGTTTGCACAATGCTGTGGCCGTGATGGATGGCGGGGCGATCCAGACACTGCGCTATAAGGTGGACCTGCCAAACTACGGTGTGTTTGACGAAAAACGGGTGTTTGATGCCGGTCCCATGCCGGGGCCGGTCAACTTTCGTGGCGTGCGCCTTGGTATTCCAATTTGTGAGGATATCTGGGGCACCGAAGACGTGTGTGAAACCTTGGCGGAGAGTGGTGCTGAAATTCTGATTTCGCCCAACGGGTCGCCGTACTACCGCAACAAAATGGAACGGCGTTTGCAGGTGGTTGTGAAGCAGGTCGTCGCTTCCGATCTGCCGCTCGTCTACATCAACCAGTTGGGCGGTCAGGACGAATTGGTGTTTGATGGCGGGTCTTTCGTGGTCAATGCGGACCGGTCTCTCCCCATCCAGATGAACCAGTTTGAGGATGGTGTGGTCCTCACAACATGGCGGCGTGGGGACGATGGCTGGGCCTGTGATGTGGGTGTGCGCGCCAACCTGCCGGACACGCAAGAAGCGGACTGGCGTGCCTGTGTTCATGGGCTGCGCGACTATGTGAACAAGAACGGCTTCAAGAACGTTGTGTTGGGTCTTTCCGGTGGCATCGATTCCGCTATTTGTGCGGCTATAAGCGTAGACGCGCTGGGCGAAGAGCGTGTGCGTTGCGTGATGATGCCGTATCACTACACGTCACAGGAGAGCCATTCTGATGCGGAAGCCTGCGCGCTTGCCTTAGGGGTTCGCTATGAGACCGTGCCGATATTTGAGCCGGTTGAAGGGTTTTTGTCGTCCTTGTCAGGTCTGTTTGAAGGCACGCAGGAAGGTGTGACCGAAGAAAACCTTCAAAGCCGCAGCCGTGGCACGATCCTGATGGCGATTTCCAACAAGTTTGGATCCATGGTGGTGACCACCGGCAACAAAAGCGAGATGTCGGTTGGCTATGCAACGCTTTACGGTGACATGAATGGCGGGTTCAACCCGATCAAAGACCTGTACAAGATGCAGGTCTACGACCTGTCCGCTTGGCGCAACACCCATGTCCCACCGGATTGTCTTGGGCCGTCGGGCGAGGTGATCCCGCAAAACATCATCGATAAAGCGCCGACCGCAGAACTGCGCGAGGGCCAGACCGATCAGGATTCCCTGCCCGAATATCCGGTTCTGGACGCCATTTTGGAGGGGTTGGTGGAGGACGAATTGTCCGTAAACGCCATTGTTGAAAAACACGGCTTTGAGCGCGCGCTTGTGGAGCGGATCGAGCACTTGCTTTACATCGCCGAATACAAGCGCCGCCAAGCCGCACCGGGTGTGAAGATCACCCGTCGGGCCTTTGGCCGCGAGCGGCGTTACCCCATCACAAACCGCTGGCGGGACCGCTAGCCCCATGGACGTATCATCACTGGCCAGCGTGCTTGCGCCGCGCGTCTGGCGTTTGGCCCATGGCCGAACGCTGGAACTGGGCCCGCAGGGCCGGATCATGGGCATATTGAATACCACGCCGGATTCTTTCTCCGATGGCGGGGCTTACCTCGACGCCGGTGTGGCTTTGCGGCAGGCCATATCTATGGTGGATGCTGGAGCCGACATTGTCGACGTTGGTGGCGAATCCACCCGTCCGGGGGCGGAGCCTGTTTCCGGTGAACAGGAGCGCGCACGCGTGATCCCCGTCATCAAAGCGCTTGCCGAGCACAGCCAAGTGCTGATTTCCGTGGACACCTACCGCGCCGAAACGGCGGAGGCCGCTGCGGTGGCCGGGGCGCATATCGTCAATGATGTCTGGGGTTGCCAACGGGAGCCGGACATTGCGGAGGTCGCGGCACGGCATGGGGCAGGGCTGGTGATCATGAACAATCGGCGGGGACGGGCGGTCTTGCCAAACCTCGTGGAGGACGCTTTGGCCTTCTGGGAACGTTCGTTGGAAATCGCCCGCGATGCGGGAGTTACGAGCGATGCGGTCCTGCTGGACCCCGGCTATGGTTTTGCGGACGGGCCGGTTAACGATTTACCCCTGCTCAACGGCGTAGATCGGTTGCATGCAGCCGGTCATGCGTTGCTGGTGGGCACATCGCGCAAGCGCTTCTTGGGAGCAATCACCGGTCGCGATGCGGCGAACCGTGATGTTGCTACAAGTGCGACCAGCGTTGTCGCGCGGTGTAAAGGGGCGGCTGTGTTCCGCGTTCATGATGTTGCGACAAACCGCGACGCGCTTGCCGTTGCCGATGCGCTTTTGCGCGACCAGTTGGAAACCGCCGGCGCATGACCCAAGAAAATCCGTCCACGCACACCTATGAAATAACGCTCAAAAATTGTGCCTTCTTCGCCCATCACGGGGTCTACGAGGAAGAGACGAAGCTGGGGCAGCGCTTTTTCGTGGATGTGACCATGAAGGTGGAACCGAAAGGCGCGCTGGAGGAGGACCGCATTGAGGGCACGGTGCATTATGGCGAGGCGTTTGCGGTGATTGAAAAGATCCTGACCGGCACACGGCGCTACCTCATTGAGGCACTGGCACTCGATATCGCGCAAGGGCTGTGCGCCGAATTTCAGCAAGTGCTGCAAGCCCGCGTGACAGTGCGCAAGCCAAATGCACCTGTGCCCGGTATTCTAGACCACGTGGAAGTGACGGTGGTGCATCCGGAGCATCTGAGCGCTTAGCATGGACGCTCGCACCGCATGGCTGGGATTGGGCGGCAATCTTGGCGACGTCCAGTCAGCCCTCGCAACCGCGCTACAGGGCTTGGATGCCGAAGAGGGCGTGACGGTTTCGGCTGTGTCGCCGCTCTACAAGACGCCGCCTTGGGGTCTCAAAGCTCAGCCATGGTTTTTGAACTGCTGCGCCAGCGTTTCAACAACGCTTTTGCCGGAGGACCTGTTGGAAGTTTGCCAGCAGCTGGAGCGGGTTGGGTTGCGCGAGCGGACGGTGCGCTGGGGGCCGCGCACGGTGGACATTGACATCATCGCTTATGAAGGCGTCGAACAGGTGGAACAACGCCTGACATTGCCCCACCCACGGGCGGTGGAACGGGCTTTCGTGCTGACTCCCTTGGCTGCAATCGCACCGGACGTCGAACTGTCGGGGCAAACGGTTGCAGCGCTTGCCGCAACTTTAAACGATCCTGCCATGGAAGTCGCCGTTGCTGGCAGCGAATGGTGGCGAGGCGCGGGCTGAACCCGTTTCCTATGCGCTATTTGCTGGAAAGGTTATTTCTTGGCCGGTGACTTTCCACGGTTCGTATTTTTCCATCACGTCTGCAAAAAGCTCACTGGCGACCCATCCCTCCAGCCAGGTCTGCAATTTCGGCAAGGGTTGCGCTTCCCAAAACGAGCGGTCGCTGTTGGCAAATTGGCGTATGAACGGGAAGGTCGCGATGTCGGCGAGCGTAGGGCGGTCGCCAAACAGATGGGCGGATTGGGCCAGTTTCGCTTCGAGCGGCGCAAGCTGCTGGACTCCCGCACGACGATGCCGCGCCTCAAACTCTTCTGTGGTTTCCCCTTCATTCCACTCCTGGGGATAACGCGTGGCATATTTTGCGCGGTCGAGATGGTGTTTGAATGCGCCGTCCATGGTGGAGATAAAGGCGAGCATGTCCGCCCGCGCCTCGGGCTGTTCGGGCAGCCAGCCGTCCGGATCGTTTTTGGCCAAGGCCCATAGGGCGATATCGATGCTCTCTTCCAGCACTGAACCCTCGGGGGAAACAAGTACCGGCACGGTGGCTTTGGGCGATGCGGCGATCATCTCGTCCGGCTTGTCGCGCAGCACGATCTCGCGCAAGGCCACGGTTTGGCCCGACGATGCCAGCGCCATGCGGGCCCGCATCGCATAGGGACAGCGTCTGAACGAGTAGAGGATGGGATGGCACATGTTAATGATGTGCCACGGGTCTGAGTGCCTGCGCAACGTTGTGTAGGGCGCTCAAACGGTCGTCTGCCGAAATCGATCTGCGCGCTTCACGATCCCTTTTGTTTTTCGTGATGGGGCGATCTGGTACTTGGACTGGAGACACTTATCGGATCCCACGCCATGCCCATCTCCCGCCACACAGTTCTCTCCCGATTTTTTGGCCGCTTCGTTGGTCTTGCTGCCACCATCGCGTTGTTCGCGCCCGCCTCTGCATTGGCGCTAGACAAGATAAATCCCACCGGCCCCAACCATCTGGCCGTGCGTGGGACGGATACCACCAGCTATTTCACCCAAGGGAGACCGCTAAAGGGCACCAGTAGCCACACCGTGCGCTGGAACGGTGCCACGTGGCGCTTTGGTTCATCCTCAGAAGCTGCAAAATTTCGCGCCAACCCCACAGCCTATGCCCCACAATTTGGAGCCTATTGCACCGGCGGACTGGCCGGTCGTCACGTCGTAGAAGGCAAACCTCAACACTACCGCCTGCACGGTGGGAAGCTGTACCTTTTCCACACATCAGCAGGCGCGAAGCGGTTCAGTGGCGATCCGGCCGGGACGATACGCAAAGCGAAAGCGTATTGGACCGAGTTGGGGATGGAGTGAGGGGATAAATTCTACGGCTGCCCTCGCCGTACCCCAATGTCATCCCCGCGTAGGCGGGGATCCATGTGAACGGTATTTGTGGACTGTTGTGTAAGAGCTCTGGTTAGGCATATGACTTTGGGAATGCGCATCGCGCTCTTGGCCTCAATGGGTCCCCGCCTGCGCGAGGATGACATGGAGGGTGGGATTGTTTTGCTGGCTCACTCAAAGCCTTTGAACAAGTCTTCCCAATACGGATTGTTCTCTTCAATCAGCCCAATTTTCCATCGGCGCTTCCACTTCTTCATTGCTTTTTCACGAGCGATTGCACGTTCGATATCTTGGTATTCTTCGAACCAAACAAGCTGATTGACACCATAGCGCGCTGTGAAGGAGGCTCCTTCACTTGCTTTGTGTTCCAACGTTCGTCGGTAAAGGTCGTTCGTCACACCAATGTAAAGCGTCCCGCTGCGCTTTGAGGCCAAAATGTAGACGAAATATCGGTGCTCTCGTTTCAATTTCGAATTCAATCTGAATTGCAATTCGACATGTTATCTAAACATCTCAACACAATGCTTGTTCAACCATAACTTGTCATCCCGGCCTTGAACCGGAATCCGGGGCCCTGCTTCGGGCAGGTCACAGATAGTCTTTTGGGAACCGTTTTTGAATCCACAAAGCTTCCAAAGCACACACACTCAGCAATCCTGAACCCTGGATCCCGGCTCAAGGCCGGGATGACAAGTTGAGTTATGAACCATTCTTATTGCCTGAAGTGCCAAAGCGTTTTCGGCTCGGAAGCAGGCATCTTTACAAGCTCTCAATGTCACGGCGAAACTTTACTCCGGTCATCGTTGCCCCGGGTAGGCTTCGGCTTAACTCAGTAAGAAAGCTGTCCCTGCTAGGACAGCTTTCTGATTTTTTACAGCATAATTGTCGGTGTCTGCTGGCACTGCTACAGCAACATCGACTGCCATTCATTTCAGCCTTTCCCCAGGCAACCCCCTCAACTACACCCCGTCGTCGACCCACAGCTGTCGCACTTCAAACACGTGCCATTTCGCACCAGCGTAAAATTGTGGCATTCGGGGCAGCTTTCGCCTTCGTAGCCTTGCATCTTTGCCATGGCGCGTTGCTGGGCTTTGTTGGGCGTTTGTGCTGGGGCGACTTCGCCTTGCTCGACGGTAGAGCGGGTGTTGGCTTCGTAGTCGCGTTTGAAGGCAGTCGCTTCCTCTTGCAGGGACAGCACATCGGTGTTGGTGGCCAGCGCGGTGGCTGCGCCCGATGATGTGCCGATGGCTGTCACGTTGCTTGCGCCGCCCGTTGGGGCTGCGCCGCCGGAGGGGGCGTCGGGCAGTTGGCCAGCCGGTTCACCATCAGACCCAACGCCTTTAACGACGGCCAGCTTGTGGCCGCGGGTGAGGCCGCGGGAGACGATTTCGGCTTTGCCTTCGCTCACGCCTTTGCCTAGTGCCGTCGCACCGAAGTCTGAACGGTCCACATGGCCCAGGTCGTGGCGGCCCAGATAGGAGATCGCCAGTTCGCGGAACACGTAGTCGAGGATCGATGTTGCGTTTTTGATCGCGTCATTGCCCATCACGATGCCGGCTGGCTCAAACTTGGTGAAGGTGAAGGCTTCCACATATTCTTCCAGCGGCACGCCGTATTGCAGGCCAAGCGAGATGGCGATGGCGAAATTGTTCATCATCGCGCGGAAGGCCGCGCCTTCCTTGTGCATGTCGATGAAGATTTCGCCGATGCGGCCATCGTCGAATTCGCCCGTGCGCAGATAGACCTTGTGGCCGCCGACGACGGCCTTTTGGGTGTAGCCTTTGCGGCGGTTCGGCAGCTTGTCGCGTTTTTGAACTTCGACAACGCGTTCAACGATTTTCTCGACCACTTTCTCGGTCACCGCCGCAGCGCGGGCGGCAGCGGGGGCTTCAATCAGGTTTTCGAGGGCGTCTTCATCCTCATCGTCTTCCACCAAGGATGCGTTGAGGGGCTGGGAAAGTTTGGAGCCATCGCGGTATAGCGCATTGGCTTTCAGGCCCAGTTTCCATGACATCATGTAGGCCGCTGTGCAGTCTTCCACGGCAGCATCATTGGGCATGTTGATCGTCTTGGAGATCGCGCCGGAAATGAAGGGTTGCGCCGCTGCCATCATGCGGATGTGGCTTTCGGTGGACAGGGACCGCGTGCCGATGCGGCCGCACGGTGTGGCGCAATCGAAGACGGGCAGGTGCTCGTCTTTGAGGCCCGGTGCACCTTCCAAGGTCATCGCGCCACAGCAATAGATGTTGGCCGCTTGGATCTCGTCTTTGGAAAAGCCCAGTGCACCCAGCAGGTCGAAGTTGAAATCGTCCAACTGTTCGTCGGAGAAGCCAAGCGTCTCGCGGCAGAAATCTTCGCCCAATGTGAACTTGTTGAACACGAACTTGATGTCGAAGGCCTGCGCGAGACCGGCTTCAACCGCGTCGATTTGCTCTTTGCCGAAGCCTTTTTCTTCCAAGGCACCGTGGGAGAGAGCGTTGGAGCCTTTCAGCGTCCCGTTGCCCACCGCGTAGGTGATCATGTGTTTAATTTCGGCATCGTCGTAGCCAAGGTTCGACAAGGCCTCGGGCACCGCGCGGTTGATGATCTTGAAATACCCGCCACCGGCGAGCTTTTTGAACTTCACCAAAGCGAAGTCCGGTTCGATGCCTGTCGTGTCACAATCCATCACCAAGCCGATGGTGCCCGTGGGGGCGACCACGGTGGCCTGCGCGTTGCGGTAGCCGTGGGCTTCACCTTTTTCCACGGCGCGATCCCAAGCGGATTTTGCGTGCTCGGAAAGACCAGCCCAGTTGGACAGCCCTTCAAGCGAAGCGTGGTCCAGCGGTACCGGGGCCATGGAAAGTGCCTCATACCCGTCCGCATGGCCGTGGGCGGCGTTGCGGTGGTTGCGCATCACGCGGGCCATGTGCTCGCGGTTGGGCGTATAGCCGGGGAAGGGGCCTTGCTCTTTGGCCATTTCGGCGGAGGTCTCGTAGCAAACGCCGGTCATGATGGCGGTGATGGCACCGCAAACTGCACGGCCTTCGTCGCTGTCATAAGGAATGCCAGCGGTCATCAGCAGGCCGCCAATGTTGGCAAAGCCGAGTCCGGTGGTGCGGTAGTCGTAGGACAGTTGCGCAATCTCTTTGGATGGGAACTGCGCCATCAGGACAGAGATTTCCAGCACCATCATCCAGAGGCGGGTGGCGTGCTCAAAGGCTTCGATGTCAAAGGATTTGTCCGTGCCGCCGCGGGCAGACTTGCGGAACTGGAGCAGGTTCAACGAGGCCAGGTTACAGGCCGTGTCGTCGAGGAACATGTATTCCGAGCACGGGTTGGACGCGCGGATGGGGCCGGCCTCCGGGCAGGTGTGCCAGTCGTTCATGGTGGTGTTGTAGTGCAGGCCCGGGTCGGCAGACTGCCACGCGGCGTTGCCGATTTTATCCCACAACTCGCGCGCCTGCACGGTTTTGGTTACCGAACCGTCTTTGCGGGCAACGAGGTCCCAAGTGCTGTCGGTTTCAACAGCCCGCAGGAAATCGTCCTTGATCGACACTGAGTTGTTGGAATTCTGGCCGGACACGGTCAGATAAGCATCGCTATCCCAGTCCGTGTTGTAGACTGGAAATTCGATGTCGGTGTAGCCTTGCTTGGCCAGTTGGATAACGCGGTAGATATAGTTTTCCGGTACAGCGTTTTTCTTGGCGGCGCGGATTTCGCGTTTCAGGGCCGGGTTTTTGGTCGGATCGAAACAGGCGTCGTCATCAGCTTCACAGTTCACGCACGCCTTCATGATCGCTGTCATGTGGCGTGAAACAAGCTTGGAGCCGGTGACGATGGCGGCAACCTTCTGCTCTTCTTTCACCTTCCAATCGATGTATTCTTCGATGTCCGGGTGATCGATATCCACCACCACCATTTTGGCGGCGCGCCGGGTGGTGCCGCCGGATTTGATGGCACCGGCCGCCCGGTCGCCGATCTTCAAGAAAGACATCAAACCGGATGATTTGCCGCCACCGGATAATGGCTCGTTCTCACCGCGAATATGTGAAAAGTTGGAGCCGGTGCCGGAGCCGTATTTGAAGAGGCGCGCTTCGCGAACCCATAGGTCCATGATCCCACCGTCGTTCACGAGATCGTCGCCCACCGACTGGATGAAGCAGGCGTGGGGCTGGGGATGTTCGTAAGAGGTTTTGGAGCGGGTCAGTTTGCCGGTGAAATGGTCGACATAGAAGTGACCCTGCGCGGGACCATCGATACCGTAGGCCCAATGCAGGCCGGTGTTAAACCACTGGGGTGAGTTCGGCGCCACCCGTTGGGTCGCCAACATGTAACAAAGCTCGTCGTGGTAGGCGAGGGCATCCTCATCGCTGTCGAAATAGCCGCCCTTCCAGCCCCAATAGGTCCATGTTCCCGCCAAACGGCGAAACACTTGCTCGGCAGTCATCTCTGGGCCGTAGCGTTCATCTTCGGGCAAGTCTTTCAAAGCTGCTTTGTCTTCGACCGAACGCCAGAGGAAAGATGGCACATCGTTTTCTTCGATCTTTTTCAAGCGTGCAGGCACACCTGCCTTGCGGAAATACTTTTGGGCGATGATATCGCTTGCCACTTGGCTGAACTGTTTGGGGACCAGGATATCTTCCAGGCGGAATACAATGGAGCCGTCGGGATTGCGGATCTCGCTCGTGGCTGTGCGGAATTCAATGTCGACAAAAGGAGATTGTCCAGATTTCGTGAAGTGGCGGTCAATGCGCATCGTCGTTCGTCCCCATGGCACCTCTCCTGGATGCCTATTGTTGTTTCAGTCTTTGGCGGACCCGCTCTCTTAGAGCCGATCCACCGTCTCATACGCACCCAGTCCCGCATTTGGGCACCCAAGCGCACACACACACACTGACTGCGGCAGCATGCTGACGCAGCAAAAAGCCCTTCGGACCCCATTGTGGAATAAGGCGGGCAACCTCGGTCGCCCCGCGTCAACCACCATATATAGCGATATCCGATGACCAAGACCACACTATGTTGTGGTTAAAATACTCTTAACGGGAGGTTGTCACCAGTTTGTCATCTTGGGCAGTGCAGCGATTGGTGACCCTCGGAATTGTGTCTGCGCGATCCGGTGAATCGGCATCCATGGCTCCGCGTCAAAGCCTGCAATGCGGCTTTGACCCAAGTCTCCAACCTCTGCGTCGCGAAAAAATACACACGTCGCTCCGCGCTTGGCTGACCAGACAAAAGTAGCAAAGCGGCATCGGTGGTCAACGCGAGAAGAGGTCATTGACACGGTCCAGAACGCCTCTTGAGGGCCGTTTTGCACCTCATGCCTTTTGAAGTTCTTGGGCTAAACCCGCCAAACTTAACCACTTTGCACCTGTGGCCCCCGCAATTCACAAGCCCGGTTGCACGCGCAAAAATAAATCCGAAAAATTCTGTTGACGGGAACATGCGCGCGCGGGGTGATGATTCATGTGCTTGTCGGCGTCATCATCTTGGGTGTCGATCTGTGTCAGATGACCACATGTTGTGGCTCAGGCCATGGTCGCGGTGCCTGATTCTGCGTGTTTTGAGACGGGCTGCCGTTCGAAATCCGAATCGATCCTATCAAGATGCGGGAAATGCGCCCGGTTCAGTTTCCTGTCTCCGGCATGATCGAAGCGAACGGTCTTGATCATCCTTGCCACTTTTGATGCCCAAAAAAGTAGATACATGAAGCGCCAGGAGGGAACCTGTATGCTGCGTGGCGACAAAAGGCGCCCGATCCGTATTTCTGCAAACACATCCGCGAGCGCCATGCGCGGGCAGATCGCGAAAAACGGACGTGAAAACGCCCCTGTTGATTTTGTAGCGACGCGTCTGCCTATCGTGGGGCAGCCGCGCGTTGGGCCTTCCGTTTTGAAAGCTTTGCCTGTTTGGCCCTGCGGCGCATCAACTCGATGCATGCATAGTGCAACGCGTCGGTGCTCTACCCGCGTGCGAAACAAAAAAGGCGCGGAATTGATCCCGCGCCCATTTATGCCGTTTTAAGGCATAGCTCTTACCCATCCCACAGCCATGGCAGGGTGGGACGTTCTTTAGAACCGGCAAATCCAGCGGTATGTGATTTGGCGACCGGTGTTGTTCTTCAAGCGAACCCGTGTGTCCCGGCGGGAGTAACGGCTGTTGAAGCGGTTGCAGCTGTGATACGTGCTCGTGCGCCACCCACACCCCAGATTTGCAGTGATCGGGCCGCCTGAGCGCACATCTACGATGAAAGTAGCATTGCTCCGGGCCGAGATAGTGAAGGAACGACTTCCATCGCTTTGACCGGCGCCAAGGCTGCCCGGCAAATTTCTTTCCCCGAAATGGCAGGCATTAGCGACGCCAATGCTGCAGGACAGCGCAATCGCTGTTGTGAGTATTTTCAACATGGTGTTCATCCCTCCGATGAATTCAGGCCCCTCTGGAGATCAGGCTATCATTGGCCAATAGGGCCGACAAGCGATGATTCGTTTTCAAAGCCATCGCAGCGCAGCGCAAATAGTTAAGGAACCGTTGTTTTTTTGAAATTTTGTCGCTGTTTTTCAATAAGGCCTTTTCGCCTTTGACCAGCTCTGCCCGCCTTAGTTTGCGTCAAAACTGCCTTTAGATTTGCTGTAGTATTTGTTCTGTTCAACACATTGACGACGGGGATATCATGCGCACTTCAAAATTACTCTTCTCTTTGCTGCTTGGTTCCATGGCGCTGGCCAATCCGGCGCACGCCCAAACCCAAAGCTATGAGAATTTTGTTCGCGGCCTTTGGGCAGACGCTAAGGCAGCCGGCATCAAGCGCAGCACGTTTGATGAGGCCACGCGGGGCCTAAAGGAAGACAAACGCATTGACCGTTTGACGAAGTCGCAACCTGAGTTTGCCCGTCCGATTGGAAACTACATTACAAAACGTCAGCAGCCGCCGCGGGTGAACCCGGGGCTGAAACTGCTGCCCAGCCTCAAACGCACAATGGCTGGCCTTGAGAAGCGGTTCGGGGTGGACCCGACCGTGGTGATCGCCATCTGGGGAATGGAAACCGTCTACGGAAACTACAAAGGCAAGAGCGATATTTTCGAGACGCTATCGACATTGGCCTGGAAGAAATATCGCGGCACCTTTTTTAAGGACGAGTTCATCGCCGCCATGAAGCTGATGGAAGCCGAGGGGTTTGGGCGGGACCAGTTCAAAGGGTCTTGGACGGGTGCCATCGGCCAAACGCAGTTTTTGCCCACCAGCTATCTTGAACACGCGGTGGACGGTGACGGTGATGGACGCCGCGATCTATGGGGCAGTCGTCCCGACGCGCTCTGGTCAGCTGCAAACTATCTCAAAAACAAAGGATGGGTGCGAGGCCAGCCATGGGGCTTTCCCGTTAAGATGCCGAAGGGGATGACGCCCCACGCGTTCACTCGCCCCTGGTCAGAGTGGGCGCGGGCAGGCGTGCTGCCGATCAACGGTTTGAAATACCCAAAGACAGGCACTGCGACGCTGTTTTTTCCCGCCGGTCATGAAGGGCCGGTGTTTTTGGTGACAAAGAACTATCAAGTCATCCGCAGCTACAATTTTGCGGATGCCTATGCTTTGTCGGTCGGGCTGATTTCTGATCGCTTCAAGGGAAGCAATACCAAGGTGACTGATTGGCCCGCGATCACGCCGCTTTTGAAGTCCGAACGGATCAAGATGCAAAAGGCGCTCAAAAAGCAGGGATATAAAGTGCCCAATACGTTTGGCCGCATTTCCCACACCATGCGAATGGTTATCCGAGACTATCAGCTAGAGCATGGCATGACGCCGGATGGTCATCCCGATAAGGGTGTGTTGCAGCGCGTGACGGGGTCGTAGCGAGCGCGGCTGGGCCGCGCGGCCATGTGATCTATTTTGCACTGCGGATGAGTTGCACCGCCATGCCGGTTTGGCCGTCTTGCACTTCCACGTTGGCATAGCGTCCAGCTTGACCCTTGAGCGCAAGATAGTTGGACAGGGAACAGTCGCCGCGACCGCGCACATATTCGTACATCGCGTTGATGCCCCGGCGGTTGTAGCTGCGGATTTTGGATAGTGCCCGGCCTTTGGGTCGCGAAGCGCGACCGGGAACCAGGATGAAATTGTCCTCATCGCGGAAGCCTCCCTTGGCGTTGCGGGCGGGGAAACCTTGCAACACGGTGCTTTTGCGTCGGATGCTAATGTTGCCGCGTCCGCCGCCACCGGCGAAGCTGTTGGCGTTGGAATGCACGGCAATAATCTTGCCGGAGCGCATCTTGCCCATCAAAAAGCGCGAAAATGCGCCATTGCTTCCGCGCTGATTTCGGCACGAGCCATTGCCAAAGTTGCGGTTTGGATCTTGGCCTTTGTACGCGCGTCGCTCGCCTGTTTCGACGGCCCATATGGTGCCGCGTGTGCCACGGCTCACGCGGGCTGCGGCGGAGAACGCCGCGTTTTCATCATCATGCAGGATGGGGTAATGCGGCGCACCGCCTTTGCCGATCTGGAATATGGTCCAAGAGCGGCTGCCATCCTTGATGATGTGTTTTTGGATGCAGGCACCAGTCAGGTACTTGGCGTTGCGGCGGATGTCGCGGTCCCGCGCTTTGGTGGCGGGGATGCACTTCGACGTGGACGCGGTCTTGATCGTGTCCACCGCTTGGCCATCGCTGCCGCGTTTGGGCGCCTTACGTTTTGTGACAATGACAGGGCGTGGTGAGGGGATTGGTGCGTTAGCTATGATTGGGGGCACATCCTCATCGATGAAAGGTAGACGTTTTTCGTCTTTAGCGACTGATTTGGGTCCCGCCTGGACTGGCTTTGGGTCGATTACAGTCTTTTTGCGAACAGGGCGGGTGCGTGTTTTGCGTTGCGTTACGACACGGCCACCGTCCCGCGCATTGGCATCGAAGCCCACATCCTCATCGCTCAGTTCAGCCTTTGTATAGCCGCCAAACGCCTCTTGGCTCGGGTCGCCGGTTTGAATGCCGACGGTTTGTTCGCTCGCGAAGGTGGCGGTGACGCCAAGGTATGGTAGCACCATGGCTGACATGGCGAGGGCCGCAACAAAAGTGCTTGCTAGCGGCAGTCGCGCACCTTTCTGGCGGCACATGGGGCTTTTTGCCAATGAGGCCCGCATGCGTATCGAAAAAGCACTTCCATTCAGCGACTTGGAATTCAACACGGCGTTTCTCCAAAAATTTGCACACCCCGAGTGCCCAGATAGCCGAACATGGTTAATCAATCCGAAACGCCTGCGTGCCAAGCTGTCCGCAGACTTTTGCAGTCGACTGCATTTAATTGGGCGGGCGCTGCACACAATTTGACCGCAAGTCGGTTCTAACAGCGGTCAGACGGCCATCACGCGGCTGTGAAAGCTGTGAAACTTGGCACAGGAGACGGCCCCATGGTCCGTAATGGTCTTTCAGCGCTCGCACTTGCGGGCCTCGCCGTCGGGGTGGCCGCTTGCTCGTCTACGATGAACTCTCGTGACATTCTTGGGCAACCGGAAACCTCCATCGCAGCAGTCGAAACACCCAGGTCTGCGCGGGATGGGGGCTCGGCCGCCCGTAACAGCAACCAGCAGGCGCAAGTTGCGGCGGCGGCGACGGGTTTGTCGTCATCCGCGGATCAACCGCCAAGACCGGATCCTGCCCGGTTTGGCGGCAGTTCCCGGCCTGCCGCCAAACAGCGGGACGGGTGCCTTGATATTGCGAGCATTCGCGAGCGCGATATCGCCCGCAACCGGGCTGCGCTCACCAGAATGGACGCTTGCATCAAATTGGCGAAGTTCACCGAAGGTGGTTTGCCATGGCAGATTTATACGATTACGGGCCCAAAAAAACGGGGGCCGTTGTGGGCCGTGCCGCACGACAATGAAGATGTGGCGTTTGATACCGGCGTTTACGCGCTTGCCCAATATGGCGGTGTGATGGTGGCCACCGAGGCTGGTGAAAAGCGCTCACTGCGTGGGCAGGACGCCAACCGGAACTTCAATAAAAGCATCGCGATTGCGCGCAAGTGTCGGCTGCAGAAAGCACCAGCGCCGCGCTATACGGATGCGTATATCAAACCCTTACAATCCGGTCAGCCGATCATCGCGCTGCATTCAAATGCCAATGGCTATTCTGGAAACGGGGGCAGTGGAACGATCTCCATCCGGCGCAAAAGCTCCATCATGAGGGCCTTCGCCAGTCGCCGCGCTAAGGGCGCTTTGGCCGATGAGGACAATATCCTTCTCGTAGCCGCGCGACGCCCGGTGGAGTCCGACCGGCGGCTGCGCAAACTGGTCAATGATTTCAACAACAAAGGCGTGCACGTGATTGCCGAACTGGTAACGCCGGGCAAAAACGATTGCTCTCTGTCGAACTACGTCGTGCTGAATGGGATCGCCAAATATTACAATATCGAAGTCCAGGACGGTAAGGGCGCAGTTCAACGGGATTTGTTGCGCAAGCTCATGGCCTACGGCCCGCGTTAAGTCTGCTTAAGCTTTGCTGAGCCGCAGTTTGCGCCGGTCGAGGGTGATGATGACCAAAGTGAGCAGGAACAGCGCTGCGCCGAAGAAGTAGTATGCGCCTGGCATCTGAAAGAGTGCGTTGGGACCGGTCGAGAGGGCAAACACTTGTGTCGCGAACAGTGGGCCAATGATCATGGTGAGCGTGTTGACGGAACTGATGGTGCCCTGCAGCAGCCCTTGCTCGGTGTCTGGCACGTTTTGAGACATGACCGCGTTCAGCGCAGGTCCGGCTGTACCCCATCCTAAAATGTGAACAAAGATGCCGGTGTAGACCATCCAGCCCTCGTTGAAAAACGGCAGGAAGGCGAAGGAGAGGGCGGAGATCATGAACCCGCCATAGATAACGTTGCGCTCGCCGAATTTCGGCACGACGATACGCACCAGATAACCCTGTACAAACGCCATGCATATGCCGACCCATGCCAGCGAGTAGCCCGCGCCCGCCACACCCCAGCCAAACTGTGCTTCGGTCCACAATACCCAAATGCCTTGGAGCCCTTGTTGCGCGATGCCGGTTAAGAACAGAGCCATCAACAGCACTGCCAGCGCCGCGTAGCGCTTGATGTACAAAAGCGCCTTGAACGGGTTCGCCTTGGCGAAGTCGATGGGCTGACGTTTCTCCTTTGGCAGGCTTTCGGGCAACATAAAGTACCCAAAGATCAGATTGGCGAAGGACAGGCCAGCCGCGAGATAGAACGGGTATTGCAGATCAACCGCGCCCAGCACGCCACCGATCAGGGGGCCAACGGTAAAGCCGATGCCAAAGGCCGCACCCAACATGCCGAAGGCGGCCGCACGGCCCTCCTTTGGTGTGATATCAGCAATGTAGGCGTTTGCGGTGGATACGGTGGCGCTGAAAAACCCGGCCAGAATGCGGGCTATCACCAGCCACGCCAGATTGGGGGCGAGGGCAAGGATGATGTAATCGATCCCCAATCCTCCCAGCGAAATCAATAGGACCGGACGGCGGCCATATCGGTCCGACAACATGCCGACGAATGGACCCAGACAGAACTGGACCAAGGCGAAGGCCGACACCAGCACGCCGTACAGGATCGCGGATTCAGATAGCGACCCGCCGCCAAGCTCTTTTATGAGTTGGGGCAGGATCGGCCATGCCAACCCGACACCAAGCATGTCGATCACCACCGTTAAGATAATGAACAGCAGCGCCGCTTTGGGGGCTTTGGAGGCTGGGCCGCCCGTTGCGGATGCGGATTGTGCTTGTGACAAGAGCTTTTTGCTTTTTTGCGGTGCGCGGGTGGGCCTAGCCGTCGGCGTCTAACCGTCTTTCAAACCCGAAATCGGTTCAACGTAGGACATTTCCATGTCCCAAGGGAAATAGATCCATGTGTCCTGGCTTACCTCGGTGACAAATGTATCTGCCATGGGACGTCCGCTCGGCTTGGCATAGACGGTTGCGATATGTGCATTTGGCAGCATTTCGCGCACTTTTTTGGCGGTAGCACCCGTGTCTGTCAGATCATCGATCACCAAAACGCCTTTGCCGCCATCCTTGCTGGCCATGGTCTCATCAATGCCCTTGATAATGTGCAATTCACCTTGGTCTTTGTATTCGTGGTAGGAGGCTATGCAAACGGTCTCAATGGTGCGGATGCCCAATTCCCGCGCAATAATGGCGGCTGGCACCAAGCCCCCGCGTGTGATGGCTACAATGGCCGTCCAAGTGTCTTTATCCTCGCCACTGGCGTTGCCTGGGCCGGACAAGCGCCATGCGAGCGCTTTGCAATCGCGGTGAAACTGATCCCAAGAAACGGGAAAGGCCTTGGGGGCTGGAGATGTGGGGGCAGGCATTGGCGTCATCCGTGTCGTGTTGTGGCCGACCGGGCGGGCACAGTGGCGTTGCAACCCGATCCGCGTTTTGTTCGGTAGGCGATACAAGTGTCATGGCGTTGCGGCAAGGTGAGGCGAGTGGTTCACACACATTGCTGGGGTTCACGGCTGGGGTCCACGGTCAGTGAGCGGTCACGACATGTCGCGCTCATGAATGCTTGCGTTGATTCGCACCTGCTTGCCGCAGCGGAAACACTGGCGCGGAAAATGAGTGGTTTAGGTGATTTGGTCACGGAACCGTCAAAATATACTGACGTTGCGGAAGTAAACTGTTGGATATGCGCCACAGTAATGCAATTTCATGGCAATTAAGGGCAGATCTGCCGTCGCGGCGCTTCTCATTCGATCCTTGCCTGTGCGACTTCCTAACACGCGGGGGCACACACAAAAATGTTTCGGAAATCACAACCATGAACTCTCTGACAAGACGAACAAGTTTTGTTTCGCGTAGGTCGAGCTGGCTAGCTGCAACGAGCGCCGTAGTTTTGGCTTTTGCCACACCAACCTTTGCGGCTGATCTTGACATCAAACCAACAAGCGAAAGCTGGACCGGAGTTTACGTTGGTGCCGCTGTTGGAGCGGGGGCTGGATCAACGACACTTGATGCTGGCTCTGGCGTTTTCGAACTGGACGGTATTGGGGCAGAAGGCGTCCTGTGGTCCGCAGCCTTGGGCTACGACTACCAGGTCAATGCGCGTTGGGTTGTTGGCGGTATGCTGGACTACACGGGCAGCTCCATCGAAACCACTCTGGGCGGTTCTATCACCGGCACCGGTTCGGCAGGCTATGATTTGACCGCCGACCACGCTTTTTCCATTCTGGGCCGGGCCGGTTACCTTACGGGTCCAGACACGCTTGTATACGGTTTGGCCGGTTATACGCGTCAGTACTACTCCGGTGGCCTGTTCGTTAGCGGTTTGGGAAGCACTTCATATGAATTCGACACGGGCGGTCTGACGGTCGGTGCCGGCATCGAAAACCGCATCGGCAACAACATGTCGGTGAAGCTTGAGTATCGCTACACGGATTTCGACGATGTCGACATCATCCCCACCTTCTTGGGCACGGATACGGTTTCACATACCGTTCGTCTTGGTCTGAACTACAAGTTTGGCATGGAAGGTGGCGCCGAGCCCGAGATGTCAGCTATTGCTTATGATTGGACGGGCTTCCTTATCGGGATTGAAGCCGGTCTGGGCGCAAATGTGACGTCTTTTGATATCAATGCCGGGCCTTTGAATGCGGACTTCACCGGTCTTTCCGGTGAGGGTGGCACAATTGGTTTGCGGGTTGGTTACGACCATCAAATCAACGACACTTGGGTCGTCGGTGCGCAGTTTGCCGGTCGTTTGACCAATATGGATGTTGAAGCTGAGTTGAACTTGGGCGGTGGCGCAGCTGCTGCCATCGACGAACAGTACCAATTCGCTTTGACAGGCCGCGTGGGTTACCTCACAACGCCTGACACCATGTGGTACGCATTGGCCGGTTATCAGTGGTCCAGCATCGACTTCAACGTGCTTGGTGCAACGCTTGGCTCCATCGATCGCGAAGGCTTTGTGGTTGGTGCCGGTGTTGAGACCGCGCTGACCGAAAATCTGTCGATTGGTCTCGAGTACCGTTATGTCGATTACAATGACGTCGATATCATCGGTGCCGGTGTGGCAGACGCCCTGACATCATCCCACACGGGTATGCTGAGCTTGAACTACAAGTTTCGCCCGTAAGGCACACCGCCTCCGGTCCAATTTTGCGACTTGAACTAGAGGGCGTGACCAGCCGGTCGCGCCCTTTTTTGTGCTCGTCTAGCCGGTAAGGCCGGCCACCATCACTTCCACAGCCCGCGTAGCTCTTTGCAGGGCTTCATCATTCCGGCTGCGGATTACGATTTGCGTTGAGAAGGACCCGTCATTGTACCGCGGGTAGCTGCCGATCATCGTGTTGGGATAGTCGGCTTGAATGGTTGTGAGCGGCGCGCCGATTGTTCCTTCGCCAAAAGGGCAATCCACGGTTTGTGAGGCCATTGGCACGCCGCCGCGCAGTGTTGGAGCGATGGCGTCCATCATGGCTTGCATGATCTTGGGGACTCCGGCCATGACATGGACGTTTTCGATTCGGAAGCCGGGGGCTTTCGAAACGGCGTTCTCGATCAGATCAGCGCCTTGGGGCGTTCGGGCCATGCGTTTGCGGGCATCGGTGAACTCCAAATCGCTGGCAGCATAGTGAGCGCCCAAAATGCGCATCGCCTCGGGGTTGTGGATGCAGGGCACTCCAAAGGCGACGCTGATCGCGTCCGCCGTGATATCATCATGTGTGGGGCCAATGCCGCCCGACGTGAACACATAAGTATACCGTGCCCGCAGGGCGTTCACGGCTTCGACGATAGCTTCCTGCCTGTCTGAGACAATACGAACTTCTTCCAGATCGATACCCATGCCGGTGAGGAAGTCGGCCACGAAACCGATATTCTTGTCTTTGGTGCGGCCCGACAAAATTTCGTCCCCGATCACGATGAAGCCAGCGGTGGGTGCTTCGTCCGAACAGGAATTTGAGAGGGTAGGGGAAGCCATTTTGCATGCCTTGATTTTGACGCGCAGCTTTGATGACAAACTGCGGCGCACTTGGCAATTCAGCGCTTTACGCGCGTGCGTTCTCTGCTTCAAACGCCGTTAGCAGCCCGGTTTCTAAGGGTTTGTTAGGGACAGTTTGTAGAATTTGAAACAAATACCGCTGGCGAACAAAAAAAGCATCTCAATTTACACTGCCGCGAAACCAGTTTTCTGTTCTATGCTGCAAACCGTGTCCCAATGTGAAGAACGGCCTTGCACATTTTGCCTCATGTCTATCCCGTCATTATGTCCGGGGGAATAGGATCGCGCCTCTGGCCTTTGTCACGTCAGTCGCGCCCTAAACAGTTTGCGCCAATTTTTGGTGGCACGAGCCTGTTTAAGAACACCGTCCAGCGCGTGGTGGGTTTGCAGGGCTTCCGGCAATTGCTGGTGATCACCGGGCAGTCTCAAGCGGCTTTAGTGCGCAAGCAACTGGACGAGTTGGACATTCCCGCAACGATCATTTTGGAGCCTGTGGGCCGTGAATCGGCACCGGCGGTTGCTACGGCGGCTGCCTATTTGGCCCAACAGGACCCCGACGCGGTTGCCGTGATCGTGGCTTCTGATCATCACATCCCCAATGTCGATCATTTTCACACGGATATTGCACGGGCAGTGGTGGACGCAGAAAAGGGCCGGATTGTCACTTTGGGCATTGCGCCAAGTCATCCCAGTTCGGCTTATGGCTACATCAAGCCTGCTGATCCGGAGGCGGACGTTTCCGCAGTCAGCCGTTTTGTGGAAAAGCCTGATCCCGCAGTCGCTCGGCAATACCTCAAAGAGGGTTATGTTTGGAACAGTGGCAATTTCATCGCGTCGGCCACGACGTTGTTGGACGAATTTCAAACCCGTGCGCCGGATGTGCTGGCGCCTGTTGAGAAGGCGTTAAACGCTGCTCAAATAGTGCCCGACGGTCTGTTGCTGGGGGAGGTGTTTTCAAAGGCGCGCAAGATTTCCATGGACTTTGCCATCATGGAGCATACGGACCGCGCTTCGGTTTTGCGCAGTTCTATGGAGTGGTCAGACCTGGGTGCGTGGGACTCGCTCTACAACGCCCAAGACAAAAACTCCGACGGCAACGCGCTGGTGGGTGATGTTCTTGCCGTCGACAGCAATGATTGTTCAGTTCGCGCCACGGACGGTCGATTGACCGTGTTGTGCGACGTTGAAGGCCTGAACGTCGTTGTTGAAGAAGACGCTGTTTTGGTGAGTTCGCTTCGGGGCTCCCAGACCATCAAACAAGTGGTGGACCGGCTGGCCGCTGACAAGCGGGCTGAAACGGATCTGCCGAACCTGCATCTTAGCCTTGAAGACGCCTATGGGCGTCTTCAATCATGGTTTGAAACGGCAGCCCTGCCGCTATGGTCCGTCATCGGGTTCGATCACGAATTGGGTCTTTGGCGTGAAAGTCTTACGCTTGCCGGCCAACCTTCGACAGAACCCATGCGCGCGCGGGTGCAAGGGCGTCAAAACACAGTGTTTGCGCGTGGGGGACTGGCCGGATGGCGTGGACCTTGGCGAGCGCTCTTACGCCATTCCGCTGAAGGTTTGGCCAATCATTACGTTTTGCAAGAGGGTGCTTCTGCAGGGCTTCTGCGCAGTTTGGTGTGCCCAGATGGTTCTGCTTTGGACGATACGGCTCTGCTCTACGACCAAAGCTTTCAGCTGTTGGCAGAAGTGAACGGCGCGCCGCAAACGCGTGGCAGAGGAACTGCGCCTCGGGACCAGGCTGAGAAGCGGTCGCGCCTGTACGAGGGCTTGAACACGCCGCTGGCGCGAACCGTGGCGGCGTCGTTTGGCGAGCCCGGGTTTGGTGTCACTGGGCTGTACCGGGAGGCACCTTTGGATAACGCTGGCAAAGGTTGTCATCTCGCAAATCCTGTCATGCATGTGTTTGAGGTGTTGTTGGACCGGCTCGATAATCTGCCCACGAGCACAGATGATCTATCGGTGGTGCAGTCCAAATCCGCTACGATGTCGGAAGCGAAGGCCCTGGTCTCTTTCGCGCTGACGCACTTTATTGATGCGAAAACGGGCATCGTGCGGGAGGTCTGCGATGAGGCTTGGCAGCCAATTACTGAGGGCGCTGCGGGGCAGTTGGAACCGGGGCACCACTTTGAATGGGCATGGCTGTTGATCCGCTATGCGCGGTTGAGCGGAGAGACACGCTGTATCGCCATCGCCCAGGCGCTCTATCGCACAGCACTGTTTGGATATTCGCCACAGTCCGGAGCTGTCGTGCAGTTCATGGACGCTGCAGGGCGGCGTACCAGTCAGATCGCGCGGCTGTGGGCGCAAACGGAATGGCTTAAGGCCTCACTCGCACTGATGCATGCGCTGCCTGCAGAACAGCGCGATCTGGTCAAGCAGTATGAAGGACAGGCCATAAAAGCGGTCAACGTCATGCTGGCCTATCTGCAGACGGATGTGCGCGGTCTCTGGTACGACAAACTCCACAATGACGGAACGTTCGTTGAAGAAAACAGCCCTGCCAGTTCACTGTACCACGTAGCCTCAGCCATCGACGTGCTGGGCCAAGCGGTGGAACAGCCGGTGCCGTGTCTGGTACTTTAGATCATTTATATCTTCGATAGAATTGATCGAGTTGTGGCGCTCACGCTGTTGGCCTCAAGAGGCCTTCGCGACCCCAAGTAGGGGGAGGGGCGGCGCGTAAGCGCCGGATTACTCTTCGCAACCGAGCGGTTCAATCAAATTGTGAACCGCTGTAGGCCGTGGATCGTGGTTCCGTGTCGCCTGCAGCCATACACACAGCTATGGGTGACGAATATGGCGCGTTCAGTT
Organism: Pseudomonadota bacterium; assembly: GCA_038746275.1. Classification (GTDB taxonomy): domain Bacteria; phylum Pseudomonadota; class Alphaproteobacteria; order Rhizobiales; family Rhizobiaceae; genus Pseudahrensia. The sequence continues at coordinate 137,528 of JBCDKS010000003.1, read as the reverse complement.
CCAGTCCAGCACCACTTTGCCTGACCGTCCGGACCTCATCTCTGCGAAGCCTTTGGCAAAATCGTTGGCTGCATATCGGTGTGTAACGACTTTGCTGACGTCGAGGCCGTTTTGCAGCATGGCGATCATCTTGTACCAGGTTTCAAACATCTCGCGGCCATAGACCCCTTTGATGGTGATGGCTTTGAAGACGATGCGGCTCCAGTCGACCGGCGATCTGCCTGGTGGAATTCCCAGGAGGGCAATTTTGCCACCCATCACCAGCGCTTCCACCATTTGATCCAAGGCCGCCTGGCTGCCAGACATTTCCAAGCCGACGTCAAACCCCTCGTGCAGGCCCAGTTCATGGGCGACGTCTAACAAGTCCTCCTGGCTGACATTGACCGTGCGCACTGAAGGTACAACCTGATTTGCGAGGCTGAGCCGGTCTGCATTGATATCGGTCAGCACCACGTTGCGGGCGCTGGCATGGCGGGCAACAGCCGCCGCCATGATGCCGATGGGGCCAGCACCCGTGATCAGGACGTCTTCGCCTGACAAGTCAAAACTCAAGGCCGTGTGAACAGCGTTGCCAAGAGGGTCCAGGATCGCGCCGATCTCGTCGGGAATGTCATCTGGCAGCGGTACAACATTAAAGGCGGGCAGCTTGAGGTAGCGCGCAAACGCGCCCTGTTCGTTGACGCCGATGCCCCGCGTGCCAGGATCAAGATGAAACTTACCGGCCCGGGACTGGCGGCTGTCGTTTCCGATCAAGTGGCCTTCGCCGGAGCACCGTTGTCCGATGCGCAGTCCTTTGACTTCATGGCCAAGCTCTACGATTTCACCGGCAAATTCATGTCCGGTGATCATCGGCACGGGCACGGTGGCCGCCGCCCATGCGTCCCAGTTCCAGATGTGGATGTCGGTGCCGCAAATGCCGGTCTTGTTGACGCGGATGAGCACCTCGTCCGGCCCAATTGTCGGCACCGGAGCATCAATCATCCAAAGGCCTTCGCTTGGCTGGATTTTGGCCAGTGCCTTCATCGTGTTTGCGCTCATGTGATAACACCGAGTGATCGGCCCACTTTGGCGAATGCCGCCAGCGCGCTGTCCAACTCCTGCGTTGTCAGCGCCGCGTTCATTTGGGTGCGAATGCGTGCTTGCCCGTGCGGCACGACTGGAAAAAAGAAGCCGGACACGTAGACCCCTTCTTCAAACAACTGGTCTGCCATGTCCTGCGCCAACTGAGCTTCCCCCAACATCACTGGAATAATGGGGTGCTCGCCGGGCAAAAGGTCAAAACCAAGTTGCGTCAGACCTGCGCGCCAATAGGCTGCGTTTTCGAACAGTTTTGCACGCAGTGCGTGGTCGTTTTTTACCAAACGGATGGCTTCCATACCTGCGGCTACGATGGCGGGTGGCAGCGAATTGGAAAACAGGTAGGGCCGCGCCCGTTGACGCAGCAGGTCGATCACCGGTTGCGGACCGGCGATATAGCCACCGATGGCTCCGCCCAGTGCCTTGCCCAACGTGCCGGTCAATATGTCGATCTCCACGCCGAAGTGCTGGGCGGTCCCGGCGCCGCTGCTGCCCATAAATCCGGTGGCGTGGCAATCATCCACCATCAGGACGGCGCCGTATGTGTCCGCAAGTTGGCGCAAAGCGGGAAGGTTGGCCAGCGTGCCGTCCATGGAAAACACACCATCGGTGGCAATCATGATGTGCCGCGCGCCAGCCGCTTTGGCCTCCCGCAATTTCGTTTCGCAGTCGGCCATGTCGTTGTTCGCATAGCGATAACGCTGGGCCTTGCACAGCCGTATGCCGTCGATGATGGACGCGTGGTTGAGGCTGTCGGAAACAATCGCATCTTGAGGGCCCAAAAGCGGTTCGAACAAACCTCCATTGGCATCAAAGCAGGCTGCAAACAGGATGCTGTCGTCTTTTTCCAAGAAAGCCGCCAGTTGCTGTTCCAAGTCGCGATGGAGGTCCTGTGTGCCGCAGATGAAGCGGACACTGGCCATCCCGAAGCCATGTTGATGCATCGCTTTGGAGGCTGCAGCCATCAGGGCAGGGTGGTTGGCCAGGCCCAGATAGTTGTTAGCACAAAGATTGATCACCCGCCGATCTTGCACCGCGACCGAACTGGCTTGTGGTGAAGTGATTAAGCGCTCTTTTTTGTAAAGGCCGTCGGCCTCAATCTGCGTGAGAGTGTCTGAGATATGGGCGAGAAATGCGTTGGTCATCTGGATACTCCGTGAAGACCAAATATCTGTCATAACGGAAATACGTCTGCAATAGTGAAAAATAATGACGTCGAAACAACCGTGAACCGGTGTGTCAGGTTGATTTCACGATCAGGAAGATCCTGGCGGGACCGTCCAGTGCGGCGATTGCGTGGGGCACATCGGCAGCGTAGCGAGCGATGTCTCCGACACCGACTTTTTCGCTCGTGGTATCTGACGTCACCTCCACCCGCCCTTCCAATACGGCAAGCTGCTCTATTGAACCCCGAGCGTGGGGCTCGCTTGTGAGTGTGCCGTCCGCTTCAAACCGTATGTCGTAGACCTCATGCCCGCCCGCTTCCTCAGGCGGTGATAGGATGGAGATGGAGCAGCCGGTGCCCATATTTTCGATGGTTGGGACTTGTGATGCCTTCAGCACAGCAATGGTACTTTTGTCGTCCTTCGCCTCCAACAGGCCTGCAAAATCCACATTCAGGGCGCGGGTAAGGTTCCAAAGCGTTGCGATGGTCGGGCTGCTCTGGCCGCGCTCGATCTGGCTGACCATGGACCGCGAAACCCCACTGAGGTTGGCAACAGCATCAAGCGAAAGCCTTTGGGTCTTCCGCGCCTCCTTCAGCCGCAAAGGCAAGGCCTTCAAGATATGATCATTGGATTCCGCCATATTGGAAAACTATTTGATGAATGTCGGAAATGCAAAATATGGCTACCTTTTGAGCAACGTCATCCTGTGCTCGCGACTTGGGTGTCCTGTCGTTGGATGGAAGCGCGTCTAGCGGGTTGTCCCACGCAGGATGAGGTCGCTTTCTATGCGGATCTTGCCGGGTTGGATGTCGGGGTTGTCAATCATTTCAATGAGCATTTTTGTGGTGGCTTGCACCATGCGGTTGGCCGGTTGGCGTAGTGTGCTTAAGTTGTAGCTTGTCCAAGCCGCCATCTTCACATCGTCATATCCCAGCACCGCAACATCGCCGGGTACATCCAGCACCAGTTCCTGTTTCAGCACTTCCAGAACCGCAAACGCCATATGGTCGTTGCCCACAAAGATAGCATCGGGCTTTGCCTGCCCTTTGAACAGATCTCGCGCCGCTTGCGCGGCCGTTTCCCGGTCAAACATACCATCAATTACCGCGCACGGCTTCTGGCCATGGTGAGCCAGCGCGTCGACTAAGCCCTGTTGGCGCTCGCGGCCATTGAGCGACCGCTGCCAACCGGCGACATGCGCGATGTTTTCATGGCCGCTGGCCAAAAGAAACTCACCCGCTTTGCGTCCACCCTCGTAATTGGCAGCGGTCACCGCAGCGAGGTCGTCGTCCTTTTGACCGCGGTTAAACAGCACGAAGGGAACGCCGGTTTGCTTAAGACGTTTCGTGAGGCGGTTGGACATGGAGACGGAGGCAAGAATGATACCATCGACTTGTTGTGCCAGAAGCTTCTCGACCAGCGGATCGACTTCTTCTTCCATATTGGCGGCAAAAAAAATCGAGATGTGGTACCCTTCGGCTGTCAGTGAAGCCGACAGTTTCTCCAGAGCCTCAGCGTAAAACGGGTTTTCGAGATAGGCGACCACCACGCCGATTGTGTGTGAACGCCCGGTGATCAGCGACCGGGCCAGTGTATTGGGCCGGTAGCCAAGATCGTTGGCAGCTTGCTCAACCTTTACACGCACACTGTGACGCACACTGCCGCTGGCGCTGTGCGAAAATACCCGACTCACGGTTGGTTGGCTGACACCGGCGCGACGGGCGACGTCCAGCGCCGTTACCTTCGCGCCGGACCGCTTCATGCGTGCGCCTTAAAACGGCCGCGCTGAAACTGGTCCTGCAAGCGTTCCAATACATCCAAGCCCATTTGGTTCAACAAATCGAGCATGTCGAGGGGGACCCAGTTTTCGCGGATCAGACCATCATGGTGATGGTAAAAATCCATGACCCGCATGGTGACGTTGCGCCCTGTCGGCGGCAATCCCACAAAGCCGCCGCCATAGTGCATTGCACAGACGCTGGGCCAACCAGCTGTCAAGGAGTAGTCACCGTCGCCCACGCGCACAAAATGTCCGGCGTTGAATTTTGCGCGGGCGGCTGCAACTTCCTCCGGTGTGCCCCGTGGCCTTTGAAACGCAAGCCGGAAGGGCAGTTGATGGTAGTCGACGAACCCTTCAAGGGCTCTGTTTGAGCCGATCCCGGATGGCCCGTACCACATCATCTTTGGGTGCCAGTGATGCTTTTGCTCCATGTTCAACAAGCCGTCACGCGTTGGTGTCTTCTGGTCGAAATCAAACAGGGTTTTGTGCATGGCCAGCGTTTGCGCGATGGAGTCAGCACCGGTTTTTGCGTTTGTTTCATGTAACAACAAGCCATCGCTGGTGCGTGGCCCATGCCACATGCCCTCCTGCCCGTAGCTGGGCGCTAACGGCCAGAACCCGGCTTGGCGGATGAGATCCAGAACATCCCAAAGCAGGTTCGCCTGTACGATGCGGCCATCTTCAATCTCGTACACCTCACCGTATCGCAAACTCACCATGTGACCGTTGGCGGGTATCGAAAGCCAATCACGCTTGAATGTGCCGCAATAGTGGCCCATCGCACCGATGAAGTCGCGGCCTTCATAGGTGCCACCCATGAAGATGAGATCGCGTCTTTCCAGATCGGGCAGTGCCGTCTTGAGCGGCTTGAATATCCGCTCAAAAGCACCTGTTGGGCCGTGCAGTTCGTTGATGGGATGGGCAACCCGCCACTTGCACGTGTCGGTGGAAAGCTTGGTAAGCGTATCTTGAACATCGCCAAGTGGTGCCTCCGCCAACGCATTTAGGTAGCCAAAAAACCGCTGTTTGATCGTCAACACTGCATCACTCTCCTCGCGAAGCACGATGTTGCATACGTATTCAAATGGTGCCAGTCTAAATTTAATCGCTTGATCCATGGGCACCAAAACGATCCAATGGGTGAGCTAAAAAGGGAGAACTTCATGCATCATATCAAAAAAGCGCTGCTTGCTGGCGCCATCGTCTTCTCCGCCGCCGCGTCCGCTCAGGCCGGTGGACACTCCAAGTGTGGTATCGAAAGCGGACGGGTCAACATTCTTGGAAACGAGTTTCCGGCCATTCAAACGGTGGTTGCCGGTGCGGCCGCCTGTGACAACGTCACGGTCGAATCCAATCTGACCAAAGAACACCGCGATTTGCAGGTTCCCGCGTTGACGGCCAATCCGGCTGAGTACACAGCCGCCCTTGTTGCCAACTCCTCCATTGTGCCACTGCTCAATGACGGGCTTATCCGTCCGCTGGACGATCTTGTGGCAAAATACGGACAAGATCTGCAGAAGAACCAGCTGGTCACCATTGATGGAAAGATCATGGCGATCGCTTTTATGGCGAACGCGCAGCACATCATGTATCGCAAGGACATTCTTGAGGCTGCCGGGGTGGATGTGCCCACAAGCTATGAAGAAGTGTTGGCAGCCGCTGCGGCCATTAAAGAAAAGGGCCTGATGGAGTATCCGCTGAGCGGCACCTACCAGACCGGTTGGAACCTCGGCGAAGAATTCGTCAACATGTATATGGGCACAGGCGCTTCGATGTTTGAGCCGGGCACGGCCAAAGTCTCGATCAACAACGAGAATGGCGTGAAAGCGCTCAACATGATGAAGCAACTGACTTCCTACATGAACCCGGACTTTCTGACATACGACTCAAACGCTGCTACCGCTGAGTGGGAAGCAGGCAATGTCGCGATCATGAATATGTGGGGTTCGCGCGCCGGGCCGATCACGGATGACGAGGGATCGACCGCACAAATCACCTCAAACACTGTGATGGCGGCTGCGCCGACATTGGGTGGTGGTGATGTGCCAGCAACAACGCTCTGGTGGGATGGTTTCACCATTGCCGCAAACATCTCAGACGAAGACGCGGAAGCGACTTTCAAGGCGCTGATGAACGGGGTTAAGCCTGGAACGCTGACGGACGAAACATCGTCTTACGCTGTTTGGCTGATCGGTGGATACAAGCCGACAGAGACGGCTGCAGGTGTGTTTGCCACGGTTAAGGCCGGTGCGAAGCCCTACCCCATGTTGCCATTTGGCGGTCTGCTGCACACGGCCGCCGGTGCCGAATTGTCTGACTTCCTGCAGGGCAATGAGAGTGCCGAGCAGGCTCTGGCCGACATCGAAGCGGCTTATACGACTGCGGCAAAAGAAAAGGGCTTCCTGAAATAAGGAAGACCAGCACTGATCCGAACGCGGCCTAAACCGCGTTCGGATCGAAGCTTTTTAGAGCGTTGCTGATCGGTACCCGATCAGCTGCTAGTGTCACTCAAGCCTTGGGGGAGGGAAGCCATGAGACACAGCACGTTTTTTTGGTTCATATTTCCCTCCGCTGTGGCGATGCTTTTGTTCATTGCGCTGCCCATCGTGTCTGTCTTTGTGCAGTCTCTACACGCCGAGCACGAACAGGTGCTCAAAGAGGTTGAGGCCTGCTCGGTGTTCTCGTGTGAGAAGCAGGTCACGGTGGACGCAGAGGCCACCAAACAACTGTATGAAGAAAAGCCTCTGGGGCAGTTTGTTGGGTTGGCGAATTACACCAATCGGGCGCATCTGGCCTTTGATGAGATCGGGCAGTTATGGTCCAACGCGGAAGGCGTCACCGGCTTTATTGGTGATCTGGGCAATCTGCCTTTTTACCGTGCGCTTGGTTTCACGCTAACCTACACATTTGTGGTTACACCGCTCGTCATTATTTTGGGCTTTGTTATCGCGCTTGCGATCAACACACTTACCCCGCGCATTAAGGGGCCGGTGATCTTCTTTTCACTCCTGCCCATGATCATCACGCCTTTGATCGGGTCGCTGATTTTGTTTTGGATGATCGATTCAAGCGGGATTATAGGGGCATCAATACAGGCGCTGTTCAACGATCCAAACCTGTCACTCAAGGCCTCGACGGTGCTTACGTGGATCATGTTGATTGTCTACGGCGTGTGGAGTTCGGCGCCCTTTGCGTTTGTTGTTTTTTATGCCGGCCTTCAAACCGTTCCCCAGGATACGCTTGAATCAGCGATGATTGACGGGGCCACGCGGTGGGAGCGGGTTCGATATGTCGTCATTCCGTATCTGGCACCGCTGGCGCTGTTCGTTGGACTGATCCAATTGATGGACAATTTCCGCGTGTTCGAGCCGATTGTGGGCTTCAACGCCGAAGCGCACGCGACCTCGCTGTCGTGGATTATCTACAATGATATGAGCTCGGACGTGGCTCTATTAAATTCCGCGGCAACGAAATCCATGCTCACCATCATCGGTGTGGCGATCCTTTTGTTGCCGGTGCTCGTACGCACATGGCGCGATTTCAAGGCACAATCGTGATGGCGTCACAGGCTCAAAAACGATCCGTGTTTCTGCAAACAGCCGCAACGGTCTTCGTTATTGTGTGGCTCGTCCTCGCAGCCTTTCCGTTCCTTTGGACACTTTGGGGCTCCCTTAAAGTGCAGGGCGACTTTTTCTCCCGTGCCGATTGGACGAACGCGCTGTTTGGGGTGCGCACGGTCGTCGAGACGGGCGATGCCTTCACTTTCGACGGGTATTATGGCGCGTGGGTCCAGGAGGAATTTTGGCGGGCCGTGCTCAACACCGGGCTGGTGGTCATCTTCGTGGTGATCATCTCGCTGACATTCGGTGCTCTGGGTGGCTACGCGCTGTCCCGCTCCGGCTTCAAATACACGTTTGCCATTTTGATCATCGCGCTGATCTTTCGGGCCATGCCGCACATCACTCTGGTCTCCGGCTACCTGCTACCATTCTTCGAGTGGAATTTGTGGGGTCACCTGTCCACGACCGTCATCGTGCTGGTGGCGATCAATCAGCCCTTCACTTTGTGGATGCTGCATTCGTTTTTCCAGAATATCCCAAAAGAGCTTGATGAAAGCGCGATGGTTGATGGCTGCACACGGTTTCAAGCCTTCCGGCAGGTGATTATTCCGGTCATGTGGCCGGGCGTGATTACGACAGGTCTGTTCTCGTTCCTGCTCGCCTACAATGATTTTGCGGTCACCGCGCTTTTGCTGTCGAAGGAAAACCAGACCATGGTTCCAAAGATTGCCGGTTTCCTCGGCTCGACGCAGGAGGAGGGTAACGTCATGTTTGCCGTTGCCGCTGTGGTCTCAGCGTCGGCGCCCCTGTTCATTTTGGTGATGTTCTTCCAACGGCAAATCGTCTCCGGCCTGACCGCCGGTGCGGTGAAGGGATAGATGCGATGGCTTCGATCACGCTGAAAAATGTCAACAAGAGATGGGGCGACTTCATCGGGGTGGAGGATTTTGATCTCGAAATTGCCGACCGCGAATTTCTCGTCCTGCTTGGCCCGTCCGGTTGCGGCAAGACAACCACAATGCGGATGATAGCGGGACTGGAGGATGCCACCAGCGGCGAAATCTGGATCGGTGATCGCATGGTCAACAATCTGGAGCCAAAGGACCGCGATATCGCGATGGTTTTCCAGTCCTATGGTTTGTACCCCAATATGTCGGTCTACGAGAACATTCGCTTCCCGTTGAAAATTCGTAAAGTGCCGCAATCGGAACACCATGAGCGCGTGATGCAGGCCAGCGCGATGGTTGAGTTGGACGATTTCTTGGACCGGCGGCCAAAGGCCCTGTCCGGCGGCCAGCGTCAACGCGTTGCACTGGCCCGCGCCATTGTACGCGAACCCACTGTCTTCCTTATGGATGAGCCCTTATCGAACCTCGACGCTAAGCTGCGGGTCTCAACACGGGCGCAGATCAAGAATTTGCAGCACGAGCTTGCAACCACCACAATCTATGTGACCCACGACCAGATCGAAGCGATGACGCTGGCCGACCGTGTTGTTGTGATGAACAAAGGCATTGTCCAACAGGTTGGAACGCCAAAGGAAATCTACAATCGTCCGCGCAACACATTTGTTGCCGGCTTCATGGGCACACCGGCGATGAACCTTATCGAAGGCGATGTGAAGGGTGGGGTGTTTACCGCAGAAAATGTGAATATCAGCGGGTTCAACAAAGGGCATAGCGGTCCGGTCACACTTGGTTTTCGTGCTGAGGATGCAAGCCTTGCCAATGGCAGCGATGGCCAGATCACAGCGCCAATCTATTCGTTCGAATTGCTCGGCGAAGCCTCTATGATCACGATGAAGACCGGCTCCACGATGTCTGCCGTCAAAACCGACAAGGACTATGAGGCCGAAATCGGTCAGAGCGTTTCAGCCAGCGTACCGGCCGCAATTTGCCATTTGTTCAATACACAAACCGGGGAGCGCTTGTATGACGCCTGAAGAACACGCCAAGCTCAGCGCTGAAAGCCTAGCTGTCATTAAGGCAATGGAAGTTGGGCTGAGTGAAAATTCCAATGATATGCATGCTTATTTTCATGACGATTTTCGCTGGATGGGCAATTACGGCTGCGGCACGAAAAATGGCGTGATGGAATTTCGTCGCAATTGGCAACTGCCGATCCGCGACGCGTTTACCGAGCGCGATTATCGCACCGACCGCTTTCTGGCGGACGGCGAATGGGTGTCCTGTTTTGGGCATATTGAAGCGACCCACTCAGGTCCGTTTATGGGCGTGGAAGCGACCGGCAAGCGGGTGAAAATTCACTACATGGATTTCTGGCACGTGCGCGACGGCAAGATTGCCGATAACTGGGTTTCGGTGGATCTGGCTTCGGTGTTGGCGCAGTTGGGCGACGACGTTTTTGACGGGCGCGGCTGGGAAGCATTTGACCGCAATGAGGTGCAGCCGCCTGCGCCGGAGGGCATGACACCGTGACTGTAACTTGGCTCAAACGAGGAAAGCCGGAACGCGAGCGCAGTGATGACGATGCGAAAGTGCGCGGTGTCGTTGAAAGTGCGCTTCAAGACATAGGCAATCGTGGCGACACAGCGGTGAGGGAGATGTCGGAGAATTTTGATTCCTACTCCCCCGCTTCGTTCAAGCTGTCGGCTTCGGACATCGAGGGGCTCATCAGTCGTGTGTCGCAACGCGACATGGAAGATCTGCGGTTCGCCCATGAGCAGGTGAAGAACTTCGCTCAGGCGCAGCGCGCCTCCATGACGGACATAGAAATCGAAACGATGCCGGGCGTCGTGCTGGGCCATAAGAACATCCCCGTTCAGTCGGTGGGCTGTTATGTGCCCGCCGGTAAGTTCCCCATGGTGGCCTCCGCACATATGTCGGTGCTGACGGCGTCTGTGGCGCAGGTGCCGCGCATCATCGCTTGCACGCCGCCGTTTCAGGGTGAGCCAAACCCTGCTGTGATAGCCGCGATGCACTTGGGCGGTGCCCACGAAATTTATGTGCTGGGCGGAATTCAGGCCATTGGTGCCATGGCGCTGGGGACGGAAACTATTGATCCCGTCCATATGCTGGTTGGTCCGGGCAACGCATTTGTAGCAGAGGCCAAGCGCCAACTGTTTGGTCGCGTCGGCATTGATCTGTTTGCCGGTCCCACCGAAACCATGGTGATTGCCGATGAGCATGGCGCAGATGCCGAGCTCTGTGCGACAGACCTGCTTGGCCAAGCCGAGCATGGTTTTAATTCGCCTGCTGTGCTGCTCACCAATTCCGAGAAGCTGGCCAAGGACACACTGTCTGAAATCGAGCGCCTGCTGGAGATTTTGCCAACCGCCGACACCGCCCGCACGAGTTGGGAAGACTATGGTGAAGTCATTGTTTGCCAGACCTACGACGAGATGCTGGCCGTGGCGGACGACATCGCCTCCGAGCACGTGCAGGTGATGACCGACCGTGATGATTGGTTTCTCGAAAACATGACATGTTATGGGGCGCTGTTTTTGGGTGCGCGCACCAACGTGGCCAATGGCGACAAGGTGATTGGGACCAACCATACGCTGCCCACCAAAAAGGCTGGCCGCTATACGGGCGGTCTGTGGGTTGGCAAATTTTTGAAAACGCATTCTTACCAAAGAGTGCTGACCGACGAAGCCGCCGCTGTGATCGGGGAGTACGGTTCACGGCTGTGTATGCTGGAAGGTTTCGTCGGCCACGCTGAGCAGTGCAATGTGCGCGTGAGACGCTATGGCGGACGCAATGTGCCTTATGGCGAAGGTGCTGCGCCTCAGCAGGTGCCTACACAGGCAGCCGAGTAAGGCTCTCGTTTGTTCAACGCAGCTTGAAGCCCTTTGTGCAGTGACTTTGCCTGCCACCTATGATGGTGGCGCGCTGATCACAGATACGAACACAGTCGACGTAAACGACTGGATCGCAAAACAGGAAAAAACTATGAGCTTTGACGGCTTTTCACAGCGCTGGAAGGACTTCCCCGATTACATCATTGGGATCACAAAAGAGATCTGGGAAGATCGCGGCGTTGAAACGCTGAACCGGTATTACTCCAACGATATCCCCGTGCGCTCGCCGATGGGTATCCAGCGGGGCAATGAAGAAGTGATCGCATCCACCATGGCCACGATCAATGAGTTTCCCGACCGTGAATTGCTGGGGGAGGATGTCATCTGGTCGGGAGACGCCGAGACCGGCTATCTGTCCTCGCACCGTCTTCTCACCACCGCCACCCACACGCGCGACGGTCAGTTTGGGCCGGCTTCTGGAAAACACTGGCAGGTACGGGTCATCGCCGATTGCGCGGCAAAGGCTGACACGATCTATGATGAGTGGCTGGTGCGCGACTACGGGGGCATCGTTCGTCAGTTAGGCATGCAGCCGCGCGACTATGCGGCCAAGTTGATCGAGAGCGAAGGTGGTCCCTCGACTGCTCGCAAACCCTTCACACCGGATCAAGACGTCGACGGTGGTTATAGCGGCACAGGCAACAACAATGAGTGGGGTCTGAAATACGAAGGTATTCTGACCGCGCTTATGCAAAAAGACTTCAACCTGATTTCCCGTGAGTATGACCGTGCGGTGATCGGCGAATATGCGGGCGCACAAACGGCGGTCAGCCATGGCGAGGTCACACAGTTCTGGGTGGGCCTGCGGTCCTCGTTTCCCGATGCTGCGTTCAAAGTTCATCATCGCATCGGCATGGATGCCGACATGATGCCCCCGCGTGCGGCCATCCGCTGGTCACTGGACGGTACGCACAGCGGGTGGGGCGCGTTTGGCAAGCCGACCGGCGCCCGTGTGCACGTCATGGGTATGAGCCATGCTGAATTTGGCCCGTGGGGTCTGCGCCGCGAATACGCGCTGTATGACGAGATCGCCATCTGGAAACAAATCCTTATGCAGGTCGGGAGTTGAGCGAGATGACGGGGATCGACTTGAACAGCCGTATTGTGCGCTACGGGGACCTCAAACCCTGCAAGACCGCATTCATTGATGCGCATACGCCGGGCAGTGACCAAAAGGAAAATTTTACGATTATCGGCGGTGGCGTGTCGGAGAGTGCCGATCAGCATGTGCACATTGCGGAGACGCCCGGTTTCAACATCGGTGCCGCCGGTCAACCGCCGATCTGCAAGAACTCTTTACACAGCCATACCACGGCCGAAGTGTTTTTTGTGCTCAAAGGCTCGTGGGAATTCTATTGGGGCCGTTGGGGCGATGCAGGCCGTGTCCGGCTCGAAGAGGGAGACATCATCAACATCCCCACCGGCATTTTCCGCGGCTTTCAAAACGTTGGCAACGACTATGGGATGGTTATGGCCATTCTCGGCGGGGACGACGCCGGTGGTGGGGTCACATGGGCACCGCAAGTGATTGAAAACGCGTCAGGCCATGGTCTGATCCTCGGCGATAACGGCAAGCTTTACGATACCAAAGAGGGTGAAAAACTGCCTGCCGGTGTCAAACCGATGCCCGTTTTGACCGTGGAAGAGTTGAAGGCCTACCCGGAGCCTGCCAATGCTGAGGTCGTGCCAAACCACGTGGCGCGTTATTGGGACATGATGGCCATGGCCGCAGGTCAACCGGCCAAGGTGATCGGGGAGCATTCTATGCTACGCGACAAGCCCGGCTTTGAGGTCGAGTTGATCCGCGACGGATCACTTCCTTGCGATGGCTATACAACGCGACGCCACGAAGTCCTGATGATCATGCGCGGGCACTGGACCGTTTCCGTCGATGGTCATGATTTCACCCTCGCGCCCGGTGACACATTTGCTGTGCCTCCAAACGCAAACCGTGCCATTGCCCCCGCCATGACCGGCGAAGCCTCCATGTTCATTGTGCGCAACACCGATGATCCGGCCGGGCCAACATGGAAGCCGAGTTGAGGACACAGCGATGACCAAAATCCGTACCACCCATGTCGGTTCGTTGCCGCGTTCCCAAAAGGTCGTTGATTTTATTTTCGCGCGTGAAAACGAAGAGGACTACGATGCGACGGCCTTCGATGCCGCGATGACGGACGCTGTCGTTGAGACTGTTACCAAGCAGGTCGCAGCCGGCATCGATCTTGTCTCCGACGGCGAGACCTCAAAAATCTCGTATGCCACCTATGTCAAAGACCGCTACACAGGTTTTTCCGGTGACAGCCCTCGCAATGCGCCTGCCGATTTGAAGATGTTTCCGTCTTTTCTGGAGCGGCTGGCCAGTGGTGGCGGGACGCCGCAATATGCCCGCCCCATGTGCACCGGCGAGGTGAGGTCGAAAGGGCAGGGCGAACTGCAAAAGGATATCCGCAACCTGAAAGCCGCCATGGAAAAGCAGGGTGCACAGGGCGGCTTTATGAACGCGGCGTCGCCAGGTGTGATCTCCCTGTTTTTGCAAAACGACCACTATCCAAGTCGCGATGCGTATCTGGCGGCGTTGGCGGACGCGATGAAAGACGAGTACGAAACCATCGTTGCTAGCGGCCTGATGCTGCAACTGGATTGCCCCGATCTGGCGCTGTCACGGCACATGCTGTTCAATGATGTGTCGGATGCTGAATTCGTGAAAATCGCTGAAAGCCATGTGGAGGCTTTGAATCACGCGCTGCGTGATGTGCCACAGGACAAGGTGCGGGTGCACATCTGTTGGGGCAATTACGAGGGTCCCCATTGCTGCGATATTCCCATGGACACCGTTTTTGCGACGCTTATGAAAACCAAGGCGCAAATGGTGTTGTTTGAAACTTCCAACCCGCGCCACGCCCACGAGTGGACGGTCTTCCGAGACCGCAAAACTGAGATACCGGACGACAAGATACTGGTGCCCGGCGTGGTTGATACCACCACCAATTTCGTGGAGCATGAGGAATTAGTGGCGCAACGGATCAACCGTTTCACGGACATTGTTGGCGGTGACCGTGTTGTGGCCGGTTCGGATTGCGGTTTTGGTACATTTGCCGGATTTGGTGCTGTCGATCCGGCCATCGCTTTTGCCAAGCTGGCTGCGCTGGCCGAGGGTGCATCAATCGCCTCAAACCGCCTTTGATCGTGCGTGAGACACTCATTTTTCTGCCCGGGATGATGTGCGACGCACGTTTATTTGCGCCGCAGATCGCAGCATTGGGGGACGCCTACAACATCATCGTGCCTGATCTGGTTGCACCCAGCATCGACACCATGGCTGCTGGTGTTTTGGAGGCCGTTGGCGCGGAAACCTTCAATCTTGCCGGTTTGTCCATGGGCGGTATTGTGGCGATGGAAATCATACGGCAGGCGCGGCACCGTGTTGCGCGTCTTGCTTTGCTCGACACGAACCATCTGGCAGACGCGCCAGCACGATATGAAATCCGCAATCGTCAGATCAAGGATGTGAAAAACGGTCGGTTGCGCGATGTGATCGTCGAGGAAATGAAGCCAGCATATTTGGCCGAAGCGAACCGATCGAACCAAACGCTGCTTGATCTGTTGATTGATATGGCAATGGAAGTCGGTGAGCAGGCGTTTATTGCCCAATCAACGGCTCTGCGCGACCGCGTTGACCAGACTGAAATGCTCCAAACCTTTCACGCTCCGGCCCTAGTGTTGTGCGGTGCGGAAGACAGTTTGTGCCCGCCCGACCGGCATCAACAGATGTCCAACTTGCTCCCCAACGCACGCTTGCAGATCCTCGATGACTGCGGTCACATCTCCACGCTCGAAGCCCCCTCCAGCGTGACCACCGCTTTGCAACTGTTTTTGAATACCTGACGACGGGCGATGTCTGTTCCACAACAGGCGCGCACAAAAAGCCGAGTTCCGTAACCGGGCATTTGCATAAGAACTGGATTTAGGAAAACTGGCTCCCCGGGCCGGATTCGAACCAGCGACCAATCGATTAACAGTCGATTGCTCTACCACTGAGCTACCGGGGAACACGCGCACAGGCTTTGTGCACTGATGGGCTGTAGCAAAAGCGTTGGTGGCAGGGCAAGGGTTAAAAGCAAGGCGGGCCCGCAAAAATTTGGTTTGCTTCTGGTTGGGGGCTCGATCGTTACACCGGCTTCATGCCCGGTGCGGACAAATTGAGGCTGCCCGCGCTTTCGATTGGTGCAGAGTGTTGGTACGCCCACCGTGAACACGGCAGCGCAGTTGTTGTGCCAGTGCGCATTACGCTTCTTAGAAGCACTGATCGCCTCTAATTCTTGTGTTTTAACGCGGCTTCTTTCGTTCAAACGAGTGCGTTTGAACGGAAACGAATCTGGAGAAGGGCTCTTTTATCTATGTCTTTGCATTCGCAAGATAACCAGCCGCCCGATCCGAAAGTGCGGGAGGAGGACCGGCGCGAGCCATGCGTGAAACTCAAGGACGAAGCACAAGGCTCCGCTTTTGCCAGGGCGCGAGGCTATATGCCGAAGTCGCGGGCCGGTCGGATGGTGGTTGGTGTTGCGCTGGTGATCGGCGGAATATTTGGATTTTTGCCCATTGTTGGCTTCTGGATGCTGCCGCTTGGTCTGCTGGTGTTGTCGGTGGACTTTCCCACCATCCGCCGTTTCCGGCGCAGATGCCAGGTCCGATTGATGCGTTGGTGGAAAAAACGCACGGGACGTTGAGACGCGCGTGGATGCCGCGCTCGTCACCTACGTGAATTGTAAAGGAGTATGGAGGCCTCGCCCGGAATCGAACCGGGGTGCAAGGATTTGCAGTCCTCTGCGTAACCACTCCGCCACGAGGCCCCAACGAGGAGGGTGATTACAGAACAGACTGTTACAAAGCAATGAAGAATTGCGGAAAGCGGGTCAATCAAGTGTGTGGAGGAGCATTCGGTTTTTTCAATGAGAGGCAGCCGCGCTTATCGGTGTTTTTGTCAGCGCCAGATGGTCAGAGTGGGGTCTAAGCCGTGTCAGATCTTGTCGGTTCTCACTGTCGCACTGCTACATTGGTTGGAGGTTGGTCTTGCAGACAGGGCAAATGTCGTAGTTGGCGTTGATTTTCCCTCTGTGTGGGCTTAGCGAAACGGGCAGGCTTAGGCTTTTGGGGCTGCTATCGCGGTCAGCGCGGGGCTTGGGCCTTTCTGCACTGTATGAGGGACACGGCGATGATCGACTATGCGCAGGCGCGGCAGACTATGGTGGACTGCCAGATCCGGCCCAATGATGTGACGGATTACCGTGTGCTAGAGGCATTTATGGAAGTGCCGCGCGAGGTTTTCGTGTCCAGCGCGCAGAAGCCGCTAGCCTACATTGATGAAGACCTGCCGCTCTCCGGCACCGCAGAGGACCGTTATCTGATGGAGGCCATGAGCCTGTCTCGGCTCATCCAGTTGGCCGATGTGGGTGCAGATGACTTTGTGCTCGATATCGGCTGCGCCACCGGTTATTCCACCGCCGTTTTGTCCCGTCTTGGCAATTCTGTTGTTGGGCTTGAGGTTGATGAAGCGCTTGCGGAAGAAGCTACGCGCCTTTTGATGGACCTTGGGTACAGCAATACTGCTGTGGTGACCGGTCCGCTCAACAAGGGATATGCCAAAGAAGCGCCCTTCGATGTGATCTTGGTGTCAGGCAGTGTGGATGCCTTGCCCGATGTGTTATGCGAACAGTTGCGCGACGGCGGTCGTCTCGTGGTGGTTGAAGGGCAGGGCAATACGGGCGAAGCACGGCTTTATACCAAGACAAACGGTGTTGTGTCCTCGCGATGGGCGTTCAATGCGTCTGTGATGCCTTTGCCGGGCTTTGAACGGGAGAGCGGTTTCGTCTTTTAGGGCGCTGCTCAGTCCAGCCAGTCAATCCCGTTTTGTCCTGTTTGCGTCCGCTGCCCCAAGACGAGGCTTATCGTGTAGCCGGTCGGGTTGCAGCGGGCTACCGTTGGCGAAGTACCCAAGGCTCGGTGAAAACATTATAGTGGACAGGCGAATCACAGCGTTGTTTCCGCGTGGCGACGTTGGTTTGTAGGGGCAGGCGGTCTTGTGCCGCCTGATGGAAGTAGCGCACGCTGGAGAGAGACTCATGACAGGCAAGGTCAACAACGCCGCCATTGATTTACAATCCGGCGCTGCGCGTACGGATGCACCAGCCGTGTCCGAGCCGACGATGGAAGAAATCTTGGCCTCCATCCGTGAAATCATCTCTGAGGATGAACCGGATGATGGGTTGACGCCTCGTGAGCGCTATCAGCACCCAAGCGATGTCTCCAACGCGAACGCGCCCTCCGCACCTGCCGCTGCGTCCGTTTCCACCGAGGCGGAGCCGACTTTGCAAAGCACTGTTGACGCCAGTGTTCAACAACGTGCCGAGGCTTTGAAGGCTGAAATTTCCTCGGTCGCCGCTCCGACCACAGCCTCGGTTGCGGTCACTCCATCTGCTCCTGTTGGGGGCGTTCCTGTTGGGGTTGCGCCTGTATCCTCACCAGCCGTGGGTGGTTCCATCGCCGGTGATGGCGATGCAGACATGCTGGAGATAGAGCGGCTTGCCAATGCAATACGTGCCCGTGAGGCGGGTGGCCAACAATCGACAAAGCCTGTGCCGGAGGTACAGATAGCAGCGACCGCCGATGTTGCGCCCATTAAGGCCGCACCTGCCAGTTACGCCGCTCAGCCACAGTTTACGCCCAACGCACCGCCTCGTGCGCCTGTGCAGCCGCTGGCGGCACCACAGCCGGAAACTTCTGAAATTGCTGATTCCGTCGCCCGCATGATGCTGGACGAGCACGGCGATGAGTTACGGGCCGCGCTTTCGGAGCTGATGCAGCCCGTCGTTCGCAAGTGGCTGGGAGACAATCTGCCCACCATGGTGGAGCGTCTGGTACGCGACGAGATCGAGCGGGCATCACGCGGTCGCTAATCGACTGATGCGTTTGGTGCAATCCTCCGGACCGATTCTGCGCCGTTCGCGCAATTGACTTGCGTTCGGCCTTTGGCTTTACAGCCTGCTGAACCGTACGCTTAGCATTCCAAACACTGATCGGCTCAGTCGTCGTATTTTGAGACGCGCAGTGACCCGTTGGGATAAGCAGGCCAAACCAAACAGCCAGACCCATGCTTGATAAGACCTATGACGCCGCCGCCGTTGAACCTCGCATCGCCAAGGCTTGGGAGGAGGCGGCAGCTTTTGCAGCCGGTGCCGGTGCCAAGCCGGACGCAGACCCGTTTTGCATTGTGATCCCGCCGCCC
The DNA here is from genome assembly GCA_038746275.1 of Pseudomonadota bacterium. GTDB lineage: Bacteria > Pseudomonadota > Alphaproteobacteria > Rhizobiales > Rhizobiaceae > Pseudahrensia. Next base: position 118,840 of record JBCDKS010000003.1, on the reverse strand, counting down.
AACGTCACCGGTTCCCTGCACATGGGACACGCACTGAACAACACGTTGCAGGATATATTGGTGCGGTTTGAGCGGATGCGGGGCAAAAACGTGCTCTGGCAACCGGGCATGGACCATGCGGGTATTGCCACGCAGATGGTGGTGGAACGCCAGCTGGCACAAAACAACGAGCCGGGCCGTCGCGAAATGGGCCGAGAAAAGTTTGTTGAACGGGTTTGGGAGTGGAAAGCTGAAAGCGGCGGCACGATCTTCAATCAGTTGAAGCGGCTTGGTGCGTCCTGCGATTGGTCGCGCGAGCGCTTCACCATGGATGAAGGTCTCTCCGAAGCGGTGCTGGAAGTCTTTGTGCGTCTGTACAACGAGGGCCTTATTTATCGCGGCAAGCGGCTGGTGAACTGGGACCCGCATTTTGAGACCGCTATTTCTGATCTTGAGGTCGAGAATGTCGAAGTCGACGGCCATATGTGGCACTTCAAATATCCGCTGGCGGATGGCGCGACCTACGAATATGTCGAGAAGGATGAGGACGGTAATGTCACCCTGCGGGAGACGCGGGATTACATCTCCATCGCCACCACACGTCCCGAAACCATGTTGGGTGACGGCGCTGTGGCTGTGCACCCGTCTGACGAACGCTATGCCCCGATCATTGGAACACTGTGTGAAATTCCCGTTGGTCCGAAGGAGCATCGCCGTCTGATTCCCATCATCACGGACGAATATCCTGACAAGGATTTTGGGTCCGGTGCTGTGAAGATCACCGGCGCGCATGATTTCAACGACTATCAGGTGGCCAAACGGGCCAACATCCCGATGTATCGGCTGATGGATACACAGGCGAACTTGCGTGCGGACGGTGCGCCCTATGCTGAGGAAGCCGCAAAGGCGAAGAGCATTGTAGACTCCGGCGAAACGCCGGATGAAGCCTTTGTCGATGCGATCAACTTGGTCCCCGACACCTATCGCGGTTTGGATCGATACACGGCGCGCGAACGCATCATCGCTGATATTACCGCCGAAGGTCTCGCGGTCATGGTGACCGACGATGAGGGGAATGCCGTTCCGCTGGTTGAAGCCAATAAAATGCAGCAACCAACAGGAGACCGCTCCAAGGTGGTCATCGAGCCCATGCTGACCGACCAGTGGTTTGCTGATGCGGAGACGCTGGCCAAACCCGCCATTGAAAGCGTGCGTGAAGGGCGGACCAACTTTGTGCCGAAGACGTGGGAAAACACCTATTTCAACTGGATGGAGAACATTCAGCCCTGGTGTATCTCGCGGCAACTGTGGTGGGGACACCGAATTCCGGCTTGGTACGGACCCGACGGAACTATTTTTGTTGCCAAGTCTGATGACGAAGCCGAAGCGGAAGCGCGCGCTCATTACGGAGAGGACGTTGATTTAACCCGAGACGAAGACGTTCTCGACACTTGGTTCTCCTCCGCCCTGTGGCCGTTTTCCACGCTTGGTTGGCCGAAACAGACTAAAGAGCTGGCGACTTACTACCAGACCGACGTTCTGGTCACCGGGTTCGATATCATCTTCTTTTGGGTTGCACGGATGATGATGGCCGGGCTGCACTTCATGAAAGATGAAGACTGCAATCCGGTTGAGCCGTTTCACACGGTCTATGTTCACGCACTGGTGCGCGACAAGGACGGGGCGAAAATGTCCAAGTCCAAGGGCAATGTCATCGATCCGCTGGTTTTGATCGACGAATACGGTGCCGATGCGCTGCGCTTCACGCTGGCCATTATGGCAGCGCAGGGCAGGGACGTGCGGTTGGACGTGGAGCGCGTTGGCGGCTACCGCAATTTTGGCACCAAGCTTTGGAACGCAACCCGCTTTGCACAGATGAATGACGTTGCGCGGGATGCCTCTTTCGATGTCAGCGGGTCAAAACAACAGCTTAACCGCTGGATCCTCACAGAACTGTCTAAGGCTGTTTTGGAAGTTACCGCAGCGCTTGAGAAATACCGCTTTAATGACGCGTCTGCAGCCGCTTACCGGTTTGTGTGGAACACCTATTGCGACTGGTATTTGGAACTGTTGAAACCGCTCTTTACCGGTGCAGATGAGGACGCCAAGCGCGAGGCGCAGGCCGTTGCCGCTTATGTGTTGGATGAAATCTATGCGCTGCTGCATCCGTTTATGCCATTTATGACGGAGGAGCTTTGGCGCGAGACCGGCAGCGATCGTGCCGGACTTTTGTGCCACGCCGCATGGCCACAGCCCGATGTAATGGATGATGCGGCCGCGCAGGAAATCAACTGGTTGATCGAATTGGTGAGCGCTGTGCGATCACTGCGCTCTGAGATGAACATCAAACCATCGCAGTTGCTCAATTTGCAGCTTGTGGGTGGCGACGACAAAACGCGGACCCGTTTGGATCGTCAAAAGAGCGCGTTGATGCGTTTGGCGCGTTTGGAGAGTGTGGCAGCGTCTGATGCTATTCCAGAAGGCTCGGCGCAAATTGTGCTTGGTGAAGCCACGGTCTGCCTTCCGCTCCAAGGGGTGATAGACTTTGGTGCTGAACGGGTTCGGCTCACCAAAGAGCTTGTCGGACTTGAGAAAGACATCAAGCAGATCTCGGGCAAGCTTTCGAACGAGAAGTTTGTCGCCAACGCCCCGGAGGCCGTTGTGCAGGAAAACCGCAACCGCCTGACAGTTGCCCAAGACAAGCAGCGACTCACCCAAGAGGCGCTGGATCGTCTCGGGGACTTTGCTTAAGCTGCGCTGGACGCAGTGGGGCGGACGGTTAATAGTGGGGCAGGCCGGTCAAGATTGTGCTTTTTTTGTGACAGGATGCCCAAAATAAGTGCGTCCGGCACAACCAATGTGCAATTCGACACGCCATATTGTTGACGTATTCGTCAATGGCCTGCTTTCTGACCCTCACGAGGCGCGTGGAGGCGCCTGCGCTACAAGGGGCAGGAAATGAGAATTCTTGGAACATCGCTAGCAGCCGGTTTGCTGCTGACAACTGCCGCTACGGGCGCATTTGCAAGTGGTTTCAACACAGAGGGAGTGAACCCTGGGGGTGCGCTGTTTAACGACAAGCGCTTCGTGATTCAGGGCGGCTTTGGCTACGTCAATCCCATGCGGAAGTACTCCAATACAACGGGTACGGATCAGCTCGGCGGCGCTGCCACTGGCAGCACCAGCACAGATGCTGCGGACAGTTTCATTTTGTATAACGCCGACCTCAAAGTCGGTTTTACAGACAACGTTGATTGTGCCGGTCGCGTGCACCAGCCGTGGCGCTTGACCAACAACACCGCAGCCGACTGGGCGGGACGTTTTGAGCAGTCATCGTTCAACATTGATTCACGCGGGCTTGACCTGACCTGTTCTTACAAAATGATGATCAACGACACCATGCGTGTGCGTATGTTGGGCGGTCTCCGTTCCACCACATTGGAAGCGACGCGCAAGAATGCCGTTGTGGGTACAGCATTGGTACCTCGCGGCCTGCCCGTGTCCCTGGCTGGCAATGAATTCGTGAATACGTACGATTTCCGCAGCGAAGATCGCGAACTGGGATATCGGATCGGCGCCTCTTTTGAGATTCCGTCCATCTTGCTGCGTGCGCAGGTCATCTACGACTCTGCAATTGAGATGAACATGGTTGGGACGCAGGACATCAGTGGAATTGTGCCAGTGTCCAACACACCAGTTACAACATCGTTTGATCTGCCACAGTCGATCTCTATGCGCGTTCAGTCCGGTGTCAGCCAAACAACATTGGTTTGGGTGGGTGCCAAGTGGCAGGAGTGGAGCACCATTCCTGGCCTCACGATTTTGAATGGCGATGGATCGCTGAACAACGAGCTTGAGACGGGTTGGAACGATGCTTGGACCGTTGAAGTGGGCGCAGCGCGCCGGATTACCAAGGACCTGAACGCCCAGGCCAGCATCACGTGGAACCAGGGAATTGGCGGTGGCTATACCGACACATGGACCTTCGGCGCTGGTGTTGCTTACGATCTGGACGATAACTGGCGCGTGAGCGTTGGTGGTGCGGCTACCCTGCTGACCGCGAGTTCCGAAGATGGGGATGGCGGCGGCGGCGGCGCTTCGTCCAATGCGTATAATCAGGGTGATGATTGGGCGCTGTCCGTCGGCATGCGCCTGCAATACGCTCTCGACTAAGGCTTCTGAAATACAAAGACACTGCGGATTAAGGCGGGGCGCTTCGGTGCCCCGCTTTTCGTTTGAGGCTTTGGCAACGGTCGCCCAGATGAAACATCACAGTCGGTGCCGGTTCGGTGTCAATTGGGCGCAGCGCGGGGGTTTAACTCGCATTTACGGTGGCTTATCTTGGACCAAGTTCGAAACACGCCGGATTCGCAAAACTCCGGCTTTTTATTTGTGTTGCCGTCGCGCTTTTTTCGCCGCGCTAGGTTTCCATTAAGTCCCTTGCTGTTCGCTGGTTGTTGAGCGAATCGCCCATCAAGAAAGAGTTTCCATGAAGGATCCGATCGAAGCCGCCATGAACCTTGTGCCCATGGTGGTTGAGCAGACCAATCGGGGCGAGCGCGCCTACGATATTTTCTCCCGCCTGCTGAAAGAGCGCATCATTTTCATCACCGGCCCCATCGAAGACGGGATGGCCGTTCTCGTGTGCGCTCAGTTGCTGTTTTTGGAAGCTGAAAACCCCAAAAAAGAAATTTCGCTCTACATCAATTCGCCCGGTGGCGTGGTGACCTCCGGCATGGCAATCTACGACACCATGCAGTTCATCCGTCCTCCGGTGGCCACACTGTGCATGGGTCAAGCGGCGTCCATGGGCTCCTTGCTGCTGACAGCCGGTGCGAAAGACATGCGCTTCATCCTACCGAATGCCCGCGTCATGCTGCACCAGCCTTCCGGCGGTTTCCAAGGGCAAGCGTCGGACATCGAGCGTCACGCCCAAGACATCATCAAGCTCAAACGTCGTTTGAATGAGATCTATGTCGAGCATACCGGTAAGGACTACGACACGATCGAAAAGACGCTGGATCGTGACCATTTCATGACGGCGGAAGAATCGGTCGAGTTCGGTATCGTTGATAAAGTGATTTCGAGCCGCGCTGAGATCGAAGCGGACGCAGATAGCGGTTCATGATGGAAGTAGCCTGCTGGCGCTGTATGGGTGCTGATGCATCCATGTGTCACGTTAAGGGAAAGTTGATTGCGCCATTGCTAGACAGGGATTTCTATGGCGCACTTCACGAACAGCCACTCTGGTTGTGACAGGAAAATGATCACGCCTTGTGTCCGCCCGCTTAGCAACGATGGACACGATGCGTTAACGTGGTCAAAAAGGTGTGGAGTGACGGTGTAACCGGCCTCTGGACCCAACGGCGGACAACGCCGAAAGAAGGTGAATGATGAGCAAAGTTTCCAACACCAGCGGCGGCGATTCCAAGAATACGCTTTACTGCTCGTTTTGCGGCAAAAGCCAACATGAGGTTCGCAAGCTGATTGCCGGTCCAACCGTGTTCATCTGCGATGAATGCGTTGAGCTGTGCATGGACATCATCCGCGAGGAGAACAAGTCCAGCCTGGTGAAGTCCACCGAGGGCACGCCGTCTCCGCAAGAAATTCTGGATGTGCTGAACGATTATGTGATCGGCCAGCCGCACGCCAAGCGCGTGTTGTCCGTTGCCGTGCACAACCACTACAAGCGGCTCAATCACGCCAGTGAGCAGGGCGACGTGGAATTGTCCAAGTCCAACATCATGCTGATTGGCCCGACCGGCTGTGGCAAGACGTTACTGGCACAGACGCTGGCGCGGATTTTGGACGTGCCGTTTACGATGGCCGATGCGACCACGCTGACCGAAGCGGGCTATGTCGGCGAAGACGTCGAAAACATCATTTTGAAGCTGTTGCAGTCCGCGGACTACAATGTGGAGCGCGCGCAACGCGGCATCGTCTATATCGATGAAGTCGACAAGATTTCGCGTAAGTCGGACAACCCGTCCATCACGCGGGATGTCTCCGGTGAGGGCGTTCAGCAGGCCTTGTTGAAAATCATGGAAGGAACGGTTGCTTCCGTGCCTCCGCAGGGCGGCCGCAAACATCCGCAGCAGGAATTTCTGCAGGTCGATACGACCAATATTTTGTTCATATGCGGCGGTGCGTTTGCCGGTCTCGACAAAATCATTTCCGACCGTGGCCGCAAAACGGGCATCGGCTTTAGTGCCAACGTGGCGTCTCCGGATGACCGACAGACGGGCGAACTGTTCAAAGAACTGGAGCCGGAAGACTTGCTGCGCTTCGGCCTGATCCCGGAATTTGTTGGCCGTATCCCGGTTTTGGCGACCCTGGAAGACTTGGATGAAGATGCCTTGGTGCAAATTCTGTCCGAACCTAAAAACGCGTTGGTGAAGCAGTACCAGCGCCTCTTCGATATGGAGGACGTGAAGCTGTCCTTCCAAGAAGATGCGCTGCGGGCCATCGCGCAAAAGGCTATCATCCGCAAAACGGGTGCCCGTGGCCTACGGTCTATTATCGAAGCCATTTTGTTGGATACGATGTTTGAACTCCCGGGTCTCGATGGCGTGGAAGAGGTGGTCATCTCTGAGGAGGTCGTGGGCGGAAACACGCGGCCGCTTTACATTTACTCTGACCGCGAGGCGCAGCAGGAAACCGCTGAAAGCGCTTAATCGCTCAATCTGTTAAACCATCAGGTGAAAGGCCCGCCCATTCGGCGGGCCTTTTTCGTTTTGGGTTAAGCCTGCGGCGATCCTGCACTTGAATGCGCTGTTCAAAGGCCCAAGTTAATTTGTGGTGGTGCGTTTAGTCGCGACGGCTTTTCGGTGTGTGTGTTGGCTCGAAAACGTTGTCAACGCGATGGGCGTGCCGAAAATGGTGGTCTATTATGACACCGCGGATTCGTTGGCGATGCGCATGTATGCCGACGCAAAAACAAGGAATGGCGAAATGTCAGACGAGAAGAAAACTGAAATCGGTTTTGACCCAAATGGCGGCATTTTCCCGGTTTTGCCGCTGCGTGATATTGTTGTTTTTCCGCACATGATCGTGCCGCTGTTTGTTGGGCGCGAAAAATCCATCACCGCGCTGGAAGAGGTGATGCAAAACGACAAGCAAATCTTGCTTGTGACCCAAAAAAACCCGAGCGATGATGATCCGGCGCCGTCCGCCATGTACGACATCGGTACGCTGGCGACCGTGTTGCAGTTGCTGAAGCTGCCAGATGGGACAGTGAAAGTGCTGGTGGAAGGTTACGAGCGTGCGTCCGTGACCCGCTTTACGGAGCGTGAAGACTATCACGAAGCTTTCGCGGTGCCTGCACCCGATCTTGATGAAGATGAAGTGCAAATCGAAGCGCTTGCGCGGTCTGTCGTGGCCGAATTCGAAAACTATGTGAAGCTGAACAAGAAGGTCTCGCCCGAGGTCATGTCTGCGGTTTCGCAGATCGAAGACTATGCAAAATTGGCCGATACGATCGCGTCGCATCTGGCGATCAAGATTGCTGAAAAGCAGGACATCCTGACACTTCTTTCGGTCAAAGATCGTTTGGAAAAAGTGCTCGGCATGATGGAGAGCGAAATCTCTGTTCTGCAGGTCGAAAAGCGCATTCGGGGCCGCGTGAAGCGCCAGATGGAGAAGACGCAGCGCGAATATTATCTCAATGAGCAGATGAAGGCGATCCAGAAGGAGCTTGGCGACGGCGAAGATGGCCGCGACGAGATGGCCGAACTGGAAGACAAAATCAAAAAGACCAAGCTTTCCAAGGAAGCTCGCGAAAAGGCGGACGCTGAGTTTAAGAAGCTTAAGCAGATGAGCCCGATGAGCGCGGAATCCACCGTGGTGCGTAACTATCTTGATTGGTTGCTGGGCATTCCGTGGGGCAAGAAGTCCCGCGTGAAGACCGATCTTTTGGCTGCCGAAGCGGTGTTGGACAAAGACCATTACGGCCTCGACAAGGTGAAAGAGCGCATTGTCGAGTTTCTGGCAGTGCAGTCGCGCTCGAACAAAATTCGGGGTCCAATCCTCTGCCTCGTCGGACCGCCCGGTGTAGGTAAGACCTCGCTCGGCAAGTCCATTGCAAAGGCAACCGGGCGTGAATTCGTGCGTATGTCGCTGGGCGGTGTGAGGGACGAAGCGGAAATTCGTGGCCATCGTCGTACGTACATTGGCTCCATGCCCGGTAAGGTCATCCAGTCCATGAAGAAGGCGAAAAAAGCCAACCCGCTTTTCTTGCTCGATGAAATCGACAAGATGGGACAAGACTTCCGTGGTGATCCATCTTCGGCTCTGTTGGAGGTGCTCGATCCGGAACAGAACAATGCGTTTGGCGACCACTATCTTGAGGTCGATTACGATCTGTCCAACGTCATGTTCGTAACCACGGCCAACTCGCTTAACATTCCAGGGCCGCTGATGGACCGGATGGAGATCATCCGCATCGCCGGTTACACGGAAGACGAGAAGGTGGAGATCGCCCGCCGTCATCTCTTGCCAAAAGCCATGCGTGATCATGCCTTGGCCGATCGTGAGTTGGAGGTGGCAGACGATGCCTTGCTGAACACGATCCGCCTGTATACGCGCGAAGCGGGTGTCCGTAACCTTGAGCGCGAGCTCGCCACACTGGCCCGTAAGGCTGTCACCCGAATACTTAAATCCAAAGGCAAAGAAACCAAGGTGATCGTCAACGCCGACAACCTCGACGATTTCTTGGGCGTTCAGCGGTTCCGCTTTGGTCAAGCTGATGCTGAAGATCAAGTTGGTGTTGTCACCGGTCTGGCGTGGACGGAGGTGGGTGGTGAACTGCTTACCATCGAAGGCGTCATGATGCCTGGCAAAGGCAAGATGACCGTCACGGGCAACCTGCGCGATGTGATGAAGGAATCGATCTCTGCCGCGGCAAGTTATGTCCGTTCGCGGTCGGTGGATTTCGGAATCAAACCGCCGCTGTTTGAAAAACGTGATATCCACGTCCACGTGCCGGAAGGGGCGACGCCGAAGGACGGCCCATCCGCCGGCACCGCAATGGCCACGGCTATTGTCTCCATGTTGACCGGCATTCCGGTGCGCAAAGATGTTGCCATGACGGGCGAAATCACCCTGCGTGGTCGCGTGTTGCCGATTGGTGGCTTGAAAGAGAAGCTGCTGGCCGCTCTGCGCGGAGGTATCAAAACGGTGCTTATCCCGCAAGAAAACGCCAAGGACTTGGCGGACATTCCAGACAACGTCAAAGGGGCGTTGTCCATTATCCCGGTGAGCCATTTGGATGAAGTGCTGCCTCACGCTCTCTTGTCCATGCCGGATTCTGTGGAATGGGATGAAGCCGAGGTAGAGGCTGCTGCCTTGGCCGCTCAAGCGGCAGGTGATCAAGCAAGCTTGGCGCATTAAATAAGGTCCCGCTCAAACGGAGTTTTTTGGGCGGGAAAGACCGCAGCAGACCGGAACGCTGGTGACAATCAGCGTTTCAACAAAGATGGTATTGGCTCTGACGGTCAAGGTGGCCAACGTGATACCGCTAAGCCCGGTCCGCTGTATCGGGTTATTAGGTGGATGCAACCTTAGCGTGTGAATGTGCGGGGTGTTTAGGCACCTAACAGCCAACACAACATCAAAAACCGGCATTGATTGCAGGTTTTCCAAGGGTTTTGGCTTGTTTCCCTGCGTCTGAAATCAGAAACTCTTTGCAACCCCCGTTGAGTCGTGCTCGGCAGGGTTTCAACTGTGAGAGGACAGAATAATGAATAAGCAAGAATTGATTGCATCCATGGCTGACAAAGCCGACCTGACCAAAGAACAGGCCGGTGCTGCGCTGGACGCCTTTGTGAACAGCATCATCGACTCACTGAAAGCGGGTGAAGAAGTGCGCATGTTGGGTTTCGGCAATTTTGTCGTCACACACCGTGAAGCCAAGATGGGCCGCAACCCGCAGACCGGCAAAGAAGTTGAGATTGCTGCTGCCAATGTGGCCCGCTTCAAGGTCGGCAAAGGCCTTAAGGACGCGATTAACTCCTAAAGTCCTCAACTCAATCGAGTTCGAAACCGTCACCCCGGCTTGGCATTGCAGCGCCAAGGCGGGGTTTTTGATTCTGGAGATCGATGTTGGACGCGCTCAACAAAAAAATCAGCTTCATTGTTGAGTTGGAAAAGCTCAAGGGTGTGCTGCGCAAAACACGCCCAATCGGTCTGGACCGCCGAGAGAACTCGGCAGAACACTCTTGGCACGTGACGCTCACGGCGTTGGTGCTGCTGGAGGATGCCCCAACGGAACTTGATGCTCTTAAAGTTCTTAAGATGCTGTTGGTACACGATGTTGTCGAAATCGATGCTGGCGATGTGTTCGTCTATGATACGCAGGGCAGGGCGGATGTTGCCGAGGCTGAAGACACTGCTGCAAAGCGTATCTTTGGCTTGCTGCCCAACCCGCTTGCCACTGACCTTCTGGCACTTTGGCGTGAGTTTGAGGCTGGTGAAAGCGCAGAAGCGCAATTTGCCAAGGCCATGGATCGCGTAAACCCGGTCCTTCAAAACTGCAACGCTGACACTTCGTCATGGGAGGAGATGGGCGTCGGGCAAGACCGCGTGTTGGCTGTTAACGAGCGGATTGGTGCGCAGGTCCCGCATTTGTGGGTGATACTGAAATCCAGGATCGCGGCGGTTTTCGCCAAGCTTTAACCCATAAGGCGACTACTCATTTCACCGTCACAAATGCCTATTCGTCAAATGGGTTTTCCCAGCCCATATCGTCTTCCAGATACGGTTCAATGCTCGCCCCATCGATGGAATAACCAACGTCGGCAAGAATGGTCGCAACGGCCTTGGCCTTCATGGTTCCGGTCAGCCAAATGGGATCGTACATTTGATCGGCAGACATCCCTTTTGCATTTCTCACATAGACAATCTGGTTTGCAGCCGGTGGCGGTACGTGAATGCATGCGCCCATGTAAGGCACGAAAAGGAATTCCGTGATCTGGTCGCCGTCAAAGCCCACTGGCGTCACATAGCCTGCGATTTTGATTTTTTGGCCGTGCAATTGGGCGTTGATCAGCCCGCCTTCCGGCTGCAACTCCTTCATGAAGGATATGTCTTCTTTGAAGGCCTCAAACTCTTCTTCATTGCCATCAAATTCATTGATGCCGGGGGTGCCGATGGGCGTTTCCGCGGTGTCTATGTTCATTTGTGCGCCCAAGCCTTCTGCGGGAATCAGATCTTCCCAAGTCACCGTGATGGCTGTTGCCGACGCGCTGACGGTCAGAAACATCAAGATGATGAGTGCTTTAAGGGCGACAAGAGTTCTCATGCAGCGTGTATCCGGTCCGCGTGTCAGTTCAGGCAGGGTGTGATCTGCCATATAGTGGCAAACTGTCTAAAAGGAGACCGCAAAGCAGTACCTGTTCTAGGTACGGACGGTCAAACCATCTGATAGCGACAGACTATACGCCCTAAGCGCCGGTATCACGCCTGCCACAATGCCGCCAATCACGATGGCGAAAATCAGTGTGAACTCCGTGGCGTTTGGCCCGCCCAGAGGCAGGTCCAATCCGGTCATGCTCTCCAAGACAGGTCGGCTGACTGCGAGAGCCGCATAGACGATGGACAGCCCCAAAAGGGCACCTGCGATAACGAGTGCAGCCGCCTCCGCAATAAAAAGGCCGAACACGTGAGCCGGTCGTGCTCCGATGGCGCGCATGATGGCCATTTCGCGCCGTCGCTCGTTCAACGAACCAAGGATCGATATCATCATGCCCAAAAGGGCCGTGAAGACGACCAGTGAGGAAATGACCAGAAGGGCGGTTTCGACATTGCCGAGGATTGACCATAATTGTCCGAAGGCCACACCGGGCAAAATGGCTGTAACGGCTTCCTGCCGATAGGTGTTGACCCAGCGTTGCAGCGAGAACGTCATCATGCGGGATTTCAAGCCCACATAGAGGGCGGTGGCGGATTTCGGCGACAAGTCCATTGCCCGCACTTCTTCCGCGCTGACAACGGCGTCGCCCCTTGGAGCAGAGCCTGACTCCCAACCCACATGAATGGCCTCCATGGCTTCCATACTGATATGGACTGTCTTATCGACCGGCGTTCCTGTTGGCGCGAGAATGCCTGAGATCGTGAACGGTTTATCGTCGTGTTTTTGGCCGAAGCTTATCCGTCCGCCACCATGGGCCACGACGATCTGATCACCCACTGCATAGTTCAAACGTTTAGCAACTTCTGCACCCACCACAGCATCGAACAAGTCTTCAAAACGTCTGCCGTCGCCAAACGTCAGAGGAACGTCGCGGCGGTAGCGGTAGTGCTCAAAATAAGACTGTGACGTGCCCATCACGCGGAAGCCACGGTGGCTGTCCCCCAGTGCAATCGGCACAACCCAATCGACCTCCGGGCGGCGTTTGATCGCTTCCACGGTTTCCCAAGTGATGTTGGCGGTCGCATCCCCCATGCGGAAGACCGAGTAGAGCAGAAGTTGCACAGCTCCGGCGCGGGAGCCCACTACCAAATCGGTGCCGGAAATCGTGTTGAGAAAACTCTCCTTGGCACCTGTGCGCACTTTTTCGACACCCACCAAAAGCGCAACCGAAATGGCAATCGACAGTACCGTCAGCAAGACAGTGACTTTGCGGTTCAAAAGGCTCTGCCATGCCAAACGCAGGATAATCATCATGCGGCCTTACCGCCAGTTGTTCCAACCGGTCTGGATGTGCCGGGCTGCGCCGCGTTGGACGCCAGGTCCTCCAAGCGTACAACCCTGTCAAAACGCTCGGCAACCCGGCTGTCGTGGCTCACCATCAGTAGAGCCGCACCCGTTCGTTTTTGTTGGGCAAACAATTGATCAAGAAACTCCGCCTGACGCCCTTCATCCAGTGCGGATGTGGGCTCATCGGCGATGATCAACTGCGGCTCCCCCAGAAAGGCCCGAGCCGCGGCGATGCGCTGCTGCTGGCCGACTGAAAGACGTGCCGCTTTCCGGCCCGCCAAGTCTTCGGGGTCGATGCCCAGATTTGAAAGCAGGGTGTGGACGGTGTTGCGTCGGTCCCCATCTGTAGCCCCGGCCGTCTCGCGCCGTTGCCTTGAAAAGCGTAATGGAAGCAGAATGTTGTCCATAACTGACAGGTAAGGCAGCAGATTAAACTGCTGGAAAATTATGCCCATGTGGTCAGCGCGGAACTTGTCACGCTTTGCGCCAGACAGGGCTGCCAGGTCTTGGTGCAACACCCAAACCGAACCGGACTTGGGTGTAAGCACTCCCGTTATGAGACCAAGCAAGGTGGACTTTCCCCCGCCGGAGGGGCCAACCAGAACCGCGCTTTCACCCCGGCGCAGCGTGAAGTCTTCAATGCCCAAAACAAAGCCATCGCGACCGGGCCATGCAAACTGCATGTCCTCAATCGCGATGGCCAACTCATCAGCAGTCGACGGACGATCGCTCATGCTGGGCGGTGTGGTGTCGGTTCAGGTTTTGATCAACCCGAAACGCCGCTCAGGTCCAGGAGAGGTGCCGAGCGCGTAAGGGTGAGGACCTGCTGGCCGCTTGCGCCGATGGCCTCGACTTTGATTTCTTTTGCGCCTTCAAACGCCTCGAAATAAGTCGTTTGGCTCGTCACGGCCAATTTTGGCTCCTTGCAGGTCATGGTCCAGCTCGCCTTGAACTCGGCATGGCCACCGGCTTTTGCCTCCGAAGCGTGATCATCGTGGTCATGGTCGTGGGCGTCGGCTTTTTTAGCTTCTTTGCTGTGGTCGTGATCATGGTCGTGCGCGTCAGCCTTTTTGGCCTCGTTGCCGTGATCATGGTCATGATCGTGACTGTCCGCCTTTTTGGCTTCTTTGCTGTGGTCATGATCATGATCGTCTTCCGCCTCGATGACGAAGGACGCATCAGATTTTGTCACGCTACAACCGGCGGCTTCCGGCATGGGGAACAAGCCTGCAGGTGCTTTTAGTTGACCTAGAGCCGCTTGGACGGCTTTTTTCTGGGCCTTGTTTTCTGCGGCGTGTTCAAAACCTACTATGTCCGCACCCGGAGCTTCCAGAACGAACAAAAGCTCATTGCCTTCCTGAGCGATTTTCAACGTGCTCACGCCATGCTCATGAGCACCCAATTGACGCATTTCCGCCAAGCTGGTTGCGGGCATGGAAACAGCTCCGAGAGCCAAGCCGAGGATTGCAAGCTTCAGCGGGTGGGCGAAGACTTTACGGTGTTTGAGGGGCATGTTTTCCGTTCCTGTTTTGATGTAGTTGAAAGGTAAACTTTTGTTGTTTGGCTAGTGATGCATTGGCTGACTTGCGTTGGAACTGCAGTCCGGACACAGACCCAAAAGTTCCACATGCTGGTTTTGCAAAACGAAGCCATTTGCATGCGTGGCATCGTCTAACGCGGCGCGCACAGTTTCGTTTTCCATCTCCGCAACCCGTTTGCAGTCCGTACAGATCATGATCTGTGGTGCAGTGCATTCGCCTTGCGCACGGCAGGCGAGGTATGCGTTTGCCGACTCAACCCGGTGGGCGCATCCCAGTGCCATCAGCGTGTCCAGCGCTCGATAAATCTGGACTGGCTGAAGAGACTTGCCATATTCCGCGCTGACGGCGGCAATGTCGTAAACACCAATGGCGCGGTGATCACTCAACAGGATTGAGAACACGCATTTCAAATTGTCTGTAACACGTCGCCCGCTTTTCTTGGCCCGTTCGTCCAGACGCGCCTTAGCGGAACTCGTGCAGTCTTCATGACGATGATGTTTTTGCGGAAAGCTCATATGCGATGCGGGTCAAACGTGTTTGTGCGTGGAATCAGCGGCGCCAATTCTCTCAACCATGTGTAATAAAGTTACACTTTGGCGAAATCAGGTCAATGTTGCCCTCCTTCGATGCGATAAGCTGGCATTCACATTAACGCCAGCTGCCTAGCGCCCTCTGTTTGATCCAATTGCCAAATTTTGCGCCGTTGCATTCGAAGGTCGCACAGGTAGCATTTAACTTTGCTTTGGGGCGGGAGGTTAAAATATGTGCGGGTTGGCGGGCATCTTCAAAAAACAGGGTCGTGCGGGCAAGCGCGAATGTGCAGACGTTTCGATCAATTTCTGACACCGAAGTTCTTTTAGGTGCCCTTCATCATTGGGGCGTTCCCGACACCGTTCCGCGGCTAAACGGCATGTTTGCCTTCGCCTATTTTGATCTGCGAACCGACACACTCTGGCTGTTGCGGGATCGGCTGGGCATTAAGCCCATGTCTGTAATCGACTTGCCGGATCAGTTGCCCTTCGCGTCCGAAGACAAGGCTCCCGATTGGGTGATGTATATGCGAAGTACTGCCAATGTCGCTGCCAATGGCTCAGGCATCGTCAAGGCGACGCCAGGCTCCAAACCTCTCATCTTTGAAGAAACAATTGGAGACAAAACCCGCACCATCGCGATTCAGTGTCGGGGCGATGGCGAAGAACGTTTTTGCCTTTTTTTGACGTTCAATGTCGTGTGAGACGTCATCGTGCCCCATGTCATCCCCGCAGAAACATCTATCTTGGCGGCAGGGTCCGACGGCAGCGCTGAATGTCTCAAACGAGCGGGTGGCGGATTAGCATGACAACGGCGTGACCCATCCCTACAGATCCCACCAGCTTGCTTCCCGAGTGCCTACTGGCTAACTTTATGATTGGCACCGCGCTAAACAGGGCGTTCTAGCTCATTTCTATCTTTGACAGAATCGATCCAGGTGTGGCGCTCACGCTGTCGGCCTTAAGAGGCCTTCGCGACCCTAGGTGGGGGGAGGGGCGGCGCATAAGCGCCGAGTTGCTCTTCGCAACCGAGCGGTTCAATCAAATTGTGAACCGCTTTAGCCTGTTGATTTTCAAGGAGAAAATGGTGGGCGATGACAGGCTCGAACTGCCGACATCTTCGGTGTAAACGAAGCGCTCTACCAACTGAGCTAATCGCCCTTGTTTGATCACGCCGCATGGCAGCCAATCAAGTCTCCCCATTGTTGTGAGGCTCAATTTTCACTTGCTGTCGGAACTGTGTGAAATGTGCGAATTGACATTTTACCGATCAACAGAAAGTGGCGCGAGTGACGGGACTCGAACCCGCGACCTCCGGCGTGACAGGCCGGCACTCTAACCAACTGAGCTACACCCGCGTGGGCTAGGAAATGAAACATCTCCCAAGGTCGAAGCGGTGATTACGTTTGGACTTCGGGCAAGTCAAGCGACGCAGCGAGCAAAAAGGCATTTTGGCGAAAAAACTGGTTTGTTTGTCTTCATGCTGTGGCAGGGTTACGGCAAAGCGGAGTGTGCGCGCATTTGGGTGGGCGCCGCAAAGCCACGTTTGCCGCCGCTTGGACCTGCGCGTTGGACAAAAGGATACATTTGCGGCCACTTGCCAGCTTGCGCGTTGGCGATGGCTCGGCTAGGCACGGGATAGCAAGTTCTGGGAGCCTCTATATGGAACAATTGCTGTTGTCCTATCTACCGGTGCTCATCTTTATGGGTGTGTCACTGCTCATCGGTTTGGCGTTACTCATTTCGCCTTTCCTGGTTGCCCACCAGGCACCCAATGACGAAAAGTTGTCGGCCTACGAATGTGGGTTCAACGCTTTCGATGATGCGCGCATGAAATTTGATGTGCGGTTTTATCTGGTGGCAATCCTGTTCATCATTTTCGATCTTGAAGTGGCCTTCCTGTTTCCGTGGGCGGTAAGTTTCAGTTCGATTGGATGGCTTGGCTTCTGGTCCATGATGATGTTTCTCGGCGTTCTGACGATCGGGTTCATTTATGAGTGGAAAAAAGGCGCGCTGGAGTGGGATTAACGGTGCGCTGCATCGCAGCCCCGCAATCTCCTTTCACACGCCTTTGACATGCAGACGACCAAATTCGGGTGCACTTTGTATCCGGCAACGCCTGCGAGAGCGGGCGGCAGGATTTTAAAACCGGAGCCGTCTATGACCGGACAGAATGGTTATCGGATCAACATCAAGACGCCCCCGCAAGGAGCGGTTGAGCAATGAGTGAACAGGCCGTGACACAAAATGCAGGTGCAACGACTTTGATCGCACCAACGCCCAAGGGTGTATTGGACCCTGCCACGGGAAAGCCCGTTGGTTCCAACGACCCCTATTTTGGCGAGTTGAACGATGAATTGGCCGATAAAGGCTTTATTGTCACCTCCACCGACGATCTGATCAACTGGGCCCGCACCGGCTCGCTGATGTGGATGACGTTTGGTTTGGCTTGCTGTGCTGTTGAAATGATGCAGCTTTCCATGCCGCGCTACGATGCCGAGCGTTTTGGCTTCGCCCCGCGTGCATCACCGCGCCAGTCCGACGTGATGATCGTGGCGGGAACGCTGACCAATAAAATGGCACCCGCATTGCGCAAGGTTTACGACCAGATGCCGGAACCGCGCTACGTGATCTCCATGGGATCGTGCGCCAACGGTGGTGGCTATTACCACTATTCATACTCTGTGGTGCGCGGTTGCGACCGCATTGTGCCGGTGGACATTTATGTGCCCGGCTGCCCGCCGACCGCCGAGGCGCTTTTGTATGCCGTGTTGCTGCTGCAAAAGAAAATCCGCCGTACCGGCACCATCGAGCGATAGGGCGGCTGGGAATGAACATGGACATTCAAGAACTTTCCGACTTCCAAGGCTATATCGTCGAGAAGCTAGGCGATCGCGTGGGCGACGCAACGCTGGCTTTCGGCGAAATTACGCTGACGACCACGGCCCAACAGATTGTGCCGCTGCTGAAATTCCTGCGGGACGATGCGCAGTGCCAGTTCATCGCCCTGGTCGACATTGCCGGTGTTGATTATCCCGAGCGGGAGCGGCGGTTTGATGTCGTTTATCACTTGCTGAGCCCCCGTCAGAACCAGCGGATGCGGGTAAAGCTGCAGACAGATGAACGCAGCCCTGTGCCATCGGTTGTGGACATTTATCCCGGTGCGGATTGGTTTGAGCGCGAAGCCTATGATCTGTACGGCATCCTGTTTACCGGCCATCCGGACCTGCGGCGTTTGCTGACGGATTACGGGTTTGAAGGCCATCCGCTGCGCAAGGACTTTCCGCTGACTGGGTTCAGTGAAGTTCGCTACGATGATGAACAAAAACGCGTTGTGTACGAGCCAGTTCACCTGCGCCAAGAGTTCCGCAATTTTGATTTTCTGTCGCCGTGGGAGGGTACGGATTATGTCCTGCCCAACGAGTTGAAGGGTGATGAAAAAGCGGAAGGGAAGCCTAACTGATGCCCGAAGTCGATATCCGCAATTTTAACATCAATTTCGGCCCCCAGCATCCGGCGGCCCACGGCGTGTTGCGCCTTGTGCTGGAGTTGGATGGGGAAGTCGTTGAGCGCGTTGATCCGCATATCGGGCTGCTGCATCGCGGCACCGAAAAGCTGATCGAGCACAAGACGTACCTGCAAGCGATGCCGTATTTTGACCGGCTCGACTATGTTGCGCCCATGAACCAGGAGCACGCGTTTTGCCTCGGCATTGAGCGGCTGGTGGATTTGGAAGTGCCGCGCCGGGCCCAATTGATCCGGGTGTTGTATTGTGAAATTGGCCGCATCCTGTCCCATCTCCTCAACATCACGACACAAGCCATGGACGTGGGCGCGCTTACGCCGCCGCTCTGGGGCTTTGAAGAGCGTGAAAAGTTGATGGTGTTTTATGAGCGGGCTTCCGGTTCGCGCATGCATGCGGCTTACTTCCGTCCCGGTGGTGTGCATCAAGATCTACCGGATGATCTGATCGACGATATCGAGGCTTGGTGCGATCCATTTTTGAAGGTTTGCGACGATCTCGACACGTTGTTGACAGGCAACCGAATTTTCAAACAGCGCAATGTCGATATCGGCATCGTGACACTGGAAGATGCGTGGGCGTGGGGTTTTTCCGGCGTGATGGTGCGCGGCTCCGGTGCCGCATGGGATTTGCGAAAGTCGCAACCCTATGAGTGCTATGACGAGATGGAGTTCGATATTCCAGTCGGCAAGAACTGCGATAATTACGATCGCTACATTATTCGTATGTTGGAGATGCGTGAATCGGTGAAAATCATGCGCCAGTGCATAACCAAGTTACGAGAACCCGAAGGCAAAGGCCCGATAGCGTCCACAGACGGGAAGGCTGTTCCGCCCAAACGGGGTGAGATGAAGCAATCTATGGAAGCGCTGATCCACCACTTCAAACTGTACACCGAAGGTTTCAAAGTGCCCGCTGGTGAAGTGTATGCAGCTGTCGAAGCGCCTAAGGGCGAGTTTGGTGTGTATCTCGTGTCTGACGGATCAAACAAACCGTATCGCTGCAAGTTGCGCGCGCCGGGTTTTGCCCATTTGCAGGCCATGGATTTTATGTGCCGTGGGCACATGCTGGCGGACGTGGGTGCGGTGTTGGGCTCCATGGATATCGTGTTTGGTGAGGTGGATCGCTAATGTCCGTGCGTCGTCTGGCAGAGGAGCATGTCCAGCCATCGGGTTTCGCGTTTAACGCGGAAAACGACAATTGGGCTAAGAACAAGATTAAGGATTATCCGGAGGGGCGCGAGGCGTCTGCGGTCATCCCGTTGCTGATGCGTGCGCAAGAGCAGGAAGGCTGGGTGACGAAACCTGCCATTGAGCACGTCGCCAAGATGCTGGACATGCCGTTGATCCGGGTGCTTGAGGTTGCGACTTTTTACACGCAATTCCAACTCGCGCCGGTCGGCAAGCGTGCCCATATTCAGGTTTGTGGCACGACGCCGTGCATGTTGCGCGGTGCCGGCGAGATCATGGATGTGTGCAAGAAGCGTATTGCTCCAAAGCCGTTTGAGCTTTCATCCGACGGCAATTTATCTTGGGAAGAGGTTGAATGCCAGGGGGCTTGCGTAAACGCGCCCATGGTTATGATTTTTAAGGACAGCTACGAGGACCTAACGCCCGAACGGATGGACGAGATCATCGACCAATTCGATGCGGGCAAGGGCGATAGCGTTCCGGTTGGACCGCAGATTGAGCGGGAATTTTCCGCGCCTGAAGGTGGTCGGATCGCGCTTGTGACCGAGCCTCTGGCGAAGGGCCGTAAAGCCAGCGCATCGAAGGTTCAAGCAGCTTCTACTGTTGCTGCGAAACGTGCTCCAGTCACGAAGGCCAAGCCTAAGGCTGCGACGAAGGCCAAAGCGGCTGTTGCTGGAAATGTTGGAAAGAATGCAACGGCGGGTGCTGCCAAGCCCGCCAAGCCCGCCAAGCCCGCCAAGGCTGGAGCGATGGCTGCGGGCACCAAGCCTGAAGGCATCGAAAAGCCAACTCATCCAGATGATCTGAAAATGATCTCAGGCGTGGGACCAAACATTGAGGGCACGCTGCAAGGTCTCGGCATTTGGACATGGGCGCAAGTTGCGTCCTGGAAGAAGTCGGAGCGTGACTGGGTGAACGGTTACCTGTCGTTCAAAGGCCGGATCGAGCGCGAAGACTGGGTGAAACAAGCCAAGGCGCTCGCCAAGGGTGGCCGCGACGAATACGTGCGCGTGTTCGGCAAAGAGCCGCGATAGGAATAAACGATGTTGAAAGACGAAGACCGAATTTTCACCAACATTTATGGCACCTTTGACAAGTCGTTGAAGGGTGCGATGCGGCGTGGGCATTGGTCCGGCACGGCTGGCTTTATCAAAAAAGGTCGTGAATGGGTGATCGAACAAACCAAGGCATCCGGCCTGCGGGGGCGTGGCGGGGCAGGGTTCCCAACCGGACTCAAATGGTCGTTCATGCCGAAGGAAGTGACAGATCGACCGCATTACCTCGTCATTAATGCGGACGAGTCGGAACCGGGCACCTGCAAAGACCGGGACATCATGCGACACGATCCGCACACGTTGATCGAAGGTTGCTTGATTGCCGGTTTCGCCATGCAGGCCCACGCTTGCTACATCTATGTGCGTGGCGAATACATGCGCGAACGCGAAGCGCTGGAGGCCGCCATCAACGAGTGCTATGACGCGGGCCTGCTCGGCAAAAACAACAAGAACGGCTGGGACTACGACATCTACGTCCACCATGGCGCAGGCGCGTATATTTGCGGCGAGGAGACGGCTCTGTTGGAGTCGCTCGAAGGTAAAAAAGGCCAACCCCGCCTCAAGCCGCCGTTCCCGGCCAATGTGGGCCTTTATGGCTGCCCGACCACTGTGAACAATGTGGAATCAGTCGCCGTTGTGCCGACGATTCTGCGGCGCGGACCGGAGTGGTTTTCCTCCTTTGGGGCGGAGAACAATCGCGGCACGAAACTGTTTTGCATCTCCGGTCACGTGAACCGGCCCTGTACGGTCGAAGAGGCCATGTCGATCCCGTTTCGTGAGCTGATCGATAAGCATTGTGGCGGCGTTCGCGGCGGCTGGGACAATTTGCTGGCGGTGATCCCTGGGGGATCGTCGGTGCGCTGTGTGCCGGCTGAGCAAATGATCGACACGCCGATGGATTTTGATTCATTGATGAAGTTGAAGTCCGGTTTGGGTACGGCGGCTGTGATCGTTATGGACCGCTCGACGGATATCATTCGCGCGATCGCGCGTCTGTCAGCTTTCTACAAACACGAAAGCTGTGGTCAGTGCACGCCATGTCGCGAGGGCACCGGCTGGATGATGCGCGTGATGGATCGTATGGTCGAAGGCCGCGCTCAAAAGCGCGAAATCGATATGCTGTTTGACGTTACAAAGCAGATCGAAGGTCACACGATCTGTGCTCTTGGCGACGCTGCGGCGTGGCCGATCCAAGGCCTCATCACACATTTCCGGCCAGTTATCGAAGAGCGGATCGACACCTATACCTATCGTTCTGACAAAGACGGAGAAGTGCGGGAGGCTGCTGAGTGAATTTGTGACCGCTATGTCCGTGCATGTTGTATTTGCAACCCTCGCAGGGACATCGGGGTTTGGGTTTGATTTGAGGAATAGATGCCCGGCACTTTCCTGTTTTGGGAAGCCGAGGATGATGAAAACCGGCTGGGGCTTTTGAGCCTGAGCATGACGCTTTGGGAGCAGATGGTTCCCGCGAAAGAAAGAATGGCCTGATGGCAAAAATTATCGTTGACGGCAAAGAGATCGAGGTCCCGGACCACTATACGCTGCTGCAGGCGGCGGAAGAGGCGGGTGCTGAAATTCCCCGTTTTTGTTTTCATGAACGTCTGTCGATTGCCGGCAATTGCCGCATGTGTCTTGTGGAAGCTAAGGGCGGGCCGCCAAAGCCTGTGGCGTCTTGTGCCATGGGCGTCAAAGACATGCGTCCCGGCCCAAACGGTGAGCCGCCGGAGATTTTCACCAACACGCCGATGGTGAAAAAGGCCCGCGAAGGCGTGATGGAGTTTCTGCTCATCAACCACCCGCTGGATTGCCCGATCTGTGACCAAGGCGGCGAATGCGATCTGCAAGACCAAGCCATGGCGTTTGGCATGGATGAGTCGCGTTATCAGGAAAACAAACGCGCGGTGGAAGACAAATATATCGGGCCGCTCGTTAAAACGATCATGACCCGCTGCATCCATTGCACGCGGTGCGTGCGGTTCACGACCGAAGTGGCCGGTGTGTCGGAATTGGGTCTTCTGGGTCGGGGTGAGGATGCGGAAATCACCACCTACCTAGAAAAAGCCATGACGTCAGAATTGCAGGGCAACGTCATTGATCTGTGCCCCGTCGGTGCGCTGACCTCCAAACCCTATGCGTTTCAGGCACGGCCTTGGGAGCTGACGAAGACGGAGACCATCGATGTGATGGACGCTGTCGGCTCCGCCATCCGCGTGGACACGCGCGGGTCGGAAGTCATGCGCATCATGCCCCGGGTCAACGAGGCTGTGAACGAAGAATGGATCTCCGACAAAACCCGCTTCATCTGGGATGGTTTGAAAGCTCAGCGTCTCGACAAGCCCTATGTGCGCAAGGACGGACGTCTGGTTGCCGCATCTTGGGCGGAAGCGTTTGAGACCATCGCACGCAAGGTAAAAAGCGTGGACCCCAAATCCGTTGGCGCCATTGCCGGGGACTTGGCGTCGGTCGAAGAGATTTACGCCCTGCGCGAACTGATGACGTCTATCGGATCGCCCAACATGGATTGCCGTGAGGCCCATTCGGCGCTGGATCCAGCGCTTGGTCGCTCGTCTTACATTTTCAATTCCACGATTGAAGGCATTGAAGACGCAACATCGATTTTGTTGGTTGGAACAAACCCTCGCATCGAAGCTTCGGTTTTGAATGCCCGTATTCGTAAGCGTTGGCGCACTGGTGAAGTTCGCATGGGACTTATCGGCGAGCCGGACGATCTGACCTATGAATACTTTCATGTAGGGGCTGGTCCAGATTCTCTTCGTCAACTGCTGGATATGAAGCGGCCCGAAGGTGACCGGCCCATGATGATCCTTGGTCCGGGTGCCTATAGTCGAACTGACGGCGCTGCTGTTCTGGCAACTGCTGCCAAAATCGCCAAGGAAAATGGGCTTCAGTCTGAGGACTGGAATGGATTCAACATCCTCCACACCGCAGCCGCTCGTGTCGGCGGATTGGACCTTGGTTTTGTGCCCGGTGAAGACGGTCTGGCGACCGCCGATATGGTGTCACAAAGCGACGTTCTTTTCCTGCTTGGCGCTGACGAACTCGACATGACGGCCCGCAAAGAGGGTGCGTTCACCGTTTATATCGGCAGCCATGGTGATGTTGGCGCCCATCATGCGGATGTGATCTTGCCCGGTGCGGCCTATACGGAAAAATCCGGCACTTGGGTCAACACGGAAGGCCGCGTTCAAATGGGCCTGCGTGCAGGATTTGCGCCCGGCGAAGCGCGGGAAGACTGGGCCATTTTGCGGGCACTGAGCGAAAGCGTAGGTCATAAGCTACCATTCGATTCCCTCCAGCAATTGCGCGCCCGGCTTTATGAGGCCCATCCACATTTTGCTGACTTGGACGAGATTGCAGCAAGCGCCGACGATGGCGTTGCCAATCTTGCCGGGCGCAAATGCGGTCGGACATTGAAGGCGCCGTTCAAAAGCCCGGTGAAAGACTTTTACCTCACCAATCCGATTGCCCGTTCCTCCGCCGTGATGGCCGAGTGCTCGCAGCGTGCGAGCGGTGCACTTATGGAAGCGGCGGAATAGCCTGATGCAACCGACATTTTTTGATATCTACATCGTACCGCCGCTTTGGATGCTGGGGCACAGCGTGCTTGTGCTCGTCTGTTTGCTGTTGTCCGTGGCTTACATCCTTTACGCGGACCGTAAGATTTTTGCGGCAGTTCAGATGCGGCGCGGACCCAACGTTGTTGGACCGTGGGGCCTGCTGCAGAGCTTTGCTGACTTCCTAAAATTCGTCGTCAAAGAGCCGATCATTCCGTCGGCTGCCAATAAGGGTGTCTTCCTGCTGGCTCCGCTGGTGGCTGCTGTACTCGCGTTGTCGGCTTGGGCGGTAATCCCGGTGAACGAAGGCTGGGCAGTTGCTGACCCGAACCTTGGTCTTCTGTTTGTGTTCGCGATTTCCTCATTGGAAGTCTACGGCATCATTATGGGTGGTTGGGCGTCCAACTCGAAATACCCGTTTTTGGCGTCCCTGCGGTCTGCCGCGCAGATGGTGTCTTATGAGGTTTCTATCGGGTTTGTGATCATCACGGTGCTTCTTTGCGTTGGCTCGCTTAACCTCACCGAGGTAGTGCTGGCGCAGAAGGATGGTTTGGGCACGATGCTGGGCGCGCCAAGTTCGTTCCTCGATTGGCACTGGCTGGCGCTGTTCCCGATGTTTGTCGTGTTCTTCATTTCGGCCATTGCCGAGACGAATCGTCCTCCATTCGACCTACCTGAGGCCGAATCGGAACTCGTCGCAGGTCATATGGTGGAGTATTCGTCCACACCATTCCTGCTGTTCTTCCTTGGCGAGTTCGTTGCCATAACCTTGATGTGTGCGCTCACCGTGCTGCTGTTTATGGGGGGCTGGTTGCCTCCGGTGGACATTGCGCCTTTCAACTGGGTGCCGGGCGTTGTCTGGTTCGTGCTAAAAGGTCTCTTGGTCTTCTTCTGCATGGCCATGGTGCGGTCCATTGTACCGCGTTACCGCTACGATCAGTTGATGCGTCTGGGCTGGAAAGTCTTCCTGCCGCTCTCACTGTTCATGGTTTTCGCCACAGCCTTCACACTTAAGATTATGGGATGGGCCTGATATGTCGTCTCTCGCACAAGCTGGTAAATCGCTATTCCTTTGGGAGTTTGTGAAAGCGTTTGGATTGGGTGTTCGCTATTTTTTTGCGCCCAAGGCCACGGTGAACTATCCGTTTGAAAAGGGTCCTGTCTCAGCGCGTTTTCGCGGGGAACATGCTTTGCGCCGTTATCCCAACGGGGAAGAGCGATGCATTGCCTGCAAATTGTGCGAAGCGATCTGCCCGGCGCAGGCCATTACCATTGAAGCGGGACCGCGCCGCAATGACGGCACGCGCCGCACGGTGCGCTACGATATCGACATGGTGAAATGTATTTACTGTGGCTTTTGCCAGGAAGCATGCCCGGTGGATGCCATCGTCGAGGGGCCAAACTTTGAGTTTGCTGCGGAGACCCGCGAAGAACTGTATTACGACAAGGATAAATTGCTGGAAAATGGTGCCCGGTGGGAGCGCGAATTGGCGCGCAACATCGCCATCGATGCGCCCTACCGTTAAGGCGGGCAAAAAGTTCGAAGATTGTTTTTGAAACACGACTTGGGGCGTATGGACGCCGCATGAGTGAGGCGCTAAGAGGGCGCAATGTCGCAGATGCGGGCACTGCTCCGCGTCGAGAGGGAAGCCGCAAGGCAGGCAGGTTTTAAGTCCGGGACGTTCTTCGTCGCACGCTTGGGACCACAAGAAAGCGTGATTTTTCATGAGCGTTACAGCTCTGTTTTTCTATATGTTTGCAACCGTCACGGTGGCGTCCGCCTTCATGGTGATTTCGTCGCGCAATCCCGTGCATTCGGTGTTGTTTTTAATCTTGGCTTTTTTCAATTCCGCCGGACTTTTCATGATTGCCGGTGCGGAATTTTTGGCGCTCATTTTGATCGTGGTTTATGTCGGTGCTGTCGCGGTGCTGTTCTTGTTCGTGGTGATGATGCTGGACGTCGACTTTGCAGAAATGCGCGAAGGCTTTCTTCAGTATCTTCCCATCGGCGCCGTCGTGGGTCTTATACTCGCGATAGAACTGGTGCTGGTGTTGGGCGGCCTTTCGTTCGATGCGGAAGGGGCGCGGACGGCTGTCGAGCCGATCCCTAATATGGCTGATACGGACAACATCACGGCGCTCGGCAACATTCTTTACACGCGATACATCTTCTTCTTCCAACTGGCCGGCATGATCCTTCTGGTTGCGATGATCGGTGCAATCGTTCTGACGCTGAGCCACCGTCCGGACGTTAAGCGCCAAAACGTGGCCGAGCAGGTGGCGCGTGATCCAAACGACGTGGTTTTGGCCAAGGTCAAGTCGGGCGAGGGCATCTGATCCATGGATAACTTGCTCCCCCATTTCCTGACAGTTGGTGCCATCCTGTTCACGCTTGGTGTTTTTGGCATTTTTTTGAACCGCAAAAACGTGATCGTCATTTTGATGTCGGTTGAACTGATCTTGCTGGCCGTGAACATCAATTTCGTGGCTTTCGCTCAGGCCAATGGCGACATGATGGGGCAGGTGTTTGCGCTGTTCGTGCTCACCGTTGCCGCTGCAGAGGCCGCGATCGGTCTTGCGATCTTGGTCGTGTTCTTCCGCAATCGCGGATCAATCGCGGTCGAAGATGTCAACGTGATGAAGGGGTAGGGCGGCTTTTGGCCGACGGAAATTAGTATGCTTCATCTCATCGTCTTTTTGCCGCTGCTTGGCTTTTTGATCGCCGGACTCATGGGCCGCCAGATCGGTGCCAAGGCTTCTGAATATGTAACCTCCGGCTTGTTGATCGTGTCTGCCGCCCTGAGTTGGGTCGTGTTTTCCGGCTTCTGGTTGGGCGACACGGTCGCCTTCACTGTGCCGGTCTTGCAATGGATTTCCGTTGGGAATTTCACGGCCGATTGGGCTTTTCGTGTTGATACACTGACCGCCGTCATGCTGGTCGTGGTCAATACGGTCTCCGCGCTCGTGCATGTCTATTCCATTGGATACATGAGCCACGATCCGCATCGTCCGCGCTTCTTTGCATATCTGTCGCTTTTCACCTTTGCCATGTTGATGTTGGTGACATCTGACAACCTCATCCAGATGTTCTTCGGCTGGGAGGGCGTGGGCCTCGCATCTTACTTGCTGATCGGGTTCTGGTTCAAAAAACCATCGGCCAATGCCGCAGCCATGAAGGCGTTTATCGTCAACCGTGTCGGAGACTTTGGGTTTGCGCTTGGTATTTTTGGCGTGTTCGTTTTGTTCGACAGCGTCAATTTCGATGTGATTTTTGCCAATGCGGGAAGCTTTGCCGCCGACAGTGCTGAGGCTCAGGCGCGCACGGTGCTGACGTTTGCCGGATATGATCTGGCCCGCGACGACGCGATTACCATCGTGGCGCTGCTTCTGTTTATGGGTGCGATGGGCAAGTCCGCGCAGTTCCTGTTGCACACCTGGCTGCCGGACGCGATGGAGGGGCCGACTCCGGTCTCCGCACTTATCCATGCTGCAACCATGGTGACAGCCGGTGTGTTCTTGGTGGCGCGCATGTCGCCGATCTTTGAATTATCGATGACCGCGCTGACCGTTGTGACATTCATCGGAGCGACGACCGCGTTTTTTGCGGCCACGGTCGGCTTGGTTCAAAACGATATCAAGCGCGTTATCGCCTATTCCACTTGCTCACAACTTGGCTACATGTTTGCCGCTTTGGGTGTGGGAGCCTATGGGGCTGCGATCTTCCACCTGTTTACGCATGCGTTTTTTAAGGCACTGTTGTTCTTGGGGGCGGGTTCCGTGATCCACGCCGTTTCCAACGAGCAGGACATGCGCCACATGGGCGGGCTGCGGAAGCACATCCCCAAGACTTACTACATGATGCTGATCGGCACCGTGGCGCTCACCGGTTTGGGAATTCCCGGAACCATCATCGGCACGGCGGGCTTCTTCTCCAAAGATGCCATCATCGAGAGCCTGTATGTTGGGCAAAACGCGTTCGCTGGATACGCCTTCTGGATGACGGTGATCGCAGCACTGTTCACCAGTTTCTACTCATGGCGCTTGATCTTCCTGACCTTCCACGGCGAGTCCCGGGCGTCTGCTGACGTAATGAGCCATGTGCACGAAAGCCCCAACGTCATGTTGGTCCCGCTCTACGTGTTGGCCGTTGGTGCTCTGTTAGCTGGCTTCATCTTCCACACGCCGTTCATCGGCAGCCACCATGAAGTTGGAAATATTGACAGCCACTACCTGGAATTTTGGGATGGCGCGCTGTTCTTGAGTGCTGACAACAAAATTTTGGAGATGTTCCATGAGGTTCCCAAGCTGGTGAAATGGTCGCCTTTCATCATGATGGCGCTCGGATTTGCAGTGGCGTGGTGGTTCTACATCCGCTCACCGAGCATGCCTGCGGAGCTCGCGCGTCAGCATCAGGGCCTGTACCAGTTCCTACTCAACAAGTGGTATTTTGATGAGTTGTATGACCGCATCTTCCTCAAGCCGGCTCTGTGGATCGGGCGTTTGTTTTGGCGGCAAGGTGATACACACATCATCGATGGCTACGGGCCGAACGGGCTAGCTGCGCGCGTGATGGATATCACGCGCGGGGTGGTGCGGCTGCAATCCGGATATCTGTATCACTACGCCTTTGCCATGCTGATCGGTGCAGCGGCGCTCATTACCTTCATGATGTTTAGAGGGGCTAGCTAAGCGGTGAGCGACATTCCGTTCCTCTCCATCATCACCTTCCTGCCTTTGGCGGGTGTGGCGATGATTTTCCTGATCTGGGAAGACAGCGAAGTGGCCCGCCGCAACGTGCGTTTTACGGCGTTGTTTACAACGGTTGTGACCTTCATCGTCTCTCTTGCGATCTGGGTGAACTTCGACAAGACGCAATCCGGCTTTCAGTTCGTTGAGAAAGTCTCTTGGATTGAGGGCAGTGGCATTTCTTACCACATGGGCGTCGACGGCATTTCCATGCTGTTCGTCATCCTCACGACATTCCTCATGCCGATCTGCATTCTGGCCAGCTGGGACGCGATCCAGACCCGGGTGCGCGAATACATGATCGCGTTTCTGGTGCTTGAAACGTTGATGATCGGTGTGTTCTGTGCGCTCGATATCGTTCTGTTCTACGTGTTCTTCGAGGGTGGCCTTATCCCGATGTTCTTGATCATCGGGGTGTGGGGCGGCAAACGGCGCGTCTATGCGAGCCTCAAGTTCTTCCTGTACACGTTGCTGGGCTCTGTGCTCATGCTTCTGGCCATCATGGCGATGTATTGGGATGCGGGTACGACCGATATTCCCGCCCTTATGGCGCACAGCTTCTCACCCACTATGCAGACCTGGCTCTGGTTGGCGTTTTTCGCGTCCTTCGCAGTCAAGATGCCGATGTGGCCGGTACACACATGGTTGCCGGACGCGCACGTGGAAGCGCCGACCGCTGGCTCCGTCATTTTGGCAGGTATCCTGTTGAAGATGGGGGGGTACGGCTTCCTGCGGTTTTCGCTTCCCATGTTTCCGTTGGCGAGCGCGGACTTCCAGTGGTTGGTCTTTGGCCTGTCGGTTGTCGCAATCATCTACACGTCGCTGGTGGCGCTCGTACAAGAAGACATGAAAAAGCTGATCGCTTATTCGTCCGTCGCCCATATGGGATACGTGACGATGGGAATATTCGCGGCCAATGTTGAAGGCATTTCCGGTGGTATCTTTCAGATGTTGGCCCACGGGCTCGTTTCGGGAGCGTTGTTTTTGTGTGTTGGTGTAATTTACGACCGAATGCATACGCGCGAGATCGCCGCTTTCGGTGGCTTAACGAACCGAATGCCGAACTACGCAGTGGTGTTCCTGATCTTCACCATGGCGAATGTGGGGCTGCCAGGGACCGCTGGCTTCGTCGGCGAATTCATGACGCTGGTGGGTGCGTTTAAGGCCAATACGTGGGTTGCGATCTTTGCCACCACAGGTGTGATTTTATCGGCCTGCTACGGCTTGTGGCTCTATCGCCGTGTGTCCTTTGGTGCGTTGGAGAAAGAGTCGCTCAAAGAAATTTTAGATCTCAATTCGCGCGAAAAAGCGATCCTGATCCCCTTGGTCGTCTTGGTCATTTTCTTCGGCGTGTATCCCACGGCAGTCTTTGACGTAACGCAGGCGTCTGTCGATGCGCTTGTTACGAATTATGAGGCGGCACTGGATGCCGCCGTCAGCACCGCCGATGCCGGCACCACTGTGATCCGATAGGCCGGAGCGATTTGAGCGATGTTTGACTTCACAATTCCCAATTTGGTCTTGCTGACACCGGAAATTCTGGTCGCTCTTGGTGCCATGGCCTTGCTTATGCTGGGCGTATTCTTGGGCGAAAAGGGTGCGCGTCTCGTCACCGGCTTCACTGTGGCCCTCTTGGTCATTGCCGGCCTGTGGCTGCTTTGGAACGGTGAAACCGGGACTGTGTTCGAGGGTGCGTTTGTTCTCGACCCCTTTGCGCGTCTTATGAAAGTTCTCATCTTGATCGGTTCCGCTATCGCTATCGCCATGAGCGTTGGATATGGCGAGCGGGATGGTATTGAGCAGTTTGAATACCCCATCCTGATCGCGCTTGCGACTTTGGGCATGATGCTGATGGTGTCTGCCAATGACCTGATATCGCTCTATCTCGGTTTGGAACTGCAGGCGCTCGCGCTTTACGTGGTAGCGGCGATCAATCGGGATTCCTTGCGTTCCACCGAGGCTGGGCTGAAGTATTTCGTCTTAGGTGCATTGTCATCCGGCATGCTCTTGTACGGTGCTTCGCTTGTATACGGCTTCACCGGTCATACCACGTTTGCAGGCATTGCTGCTGCCATGGAAACCGAACGGTCACTTGGATTGATCTTCGGCATCGTGTTCGTGCTCGCCGGTTTGGCGTTTAAGATTTCCGCCGTGCCTTTCCACATGTGGACACCGGACGTTTACGAAGGCGCACCGACACCGGTGACGGCCTTCTTCGCTGCCGCACCAAAGGTTGCGGCTATGTCCCTCTTGATCCGTGTCGTGCATGGCGCGTTTGAGCCTGCGGCTGCGGACTGGAAACAGATCATCGCATTTCTGGCCATTGCGTCCATGGCCCTTGGAGCGTTTGCCGCGATTGGCCAAAACAACATCAAACGGTTGATGGCCTATTCGTCCATCGGCCACATGGGCTTTGCGCTTGTTGGCCTTGCCGCCGGTTCGGAAGAGGGTGTTTCAGGCGTGGTGGTCTACATGATCATCTATATGGCCATGACGCTGGGCACATTTGCCTGCATTATCGCCATGCGGCGCAGCGATGGGTCGGTGGAAGAGATTACGGATCTGGCCGGTCTTTCTCGCACGCACCCCATAATGGCGCTCATGCTCACCGCTTTGATGTTTTCTCTCGCGGGTATTCCGCCTTTGGCAGGGTTTTGGGGTAAGTATTTTGTTTTTCTCGCGGCTATCCAAGCAGAGCTTTATGCGCTTGCCGTCATCGGCGTTTTGGCCAGTGTCGTCGGGGCATACTATTACCTGCGTGTTATCAAGATTATGTGGTTCGACGAACCGGAGCCGGCTTTCGTGCCCATGGCCTCTGAACTGCGTCTCGTTGTTGGCGCTTCCGGCCTGTTCACGATCTTCTTCGTGCTGGTGGCCAACCCCATCACCTCTTGGGCCACCGACGCGGCGCGCACTTTCTTTTAAGCGAGTTGACGTTGGCTGGTCCGGACTATCGCCGCGCAGCCGGGTGGCCGCATCTGGCTTTTGAAACCGTTGGTTCCACCAACACAGAAGCGTCACGGCTGGCAAGCATCGGTGAGTTCGAACGGGTATGGGTAACCGCTCTTGAGCAGTTTGCCGGGCGTGGGCGTCGGGGGCGGGAATGGGAGTCGCCGAGGGGCAATTTGTTTGCCAGTGCCGCATTTCCCGTTCAGGCTAGTGCTTCCGTCCCACTTACGGGATTGCCGCTGTTGGCATCTTTGGCCTTACGCGATGCGGTGGTGGACGTTGCCCCTGCGCTGACCCATCAACTCGGTCTCAAATGGCCCAACGACCTGTTGCTGAATGGTAAGAAACTCGCTGGAATTCTGCTGGAAAGCACGGCTGGCGAGGGCAGTGCCACTATTATCACCGCAGGTTTTGGCGTGAACTGCGCCTGGCATCCCCAAGATGCGCTATATGCAACGACCAGCTTGCGCGATGAGGGTGTGTTGATGTCTGCTGATCGCCTGTTCGCCGCACTCGCTTTGCGCTTTGATCAGTGGCTTGGCGTTTGGGATGGCGGGAAAGGCACAGAAACGGTCCGAGATGGCTGGCTCGCCCACGCTGTTGGATTGGGAGAACAGCTCGTTGCGCGTTATAGCGATGGCGAAGTGTACGGCACTTTTGAGTCGCTGGACGAGAGTGGATTTTTAATGCTGCGGGATGATACGGGCAATCTGCGCCAAATCTCCGCAGCTGATATATTTTTTGGCAATTTGCATAAGGCAGGGGCATAAGACCCTATGAAAAAATCAAAAAAACAAAATGAGCTGATCTTCCTGCCGCTTGGCGGCGTGGGGGAAATCGGCATGAATTTCGCGCTCTATGGCTATGGGCCTGAACAAGAGCGCCGCTGGATCATTGTTGACGTTGGAGTGACGTTTCCCGGGGATGATTTGCCGGGGGCTGATCTTGTGCTGCCGGACATCGAATTTATCCGTTCGCGGGTCAAACAACTGGACGGTATCGTGCTGACCCATGCCCATGAAGACCACTACGGCGCGTTGCTCAGTTTGTGGCCGATGCTTGAAGTGCCGGTTTACTGCACCCGGTTTGTGGCTGCGTTGATAGAAGCCAAGGCGCAGGGAGAACATGGCGCGCCCGATATACCGCTGACGCTGTTTCAGCCTGGCAAGCCGTTTAAGGTTGGGCCTTTCGAAGTTGAGGCTGTGCACGTCACCCACTCCATCCCTGAACCGGTGTCCCTGATGATCCGCTCACCTCTGGGCAATGTGGTGCACACCGGTGATTGGAAGTTGGACCACGAACCGACGCTTGGTCAAAAAACCGACGAAGATCACTTCCGTCGTCTGGGCGAAGAGGGCGTGTTGGCATTGGTCTGCGATTCCACCAACGCCATGGTGGAGGGCGTGAGCCCGAGCGAAGTTGAGGTGTCGGAAAGCCTTGCCAACATCATCATGGAAGCCGAGGGCAGGGTGCTGGTCACCACGTTCTCCTCCAATGTTGGACGCATCCGCTCCATCGCGCAGGCGGCTGAAAAAGCCGGACGGCGGGTGATGATTTTTGGCCGCTCCATGCTGCGCATGGTGGATGTGTCGCGAGAGCTTGGTTATCTCGACGGCATTGCGCCTTTCTTGGACGAGAACGAATTTGCCTCCACGCCGCGCAAGAAAATCGTGATTATCTGCACCGGATCGCAGGGGGAAAACAGGGCTGCATTGGCAAAGCTTTCGCGCGATGAGCACCGCGCCGGATCGTTGACGGCTGGCGATACGGTTGTGTTTTCCTCCCGTTCTATTCCCGGAAACGAAAAAGAGATCCTGTCCGTGCAAAATGCTCTGGCCGATCAAGGGATTGATATGATCCTTGACGGGAAGACGTTGGTGCACGTGTCAGGCCACCCGCGCCGTAATGAACTTAAGCAAATGTATGAGTGGACCAAGCCAACCATTGGTGTTCCGGTGCACGGTGAAGCGCGGCATCTGTCTGCTCAGGCCGGCTTGATGGCGGAAGCCGGCATTCCTGATGTAGCTCCCATCCGCAATGGGGACATGCTCCGTCTTGCGCCGGGACCGGCCGAGGTACTTGATACCGTGCGCCATGGCCGCATCTACAAAGACGGTCATCTGATCGGCACCGACGATGAAATGGGCATTCGTCGTAGGCGCGCGCTTTCGTATGCCGGTCACATCGTTTTGTCGCTTGTTATTGATTCGCGTGGTGAGTTGCTTTCCGATCCGGAAATCGCCTGCGAAGGCCTGCCGCGGATGGTGGACGATCAAGACAGTTTTGAAGACGTTTTGTACGACGCGGCACTCGGAGCCTTTGAAAGTATCCCACCAAAGCGTCGCCGCGATGATGGCCGCATTGAACAGGCCGTTGAACGGGCGCTGCGCAACGAAGCGCGCGAACTGTGGGGCAAAAAGCCCATTACCACCGTCTTCATTACGCGGATATAGTAAGCCCATGATTGGTCGATTAAATCATGTTGCGATTGCTGTGCCGGATTTGGCGGCGGCAACGCAGACGTATGAAGGTGCTTTGGGTGCAAGCGTCAGCGCGCCTCAGGCTTTGCCGGAGCACGGCGTGACGGTGGTGTTCATCGAACTTCCCAACACCAAAATCGAACTTTTGGAACCTTTGGGCGACGGGTCCCCGATTGCGAAGTTTCTGGAGAGCAATCCATCAGGCGGCATGCACCACATCTGCTACGAGGTAGACGATATTGTGGCTGCTGGTGACAGGATGATCGCTTCCGGTGCGCGTGTGCTGGGAGATGGCACGCCCAAAATTGGCGCGCATGGGAAGCCTGTTCTGTTTCTTCACCCGAAAGACTTTAACGGAACCCTCGTCGAATTGGAGCAAGGCTGACCATGGGTATTGGCACCGGTATCGCGATCTATTTTATCATCTGGTGGACAACTCTGTTCATGACACTGCCCTTCCGCGCCCGCTCGCAGGTAGAGGACGGCCATGTTGTCGACGGCACAGAACCGGGTGCGCCCGCCAACGCAAATATGGGCCAACGCATGTTGTGGAACACTGTGGTCGCGACAGGCTTTTTCGCGCTCTATTATGTCGTGGTGTATGTGATCGGTTTTGGGATCGACAGCATTCCTGAAATTATACCCGTCCGCAAAGTGTAGAACCTGGCGACACGCCATTGACTGCAGGTTGACCGTATTGGCTTGAGTGGGCCGTTTTTTATAAATTTAAGGTTTTGCGCTCATTTTTGAGACACCGATGTGTGTCTCGCGATGGGTGGTTGAGCGTGTTGAGACTTTTCTTCGACCCGCGCGGTCAGATATCGCGCTTGCGGTTTTTTCTGGCCGTCTTGTTGAGTCTGAGCGCTTTTGCGGTTTCTGTTAGCGTCCTCGGATACAAAACGGGCTTAATCCACAGCGCATCTTGGGAAGAGCTTTTACTGGCGCTCTTGTGGTCAAGTAATGGCTCGAAAGTTCTTCGCGATTTGACCGATCCGATGCTGCTTGCTCAATTGCCTGCCGTAAAAGTGTGGGGTGGCGTTTCCCTCGGCGTTTTCTTGTACGTTTTCTTCGTGCTGGTTTTCAAGCGCGCGCGCGATTTTCGGGAGGCCGATACAATGGCCTGGCTGTTTGTCGCGCTGACGTTCGTAACTCTCTACATGGCATTTATCTCGCCATACCCCGTGATGACGATGATACCCGCTTGTTATGTGAAGGCTGGGATCATTCTGATGCTGTTGTTTCGGCCCAGCAGAGCGCGCGAGCCGTCAGTCCAGCCAATTGCTATGACAGCCCAAACGCAGGTGAGGGTGCGAACGCGGGAAACGTTCGAAGTCCGCTCCTTGGTGTTTTCGCCCGACGGCCGCATGAACCGTGTGATTTATCTTGCCGCCAGCCTCACGTTCGGCACCCTGTTTTTCTGGTTCATGGCGTCGTTTGCATCCCTGTTTTACAGCGCTTGGCGGGGAACGATGTACGATCTTCTGCCGCAATCTCCTCGTCTTGTCTGGGAGTTTGGCCGTGCCAGCTTCGAGATCATGGGCATGGTGATCATTATGGGCATCGTGCTCGCCTACCGTTGGGCGCGCCTTCGGTTGCATGGTTCCGGCGATCCAAAAATGCATGACCTTCTGGCGATGATTTATCTGTTTGCAGCGGGAGCGCCTGTGCTGCTGCTCTTGTTGCCCTATGACTTGGCGCGCAGCATCGGATTGATGGCCTTGCCGCAAGTCATCATGATGATGATCATGTCTTCGACTTCCAACACCGGATACAGACGACTTCCGGTGGAAATCGTTGAACTGTTTGGTGGCAAACTCCCCGAACCTCTTGTATTGGCTGACGGTCCGATTCAGCCCGGTACGCATGGTGTTCAGTCCGATTTGAACAATGAAGACATAATTCGCCGCGCCGAGTTGTTGCGCGCGGCCGAACCGCCAACCGTATACGGATCCTCCCAATCACAGACGCGCAACAGTGATCGAACAAAGCCAAAGGCAGCAAACGGCGGGTTTGGCCGTCGCCAAGGGTTTTCCAACCCATCATGAGTGCACTCTGTTATAGGTCTTAGACGTGCTGACCTGAAACCCGAAACGCCATGACGATTCTTGTTTTCGATTCCGGTATTGGTGGCCTTTCCGTCATGCGGGAGGCACGCGTGCTCATGCCCGGGCACCGCTTTGTTTACATTGGAGATGATGCTGGCTTTCCCTATGGGGACTGGGAGGAGGATGCTCTGATTGATCGCATGATGGCGCATTTTGAAGGCTTGGTTGAACGCTTTCAGCCCTCTTTGATCATGATTGCTTGCAACACGGCCTCCACCATCATTCTCGACCCGCTACGGGCACGGTTTGACATTCCGGTGGTTGGCACTGTGCCTGCCATCAAACCTGCGGCAGAGCGCACATCCAGCGGACAAGTTTCCGTTTTGGCCACACCCGGCACGGTGCAAAGGGATTATACCCGCTCACTTATTTCTGAATTCGCCAGCAAGGTGAATGTGCGGTTGGTGGGGGCGGAGACGATGGCTGCGATGGCCGACCGCTACATGCTGACGGGCGAAGTGGACGAGGCCGCCGTTTGGAAAGAGATTAAAGAGTGCTTCGTTGACCGCCTCGGTGCGCGCACCGATGTGGTGGTGCTGGGCTGCACCCACTATCCGTTTTTGGCAGACGTCTACCGGCGGTTGGCCCCTTGGCCGGTGGATTGGCTCAATCCGGCAGAGGCGATTGCCCGCCACGCCAAGACCCTCATCGATCATGATAAGCCAGCCGAAGATATCCAAGACATTGCAGAGTTTACGGCTGGTCGTCCCAGACCGGAACTTTTGCGTTTCCTGTCCGGTTTTGGGTTAAAGGTCGTGGCTTAAACCGCGGCTGGCCTATTCAGGTGCGCTTGTTTGCAAAGCCAGTGCGTGCAGCACTCCGCCCATTTTGCCTTGCAGGGCCGCATAAACCATCTGGTGCTGCTGGACCCGGCTTTTGCCCGTAAACTGCGATGACACGACTTCGGCGGCATAATGGTCGCCATCACCCGCCAGGTCGCGGATCGTCACCTGCGCGTCGGGAAGCGCCTCGCGAATCATGGATTCAATTTCTGCGGCATCCATCGCCATGGCGCATTCCTCTTTTTTGTACTTGCTATTCTGCGGCTTCTGCCATCGGCTGCGGGTTCATGATATTCGGGAACCACGCCTCGTGGGTATCTTTGAGGTCTGCCACCGATATGTCCACGATATCGTTGATGATCAAGCGGTCTCCGGTCACCTTTCCGATACGGGCGAAGGAGACGCCGGACCCTTCGGAATTGGCTGCAAACATGTTCGCCCACGGTTCATCAACCGCCACAATATAACGGGACTGGTCCTCGCCAAACAACGCGGCATGAGGGTAGGTGATGTCGAGTTCGACTTCTGCTCCATAACCGGAGGCCATGCACATTTCGGCAAGAGCCACGGCCAGTCCGCCATCGGATATATCGTGGCAGGCGGAAGCATAGCCCGAGCGGATGGCGGCTAAAACGAATGCGCCCCGCGCTTTTTCGGTGATCAGATCGACAGACGGCGGCGGTCCACTTTCCTCGCCCAGTATTTCGCGCTGATAGATCGTGCGCGCCAAATGAACGGCTTCTACACCTACTAAGAACAACGCGTCTCCCGGGTCCGCCGTATCCATGCGGGCCATGCAGGCTGCGTCATCTATAAGGCCAACACCCGCAATAGTCGGGGTTGGCAAGATCGCTTCGCCATTGGTTTCGTTGTAAAGCGACACGTTGCCGGACACGATTGGTGTGTTGAGCGCCGAACAGGCTTCGCCGATGCCACGGATGGCGGCCACGAACTGGCCCATGATTTCGGGACGCTCCGGATTGCCAAAATTAAGGTTGTCCGTCGTTGCCAAGGGCAGGGCACCGGTCGCGATGAGATTGCGGTAGCACTCGGCCACAGCCTGCTTACCACCTTCAAACGCATCGGCTTCCACATAGCGCGGCGTCACGTCTGATGAAAAAGCGAGTGCTTTGGTTGGATGCCCGTCAACGCGCACAACGCCCGCATCGCCGCCCGGCAGTTGCAGCGTGTTGCCCTGGATCATCGTGTCATACTGTTCCCAGACCCACCGGCGCGATGCGAGGTCCGGGGAGCCGATGAGTTTGAGCAGCGCGGTGTTATAGTCATCGGGTGGAGCAAACAGATGCGGGTCCATCGGGCTTGGGCTGCCGGGCTCCACATAGGGCCGGTCGTATTCCGGGGCTTCGTCCCCCAATTCCTTGATCGGCAGGTTGGCGACTTCCTCGCCGCCATGCATGACGCGAAAGCGCAGATCATCTGTGGTTTCACCCACGATGGCGAAATCCAAACCCCATTTGGTGAAGATCGCTTGGGCTTCTTCTTCTTTTTCAGGGCGCAAAACCATGAGCATTCGCTCCTGGCTTTCAGATAGCATCATTTCATAGGCGCTCATGGCCTCTTCGCGCACGGGTACACGATCGAGGTCCAGCAAGATGCCCAGATCGCCACTGGCACCCATCTCCACCGCTGAGCAGGTGAGACCTGCCGCCCCCATATCCTGAATGGCGACGACCGCCCCGGTGGCCATGAGCTCAAGACAGGCTTCCAGCAAGCATTTTTCGGTGAACGGGTCGCCCACCTGCACGGTGGGGCGCTTTTCGTCGATGGAATCGTCAAACTCAGCCGACGCCATGGTTGCTCCGCCAACGCCATCACGCCCGGTCTTGGCCCCCAAATACACGACGGGCATGCCCACGCCTTCAGCTTTGGAGATATAGATCCCGTCGGCCTTCGCGATTCCGGCTGCGAATGCGTTGACCAAAATATTGCCGTTGTAGCGCTCGTGGAAATTGACCTCGCCGCCAACTGTCGGGACGCCGAAGGAGTTGCCGTAACCGC
Source organism: Pseudomonadota bacterium (assembly GCA_038746275.1). Lineage (GTDB taxonomy): Bacteria > Pseudomonadota > Alphaproteobacteria > Rhizobiales > Rhizobiaceae > Pseudahrensia. The sequence goes on along the minus strand of JBCDKS010000003.1, from coordinate 79,669 downwards.
CGACACCCGCCACCACGCCTGATACGAGATGGCGGGTTTTTTCATGGTCGGGTTCGCCAAAGCGAAGAGCGTTCATGGCTGCGATGGGGCGTGCGCCCATGGTGAAGACATCGCGCAATATGCCGCCCACACCGGTGGCCGCCCCTTGGAAGGGCTCGATGAAAGATGGGTGATTGTGGCTTTCCATTTTGAACACGACGACGTCGCCATCGCCAATGTCCACCACGCCCGCATTCTCCCCCGGTCCATAGACCACTTGGGGGCCTTCTGTGGGAAGTGTTTTCAACCACTTCTTGGAAGACTTGTAAGAACAATGCTCATTCCACATGGCCGACCAGATGCCCAACTCGGTGAAAGTTGGTGTGCGCTCAGTCAGTTCGACAATGCGGTCATACTCTTCCGGCGTGAGACCGTGTTCGGCGACCAGTTCCGGGGTGATTTCGGGTTCATTCATACGCGTCATGACTTGATTTTAGCTTTGGTCAAAATTAGCAGGTTGTGCGGCCACTGGCCCATTTTTTAAGGTCGGAATTGAAGCGTGGGCCGTCTTTGCCGTCGATCAGTGGGCCGTAGGCGCTGAACTGCACACGGCCGCCACGGCGCTGGGCTTCCGCAACCAGTTTGGGTAGGCCTCCGGGATTGCTGCGTGGCACGATCAGCAGACGCGGTTTGCCGGTGTAGGAATTCAATTCGTCTGCCATGCGGTACCGACGGAAGGCAGGGTCTTTGGTTTTGAACCAGCAGGCCTGCACCTGTTTGCCGACGCGCAGCATGAGGGATTGGGCGCTTTCCGATTTTTGCAGTTTGACCGGGGGTGCGGACTGGCAGGCGGTGAGGGCGGTCAAACACACTAAAGCCGACACGGTGAACCAGCGCGTCCGGTGGCGGTGGCTATGGCCGGGAGAGCAGCTCAAGCCGCTTCGCTTTCCAGAACGTTCATCGCCGCTTCAAACAGCCTGCGACCATCATCGCCGCCATGGGCTATCTCGATGCGGTTCTCGGGATGGGGCATCATGCCCAGCACATTGCCTGACGGGCTCAAAATGCCCGCGATGTCGTTGATGGAGCCGTTCGGATTGGTGCCATTGGCGTAACGGAACGCCACCAAACTATCATCTTCGAGGCGCGCGAGCGTATCACTGTCGGCAAAGAAGTTGCCGTCGTGGTGGGCCACAGGGCAGTCGATCACATCGCCGGCTTTGTAGCGATTGGTGAAGGGTGAAGCTGCGTTGGTCACTTCCAACTGCACCATTTTGCAAACAAAATTCAGGCCCGCATTGCGCATCAAAGCGCCGGGCAGGAGGCCCGCCTCTGTCAGTGTTTGAAATCCGTTGCAGACGCCCAAAACACGAACCCCGTCAGCCGCTGCCTTGGCTATGGCCTGCATGATTGGTGCGCGTGCCGCGATGGCGCCGGCGCGCAAATAATCGCCATGTGAGAAGCCCCCCGGCAGGATGATAAGGTCGCTTTCCGGTAGATCGGTAGAGGTGTGCCAAACCAATGTGGGCGCTTCCCCGCTGATTTTTCCCACGGCGGCGATCATATCGCGATCCCGGTTGGACCCGGGGAAAAGGGCTATGGTGGTCTTCATTGTGTTGTCAGCCGATCTCCACGCGATAGTCTTCGATGACGGTGTTGGCCAGAAGCTTTTCGCACATGGCGTTGAGCGCGGTTTCGGCGTCCGCCTCATTTGCCGCATCCAGAGCCACATCGAAGGTTTTACCCTGACGCACGGAGCCTACACCATCGAAGCCGAGGGACCCGAGAGCCGATTCAATAGCCTTGCCTTGGGGGTCGAGCACACCGTTCTTGAGCGTTACCGTGATGCGGGCTGAAAAATGAGCCATTGGTCCGTCGTCCGCCTAGTCTGATTTTACCAGCACAGGGCCTTTGCCGCGTGGTGGTTCGTTTTCGTTCATGATGCCAAGGCGACGGGCCACTTCGCGGTAATTGTCCAGCAGGCCGCCTAGGTCCTGGCGAAACCGGTCCTTGTCCATCTTCTCTTTGGTTTTCACGTCCCAAAGGCGGCAGGAGTCGGGTGAGATTTCATCGGCGATGACGACGCGCATCATCTCGTTTTCGTAGAGCCGTCCACACTCGATCTTGAAGTCCACAAGCTGGATGCCGACCCCCAAAAACAGGCCGCTTAGGAAATCGTTCACGCGGATGGCAAGCGCCATCATATCGTCAATCTCCGGCGGTGATGCCCAACCAAACGCGGTGATGTGCTCCTCAGACACGATTGGATCGTTCAACTCATCGTTTTTGTAGTAAAACTCGATGATGGAGCGGGGAAGGACAGTGCCTTCTTCCACACCCAAACGCTTCGAGAGCGACCCGGCTGCGATGTTGCGGACCACCAATTCCAGCGGAATGATCTCTACCTCTTTGATCAGCTGTTCGCGCATGTTTACCCGCTTTATGAAGTGGGTGGGAATACCGATCTTGTTGAGGTTCTCGAACACATATTCGGAAATGCGGTTGTTTAAGACACCCTTGCCATCAATCACTTCGTGCTTTTTCGCGTTGAACGCCGTGGCATCGTCTTTGAAAAACTGGATCAGCGTGCCCGGCTCAGGGCCTTCATAGAGAATCTTGGCTTTGCCTTCGTAGATGCGGCGGCGTCTTGACATGGTGTGGTGGCCCAAAAACGGTGGGAAGAAGGGGAGCGCCAGACGATCTGTATTGGCGACGCCCTTGCATAGGGGAGTGGAGAGACGCTGACAATCGCTAGGCAATCGTATGATGCGCTAAGGAGGCCGCAACACACAAAAGAACTGCCTGAACTGCCTGCACCAGCGTTGATTTGGGCTGTCGTGCACCATACATCTGTCGCATGCGGGAGAAGCGCAGCTTGCCCCACCAAACGATTCCTTCTTTGCCACTCGTGAAACAGTGGTCGAAAACACCCAATTTGGATTTGCGGAGAGACTGATGTCCACATTTGATGATCGCGGCGATGCCTATGAAAACAAGTTCGCGCACGATGCCGAGCTGAAGTTTAAAGCGGAAGCGCGGCGCAACCGTCTGCTGGGCGAATGGGCGGCAGACTTGATGGGCAAGGATGGTGCAGATTACGCCAAGGAAGTGGTGAAAGCCGATTTCGAAGAGGCTGGCGATGAGGATGTGTTCCGCAAGGTGCGCGCCGATTTCGACGCCGAAGGTGTGACAATGTCCGATCAAGATTTGCGCAGCAAAATGAATGAGTTGCTCGGTGTTGCTATTGATCAGATTCAAAACACATAAACGATCGCACTCGCGATTGGACCGGGGTGGCGCGTAAGCCAACGCGCTGCGTGCGTTCTTTGCGCATGTAAGATCTGACAGCCGGGAGGAAACTATGGATCGTCTGGTAAAACTGCTGAAGAACGACCGCGCTGCCGTGAGCGCATGGTCAGGCGTTCCCGACCCCGTCTATTTGGGCATGTTGGCTCGTACCGGTTTTGATGTCATCACGCTGGACATGCAGCACAGCATGCACAGTGAGTTCAGCGTGTTGAACGGGCTTGCGACGCTGACGCCGCTTAAAAAACCCGCTGTGGTGCGCATTCCGGTTGGACGGTTTGACATGGCCAGCAAAGCGCTGGACGTTGGTGCACACGGCATCATCGCACCGATGATCAACACTGTCGAAGATGCCAAGCGGTTGGTTTCTTTTACAAAATATGTGCCTTTGGGCGACCGTTCCCACGGCGTCACGCAAGCCGTCTCGCTGCTTAATGTGGATCGGGTGTACTACCTCACGCAGGCGAATGCGCAGCTGATGACGCTTGCGATGATTGAGACGCGTGAGGCGGTCGACAACATGGAAGCCATCCTCGACGTTGAGGGCATTGATGGTGTGTTTGTCGGTCCGGCAGACCTGTCTATTTCAATCCGCAATGACCCGGTGCCGGACCCGTACGGCAAAGACACGATCAAAATTGTTGAGAAAATCGGCAAGGAAGCCACCGCTCGCGGCAAGATCGCCGGTGCCTTTGCAATTACGCCAGCCCATGCGGAATTGGTGCACGGGTTCGGCTACCGCTTCATCTCTTTGGCCATGGACCACGTGTATTTGAGCAAAGGTGCCGATTCGATGCTGGAAAGCTTAGCGTTTCGCTAGAGTCGTTTCCGCTCAAAGGGACTCCTTTGAGAGGAAGAAACCGAAGCAAAACAGTAAGCTGGAGGCGATCAATGCTTCAAAGAAGCGATGATTGGCTCTAGGTCATTAGGCGCCTTCCAGGCGGCTCAGAAATTTTCCAAACAGCATAAGACCGTCCGGCCATGGGCCGTGTCCGGATTCTGTGTTGATGTGACCGGATTCGCGGGCGTCCACCAACAGTGAGCCCCAGGCGTTGGCCATGTCTCCGGCTTTTTCATAGGTGCAAAAGCTGTCGTTGCGGCTGGCGACCACCATGCTGGGGAAGGGCAAGGGATTCCGGGGGTACGGGCCAAACGTCATGAGATGTTTTGGCCGTATTTGCGGGTTTTCGACGTCCGGGGGGGCCACCAAAAAGGCGCCAGCAATGGTTTTTGTCTGGGCTTCGCTCAGCTGGGCCATTGCCTGCACGACCACCTGACAGCCCAGCGAATGGGCGACCACTACCGTGTTTGTACCTTCCGTGCCGATGGCGGCTGCAAAATTGGCCGTCCAGTCTTCCACAACCGGCTTGTGCCAATCATCTTGGTTAACCCGCCGCACCGACGGCATTTTTTCTTCCCAACGGCTCTGCCAATGGCCGGGGCCGGAATTGGTGTATCCCGGCACCATGACGATATCACTGTCCTTGAGTTTCATGTCTGTCGGTCCGGTCGCCTAGGAATGCCCAAATACGCGATCAAAAATCGTGTCAACATGTTTGGTGTGGTAACCGATGTCGAACTTTTCGCGCAGTTCTTCTTCGCTTAAGGCCGCCATAACTTCTTCGTCGGCCAGAAGCTCGGTGAGAAAGTCCTTGTCGTCTTCCCACACTTTCATGGCGTTGCGCTGCACCAGTCGGTAGCTGTCTTCACGGGACTGGCCCGCTTGGGTGAGGGCCAAGAGCACGCGCTGGGAATGGACCAGTCCACGAAATTTATTGAGGTTCTTGTCCATGTTTTCTGGATAGACCAATAGCTTTTCGATCACGCCCGTAAGTCGGACCAAAGCGAAGTCGAGCGTTACGGTGGCGTCCGGCCCTATCATGCGCTCAACCGATGAATGTGAAATGTCGCGCTCGTGCCATAAGGCGACATTCTCCATGGCGGGCATGGCGTAGCTGCGCACCATACGGGCGAGGCCGGTCAGGTTTTCTGTCAGCACCGGGTTGCGCTTGTGGGGCATGGCGGATGAGCCCTTTTGGCCCGGTGCGAAATACTCTTCGGCTTCCAAAACCTCAGTGCGCTGCAAATGGCGGATTTCCGTTGCCAAGCGCTCTATGCTGGAGGCGATCACGCCAAGAACCGCAAAATACATGGCATGCCGGTCACGGGGCACGACCTGCGTGGACACTGGTTCGGCTTGTAGGCCCATGGCCTTGGCCACGTGTTCTTCGACACGGGGATCAATGTTGGCAAATGTGCCAACCGCGCCGGATATGGCGCAGGTTGCGATTTCCGCCCGTGCGGCGACCAAGCGATCCCGGCAGCGGTCGAACTCGGCATAGGCCTGGGCGAGTTTGACACCAAATGTGGTGGGCTCGGCATGAATGCCGTGGGAGCGTCCGATGGTGATCGTGTCTTTGTGCTCAAATGCGCGGGTTTTGAGCGCGGCCAGCAGGGCATCCATGTCTTCTAAAAGTAGATCAGTTGCCTTGGTAAGTTGGACATTGAAGCAGGTGTCCAGCACGTCCGATGACGTCATGCCTTGGTGCACGAAGCGGGCGTCGGGCCCAACAATTTCCGCCAAATGTGTGAGGAAGGCGATGACGTCGTGCTTTGTTTCGCGCTCGATGGCGTCGATGCGGTCCACGTCGAACGTGGCACTGCCGCCTTTCTCCCAAATGGTGGCTGCCGCTTCATTGGGAATGACGCCCAAATCCGCCAAGGCGTCACATGCGTGCGCTTCGATCTCAAACCATATGCGGAACTTGGAAGCGGGCGACCATATATCGGTCATTTGCGGTCGGGAATAGCGGGGGATCATTGCGCGGATTTTTCTGTAAGCGGGATCATCAAATTCAAGCGCGCAGTACCATCGCACCGTTCGTGTTTCAACGTGGCGCGCGCCATGGTCGGTGGAGGAAGGCCCAGACCTGTGAGGCGTTTTCTAACAGCAGGGTGTTATCCACTGCGGTCTTGCCGCGCGTAGACAACTGACATGCCAATTGCGCAGATTAGCGGCCACGGCAAAAACACTTTCAGGCCGGTGCCCAAAAACAAGTAGACTGCGGCGAGGGCAGTAAAGAAGTTTTGGAAGCTCCACTGCACGGACAGAAAATCGGCGTGCCAGGTGGCGAAATAAATCCGGTAGTGCAGGATGAAAAGCGCCACTGTGAGGCTCAGCGTCAGCCCTAAAAGCAGCAAAAGGAACGTGCAAAATTTCCGCAATTCGGATCGTCTCCGTCCGTAGTAGTGTGTCGTCAAAGCTGTCAAAATCCCGCTGATCCAAGCGGCAAGCGCAAAGGGCACAGCAGCCGTTAGCATCTGCTCGTTCACGATCCATCCCGAAGACAGAAAATGCCACATGAAGGCAGCCACGACGATGACCGCCCAGAGAAAACCGAACAGCGCTGCGTTCAGCAGTTTTCCCGCTGGTCGTTTGATCTGTGCCGATATGGCGTGGGTTTGGTTCATGAGGGCGGAGCTGATGGTTAGTATTTGCGGGGCATCTGATAGGTGACAGCCATCAAACGCCCGTCCTTGCCTTCAAAACCAACGGTCGCATAACGTAGGATGACCGCCAAAGCGTCCGGGTTGGTGCGATTTGGCTGCGGTACCACCACTTTTTCGATGCGATAAAATTGAGGACACCCGCGCGAGGCCGGAATATGCGTGTCTTCGTTCAGGTTTTTCACGCTGCCGTCCCGCTCATCGGTCAGTGTGAGTGTGAGGCCTTTCATGCTCTCAAACATTGAAAAGCAGTTTTCCGAGGCCGGAAAGGGCGTTTCCGTGATCGAAAGCCGGAGCATCTTTTGTTCCGGCGTTTGCCGGATTGCGCTGAAATATGGGACCGGGTGAAAGCGGACTCTCCGGGCATCATTGGAAAAGTCGTTTGGCGGGTTGGCGACAATCGTAATGGCCTCGCGCAGGCCGCCACGCGCTTCAAACAGTGGTGCTACTCGCGCTTTGGCTTCGTCACGGTATTGCTTCAAAAAAGCGGCTGTTGCGGCTTCGGGATCCGGACTGTTTTCGATGCTCAATCCACTGTCTTCCGTACCGCCAATTTTAATGGGCGTGTTGGGAAGCCATGTGTCGGTCGCCATATCGATGACATAGACAGTGCTCGATGGTGCGCCCGACCCGTCCTGCACCTTGTATTCCTCAAACGCAAAAATGGTTCCGTCGGCGGAAAATCCCATCACGTTCAGCGATGTGTCCTGCGCGGCCATTGCCGCATTTGCGGCGATCAGCAGCGTGGAAACTATGAGCAAAAAGGCTGAAAACATCCTTTGAATGGACCTCAATGGAATGATGTTGGTCACGGTTTGGTTGCTCCGGATTTAAGGCGGGTCATGTGGGTGAGCGCTTGAGTGAGCGTGTGCATTGGGGCTGAAGTGAGATTTCCGCCCTAACAGGCGTCACGGATCGCCTGAATGTTACTGCGGTAGCTCTCCTTACCTCCGCCATCATAAATTGCCGATCCCGCCACTAAAACGTCAGCGCCTTGAGCCGTGACCAGTGGTGCGGTTTCGGCTGTGATGCCGCCATCGACCTCAATGTGTACGGGGCGGTCCCCAAGCATGGCGCGCACTTGGCCAACTTTGGCGGCGGCTTCCGGTATGAACTTTTGCCCGCCAAATCCCGGATTGACGCTCATCACCAGCACCAAATCCACACTGTCCAACACGTGTTCCAGCACGGAGACCGGAGTGGCCGGATTGAGCGAGATACCCGCTTTGCATCCCAGCGCCCGAATGGCTTGCAGGGAGCGGTGGAGGTGCGGTCCGGCCTCGGCGTGCACCGTTATGATGTCGCTTCCCGCCTTGGCAAAAGCTTCCAAATACGGATCGGCGGGGCTGATCATCAAATGAGTGTCGAAAACCGCCTTGGTATGGCGCCGCAGTTTTTCGATAACCACCGGCCCGAATGAAATGTTGGGCACGAAGTGACCGTCCATCACATCGAGGTGCACCCAGTCCGCGCCGGCTTCCAAAACATCAGTGACTTCTTCGGCCAGTCTGGAAAAATCACTGGCGAGGATGGAGGGAGCAATAATCAAAGGGGAGGGAGATGTCATGATGCGTCTTTGTGTGATGTCTGATCGAGAAGAAGTGTGAAAGGGCTGGTTAGCCGTGCAGGCTTTGCCAAGTGGGTACGATATCGTTGTCCTGTGCGGTTGCCTCAAAGACACCGCGCGCAATTGCCCTGCTCATTGTGGCGGCTGCTGCCGCTGACAGGTCGATCTGTTGATCAAGATCGGGCGTGATGCTGCTGAGGCCGGTCGCAAGTCCAAACACCAAATCGCCGTCAAGCGGGGTGTGAGCAGGCCATAAAGCACGCGCAAATCCATCATGGGCAGCGACGGCGAGGCGTTTGGCCTGCGCTTTTGTCAGCACAGCGTCTGTGGCGATAATGGCGATGGTGGTGTTGGTTCCGGGCTGGGGTGGTTCTGATGCTTCTTGGCTCCGGAATTTTATCGGCAAAGGCTCGTTTGATGATGCTGATCGTTGTCCAAGGCCCATGCCACCAAACTCGCCTTCGCACTCAAATTCGGCTGCCCGAAAGTGCGCGCCGTCTGCCGTAACGGGCGAGCCCAGCGCGTTAACCGCAACGAGTGCGCCCACTGTAATGCCGTTTTGCAACCGCGTGGACGCTGAGCCCAAACCGCCTTTGAGACCGTGGACGCCGTTTGTGGCCGGTCCTCCGGTTATCGCGCCCGTGCCGGCACCATGGCTGCCGAGGGCGAACTCTGTGGCTGCCGCGGCTGCTGCTTGCGCTCCCAATGCTGTGTAGGGTGGGTGGTCGTCCCAGTCTTTTTGCCCGCCATTGATAAGATCAAAAAGGATCGCGCTGGGCACGATTGGTATGCGGTGAGGGCCCACCACGAAGCCCTTGTCTTGCTTTCTGAGAGCGGCTTGCACGCCAGCGGCAGCGTCCAAGCCGAAAGCCGAGCCTCCGGAGAGGACAAGCGCATCTACACTTTCCACCGTGTTTTCTGGCGAAAGCAGATCGGTTTCCCGAGTGCCCGGTGCGCCACCCATAACGTGAACGCTTGTGCGATTTTCCACATCGCACATGAGGGCGGTGACGCCTGATTTTAGGTTAAAGTCAGCAGCACTGCCGACCCGTAGCCCACCCACATCGGTGATGAGATTGCGCGGTCCGGGTGTGAACCAATCCATCAATTGCCCGCCACAGGCTCAAATGCCCCGTTGGTCCAGCGCATGAGTTGAAAGGGAAACACCGGCGCGCGGGCGGACTGGTCAAATGTCAGCGGGCCCAAAACTGTATCATACGATGCGCCAGCAATGGCCCGTTCCGTGGCGGGTTTTTGCGCGAATGCGAGTGCAACTTCCATGGCGGCATAGCCGAGCAAAACGGGACCTTCGAGCGGAAGCACCGCTTGGCCTTCATCTGCCTCATCAGACTTCGCAGGGATGTTGATACTTTCAGGCGTGACTGCGGGTATCGCGGGCAAAACAGCAAGCAAGCCCTCTGGCAACAGGGTCGCGCCGGGCGTGAACGACAACAAACTGGCGGTTTCGCCCGTTGCAATTGCCCAACTCATGTTGAGCGTCGCCATGTCTTTGGCGATTGTGATAATGTCCTCGGCGGATGCCGCTACAAAGACGGCTTCCACGCCGGACCGTGCCAAGCGTCGCAAGAGCGCTCGTTGGCTTGTTTGCAGTGGCCTGAAATTGGCAGTGATCACCGGCTTTAACCCGCCTTGTTCGGCTTTAAGACGAACCGCGTCGCTGAGCCCGCGCCCGTAAATGCTGCCATCGTCCAAAATTGCAAATGGGCGATCCGCGATGCGCGGCAGGATCAGGTCAACAATGGCGGCTGCTTCTGCATCATGCGCTTTGGACAGGCTGGCAAGCGCGAGTTCCTCGACTTGGCGGGCGCGTGCGAGATCGTTGTTGCGGGTTTCCAATGTGAAGATGGCTGTCGAGCTTTTATTCGCGCCACGCTGCAGTGCGTTTTCTTTGAGTGCCAGTGCAAGGGATTTTGCGAAAGCAAAGCAAAGCGGGCCGGTTATGACCGGGACCTTTTGCTTTTCAAATATGGTTGCGGCCGCTTTGGCCCTTTCCGGGTCGCACTGGTCATCGAACAAAACAATTTCGCTTTTTCCACCGGCGTTTTTATGGGCCGTAAGGGCAGCCATCGCGCCGAACTCCACCTGGCGTGCAACGGGCGCGAAACGACCGGTCAAGGGGAGCGACAGCCCGACCTTGGTGTTTTGGGTATCTTGTGCAAACACCGACGTAGGTACCCATGCTATAGCCGCGCAAACAGCGGTACAGACGGTCCATAGTATTGGGATCAAGCGGAAAGCCATGGGTGCTTCTAGCCGCTTTCGGGATGCGGTGAAATCACCAATTGGTCACTTGGTTCAACTCAAGTCGGGCGCGCCGGGTCATCAAAAAAGCTGCAGGGCTTTCATGCTCACGTTGGAGCTTTTTCCGATGATGAGATGATCGTGCACCACGATCCCCATGGCTGCCCCGGTTTCAGCAATCGTTTTGGTCATCTCGATATCCGCCCGCGACGGTGTTGGATCACCGGACGGGTGGTTGTGCACTAAAATCAGGGCAGAGGAACCCAGTTCCAAGGACCGCTTGATGACTTCGCGCGGGTACACCGGTGTGTGATCTACTGTGCCGGTTTGCTGTACCTCGTCTTCGATGAGCCGATTTTTCTTGTCTAGAAACAAAATGCGGAATTGCTCAATACGCTGATGGGCCATGGCATTGGTGCAATAGTCCACGACCGCGGACCAACTGCCCAGCAGGGGCTGTGTCTCCAGCTTGTGTTTGAGATCAGACTGCAAAGTGCGGGAGATCAGTGCCCCGACAACCCGCAGATCGCGGGCTGCATTTTCACCGATGCGTTTGACCTGTTGTAAATCTCGCTCGCTGGCGGCGAACACCCCGCCCAATGAACCGAATTTTCGCAAGAGGTCTTTGGCCACCGGTTTGGTGTCAACGCGGGGTATTAGACGGAAGAGCAGCAGTTCCAGCAGTTCATAATCGGGCAGGGCATCTGGCCCATGTTTGGAAAATCGTACACGGAACCGGTCTCGGTGGCCAAGGTAATGGGGTTCATCGCTTTGCCTGGGCGTAACGGGTTCCTCTTGTGCCTTGGGGTTTGCCTGACGCGGGTCCATCCGCGTATCACCAGTCATGTCTTCAAAGCCGGTGAAGGGCTGTTGGTGCATGGAACCCGTGTTGTCTTGCCCGCCCGCCATTATTCTAGCCAGCGGTGTAGGGCGGTTTTGAGTGCCCGGCGGGGGAGGCTGTGAAAATCTCGCAGCCGTCTTCCGTAACCCCAATTGAGTGTTCGAACTGGGCTGACAGCGACCGGTCCCGCGTGACAGCCGTCCACCCGTCTTTAAGAATTTTGACGTGATGTTTGCCCAGATTGATCATAGGTTCGATTGTGAAGATCATACCCGGCCGCATTTCGGGCCCTTCGCTCTCATGGCCGTAGTGCAACACATTGGGTGCGTCGTGGAACAGCCGACCCAAGCCGTGTCCACAAAAATCGCGAACGACGCTGCAACGGTTCGTTTCGGCCAAGCGTTGGATGGCAGCGCCAATAGCGCCCATGCGCGCGCCGGGCTTCACCGTTGCGATGCCCGCCATAAGGCACTCATGGGTTAGGTCCACCAGTCGCTCCGCCGCGCGTTTGGGCTGACCAGCGATGTACATGCGGCTTGAGTCTCCGTGCCAGCCGTCCAGCACAAACGTGATATCGACATTGAGGATGTCGCCGTCACGCAACGGCTTTTCGCTGGGGAAACCGTGGCAGACGACGTGGTTGAGCGAAATGCAGCTGGAATACTGATAGCCGCGATAGTTAAGCGTCGCGGGCAGCGCACCGTGATCACGGCCGTATTCGTACACGAAACGGTCGATCTGCGCGGTTTGTAAGCCCGGCTTGATCATTTTCGCCACTTCATCCAGACAGGATGCAGTTAATTGACCAGCCTTGCGCATGCCGGCGAAGCCCTCTTCGTCGTATAGTTTGATCTGGCCGGTGTTTTTCAAGGGCGCTTCTTTTGCGGCCAAATATGTGGTCAACATTGCGCCTAATCCGGTTCCGCGTGTGTTTCTGGCCCGCTTTTGTCCCAGCCCGACCCGCGCTAAACGAGGATGGGTATGGGGGTCGTCGCGACGATTTCTGTCGTTGTGATGTCGCACCGAATGGCAAGCGCTTCAACCCCGGCGGCGCGGGCTGCGACAAAGGCCTCGGCATAGGCTGGATCCAAGTCGCTCGCCAATGAAAAACGGTCGCCGTCCCCCCGCTGAACGACATAGAGCATCACCGCGCGGTGCCCCTGTGCGACCATGTTGGCCATCTCCCGCAGATGTTTTGCACCGCGCTCCGTCTTGCAATCCGGGAATTCGTGCAGGCTGATCTCGCGCACCAGATGCACGTTTTTTACTTCAATGTAGCAGTCGCGGGGATCGTTTGGCGTGCCGCCAGCCAGCAGAATGTCAATCCGCGAACGCTCTCCATAAGGCACTTCCGTACGCAAATGTGTAAATCCGCTCAGTTGGGTTATTCGGCCTGCCTCCAGTGCTTCTTTTGCCAAGCGGTTGGGCAACATGGTGTTGATTCCTACCAGCACAGGGCCGCTGGGTGCGCGGGCTTCCACAAGTTCCAGCGTGTGCCGCAGTTTGCGCTTGGGGTTTCCACTGTCCGAAATCCACACTCTGTTGCCGGGGTCTTTCAGCCCCATCATGGCCCCGGGATTGGGGCAGTGCACGGTGATGATCGTTCCATCTTCCAACTCGACGTCGGCCAAAAATCGTTTGTAACGCTCGATCAAACGGCCTTCGATCAACGGTGTGGGAAACTTCATTTTAGGTGCCGGTTAGGTGTGTGGGTGGGCTCGATTGTACGCCCATGTCGGTTTTTGCCCATTTGATGGCGGGCAAACCTGTTCAAGTCTGTGAGTGTTTGCGCATAGTTATCGCTAATATTCACCCTTCGCGAGGTGTTCCGTATGTTTTTGTCCGTCAATGAGCTTTTTAAAGTCGGGATCGGGCCGTCTTCGTCTCACACCATGGGGCCAATGGTGGCTGCGCGGATGTTTATGGAATTGTTGCGCGATGGCAGCTGGCCGCGCCCAGCCTCCGCTCAGGTGGATCATCTTCGCGTCAGCCTCCATGGATCGCTTGCGTTTACGGGCAAGGGCCATGGGTCAGACCGCGCAATAATATTGGGTCTGATGGGTTGTGACCCCGCCTCTCTCGACCCGGACGATGTGGATGCGATTTTGGCCAAGTCCCACGCAGACCGTCGGATCGCTGCCGACGGTTTTCCAGCATGGCGGTTTGATCCGGCGCAGGACTTGACGTTCGACTATGATGAGGCGCTTCCGGGTCACGCCAATGGCATGCGGTTTGAGGCTTTCGATCCGGACGGGCGTGTGCTGTTGCGACAGGTCTATTACTCTGTTGGCGGCGGGTTTGTGGTGGATGCGGCCTCTTTGGAGGATGCGCAGGCTGCACCCGCACCGGATGGCGGCTGTGATACACCTTTCCCGTTTTCGTCTGCGGATGAAATGATGGCCATGGCGAAGTCGTCTGGTCTCTCGATCGCCGGAATGAAACGGGTGAATGAAGAACGTGCGCTTGGCGATGGGGCGGTCAGCGGTGCTGCAAAACTTCAAAGTTCACTGGCCTCCATTCACGGCGCGATGCGAGCTTGTGTTGACCGTGGCTTGGCTCAAGAGGGCGAACTGCCTGGTGGGCTGTTTGTGAAACGCCGGGCTGCTGCGCTGGCCCGCGAGTTGGACAAAAAATGGGCGACGAATGACCCGGGTCCTTTGGCAGCCAATGATTGGCTGTCGGTCTTTGCGATGGCGGTGAATGAGGAGAATGCGGCCGGTGGCAAGGTCGTCACTGCGCCCACCAACGGGGCAGCAGGGGTCATTCCCGCTGTGCTTGCCTATTGGGAAAAATTTACACCCGGTGTCACGCCTAAGGACGTAGAAGATTTTCTGCTCACCGCTGCCGCCATTGGCGGTATCATCAAACACAATGCGTCTATCTCCGGCGCGGAGGTAGGGTGTCAGGGGGAAGTGGGGTCGGCTTCCGCCATGGCGGCTGCCGGTTTGGCTGCGCTGATGGGCGGCACACCGGAACAGGTGGAAAATGCCGCCGAAATTGCGCTGGAACATCATCTGGGAATGACCTGCGATCCGGTTGGCGGCCTCGTGCAGGTGCCTTGTATCGAGCGTAACGCCTTGGGTGCAGTGAAGGCGGTGACGGCTGCGTCTTTGGCCATGTATGGCGACGGTACCCATTTTGTATCGCTGGACGCGTGTATCGAGACCATGCGGCAGACGGGGCGGGATATGGACGAGCGCTACAAAGAAACCAGCCTTGGTGGTCTCGCAGTCAACGTGGTGGCTTGCTGAACCGGTTACTGCCCAAACGGTGAGCCTTGGCTTGTTTTCGGGGGTGCTGTCTGCAATCTGGTGCTCTGTTTTTTGCGGAAACCCAGCCATGCCCAGCGATATTGTCGCAATAGACTTTGGTACATCCAACTCCGCTGCTGCCGTGTTGGGCCCGGAAGGTGTGCGCCTGCTTCCCGTTGAGGCCGATGCGCAGACTGTGCCGACGGCTGTGTTTTTTCCCCATGGCGGTGCTGCGATGAAGATCGGGGCGGCGGCCACGCGCGCCATGATCGAAGGCGAAGACGGGCGCTACATGCGTTCGCTTAAGAGCGTTTTGGGGACCGATCTTTTGCACGAAGAGAGGATCGTTGCGGGTCGGCGTAGAACCTTGGCACGGGTCATTACGGAGTTTTTGATTGCACTACGGGAACAGGCGGAAGCTGCGTCCGGTCAGCGCTTCACCAAAGCCTTGTCCGGTCGGCCGGTTCGTTTCCATTCCGACAATGACCGACCCGACAATGATCGACGCAACGCGCAAGCGGCAAAAGATCTGGAGGCTTGTTATTTGGACGCTGGTTTTGATCAAGTCTCATTCATGCCCGAGCCGGAGGCTGCGGCCCTTTCTACACTCTCCCTTGGCATAAGAGGGGAGATCGGACTGATCGTGGATATCGGTGGGGGTACGTCGGATTTTTCAGTGTTTCGCAAGCGCAATTCTGCAGAGCCTGCCGGTGATCTTGAAATCCTCGCCAGCTACGGCATTCGGTTGGGCGGCACTGATTTTGATCAGGCGGTGTCCCTTGCTCATGTGATGCCAAAGCTTGGTCTCGGTGGTCAGTTAAGGACTGTGTTTGGGTCTGAACTTCTGCCCGTGCCGGTCAATCCGTTTGTGGAACTCGCCACATGGTTCAAAATTCCTTTTTTATACTCCGCTGGCACCAAACAGATGCTGCGCGATCTGATCAAACAAGCGGTTGAGCCGAAGCGCTTGGAACGGTTTTACACGGTGATCGACCTGCAACTGGGACATGAACTCGCTTTCGCGGTGGAAGACGCCAAGATCGAGGTGAATACCACACGTACAGAGGTAGCCATTGCTCTGGATTTCATCGAACGGGCGCTATCAGTCACCATGGGCCAGGACGGTCTTGCGAACGCGCTTTCAAAACACCGCAAAGCTCTGCGCGAAGCCATGGTGATGTGCTTGGATATGGCCGGTATTGCTGCGGCTGATGTAGACCACGTGATCTTGGTGGGTGGTTCAAGCTTGATGGAGTTCGTCTCGGATGAGGCGAAAAGCGTGTGTCCCCAAGCTGAGACTGTGCGTTCCAACGCTTTCACAGCGGTTGTTGACGGGCTTGCTTTGGCGACCGGACAGACAAACAATTCGAGAAAAAATGCAGCAAGCATCGGTGCTAGCGGTCCTGTTCGCGAGCATGACATGGCGGCATTCGGCGGTTTACAACAGATTCCATGATCGATTCCTTACTCATCGCAAACCGGGGCGAGATCGCGTGCCGGATCATCCGCACGGCTAAGCGCCTGGGTGTGCGCACGATCGCTGTGTATTCTCAGGCGGATGCCGACGCCTTGCACGTTCGCATGGCGGACGAGGCGCACTTCATCGGACCGGCTGCTGCATCCGAAAGCTATTTGCGGGCAGGGCGCATTCTAAAGACCGCAAAAGAGGCGGGTGCTGCTGCTATTCATCCCGGTTACGGTTTCATGTCTGAAAATGCGGACTTTGCGCAACTGACCCGCGATGCCGAGATGGTGTTTGTCGGCCCCCCACCGGATGCCATTGCGGCCATGGGACTGAAAGACCGGGCTAAAGAAATCATGAACGATGCCGGTGTTCCCGTCGTGCCCGGTTACCATGGGTCGAACCAAGACCCGGCTTTTTTGAAACGCAAGGCTTACGAGATCGGCTATCCCGTGCTGATCAAGGCGGTCGCCGGGGGCGGCGGCAAGGGGATGCGCAAGGTGGCCAAGGCGCTGGAGTTTGACGACGCGCTGGTTGCTGCCAAGCGCGAGGCGCAGGCTGCATTTGGGAATGATGCGGTGTTGATCGAGCGCTTTGTTCGGTCGCCGCGCCACATCGAAGTGCAGGTGTTTGCCGATGGGCACGGCAATGTGGTGCATTTGTTTGAGCGGGACTGCTCGCTGCAACGCCGCCACCAAAAGGTAATCGAAGAAGCGCCCGCGCCGGGCATGAGTGAAGAGCTGCGGGCTGCCATGGGTAAGGCCGCTTGCGATGCCGCCCGCGCCGTGAGCTACGAAGGCGCCGGGACGGTCGAGTTCATCGTGGACAGCGCCGAGGGTCTGTCAGTCGACGGGTTCTTTTTTATGGAAATGAACACCCGTTTGCAGGTGGAGCATCCTGTGACGGAGGCTGTAACAGGCCTTGATCTGGTGGAATGGCAGTTGCGGGTCGCATCCGGCGAGGTCTTGCCGCTTGGCCAAGAGGATATCCAGCTCAACGGACATGCCGTAGAAGCGAGATTGTATGCGGAAGACCCGTCCAACGGGTTTTTGCCCTCAACGGGGAAGCTGGTTGCTTTGGAACTGGGAAATGAGGCTTCCGGATTGCGCATCGACAGCGGCGTTGAATCCGGTGATGTGATTTCCCCCTTTTACGATCCGATGATCGCGAAGGTGATCGCTCATGCGCCCAACCGGTCCGAGGCCATGGCAAAATTGGCGCGAACCTTGGATGGTGCTGCTGTTGCAGGGCCGCGCACAAATAGCGGTTTTTTAGCACGCCTTTGCCGTCATCCGTCTTTTCTTGCGGGTGATTTCGATACGGGTTTGATTGATGAGACGTTGCCATCGCTGATTGATACAGGACCGGTGGAGGATGATGTGTTGGCCGCCGGTCTTGTACATTTGGTCCGCAGCGAAATGGCTCTAAACGCCGCCACCGGGTCCGGGCCCTGGTCCGCCCAGGACGGGTTTCAACTGTCTGGTGAGCGGGTGGTGGAGCGCTCGTTTCAGCTCGATGGTGAGATGATCGCTCGATCTGTTGCCTTTGGCGGTGATGTGCAGATTGTTGATGGTGCCGGGGAACGGATTGAACCTAACGGCGAAGCGCGGTTGTTTGAGGTGCAAGATGGCTCCGACAGATCCGTCTTTATCGTCCATAAGGGCCGCCAATGGGTGGTGAGCCCGCACCGGTTTACGCTTCAGGATGGCGATGCCTCTGCGCCCAGCGATGGATTGGTGACGGTGCCGATGCACGGACGCATTATCGGTGTCTGTGTGGCGGACGGTGATGTGGTGGAAACCGGTGATATTCTCTTTTCCGTCGAAGCCATGAAAATGGAACATGCCGTGCTCGCACCGATAGAAGGGATGATTGAGGATTTGGCGGTGGTCAATGATACCCAAGCCCAAAGCGGCGATGCTGCTCTTCGGATCGTGGGTGCGACAGATAGCTAGCCGCAGCCGCCTGTGGACACGATTGTGCGCCCGTGGTGTTGCGGCTCCGTTCGCACTATCAAATCTCAATGGCTCTTCATTTGATCAAGCTTTGTGTGGGTGTGGACACGCTGGATGACTTCCAGGCGTGGGTGCCGCAGCGGCTTGCTCACATGCGTCTGCGCGACCCGAAAGCCAGACTGTTTCATACCACGCGTATGGTACCCAAACGCATTGAAGAACTGCTGGATGGTGGATCGCTGTATTGGGTGATCAAAGGGCAAGTGCAGGCGCGGCAAAAGCTGCTTGCTATTGAACCGTTTGTTGACGGCGGTGGCATTCGCCGTTGCCACTTGGTGCTGGATGATACGATTGTTCCGACAGTCTGGCAGCCGCGTCGGGCTTTCCAGGGTTGGCGCTACCTTGTGGAAAAAGACGCCCCTGCCGACGCGGGCGGTGAGGACACTGATTTACCCGGCCATCTGCGTGTCGAACTCAGCGAATTGGGTCTTCTGTAGTGCAAGGACCGCAAAGGCGTCCTCAACGTTTCACGTATTCCGATACTGGTCTTCGCACACCCTGTTAACCGCGTCGGCTAAATCTTGAATAAAGGTTATGACGAATGCGCCCGCATTTGTAATTCTTACATAAGGGAAGCATACTTCTGTCGTGGGGAAATTTGGGGCATTGATGGACCGGGAACCCATGGGAACAAATGCAAGAAAACGTTCGTTAGAACAGGCTGTTAGCCGTCGCATGGCCAAGACCACCTCGGCCCATGTCATTGTCTGTGGCAATGAGAAGGGCGGCTCCGGCAAGACAACGACTTCCATGCATTTGGTGGTGTCCCTGCTCAAATCAGGTTTTCGGGTGGCCACAATTGACCTGGATACAAGACAGCAATCGCTGACGCGCTACGTCCAAAACCGGAAGCACTGGTCTCAGTCGTCTGGCGTGCCGCTGGAAATGCCAACGCACTTTCGATTTGACACGTCCAGAACCGACAGCGTGCTGGAAGCGCAGAGCCGTGATTTTGCTTCCTTCGTGGCAGCGGTGACTGAAATTCAGGACCAGCACGATTTTGTGGTGATCGATACGCCCGGTTCGGACAATTATTTGATGCGTTTGGCCCACTCCATGGCGGACACTCTGGTCACGCCGCTCAACGATTCGTTCGTTGATTTTGATGTTTTGGGCAAGGTCGACGCCAAAACGCTGGAAGTGGCCGATGTGAGCCATTACGCCACAATGGTGCGGGATGCACGTCGCCAGCGGCGCACTGTTGATAATGGGCTGCTGGACTGGATTGTGGTGCGCAACCGACTGTCGCCTCTGGGCTCGCGCAACCAGCGCAACATGATCGCGTGCCTATACGAACTCTCCATGCAGTTGGGCTTCCGGATTGCCGACGGCATTAGCGAACGGGTGATCTTCCGTGAGTTCTTCCCGATGGGGCTGACGGCTTTTGATGATGTTCGCGAGTTGGACACCCAAAGCCGAACCACGTCGTCCCACCTTTCCGCACGCCAAGAGGTGCGCAAATTGATCGGGTCGTTGCGACTGCCGATTGACGATGTTGGACGGCGGCGGGCCGAAGCCAGAGCATTTTGGTTGGAAAGTGAAAACAAGCCCGTGCAAATGCCGGATATTTTTGCCGACTAAACGGCTGACGGGGCTTTGCGTGACGCTGAACCATGGGCCAGTTCCCGTCTGTGGCCTAACCCTAGCTGCATTGGTCGCAGCTCATCACCGCCATGCGTTTGCGTGTCATCTTGCAAGACACCCGCCAAACGCCAAATATAGCGCATGGCCAAATCAAAATTGCCGAGCAGTTCGAAAACAGATGGCGGGTCGCCCATGAAGGCGGGCGGCGGCGGCGCAGTCGCGTCCAATCAAAGCGATATCCGAAACTTCCTGCAGCAAGCCTCCAAGATTGCAGCGCCAACAGATGGCCGGGTGGGGCTGGTGTTTGCCATGGACGCTACCATGAGCCGCCAGCACACGTGGGACGAAGCGCAACATATTCAAGCCGAGATGTTCGATGCCGTCGATTCCACCGTCTCGCTGGACGTGCAATTGATCTATTTTAGGGGCTTTGGCGAATGCCGTGCGTCCCGTTTTGTCAGCAATGCTGCTGATCTTCGTGATCTCATGACGCAAATTGATTGCAGGGGAGGGCAGACGCAAATTGGTAAAGTGCTGGCCCACACGCGCAAAGAAGCATCGGCGCGCGCGAAAGATCGCTCAGGCAAAACAAAAGTAAGCGCGCTCGTGTTCGTTGGCGACGCCATGGAAGAGGATGTGGACAGTTTGTGCGCCAAGGCGGGTGAATTGGGACTGCTGGGCGTGCCGTGTTTTGTGTTCCAAGAGGGCCATGATCCCAATGCGGAAATGGCATTTCGTGAAATTGCCCGCCTGTCCAAAGGCGCCTTTATGCGGTTTGGACCGGGTTCCGCGTCCCGTTTGGCCGAACTTTTGAAGGCTGTGGCTCGTTATGCCGGGGGCGGTCGCCGTGCGCTTGAGACCAGCGGCAGCCGTGAAGCGCGTCTCTTGCTGGAGCAAATGAAGTGAGCTTGTTTCTCGGTCTTTTGGTCGCAATTATTGCGATCCTCTTGGTGTTTTTGGCCGTTCCTGCGGCTACGCTGGCCAGCATGTTGCGCACGGCTGTTCCCGTCGGGCTGATAGCGTTGGGGGCTGGGCTTATGTTTGCCCGCCAGGGTGCGCTCGGTTCCATCGCTCTGTTTGCCGGACTTGCTTTGTGGCGCAGGACTCGAGGTGTTGGCACGTTTGGAGGTTCGGGTCGGCGGCGGCAAAGAGGTGGTCAGCCATCCGTTTCAAGCGTTCGATCAGCGGCGCTTGAAATGGAGTTGGATCACAACACCGGTGACATGGATGGCATCATCTTGGTGGGCCAGTTTGAAGGGCAACCGCTTTCGATGATGGAGCAGCCTGATCTCATGACACTCCGAACCGAGGTGCTTGAAGACCCCGATTCGATCGCGTTGTTAGACGCGTATCTTGACCGCCGGTTTCCCGCTTGGCGTGAAGACGGAGAGTTCGATGCCGGTGCGGGGCAGGGTGGAGCGTCGAGCTCTGGACCCATGGGCGAACAGGAGGCCTATGAGGTGCTGGGGCTTGCTGCGGGCGCCAGCGAAGCCGACATCAGAAAAGCCCACCGCCGGCTCATGAAGAACGCTCACCCCGACAGCGGGGGCTCCACGTTTCTTGCTGCCAAAATCAACGAGGCTAAGGACGTTCTTCTCAAAAGCCATTCCTAAGGTCCTTTACTAAATACTGGGTGACCTGAGTTTGGTTTGGATGTCCGGCGTGGCCTTGTAACCGCGTCAAACAGATTGTTTTTTCGGTATGCTCTAGCTTTTCAAAGCGATGCATTTGATCCGGCGCTTTTTAAGTGCATTGCACGCCCGTCTCGCCTGTCGCTTGGACGAAAAGCCGGTATAGCGGGCGCGGAAGAGCGTCGTTCCGTTTTTGTTGACGGTTGGGACGTGCAATGAACGACCGCGCAGGATCGATTGGTTGGATCTGCGAACAGATTTCAGCATTTCGAGTGCTTTTGCCTTGGAATCGGTTGCTGCGATTTGCACGTGCCAGCCAGGGGCGGGCTTGGGCTTGGTGTTTGTTTCCGGCCGTGTGATCAACTCGACGGCTTTGATGGAGGCCGTTGTTTTTTGGTCGGCGCTGAATGCCATTAGGTTTGAGCGTGTGGCGGGGCGCGCTTGCGGGGTGGGGCGGTTTCTGGCCGCCATCTTGCGCAAAGCGCTGCGAACGGATGCGATCTCAGCCTTGGACACTCTTGCGGAAGCTGTCGCTGCATGGGCGAGCGCGATGCGGTTTGCGATCCGCCCCTTGGTCTTTGGCGAAAATGCGGGTTTGGGTGCAACTTTGATCTGTTTGATCGCCTTGGCGACCTTGCGTGTGGTCAGCTTCTTGTTGGCTGCCTTTCGCGCGCTTTTTGTCCGGGAGGATGTAGCCCGGGCGATCAGAAGTTTTTTCTTGCCCCGAGATGCTTTGGGCAGCGTGCGCCGAATAAGCGATGTCATGTGGGCATTGCGCCTACCGCCTGTACGGCCACCCATGACAACAGCGACGATGGACCGACCACCAGTGCGGACAGAGGAGACCAAGTTGAAGCCGGAGGCGCGGGTGTAGCCGGTTTTAATACCGTCGACGCCGCGTACCCGGCCCAAGAGGCGGTTGTGGTTGCCGTAGCGGGCTTTCCCAAGCTTGAACAAACGCGTTTTGAAATATTTGAACCGGCGCGGAAAATGTTCGCGCAACGCGATGCCGAGTTTTGACATATCGCGCGCAGTTGTTGTCTGCCCCCGTTGGGTGAGGCCGCTGGCGTTCTTGAAGGTGGTGCGTTTCATGCCCAATTGCCGCGCCTTGCGCGTCATGCGGCGCGCAAAGGCCGCCTCCGAGCCGGACAGTTTATCCCCCACAGCGGTGGCCACATCGTTTGCAGACTTGGTGACCAATGCAAGAATTGCCTGTTCAACAGAGATGGATCGCCCCACGCGCAGGCCAATTTTGGATGGCGGGCGGCGGGCGCCGGCTCTTGTCATCACCACGCGGTCAGACTTTTTGATGCGGCCGGATTTCAAATCCTCGAACATCAAATAAAGCGTCATCATTTTCGTGAGCGACGCAGGATAGCGCTGTTTGTCAGCGTTGCGCGCGAACAGTGTCTTGCCGGTTTTGGCGTCGATCACAAAGGCCGCATATCGCGGGTTTGAAGCGACTGCCTTTGCCGCCTTTGCACGCTTATAGCTTTTGCGTTTCTTGGCGTCTGCATTGTCCATTGCAACCACTTGGGCCGCGGCCACGAGGACCAAGCACACAAACACACTTACGCTGCCCCGAAGCCAACGGGACGCAGTCGATCCGATAACGGTACGCACGACAATTCCTACTCAACTGGCTTGGCAAACACACACCAGGCCGAAATTACAAGCGCCGCACAGACTTAGTGCAGCGGGAGAAAAGCTATGCCGTCATGGTTTCCAAACGCTTAAGTGGATCGCGAAAAGTTTGTAATATTCGATCACATCTGACGGGTATGTCTCGCGCTTTGGGCCGTTGCGTTTGTCTCCCGACGGGCATTGGCTGGCTTTGATGGTCGTGTCTTTTTTTTGCGCGATGCGGCGTTTTGAACCGTGCGATCACCTAACCCACAATTGTCACGATCCGGCGGTTGAGTTCGTGTGCCTTGGGGGCTTAAACTTTGGCCACAAGACCTTATATGCCCCTCTTGAGAATGCGGTGGCCACTACGACTGAGCCCGCCGCGGATGGACGAAGAATTGCGATCTGGTGAGCGAATGCATGCGATGCCCACACTGCCGACGAAGCCGAAAACGTCCGATTTGTTGACCGAACTTAATGGGGTCGACGATAGTGGTGCGTGGTTTGCCAGTGCGGACGATAGTGCCAGTGATGGGGACGACGCTATCGGCAATGATGGAGACGGTAACGACACCAGCGTTATCACTAAGGTTAAACCCAAGCTTAAGAAGCCAAGCCTTTACAGGGTCCTTTTGTTGAACGACGATTTCACCCCCATGGAGTTTGTTGTCGAAGTTTTGGCCCGGTTTTTTCAAATGAATCTCGAACAAGCCACACACGTGATGTTGCATGTGCATCAAAACGGCGTTGGTGAGTGCGGGGTCTACACGTACGAAGTGGCCGAAACAAAGGTCACACAGGTGATGGATCACGCGCGGAAGAATCAGCACCCTCTCCAATGCGTCATGGAGAAGAAGTGACACGGTAGACGTTTTTTCGGGTTGGCTATCCCGCTGACCCACCAAAATGGAGCATTCCTTGCCCAGCTTTACAGACAGTCTTGAGCGCGCTCTGCACCGGGCGCTGACATTTGCAAACGAGCGTAGCCAAGAGTACGCGACGCTCGAACATCTGCTTCTTGCATTGGTGGAAGACGAGGATGCGCTTGCCGTATTGAAGGCGTGTTCGGTGTCCACCGAGAAGCTGGAACAGGCGTTAATCGATTATATTGATGACGAGTTGGCCAATTTGGTCACCGATGGCTTGGAGGATTCCAAGCCAACCGCTGGCTTCCAGCGGGTTATTCAACGTGCTGTCATACATGTGCAGTCCTCCGGTCGTGAGCAAGTGACAGGCGCGAATGTGCTTGTGGCGATCTTTGCCGAACGGGAAAGCCATGCCGCGTTCTTCCTGCAGGAGCAGGATATGACCCGCTATGATGCGGTGAATTTTATTTCGCACGGTATAGCCAAACGTCCCGGTTCGTCTGAAAGCCGCCCTGTCGAAGGGGTAAACCAGGACATGGGTCCTGACGGCGAGGGTGGCGACGGTCAAAAGACCGACGCTCTGGCTGCCTATTGCGTCGATTTGAACCAAAAAGCGCGCGATGGCAAAGTTGACCCGTTGATTGGCCGAACCGAAGAGGTAAATCGCACGATCCAAGTGCTGTGCCGTAGGTCGAAAAACAATCCGCTTTACGTCGGTGACCCCGGTGTCGGTAAAACCGCCATCGCCGAAGGCTTGGCCAAGCGCATCGTCGATAAAGACGTGCCGGAAGTGTTGTTGGACGCCACCATCTACTCCCTTGATATGGGCACGCTGTTGGCGGGCACGCGGTACCGCGGTGACTTTGAAGAACGCTTGAAGCAGGTCGTGAAGGAAATCGAAGAAACGCCCGGCGCAATTATGTTTATCGATGAGATTCACACCGTCATTGGTGCGGGTGCCACGTCCGGCGGTGCCATGGATGCGTCCAATCTGTTGAAGCCCGCTTTGTCGGGTGGTGCGATCCGTTGTATTGGATCTACGACCTATAAAGAATATCGCCAGTTCTTCGAAAAAGACCGTGCGCTCGTGCGTCGGTTCCAGAAGATTGACGTCAATGAACCATCGGTAACGGATGCCATCGACATCATGCGCGGGTTGAAGCCGTATTTCGAAGACTTCCACAAGGTGAAATACGCGGACGATGCTATCGTGTCTGCAGTGGAGTTATCTTCGCGCTACATCACGGACCGCAAATTGCCGGACAAAGCGATTGACGTGATCGATGAGACCGGGGCCAGCCAGATGTTGGTGCCCGCCGAAAAGCGCAAGAAGACGATTACGGTCGGCGACATCGAAAACACAATCGCCACGATGGCGCGCATTCCACCGAAGTCTGTGTCTAAAGATGATGCTGAGGTTCTCAAAAACCTCAACGATCAGCTCAAGCGCATGGTTTATGGGCAGGACAAAGCAATCGACGCTCTGTCTTCCGCCATCAAGCTGGCGCGAGCCGGTTTGCGCGAGGCCAACAAGCCGATTGGCTCCTACCTGTTTTCCGGCCCCACTGGCGTGGGCAAGACGGAAGTCGTGAAGCAACTGGCGGACACGCTGGGTGTGGAATTGCTGCGCTTTGACATGTCGGAATATATGGAGCGACACACCGTCTCGCGCCTGATCGGTGCGCCTCCCGGCTATGTCGGCTTTGATCAGGGCGGCTTGCTCACCGATGGTGTTGACCAGCATCCACATTGTGTCCTGCTGCTGGATGAAATTGAGAAGGCCCACCCGGACCTTTTCAACATCTTGCTGCAGGTGATGGATAACGGCCAACTCACCGATCACAACGGTAAGAAAATCGACTTCCGTAATGTGATCTTTGTTATGACCACCAATGCGGGGGCTGCCGAAGCTGCCAAGGCCGCCATCGGGTTTGGCTCCAGCAAACGGACAGGGGATGACATGGAGGCGATTAACCGTCTCTTCGCGCCGGAATTCCGTAACCGGTTGGATGCGATCATTCCGTTTGAGGGTTTGAAACCTGCTGTTGTCCACAAGGTAGTGGAAAAGTTCGTGATGCAGTTGGAAGCGCAGCTTTCTGAGCGTGGCGTAACGTTCGATCTGACACCGGATGCAGTGAAGTGGATTGCCAAGAAGGGTTATGATGACCGCATGGGCGCGCGCCCGTTGGGTCGGGTGATCCAGGAATACGTCAAGAAACCGCTCGCCGATGAAGTTCTGTTCGGCAAGCTGCAAAAAGGCGGCACGGTGAAGGTCAGTGTACAAACAGTAGATGGTGAGGAATCGCTGAAGCTTGAGGCCATTGAAGACAAGCCGGTGAAGCCAAAGAAAGAGCCGGTGGCGCGCAAAAAGGCGGTTCCGAAGAAACCGGCTGCGAAAAAAGCGGCGGCGAAGCCTGCGACCAAGGCTGCCAAGAAGACGCCGCCTAAACGGTCTGGCGGAACGGCTGTGCCGAAGGTTCCTCTTAAGGGATAACAACTGCCTTAGCACTCAATCGGAAAGGGCGGCCCTTTGGGTCGCCCTTTTTTGTTGTCTCACCCGTGGAAGTAAGGCGGTGAAAGAAAGGGTGATCGTGTGCCGTCAAATCGCCCTTTTTGAACCATGGGGAGGCCGCAAACCGACGTGAACACTTGGGTTCTCTCAACAGTTTTTGGAGTTTCCCATGACAATTGCAGTGACCGATCCAACGGCCAATTCTTCCCCAACCCATATGAGCCAGACTGGTAGCACGCAGGCTGCTGGCAGCATCGCCCAGTTGAAGCAGATCCGTGCCGAGGCAATTGCCCGCCTGCGCAACAGCCAAGACTTCAAACTGGCCGGTCGCTTGGGCGCTTTAATCGTGGAATTGGGCGATACGCTGGACGATACAAGCGAGCTTGCAGCGCTTGAAGACGCTAAGACACCCCGCGATCCTGTTATGCCGTTTGCCACCAAACCGCACCCGTTTGCCCCTAAGCCTTCGGCGCCTATCACGCCTTTGGTCGGAACACAGACCGGCGGCTCCACCAAGGCGGATGAAAGCGAAGAGACCGAAATTCTTGATGAATTGGTCGCTGAAATAAAGAACGATATGGCAGATTTGGACCGTACCAGCGTGGGCGCAAACGTGGCTTCTGAGTTGGATAAAGCCTCTTCGGTCAAACCGTTTATGGGCCGTGCTGCCGATGCCGGTACGGCTGCCAGCGCCTCCAAAATGACTGGCTAAACCCTGTGGCCCGGGTGTACCATGCTCATCCGGGCCAGCACTTTTTTTAGGTTGCCCGCTGACAGGGACAGCCTGACGCTGATGCGCTTGATTTAAGCCGATCAGCGGCCCAAACAACTGGTGTTGGAATTCAGGGCCTTGGGTGTGGCGAAGCCATTGCAGCAGCGTGTAGATGCCGGTCCTTCGGCGGAAAAGACAGTGCCAGTTTCATCGCCCGCCGCAGCGGGGGTGTCGTTATCCCCACCCGGGTCCGTCTATGATTGGGCGTGGTTCCCGCGCGGTGCGCGCAATCTGTTTTCGCTCCCATCCTTGATCCTCTGTTCCGCGTTTATCGGCTTTGGCGGCATTGTGCGTGAGGTTGGTATTCCGCTTTGGCAGGTCATTTTCATGGTGCCTGCGATCTGGGCTTTGCCGTCGCACCTTGTCTTGGTGGCGGGCATTGCGGCCGGAGCATCCTTTCTCACCATCGCGCCCGCCGTAGCGTTGGCTGCCATGCGCATGATGCCGATGACCATGGCGCTTGTTCCGGAAATTCGGGTAGAGGGCACCAAACGCTGGCATCTGCTGCTGGTTTCTAATCTGGTCGCTATCACGGCCTGGGTTCATACGCTGCAGAAGGCGCAGGAGATACCGCCGCGCGGCCGCCTGCCTTATTTTGCCGGGTTTGCGCTCGCCAACATGGTGGCGGTCACCACCACAGCGGCGGTGGTCTATTCGGTGGCAGCTGTGTTCCCACCCATCTTGATGGCCGGTTTGTACTTTCTGACGCCGCTCTATTTTGCCTCCACCATCTGGAACACGGCGCGCTTCAAGGCCGAGCATCTTGCGCTCGCACTTGGGTTTTGCTTCGGCCCATTGGTGGCGCTGTTTTTGCCCCAGGCTAACATTCTCATGGGCGGTCTTCTGGGGGGCGTGTTTGCGTTTTTGGCGCATCTGACGGTCTTGAAGCGGCGGCGCGTGTCATAATCACTTATTCCAGCTTTGATCATGCGCTTTGGCCCTACATTTTCATCCTGCTGGCGGGGGTGTTGCCCACGGCGGTTTGGCGGTGGGCGGGCGTCTTCCTTGTCGGCAATATGGACGAACACTCCCAAGCCATGGTGCTCGTGCGCTGCATCGCAACGGCGCTTGTGGCGGCGGTGATAGCGCAATTTGTTTTCGCGCCAACCGGAGCCCTGTCGCAGGTTCCCTTGTGGTTGAGAGCGGCGGCCACGCTGATTGCTTTTGCAGCCTTCTTGGCCGCCGGGCGACGGTTGCTTGTTCCCATTTTGGTGGGAGAAGCCATTTTGATTGCGGGCATTTTGTATCTGGGCGTTTTTCCTTCAACACTGCTTTAACGGCTCTGCGCTATCCTCTTTCGTATGTTGCCAGACTTAGACTCTGGTTCTAGAGCCGATCATCGCTTCTTTGAAGCATTGATCGGCTCTAACTTATTGTTTTGAAGCGGTTTCTTTCGCTCAAACGAGTCCGTTTGAACGGAAACGGCTCTAGCGGCGGATGAACCATGTCTTTAGATGCGTATGTAGGTCCCGCAGGGCGGGGACGCTTTTTCAATTCGGTTGAGATGGTCGTGCTCCGGCTGGTGGCGGGACTGTTTGTGCTCAACGCCGGTTTGATGCTGTTTCGTGGCGGCGCCATCGACAGCGCGGCCTACGGTGTGCTGTTCCTATTGGCTTTGCTGTTGGGCTGCATTGGGCAGTACTATCGCCATTCCAGGCGCGGGGAGGCCATTGGTGATGCACTGACATGCGCCGCGCTCATGATCCTGTTTTCCAACAGCATCATCGTGTTCAACTATCTGCTCCTGCCAATCGAACGCCCGGTGATCGACCCGATGTTGATGGTGGCTGATTCATGGCTTGGCTATTCATGGCCCGCTGCGGTGCAGTTTGGGGCAGACCATCCGTGGTTCAACCTCACCGTCAAATACGCCTACATGACCACGATGCCGCAAATCACGGTTCTGGTGGTCCTGCTGGGCCTCACGGGGCGGCGGGTGTGGTTGCACCGTCTGTTGGTGTCAATCAGCGTTACGTCCGTGTTTTTGATTTGCTTTTGGGCTTTGTTTCCGAGCCATGGCCCGTCTGCGTTCTACACACTGTCCCAAGACCTGATCCGTGCCGTCCAACCCATCGTGGGCCCGCATTACGGTGAGACCCTCAAAAGCATGATGGCGGAGGGGCCCAAACTGGTGCGGCCGTCAGACGTTGAGGGGTTGATTGCGTTTCCATCTTATCACACCACACTGGCCTTCATCTGTGCGTGGTGCGCATTCGGGTTCCGGCCCTTGTTTCCCGCGTTCTTGGTGCTCAACGCGCTTATTCTTCCCGGCACTTTGATCCATGGGGGGCACCATCTGGTGGACTTGCCAGCCGGTTTCTTACTGTTCTTGATCGGCGCTTTGATTGCCAATCGGGTGGTGGCTGACCTTCCTCAGGAAACGTCGGCGAAGGCGTGACCCTATCGAGCTAAAGCTGCGCGCAGTTTTTCAGCATGCGCTTTGAGAATGTCCTGATCCTCCATCTGGCCGGTGTGGGGCCGTAAGGACTCGCCCGCTTTGCGGGGAATGATGTGTACGTGCAGGTGGAATACCACTTGTCCGCCAGCCGTTTC
The DNA here is from genome assembly GCA_038746275.1 of Pseudomonadota bacterium. Lineage (GTDB taxonomy): Bacteria > Pseudomonadota > Alphaproteobacteria > Rhizobiales > Rhizobiaceae > Pseudahrensia. The sequence continues at coordinate 49,935 of JBCDKS010000003.1, read as the reverse complement.
GTTGAACTGTTGGATCGTGATGCCATCCGCTTCAAAGGCTCGTTTCGCGGCAATGGCTACCTTTCGGGTGGTGGCAGCCACGGCGGCCAGTGATGCTTCTTCGATATCAAAAATGTTGCGGGCAGGGGCTTTCGGTAAGACAAGGCAATGGCCCGCCGCACGGGGCATGATGTCCATCATGACGAATGTATGCTCATCCTCGTAGACCGTGTGGCTTGGCATCTCACCGCGCAGAATTTTGGCGAAGATATTGTCTGGATCGTATGGAACGTTGGTCATGATGAAGGCTTTGAACTGGTGAGGCGTTTCAGCGTTGAGGACTGTTTCCAGTGCCGCGTTCTTCGTCAAGCGCATTGGTTGCGCATCTCTGGGTGGAGGGCGAACTAGCCCTCTTTTTTAAACGGTCCGTGACGGGCGATGGCCTCGTTTTCTCGCTGTACCGCAATCCGTTCGCGTTCTAGGTAATCGTCCACCGCGCGGCGAAAATCTGGATGAGTGATGTGGTGGGCGGACTTGGTGACCTGCGGCATGTATCCGCGGGCCAGTTTGTGGCCGCCCTGTGCACCGGCTTCCACACGAGCCAGACCCTTAGAAATTGCAAAGTCGATGGCCTGATAATAGCAAACCTCGAAGTGGAGGAAGGGATGATCTTCCACACAGCCCCAATGGCGCCCAAACAGGGTGCGAGACCCAATGAAGTTGATCGCACCAGCCACGTAGCGGCCTTCGCGCTTGGCCATGATCAGCAGAATATCATCCGCCATTGTTTCACCGATCAGCGAGTAAAACTTGCGTGTCAGATATGGCTGACCCCATTTGCGCGAGCCGGTGTCCATGTAAAACCGGAAGAATGTATCCCACACGTCCTCCGTCAAATCATTGCCGGTCAGCCATTCGATCTCAATGCCCCCTGCGCCATCCCGGCCCTTGAGAGCGCCTTCGCGCTCCTTACGGATGTTCTTGCGCTTGCGAGAGGAAAGGGCGGTCAGGAATGCGTCAAAGTCCTTGTAGCCGTCATTGAGCCAATGGAACTGTTGGTCGGTGCGTTGGAGAAATCCTTGCTCGCCCAGCGCGTCCCACTCATCATCGGCCATGAAGGTGATATGGGCCGAGGAGACTTCCAGTTCTTCGCAGACCTGTTGCAAACCGCCCGCCAGCATCAGCCTGTTTTTGGCTGCGTTAGGCCCGTTTCCGGTGAACAATTTGCGGCCAGTGGCCGGTGTAAAGGGCAGGGTCGCTTGCAGTTTGGGGTAGTAGCGCCCGCCCGCCCGCTCAAAGGCGTCGGCCCAGCCGTGATCAAACACGTATTCACCTTGGCTGTGGGTTTTGAGGTAGCAAGGCAGGATGCCCAATATGCTGTCGGGGTCTTCGCGCTCCCCACGTGTCATCACCAGATGCTGCCCCATCCAACCGGTTTCGCGGGTCGCTGAGCCGGAATCTTCCAGGGCTTTGAAGAACGCATGGGACTGGAATGGATTGTAATCGAACGTATCTTCTGGGCCGGTCGTTTTCTTGGCCGGATTTGCGAGCGCGTTCCAGCGGTCAGCATCGATTTCGTTGACAGACGTGATCGCCGATATTGCCAAGTCGTTGGGCTGTGGGGCCGGCTGCGACGGGTTACTGCCCGCAGCCTCATCCATGGGCGGCAGCAATCGGGTTGGGATCGAACAGTTCAAACGTCATTTGATCAGCATACCGGTAGGTTGTTTTGGCTTGAGCTTCATTCCGGACAGTCCATGTAATCACTGGCACATTATTTGATTTTGCATCGGCAACGAACCTGTTTGGCAGGTCCGCCACGCCATACGAGACAAAACGTAAATCATAATTGACCAGCGCCCTGAAATGGGTAGCAGCGCTGTCATCGTCGCCGAATGCGGTCAATCCGCGCGGGATGTTTGGCAACAGTTTGACAAACTGGGCGCAGATCCAATGGTCGAACGACATGACGGCCACGGGTCCGGTGTAGCTTTTCAGAGCGTCGGCAACGCCTTCCACAAACCCCGCGTCTTCGCCTTCCACGCCTTTAAGCTCCAAAATCAACGGCACACGCCCGGCGACTTGATCAAGATGCGTGCTCAGCGTCGCAATGGTGTCAGACGTGCCTGCCAGTTTCATGCTCGCAAGGTCTTGCGGCGTGTGGCTGCGCACCGTGCCGACAATTCCGGTCATGCGCTCCAGATCAGGGTCGTGGAATACGACCGGCTCTCCGGTGGCGGAGACCTGCAGATCGCATTCAATTGCGAAGCCAGACTCAATGGCCCGCTGGAAAGCCGTCAGAGAATTTTCGGCCACGGTGTCGTTGCCATCGTGCAAAGCACGATGCGCAATTGGCCTGGCCGTGAGCCATTCCGGTGCGCGGCGCGGGGGGTTAACTTCCATTGATCACGCTTCCCGAAAGACTACCTGCACTGTCGCTATTCGAAAGCGATCATGGCATCAACTTCCACGGCGACGCCGAGGGGTAGAGAGCCCATACCAACCGCTGCACGGGCGTGTTTGCCGGCATCGCCCAGAACTTCCACGAGGAAATCAGAGGCTCCGTTCACAACTTTTGGATGGTCGGTGTAGTCTGGTGTGGCGTTGACGAAGCCTTGGATTTTCAACACCTGTGTGATGCGTGAGAGGTCTCCCAGAGCAGCCTTGGCCTGTGCCAAAATATTGATCGCACAGAGTTTTGCCGCTGCTTGGCCTGTCTCCAGATCGGCTGTGTCGCCCAGTTTGGCGATAAACTCCGGGCCATTTGGACCCATAGGGATCTGGCCGGAAATCACCAACAGATTGCCGGAGATTGTAAAGGGCACATAGTTTGCAGCCGGTGCGGCGGGGGATGGCAAGGCAATGCCCATGGCGGCAAGAGTCTTTTCCGGAGTGCTGGTCATGGAGGCGTTCCAAATCAAGAATGTGATGTCTCTTCGGTGCCTCTTGGGTACCGTGTTTGCCATGCGGACAAAAGGGCTGACGTGATCTGAATTTCCGGTTGGCGTTTCGCCGCATTCATGGTCACACTGTCAAAAGATGGTGGCAACGCGGCTCGTCCGCTTCGCATCTGTGACACATAAGAGGAACGGTTCATCCATGGGTATCGCCCAACGGTTTTCTAAACACTCCAAGCTTGCATTTGCTCTCGTGCTGGTTGGCGCGGTTACCGGGCTTACGGCGCCTCTTGCTCATGCGTCAGCGATTGATGCGCTCAAGCCGCACCGCGCGGTTTATGATGTGAAACTTGTAAAAGCGAGCGACCGGTCCGGCATTCGCGCCATGGACGGCCGGATTGTGTACGAAATTAAAGGCTCACGCTGCGAGGGTTTTGCTGTTCGGTTTCGGTTTTTGACCCGTGTGCGCAGCGCCCGCAAAACGTTCACCAGCGATCAACGCAATGCCACTTTTGAGAGCGGTGATGGCACGACGTTTAATTTTTCCAACCAGTCCTATCTCAATGAGCAGTTGGAAAGCACTTTGCAGGGCGTCGCCACGCGCGGGGGTAATGGCGTGGAAATTGAATTTTCCAAGCCTGATGCGAAGACCCTCCAACTCGATGATGCCGTGTTTCTGACCCAGCACGTCACGCAGATGTTAGAGGCTGCTAAACGGGAGCAGACCTTCCTTACCGCCCGTGTTTATGATGCATCTGAAGGCGGGAATAATCTTGTTGATACAACCGCCGTGATAGGGAAAAGCCGTACCGGCGAAACCGCTGTAGACGATGAAGATGCGGCCATCAAAGCCAAATTTGAGGGGGAACCCGGTTGGCCGGTCTCAGTGAGCTATTTTGGTGTCGAAGACGCTGAAAAGCAGGTGGAGCGGACGCCAGATTATCAGGTGTCGTTCATTTTGCAGGAAAGTGGCGTCTCACGCCGCTTGAAAATGACCTATCCAGATTACTCGTTGAGTGGAAAGCTGACCGATATCGAGTTTTTTGAGGCCTCACCCTGCGAGTAGGCCACCGTTAGTCTTCATCTGTTTCTGCCTCCCTTGGCGGTGTTTGAGGGGCGTAGCGCTCGCCTTTGTGGGGGTTGGCGAACGTGAGACCCAGTTCCACCGCGCCGCCGCCAAAGCGATCCCTCAACTTGTCCATGGCACGCTCCGCGGACGCACGGCGGTCCGCTTTCTCGTCGATCAAGTCGCCCGGGTCCGCCGCTTCATCCGATTGCAGATCGCTGACGCCTATTCCTAAGAGTCTGAACTTTGTGCCGTCCAGCTCCTTTTCCAGCATGGTGCGCCCCACGTGGAACATGCGGTCAGCCAGTTGGGTTGGGTCCGGCAAGGTGGTGTTGCGGGTGCGGCTTTTGAAGTCTCTTGTCTTGAGTTTCAGCACCACCGTTTGCCCCGCTGTGTGGGAGGCTTTGAGGCGTTCTGATACCCGTTCCGCTTGTCTGCGTAGGATTGGCAGCAGATCTTCCCCGCTGGCCATATCGGTGTTGAAGGTCGTTTCCGAACTCACGCTCTTTGCGCCGCTGCGGGGTTCCACACTGCGCACATCCTGGCCCTTTGAAAGCCGTGCGAGCCGTTGTCCCATGCTGCCATAGCGCTTTAGCAGGTCGTTTTCGTCCGCCACCTGCAGGTCTTTGATGAGACGGATGTTGTCGGCTGCCAAGCGCGCCTGCATCGCCTTGCCCACGCCCCAGATCAAAGAGACAGGTTTTTGCGCCAGAAACTCATACGCCTCCGCCGCGCCAATGACGGAAAATCCCCGGGGTTTTTCCAGGTCCGATGCTACTGTGGCCAAGAATTTGTTAGGCGCCAGACCGACGGAGACGCTGATGCCGACCTCGTCTTCGATACGCTTTGCCATGCGGGCGAGGGTCAGGGCAGGCGGTGCGCCGTGGAGGCGTTGCGTACCGGATAGATCCAAGAAGGCTTCATCGATGGACAGAGGCTCCACCAAGGGCGTGAGGCTGCGCATGAGTTCGCGCACTTGTTTTCCCACGCTGGAATAATGCGCCATGCGCGGGCGCACGACCACGGCCTCCGGGCAGGCTTCCAAAGCCTTGAACATGGGCATTGCGGAGCGCACGCCCCTTATGCGGGCGATGTAGCAACAGGTTGTCACCACGCCGCGCGTTCCGCCGCCAACTATAAGGGGTTGGTCCGCCAAATCGGGATTGTCGCGCTTTTCCACAGACGCATAGAACGCGTCGCAATCTATGTGTGCCAGCGACAGATCAAACAGTTCAGGGTGTCTTAGGACACGGGGACTGCCACAATGGACGCAGCGCGCATTTGGGCGGGCACTGTGAGGTTGCTCCTGCAGGCAGTCGCGGCAAAAACTATGGTTTGCAGGTATCGCATCTGCGGTGTTGGTGGTCGCATCCATAGAACCGGTCTATCATGTTCTTCATGTGTTCTCCACCATGTGAGACACTATCAAGGGCGCTGCATGGGCCCAATCGCCGCTCGAAAAATGTGCGCCTTCGATCTCACCGGCCAGTTTGCGAAAATCATCATTGGCCATGAAGTGAAACAGTTGGATGCGGTCGTTGCCGTTGGCGACGTCACGCAGATTGCGCGGGGTATCGTCCACAAAGGCCACATTGGCGTTGCGCTGCGCCTCGATCAAATTAATCGCTGGCAGCTTGGACCCCATATTGGTGATCAGTGGATAGTGCAGGCCCTCCGCTGTGAGATGGCGGCGGCGAATGTGCGCAAACGGGTGGGGCATGTTGGTCAAAAACACGATGTCAGCGTGTTTTGCGACGTGGGCCAGTCCATCCACCACGCCATCAACCAGGCCTTGGCGGCTCTCTTGTTCTTCAAACAGCTGGGTCAGCCCTTCCCACACCTGCGCTTGGGTGGCTTCTTCGCCGGTTTCGCGGTGGAACACGTTGCCCGTCAACTTGAAGGCGCGGGTGCGCAGTTCGTAGCCGCGTTCCTCGATCACCTCAACAAACGGGTCAACCAGATGCAGGACGACCTCATCGACATCGCAGATCAAGATCGGGCGATCAGTGTCGCGCTTGGGGCCGTTCGGTTCGTAACCGTGCTCGGCCAATTGCTTGAGCGTCTCGTTGTCCGGAAGGATGACTTGTGTCTCGGTGCTCATGAAAACTCTCCGGTGTCGACAGGGCTTAGCGCGTGGCGGGCTTTTACAATTGTTTCGGGGTCCAAACCCTCAGCTTCGGCAAACTCAATCAGGTCAGGTTCGTGGGCGAGGTAAAAATCCAGCACGCCCACCAAAAAGTTTGGCTCTTGTGCTGCCGAGCGTATCTCGTTGGCCAGCACGCCGGTAAGCGCGCAAAACCGCATCATCAAATCATCGTCTGATGCCAGACGGGCGAGGCCTGCAATTGCAATGGCTTGCGCCGACGTGGCTTGGTGTTCGCCCATCTTCATGAGTCCTAAAGAAACTGAGTGGTAAATTTCGATGCTCGGATTGAACATGCTCGTGGCGTTGATTCATGCCACGGACACAGTTCTGGACCAACAGGCTTTTTGCAGAGTGCAGCATGACGAAACGCGTGATGATCGTGGAAGACAACGAGTTGAACATGAAACTGTTCAACGACCTTCTCGAAGCGCAGCAATATGAGACGATCCAGACGCGCAATGGCCTCCATGCGTTGGACCTTGCGCGACAGCACAAGCCTGATTTGATTCTCATGGATATCCAATTGCCGGAAGTTTCCGGTTTGGAGGTCACAAAATGGCTGAAAGAGGATGAAGAGCTTGCTCGCATCCCGGTCATTGCAGTGACGGCCTTTGCCATGAAGGGCGATGAAGAGCGCATCCGCCAAGGCGGCTGTGAGGCTTACATTTCCAAACCGATCTCGGTGATGAAGTTCATCGAAACGGTGCGCTCCTATCTGGGCGATGCGTAAACATGATGCATTTTAGGGCTGGAGTGACGGCTGGATGCATCCGGCAGTGTGTATTTGAGGTGGTGATATGACCGCGCGGGTTCTCGTCGTTGACGATATCGTGGCCAATGTAAAACTCATGCAGGCCCGTTTGATGGCCGAGTATTTTGAGGTCCTGACCGCCTCCAACGGCCCCGAGGCTTTGGCTTTTTGCGCTCAAGGCAAATGCGATATAGTTTTGCTGGATGTGATGATGCCGGGCATGGACGGCTACGAAGTCTGCCGCCGTCTCAAAGCCGACGCCAAAACGGCTCATATTCCGGTCATCATGGTGACAGCTTTGGATCAACCGTCAGACAAGCTGGCCGGACTGGAAGCCGGCGCCGATGATTTTTTGACAAAGCCGGTGAACGATATTGCGCTGACAACGCGGGTTAAAAGCCTTGCACGCCTCAAAATGGTGACCGATGAGCTGCAGTTGCGGGTTTCCACCAACGAAGGTCTTGGTATCAGTGGAAATTCGCATGCGAACTCGCAATTGCACGATGGCCGTGGCGGCAAAATTCTGATCGTTGACGACAAGCCTTCGAGCTTTGATCGCATGTCGCGCATTTTGACGGCTGAGCAGAGCGTCAGCGTCGTGTCCAATCCGCAGGAAGCGCTGTTTAAGGCTGCAGAAGATGACTTTGATCTGGTCATCGTATCGCTGGCCATCGAAGATTTTGACGCGTTGCGTCTTTGCTCGCAATTGCGTTCGCTCGACCGTACGCGAATGATTCCCTTGTTGTTGGTGACACGGGAAAGGGAGGACAGTCAGCTTATCCGCGCCATCGACCTGGGTGTGAATGACTACATTCAGCGTCCCGTTGAAGCCAATGAACTGCTGGCGCGTTGCCGCACGCAGGTGCGCCGCAAGCGGGCCAATGACCAGTTGCGGGACAATGTTCAGCAAACCATGGAAATGGCCATCAAGGACCCGCTCACGGGCCTTTACAACCGGCGTTATTTTGACACCCATATGGAGGCGCTGTTGGACAAGGCCTGCGCGAGCGGGCAAGCGCTGTCGCTGATGGTGTTGGACATTGATCACTTCAAGATGGTCAACGACACTTACGGTCATCAAGCGGGTGATGAAGTCCTGAAAACTTTCGCCGAACGCATCCAGCGCAATTTGCGGTCGAAAAACCTGGTGTGCCGGTTTGGAGGCGAGGAGTTTGTTATCGTTTTACCGGAAACTGATAGTGATTTGGCGTTTGTGATTGCGGACCGGATGCGCAAAGAGATTGCCGACTTACCGTTTCTGGTTTTGAACGGTTCCGTGCAGATCGCTGTGACCGTGAGTGCGGGCATTGCCTCGCTCACGGGGCCGCAGGATCATACAGTTGACATGGTAAAACGGGCGGATGCGGCGCTCTATGATGCCAAGCGCAACGGGCGCAATCAGGTGGTGCAGGCGGCTGCCTAGCCGGTTGAGAATTAACCATAGCTAGTTAGGTTAACTGTTGACTAATACTGGATAATCCAGTTTCCACACAATTGAAAATACAGTGCGTTTGGGCCAATTTGCACGCACGGCAGAGCCTGTCTTTGTCGCTTCGTCTTCTGGGCCCGCCGCATCACCCGGGAGATGGATCGGTCGACCGGTCGCGCAAAATTGCCTCCTCGTAGTTTTCGCACCGGTCGGCTATCGGTCCCCAATTTCCCCACAGTTCTTGCAGACCCTGGCAGACCCTGGCAGACCCTGACTGACATTGAGTTGGGTCTTCGGCCCTTTGTTTGTCGTCGGATTAGCGAGTGTTTGGGACAGTTGATACACGCATCGAATCATAGTGCTGCAAACCCAACAAAAAAGGCCGCTCCTTTCAGAGCGGCCTTTTTGGTGGTTCGTCAGACAAGCGGTCTGCTTATTTGATTTTGCCTTCTTTGAACTCGACGTGCTTGCGCGCGACGGGGTCATATTTCTTCTTGACCAGTTTCTCGGTCATCGTGCGGGAATTCTTTTTGGTGACGTAGTAGAACCCGGTATCAGCCGTCGAGTTCAGCCGCACCTTGATGGTGGTTGCTTTGGCCATGGTCAATCCTTGGAAAGTTAAAGGGACAAGGCCGGTGCCTGATCCGTTGATGCGGTGTCTAAGGCACAGGTGGTAAAAGTCAAGTTTGATGCGGTCGTTCGGTTGCGATCAGATCAATTCGCGCAAAAATGTCTTTCCGCGCAAATGGAAGAAAGGAAGATCGGTAGAAGGTTCCAGTGTCGGGTCTGTTTGCAAGCGTTTGCGCAACTCTTCCAGCACTGTCACCGTGATGACCGGAAGTTCCAGCTTCATCGCCTCGTCTATGGTCAGCCAATGCAGGTCTTGCAGTTCTCCCGAAGGCCATTGCCCCTCCGGCAGACGTTCCGCGATGTGGCTGGCTTGGGTTGCGAAAAACCAAGCATCGAAGCGGCGTGTTCTGCCAGGCGGTGTGATGGCACGGGCCACCAGCCGCAGGGAGTTCAACGTGGGCACCACGTCATGTTTTGCAAAGGCTGCCCAATCCCGGTGGTTTGACTTCGTGTCCAGGCGACCCGGCTCACCGAGCAAAAGGCCCGCTTCTTCGTAGGTTTCTCGCAAGCTGGCGAGTGCCAGCGCACGTGCGCGGCGCCTTGTGGGGCGCTGACGCAAATGTTTGACGATCTTACCTTCAATGGTGGGGTGCAATTCCGATCCAGCCTCCATGGAACCATCAGCGGGGTCCACGCGTCCGCCTGGAAAGACAAACAGACCGGGCATGAATTTATGGTTCTCGTGGCGGCGGCCCATCAACATGCGGACGTTTGGGCCTTCACCGTCTAAAATAATGAGAGTTGCGGCATCGCGTGGTGGCATATTGGGGCTGCGCCGGGAGCCATCCATCGCTGCCGCTTCATCCATGGCGTCCCGGCTCATACCGGGTTTAAGCGCAGTCTTCGATTGTGATCGCACAGTCGTCATGTGTAGTCCTCGTCTCCGCCAAAGCCGAACATGCGCAGTGCCCATTGCAAGCCTACCACGCTGCCTTTTAGCGGCTGCATCAGTGCCAACGATAGCGCCAGCGACAGCGGTACCCAGATAAACAGATGTGCCGTCAGCGAAAGATCGACAGTCGCCTCGACTACCATCAACAGGGCGACGATGATGTGGCCGACGATGAAGATATTGAGATAAGGCGGCAGATCGTGAGCGCGCTCATGGTGCAGCTCTTCACCGCAGTTTTTACACACCGGTTCGACCTTCAACCATTTTCCAAACAGTTTTCCCTCCCCGCATTTGGGGCAGGTGTTGCGAAATCCGCGCAACATGGCGCGGAACTTGGCACGATCCTCTACGGGTTCCTGTGTGTCTGTGGTGATGGTGTACGGCATGGGGTCCTCTCTGCTTCTTACCTTTTGCCACGGTTTGAGCGGCGCGCTCGGCCCGGGCTGGCTTTTGCGCCAGCTTTTGTGGATGCGCCCGGTCCACTGCGGCTTTTGTGCTTGCCTTTGCCTTTTGCGCGACCACCCGCCGTGTTGGGCCGTGTTCGGCGGCCACGCGGCAATTGCGAGCTTTCAGTGCCTTCGCTGATCATATCGAAGCGCAAGGCGCCTGCCACTGGTGCGGCTTCTACCAATCGGACCGTGACACGGTCGCCCATTTGGAACTGCAGCGACGAGTGCTCTCCTACAACACGGTGGCTGGCTTCGTCATAGATGAAGTAATCATCGCCCAACTGCGATATCGGCACGAACCCGTCCGCACCGGTTTCATCCAACGTGATAAACAGTCCCGCACGGGTGACGCCATTGATGCGACCGGGAAATTCCGCACCAATTTTATCCGCCAAATGGGTGGCGATCAGCCTGTCGACCGTTTGGCGCTCCGCCAACATGGCCCGTCGCTCTGACAGCGAAATTTCCTCCGCGATTGCGTCCAGTTCGCCCACTTGCTGAACGTGTAAACCGCCATCGCCCAAACCCAGGGCTCGCACCAACGCACGGTGGACGATTAAATCCGCGTAGCGCCGGATGGGTGAGGTGAAATGAGCGTATTTTGCCAAGTGCAGGCCAAAATGGCCAATATTTTGCGGGTTGTACTCGGCCTGAGATTGGGACCGCAGGACCACTTGGTTTACGAGGTCTTGGTTCTCGGACCCTTTCACCTGTTCCAAAATGCCGTTGAAAGCCGCAGGGCGGAGTTGGCCGGGTTTTGCCAAGGGTATGTTCAAAGTGCGCAAGAACTCGCGCAGGCTCTCCAGCTTGGCCAAAGAGGGCGCATCGTGAACCCGGTAGATGAGCGGTTGGCGCTCTTTTTCCAAGCTTTCAGCCGCAGCCACATTGGCTTGGATCATGAACTCTTCGATCAGTTTATGGGCGTCCAAGCGGGGTGGTACAATCACCCGATCCACACCACCGTCTGGCTTGAGCAGGATTTTTCGCTCCGGCATGTCGAGTTCCAGCGGCGCGCGGGCGGTGCGGCCCTTGGATAAGACCGCATAAGCCTGCCAGAGGGGTTTGAGTACGGGGTCCAGCCAAGGCTCGGCCCTGGGCGCGTTTTCGCCGTCTATCGCGGCTTGTGCCTCTTGGTAAGACAACCGCGCGTGGGAGCGCATCATAATGCGGTGGAACCTGTGGCTGCGTTTGGTCCCGTCAGCGCCAAACACCATGCGCACAGCCAGGGCAGGGCGGTCTTCTTTTTCGCGCAGCGAACAAAGGTCGTTTGAAATGCGCTCCGGCAACATGGGCACTACGCGGTCCGGAAAATAAACCGAGTTTCCGCGTTTGCGGGCTTCATCATCCAAGGCCGACGGGTGGTCGATATAGGCTGCAACGTCGGCAATGGCGACGGTGACGATCACCCCGCCTTGATTGTTGGCCGCGTCGTCAGGCTCGGCATAGACGGCGTCGTCATGGTCTTTGGCGTCAGCCGGATCGATGGTGATGAGGGGGACATCGCGCCAATCCTCGCGCCACGGTTTCATCGTGTCAGCAGTCTCGGCTTTGACGTATTTGGAACCTGCGATAACGGCCTCAGAAAAATCTGTCGGAATGTTGTGTTGGTGCAACGCGATGAGCGAGATCGCTTTTTCGGAATTGATGTTTCCGATCACGTCTTCAACGCGCGCCTGTTTCAACCCTTGGGAGTTGCGACTTGCAATGGACACCTCCACCAAATCACCGTCTTTGGCGCCTCCCTCTTGTCCCGCGCGGACAAGCAATTCGTTTTGTTTGCGGTCCGTCGGTTCGATCCGGCCAGCCAAACCGTCACTTGGGTCTTTGGCCGCTTTGAATATCCCCAACTGCTTGCCGCGATTGCGGTCCAGCACTTTGATGATGCGCCCGCGCGGAGAGCCTTTCTCCCGCGTTGAAATGCGAGCCAAGACGCGGTCGCCTAAGCCCGCCGTGGGGGATTTGCCGCTGCGGTCAACAACGATAGCAACAACCGGGTGTTTGCCCTCCGCCTGTTCGTCCCACTGAACAGGCCGGGCCAGCAAACCGCCATCGCGGTCACGGGCGGTGATATCCAGAACGGTCACATTGGGAAGCGTGCCTGGCTGGGCGATTTTGCGCCCGCGTTTTTTGATGATGCCGTCTTCGGTGAGTTCGCGCAGCAGAGCCTTGAGGCCGATTTTGTCGGTGCCCTTAAGACCGAACGCCCGCGCGAGTTCCCGCTTGCCGGTCTCCTGCGGGTTTTCCTTCAGATATGCGATCAGTTGATCACGGCTGGGCATGGCCCCGTGTTTCAAACCTGATGACATTTTGGGTGAACCGCCCTTTCGGTGCGCCACCCCTAAGCCTCGCTCGCATCAGCTTTCGCTGCAGGTTTTTTCGCAGGCGCCTTTTTGGCAGCGGGCTTTTTTGCGGGTGCTTTTTTGGCAGCCGGTTTCTTGGCCGCTGTCTTTTTCGCCGCCGGTTTCTTTTTGGCTGCCGGCTTTTTACGCGCACCGGCTTTGGTCAGCGTTTTGCCCGTTTTCTCAGCCCGTTCCGCGATCAGTTTGACGGCCATTTCCAGCGTTACCGATTGTGGGTCGGTGTCTTTTGGCAAGGTGGCGTTGATCTTTGACCAATTGACATAAGGTCCGTAGCGACCGTCTTTTACCGACACAGGCCCCGTCAGTTCAGGATGTTCGCCCAAATCTTTCAGGCTGGTTGCGCCGCGACCGCGGCCCGGATTAGCGGCTTTTTCCGCGAGCACGGTGACAGCGCGGTTGAGACCGACCGAAAAAACCTCGTCTTCGGAATCGAGGCTGGCATATTTGCCCTCGTGCTCCACCAGGGGTCCGTAGCGTCCGATCCGGGCTTTGATTTCCTTACCCGATTCCGGGTGCAGCCCCACAACGCGCGGCAGTGACAGCAATTGCAGCGCTTGCTCGAAGTCCACAGTGGTTGCGTCCCAACTTTTTGGGATACTCCCGCGTTTGGCTTCTTTTCCTTCGCCGCGTTGCACATAAGGGCCAAAGCGGCCCGTGCGCAGCGTCACTTCTTCGCTGGAATCCGGATCAATGCCGAGCACTTTTGGCCCGTCATTCGCGATTTTTGAAGCTTCCAGGCCTTCCGCGCCTAGCTGGCGGGTGAAACTGCATTCCGGGTAGTTGGAGCAGCCGATGAAAGCACCAAAACGACCAACCTTTAGGCTTAATTGGCCGGTGCTGCAGGAGGGACACACGCGTGGGTCGCTGCCATCCTCGTTTTCCGGGAAGGCAAGGGGGCCCAAAGCCACGTTGAGCGTGTCCAACACTTCGCTGACACGCAGGTCTTTGGTTTCGTCAACGTTGGATGAAAACTCGTGCCAGAATTCGCGCAATACATCGCGCCATTTCAATTCGTTGTCGGAAATCCGGTCCAGCTTGAGTTCCAAAGCCGCCGTAAAATCGTATTCCACATAGCGGTTGAAATAGCTTTCAAGGAAGGAGGTGACCAAGCGACCTTTGGCCTGCGGGATCATACGCCGCTTGTCTATAGTGACGTATTCACGGTCCTCCAGTGTCTTCAAAGTGGAGGCATAGGTTGAGGGACGGCCAATGCCGAGCTCTTCCATCTTCTTGATCAGTGACGCCTCGGAATACCTGGCCGGCGGTTCAGTAAAGTGCTGGGTTGCATCGATCGATTCGCGCGAAATTGCTTCACCTTCGGTAAGCGGCACCAACCGCTTGTCGTCTTCATCGTCTTTTTTCGACGTATCCTGATAGACCTTCAAAAACCCGTCGAATTTAATAACCGAACCATTGGCGCGCATGGTGGCCGTTTTACCGGATGCATCGCCCGCGATTGTCGCCTCCAGTTCGGCTGCTGTGCGTTCAATCCGGGCAGAGGCCATTTGGCTGGCCACGGTGCGTTTCCAGATCAACTCGTAAAGCTTGGCTTGATCCTGATCGAGGTGTTTCGCCATATCCTTTGGGTGCCGGGCCAGCGACGTTGGGCGAACGGCTTCGTGCGCTTCTTGCGCGTTTTTGGCCTTTGACGAGTAGAACCGGGGCTTTTCTGGGAGGTAGACCGCGCCAAAGTCCTGTGAAATCACATCGCGTGTTTCGGTGATGGCTTCCGGCGCAATCTGCACGCCATCTGTCCGCATATATGTAATCAGGCCAACCGTTTCTCCGCCCAGATCAATGCCTTCATAAAGACGCTGGGCAACCTGCATGGTGCGGGACGCGGCAAAGCCCAGTTTGCTGGAAGCCTCCTGCTGCATCGTGGAAGTGGTGAAGGGCGCGTAGGGATTGCGTGTGGTGGGTTTGGCCTCGACGCTGACGACCTTGAAATCCGACCGCATGAGATGGTTTTTGATTTCAGTCGCTTGATCTTCGTTGGTTACGTCCAAGCGCTGTAGTTTTTTGCCGTTATAACCTGTGAGGCGGGCGTCAAAGTCCGCGCCACCACTGTTTTTGAACGCGCCAACCACTTGCCAATATTCTTGCGGTTTGAATTGCTCAATCTCGTTTTCGCGTTCGCAGACAAGGCGTAGAGCAACTGACTGCACGCGACCGGCAGAGCGTGCGCCGGGTAATTTTCGCCAAAGCACCGGAGACAGTGTGAAACCCACAAGATAGTCCAGAGCTCGGCGGGCCAAATAGGCATGCACCAGTGGTTCGTCGATCTCGCGTGGGTTCGCCATGGCCTCCAGCACGGATTTTTTGGTGATGGCGTTGAAAACGACCCGCTCGACCGACTTGTCTTTCAGCGCTTTTTTCTCGTTCAAAACCTGCAACACGTGCCATGAAATTGCTTCGCCCTCTCGGTCCGGGTCGGTTGCGAGTATCAGGCTGTCAGCAGCCTTGGCCGCCTTTGTAATTTCGGTCAGGCGAGGTTTAGACCGTGCGTCCACCGACCAAGACATGGCAAAGTCCTCGTCCGGCAGCACTGATCCGTCCTTGGGTGGCAGATCGCGCACGTGCCCGTAGGATGCCAGCACCTTATACCCTGACCCGAGATATTTATTGATGGTTTTGGCTTTTGCAGGCGACTCAACGATGACAAGTTTCATGCGTTTTTCTTAAATCATGAGCGACAGGAGACTGAGCGCACTTAAGACTGTTGTGAGACAAACGCAAACCTGCCATCGGACGCGCAACCCTGGGGGAGGGGCAGACTGCAGAGTTAAAGTGTCGCGTCAATGCAACCTAAAAGAGTAAATAATAGTCTTGCACTACCAAAAATAGATGATTAACTTTTACCTACAGTTGGCTGGGGGGCCGATTGTGCATCGGGCGACAGAATGGATACCCTTGCACAAGGACTTGCGTGTCATGCTTAGCCAGTTTTCCGATCTAGGGACAGTTGATTCAACCAATACCGATCGCACCTCGGCGACGGCGGCCTACATGGCCGACATGCTGAGCGAACTGAGGGCCATGGGGCAAAAGGAAGGCTGGT
This sequence comes from Pseudomonadota bacterium, assembly GCA_038746275.1. GTDB lineage: Bacteria > Pseudomonadota > Alphaproteobacteria > Rhizobiales > Rhizobiaceae > Pseudahrensia. The sequence goes on along the minus strand of JBCDKS010000003.1, from coordinate 34,278 downwards.
CGATGCTGGTTTACCTGCTGGAAATGGCCATTGTTGAGGCGCACGCTATCAATAATAACGGTGCTGGTCGCTTTCCCAAAGACGAGCAAGAAACCGTGCTTGTCCCTGATGCCAGGGCGCAGATGCTGGCCGAGCGGTTCCTCGCCGGAGAGTTGGATTAAAGCGAATTTTTAGATTAGCGACACCTGATTGCGTGCATGACGCTCGACGCGTCCCGCCAATTCCAGTTCCAGAATGATCAGTTGCGCCTTGGCGGGATCAAGTTCTGCAAAGCGCAAGACTTCATCGAGATCCATGGGTGTGTAATCCAGCGCTGACAAAAGACGCTCGCGTTCACTTTCATCGGGCTCGTCGCGGTCTTGATAGTTCTCACCGTCGCCCTCCAAAAGCGAATACGCGTTTTGCGAGGGGTCGATGAGGGACGGGTTGAGGGCTGCCACAACATCATCAGCGCAGGTGATGAGAGTGGCACCTTGCTGGATGAGATGGTTAGAGCCTTCGCTACGCGGGTCGAGCGGGGAACCGGGGACAGCAAAGACTGTCCGCCCATATTCATTGGCCAGACGGGCCGAGATCAACGAGCCGGAACGGCGTGCGGCTTCCACAACCACAAGACCGAGCCCCAAACCTGCAACAATTCGGTTGCGGCGGGGAAAGTCCTGCGCTCTGCCCTGCCAACCCAAAGGCATTTCAGCCACTAACGTGCCGCCCTTGTCAACGATGTCGTGGGCCAAACCTTCGTTTTCTGACGGGTATATGCGGTCTAATCCACCTGCAAAGACGGCAATCGTGCCGCTCTCAAGCCCGGCGCGGTGGGCTGCCGCATCGATGCCTCTGGCAAGGCCGGATACGATGACAAAGTCTGCGCGCGACACATCACCGGCCAAGCGGGTGGTGAATTTCGTCCCGGCCAGCGATGCGTTGCGTGCGCCGACAAAAGCGACCGATGGGCGAGTAAGCGTCTTGCGGCTGCCCAAAATGCTGATGACGGGCGGTGCGCCTTCGGTTGCCCGCAGGCTGGTTGGGTAATCCGGTTCGCCCCGGCAGACCACATCGCCTCCCATGCGTCGCAAAGTGTGCAGTTCAGCTTGCGCTTTGTTTTCCGGATAAACACGGATCGGGCGTTTTGTTTTGCCGCGCTGTGCCAAGTCGGGCAGGGCTTCCAGAGCTGCATGGGCCGTGCCGAACCGGTTGATCAGGGCAATGAAGGTGCTCGGGCCCACATTTTCACTGCGGATAAGGCGCAACCAGTCGAGCCGCTGCTGTTCGCCCAAAACCACACCGCTGCGCGTTGTCAGTTCTGGCTGCGGGTCTGTCTGGGTCATGTGTTCGGGCTCATTGCGGCTCCGGCGTGCTCCCGCCACCGATCCGGCTTTCGGTTCCCTTGAGAAGACGGGTAATGTTTTCGTGGTGTTTTGCCCAAGTGATAGCTGATAGCACCAAGAAGAATGCGCCCGCGTCTAGCCGACCCAGCATGACAAATGCCATGGGCGTGAGCGCAGTGGCGATGAGGGCGGCAAGGGACGAATAACGGCTCAAAAAAGCAACCAGAAGCCAGAGGCCGGCAAAGACCAGGAATGCCTGCCACGCGAATGCCAACAGTATGCCGATGAAGGTTGCGATGCCCTTGCCGCCCTTGAAGCCAAGCCAAATGGGAAACAGGTGCCCCAAAAACGCCCCAAGACCCAGCGCTGTGGCGAGAGCGAATTCCCCCTGAGAGAACAGCCAGACCGGCAAAAACCCTTTGAGCGCGTCGCACAGCAGCGTGGCCGCTGCTAACCCTTTGCGGCCTGTGCGCAGCACATTGGTTGCACCAATATTGCCCGAACCGACCGACCGTATGTCGCCAGCACCTGCGATTTTTGTGAGGATGAGGCCAAAGGGAATGGAGCCGAAAGCGTATCCAGCCAAAACATAAGCGCCCAAAAGCGCTACGTCTGAAGCTTCCATATTACCTTTCCCCCGACCTTCGGTTTCGCACCGCCTTTACGAGTGGCGTCTAGCGTTAAACACGGTGCGTCCCGCCACCACAGTGCGTGCCACTTTGCCCTGAAAACGCGCCCCTTCATAGGCTGTGTTTCGGGACCTTGAGTTGAGCGCGCTTTCTTCAAGCACCCAAGGCTTGTCCGGATCGAAGATTACGAAATCGCCAGGTGCGCCTTTCGCCAACCTGCCGCCGGGCAGCCCGTATCGCGCGGCGGGGGCGGTGCTAAGGCAATTGAGAATGCGCAGCAGCGGGATGTCTTCGCTGTGATGCAAGCGCAAGGCGGCGGCAAGCAGGGTTTCGAGGCCCACGGCTCCGTCTGCCGCTTCTGCAAAGGGCAATCGCTTCGTGTCCACATCCTGCGGATTGTGGTTCGATGAAATAATATCCACCTTGCCTGAGCGGATGCCGTCCACCAGTGCCAAACGATCCTCTTCCGTGCGCAGGGGCGGCATGAGACGGAAAAACGTGCGGTAACGCCCGATGTCGTTTTCGTTCAAAGTCAAATTGGCGATGGCCATTCCGGCTGTCACGTCCAGTTTGCGGTCCCGTGCGGCAGACAACAGATCGAGTGCTTCGCCGGTGGATACCGCGCCCGCGTGGTATTTGGCCTTGGTCATGCCCACCAAACGGATGTCCCGTTCCAGCGGGATTAGTTCGGCCTCATTGGGAATGCCGGTCAACCCAAGGCGCGTGGCATTGAATCCCGCGTTCATGACACCGCCACCCAAAGAGGCGTCATGTGTGGCACCCACGATCAGGGCGTCGAAATCGGTGGCGTATGTCATCGCGCGGCGCATGACTTGAGCATTTGAAATGCTCACATCGCCCTCATGCAGCGCAACGGCCCCCGCGTGGCTGAGCAGACCAAACTCAGCAATTTCTTTACCCTGCTGCCCTTTGGTTAGCGCGGCAGCGGCGTTGACGCGAACAAGAGACTTTGCCGCGGCTGTTTGATGGACGAATTGGACCAGCGCCTGATCGTCTATCACCGGATCGGTGCCGGGCAGCATGACCATGGACGTGACGCCACCGGCGGCGGCGGCGTTGCTGGCTGACTTGATGGTTTCGCGCCGTTCCCCGCCTGGCTCACCAATGGTGACGCGCGTATCGACAAGGCCCGGAGCGAGGCAGAGCCCGTCGCATTCTATGATTTGGTCCGGTCGCAAATTGGGGGGGCGTGCAACGGTTTTGCCACAAGCTTCAATCGTGCCATCGCGCACAAGAATGTCGCCAAACACGTCCATGCCTGTGGATGGGTCCAGTAAACGCGCGTTGGTGAAGACGCGGATTTTTGGCGGACGGCGGCCGACGACTTTTCTCATCGCACGGTCTCGGGCAAACCGGTTTCTTGCATGGGCTGCGGTGGTTGCAGGGCCTCCATCACCGCCATGCGGACTGCGACGCCCATTTCCACCTGTTCAAAAATGACGCTTTGGACGCCGTCAGCGATGTCTGATGCGATTTCAACGCCCCGGTTCATGGGGGCAGGGTGCATGACGATGGCGTCCGGTTTGGCCAGTGCGACGCGCTCCGCATTGAGGCCGAAGAAACGGTAATACTCCCGCGCCGATGGTATGGTGGCTCCCGCCATGCGCTCGTGCTGAAGGCGCAGCATCATGACCACGTCGCAGCCCGGCAAGCCTTCTTCCATCGACCGGTAGGCGGTCACACCAAAGTCTTCTACGCGGCTGGGGAGCAGGGTGGATGGTGCGATGACCCGGATGCGGGCACCCATGGCGCTGAGGAGGTGAATGTTGGAGCGAGCCACGCGCGAATGGGCGATGTCTCCACAAATGGCGACCGTGAGGCCCTCGATTGACCCCTTGCGCCGTCGAATGGTGAGCGCATCCAGCAAAGCCTGTGTCGGGTGTTCGTGAGCTCCGTCACCTGCATTGATGACGCTGCAGGACACTTTTTGGGCCAACAGTTCCACGGCTCCTGCCGCCTGATGGCGCACCACCAGCATATCAGGCTGCATGGCGTTCAGTGTCATCGCTGTGTCCATCAGGGTTTCACCCTTTTGGACCGACGAACGGGCGACGGCCATGTTGACCACGTCCATGCCCAATCGCCGTCCGGCGATCTCAAAAGACGACTGAGTTCTCGTGGAGTTTTCAAAAAACAGGTTGATTAAGGTGCGGCCCGTGCGCGTGGGCCTGCGTTTCTCGCTTTGGCGGGAAATCTGCACCATCTCGTCTGCCAAATCCAAGAGATGAGTGATTTCAGCGGGCGTGTAGCCCTCCATACCCAATAGATGGTTGCGAGAAAAACTTTGGGGCCGAAACGCCGGGGCATCGGTCTCGTCGGTCGCCGAAGGCGCAGGCGGCGAAGAGAATGCTGAGGGAGAAGAATGGGTCATTAAAAGTGGGAGATACGCCAGCCGGATGAGGGGGGCAAGCGAGATGACAGGACCGTGGCGTATTTCCTGTGCACCTATCGGGCGACCTTCATTTTGCAGGGTGCTTCGAGAACGGCTCGCATTGCAGTGATCCTGTTAACCTTAACGATTGGTATACGTTGCGAGCCCGGCGCGTCGGGCGCAGTGTAGGCCCCTATTGATCTGGCACTGGGCCAATATTTTGGTTCGCAACAAAGCGCTTTTATGAGAACACTTTTGATCCTTTGGCTGCTCCCCATGTTCCTGTTTGGAGCGTGGTTTGGGTTGTCCGCCTATGATCTGAATTTCTGGACCCGCCTTTTGTCCCGTGAGGTGCATGATCAAGTGTTTGCCGTTTACGCATCTTTGTTGGGTGTCGAAAAAGAAGCTCTGCCAGGTTTGTTCGGCCGCGCGGTTGTCTTTGACGGCGCGTTGATCAGCTTGGTCATCGCCTACCGCAAACGCAAAACGTTGATCCCGCGCCTTGCCACTATGGTGCGCTAAGCTGGCTAGACCTGCGTTTGCCTGAGCGCGTCCAACGCCCCCTGTAAAATAATGGAAGCGGCCATCTGGTCGATGACCTTGGCGCGCTTTTTACGGGTTAGGTCGGCTTCCAGCATGGCGGATTCTGCCGCAAAGCTGGACAAGCGTTCATCCCAGAACAACACGGGAAGCTCAGTATGCTTGGCGAGGTTGCGCACAAAGGCCCGTGTGGACTGGGCGCGGGGACCTTCGGACCCATCCATGTTGAACGGCAAACCCATGACGAGGCCGGAAACGCTTTCCCGCTTTGCGTAATCCAGCATCTCAGTCACATCTGCTGTGAATTTCGTGCGGCGGACTGTGTGAACGGGCGAGGCTATCGACCACGCGGAATCGCTGATCGCCATGCCGATGGTTTTTGTGCCCAAATCGAGCCCCAACAGGCGCGACGGCCCTTGCAGAACGTCGGCAAAGGCGTCCACACTTTCAGTCGAAAAAGACACGGATGGGAGTCTCCTAAGTGTTTTGGGAGAGAAATCGCAGATGAAAATTACATGGTTGGGCCATGCGGCCTTTCGGCTTGAAACGGAAAAGGCCCGGATATTGGTCGATCCCTTCTTTACAGGAAATCCGTCCTTTGACGAGGCGCATCGAGCCTCTGCGCTGGACGGTCTTACGCATATCGCGCTCACCCATGGCCATGCTGATCATGTGGGGGACACGGTGGCGATCGCGCAACAAACCGGCGCCACGGTCATCGCCAACGCGGACTTAGTCGCTTGGTTGGGCAAGCAAGGCGTGGACAAGCTCGACTATGGCAACACGGGCGGCACGGTTCATCATGATGGGTTTTCGCTGACATGGGTACAGGCGTTTCATTCCGCAGCCAGCATTGATGAGACCGGTGTTTCCCACGATTTGGGTTCGGCAAACGGATTGGTGTTTCATTTTGAAGGCGGGCCCAGCGTCTATCACATGGGCGATACGGACATTTTTGGCGATATGGCGCTCATTCAAGAGTTGCACGCACCGCAGGTTGGGCTTGTTCCGATAGGTGACCGGTTCACCATGGGTGGTGCGGTGGCCGCGCTGTGTTGCCAACGGTATTTCAAGTTCAACACCATCATTCCTTGCCATTACGGCTCGTTCCCCATCATCGATCAAACGGCCGATACGTTCGTTAAGGCCATGGAGGGATCGGATGCGGTTCATGTTCCCGTTGTCGGGGAAGCGGTTGAGGTTTGAGTTTAAATCTTTTCGTCCGTTTGTGACCTTAAGAAACGTAAAGGACGTAGATACATGCCCCATCCGATCCAAGGAAAAACTGTATTCATCACCGGAGCAAGCCGTGGCATTGGTGAGGCGGCGGCCCGCCGCTTCGTGGCACTGGGTGCTAATGTTGTATTGACCGCGCGCAGCGAAAAGGCCTTGCAGGCCTTGGCGGCTGAACTGGGTTCTCAAGCTTTGGCCGTGCCCTGTGATGTTGCAGACTACGCGTCGGTTAAAGCGGCAATAAGCGAGGCGGTTGCGCATTTTGGTCGGCTGGATGTGCTGGTCAACAACGCAGGCGTGATTGACCCGATTGCCCGTCTTGATGAGAGCGATCCCTCCGAGTGGGGCAAGGTGGTCGATATCAACTTTAAGGGGGTCTATCACTGTCTCCACGTAGCTTTGTCTCACATGTGCAAGCAGGCGAACGGTGTCATAATCAACATCTCGTCGGGTGCCGCCACCGGTGCTTTGGAAGGCTGGAGCCACTATTGCTCCACAAAGGCCGCCGTTTTGTCGCTCACGCGGTGTGTGCACAAGGAGTATGCGCAACATGGCATTCGTTGTTTGGGCCTGTCTCCGGGCACCGTGGCGACCGAGATGCAGGTTTCTATCAAGGCGTCCGGCGTCAACCCGGTGAGCCAGTTGGATTGGGAAACACATATCTCCCCGGAATGGGTTGGTGAGGCGATTGCGTGGCTGACAACGGATGCTGCGCAGGAGTATGACGGAGGCGATTTCTCTCTGAAAACCGAGGAAGGTCGTCGGGCTGTCGGTTTGATCGCGTAAAACCCGCAATGCGGCGTTGACTGCGGATTGCGCGGGGTTGATGCGGGCCTTATAAGCGGCCCGTTCCAGCCCCAATTGGCTCTTTTTGGAAGTCCGTCATGTCCGTCGACACCGCCACCGTCAAACGCGTCGCCAAGCTCGCGCGCATCGCCATCAACGATGATCGTGCAGAGGAGCTTAAGGGCGAGCTTAATACTATTTTGGGCTTCGTTGAGCAGCTTCAACAGGTGAATGTGGACGCTGTTGAGCCTATGACCTCGGTTGTTGATATGAACATGCGCAAGCGCGCCGATGGCGTGACCGATGGCGATAAGGTGGCCGACGTTGTCGCCAACGCCCCCATGAGTGACGAGGGCTTTTTCATGGTGCCAAAGGTTGTCGAGTAGGCCACTCAATCGTCCTCAATACAGCCCGCTTTTGATCTCTTACCGCCCGGTTTTTCTTTATGTCCGAACTGACCCAACTCACCATTTCCGAAGCTCGCAAGGCTCTTCTCGACAAACAGATTTCCGCGGTCGAACTGACCGATGCTTATCTTGCCGCGATTGAGACGCACAATGCTGATCTCAACGCTTATGTGACGGTGACTGCAGACAATGCGCGCCACTGGGCGGGCGTGTCGGATGCAAAACTGGCAAAGGGTGAGGGCGGCGCGTTGGAGGGCATTCCGGTTGGCATCAAAGACCTTTACGCCACCGAAGGTTATCACACGCAGGCCTGTTCGCACATTTTGGACGGGTTTAAGCCGCGCTACGAATCCACCGTCAGCCAGAACCTGTGGGACGATGGCGCGGTGATGTTGGGCAAGCTCAATATGGACGAATTCGCCATGGGGTCGTCCAACGAGACGTCCTATTACGGGCCGGTGAAGAACCCTTGGCAGGCCAAGGAGGGCTCGCCTCTGGCGGGGCAGGATCTGGTGCCTGGCGGTTCCTCCGGAGGGTCTGCGGCTGCGGTGGCGGCGAACCTGTGCGCTGCGGCGACAGCCACGGATACCGGTGGTTCCATTCGTCAGCCCGCCGCCCTGACTGGCACCGTTGGTATCAAACCCACTTACGGTCGCTGTTCCCGCTGGGGCCTTGTGGCGTTTGCCTCGTCGCTCGATCAAGCCGGCCCGATCACGCGGGACGTGCGGGATGCCGCAATCATGCTGAAATCCATGGCGTCGCCCGACCCCAAAGACACGACTTGCGTTGACATGCCAGTGCCGGATTACGAAAGCGCCATCGGCAAGAATGTGAAGGGCATGAAGATCGGCATTCCAAAGGAATATCGCATTGACGGGATGCCCGGTGAAATCGATGCCTTGTGGCAGCAGGGCATCGCGTGGCTCAAAGATGCCGGTGCTGAAATCGTCGATATTTCTTTGCCGCACACGCAATACGCTTTGCCAGCCTATTACATTGTGGCACCGGCGGAGGCATCGTCCAATCTCGCCCGCTATGACGGTGTGCGCTATGGCCTCCGTGTCGAGGGCGACGACATTACGGACATGTACGAAAAGACCCGAGCGGAAGGGTTTGGCCCCGAGGTGCAGCGCCGCATCATGATCGGCACTTACGTGCTTTCTGCAGGTTACTACGACGCTTATTATCTGCGCGCCCAAAAGGTGCGCACTCTGATCAAGCGCGATTTTGAGACGGTGTTCGCCGATGGAGTGGACTGCATTTTGACGCCCGCCACGCCAAGCGCGGCTTTCGCCATTGGTGACAAGGAAATGGCAGCCGATCCGGTCAAAATGTACCTGAACGATGTCTTTACCGTGACCGTGAACATGGCCGGGTTGCCCGGCATCTCCGTGCCAGCCGGTTTGTCCGTCGATGGTTTGCCGCTCGGTTTGCAACTGATCGGTCGGCCCTTTGACGAAGAGACGTTGTTTCAAGCCGGTCATGTCATAGAGCAAGCGGCGGGACGGTTTACGCCCGTGTCCGCAACGAAAGGGCAAATCTAATGACCACGCTCGTTGATACCCGCACCCCAAACCCGGATCATTTTTTCCCCGGTGAAAACCATCCTTGGGAACTGGTCATCGGGCTAGAGGTCCATGCACAGGTGACGTCTGAGGCGAAACTGTTTTCGGGTGCGTCTACGGAGTTCGGCAAGGAACCGAACTCCAATGTCTCGCTGGTGGACGCGGCTATGCCGGGCATGTTGCCCGTGGTGAACGAGGAATGCGTGCGTCAAGCGGTGCGCACCGGTCTTGGAATGAAGGCGCAGATCAACAAACGCTCGGTGTTTGACCGCAAGAACTATTTCTATCCGGACCTGCCGCAGGGCTACCAGATCTCGCAGCTTTACCACCCCATCGTGGGCGAGGGCACTGTGACTGTGCAGGTTGGACCCGACAGCAAGGGCCAGTTCGAGACGGTGGAAATAGGCGTCGAGCGTCTGCACTTGGAGCAAGATGCGGGCAAGTCCATGCACGATCAGCACCCCACCATGAGCTATGTGGATTTGAACCGTTCCGGCGTCGCCCTGATGGAAATTGTCTCCAAGCCGGACATTCGTTCCATTGATGAAGCGAAGGCTTATGTGACCAAATTGCGCTCCATCATGCGGTATCTGGGCACCTGCGACGGCAATATGGAGCAGGGCTCTCTGCGGGCCGACGTGAACGTGTCCGTGCGTGAGCCGGGCGGCGAGTTTGGAACGCGCTGCGAAATCAAGAACGTCAATTCCATTCGTTTCATGGGACAGGCGATTGACTACGAAGCCCGTCGCCAGATCGAAATTCTGGAAGAGGGCGGCACGATCGATCAGGAAACCCGCTTGTTCGATCCTGTCAAAGGTGAGACGCGTTCCATGCGATCCAAGGAAGAGGCGCATGATTACCGCTACTTCCCCGACCCGGACCTGCTGCCGCTCGAATTCGATGACGCCTTCGTTGAAGAGTTGAACGCAAACCTGCCGGAACTGCCCGACGCGAAACGTATGCGTTTCATGGCAGAAGGCCTGTCAGAATATGACGCGTCCATTCTGGTCTCCGACAAAGCGATTGCGGATTATTTCGAGCAGGTCGCCGAAGGGCGCGATTCGAAACTGGCCGCCAACTGGACGATCAACGACCTTTTGGGTGCGTTGAACAAAGCCGGGACCGATATTGCCGACAGTCCCATTTCACCCGCGCAACTGGGGGGCATCGTTGACCTGATCAAGGCCGACACGATTTCCGGCAAGATCGGCAAAGACCTGTTTGAAATACTCTGGAGTGAGGGCGGCGATCCGGCCAAGATCGTCGAAGACCGCGGCATGGCGCAGGTGACGGACACTGGTGCGATTGAAGCCGCAGTCGATGCGATCATCGCCGCAAATCCCGACAAAGTTGAGCAGGCTCGCGAAAAGCCCAACATGATCGGCTGGTTTGTTGGCCAAGTGATGAAAGAGACAGGCGGTAAGGCTAATCCAAAAGCTGTGAACGAGCTTTTGCGCAAAAAAATCGCTGAATAGACCTCCGTTTGGCCGGATGCGACCGAATGTGATTGTTTTGGTCATACCATTGCGTTAATTAGCGAGTGTCTAACGGGAGAGCGCAGATTAGCTGCCGCCGAAGGAGCAACCGCCCCGGAAACTCTCAGGCATCGGGACCGTTGGACACGATGAACTCCGAAGAGCGAATGGTCACGCAACCATTCCACCGAAGGAGCAAGCCGCATCTCACTGTTTGATGTGGTGAATCTCTCAGGTTTTTTCACGGAGGGGGCGCATTGCGCAGCAATGCCAACCCTTTACGTGCGAAAAATCGGGAGAGATCTCTCATGAAATCAATTGCTGTTATCGGCGCTGGCATCACTGGCGTAACCACCGCTTGGAAATTGATGCGGCGTGGCGTGGACGTCACGCTCATCGACGCCAACCCATACGCCGCCATGGAAACCAGTTTTGCCAATGGCGGGCAGTTGTCCGCGTCCAATGCTGAGGTTTGGAATAGTCTCGGCACTGTTTTCAAGGGCATGAAATGGATGCTTTCATCCAACGCGCCGCTTCTGGTGAACCCTAGGCCGAGTTGGCACAAATATTCGTGGATGGCCGAGTTTCTGGCCCAGATCCCGCATTATGAGCGCAACACGGTCCAAACCGCCAAAATGGCCGTGGCCGCCCGTTCGCATCTTCTGGCCATGGCCGACGAAGCCGGTCTGGATTTTAACTTGGAAAAACGCGGTATTTTGCATGTCTACCGGGATGAAAAATCGTTCCGTACGGCGGAAAAAGTGACCACTTTGCTGGCCAAAGGTGGTGTGAACCGCGCCGCCGTCTCCCCCATGGACATCCGCAAGTTGGAACCCGCTTTGCAAGGTTCGCTCTATGCCGGTTTTTACACGCAGGACGATATGACAGGCGATATCCATCGTTTTTCAGCCGGATTGGCCGATGCACTGAGAAGCCGGGGCGTGAAGATGCGTCTGGGTGAGCGTGTCACCAAGGCCAAGGTGGGCGATCACGGTGTTGATCTGGAGTTCAAGGGTGTCGATGCACCCTCCATCGAACGGTTTAGCTCGGTTGTGGTGTGCGCAGGCGTGGCGAGCCGCGATCTGGCTGCCATGTTTGGGGACCGTGTGAACATCTATCCGGTCAAAGGCTATTCCATCACGGTGAACATGGACGATCAGGCGAGCCAGGATGCTGCTCCTTGGGTCAGCCTGTTGGACGATGATGCCAAACTGGTGACCAGCCGTCTGGGCAAGAACCGCTTTCGTGTGGCTGGAACGGCTGAGTTCAATGGTACGAACAAAGACATTCGCGCCGATCGCATCCAGCCGCTCATCGACTGGACCCGCGACCTCTTCCCCGGCCTGTCGACAGAATACGTGACCCCATGGGCCGGTTTGCGCCCGATGATGCCCAATATGATGCCCCGTGTGGGACAGGGCCGCAGCGAGCGGGTGTTCTACAACACCGGCCACGGTCATTTGGGATGGACGCTGAGTGCCGTGACAGCCGACATGGTGGCCGAGTTGATGGTGCAGCGGCCTGCGCGTGCCGCAGATGGTTTGTTGACCGCCGCTGCTGCTTAGGGCGCTGCCGTCAATCCATATATGTGACCGGATGTGCGGCCGCTCAAGTGAACGGTTGTCGTGGCAAAACTGGACAGCGCGCCATGCGCGCTGTCACAGTGGCGGTGAATGTCCATCAAAACCCGCGAGTGCAGCATGATTGGTAAGCAGATTGTCCCCATTTTACGCTCCTTCGATGAAGTGAAGGCGCGGGAATTTTATATCGATTTCCTAGGCTTCACTGTGGATTTTGAACATCGGTTCGATCCGGATGCGCCGCTTTATATGGGCCTGAGCATTGGGCCGGCGGAAATGCACGTGAGCGAACATTTCGGAGATGGCACGCCGGGCACGGTCGTTCGGGTGGAAATTGTTGGGCTGCGCGATTATTGCGACCAGTTGAACGCCAAGAACTACAAAAATGCAAAGCCCGGCTTGCAAGAGCAGCCTTGGGGCTTGCTGGAAATGAGCATCAATGATCCTTTTGGAAACAAGATCATCTTTTGCGAATCTCTTCCGCAAACAAACAGCGATTGAGCCACGGCCATAGGGAAGCTGCGATGCAGGACCACAAACAAGAGTTTCTACAAGACGGCGTGACTGTCATTCGCGATGTGTTGGACACAGAATGGCTGGATCGTCTTGCAAATGCGATTGAAGAAAATATCCTAAACCCCGGTCCTCATGGTAAAAATCATGCCGAGGGCGGGGGTGCGTATTTTGGGGATTATGTAAACTGGAAGCGCATTCCTGATTTTATCCGAGTGGCGAGCGACGGTCCTTTGGGCGCGCTCGCAGGCCAATTGATGGACGCACAAAAGGTGCAATTCTTTCACGAGCACGTGCTGGTCAAAGAGCCGGGCAACACCTCCGCCACGCCATGGCATCAGGACATGCCCTATTACTGTTTGGACGGAGACAAGACGGTGAGCCTGTGGGTGCCGCTTGATCCGGTGGGAAAAGCTGAAAGCCTGAATTTTCTAAAGGGCAGCCATCGCGGCAAACAAACCTACACGCCGCGTCGCTTTAAGACACTGGAACCCTTGGACGGGGACACAACGGCCTATGCGCCGTTTCCCGATGTTGATCCGGATGATGAGCGCGTGGTCAGCTTTGCCGTCAATCCCGGTGACGTTTTGGCGTTTGATTTCCATACCTTGCACGACGCTCCGCCCAACCCCACCAACACGCGCCGCCGTGCGGTGAGTTTCCGGTTTGTGGGCGAGGGCGCGCGGTATGTGGAACGTCCCCACGATGTGTCACCGCCGTTTCCGGATTTGGGGCTCAAACTGGCGATGAACGACGCCTTGCCGGAAGATTGGTTCCCCACCGTGTGGTCCGGCCAATAGGGCTCGGACGGCTGGCGTCTACTCTATGTCAGTTTTGATGCCGTTGGGATCGTAAAGCGCTACCAGCGTACAATCGACCACATATTGCCTTTCTTTCGGGTCACAGATGATCTGTGCGGCGCGCATCGCAGCGCTTTTCGTGGCCCAACCGCAGCTGATTTCGTGCCAATGCACCCCTTCATTGTGCTGCAGAAACACATCAACGCTCCATCCAGATGGTTGGCACCAAGTGGTTTTGATACAATCACCCGCCAAGGCTCCGCCATCCGTGCATTTCTTGGTGGCACATGCGAAGCCTTCTTCGGCTGTGGTGGCGGTACACATCCCGCTGGATTGTTCCGGGGCCTGAACAAAAGCGATTCCCTTACGCTCTTCAGCGGCCAAAGGCGGGGCCGTCATTCCCAAAACTGAAGATGACAACGCTATGCCTATCAGGCCTCTCAAACGGTGTTTAGCGGAGCGGCGTTGAAGGCGGGTGAAACTGTGCAAGGCGATGATCCTCTTTGGCGGGCAACTTGATACCTGTCACACATCGTATGGTTTTGTGGCCGATTGCGCCACTCAAACACCCGCATGCTCTGGACTTCCCAGACCAAAGGCCGCTAAGGATTGTGACAGATTTAGCGCTCATATCAGCGCATCAGGCTTCGGGAGCAGCCCGCCAATGAAGAACCTTCTTCTCCAGATATTCACATGGTGGAACGGCCAAACCCTTGGCACACGCTTTTACACATGGCGCAAAGGCGAACGTGTGGGAGAAGACGCCGAGGGAAATGTCTATTATCAGCACGGCACACGCCGCTGGGTAATCTACAACGGCGAGGCGGAAGCCAGCCGCATTCCACCCGGCTGGCACGGCTGGATGCACCACCGCGTGGACACGCCGCCGAGTGACGAAGACTACACAAAGCGGGAATGGGAAATGGCGCATCAGGCCAATATGACCGGTTCTCCGCACGCCTATCGCCCAAAAGGTTCGCTCGCCAACACAGGCAAAGCTCAGCCGGCTGCAACCGCTGATTATGATGCTTGGAGCCCGTAACTAACAACTTACGGACATAGTTCGCTTTCGTGAACGACTCGCGTAACGGTACTTTATTGGTTTTTCAGACGAAGCGGACACGCTTGGCCACAATTGCTGGCTAACCGTTAGCTTTGTTTGTCGGTTACGAGACGTTCATGCGGCACTTTTTAATTTTGATTTTTGCCGGGCTTCTGACAGCCCAGACTGCGTTTCAATCCGCGCATGCAAATCGCATTGCCAATCGTGTTGCCGTATTTTCCGGCCTCGACAAAATCACTGGCCGCTTGCGTACGTTTGACGTGTACATTGATGAGACGGTGAAGTTTGGGCAACTCGAAATCACACCGCGCGTTTGCTACTCACGTCCGGCCTCTGAACAGCCGAAAACCACCGTCTTTGTTGAGGTGGATGAAATTACTCTGGACCGACGCATCAGGCGTATTTTTACGGGCTGGATGTTTGCTGAAAGCCCCGGATTGAACGCTCTGGAACATGCGGTAAACGATGTCTGGTTGGTGAACTGTAAGCAGACGAGCCCCGTCGCGCCGCCACCCAACTTGGACTGAAGGCGGAGCTAGCCTCTAGGCGATTTGCTGTCGGTCCCATAGGTGGATGTCGCCTTCGACCTCCAGCGCTTTCACCAACAGTTTTTGATAATGCTGTTTTTTGACCTCTATCGCGCCAAACTGGCTCAGATGGACGGTGTTGAACTGGGTGTCCAGCAGTGTGAACCCTCCGATCTTTAGTCGTTCCACCAAGTGAATTAGCGCAAGCTTGGATGCGTCGCGGGCACGTGAGACCATGCTTTCGCCAAAAAAGGCACCGCCAATGCTCACGCCATAGAGACCGCCTACCATCGCTCCGCTGTGCCAGCATTCCACGCTATGGGCGTTGCCCCGTTCGTGCAACGCGCAGTAAAGCGATATGATCCGCTCGTTGATCCAGGTTTCCGGTCGGTCGCCCACCGGTTCCGCGCACAACTGCATCATCGCTTCAAAATTGTAATTGAAGCGGATTTCATAGGGCGCTTGCCGGGCCGTGCGCGCGAGCCTTTTTGGAACATGGAATTCGTCTAGCGGGATGATCCCGCGCCATTTTGGTTCTACCCAAAACAGCCCCGGATCATCCGCAGATTCCGCCATGGGGAAAATGCCACAGGCGTAGGCTTCCAGCAGCACTTCTGGCGTAATTTCCAAGACGAGATCATCGATCCCGGACATTCCCCATCACTCCGCAGCGCTGGCCACCGCTTCGTCTTGCGCGAGGTACTTTTCCAACCAGTGGATATCGTAGTCGCCTGCGATCACGTCTTCATTCCGCACAAGGTCCTGGAACAAGGGAAGGGTGGTTTGAATGCCCTCAACCACGAATTCGTCCAGCGCGCGGCGTAAACGATTAAGGCATTCGGGACGATTGCGGCCTACCACGATCAGTTTGCCGATCAAGCTGTCGTAGTAAGGCGGGACCCGGTAACCGGAAAATGCTCCCGAATCGACACGCACGCCAAGACCACCCGGCGGGTGATAGGTCTCAATCGTGCCGGGGGATGGCACAAAGGTTCGGGCGTTTTCAGCGTTGATGCGGCACTCGATTGCATGGCCCTGAAAGCGCACGTCTTCCTGCCCAAACGACATGCCGTTGCCAGCCGCTACGCGCAGTTGTTCGTTGACCAGGTCGATGCGGGTGATCATCTCCGTCACCGGATGCTCCACCTGCAAGCGGGTGTTCATTTCGATGAAATAGAATTCGCCATCTTCGTAGAGAAACTCGATAGTGCCCGCACCGGAATAGCCCATCTCGCCGATGGCGTTGGCGCATACCATGCCGATGTGATGGCGCTGTTCCTCCGTGATGGCCGGAGAGTTGGCCTCTTCAAACACCTTCTGGTGTCGACGCTGCAGCGAGCAGTCCCGCTCACCCAAATGGACGCCCTTGCCTTTGCCATCGCCCACAACCTGCACTTCGATGTGGCGTGGTTTTGAGAGATATTTTTCGATATAGACGGCATCATCGCCAAAGGCTGCACCGGCCTCTGTGCGCGTGGTTTGTAGCGCGGTTTCCATTTCTTCGTCGCTGTTGACGACTTTCATGCCACGGCCGCCGCCACCTGAGGCCGCTTTGATGATCACGGGGTAGCCGATATCGGCTGCGATCCGGCGCGCATCGTCAAGCTCGCTGACCGCCCCTTCAGAGCCGGGCACCACAGGTATGCCAAGCCGTTGCGCGGTCGCTTTCGCTTCAATCTTATCGCCCATGGTGCGGATGTGGTCGCCGGACGGGCCGATAAAGGTGATGTCATGGGCGGCCAAAATATCGGCGAATTTGGCGTTTTCCGAAAGGAATCCATAGCCCGGGTGAATCGCGTCAGCGCCGGTGATTTCACAGGCTGCGATGATCTCATGGATGTTGAGATAACTGTCACGGGAGGCAGGCGGGCCAATGCACACGCTTTGCTCTGCCAGACGCACGTGCATGGCGTCAGCATCCGCGGTCGAATGCACTGCGACTGTTGGGATCGACATTTCTTTACAGGCGCGCAAAATCCGAAGCGCGATCTCGCCGCGATTGGCGATCAGGACTTTCTTGAACATGCGTCCGTCCTATTCAAACACGATCAGGGTTTCACCAAATTCCACAGGCTGCCCGTCCTCAACGGGAATGGCGGCCACTGTGCCATCCTGTGACGCCGGAATCTGGTTCATGGTTTTCATCGCTTCCACGATCATGACTGTCTGGCCCTTCCGAACTTTGTCCCCCACGGTCACATAAGGTTTCGCGCCCGGAGACGGGGACAGGTAAGCCGTACCGACCATGGGCGATTCGACGACCGGACCTGATGGTGCAGAGGCCGTGGGTGCTGCAGGCGCGGCCGCAGCAGCAGCAACAGGTGCTGCAACTGCTACTGGAGCAGGCGCAGGTGGCGCCATGATGGTGTGGGCTGTGCTGGTCACCTCACGGGCAAGGCGGATGCGCATCTCTCCTTCTTCAACCTCAATCTCGCTGAGATCGGTTTCATTGATCAACTCGGCCAATTCCCGGATCAGTTTTGCATCAATTGAAGAGTTTTTGGACGACATGGACGTGTGCCTTTGTTGTAGTTTTTGGTGCCAATAGACGGCGATCTATGCCTGCCGATTGTATGGCGTGTGGACGGTCTGGATGCTGTTAGGACGGCGCGTCCGTCAGCAGCCAAGGGTGGTATAATTCAAAACAATTGCGTGTTTAGGCCGCCGCGAAGGATGCGACCGCTTGCAGGGCCAGCTTATAGCCCGTTGTGCCCAGTCCGCAAATCTGGCCGCGGCATACAGGCGCGATCATGGAGTGGTGACGGAACGTCTCGCGGGCGTGGATGTTTGAGATGTGCACTTCGATGGTTGGCACTTGCACACCGGAGATGGCGTCGCGCAGGGCAATTGATGTGTGGGTGTATGCGCCCGCATTGATGACGATCCCCGCGCTCCCAGTTGCACCAGCCTCATGTATCCAGTCCACTAACGCGCCTTCGTGATTGGACTGGTGGCAGCGTACTGCAAGGCCCAGCTCCGCAGCCAAAGTCGTGCAATCACGCTCGACGTCCGACAGAGTTTCTGCGCCGTAGATGCCGGGTTCACGGGTGCCTAACAGGTTCAAATTGGGCCCGTTTAACACATAAACGAGGGGTGCTAAGCTCGATGTCATCCAAAAATCAACGCAATCGTTTAAGAATTCGGGGTGTTTGGCACACTTCTGCAGCGCGGTCGATACGATTTGGTCACCGATCCACGACGCAGTTTGGTCAAAGCCTCACCGCAGGTTCTATGGGATCAACACTCTGATTTGCCGCAAGCGCGCATGTTTTCAATCTTGGTGGTCAGCACTTGCTGGCCCAATGCACCGAACAACACTTCTTCGCCAACGACATAGGACGGCGTGCCGTTGATGCCCAAGCTGGTTGCAAGGGCGTTTGCTTCGCGGAACGCGTCCAGCACATCGCCGCGAGCTCCGATTTCCTGCAACTTGGCGACGTCCATGTTCATGGCTTTTGCAACTTCGATTGCGCGTTCGCCGTTCTTGACGCCGTCCAAGCCGAGCAGACGGTTGTGGAACTCGCCATATTGCTTTGGGTACTCGCGGTATACAGCGGTTGAGATGCGGCTCGCTTCGACCGATTCCGGTCCCAAGATGGGCAGTTCTTTCATCACGAATTTTACGTCTTTTTCTGTGGCAAGCAGGAAGTTCATGTCATCCATGGCGCGGCGGCAGAAACCGCAATTGTAGTCGAAGAACTCCACGATGGTGATGGGAGCGTCCTTAGGGCCGATTACGCCCTGATTGGGAGACTGGAAAATCGTTTTTTTGTTTTCGCTCAAAGCGATTTTGACAGCCGCGTCCCGCTCTTCTTTCTGTTTGGCTTCGAGGGCCTGCTGAACTTCCAGCATCAGTTCCGGGTTTGCCAGAAGGTAGGAGCGGATGATCTCTTCGACCTTGGCGCGATCCATGGCCTCTTGTGCTGAGGCCGGCTTGGTTACTGAGGCCAACGGCGACACTGCGATGACCAAAGCGCAAACGATGGCGGTGAGGAATAACTTGCTGCGCAAGATGGTTTTGGAAGAGATCAACATGGGGCGTCCTGCGCGTTAGATGAAAGGGGCATGAAAATGGTTATTTGGCCAAAATGATGTCTTCAGCGCGCAACCATTGCGGTGTGCCGCGTTTGAAGGATTTTTGCGCCCGTTTGGCATATTGCTTGGCTTCGCGCTTCTTGCCGACGCGGATCGAAAACTCTGCAGTGGCCAGCAGCGCCTCGGCCTGATTGCCTTGGAACGAGTGGGCCATGGCGAGATATTGATGGCCTGCAATAGCAGTTGGGTCACTGGCCAATCCTTTTTTCAATTCCCGGATGGCCTGTTTGACGCGTTTGGGTGTGCCTTGGGATACCAGCGCGTGGCCGTAGTTTACACGGATATAACCAGCTCTGGTGCGATCATATTTCAGCGCTTTTTGGAAGTGTCCGATAGACGCTGCAGCCTGTCCTGTGCGCAATAAGACTTCGGCTTTCATTTCGTGAAAGTATGCGTTGGTTGGGTCGCGTTTTATGAGTGCATCCAAGCCTCGAATGGCAGACTTTGGTGAGCCGTAGAGATAGTTGACGATAGCTGCGCCATAGTCCTGCGCATCCTTGTTGAGCTTGGAACCCGTCAGGAGTGAGCGGGCGTAGCGGTTACCGCCGGTATAAGCCGCGATTTTTGCCCGTGCGAGTTCGTGTCGACGCTGCAAAGTCTTGGAATCACGCTTGTTCGAGTAGGGGTTTTGGGCAGCTGCGCCCTCAATCATGGCCATGCGCTGCTGGGGCAGGGGATGGCTGCTCAGATAGGGGTCGCGGCGGCGCGAGATGCCCAATGTGCCGCCGCCCAAGCGACGCATTGTGCGAATGAGACCCTTGGGAGATTGGCCCGTTGCGCGCAACAAACGGGCCGCTGTGCGGTCGGCAGACAGTTCTTCATCGCGCCGGTAACGCAGCAAATCACGCATTGCGATGTTGGCGCCACCACCGGCAATGCCCACTCCCGCACGGGATGCGTCGCCACTGCCTGCGACTGCTCCGGCGACGCCCACGCCGACACCGATGAAGCTGGCGATCCGCGCCAAACGTGCGGCCGTTGCCATACGTTCACGCAAGCGGGCCTGATGGCCTCCGATGATGTGGCCAATCTCGTGGGCCAATACGCCGATGACTTCATTGGGTGTTTCCGATTGCAGCAACAACCCGGTGTGAATGAACATGCCGCGCCCGGAGACGAAGGCGTTAAAGCTGGGATCGTTTACGATGTAGAAGCGAATAGCGGTGGGCGAGAGGCCCGCCGCCTTGAGGAGCGGTCTGGAATAGTCGCGCAGCAGCGCCTCGATTTCGGCATCGCGCACGAGTGAGGGCCGTTTACGCGCCTCTGCTGTGGGTGGCAGGACAGTTTGCAGAGCAAACAAAAGCACCGTCACCATAGTCAGCAAGGTTGTGTGCCAGTGGCGCAAGGCTACGTACCAATAGACCGGTCGCGTGGTGCTCAGCGAGTTTCCTTGGCGGGTAATTTTTGACAGTTTCGTCAAGCGCATTGGTGTTGGCTGCCACAGCTGAGAATGAGGGTATAGCATGCGGTCGTCACATCGTCGGAGCCGTTCGTGTTCAAACCGATCTTGAGCACAATCGCGACAATACCAAGGCTGCGTCGCAGGTCACTTCACGTTAGCGACACTAACACAGGTCACAGCCTCTCATGATCAGTTTTAGCCATTAGAGACAGATTGCAACAAAAACGCTGGAACGTGATCGCCTAAACCCTGTGGGGTCGGCTCGTTGTCATCATTTTTGCGCCCGCGTGGTTTTGCGCCTCGTTCGTCTTGTTTTGGCTTGCGGTCGTTGCGTGGCGGGCGTGCCGTCCGGTGCGATGGTGATGGCGTGTCTTTTTGCGCTTCAACAGGTGCTTCTTTTTTGGGTGCACGCTCTTTGGCAGCGGGTTCGTTGGCCGTTTCTTTGGCCTCCCCGCGCTTGGAACGGGTGCGGCGTGTGGCCGGTTTTGCCGCCTCTTCACCGTCATCGGGCGATGTTTTCCCATCCACAGGTTTGCCGCTTTTGTCGAGCCACGGCAGGTCGTCACCGGTGAGTTTTAAGATCGCACCGAGGTAGCGATTGTCCGATGGCGCCACGAGCGTAAATGCCCATCCATCACGCCCTGCACGGCCACAGCGGCCAATGCGGTGCACGTAGTCTTCGGCATGGATTGGAACGTCGAAATTAAACACATGGCTGACGTCTGGAATGTCCAATCCTCTGGCTGCAACATCGCTCGCCACCAGGATTTTAATGTCGCCATTGCGGAACCCCGAGAGCGTTGCTGTGCGAGCCGTCTGGTCCATGTCGCCGTGCAACGAACCGACCGAATAATCGCGCTTGAGCAGAGATCGATGCAGCGTGGCGACATCCCGTTTGCGGTTGCAGAACACGATTGCGTTTTTCAGCTCTGTTGCCTCGTCAATCAGCGTGCGCAGTGTTTCGCGTTTCTCAAAGTCTTTGGATGGTGTTTTGACCAGTTTTTGGTCCACCGTCTTGGCCGTGGATGCCGCTGCCGCCACAGCCACTTGCACCGGATTTTGCAGGAATTTTTCCGCCAGGCGCTCAATCTCGGTTGGCATGGTGGCAGAGAAAAACAGGGTCTGACGGGTGAAGGGCACCATGCCAACAATGCGTTCGATATCGGGTATGAAACCCATGTCCAACATGCGGTCGGCTTCGTCGATCACCAGAATTTCGACACCGGACATCAGGATGCGTCCGCGTTCGAAAAGGTCGAGCAGGCGGCCTGGCGTCGCAATGAGAACGTCCGCGCCGCGGTCCAGCTTGCGCATTTGGTCTTCAAACGAAACGCCGCCGATCAACAAGGCCACATTGAGTTTGTGTTTGATGCCGTACTTGTTGAAATTCTCCTCCACTTGAGCGGCCAACTCGCGTGTGGGTTCCAAGATCAACGTGCGGGGCATGCGAGCGCGGGCGCGCCCTTTCTCCGTCAGTGAGATCATGGGAAGAGTGAAGGCGGCTGTTTTGCCGGTACCGGTTTGAGCGATGCCCATGACGTCGCGCCGCTGGAGCACGTGGGGGATGGCTTGTTCTTGGATGGGGGTTGGCTGCGTATAGCCGGCCGCCTCAACGGCAGCGAGAACTTTAGGGCTCAGCCCTAGGTCACTAAATGACATGTATGATCAATCTTTCACGCCTATGGCAGGCGTCTTGGGGGATGGTGATATCGCCGGACGGACTGTCGGTTCCCGTCCAAATGGCGCTCACATCTTCATCGCGCCAAAGCATGCTCGTTGGACATAGAATTGGACGTTTCAAAAGTCAATAAAACCCTTGATAGACCTTGGTTTGTAACCCGAATTGTTCAAAATCGACTGTCCGCTTTAGACGTCCAATAAGTCGTCATTTGCGAAAGCTGCATTGTCCTGGATGAACTGAAAACGCAATTCTGGTTTGGTACCCATCAGGTTGTCGATGGACTTTTTGGTGTCATCCGCCCCGTCGATTGAAACACGCAAGAGTGTCCGTTTCGCCGGGTCCATGGTTGTCTCTTTCAGTTGTGCCGGCATCATTTCACCAAGCCCCTTGAAGCGTCCCAACTCCACTTTCTTTTGGCCGGAAAACTCATTGGCCAACAACTCGTCTTTGTGGGCGTCGTCGCGGGCGTAACGCGTCTTGCCGCCTTGGGTGAGCTTGTAGAGGGGGGGCACGGCCAAATAGAGGTGACCTTCGGTGATGATGCCGGGCATTTCCTGATGAAAAAAGGTAATCAAAAGGGAGGCAATGTGGGCGCCGTCCACATCCGCATCGGTCATGATGATCACGCGGTCGTAGCGCAGCTCTTCCAGATTGAAACGGGAGCGGGTCCCGCACCCCAAAGCCTGGATGAGATCTGTAATCTGCTGGCTGTTGGCCATTTTATCGCGGCTTGCCGACGCCACATTAAGGATTTTACCGCGTAGCGGTAGAATGGCTTGGCTTTTACGGTCGCGGGCCTGTTTGGCTGAGCCGCCCGCAGAGTCACCTTCTACGATGAAAATTTCTGTCCCGCCCTTCGCGTTTTTTGAGCAGTCTGCCAGTTTGCCCGGGAGCCGTAGCTTGCGCGTGGCGTTCTTGCGGTTGACCTCTTTTTCCTGACGGCGGCGCAGGCGCTCTTCCGCGCGGTCCACCACCCACTCCAGTAAGCGCCCGGCTTGTGCGGGGGAGGCGGCCAGCCAGTGATCGAAGGCGTCGCGGACCGCTGTATCAACGATTTTTGATGCTTCGACCGTTGCCAGACGGTCTTTGGTTTGGCCCACGAATTCTGGCTCACGGATGAAGACGGAGACCATGGCTGCGGCGGATGTCATCACGTCGTCTGCCGTGATGATGGCACCTTTCTTGTTACCGACCAGTTCTGCGTAGGCCTTTAAGCCGCGCGAAAGACAGGTGCGCAGGCCTGCCTCGTGCGTGCCGCCATCGCCCGTCGGTACGGTGTTACAGTAGGAGTTTACGTAACCATCGTCGGCGTACCAAGCGACCGCCCACTCCACCGCGCCGTGGCCACTTTTTTTGGCGGTCGATCCGGCAAAGGGTTCAGCTGTTACCATGGACTTGGCGTCAATTGTGGCCAGCAGATAATCCTTCAAACCGCCGGGGAAGTGGAACACGGCCTTTTCGGTCACTTCGTCTTTGCCACTCACCAGCGCTGGATCGCAGTGCCAGCGGATTTCTACGCCGCCGAACAAATACGCCTTGGATCGGGCCATTTTGAACAGGGTGAGGGGGGAGAACCTTGCGTCCTTGCCGAAGATATCCGCGTCCGGGTGGAACCGCACTTTGGTGCCGCGCCGATTGTTCACATCGCCCAGTTGTTCCACACCGCTGGTGGCCAAACCGCGGGAGAAAGTCTGGCGAAACAATTGGCGCGAGCGGGCAACCTCCACGATCAGATCATCGGAAAGGGCATTCACCACCGAGATGCCTACGCCGTGCAAGCCGCCTGATGTTTCATAAGCCTTGCCGTCAAACTTTCCGCCCGCGTGCAGCGTGGTCATGATGACTTCCAGGGCGGATTTATCTTTGAACTTTGGGTGTGGGTCGATGGGGATGCCGCGCCCATTGTCCGTAATGGTCAAATAACCTGTGGCGTCGAGATTAACTTCGATCCACGTTGCATGGCCCGCCACGGCCTCGTCCATGGAGTTGTCGATGACTTCGGCAAACAAATGGTGCAGCGCTTTGGAATCTGTACCGCCGATATACATGCCCGGGCGACGCCGCACCGGTTCCAAACCTTCCAAAACCTCAATGTCGGAAGCGGTATAGTCGTCCCCTTTGGCCGCTTTTGGCGTGGCTTTTGAATTTGCAACTGACGGGCTTTTTGAAACGGACTTTTCCGGAACGTTGGAAGCAGCCTGCTTTGGCTTGCTTAGTGGCGTTGCGGCAAAGAGATCGTCTTCCATGGCGAGGTCCATTGTTCAGAGAGCGCGTGCACCACCAGATCGAATCAAAATGTAAGCGTGCATTCCACTGCTGTAAGGGATAAGCACTGCGACCCATGCCGACAAGCTTCCGTTGTTCATATTTTGTTCGACAGTGAAGCGCTAGCTGCGCGCAACCTTTTGCGCCATGTCGGCAGATAAGACCGAATGAATGGCGATGCGGATACCGGGATACTTTTTCTCCAACGCCGCAAGTTTTTCGCGCGGCAGGGCCACGTAGCGACCGCCTTTGGCCACGCTCACGGTGGCGCTTGCCGATTGTTTCAAAAAGTAGGCAACCTCGCCGATGAAACTGCCGGACGGAATTTCAAAGCTGCGTTCGGCCTTTACTATAGTGACTGCACCTTCCAAAACGTAATACAGCCGGTCGCACGGTTTGCCTTCCTGTGTGAGGGTTTGTGTCCCATCACTGTCCACCCATTGCGCCACTTTGAGCACACGCCGAAACTCGCCGGGCGTCATCGTGTCAAACGCTGCAAACAAGCGTTTCTCATCGTCTGTCATGCGAAAGGTCGTGCGCTCGTAGGCCAGCACCAAAATCATATAGAGATTGGCGCACCCCATGATGACGCTCCAAATGATGGCGTCCCAAAGCGGGGTGTCGAGGGCGAAATAGTAGTAGATCAGATAGCAGAGCGTGCCCAAGAGGATGAGCATGCGCAGTGTGAGTTGATCACGAACCAGAAAGCCAGTCACGTAAAACAGTGCCGCAATGTGAACTAGAAGGGCGGCGCCATTGGTCAAGTCGAACATGAGCGATATAATATACCGAAGGCGGGGCAACAGCATTTGACCGTCCAACCGCTTGTTGCAAGCGGCAATGAGACAAAATGTGACGGATTCACGCCGGTCTGTGGAAAAGACCTAATCGTTTTTGGCAGTAGAGTGACCGGTCGCAAGCGATGCTTGCGGACAGCTAGATCTAGTCTGCCAGCGCAGCCTTCTTGGCGCGACGGTTCAATGTGAGACCTATAACAGGAACCAGACGGTTATTGGCCCGCACTGAAATGGTCACGTGCATTTTGTTCTTGGATTTAAGGTTTGCGATCATCGTGCCGTTGAGCTGCTTACGGTTGATGCCCACCACCAGTTTGTTGCGGCGCAGGGAGCCGGAGACAATGTCGAGACCTTTGCCCTTAGCGCCGTCGAGAAACGTGCCGCGATAGCTGTTGCCGCGCTTGACGATGTTGGCTTTGATGTTTTGCGAAAACAGGCCGACCCGACACTTGCCGGACAGGTTCATGCCGACGCCCTTTGGCGTTGTGCCCTCAAAGGTGCAGGTGAAACGGGTGTTCTTGTATTTACCGGCAACAATCTTGCCTGCACCCGCCCATGAACCCTGCACATTGCGGAAGTAGCTGCGTTCACTGGCCGACGAGACCGTCGGTGCCAGCAAGGCTGAAGCAACGATTACCAAGGCAAAAAAGCTGGAAAGCGCACGCATGGGCGTACGGAAAGACGGGAGACTCATCACAAACATCCGCATTTTGGTCCCTTACCGGGTTGATGACGACTTTCACGCACAATGGTTAACGCATTATGGTTGGGGAGGGAAGGAAGATGCGCTTTTGGTGACGTGGACGTGTTTACGACCCCCATGGATAGGTTTGTGTGATTGATTGGCCACAGTGGCCCGATCAGACCCTTTGTGATGTGGCCGGGTTTTTCGTAATTCCGGTCAGTTCAGACAGAAAATCGCCTGCGGAGGGCCGGGTGAGCTTCAAATATGGCATGGGGCGACACACATCCATCGCCGAAATTCCAATACGTGTGGTCAAAAGGCCGTTGACGACCCCTTCGCCCAAGCGCGTTGAGAGGCGGGCAGCCAAACCCTGTCCAACCACTTGCTGCAGCAATCCTTCGCCCACCGCGATTGATCCGGTTATCGCAAGGTGGGTGACGACAGTGCGGGCCAAGCGGAAGAACCCGAGCGTACCCGGACGGCCGCCATACAGTTCTGACAGGGAACGAATGAGCCTTGCGTTTTCGATCAGCACATAGCCCACATCGACAATTGCCCTTGGCGAAATCGCTGTTACAACGCTGACCCGCTTGGCGGCTCCCAGGATCAGGGTCCGGGCTTTTGCGTCCAAAGGGCCCATCAGATGCCGTTCCGCCAAGACAACCAAATCGCGTCCATCCATGATTTCGCTGGACAGGCTCTGCATTTGGGATCGGCCTGATACGTTGGTGCTGGACGCTCCCTGTAGGCTCAACAGGGTGGTGACGAGCGCTTTGGCTTGCCTGGTGTCATTGCTTTCATGGGCGGCGCTGGCGGCAGCTCGGGTGCTGTCAATTTTTGCGATCCGCCGAAGGGCCAGCAATTCGCGTACGATGATGACAATGGCGGACAGGACGATCAGGCCGGTCAGCGCGATGGCCAGCCAACCCAACCAGTCTTGGCGGGCAAACAGCGAACGGATGAGACCATCCACCCAAAGACCGAATGCCAGCGAGATCAAAGCCGCGACCGCACCGAAAAACAGGCGGCTCCAGCGGAAGCGCTTTTTCTGACTGGGCAAAGGCGGTGGCGTGAGCGCCGACAGTTCATCGGCTTGCTCCTGAGTCAGTCTCTGGGCTGCAAGATCGTCCGTGGGAACATAGTTCTTGGCCGGGGAAAAGGATTTTGGTCTTTTTGAACCGGCAGTCGGTTTGCTTTTCGCACGGGTGTTCTTCACGGGCTTTGGCGATGCTGCAGGCAAAGCTTGCGCTTCGGACGCATCGTCAAGGCTAAAGCTGCGGGGTGTTCGTGCGCCTTTTCTTGAGGTGTCACTCATTCTAAATGATCCCCAAAAAGAAAATTCAACGCGCGGTCCAAGCGGATGTGCGGAAGTGAGACTGTGATGCCCTCGCCCTCGCCTTTAATCTCCGGCGGGCGAAACCGGATAAAGCGCAGCGCGTCCGCTTCGCGTTTTGGGTCGGTTACCTCGGTTGGGTCGTTTGGAAGATCGCCAGGGAAAATGCCGGTGCGGCTTTTGCCGTCAAACACGTCTTCCCCTAGGCGCTCGCCTTCCAAGGGTGTGCCAACCACTATGGAAACCGTGTCTCCGTTGTCTTTGATTTCGCCCTCGGTGGTTGCTCTCAACGCGGCAAGCGCCACAACGTCGGTTTGGGCGCCGCTGAACTGCGCGCGGTCACGTGCTCGGCGAACCAGGTGTTCCAAAATCGCCTCCAGCCGGTCGTGGTTGGAGTGGTGGAGGTGATCTGCCTTCGTGGCAGCAAACAAGATGCGGTCGGTGCGGGTGCTAAACAAAGACGTGAGCCATGACCGTTTGCCGTGGTTGAAGCACTCCAAA
This sequence comes from Pseudomonadota bacterium, assembly GCA_038746275.1. Lineage (GTDB taxonomy): Bacteria > Pseudomonadota > Alphaproteobacteria > Rhizobiales > Rhizobiaceae > Pseudahrensia. The sequence continues at coordinate 6,684 of JBCDKS010000003.1, read as the reverse complement.
ATATCACCAAGGGCGGTTTCCAAGTCGGCGACCGCCTCTGCACCGGCGTTGATCGCCTGCAGTGCGTCCACCAGCACGATCTGCCTGTCCAGCCTTGCAAAGTGATCGCGAAAAAACGGCTTCACCACCAACGATTTATACGCCTCATAACGCCGCTCCATCATTGCGTGGAGCGTTTCGGCTTGGGCACGGGTGTCTTGGGTTTCGAGGTCCAGGGGAGCGAAGGTAAGGGCGGGAGAGCCCTCCATATCGCCCGGCATTAGAAACCGACCGGGCGGCAGTGTAGAAAGCGCTGTTTCATCGGCGCGGCAGGCGCGCAGGTAATCCGTGAACACCGTGGCCAGACGCTCTGCATCGACTTCCGATGCCGGGCCGGTCGGTGGAAGGTCCTGCATGGTTTCATGCCAGTGTGCGGCAAGTGCTTTGCGGCCTTCAAGGCGCGATAGAGCGAGCGCCTCCTTGGACCATTCTGCATAGGATTTCCCCAGCAGCGGGAGATCAAGGAGCCATTCGCCGGGGTAGTCCACAATATCGAGTGTCAATTCGCCCGCACCAAACGTGCGGTTCCAAAGACTTGCGGATTGGTACTTCAAGCGAATGCGCAGCTGCGAAATTGAACTGGTGGAGTTGGGCCACGTCTGATCGCGTAACAGTGCCTCAACATGCTGTTCGTACTTAAAGCGGGGGATGGCATCATCGGGCTGCGGCTGCAGGGTTGCTTCGGTCAGACGGCCCTCCGAGACCACATCAAATAGCGGCAAACGTCCGCCATTGAGCAGGGCATGAACGAGCGACGTGATGAACACCGTCTTCCCGGCGCGGGACAGGCCCGTTACCCCAAAGCGCAGCGTTGGAGCGATTAAGCTGCTGGCCGCATCGGCAACATTGTCGAACGCGATGCGGGCATCGTCGGAAAATGTGGTGATCTGGCTCATATCGATCTCGACTGGTGTTCCGTTGCGGAACTTCGAAGCGCATCGTGCAATTGGGGTTCCCTGCCAAGCTTGTCCACCGTGGTCGAACCGAGGCGCGTCTGCAGGCGCACTGGTTTAGACAGCGGGGGCGGTTTCCAAGTCGGCTGGACGCACAAAATGGGTGAGTTGGTTGTTGGATGCGCGGATATCGGCCCATGTCTCGGCGGGGATTTCAAACCGAGCGAGACAGGCGGTTCCGAAATGATGCGCCATCAGCTTTTGTGCCGCCGCGCTGGAAGGAGCCGTGAGATAACGGCTTAACTCATCGCAAGTCGGATTGTGACCGATCACAACAAGCGTCTGAACCGTATCCGCCTGTGCCCAGATGGCCGACAAATAGTCGTCCATGGATCCGTTGTAGAGGTCGTCGATAAACACCGGTTGGCTGTCGCCAAGGCCTTTGCTCAGGCCCGACATGATGCCAGCCAGCGTCTCACGCGTTCTGTTGGACGGTGAACTGACGACGGCTAAGCCCGGCATGGTCTGATCATCGAACCAAGTGGCCAAACGCTGCACCTGATCGCAGCCACGACCGTTGAGCGGGCGCTCGAAGTCCGTCAGGCCAGGCTGAGCCCAAGACGACTTGGCATGGCGCAAGATGATCAGCGTTTTCATCTCCATTCCCTAACCGTGACCTGATGAGGCCGCAAGGGTACGTCCAATTCACGACCCTGCCAGCGACGTTGGGGCAAGTCTTAAAAATGGGTCAATCAATGGTTGGGAAGGCGTATTGGCGCTTGTTACCAATCCCGCCTGTGGGTATAGAGCGGCCATCTCGAAGTGGAGGGGAGGCGCGGTGTTCACCGACCCGTGCCCGGCAACGGAGCCTCAGATGTCGACGATATTGAAAGACTATAAGCCATCTCCGGACGAGGAATTTATGAACCCTCGCCAGCAGGAGTATTTTCGCGCCAAACTGCAAGCATGGAAATCCGACTTGCAGCGCGAGTCCGCTGAGACGCTGGAAATGCTGCAAGAGCACCGTTTGAACGAACCCGATTTGTCGGATCGTGCATCATCAGAGTCAGACCGGTCTATCGAACTGCGCGCTCGCGACCGTCAGCGCAAACTGGTGTCGAAAATCGATCAAGCCATCGCCCGCATTGATGATGGCAGCTATGGATATTGTGAAGATACGGGCGAGCCGATTAGCCTCGACCGCCTTGAAGCGCGCCCAATTGCGACGATGTCACTTGAAGCTCAAGAGCGGCACGAGAGGCGCGAGAAAGTCTATCGCGACGATTGAGTGCTATCAGATCGAAAATTCAACAAGCCGGCATCTCCCCAAGGGTGATGCCGGCTTTTTTATTGGTACGCAGACACACGTGAAGAGCGTATCGAGATACAACTGCGCGCTCCGTGCGCTAGGTGCGCTTGGGGAGTTCAATTTCGCTTAGCAGCGCTTCCATTTCATCTGCGGCGCTCGGTTTTTTGTCAGCTTCGGGCTTCGGATCAACCCTCGACGTGGTGGTGAAGGACGGCGGTTCCCTGCGTACAGGCGCGGCTGTTGGCGCCACAGATGGTGGCGTAACCGGCTTTGCCACACCCACCGACGAAGTGCTTGGCTCCGGCGGACGAATGCTGGACGGTTCAGCTGAAACCGACGGCGACATGGCGGGCTTGGCCAAAGTGGGTGCCGACGACACAGACGCTGATGTGGGTTGGGAAGGCGTTAGAACCGGTGCGGTTGGTTCTTTCGGTGGTACCAAAGGCGCTGCCTCGACCGGCTTTGGCGTTGGCTGTGGCGGTGGTGGCGCAGGAGTGGCCGTGGGCGGGGCGGCCGGAGCGGGCGGAGCAGCAGCCGGAACGGCAGTGCGTTCAACCGCAGTACTTGTCGTTGCGGTTGATGCACCGGCTGGCTCCAACTTTCGGATGTTGGATTCGATGACAAGATCATTTGGCCCGCCGATGAGTAAGAGATGTTCCACATCGTCGCGCCGTAAAAGAACAACACTGCGGCCGTGTTCATCCACACGTGCAGCGTCGGTTATTGCCAGCCGTGCTTTTTTGCTGCGCGAACCACCGGCAAAGCGGGGGCGCGTGAGGCGGCGCACAATGTACAACGCCAACAGAGTGGCGAGCACTGCGATGATGATCCAAAACACAGTTCGTGCAGTTGCAAGCGACTCTGCAGCTACAAAATTCAACAAGAGAGAATCAATAAATTCCATAAGTCACCGCCGTTTCGGATCGGTTTGAACTGGCTGGCAGGCCGCAATAGCAACAAAAATACACACAATGATGGTGGGAACAAGAAACTGTTTGGGCCGTTGAAAAACTTCCCAAACTTGGAACGGGCTGTGTGAGGTGTGGCTTGCATCAAAAAGGCTTATTTGCGGCGCTTCCCTGCTTAGTGCGTGCCAAGCTTCCCTTAAGTACGGGAATCTGATTCAAGCGGTGGAGTTAGGGGCGCAGCGGAGTTGCAGACACTATGGGCGAGCGGGCAACAAAACCGGACGCAGCGTCTCCTTCGCGCGTATTGGAAGGTCGTTCGGCAGTTCCGTTGGACCAAAAACGTGCAACGCCGCAGGAGCGTCGCGTAAAGGCGGCGGAGCTGTCTGCTCTTCAATCGGCAAAAAACAAATCGGGGAAGACATCGACAACACCGTTGATAGATCGTTCTGAGGCAAGCGGTGGCTTGGGCCGTTTGTTGTTGGTGGGGCTTTTGCTGTTGGGTTTGGCTGGGCTGTTTCTGCTCCTACCGCGCGCGTACGCACAGCCGGTCACGGTCGCCATACTGGTTGTTTTGGCCATACTTGGAGTTTTCTTCCTGTTGGCCTTGGCCATCGGATTTGTCCACGTGACGGCAAAAACCAAGGGCGATGCGTTTTCGCGCGCATTTGTTGATGGTTTGGACCATGGCGCTTTGGTCACGGACTGGGAAGGTCGCATCGTGTACGCCAACCGCGCCTATGGCGATATGACCGGGGCCGAGAGTGTTCGCGATGTCTCTACGTTGGAGCGGGTTCTGTCCGGCGCGGACGAGGCGTCTGAAATCGTCTACCGGATGAACCAAAGGGTGCGCGCGGGTGAAACGCACTCGCAAGAATTTCGGTTGGTCCACAGCCTGCCGGATTTACAAAACGGTACGCAGACGACCGCACCCCACTGGTACCGTCTGTCGTCGCGGCTGTTGCCCCATAGTGGATATTCCAAGCCATTGATTGTGTGGGAACTGGCGGATGTGACCTTAGAGCGTTCGCGTCAGGAAAGCGTGTTTCTGGAGTTGCAACACGCCATCGATTACCTGGACCATGCGCCTGCCGGCTTCTTTTCTGCCCAGCCGGACGGATCGGTTGTATACATGAATGCAACGCTTGCCGAATGGCTGGGGCGTGATTTGGCCGATTTCAAACCCGGCACGGTACAGATGCAGGATTTCATCCTGGGTGATGGAATGGCGCTGCTCAACACGTTGAATGTTGAGCCCGGTCAATCCCGCACGGCTGTTGTCGATCTCGACCTTGCCCGTTCCAATGGTCAAAGCTTGCCCGTACGTCTATATCACAAGGTCCCGTTTGCGCCTGATGGTGCGCCGGGTGCTACGCGAACTGTCGTGCTTAACCGCAGTGCGGGCGAGGGTAACGCCGAAGACTTGCGAGCTGCAGAAGTGCGCTTCACGCGGTTTTTCAACAATACCCCCATCGCCATCGCGTCCTTCGGTGCTGACGGGGCCATGATCCAATCGAATGCGCCTTTCCAGCGTTTGTTTGCACCTGTCCTTGGCCAGTCAGACGGTAATGGCCCGGTGAAGATCGAGGATTTGTGCGGCGAAGACGAACGCCCTGCGGTCCACAAAGCCCTTGCTGATGCGATTGCCGGTAAGGGTGCGATTGACCACATTGATTCTGTTGTGCCGCGGTTGAGCGCCCAGATTGAGGGCGAAGACTGCTCCCTGCGCTTTTTCATCAGCACGGTGTCAGATGGGTCGGATCTGGACGAGGCGAGTGATGATGTGGCGGTGCGTGAACGCGCCATTGTTTACGCCATTGAGATGACAGAACAAAAGGCTCTCGAGCGCCAGATGGCCCAGAGCCAAAAAATGAATGCCGTGGGCCAACTTGCCGGTGGCATCGCGCATGACTTTAACAATGTGCTGACCGCAATTATCGGCCTGTCCGATCTCCTGTTGTCAAACCACCGTCCGTCCGACCCGTCCTTTACGGACATTATGGGCATTAAACACAGCGCCAACCGGGCTGCTTCCTTGGTGCGTCAGCTGTTGGCCTTTTCCAGACGGCAGACGCTGCGTCCTCAAACGCTTTCGGTTCCGGATGTATTGGCCGATATGCGCATGCTGCTGGCGCGTCTGGTGGGAGACAATATCAAGCTTGAGATCAATCATGGCCGCGATTTGTGGCCGCTGCGGGCAGATATTGGGCAGTTGGAGCAGGTGATCGTCAACCTGTGCGTCAACGCCCGCGATGCGATCAATGATACGCCTTCCGGTGGCAAGGACGGTCAGATTACAGTGCGCACGTCCAACGTCTTAAAAGGGTCCACCAAAGTGGAATCCGTCCGACGGGAAATGCCGGATGCTGAGTATGTTCTCATTGAGGTGCAGGACAGCGGCACAGGAATGAGCGACGAGATTATGCAGAAGATCTTCGATCCGTTTTTCTCCACCAAAGAAGTGGGCAAGGGCACGGGTCTTGGTCTTTCGATGGTATACGGTATCGTCAAACAGTCCGGTGGGTTCATTTACCCGGAGAGTGTCGTGGGAGAGGGCACGACTTTCCGCATTTACCTGCCACGTCACGAACCGAGTGCAGCCGAATTGCAGGAGGCCGCAGCAGATGTGGGCGAGCGCAAGGAGCGGGTGCGGAATCTGGCTGGCAATGCAACCATCCTGTTTGTGGAAGACGAGGACGCTGTGCGCGCTGTTGGCAGCCGCACGCTGGAGGCGCGGGGCTACATCGTTCATCAAGCTGAAAATGGCGTAGAGGCCATGGAACTGTTGGAGGAGCATGGCGACGAGATCGATCTTGTCGTTTCAGACGTGGTGATGCCGGAAATGGACGGCCCCAGCCTGCTGGATGCGGTGCGGAAGACCGGCAACCAAGTGCCGTTCATCTTCGCCTCCGGCTATGCGGAGGATGCGTTTGAAAAAAACCTCCCGGAGGCAGAGCAAAACCAGTTTGGCTTTATTCCAAAACCATACAGCCTCAAGCAGTTGGCGACTGTGGTGAAGGAAGTCTTGGACGGGGAGGACTGACGGCAAAGTCCGGTGAAGAAATACAACACAATACGGCCCCGCCTGGGGCCGTATTCGCTTCGTGTAACCTGTGGTTCAGTCCTCATAGCAATGGTCTTCAATGCCGTTGAAATTGGCATAGACGAAATTGCCCTTTGAGTGAATTGAGCTGGCACCATTGGCATATTGAGAGCCAGAGCCGGACCGAACACTGGACATTTTGATCTCGGGCAGGCTGTCGTGGGACACATAGGCATAGGACCGGTTGCCGATATTCTCATACCGCACCACCAACGGAATGCCTTCGTTGCAGGAGTAGTTCACGATGCTTGTGCTGTAAGCCTGACCGGTTTGACCGCCCCCTTGGTTGTTCCCATTGACCTGAGACCCGTTTCTTCCTCCATTTTTGGGTAGAGTTCGTCCCTGACAAGGAGACGAAGAATGAGATCATCAAGGTTCAGCGACGAGCAGATAATCGGCATGATTAAAGAGCAGGAGGCAGGTACGCCGACGGCT
>JBCDKS010000002.1:0-239058 GCA_038746275.1 Pseudomonadota bacterium | reverse complement strand
TTTGACGGCGACAGCCCGCGCAACGCGCCGGCCGATCTGAAGCTGTTTCCTGGCTTTCTCAAGCGGCTGGCACAAGGTGGCGGCACCCCGCAATACGCGCGGCCCATGTGCGTAGGCGAGGTGACGTCCAAGGGGCAAGGCGAGCTGCAGACCGATATCGCCAACCTCAAGGCGGGGATGGCGGCCCATGAGGCCGAAGAGGGATTCATGAATGCGGCCTCTCCCGGTGTTATCTCGCTGTTTTTGCAGAATGATTTCTACGCGACGCGTGAAGAATACCTAGCGGCGCTGGCCGATGCCATGCGCGAGGAGTACCGAACCATCGTCGATAGCGGGCTCTACCTGCAGCTCGACTGCCCGGATTTGGCACTGTCGCGGCACATGCTGTTCAACGACCTCTCTGACGAAGAGTTCCTGAAGATCGCCGCGAGCCATGTGGAGGCGCTGAACCACGCGCTCGAAGGCATCGATCCGTCCCGGGTACGGGTGCATATCTGCTGGGGCAATTACGAGGGGCCCCATGTATGCGATATCGACATGGCGAAAGTGTTTTCGACCTTTATGAGCGTGAATGCGTCGCAGCTGCTCTTTGAGACGTCGAACCCCCGCCATGCCCACGAGTGGACGGTCTTCCGCGACCGTGCGGCCGAGATTCCCGAGGACAAGGTTCTGGTGCCAGGCGTCGTCGATTCAACGACGAATTTTGTGGAGCATCCGGAACTGGTGGCCGAGCGGATCGGCAAGTTCGTGGGGATCGTGGGTGCAGATCGCGTGGTGGCGGGGTCCGATTGCGGCTTTGGTACCTTTGCGGGCTTTGGCGCGGTGGACCCTGATATCGCCTACGCCAAGCTGGGCGCGCTATCGGCCGGAGCAAACCTAGCCAGTGAGCGGCTCTGATGGAACCAGTTGTCTTTTTGCCGGGCATGATGTGCGATGCGCGGCTTTTTGCGCCGCAAATCGATGCGCTGAGCCGGGAACGGTCCGTCATGGTAGCGCCGATGCTGGGCGACCGTATCGAAGAGATCGCGTCCAATGTGCTGACGGCGGCACCGGCGAAGTTCGCGCTGGCGGGGCTGTCCATGGGCGGGATCGTGGCGATGGAGGTCTTCCGTCGCGCGCCCGACCGCGTGACGCGGATTGCGCTGATGGATACCAACCCGGTGTCGGAAACCCCCGAAAGGGCTGCCGCGCGGGAACCGCAGATCGTGAAGGTCAAAGCAGGCAAGCTGCGCGATGTTATGCGCGACGAGATGAAGCCTCAGTACCTCGCGAACGGGCCCTTAAAGGGCGATATTCTGGATCTTTGTATGCAGATGGCGGAAGACCTAGGCCCCGATGTGTTTTTGCGCCAATCGCGGGCATTGCAGCGCAGGCGCGACCAGCAGTCCACGCTGCGCAAGATCAAGTGCCCGGCTTTGGTATTGTGCGGCGAGCATGACAAGCTTTGCACACCCGAGCGCCATCAATTTATTGCGGAACTAATTCCCTATTCAGTGTTCAAGGTGATTGGGGGCGCAGGGCATTTGCCGACACTGGAGCAGCCTGCTCTCGTCACTGAACTCATGCGAGAATGGCTAAAGCAGCCGTTTGTCCTGCAATAGGTGAGTGAAGCTCACTGCATAGATTTCTGAGCCACTTGGCCCAGATTTCTTCGCGAGGCACCTGCAAAGGTCCTTGAAGCGTTTTTAGGCTGCAGCGTTCTTGTTGGCCACCTTCACCGGCTTCTTACGGGCATTCTGATCGATGAAATCCAGCACGAGTGGACGAATGTTGTTGCGCCAGCTCTTGCCCGCGAAAATCCCGTAATGCCCGGCACCGGGCTCAAGATGCGCGGCCTTCTTGTCATCGGGGAGGCCCGTCAGCAGGTCGAGCGCTGCGAGGCATTGGCCAGGAGCCGAGATATCATCGTTTTCTCCTTCGACGATCTTTACGGCCACATCGGTGATCTTCGAGATGTCGATCTTGTGCCCTGCCACGGTAAATTCGTTACGGGCGATGTCGCGGTTCTTGAAGATACGCTCGACGGTGGAGAGATAGAACTCTGCCGTCATGTCCATCACGGCGAGATACTCGTCGTAGAAGGCGTTGTGCTTGTCATGGTCCGAGGCCGCGCCTTGCGCCGTGCGCAGGATCTGATCGTAGAAGCTTTTGGAGTGGCTTTCGGCATTCATCGACATGAACGAGGCCAGCTGCAAAAGGCCGGGATAGACCATGCGGCCCACGCCTTTGTACTTGAAGCCGACGCGCTGGATCATGGTTTCTTCGAGCTGGCCCATGGTCACGCGGCGGCCGAAATCGGTGACCTCGGTGGCGTTGGCATCGGGATCGATAGGGCCGCCGACAAGGGTCAGCGAGGCTGGCTGCGCCTTGGGGTCGTGTTCGGCCAGGTAGGCCGTGGCCGCCAGCGTCAGAGGCGCAGGCTGGCAGATCGCGATCACGTGGGTATCGTGACCCAGCGCCTGCATGAATTCCACGAGGTAGAGTGTGTAGTCTTCGACGTCGAACTTGCCCTCGGACACCGGGATGTCGCGGGCGTTGTGCCAGTCGGTAATGTAAACTTCGCAGTCGTGCAGGAGGCTGAGCACGGTCTTACGCAAGAGTGTTGCGTAGTGACCCGACATTGGTGCCACGAGCAGCACGCGCCGTTTCATCGGCTTGCGACCCTGTACCTTGAAGTGGATCAAATCGCCAAAAGCCTTTTCGACCACTGTCTCAACGCTGATGAGGTGGTCTTTGCCGTCTTCCATTGAGATTGAGTCGAGGCCCCAGCCAGGCTTAACCACCATCCGCGCGAAAGTGCGTTCGGTGACTTCGCCCCAAGCGGCCATCCACTGGAATGCCGGATTCGGGATCATTGCCATTGCAGGATAGGATCCCCAGGCCTTCGCGGTCGCGCCGAGCCACTCATTCGTGTTTCGGGCGGACTCCATGAGGTCATAGGTCAACATATAGCGCATGGTCAGACCCCCCTTCGGTCCGTTACTCGCTCCCAGGTGCCCTTAGCTTTGGGCGGATATTCGACCTGACTGCTCGCGGAACCACGCAAAAACCTTGCGCTAAAAAAACACGGCCAGACCAATCGCCACGCTTTGGCTTTTGCCGCGCGGACGTATATGCTGCGGTTGCGAAACTAGGCGTGCAACGTTGAGAAAGCAATAATGAACGACAATGACTTTACGCCATCTGACAAGCTTCAGGCCAATTTGGAGCGTGTCGACCAGCTAACAAAACGTTTAGTTTCAGCGCTTTCCGAGAAGAAAGAGCCGACGCCGCAGGCTTTGCAGGGGCCCAATCAGGAGCTTTTCATGCGCGCTGCCACGGCCTATGTCGCCGAAATGATGGCCAACCCGGCCAAGATCATGGAGCACCAGATCGGATTCTGGAGCAAATCGGTAAAACACTATGTCGAGGCGCAGGCCGCGCTCGCGCAGGGCAAGATTCAGGCCCCCGAGGACGAAACGCCCTTTGACCGGCGTTTTCAGAACCCGCTCTGGGACACGCACCCCTATTTCAACTTTCTCAAGCAGCAATACATGCTGAATTCCGAGGCCGTGGGGCAGGCGATTCAGGATATCGAGCATCTGGAGCCGGGCGAAAAGCGCCGCGTGGAGTATTTCAGCCGCCAGATCATCGACATGTTCAGCCCGTCGAATTTTCTGGGTACCAACCCCGAGGCGCTGGAGCGCGCGGTAGAGACCGAGGGCGAGAGTCTCGTGCGCGGGCTGGAAAATCTGGTGGCCGATCTGGAGACCAATCACGGCGATCTGCTGGTGACGCTGGCTGACAAGGACGCCTTTGTGGTGGGCGAGAACCTCGCCACGTCGCCCGGGCGCGTCGTGTTCCAGAACCGTCTGCTGGAGCTGATCCAATACGCGCCGACGACCGAGACGGTGGAAAAGGCGCCGGTCGTGATCTTTCCGCCCTGGATCAACAAGTTCTACATCCTCGATCTCAAGGAAAAGAACAGCCTGATCAAATGGCTCGTCGAGCAGGGCCATTCGGTCTTTGTCGTCAGCTGGGTCAACCCAGACCCCACCTATGCCGATGTGGGCATGCTGAACTACGTCGAAGAGGGCTATGAAACCGTCATCGGTGAGGTGAAGAAAGCGGCCAAGGTCGATAAGGTGAATGTGGTGGGCTACTGCATCGCGGGCACCACACTGGCGCTGACGCTGGCGCGCCGGGCCAAGCGCGGCCAGACCGATGATATCAACAGCGCCACCTTCTTTACGACGCTCACTGATTTCTCGGATCAGGGCGAGGTCGGCGTGTTCCTCAACAACGATTTCATCAACGGGATCGAGGAGGAGTGCGAACGCACCGGCATGATGGAATCGATCTACATGGCGCGGACGTTCAGCTATCTGCGTTCGAATGACCTGATCTACGGGCCTGCCATCAAGAGCTATATGATGGGGGAGGCGCCGCCGGCGTTTGACCTGCTCTACTGGAACGGTGACTCAACGAACCTGCCGGGCAAGATGGCGGTGGAATACCTGCGCGGGCTTTGCCAGGACGACCTTTTTGCCAATGGCGGTTTCCAGCTGGGTGACGACACGCTCTACCTGCAGGAAGTGGACGTGCCGCTCTGTGCGATTGCGTGCGAGACGGACCATATTGCGGCGTGGAAAACGTCCTATTACGGCGTCCAGAAGATGAGCAGTCGGGACAAGACTTTCATCTTGTCGGAGTCCGGCCACATCGCGGGCATCGTGAACCCGCCGTCAAAGAAAAAGTACGGGCATTACGTGAATCCCGATCTCGCACGTGCAGCGGACCCCTGGAAAGAAGGGGCGGATTTCGTCGAGGGGTCGTGGTGGCCGCGTTGGGATGCGTGGCTCAAGGAAAAGTCCACCGGAACCGTGAAAGCGCGCAAGCCGGGCGGGGCGAAAGGTGACAAGCTCCCTGCCGCGCCGGGGAGCTATGTGACGGGGGCGAAAGCGTCCTAAACCGGCTTTTTGCTGCAGTGCAGAAAAAAGACTTGTAATGCTGCAGCGCAGCACGTATATCCTTTGCAGATGCAGAAAGCCGGGGCCGTCCCGGGATTGCAAAGCAAGGATTGTTAAAATGGCAAAGCAGCAAGACTTCTCCGCCATGTTCAAAGACATGATGGGCGCGTTCCCCGTGGACACGAAAGCCATGGAAGACGCATTTAAGACTTCTACCACGCTGTCTGAAAAGATGAGCGCCGTGGCCCTGGAAGCCGCTGAAAAATCGACGGAAATCTCTGCCAAGTGGACGAAAGCCACGATCGGCAAAGTCTCCGACGTGACCAAAGCGAAGCCCGAGGCCGCTGACTACACCAAAGCGATGACTGATTTCGCTTCGTTCTCCGCTGAAACTGCCGCAGAGCACATGTCTGCCTTCGCCGAAGTTGCGAAGAAAGTTCAGATGGACACTGTTGAGCTGATGCTCGCAGCTGGCAAAGACCTGACCGAAGAGGCCACCTCTGCTGTCAAGAAAGCCACTGCTGACGTCACGACCGCGGCTAAGAAAGCCACGTCGAAGTAAAGCTTCCTGAACACGCCGCATGTCCTCCCATTTGCGGTGTGAATACTGGGGCGGCCCTGTAACGAGTGGATTGACCACGAGTTAGGGCCGCCCTTTTTTGTTTGGACTTTCTGCGGTGGCGCGGTAGCGTTCTGCATTGCCGCGAAAGCGGGTGCATATCGGGGAGGACTTGCACGATATGGCCGACAAAGATGCGCCACTGCTGATCAAGCGCTATGCGAGCCGACGGCTCTACAACACCGAGACGTCCGATTACGTGACGCTCGAAGACATCGCGGTTTTCATCCGTGAGGGCCGCGAGGTTCAGATCGTGGATCTGAAATCCGGTGACGACCTCACGCGGCAGTATCTGTTGCAGATCATCGCGGATCACGAATCCAAGGGTGAAAATGTTCTGCCGGTGACGGTGCTCACCGATCTGGTGCGCAGCTACACGACACAGGCGACGTCTGTTGTGCCGCAGTTCCTGGCGGCGAGTTTCGAGATGCTGCGCGAAGGTCCCACCAAGATGATGGATCAGATGGGGTCGATGAACCCCATGAGCCAGATGCCGGGCTACGACGCGATCCGCGCCCAGCAGGAGGCCTTTCTGAAAGCCATGACCGGGGGCATGCCCGGCATGCCGGGGATGTCAGGCTGGTCCGCCCCGGACAAGGATGAGGGCGGCGCCGAGAAAGGCAGCGAGGAAGAAGATCTCGACGAGATCAAAAAGCAGCTCGCTGAACTGCAGGACAAGCTGTCCAAGCTCTAGCCGCACTGCCCGCGTCAGGTGAGCTCAAACCTCCCGACTTCTTCGATGTCGTGGAGCACGTGGAGCCGCGTGTCTGGGCCTTCCAGATCCTCGGCCCATTTGCGGACATTCGGCAGATAGACAGTCGCTACCTTGTGCATCATCTCAAAGAGGTCCCGCGTGCTTACGGGTATGTCATTGCCGCCGGGATGTTCACCGGGTGGCAAGTCCTGCCAGCGGCGCTGGCGTTCCGCAGCGAGCCAGTAGTGCTGCCAGATCGGTAGATCGATCAGGATGATGTCCGTCGCGCGGCGCAGGCGGGCATTGATCAGCGGGCCAGTGCCCATGCCGTCGATCACCCAACGCTCGCCTTCGATGGCCGCCTCATGGAGCGGGGCATATTCGGCCTCGGGCTTTGGCTCCCACCCCGGTCCCCACTGCCATTTGTCGATCTCGTAGAGCGGCAGGTCGTGGGTGTCGGCCAGGCGGCGGGAGAGCGTGCTTTTGCCCCCCGCCGCGTTGCCGATCAGCGCGATGCGCATCAGGCGACGTCTTTGAAGACATCTGTGAGCGCGGCGTCGAGCTTGTCGAACATCTCGTCCATGTGGGCGTCTGTCATGATGAAGGGCGGGCAGAGCACGATGGACTGGCCCAGAGGGCGGCAGATCAGCCCCTGATCGGTGCAGGCATTGGCGATGCGTTCGGACACGGACAGGTGCCCTTCGAAGGGCGTTTTCGTGTCGCGGTCGCGCACAGCCTCGAGCGCGCCCATGAGGCCCTTGCCGCGGACCTCGCCGATATTGGCGTGACGGGCCATGATGTCGGCCATGCCAGCCTCGAAACGGGGTGTGAGCGCGCGGGCGCGGTCCATGAGGCCCTCGTTCAGGATCACGTCGATGGCCTTGAGCGCGATGGCGCTGCCCACTGGGTGGCCCGAGGCGGTGAAGCCGTGGGGAAACTCCTCAATGGCCTCGGAGGCCTTTTGCAGACGCTCGGTCAGCTCTGGGCCGAGGATGACTGCGCCCATGGGGAAGAAACCCGCTGTGAGGCATTTGGAGCTGATGATTGCGTCGGGCATGAAGCCGTAGGTCTCACAGCCCCAGGTTTCGCCGGTGCGGCCAAAGCCGCAGATCACCTCGTCTGAGATCAGCGGAATGCCGTGCTTTTTCAGGATCGGCTGGATCGCCTGGAAATAGCCGTCCGAGGGCGGAATGACGCCACCTGCGCCCATGACGGGCTCGGCGAAGAAACCGGCGATAGTGTCGGCCCCCTCTGCGGCGATCATGTCTTCGAGTTCCTGGGCGAGACGCTGCGTGAACTGAGCCTCAGTTTCCCCCGGCTGGCCTTCGCGCCAATAGTGCGGGCAGGTGAGGTGGAGGAATGCTGGCAGGGGCAGCCCGAAGACCGAATTGTAAGGCTTGCCCGTCATCGAGGCCGAGACCGCAGTGACGCCGTGATAGGCGTTTTTGCGGGTGATGATTTTGCGGCGTTCCGGCTGGCCTTCGGAACCGGACAGGAACCAGAGCATCTTGACCATGGTGTCATTCGCCTCGGACCCGGAGTTTGTGTAGAAAACCTTTCCGTCCGCGAAGGGCGAGACCTCGACCAGCTTCTCGGACAGCATCACGGTTTCCTCGGCCATGCGGCCAAAGAAGGCATGGTAGCCGGGGAATTTGGCGTAAGCGTCTTGCGCGGCCTGGGTGAGGCCGAGGTGGTCAAAGCCCGCGACCATGTTCCAGAGGCCGGAATTGGCGTCGAGATACTGGCGGCCGTGGACGTCTGTGACATAGGGGCCCGAGCCACCGGTGAGAACGACCGCGCCACGGTCTTCGATCGTGGGCAGGTCGGTGAAGCCGTAAAAGCTGTGGCGGTCGGCGCGGGCTTCCCAGCTGTTGGGGGCGTGGTCTTTCATGGTCTGATCCTTGCGCGTGCCGGGGCGGACGGGATGCCTCCGGCGGGAGTTATTTTGGAAAGATGAAGGGCTATTGAGCCCGAGATCAGCGCAGGGGTGGGGCCTTGAACCAGGCCCAGGTGCCAGTATTGCGAAATGGATCGTTCATAGGCCCAGCCTATCACGAAGCGAGTACCATGTCATGGCGAGCGTGAGCAGCGGCGCGCGCAGATGGGAGCCGCCGGGGAAGGCCGGGGTTGGCAGCTGGGCGAGCGTATCGAAGCGTTCGGCCTGACCGGCGATGGCCTCCGCAAGCGCGCGGCCTGCGATGGCGG
This sequence comes from Pseudomonadota bacterium, assembly GCA_038746275.1. Lineage (GTDB taxonomy): Bacteria > Pseudomonadota > Alphaproteobacteria > Rhizobiales > Rhizobiaceae > Pseudahrensia. The sequence continues at coordinate 230,591 of JBCDKS010000002.1, read as the reverse complement.
TGAGAGCCACGCCGTGGCCGGAAAAGCCCCCGGCGGCCCATGTCGTGGCGTCGAGCCGTTCGACCATGGGGACCCGGCGCATGGTGATGCCTAGCGTGCCGCCCCATTCGTAGTCGATCTTGGTGCCTTCGAGTTGGGGGAAGAGGTGGAGCATCCGCTGGCGCAGGCGGGTGGAGATATCGGCGGGAAAGCCGATCCCGTAATTCTCGCGCCCGCCAAAGAGCAGGCGGCCATCTTCGGAGAGACGAAAGTAGTTCACGACGAAGCGGTCGTCAGCGACGGCGATGTCCTGGGTAAGGATGTCTGCCGGGTTTGCCAGAGGCTCGGTCGCTGCGATGAAGCTGTTGATGGGGCAGACGCGCGCCGCGTAGTGCGGGTGAAGATTGGGCATGTAGCCGTTGCCCGCGAGCACGATGTGGTTGGCGCTGATCTGGCCCTGATCCGTGTGGAAACTTTGCCCGTCGATGCGGGTGACGGGGGAGTTCTCATAGATCGTGGCACCGGCGGCCTCGGCCTCCCGCGCGAGGGCGAGGCAGTAGCGCAGCGGGTGCACGTGGCCCGCGTCGCGGTCGATGGTGCCGCCCTTGTAGACTGGAGAGCGGACGACCGCGCGGAAGGCGTCGCCCTCGAGATATTCGGTTTCGAAATCGTAGTGGCGCGCGAGGTGGTCGGCGTCTTCCTTGATCTCGCGGAGCTCGGAGGCCTTCCATGCTCCGTGGGCGATGCCGGGAGTGAAGCGGGCCTCGGGGGCGTGTTCCGCACAGAAGTCTCGGACCATGGATTTGGCATCCATAGTTAGGTCCCAGAGGGCGCGAGCGGCGGTGTTGCCGAATTCCTTTTCCAGAGTTTGCTGGTCGATGTTGTAGGCCGAGCCGCACTGTCCGCCATTGCGGCCCGAAGCGCCGAAGCCTGCGCGGTGGGCCTCGACAACGGCGACGTTGTAGCCTTTGCGGGCCAGATGCAGCGCGCAGGTCAGCCCGGTGAAGCCCGCGCCAAGGATCGCCACGTCGACCCTATGCGCGCCCTGAAGCGGCGCGCGGGCAGGCGGCGGATTGGCCGTGGCCGCGTACCAGGAGGCGGGGAATTCGCCCGGTTTGTCATTGCGGAAGAGCGGGTTCATGGCCGCACGCTAGTCGCGCGGGCGCGCGCTGTCACGCCCTGCAGTGCGGCACGTGGCGTCGCAGGTTTTTCAGGAGCGGTCGGCCTGTGCCGCAGCGCGCGAGCCGTCGATATTGGACCTCAGTGTCGTGCCCCAGGCGCAAGCAAATCCGTCGCCATCGCTATCAAGCTTGTGCGGGTCACGCACCGGGCCGCCTGCTGCAAGGAAGGCGCGCTGTGCCTCGGCATCGCTGGCAAAATCCGCACATTCATAGCGGGCCTTAGTGTTTTCAGGCGGGCGCGAATAGATGCTGCGTCCCACGCTCCCGGCCGTGCGGGTGCCCAGGGGGAAGCCCCGTAGGTCCATTTCGCCGCGCGTGCCGAGCTCTGCCTCGATCATGAAGAGGGCTTGTGGCACGGTCGTCGTTTCCTGCCGCTGCCAGAGGTCGGACGTGCTCATCTGCTGGTAGGCGAGCGAGCGTTGTTCGGACGGAGTCAGGGACGGGCCGCATGCGGCCACAGTGACGAGGAGGAGAAGAGATATCTTGCGCATGGGCGCTCATTTGCATGGGTATCGGTCAAAATTATGACGAAACCCGCACAGTTTCAGACGTTTGTGAGCAGGTGCTCGCGCTCCCACGGGCTGATGACTTCGAGGAATTCCTCATATTCCGAGCGTTTGACGATCGAGTAGACCCGCGCGAATTCAGGGCCGAGGATGTCGTGGATGCCGGTGGCCTCGTCAAAGAGGTCGAGCGCTCTCCCCAGATCGCGGGGGATGTCGCCGTCGCCTTCGTAAGCATCGCCTTTGAACTGGCGGCTTGGGCGTTCCTCATTTTGCAGACCCATGAGACCGGCCGCGAGCGAGGCGGCAATGCCGAGATAGGGATTGCAATCCATCCCGGCGATGCGGTTTTCGACGCGCCGGGCCTCGGACCCTGAGACCGGGACGCGGATACCGGTGGTGCGGTTGTCACGGGCCCATTCCAGATTGATCGGGGCGGCGTGGTCTTTGACGTAGCGCCGGTAGCTGTTCACGTAGGGCGCCTGCAGTGCGATCACCGAGGGCAGGTGGTTCTGGAGCCCTGCAATGAAGTGGTAGAACGCATCGGTCTCGCCCCCCTGCGGACCGGCAAAGATGTTCTTGCCGTCAGCATCCAGGAAGGAATGGTGGATATGCATCGCGCTGCCCGGCTCACCCGCGATGGGTTTGGCCATGAAGGTGGCGTAGCAGTTATGCTTGAGCGCCGCCTCGCGGATCATGCGTTTGTAGAAAAACACCTCGTCGGCGAGCTTTACCGGATCGCCGTGGCGCAGGTTGATTTCCACCTGACCGGCTCCGCCTTCCTGCGTGATGCCGTCGATTTCGAGGCCCATTGCCTCGGCGAAATCGTAGATGTCATCGATCACGGGACCGTATTCGTCCACGGCGGACATGGAGTACGCCTGACGTGCGGCGGCAGGGCGGCCCGAACGGCCCATCATCGGCTCGATCGCGCGGGCCGGGTCGAGATTGGGTGCCACGAGGAAAAACTCCATTTCGGGCGCGACCACTGGTTTCAGACCCATTTCCTCGTAGGCCTCGCAGACGCGTTTCAGAACGTTGCGCGGTGAGAACGGGATCGGATTGTCATCGCGATCGTAGGCGTCGTGGATCACCTGGACGGTCCAGTCACCGGTCCATGGCGCGGCGGTGGCGGTGGAAAAATCCGGCTTCAGGATCATGTCGGGCTCGGTAAAGCCCTCGTCGCCAGCGGCCTCACCCCAGCCCCCGGTGATGGTCTGAAAGTAGATGGAATTTGGCAGGTAGAACTGCGACTGACGGTCGAATTTCGGCGCGGGCAGGGCCTTGCCTCGCGCGATGCCGGGGAGGTCCGAGATGATGCACTCCACCTCGTCCAAGCGGTTGTTTTCGAGGTAGTTTTGAGTCACCTCAGGGCACTTTTTCAGCCAGGGGTTCATGGGCGGGCCTCCTTGAGGAAGGTCGCTAGCCGCGCGGCATAGGCGAGGTCATCGGTGGGCGTTTCCAGATGGCTACGCGCTTCTTGGAACAGCCCGTCGGGGTAATTCGGGTCACCGGCGCGCGCGTCGAGGTAGGACGCAAGAACCGAATTGCTGATCTCTGGATGCGGTTGCACGGTCATGATGTGTTCACCATAGACCAGCGCAGCGTTCTCGCAGAATTCCGAGCCAGCGACGCGCCGGGCACCTTGCGGGCGCTCGACGACCTGATCCTGGTGCCAGGCATTCAGGTGGATGGTTTCGCCGCCCACGTCGTAGGCGTGACGGCCTACGGCCCAGCCGCCAGCGAATTTCTCGACCCTGCCGCCCAATGCCTGGGCGATGATCTGGTGGCCGAAGCAGATGCCGATCATGGGTTTCTCGGCGACGTGCGCTGCGCGGATGAAATCCTCGAGGGGCGGGATAAAGGCATGATCCTCGTAGGCCCCGTGTTTGGAGCCGGTGATGAGCCAGCCTTCGGCCGCATCGATGCTGTCCGGGAAGGCCATATCCACGACGTCCCAGGTCTTGAACGTCAGGCCCTGACCGTCAAAGAGAGTGATGAAGAGGTTATCGTAGTCGCCGTGGACCGCCGCGACCTGGTCAGGCGTGTGGCCACATTGAAGGATGCCGATGTGCATGGATCACCGTTTGTCGTGTTACGCGCGACGATAGGAGGGCGCGGGGGCGAAGGGAAGGGGGCTTTGGTCTACACCGCGTCGAGAAGCGCGAGCGTGAGATCAGTGTCCGACATCTGCCGACACTTTGCGAGATCCTGACGTTTGCTGCGAGCGAGATTGTCGATCAAGAGCGGATCGAAGATGCGTGTCAGAATAGGCGCGGCGAGGGCGGCGATGGCGCCTTCCATGTCGGGCGCCAGCCGTGGCGCGTCCTGGCCGTAGGCGTTGCCGTCGAGCGCGTCGGGCGGGTCGAGGCCGTCTTCGAGCCCCATGAGCGCGGCCCCGAGCACCGCAGCATAGAGCAGATAGGGGTTCGCATCGCCCCCTGCCACGCGGTGTTCCAGACGCCGCGCTTTGGGCGGACCGGCGGGCACGCGAAGCGCCACGGTGCGATTGTCATACCCCCAGGAGGCCGCCGTGGGCGCGTGGGCGTTGTCGACAAATCGGGCGTAGCTCTGCAGATGCGGCGCGAAGAAAAGGGTCGAGGCGGGCATCGCCGCGAGGCACCCGGCGATTGAATGGCGCAGAGCGTCGGTGCCTTGATCACCGCCGTCATCAAAGATGTTCTGGCCGTCTTCGGTGAGCACCGAGGCATGGATATGCAGCCCGTTCCCGGCGTCATCGCCAAAGGGTTTGGCCATAAAGGTGGCAGTGAACCCGTGGTTGTAGGCCGTGCCTTTGATCAGTTCCTTCATCATCAGCGCGTCATCGGCGGCACGCAGGGCGGGGCCGTGATCCAGCGTGACCTCGAACTGGCCGAGGCCCGATTCCGAGGTGATGGTGGTCGCGGGGAGGCCCATGGCGGCTGCATGGCGTTCGAGTTCGCTGAAGAAGGCGTCGAAAGCATCTAGTTGGCGAAGGCCGAGGACTTGGGGGTCCTTTATGCGCCTTCCCGAGGCGGGGTTCACGGGTGCTGCGAGGGCGCCGTCCTTTTCCACCAGGTAGAATTCGAGTTCGACGGCGCAGTAGGGCAGCCAGCCTCGTGCGGCGTAGCGTTCAAGAACCTGTGCAAGCGCGTGGCGCGGATCGCCTTCGAAAGGGCGCCCGTCATCGTGATGCACCTGGCTGAGCTGCAAGAGCGGTGCGTGGTCGAGCCAGGGCAACGGCACCGGTTCCCGGTCGCAGGGCAGGACGAGGCCGTCGGCGTCGCCGGTTTCAAAAACGAGAGGGCTGTCCTCGATGTCAAAGCCGAAAATGTCGACGTTGAGTGCGGAAAACGGCATGCGCAGGGGCTGACCCAGCTTGGCGCTGGGGACGCGTTTGCCACGAAGCAGACCGTTGAGATCGACGGCCGCGATCCGGGCGGAGCCGGTCATCGGAAAATCGCGGGTTTGTAGCGAAGCCTGGGCCGCTCTGCCTGCGGCAGATGCCTGTTCAGCCGTCGGTTTACGCGGCCCATAACCCAGATCAGTACCAGCGTCACAAGGACAAAATAGAAGGCCAGGATCGGGTAGGGCACGAAGGGGTTGAATGTCTTGTCGGCGAAATACTGTGCGTAGTAGAGCGCGTCGCCCTGTTGGCGCTGGGCGGGGAAGCTCGACAAAAAGACCAGTGTTGTGGCGTGGAAGAGAAAGATCGCCTCGTTGGTATAGGCGGGCCAAGCCAAGCGCATCTGGGTGGGCCAGATCACCCGCCGGAAGCGTTTGAACCCGGTCATGCCGTAGGCGTCGGCGGCCTCAACCTCGCCCCGGGGGACAGATTTTAGCGCGCCGTAGAAGATTTCAGCGGAATAGGCCGCGGTGTTGAGAAACAGCACGATGAGCGCGCCTGCCCACGCTGAAGTCAGCCACGGCAAGTAGCCCGCTTCCTTGATCTCGAGAAAGATGAAGTAGGCGAGAAAGAACTGGATAAAGAGTGGCGAGCCCCGGAAAACGAGGATGAACCAGTCGGCTGGTTTGGCGATCCATGGATTGGTGGAGGCCTTGCCCACAGCCACGAGATTGGCCAGCAGGAACCCTGCCATCAGCGCCATCAGGCCGAAATAGACGTTCCAGATCAGGCCAGAGCCGATCAGAGTGAAGTGCTGGCACAGCGTGAAGTCATCGCGCGGAAGCAGGCGTTCGCCATAGCCCAGCGACCGGAACGCGTAGGCCTGGACCGTTTCCCAGCAGCTCATGTGCCACCCAATGTGGCCTGACCCCGGGTGAGGCGCGCGTTGATGCGGTTCAGGACCTTCTCCGAGACACGGGTGAAGGCGAGGTAGAAGACCAGGAGGAAGAGGAAATACCAGAGCCGCCAGTCGCCGTGCGGGTAGTCCGAGAAGCGGGGCAGGACGGACGCACCCAATTCGCGGGCCCAGTAGACGATGTCTTCGACACCGAGCAGAAAGAGCAGCGGCGTGGCCTTGATCAGCACCATCCAGAGGTTCGAGAGGCCGGGCAGGGCGTAGACCCACATCTGGGGCACCGTGATCCGCCAGAATGACTGGCGCGGGGTCATGCCGTAGGCCTCTGCCGCCTCGATTTGACCGCGCGGCACGGCGTTCATCGCCCCGTAGAGTACGTTGGCCGCAAAGGCGCCAAAGACGATGGCAAAGGTCAGCACGGCGAGGAAAAAGCCATAGACCTCGTGCCAGATTTGCGGCGCGGTGGAGAGTGGCAGTTTCGCCTGATCACAGACGATGAAATCGTTGCCCTGGCGAATGGGGTCCGTCCATTCGGGGCAAATGGCCTGGTGCCGCAGCCATTCAAAGCCTTGGTCCAAGGCGATGACGAAGAACAGGAAAAACGCGATGTCGGGCACGCCACGCACGACGGCGATGTAGCCGCGTCCCAGCCACCTGAGCGGCAGAAAACGGGACCGTGCGGCCATGGCCCCGCCAAAGCCAAAGGCCAAAGCGGAAGGCGCGGTAATCGCCAAAAGGGCAAAAACGGTCAGGAAAGACCAATAGAGCAGCTGATGCTTGCCCGTCGTGAAATAGCAGGCAAACCAACGGAAAGTTTCGAGACTGGCCGGATCGGCGCAAAAGCTGAACATGGGACGTGAAAACTGCGGGGGCGCGGGGCTCGGGTCTCGAGCCCCGCGCGGGATCGCTTAGAAGGTCGAGGATACTTCCCACTTGGTGATCAGCTCGTTGAGGGAGCCATCATCCTTCATGGACTGGATCGCTGCGTTGAACTTTTCCTTCAGCTCGCCGTCGCTTTCACGGATGCCCATGCCGACGCCACCGCCGATGGATTCGGTTTTCTCGAGCATCACGAGCTCTGCGTCTGCCTCGGCGATGGGTGCGAGGTAGCTGGAGTCAGCCAGAACGGCGTCCGCTTCGCCGTTGCGGACGGCCGCGACGGTGTCTTCGGGCGTGGCGAATTCCAGAACGGTCACGCCGTTTTGGGCGAGGAACGCTGCCTGGATCGTGTTCACCTGAGCCGCGACCACGCCGCCCATGATGTCCGCATCAGCGGAGAGCGCCATGTAGCCCGAGGGATCGGGTGGGGTGTAACCCATGGTGAAGTCGATGACTTCATCACGTTCGTCGGTGATCGACATGCCCGCGATGATCGCGTCGTAGTTGCCGGAAACGAGGTTCGGGATGATCGAATCCCAATCATTCGTCACCCATTCGCAGGTCAGCTCGGCACGCGCGCAGAGCTCATCACCCAGGTCGCGTTCAAAGCCTGCGACCTCGCCGTTGTCGTCGAGGAAGTTCCAAGGTGCGTAGGCGCCTTCGGTGCCGAGGCGGACGGTGTCCATGGCAAAGGCCGCGCCTGCGGTCAGGGCCAGCACGGCCGTGGTTTGGATCAGCAATTTCATCAGTGTTCTCCCGTTGATGAGTGCTTGGGTTAGGCGGCAACAGCAGACAGAAACTGCTTGAGCCGCGCGGATTTGGGGGCGCCGAAGAGGTCTGCCGGGGCACCCTCTTCTTCGATACGCCCCTCGTGAAGAAAGACTACGTGGTTCGAGACATCGCGCGCCATGGCCATGTCGTGGGTGACGATGATCATGGTGCGGCCTTCGTCGGCCAGCGACCGGATCACGCGGATTACTTCCTGTTCCAGTTCAGGATCGAGCGCCGATGTCGGTTCGTCGAACAAGAGCGCCTTGGGTTCCATGGCCAGCGCGCGGGCGATGGCGGCGCGCTGCTGCTGGCCGCCCGACAGCTCGGCTGGGTAGCGATCGCATTTGTCGCCGATTCCCACCCGGTCCAGCAGACTGCGCGCGCGCGTTTCGACCTCGGCCTTGTCATGGTCCAGCACCTGCACGGGGGCTTCCATGACGTTTTGCAGGATCGTCAGGTGGGACCAGAGATTGAACTGCTGAAACACCATGGAAAGATTGGTGCGCATCTTCAAAAGCTGCTTTTTGTCGGCGGGCCTGCGGGCGTGGCCTGTGCCGGACCAGCGCACGGCGTCGCCTTCGAAGAGGATGTCGCCCTGTTGGCTGTCTTCGAGAAGATTGCAGCAGCGCAGGAGCGTGGATTTCCCGGAACCGGATGAACCTATCAGGCTAATGACATCGCCACGCGCAGCGGAGATGTCGACGCCCTTGAGGACCTCGAGAGAGCCATAAGCCTTGTGCAGGTTCTTGATTTCTATGACCGGTGCAGCGTTGGTCACGTGTGTCCCCGTGGTTTTGGAGAATAGGACATGAAATCTGTCCTGTCGCAACGGGATTCGTGAGCCGGGTGGGTGCTTTACCCTACGTCGCCCGTGCCGTGCCTAGAATTCCGCCATCATCGGTGCAGGCGGATTGGGCACTGCCAGATAGGCGGCGGCGTCGATTTCAACAACGCCCTTTAGGCCGATGGCGGCAGCGGCCTCGGGGGCATGAGCGATGGCGGCGCGCAGCGCCATGCGCAACGGTTCTGCTCGTTCGGGGAAGGCCGTAATGAAGGGGGGCGCCGGGGTCGATTCCGTCGTACCGTGGGCCGCGAGCCCCTCGGGCAATCCATGTAGCGCGAGCGTGTGGCTATCGACCAGCGCGACATCTGCCTGGCAGTGTGAAATGGCCGCCATGGAGGCCGCGTGGGAACCCGTTTCCGTTGCCGGGCGAAAGCCCATGCCGTGGGCCGTGGCCCAGCCGGACTGTGACCCGGCGCTGTTGAAAGCCAGCGCCATGCCAGCGCTGGGTTTCTCGCCCTGACGCGTCACGATTGTGGAATTGTAGTAGCCCGGCGGGCAGTCGGGCAGCCCGTAATCGGGAGAGGCGACGAGATGCACCTTGCCCTTGAGCCGCGTGCGGAAAGGCAGCCCGCACGTCTGCGAAAAGAGCACCTCGGGGTGTTCCCATTGCCCCCAGAGGCCCCGCTTATCAGTGAGCGTCTCGGGTGCCTCGCCGGAATAGGCGGCGCGCATTGCGTCCCAGAGGGCGGCATTCGCCCCCGGCGCCGAGGGCGGCGCATACATCGGAAGGCTGGCGATCATCCCGCTTTTTCAGCGGCCTGACGGGCGATAGCGCTGTCGCGGTCGTTAACGCCAAGGAGGTTGGCGACGAGACGCAGGAGCGCGTTTTCTTCGTCGTCGCGGATCCCGTCGGCGAGGACCACGGACCAAAGCGCCTCGATGACGCCCATGCGATCCTCATAAGGGACGGCGTCCTTGATCGCGCGGGTAAAGCGCACGGTGTCAGGGGCCTCTGACTCGAGGGTTTCGGCATCTTTGACGAGCGCCTGAGCCTCGAAGGGCGATAGCCCGTAGCGTTTGGCGGCGATGGACAGGATGCGCGCGCGTTCGCCGGCATCGTAGTCGCCATCGGCCTTGGCCACGCGCACCAAGAGTGCAGTCAGGGCGAGGCGGGCGTCGCCGTCGTGGAGCGGTTCCGGTTCAGGCTGTGTCAGGCGGTTGAGAAGCTGTGCAAACATGACTGCTATCTAGGGGCGGGATGCGCGAGGTGCAATCGGGGGCCGCCGGGTGGTCGCCTGTCGGTCGCCGGGCGGCACTGTTTCTGCGCGCGGGCCGTTGCCCGTGCTCGAAAGGCACCCGCCCGCCGACCCGGGCGTCAGGGGTCGTAGCCTTCGACGATGACGAGATCGGAACTGGCGATGGGATCACGGATGGCCTTGGCGGCCTGGTAGCTTTCCGAGGCGAAACAGGCATGGGCGGCCTCGATCGTGGGGAATTCGATGATAACGGTGCGCGGGCGTGCCTGCCCCTCAACGACTTCTTGCGCCCCTGCGCGCACCAGAAAACGCGCGCCATATTCGGCTAAGGGTGCGGCGTTGGCGGCCTTGTATTTCTCATAAATATCAGGGTCTTCCACGGTAACGTGGGCGATCCAGTAACCTTTGGGCATCAGCTGCCCTCCTTGTTGGGCATACCGGGCAACACGTTGGCGGCCAGCGTCATGGCCCGGTTCGATCCGATGCCGAGGATGGTGGCGACCTTGCCCACGACCTCTTCTTCGCTGCGGTGGCGCAGGCCGTCGGCCAAGAGGACCTCCCAAAGGGCGATGAACATCTGTTCGCGGCCTTCTTCAGGAACTTCCTTGGCGAGGATTTCACCGAGTTCGGATGTCGAGGGCATGGCCTCTTCGAGTTTCTCGCAGGAGGCGCGGAATTTGGCGGCCTCCACGGGGGAGAGCCCGTTGCGTTTGGCGAGGATGAAGTCGATGCGTTCGAGCTCTTGAAAAAGGTAGGCTTTGTCGGCCTTGGCGACCCGGACCATAAGCGCCCCAAACGCGTGTTCGGCGTCAGCCTCGGGCAGGGGGGTCTCGTAGCTTTCGGATTTAAAGAGCTCAAAGAGGCGTTCGAACATGTATTAGACCAATCTGCTGGTATCCTTGGCGGCGCGTACAAAGTCGTCAAAAAGCGGGTGCGGTGCAAAGGGTTTTGATTTCAGTTCCGGGTGGAACTGGACGCCGATGAACCAGGGGTGGTCCTTGACCTCGACGATCTCGGGCAGGCGGCCATCTGGGGACATGCCGGAGAATTGCAATCCGCAGGCTTCGAGTTTGTCCCGATACTTGATGTCGACTTCGTAGCGGTGGCGGTGGCGTTCTTCGATGGTGGTGTCGCCATAGACATCGGCGACCTTGGAGCCTTCGGTCAGGACGGCGTCATAGGCGCCTAGACGCATGGTGCCACCCTTGTCGTCGGTGACCTTACGGGACACTTTGTGGTTCCCCTGCACCCATTCTTTCAAATGGTAAACGACGGGTTCAAAGCGTTTTTCGCCAGATTCATGGTCGAACTCCTCAGAACCTGCGTTTTCGAAACCTGCCAGATTTCGCGCGGCTTCGATCACGGCCATCTGCATCCCGAGGCAGATGCCGAGATAGGGAACCTTGCGTTCTCGCGCGAACTGCGCGGCTTTGATCTTGCCCTCGGTCCCGCGCTCGCCAAAGCCGCCGGGTACGAGGATAGCGTGGAAGCCTTCGAGGTGCGGGGCGGCGTCTTCGGTGTCGAAGATTTCGGCATCGATCCATTCGGCCTTGACCTTGACGCGGTTGGCCATGCCGCCGTGGGTCAGCGCCTCGGCGATGGATTTATAGGCGTCCTCAAGCTGGGTGTATTTGCCCACGATGGCGACTTTCACCTCGCCTTGCGGGTTGTAGATGCGGTCAGCGACGTCTTCCCAGCGGGTGAGGTCCGGGCGCGGGGCAGGCGCGATGCCAAAGGCGTCGAGCACGGCCTGATCGAGCCCCTCGCGGTGGTAGGCCAACGGTGCCTCGTAAATTGATTTGAGGTCTTGGGCGGCGATGACCGCATCCGGACGCACATTACAGAACAGAGCCAGCTTTTCGCGTTCTTTCTGGGGAATCGGGCCCTCGGAGCGGCAAACCAAGAGATCGGGCGCGAGGCCGATGGAGCGCAATTCCTTGACGGAGTGCTGCGTCGGCTTGGTCTTGAGCTCGCCCGAGGCCTTGATGAAGGGCAAGAGCGTCAGGTGCATGAAGATGCACTGCCCGCGCGCCTTGTCCTGACCGAACTGGCGGATCGCCTCAAAGAAGGGCAGGCCCTCGATATCGCCCACCGTGCCGCCGATTTCGCAGAGCATGAAATCGACCTCGTCCTCACCGATGGAGATGAAGTCTTTGATTTCATTGGTGACATGGGGGATCACCTGGATGGTTTTGCCCAGATAATCGCCGCGCCGTTCCTTCTCGAGGACGTTGGAATAGATCCGGCCGGAGCTGACGGAATCCGTGCCCCGCGCGTGGACTCCGGTGAAGCGTTCGTAGTGGCCGAGGTCGAGGTCGGTTTCAGCGCCGTCGTCGGTGACGAAAACTTCACCGTGTTCGAAGGGCGACATCGTGCCGGGGTCGACGTTCAGATAGGGATCAAGTTTGCGCAGCCTGACCGAGTAACCGCGTGCCTGCAGCAGGGCGCCCAGAGCAGCAGAAGCAAGGCCTTTGCCCAAGGACGAAACAACACCGCCTGTAATAAATATGAAACGTGCCAAACTGGCCCCCCGTGATCTTTTTCTTGGTGGATTTTAGCCGCAAAATCGCGCGCCAAAATGCGCAGCACCACGGGACTCAAGTTATAAGAGATTCGCCGCAGCCTGTCTATGACTGACGCTAGATAAAGCGCGCCGAACTGTGCCCGGCGCTAGCTGTAGTGGTTATTCAGCGACGGGAAGAAGCGGTTCTTCGTCGTCGAGGGACGGTGGCAATAGGTCATCGCCTGCCGGTGCCTCGGTGGTCGCTGGCGGCAAGAGGCCGTCGCCGGTTTCGCCGTCGAGCACCGAGCTGGAGCCGGATTGCTGTGCAGCGATGAGCGTCAGTGCGAGGGCTGCGGCCATGAAGCCCGCGCCGAGGAACCACGTGATACGCGTGAGCGCGTTGCCCTGGCCGCGTGCCTGGACGCCGCCGCCACCGCCGCCGCCCATTCCCAAACCGCCCCCTTCAGAGCGCTGAAGCAGTACCACGGCAATGAGGGCCGCAGCCAAAAGGAGCAAGATGATGAGGACGACGTTTTCCATAGGGCCTAAAACTCGGTTCCGAACGGGGCGTATCTAGAGGCTTGGTCGAGGTCCCGCAACCCCGCTTTGGGCTTCTTGGGGTTTGACGTGCCCGGGGCCAACTTAACGGTTTCCCATTGCGAGTACTGCGGCTATGAGTGCCGCGGTTTTGACTCAGGCAGCGGAGAAGACGAATGGCCAATGTCGTGGTGGTCGGCACCCAGTGGGGTGACGAGGGCAAGGGCAAGATTGTCGATTGGCTGAGCGAGCGCGCCGACGTGATCGCGCGTTTTCAGGGCGGCCACAATGCGGGCCACACTCTGGTCATTGGCAATGAGGTCTACAAGCTGCACGCGCTGCCATCGGGCGTGGTGCGCGGCGGTAAGCTGAGCGTCATTGGCAATGGCGTTGTGCTGGACCCCTGGCACCTGATCAAAGAGATCGAGACAGTCCGCGCGCAAGGCGTCGAGATCACGCCCGAGACGCTGATGATCGCCGAAAATACGCCGCTGATTCTGCCGATCCACGGTGAGCTCGACCGCGCGCGTGAAGAGGCTGCCTCCAAGGGAACGAAGATTGGCACGACGGGCCGTGGCATTGGTCCGGCCTACGAAGACAAAGTCGGGCGTCGGTCAGTGCGCGTGGCGGACCTGGCAGATGCTGCGACTCTCGAGGCGAGAGTTGACCGTGCGCTCCAGCACCACGACCCGCTTCGCAAGGGGCTGGGTTTTGAGCCAGTTGACCGCGACGCTTTGATCGCAAAATTGCGCGAAGTTGCGCCGCTCATCCTGCCCTTTGCGGCACCCGTCTGGCGGGTGATGAATGAAAAGCGCAAGGCCGGGAAGCGGATCCTCTTTGAAGGGGCGCAGGGCGCGCTACTCGACATCGATTTCGGGACTTACCCGTTCGTGACCTCGTCGAACGTCATCGCCGGTCAGGCGGCGACGGGTGTGGGCATCGGTCCCAACGGTATCGACTATGTGCTCGGTATAACCAAAGCCTACACGACGCGTGTAGGCGAGGGCCCCTTCCCAACAGAGCTGGAAGATGATGACGGCCAGCGCCTGGGCGAACGCGGGCATGAGTTCGGCACCACGACGGGCCGGAAGCGCCGCTGTGGCTGGTTCGACGCCTGCCTTGTGCGGCAGACCTGCGCGACCTCCGGCGTCTCCGGCATCGCATTGACCAAGCTGGACGTGCTCGACGGCTTTGACGAGCTGAAAATCTGCGTGGCCTACGATCTGGACGGCGAGCGGTTGGACCATCTGCCAATCGCGGCAGATCAGCAGGCCCGTGCTGTTCCGATCTATGAGACCATCGAGGGTTGGTCGGAAAGCACCGCCGGTGCGCGGTCCTGGGCGGATCTGCCGGGGGCGGCTGTGAAATACGTGCGCCGCATCGAAGAGTTGATCGATTGCCCTGTGGCCCTAGTGTCCACCTCGCCGGAGCGGGAGGACACCATCCTCGTCACCGACCCGTTCGCGGACTGACACCGCGCACCGCGCCCGAGGGGCGCCTAGGAGGAGCGAGCCATGGCGCTGAGCCACAAAGCCAAGCGACGGTGGTCGCTGTTCATCCTCGTCGTTGCGCTCCCGCTATACATCGTGGCGGCAGTCTCGATTATGAGTGGGTTCCGTGAATGGTTCGGCACCCCACCGATCCTACTTGAGCTGGGCATTTACGTGGTTTTAGGCGTGGTTTGGGCGATCCCGCTGAAGAAGGTATTTCTGGGCGTGGGCCAGGCTGACCCTGACGACCAAATCTAAAGCAGTTAGCCAACAAAAAAGGCCCGCGCAGGTTGTTCCGCACGGGCCTTTTTCTACTAGCTTGAATCTTAGCCGACGTGACGCATTTCGCGGGCTTCGGGCTGATAGCGTGTCTCGCTTGTCAGTTCGAAGCTGCCACCGCGAAGCTTGTTGATTTTATTGCGTCGCAAAAGCGTGCCGAAGGCGCGCAGCCCGTCTTCACGAGTAAAGCTACCGTCTTCCATGGCGATTTTCACAGTGCCCATGAGCTTCGGACGAGAGAAAGTTTCCATTCCTTCGACATGGGTCAGATATGACGCCGCTGCTTCGATCATGTCCTGAAGCTCATGCGCGCCAGCGTCTTTCGCAAATCCTGCAAAAGCGGTGCTAGGCAGGTCCCCACCCGTGGCGGGAACGCTTTCCATCGTCGCTGCGATACGGCGCGGTTGCACCGGCGCTTTTGGCTCGACCGCTTCGGTCGGTAGCTTTTCTGGAAGGTCCACACGCTGCGATTCCACGAGCTTTAGTGGTGCAGGGGCGGGCCGGCGGGTTCGTTCCGAGTTGCCAGCGGCTGAAGCGCGGCGCGGGCGGACTACATCGGCAAGATCCTTACGGTAGTCGCCTTCGCGGTCTTCGGGCCGATTTTCGTCGTCCTCACCCATGGAACGTGCTGCCTGCTTGGCGGCAACGGCCGCTTTGAGGTGCGAATAGGCATCGCGGCGCGTGCGGCTTTCAGGATCCTTCAGCTTGGCGGCGGCTTCATCCATGAGGCGCGACATGGTCGCATCACTGTCGCGGAACGCATCAGAGCCCTGTTCCTGGGTCTCATCATCGGACTCGCCCTCTGCGCTGTCAGCCAAATCCTCCTCTTCGTCGCTTTCCTGCGCTTGAACAATGTCAGCTACTGCTGATCCGATATCTGCGCTAACCGTTTCTTCGACTGAGTTTTCTTCTTCGGTCGCGGCATAGATGCCTTCTTCGGTCTCAGAAACGGCATCGGCAAGTTGCGCCATCAGGTCCGCTTCGTCCTCTGCGGAAAGCGTGCTTTCCATGGGTTCGAGGATTTCATCATCGAGTTCGCCAAAAATCGAGTCTGCGCCGGCGTCGTCGCTGCCGTCGTCAGTCATTTCAGAGGCAAAGGCCTCTTCGCCAGCCTCTTCGATGGTTTCTTCAGATGCATCACTTTGGTTCACACGCAGATTTCGCGCGCGGGCCTCAAGCAGCTCGCTCGTGGAGTCTTCCGTGGAACCCATATCCGACTGCATATCGCCGACGGTCGGCGCGGCATCTGCCATGTCTTCTGCGTGCTCGTCTTCGATAAACGTGTCGTTCTGAGCCGCTTTGGGCTTGTAGCTCCCGCCTACGACGGCTTGGATCCGGCGAAGTTTCGCGGCCAGAGAGTTGTCGCGTGGTTCTTCGTCTGCTTCTTCGGTCGCGCCCTCGTCCTCAGAAGTCGATTCGATGATGACGTCTGCCGGGATATCTTCAGGCTGCTCGTAGGCGACGGGTTCCGCGACCGTCTCGAGCACTGCGTCGTCTTCGACAATATCGGCCTCTTGAGACTGAGTGTTTTCAAAGAAGGCGGCGGCGTCGGCAGCTTCCTCGACGCGACTGTGATCCACATCGCTTGCCACGTCAGTTGCCGAGGCTACGGCCTCTTCTAGCTCGTCAGCGTCGACTTCTTCCTCGGTTTCGAGTTCTTCGACGACGGCTTGTGTCTCTTGGGGTTCTTCGTCCTGGTCGGGCTCTTCCTCTACGATGTCGACAGTTTCTGTAGCCATGTCGGCTTCTTCTGCCTCGACTTCAGTGGCCTCGACTTCAGCAGTCTCGACGGGCGCGGGGTCTTCGATTTGTTCGGAAACGGCTTCTTCTGCCTCGACCTCACTAGGAGCCGCTTGGGTGGGTTCTGCCGTTGTTCCGGCTTCCTCAATGGGTGCCTCTGCGACGTCTGGGGCAGAATCATCTGTTGAGTCTGTCACGTCGACGTCCGCCGTTTCATGAACAGGCTCTTCAACTGGAGCGGCTGGAGCTGCTTCTGGTGCCGGTGCCTCTGCCACCTGCACAGCAGGGGCTGCTTCTGGCGCCGGTGCCTCTGCCACCTGCACCGCTGGCGCCTCTGGTGTTGCAGCGGGTTTCAGCAATACGGCGTTGCCGTCTGTGCGGGCCTGAACGCCACGGGCAAGTTCGCGCGCAGCGATGCGAGCTAGCACGTCTGCATCGGGTTGCGGAGGCTCGGCACCGAAATAGCGATCTTCGGCGGCCAGATCGCGGAAATATTCCGCAATTGCCTTCATTGTATCAAAGCTGTCGTCGAACCCTTCCAGGGTGCACGAAAAGGTGCCGTATGACACCGTTAGGACTTTGCTGTTACCAACCATAGCGATTGCTCACTTACTTTGTCTGCCTCTCGATGACAGTCTGTTTACCAGTCCACAGGTAATGGATTGGACCGGAACCGGGAAATTTGTCGTGTATTTTCATGGCGCATTTGTGGTCACTTCCTCGAAAATAGCAGGATTCGCCCATGTTTTGCCCCATTCTTTCGTCTGAAGAGCCGATCACCCTTGTCGGTGGGGGCGAAGGTAGCGTCCAAGTTCTTAACAAGGCGTTGCAGTTTGCGCCGCTTTTGGTGGCCGCAGATGGGGGGGCGCGGTTAGCGTTTGAGGCTGGCCATGTGCCGCGTGCGGTCGTGGGCGATTTCGACTCTCTGGGCGATCTGGAGCTGGGTGAGACCGAGCTGATCCACACGAAGGACCAGAATCTCACCGATTTTCAGAAGTGTCTGGCCTCGCTCGAGGCGCCTCTCTTTGTCGGGGTCGGGTTTCTGGGGGGCAGGCTCGACCATCAAATGGCGAGCTTTACCGCGCTGCTGCAGGACACCAGGCCGATTGTTCTGTTGTCAGAGACAGAGATCGCCCTCATTGCGCCTCGGCGGATCAGGCTAGATCTGCCGCTCGGGATGGCCTTTGCGCTTTACCCGCTTTTGGAAACGCGACTCACGAGTCGGGGCTTGGTCTATCCGCTGGAGAAAGCAGAGGTCGCACCGGACGGGCTGATCTCTACTTCGAACGAGGTGGCTGGCCCGGTAGAGATCGAAACCGATCGCCACGGGGTTCTGATCATTGCCCCGCTTGCGGCTCTTGAGCCGGTGGTGCGGGCGCTGCGCGTTCCCGCGCGATGATGTAGAGGCCGGCGGAAATCGTCACGACGATCCCGACTGCTGCCAGTCCATTGGGGAGATCGCGGAAAACGAGGTAGCCCACGATGGTGGCGAAAGGGATCTCGAGATACTGCATCGGGGCGAGGGTCGCTGAGGGCGCGTAGCGCAGTGACCACGTCATCAGCAGGTGGGCCACCGTGCCCACGACGCCCATGACGACAAAGAGCCAGAACTCGGTGCTGTTCACGGCAGCAAATCGGATGTCGGTCCATCCAAGGGCGGTCCCGAGCAGGAGCACGGGGAGAAGGATGATCGCCGCGAGTGCCCCGGACGTCGCTTGTAGCGCCACCGGGTCCATGTCCTTGGCGATAGAACGTGTGACCAGCATGAAGAGTGAAAAGAGGACGGCAACGCCCAGCGGCAGCAGCGCGGGCCATCCCACAGCAGCAAAGCTGGGTTGTACGACCAGCAGCGTGCCGATGAAGCCTACGACGCATGCGCCGAGGCGACGGGCGCCGACCTCTTCACCCAGAAACCAGTGCCCGAGCAGCAGCATGATGAAGGGCATCACAAAGGCGATCGCTACCGCATCGGCCAGCGGCAGGTAGCGCAGCGCAAGATACATCATCCCGATGCCGCCGATATAGAGCACGGATCGCAGCAGGACCGGTCCCCGGTGTTCGGGCGCGGGAATCAGCTTTCCGCCGGTAGCGGCGCTAAGTGGCCCCAGGAGCACCACCTGGGACAGCACGCGATAGAACACGATCAGCGCAATGGGCAGCGTTGCGCCCAAAATCTTGCCAATGGCATCGCTAGCCGGGATCAGCACGCAAAAGCCCAGCATGAGCATAATGCCGAGGAAGGGGCGGTCTTGGGTCATAGGGCGGACGCTACGCGGGCCGCAGGCAGAAGACTAGTCAGCAGTTCGGGACGTTGACGGCGAGGCCACCCAGCGAGGTCTCTTTGTACTTCTCATGCATGTCTTCGCCGATTTCCTTCATCGTTTTGACAGCCGCATCGAGCGGCACGAGATGTTCGCCGTCGCCACGCAGGGCGATGGAGGCAGCGGAGACCGCCTTGATACAGCCCAATCCGTTGCGTTCGATGCAGGGCACCTGAACCAGCCCGGCGATGGGATCGCAAGTCATGCCCAGATGGTGTTCCAGCGCAATCTCGGCGGCGTTTTCGACCTGTTTGGGCGTGCCCCCCATGACAGCGCAGAGCCCGGCGGCGGCCATGGCGGCCGCAGAGCCAACCTCTGCCTGACAGCCGGCCTCAGCGCCTGAGATCGAGGCGTTGAATTTTACGATGCCGCCAATAGCTGAGGCCGTCAGCAGGAAATCGGGGATTTTGGACGGCACAGCCCCCGGAACATGGTCGAGCCAGTATCGGATCGTCGCCGGTACTACGCCCGCCGCGCCATTCGTCGGCGCGGTGACAACCTGGCCTCCGGCGGCGTTTTCCTCGTTCACGGCCATGGCGTAGACGGTCATCCAGTCATTGATCGTGTGCGGGGCGACGAGGTTCATACCGCGTTCAGCGAGGAGTTTTTCGTGGATGCCCTTGGCGCGGCGTTTGACGTTCAGCCCGCCGGGGAGAATGCCGTCCGAGGCAAGGCCGCGCTCGATGCAGTCATTCATGACCTCCCAAGTGCGCGCCAGGCCGTTGTCCAGCGCCATGGGTCCCATGCGTGCCAGCTCATTGGCGCGTTTGATGCCCGCGACGCTTTTGCCGCTGGCCTCGCACATCTCGAGCATCTGCGCCGCGTTCTCGAACGGGTAGGGCACCGGGGCGCCATCTTCGAGGACTGCGCCGGCGGCGAGCTCTGCCTCCGTGGATACGAAGCCACCACCGGTGGAATAATATGTTTCCTGAAAGATCGTGTCGCCCTGGGCGTCGGTCGCCAGAAGGACCATGCCGTTGGCGTGGCCGGGCAGGGGTGGGCCGTAGTCGAATATCAGGTCTTCGGAGACGTCGAATGCCAGAGGCGGCAGGCCCTCGACCTCGATGAGTTTCGTCGCCTTGATCTTTTCAAGCACCGCATCGGCCTTGTCGCCATCGTAGGTCGCGGGTTCAAACCCGGCGAGACCGAGGATTGTGGCACGGTCGGTGGCGTGGCCTACGCCAGTGAAGGCCAGTGACCCATGGAGCCGTGCCTTCAGCCCAGCGGGCTGAAAGGGGCTGGCCCTGAGCGCATCGAGAAACCGCGCCGCCGCCACCATGGGACCCATGGTGTGGGACGAGGAAGGGCCGATGCCCACTTTGAAAAGATCAAAGACCGACAGAAACATGTGGGATAGATAGGGCGGAATGCCCGCTATCCCCAGCCCAAAAACGACGCAAAACGCCGGAAGGCTGACATGAACGCACCATCGCAAACCCGCGTGCTGAAATTGTCATCGCTGAAGTCCCTTACCACGAGCGATCAGTCGTCCTATAGAAGCACTGCTGATTGAAAACGGAGCAACGGTGAAAATGGGCGGAGAGCTATCACCGATCGATAAGGCGAAATTCGTTGCGGCTAAGCGCGCCGCCGATTTTGTCGAAAACGGCATGCGCGTTGGGCTGGGGACCGGTTCGACTGCGGCCTGGCTGGTGCGCTGCCTGGGCGAGATGGTTCGGGAAGATGGGCTTCGCATCAAAGGTGTACCCACCTCGACACGCACGGCCCAGCTAGCGCAGGACGTCGGCATCGATGTCGTTTCGCTCGACGAAGCCAAATGGCTCGATATCACCATCGACGGGGCTGACGAGTTCGACAGCGATTTGAATTTGATCAAGGGAGGCGGTGGAGCGCTGTTGCAGGAGAAGATCATTGCAACGGCGTCAGACCAGATGCTGGTGATCGCGGATGTCTCAAAGCAGGTCGAAACTCTGGGGTCCTTTCCGCTGCCGGTCGAGGTCATCCCCTTTGGCTGGCAAACCACCAAAGCCCTCATAGAAGAATTGCTGAGTGCGATGGATGTGTTGGGTCAGAACACGACCTTGCGAATGAACGGTGATGCTCCGTTTGTCACCGACGAGGGCAACCATATCTTGGACTTGCATCTGAACCGGGTAGGCGGCCCCAGGCAATTGGCCTTGGCATTGAATCAGATACCCGGTGTGGTCGAAAACGGTCTCTTCATGGATATCTGCGACGTCGTCGTCATAGGCTATGGCGATGGTCGCGTCGAAGTGCGTGATATCAATGAAGGAACTGTCCACGAGGACAAGATCAGCTTTGTCGACAGCGACAACCTCTTTGCGGATCTGGGCGACTAAGTTGGCTGATCCAATTCTCTTCCCAATGGCTCCGGCTCGGCGCCGGGCGATGCTGTTTAATCTGGCGTGTTACGGCATCGTTACCGTTCTTGCTGGCGGATTTTGGAATGGCGGGTTGGGCTGGCATTGGGCGATCTTTGCAGTGACAGGATTTGCGCTCTTTGCAGCGACATTGCGCAGGATCATGCAAAGCGGGCTTGTGGCGCGGATCGAAGGAAGAGAGATCGAAACCCAAGGGCCCTTTGGTCAGTCCTATGTTTTCAATGCCGATAGCTTGGTAGAGGCCAATCTCGATCCGGGCCGCCGGATAGGCGTACTGGCCTATACTGACGAAGCTTCTGGCGAAAAAACCTACGCGCCGATTTCGTTTCGATTGATGGGCGCGGAAGCAGCGAAGCAATTTGTGGTCGAGATTGAGGCCTTGCGTCCCGGCCTGCCTGCCATCACATCTGCGACACGCAGATAACTAAGGAACAACGCGCCATGGCTGATTTCGACTACGACCTCTTTGTCATTGGCGGCGGTTCCGGCGGCGTCCGCGCGGCGCGGGTCGCGGCATCGGGCGGCGCGCGCGTCGCGCTGGCGGAAGAGGACCGTTATGGCGGCACCTGCGTCATCCGGGGCTGTGTGCCCAAGAAGTTGATGGTTTTCGCGTCGACCTATTCGGCTGCATTCGAGGAAGCGCGCGCCTACGGATGGGAAGTTTCGTCGGGTGGGTTTAACTGGGATGCGTTCAAAGGCCGTCTTGAGGGGGAACTCGACCGGCTCGAGAATGTTTACCAAAAGCTCTTAGACAACTCCGGCGTAGAGCGCTTCTCACAGCGGGCCACGGTCGATGGGACGAACGCCGTTAAGCTCGCCGATGGCACACTGAAAACCGCCAAGACGATCTTGGTTGCCGCGGGTGGTCGCCCGGTCGTGCCTGACATGCCTGGAGCAGAGCTAGGCATCACCTCGAACGAAATTTTCCACCTCGACGAATTGCCCAAGCGGATGCTCATCGTCGGCGGCGGCTATATCGCCTGTGAATTCGCCGGGATCATGAACGGCCTCGGGGTCGAGGTTTGCCAGTGGTATCGTGGGGCGCAGATCCTTCGGGGCTTTGACGAAGAAGCGCGCGGGATGATTGCTGACGGGATGCGCGCACGTGGCGTCGATCTCCATGTTGGGACCAATGTCCTGGAAATGAAACGGGTCGCGGACCACGATCCTGACATGGATGGCGTCCCGATGTCCGATCGTTTGGACGCCGGCGGTGCCGAGGCACCTGCGCGCGGCAAGGCCGGGCCGATTTGGGTGAAATCCACCACCGGTAGCGAAATGGTTTTTGACCAAGTACTCTTTGCCACTGGACGCACGCCGAACACGGACGGCATGGGCCTGGAAGAGGCAGGCGTCGAAATCGGACGGCGGAGCGAGATTCTCGTCGACGAGTACTCCAAAACCGCCCAGCCTTCGATTTATGCCATTGGGGACGTCACCAACCGGGTGAACCTGACGCCCGTGGCGATCCGCGAGGGCATGGCCTTTGTGGCCACTGTTTTCGACGGCAATCCGACCCCGGTCGATCACGACCTGATCCCGTCTGCAGTGTTTACGCAGCCCGAGTTCGGCACCGTGGGTCTCACCGAGGAAGAAGCCCGCGATCAGGAACCGATCGAGGTCTATGCCACCTCGTTCCGCGCCATGCGCCAGGCTTTTGTGGGCGGCGACGAGCGGGTTTTGATGAAACTCATCGTCTCGCAGGCAACGCGCAAGGTTCTCGGCTGTCATATCGTCGCAGATCAGGCGGGCGAGATGATCCAGCTCGCAGGTATCGCCGTAAAGATGGGCGCAACAAAGGAAGACTTCGACAGGGTTTGTGCTGTGCACCCCACAATGTCTGAGGAACTCGTGACAATGAAAACACCCGTGAGGACGGCCTGAGACATAAGAACCCCGTGAAGGCTGGGCTTTCCCGGCCAAATCTGCTTGATTTCGCGCGAAAAGCGCACATCTGACCAACAAATCATGAAACGCACAAGGAACAGCAATGGCTGGAAATAGTGGCGGCCCCTGGGGCGGCGGCAATGGCGGCAACAGCGGCAACTCGGGCGGCGGGAACAAGGGTAATCGCCCTTCCGGCGGCGGAGGCCGTGGCCCTGGCAATGACGGTGGTCCGCAGATCCCCGAAATCGACGAAATCATGAAAAAAGGCCAGGAGCAGCTGCGCGTCCTCATGGGCGGTCGCGGTGGGTCCAATAATGGCTCCGGCGGCGAAGGCGGCTCTGGCGGTCCGGCCTTTACCAAAGGCACCATCGGGATCGGCGTGCTCGCGCTGCTCGTTCTCTGGGGGCTGAGCTCGTTTTACACGGTCCGACCCGAAGAACAGTCAGTTGAGCTTTTCCTCGGTGAATATTCCTCCACCGGCAATCCCGGTCTGAACTTCGCCCCTTGGCCCGTTGTGACGGCAGAGGTCATCCCGGTGACCCGCGAACAAACGGTCGAGATCGGCACTGGCCGCACCGGCGGTGACGCGGGGCTGATGCTGACGGGTGACGAAAACGTGGTGGATATCGATTTCCAGGTGGTTTGGAACATCTCCGACCCCGCGAAGTACCTGTTTAACCTGGCCTCCCCACCGGAGACGATTTCAGCAGTGTCTGAATCGGCCATGCGTGAGATCATTGCCCAGTCACAGCTGGCACCGATCCTGAACAGAGACCGTGCTGTCATCGCGCAGCGTCTGGAAGATCTGATCCAGAGCACGCTCGACGGCTACGACGCCGGTGTGAACATCATTCGTGTCAACTTCGACAAAGCGGACCCGCCGCAGGACGTTATCGCAGCGTTCCGTGACGTTCAGGCCGCTGAACAGGAGCGCGACCGCCTGCAAAACGAAGCTGACGCCTACGCCAACCGCGTTCTCGCCGAGGCGCGTGGTGAAGCAGCGCAGCTGCTTGAAGAGGCAGAAGCCTACCGCGCGCAGGTGGTCAACGACGCCGAAGGTGAGGCCTCGCGCTTCTCCGCGGTTCTCGAGCAGTATCTCCAGCAGCCGGACATCACCCGTAAGCGTCTCTATCTGGAGACGATGGAACAGGTGCTGGGCCGCGTCGACAAGATCATCCTCGATGAAAATGGCGGCGGTGGTCAGGGCGTCGTGCCTTACCTGCCTTTGAACGAATTGCGCCGCACCGGCGGTAACACGAACACAGGAGGCAACTGATATGCGCCGCTCGACCTATCTGATCCCTGTTGTTGTCGCCATCGTGGCGCTGGGCCTGTCCTCGCTCTTTATCGTGGACGAACGCGAGAAGGCGCTGGTGCTCCAGTTCGGCCGCGTCGTTCAGGTCAAAGAAGACCCCGGCCTCGGCTTCAAAATCCCGCTGATCCAGGAAGTCGTGCGTTACGACGACCGGATCCTGAGCATCGATGTGGACCCGATCGAAGTCACCCCGCTCGATGACCGTCGTTTGGTTGTGGACGCCTTTGCGCGCTACCGGATTGCTGATGTGGAACGCTTCCGCCAGGCCGTTGGTGTCGGCGGTGAGGCACAGGCCGCGCGCCGGATGGATGACATCCTCCGCGCGCAGCTGCGGGAAACGCTCGGTGGGGTGTCCTCCAACGACATCCTTTCGCAAGACCGTGCTGCGCTGATGCTTCAGATCCGCAACGGTGCAGCGTCGCAGGCCAGCGCTTTGGGATTGAACGTGGTGGACGTGCGCTTGAAACGCACGGACCTGCCGCAGGAAAACCTCGAAGCGACATTTGAACGGATGCGCGCCGAACGTGTCCGCGAGGCCACCGATGAACGCGCACGTGGTAACGAGGCCAAGCAGCGGATCCAGGCCCAGGCCGACCGTACCGTGGTCGAGCTCGTCTCTGACGCTAACCGTCAGTCCGAGATCATCCGTGGTGAGGCCGACGGTGAACGCGAACGCATCTTTGCCGAAGCCTTCAGCCGCGATCCGGAGTTCTTTGAATTCTATCGCTCGCTGAACGCCTATCAGCGCTCGCTTCAGAGCAACAACTCGACACTGGTGCTGTCGCCTGACAGCGAGTTCTTCAACTATCTGAATTCGCCCACGGGTAACCCGGCAAACAACTGATGAGTTGGATATTTCTGGCCCTTGGGCTGGTATTAATTGTGGAGGGGCTGGTCTACGCACTGGCCCCTTCTCTCATTGAAGAGCTGCTGCAAGCGCTGAAATCCCTGACGATCGAGGCCCGCAGACTCATGGGATTGGCCGCGCTGACGACCGGGGCGGCGCTGATCCTGCTAGCCTCCTGGATCGGGTTTTAGCGCTCGCAGCGGCGGGAAATGGCTCACCGCCCAGTCACATCAGAGTGACGTGGCAAGATAAGCTATTTGCGTTGCATCCATGTCACCCTACCTATCAAGCTAGACTTGGGCTGGTTCAGCCTAGCGAAGACACCTCGAAGGAGCAGTTGATGACACGTCGCGCACTTGCCATCTCACAAACACCGCAACGCAGTAAACTAGCTGTCGCCTGGCTCAGCCTCGTGACTGTGGCGCTGCTGATGGCCCAGACCATCGCCGCCAAGGCGCAGACAGCGCCGCCGAGTTTTGCCGATCTTGCCGAACAGATCAGCTCGTCAGTGGTCAATATCACGACCGC
Source organism: Pseudomonadota bacterium (assembly GCA_038746275.1). Taxonomy (GTDB): domain Bacteria; phylum Pseudomonadota; class Alphaproteobacteria; order Rhizobiales; family Rhizobiaceae; genus Pseudahrensia. Next base: position 205,187 of record JBCDKS010000002.1, on the reverse strand, counting down.
AACCGTCGTGGCCGGCCGCACCGATGACGGCCCCCAGGGCATCGTGCCCGAGGGTTCCCCTTTCGAAGACTTCTTCCGCGAATTTGAAGACCGCCGGGGCGGCAATGGCGATCGCCCGCGCCGGTCTGCGGCGCTCGGATCAGGCTTTGTGATCTCCGAAGACGGCTACATCGTGACGAATAACCACGTCATCGAAGGCGCCGATGAAATCACAATCGAATTCTTTTCCGGCGAGGAACTCGTGGCTGAATTGGTGGGCACCGACCCCAACACCGACATTGCGCTTCTGAAGGTCGACGCCGACCAACCGCTCGATTTCGTACCTTTCGGTGATAGCGACACCGCGCGTGTGGGCGACTGGGTCGTCGCGATGGGCAACCCGCTGGGGCAGGGCTTTTCGGTCTCCGCAGGTATCGTGTCCGCCCGTAACCGCGCGCTCAGCGGCACCTATGACGACTACATCCAAACCGACGCCGCAATTAACCGCGGTAACTCTGGTGGGCCGCTGTTTAACCTCGATGGTGAGGTGATCGGCGTGAATACCGCGATCCTGTCGCCCAACGGTGGCTCAATCGGGATCGGCTTCTCCATGGCCTCGAACGTGGTGACCAACGTGGTCGATCAGCTCCAGGAATTCGGCGAGACTCGCCGTGGCTGGCTGGGCGTCCGTATCCAGGACGTGACCCCTGACCTGGCAGAAGCCATTGGCCTCGAAGAAGCCGTGGGCGCAGCCGTGACCGACGTGCCTGATGGCCCGGCCAAGGATGCGGGCATGGAAACCAACGACATAATCGTGCGCTTTGACGGCGTCGAGATCGAGGACACCCGTGAACTGGTCCGCATCGTCGGCAACTCGCCGGTGGGCAAGGAAGTCCCCGTGGTCGTGCTGCGCGATGGCCGCACCGAGACGCTTACCGTCACGCTGGGACGCCGCGAAACCGCGATTGCCGTACCGGCCGCTGCGCCTTCGCCGGATGAAGGCGAGATCGATCCGAACTCCATGGAGCGTCTCGGGCTAACCCTGTCGGTCCTCGACGATGAGGCCCGCGAAGCACTGAGCGTGGGCGATATCGAAGGCATCGTGATCACCGAGGTCGACGAAGCTTCGGAGGCCTTTGAAAAGGGTCTTCGTGCCGGCGACGTGATCACCGAGGCTGGCCAGCAGCCGGTGACGACGCTTTCTGATTTCTCAGCCCAGATCGAAGCTGCACAAGAAGCAGGCCGCAAATCTGTTCTGCTGCTGGTGCGTCGCGGTGAAGACCCGCGTTTCGTGGCGCTGAGCCTCGAATAACCTTGCCTTGAAACTCTTAGAAAGGGGCTCCGGACGGGGCCCCTTTTTTGTTAGCCTTACGAATACCAGGAAGCGTTCAGCCTGAGATCGAGGCTTCGTCGCGCGCGATTGCTACCAGGCCTAGTCTGCGGGCCGCCGCAGTCGACAGCGTCGTCGAGTTCAAACCCTGGGGCGCTTGAAAGGCACGGATGGCGCGCCCTGTCTGTTTGTCCAGGTCCCCTGTGATGGGCCCGCTGTAAAGACCGCGTGCCGCGAGAGCGCGCTGAAGCGCAGAAACGAATTCGGGCGTCAGAGCCTCCGCACAGGGTATCTCAAACCAGATATCAGCGGGTTCGCGAACGACCGTTTGGCGCGTTTCGGTTTTGTAGACTGGCGCGCTGCGCACGGTGCCGTCGCTGCCAATCTCGGCAGGTTTCAAAAGCGTGTTCTCGGTGACGGTTTCGTAAACGGCAGGCGTCGTGTCGCTGCCCCAGCACTTGTCCGGGTCGGCGTTTGGAGGACCTTGCAGGCTGGCGCGTAAAGGCTCCGGCTCCGCCCGGGTGACGGGCTCGGCCATCTGACAGGCACCCAGCGCTGCGACCGCTGCGATCATGAATATGTTTTTCACTGCTCATTCCGCCTTTTGCGGGGGCGTTTTCGCCATTTGCGTCAACATACGTCAATCTGCGCCGCCGCGCTACGGCTGATCACCCGCGCGCGCGATGTCGGGTTTGAGCAGGTCGTCGAGCATGTAGGAGATATCCTCTACATGTTCCGAGACAATATTCGTCACCGCGCCTTCGCGCTGGAGCTGGCCGGTCACGCGCAGCATGCGCCCTGCGATCACCGCGCGGCGGAAGGCCTCGTAGATCTTGCGCCAGACGATGACGTTCACGACCCCGGTTTCATCCTCGAGCGTGATAAAGATCACGCCCTTGGCCGTACCCGGCCGCTGCCGAACGAGCACCAGCCCCGCCACCACGCAGCGCGCGCCATGGGGCACCAGAGGTAGTAAATCTGCGGGCACCGCGGCCGGAGGGCGCGGCCAATCATTGGCAGGGTAGGTAGTCATTGGAACAAAATAAGAACATACTCGGCGCAGGGCAAGACAAAACGTCCCCTCGAAAATGCTGAGGCGGCGATCTATGTTACTTCGTGATAAGGAGAGCCATGGCCAAGATCGTCTATGTAGAGCCCACCGGCGAGAAATATGAGGTGGATGTGCCCGAGGGCCACACACTCATGGACGGTGCGCGCACGGGCAATGTGCCCGGCATTTCCGCCGATTGCGGCGGGGCCTGCGCCTGCGCAACGTGCCACGTCTATGTCGATGGCGCATGGGTTGAGAAACTGCCGCCTGCTGAGGACCTCGAAGAAGACATGCTCGACTTCGCGCCGGCGGTGCGGCCAGGTGTGTCGCGCCTGACCTGCCAGATCACCGTCACCGACGAGATGGACGGGATGCAGGTCGAACTGCCGGAGCGATAGAAGTGACACCTGAAAAAGCGCCGCGTCTGCCATCGCGCTTCCGGAACCATCTCACCCGCGGCGCGCTTCTGGCGTCATTTCTCGCGGCAGCCACCGCGGGCACCGCGCAGGAGATCACCAGCGCGCGCTATACCGACCCCACGACGCGCTATGCCCATGGCGTCCTTGGTGATGCGATTGAACACGCAGGGCTCGAGGTCACCTTGTCCGATGGGACGACTGCCAAGGCCTTTTGGCCGGATACCGTCGTGTTCGAGGACACGGAACCGCGCCTCGCCGATGTGGACGGTGACGGTGCGCCTGAAGTGATCGTAGTGGAAAGCCACGAACGTCTGGGCGCGCGGATGTCGGTCTACGGCGTAACCGATGGCGCCTTAAAGCTCCTCGCCGCCAACGATTTCATCGGGCGCAGCAACCGCTGGCTAGCTGTTGTCGGTGCCGCCGACCTGGACGGCGACGGGGCGGTTGAAATCGCCTATGTCGACCGGCCTCACCTCGCCAAAACCCTGCTCATCTGGCGCTACAGCCCCGGTGACAACCCCGGTGCGCTCACTCTCGTCGGATCGCTGCCCGGCGTCACCAACCACCGCATCGGCGAGCGCGACATCGCAGGCGGCATCCGAGACTGCGGTTCCGGTCCTGAAATGCTCGTCGCCGACGCAAACTGGCAGCGCGTCCTCGGCGTCACTTTCGACGGCGACAGCTTCCGCCAAACAGAGCTTGGTCCGCACAAAGGCCGCAGCTCATTCGCGGAAGCCGGGTCCTGCTAGGCTCCCGCTACCAAAGCGCGGACCCAAACACTTCTTTGTTTCAAAAATACTTAATACCGGCGCCCGCTACGGTGCGCGGCCGTCACTTCAGCGCCCGCCACCCGATGTCGCGGCGGCAAAACCCGCCGGGCCAGTCGATGCCGTCGACCATGGCGTAAGCGCGCGCTTGCGCCTCGGCGAGGCTGTCGCCGCGCGCGGTGACATTCAGAACGCGCCCTCCGGTGGCGAGCGTCGCCCCGTCCCTGGCCGCGGTGCCTGCATGGAAAACCATGTCCTTCGAGGTGGGTTCAATCGCGTCGAGCCCACGGATTTCGGTGCCTTTTTCATAGCTTCCGGGATAGCCCTTCGCGGCCATGACGACGGTCAGCGCGTGGTCATCGGCCCAGTTCACCTGCGCCTCGCTCAAACGACCCTCCGCTGCGGCCTGCAAGAGATCGAGAACCTGACCACCCAGCCGCATCATGATAACCTGACACTCAGGATCGCCCCAGCGCACATTGTATTCCACCAGCCGCGGCGCGCCGTCTTTGATCATCAGCCCGACATAGAGCACGCCCTGATAAGGCGTGCCGCGCCGCGCCATCTCGGCCAGCGTCGGGCGCACGATCTCGTCCATCGTCCGTTGGGCCACCGCGTCGGTCAGAACCGGCGCGGGAGAATAGGCCCCCATGCCGCCCGTATTGGGACCGGTGTCGCCTTCGCCCACGCGCTTGTGGTCCTGGGCGGTGCCCATGGGCAGGGCGTCCTCGCCGTCGCAAAGCACGAAGAAGGACGCCTCTTCGCCCTCCATGAATTCCTCGATCACCACCTCGGCCCCGGCGCTGCCCAGCGCGCCGCCAAACATGTCGTCAAGCGCTGCAAGAGCAGTTTCCAGATCCATCGCCACCACGACGCCTTTACCTGCTGCGAGACCGTCAGCCTTGATCACGATCGGCGCGCCCTGGTCTTCGACATAGGCGCGCGCGGCGGCGAGGTCGGTGAAATGGGCATAGGCCGCGGTGGGGGCATTCGCCGCGTCGCAGACCGATTTCGTAAAGGCTTTGGACGCCTCGAGCTGCGCGGCAGCCGCCGAGGGGCCAAAACACAGGATGCCCGCGTCGCGCAACGCGTCCGCCACACCCGCCGCCAACGGCGCCTCCGGCCCGATGATCACGAAATCTACCGTCTGTTCTTGGGCAAAGGCCGCGACCGCCGCCCCATCATTGATGTCGAGGTCCGCGTTCCACGCGATGGCCGCAGTCCCGGCATTCCCAGGGGCCACGATCAGCCGCCCACATTTCGGGTTTTGCTTTACCGCCCAGGCCAGCGCGTGTTCGCGCCCGCCGCTGCCCAAAATCAGGATATTCATGGCTGCTCTTCCCCTCTAGTCGCGGGCGTTCTAGGCTCGGTCGCAGAGCAGAACAAGAGCCGCGATATGGACCTTCTCGACGATCCTTCCCCCGGACAGAACACGCCGGAGTATTCGGTCTCCGAACTGTCGGGCGCAATCAAGCGCACGATCGAGGGGGAGTTTGGCCGCGTCCGCGTCAAGGGCGAGGTTGGTCGCGTGGTTCAGGCGCGATCTGGGCATCTCTATTTCGATCTCAAGGACGACCGGAACACGCTGTCCTGTACCACGTGGAAAGGCCAGATTTCGGGTCTGGGCGTCATGCCGGAAGAGGGGCTCGAGGTCGTGGCGACGGGCCGGATGTCCACGTTCGGGCCGCAGTCGAAATACAACATGAACGTGGATACGCTCGCCGTGGCCGGGCAGGGCGCGCTCATGGCGATGCTCGAAAAGCGCAAGAAGGCGCTGGAGGCCGAGGGCCTTTTTGACCCCGCCCGCAAAAAGCCACTGCCCTACCTGCCCGAGGTGATCGGCGTCGTGACTTCGCCCACCGGCGCGGTGATCCGCGATATTTTGCACCGCTTGCGGGATCGTTTTCCGCGCAAGGTGCTGATCTGGCCCGTGGCGGTGCAGGGGGCGAACTGCGCGCCAGAGGTCACGCGGGGGATCGAAGGGTTCAACGCGCTGACCCCGGGCGGGGCGCTGCCGCGTCCCGATTTGATCATCGTGGCGCGGGGCGGTGGGTCCATCGAGGATCTTTGGGGCTTCAACGAGGAATCGGTCGCGCGGGCGGCGGCGGCCTCGGAAATCCCGCTGATTTCGGCGGTGGGGCACGAAACTGACACGACGCTCATCGATTTTGTCTCTGACCGGCGTGCACCGACGCCCACGGCGGCGGCTGAGCTCGCCGTGCCGGTGCGGCGCGACCTCTTGGCTTGGGTCGAAGAACAGGGCGTGCGGCTTATGCGCGGGCAGGGGGCGGTGCTCGATGGGCGTAGTCAGCGATTGCGCGATTTGTCTCGCGCTTTGCCGCGGGTTGAAACGCTTTTGGCCTCACCCCAGCAACGCCTCGATCTGGCCGAAGCGCGGCTGAAGCCCGCCCTCGCAGGCATGGTTCAGCAACGCCGCGTGTCGCTGGCACGCGCGGTTTTGAACCCGGCATTGCTCAGTCGCTCCATTGCCGATCAGGGTCGGCGGGTTGGAACATGGTCTGCGCGGCTTGCGCCTGCTCTGGGGCGCGCTGCGGCGGCGAAACGCGAACGGCTTGAAGCGCGGGGGCGGCTCGGGCCTGAGATCGTCAGCGGCCGCGTCGAGGCTGCACGCGTCGAGTTTTCGCGCCTGGAGAAGCGTCTGGCCGATGCCGCGCGGCTCAGGCAGTCGGCACTGGTGGACCGGCTCGCAGCCGTGGACCGTTTGCGGGAGACACTGAGCTACAAGGCAACGCTTGAACGCGGCTATGCCGTGGTGCGCGCCGACGGCGACGTGGTGACGCGAAAATCGGCGGTGCCTGCTGGGGCAGCGGTGGAGATCGAGTTCGCCGATGGCCGGTTGCCGGTCGGGGCAAAACCGGCGGCAAAGAAGAAGGCGGCGGATAAACCGGATCAGGGATCGCTTTTCTAGCGTGATCCCAGCCGCATCGACGTGCCGGGGGGCGGCCCGTCAACGCGGCGGCGCGCGTTGGGCTGGATTCCGCCGCGCGGCTCTAAACCCCGATCTGCGGCCCCGGGCAAAACAGTGGCTCCGGGTCCTCTGCCACGGAATATAGCGGCGCGGACCCTTCCTGATTCTCAAACTGCGCCCTGATCCCACCCGGCGTGCGGAAAAAGCTCCAGCACTGCGGCGTCGGGTCGTCCTCGTACACGAAACAGATCAGATCGCGCTCGGCGAACCATTCGCCTTCCTTGCATTCCTGCTCGTTGAACGCCCAGCGGACCCGGCGACCGGGCAGGTATTCTTCGGCCCCATAGGGCAGGTTCCCCTCGGTCGCGTAGCTCAGGGTCTTGCCGGTGGTGTAGGCCTCGAATTCTGCCGCCGTCATGGGGCGCTGATCTTGCGCAAAGGCAGGCATCGCCACCGCAAGGATCAAGGCACAAAGAAATCTCATGGCCAAACCCTGACAGGGGTGGGCCGATATGAAAAGCGCGATTGCCGATGATGGGCGCGCTGTCGCCCATAGTGGCGCGCTTCCTTGCCTCACCATGTCGTTTTTATCTCGCCTTCCCCGCGCGTTGCCTTCTAAGCTGAAGGTGTACGAACGCAGGGAGCCCACCATGGCACTCGACGAACGCAAAGGGATCTGGAAGTCCGGCAAGGGCAAAGGGCGCCACCACACCAAGGGTCGGCAGCTTGATGACGTGGCTTGGGCTGAGGTGAAATCGCTGCTGGGGACGCGAACCCGTCGCCGCGACCACCTGATCGAGTTTTTGCATCTGGTTCAGGACAATTTCGGCCACCTGAGCGCGGTGCATATGCGTGCGCTGGCCGAAGAGCTCCGCATTAGTCAGGCCGAGGTCTACGAGGTGGCGAGCTTTTACGCCCATTTCGACGTAGTCAAAGAGGGCGAGACCCCGCCGCCGGCGCTGACAATCCGGGTCTGCGACTCGCTCTCCTGCGAAATGGCAGGCGCCGAGCAGTTGAAAGGCGCGCTCGAAGACGGGCTCGACCCGTCGCAAGTGCGCGTGCTGCGCGCGCCGTGCATGGGCCGCTGCGATACTGCGCCGGTGCTGGAGCTGGGCCATCACCACATCGACCACGCGACGCCGGAAAAGGTGCTGCACGCCATGGCCACCGGGCATGTGCATGCGGATATCCCCGACTACGAAGGCTTCGAAGCCTATCGCAAGGCAGGTGGCTACCAGACACTTATGGATCTCCGCGAGACGGGCGACTGGGAAGAGGTGCAGGAACGCATCCTGTCCTCGGGTCTGCGCGGTCTTGGCGGGGCCGGGTTCCCGTCGGGCAAGAAATGGGGCTTTGTGCGCGCCAACGAGGGCCCGCGCTATCTGGCCGTCAACGGCGACGAGGGTGAACCGGGGACCTTCAAGGACCGTCACTATCTGGAACGCACGCCGCATCTGTTCTTGGAGGGCATGCTGATCGCCGCCTGGGCGGTGGAGGCGGAGACCGTCTTTATCTACATGCGCGACGAATATCCCGCCGTGCTGAAGATTCTCGCCGACGAACTGGCCGCTTTGGAAGACGCGGGCGTCATCGCGCCGGCCTATGTGGAGCTGCGCCGGGGCGCGGGCGCCTATATTTGCGGCGAAGAGAGCGCGATGATCGAATCTATCGAGGGCAAACGCGGCATCCCGCGCCATCGCCCTCCATTCGTGGCGCAGGTCGGCATCTTTGACCGGCCAACTTTGGTCCACAACGTGGAAACGCTCTACTGGGTCGCCAAGATCTGCCGTGAAGGGCCGGAGATTTTGTCCAGCGTCGAACATAACGGGCGCAAAGGGCTGCGCAGCTATTCGGTCTCGGGCCGCGTGGCGGCACCGGGCGTTTATCTGCTGCCTGCAGGCTCAACGATCACGGATATCATCGAGGCGGCGGGCGGCATGGAAGACGGCCATGTCTTCAAAGCCTATCAGCCGGGCGGGCCGTCCTCTGGCCTGCTGCCTGCCTCGATCAACGACGTGCCACTGGACTTCGACACATTGCAGCCTCTGGGCACGTTCATCGGCTCTGCCGCCGTGGTGGTTTTGAGCGATCAAGACAGTGCCCGGGGCGCGGCCTTGAACATGCTCAAGTTCTTTGAGGATGAGAGCTGCGGTCAGTGCACACCGTGCCGCGTGGGCTGCGAGAAGGCGGTAAAGCTGATGCAGCACGAGTATTGGGACACCGACCTGCTGACCGATCTTACGACGATCATGTCGGACGCCTCTATCTGCGGCCTAGGACAAGCAGCGCCAAACCCCATCAAGTCAGTGATAAAGCACTTCCCTGACGAAATCTGATATTCAGCGGCGGACCCTTGCAAAGAGGCTCGCCGCATCGACATGTCCAAGTTCAAATTCCCCTGGTACCATCCCGCCCGGATAGTTCTCTGTTGCAGCATATTCGCCAGTCAGGTTTGGTTCCTTGACCTCATCGAAGCAGCGAAACAGCCTGTGCCCGATGTCGTGCTGTGCCTCTACGCGCCGACCGTTGCCTTTTTTGCCCTGCTGAAGCTGAATGAGTTTTTCAAGGTTGTCACAGGGCACAAAGTTGCCGGAGGGATAGATGCCATTGCGACCGCGTGGCAGATTGCAACATCGGGATCCGTTTTGTGGATCGCAGCAAAGTGGTACGCAGCGCCTGCAGCTGAACATCTTGAACCCCTGTTTATTCTGGCGACCGGTTCCATCGCGGGGATGGAGTTTTGCCGGCGGGAAGCGGCACGTATCGCTTCGAATTTCGCATCTGATGCGGATGGGTAACCTTAGCCAAGCGAACTCATAGGCCACCCAACGCGTCAATGGCCTTTTCCCGAGCGGCGCAGCGCATTAAGTGGGGGAAAACGCGCGAGGCACGATGTCCTTTTTCGGCAAGCTCAAAGACAGATTGTTCAAATCCAGTTCCAAACTCGACGAGGGTTTGGAGGCCATCGTCGATGACGGCGGCACCGTCGAGGAGGAGCCCGCGGTAGAAGCCGCCGAGGTCGCGTCGCCAGAGCCCGTAGAAGAAACGGTTGCGCCCGCGCCGGAAGCGGTGGTCGCTTCTGAGCCTGAGCCTGAGCCTGAGCCTGAGCCTGAGCCTGAGCCTGAGCCTGAGCCTGCAAAGACCTCAACTCCGCAGGCCCCTGCAACTGCCCAGCCGGAAGAATCCACCGGTTGGTTGTCCCGCCTCCGACGGGGTCTGTCCCGATCATCAGGCCAATTGACCGGATCCATCGCTGCGGTTTTTACCAAACGCAAACTCGATGAAGATGCCCTTCAAGACTTGGAAGACCTGCTCATCCAGGCCGATCTTGGCATCGAAACCGCCACGAAGATTACAGAATCCCTCTCTTCGCAACGCCTTGGCAAAGACGTGACGGAAGAGGATGTCAAAACCCTGGTGGCCAATGAAATCGAAACGGTTCTGGAACCGGTCGCAGCGGAGCTGGAGTTGGACCTCGATAAAGCGCCCCACGTCATTTTGGTCGTAGGCGTCAACGGGTCCGGCAAGACAACCACCATCGGTAAATTGGGTCAAAAACTCTATGACGCGGGATTTTCTACCCTGCTTGTGGCGGGGGATACGTTTCGTGCCGCAGCCATCGAACAACTGAAAATATGGGGCGAACGGACCCTGTCGCCCGTTGTGCACCGTCCGCTTGGGTCCGACGCTGCCGGTCTCGCTTTTGATGCCTACAGCCAAGCGGTGGAGGAAGGCCGCGATGTCATGTTGATGGACACGGCAGGCCGGCTCCAAAATAAGACTGAACTGATGGATGAGCTGGCAAAAATCATCCGCGTGTTAAAGAAGCAGGATCCTACAGCGCCTCACACAGTGCTTTTAACATTGGATGCCACGACCGGACAAAACGCGCTGAGTCAAGTTGAGATTTTCAAGGATGTGGCGGGCGTCAACGGCCTGGTTATGACCAAGCTGGATGGAACCGCACGGGGTGGGATCATGGTCGCCGTGGCGGCCCGCTTTCAGCTTCCGGTATATTTCATCGGCGTTGGCGAAGGTGTTGCGGACCTTGAACCCTTCGAAGCAAGAGATTTCGCCCGTTCCATCGCCGGTCTTCCGCAAGAGTGACATACCGCGAGTTGGGGGAGACCAAATATGAAATTCACCGTTGATGGTCTGGCGGTTTCACGCGGCGAAGATCAGATTTTTCGCGATATTTCCTTTTCCGTCTCCTCCGGCACAGCCTTCATCATCAAAGGCGCAAACGGCAGCGGCAAATCCACGCTTTTGCGGGCCTTAGCCGGTCTCTTGGAATGGGACGAGGGATCTGTGGCGCTGCAGGATGCGCCCGCCGCTTTCTCCGACGTGGCACTGCCGCAGATGTCGCATTTTCTAGCCCACGAAAACGCGATGAAACCGCAAATGACGGTGGGGGAAAACCTGTCTTTCTGGCAGGACTTCTGCGGCCACCCTGATGTGTCACCGGAAGAAGCGCTCGATTATGTGGGTCTCTCCGGTCTGGAAGATGTGCCTTTCGCACACCTGTCCACCGGCCAGCGTCGGCGCTCCGCCATCGCCCGCCTTTTGGTGAGCGCGCGGCCTGTCTGGCTGTTGGATGAACCCACTGCCGGATTGGATGCGGCCTCAGAAAAGCAATTTGCGGGCCTGATGGAAGCCCATTTGGACGATGGCGGGATTATCATCGCGGCCACCCACGTGCCGTTGCATTTAAGCCAAACGGTGGACTTTCAGTTGCACGGTGCCGACACGTGATTGCTCTTTTCAAACGGGAGTTGAGCCTGTCCTTCCGGTCTGGCGGCGGCGCATCCACTGCTTTGTTGTTTTATCTCGCTGTCGTTATCGCCATGCCGTTTGCGATTGGGCCGGATCCAATACTGCTTGCGCAAGTCGGTGCTGCAACACTTTGGATCGGTGCTCTCCTCGCGAGCCTCCTGGGTTTGGAGCGCCTGTTTCAAGCCGACCGCGAAGACGGGTCACTGGACCTGTTTTTGATCAATGATCATCCTGTGGCTGCCCTCGTTTTTATCAAAGCCTTGGTTCACTGGCTCGTGACCGGACTGCCGGTCTCTCTGTTGGCACCCGTCTTCGGCCTTCTGCTCAATTTGTCTGGAGAAGCGTCGCTTGCCCTTGTAGCGACCTTGCTGGTTGGTACTCCGGCCCTTTCGATGATCGGAGCGGCTGGTGCTGCTTTGACCGTGTCGCTGCCCCGTGGAGGATTGCTGCTCTCAGTTTTGGTGCTCCCGCTCAGCATACCGGTTTTGATCTTCGGCGTGGGCGCCGTTCGGGCAGCTCTTGTCGATCCCGACCCATTTTTGCCCCCCTTCGCGATGTTAGTGGCCATGACGCTGTTCTTCGCGGTGATCGGGCCTTTAGCGGCGGCTTATGCATTGAAAATGGGAACACGCTGAAAGGTAAAGTCCTATCACAAAACGAGATCGTGACCCTGCACCGCACGTCAAACCCTTGATCGCAAGGTGTTGGGCAGACTACATCGCGCCTAATACGCGAGGAACATGACCATGAGTTCAGCGGAACAAACGCTGGGAAAAACTAAAAACTCACCGAAGCAAGGGCCGCGGGGGCTAACCGCGTTGGCCAACCCTTCCCGTTTTCTGGCGTTGGTTCGGGTTGCTTTGCCGATCGTCACCGGCATTGCGGTCGTGCTGTTGGCTATCGGGCTTTATATGGGGTTTTCCGTCCCCGACGATTACCAGCAGGGCCGCACCGTCCGCATCATGTTTGTCCATGTGCCGTCGGTCTGGGTGGCCATGATGGCTTATATGGTTATGGTATCGGCCGCACTTGGGGTGTTGGTGTGGCGGCATCCTTTGGCAGACGTGGCCGCCCGGGCCGCCGCCCCTATCGGTGCCGCTTTCACCTTCTTGGGTCTGGCAACAGGCTCGATCTGGGGCCGACCCATGTGGGGAACCTGGTGGGTGTGGGACGCGCGTCTCACCAGCTTTTTGGTCCTACTCCTGATATACCTCGGCCTGATCGCCCTCTGGCGTTCCATTGAAGAACCGGCCATTTCAGCCCGGCTGGCGGCCGTGGCGATTTTGGTGGGCGCCCTCAACATCCCGATCATCAAGTTTTCCGTCGATTGGTTCACCACGCTCCACCAACCAGCCAGCGTCACACGCTTGGACGGCCCCGCCATGGCAGATGTATTTCTGCATCCGCTCCTCATCATGGGGCTCGCTTTCGCCATGATTTTCTTTGCTCTGCACCTGGCGGCGATGCGCAATGAGATTTTGCGTCGACAAATTCGCACGCTCCAGCGCAAGGCTGCACGCTCTGCCCGTCCACAAACCACACGGTCTGGCGGGAGCGTGGCATGACCGACCTGTTTGGAGAGCGCTATTTTGCCTTCATCGCATCGTCCTATGCGGTAACCTCACTGGTTCTGATGGCCATGGTGGTCTGGGTGTTGGTGACTTACCGATCCCGCCAAGCAAATTTGGCCAAATTGGAGGCTGCGGGCGTCAGGCGCGCTTCGAAAGAAGCAGAATTGCGAGCAAGTAAGAAAGAGCGCTCCTGATGACGGATGAGACGGCCACCGATTCCAAGCCGCAGGACGAAGCGCGAACAACCCAACGCCCCCGCTACGTTTTGGCCGCTCTTCCTCTGGTGGCGTTTGCAGCGCTGGCCGGTGTTTTCGCCTATTTGCTGCTGATCGACAGGGACACATCTGCAATCCCATCCGCCTTCATAGGCAAACCCGTACCGGATTTTGCGCTGCCCGCGCTCGACGGTTTGAGCGCATCAAACGTGCCCGTGCCGGGACTGGAGACCGCCGATCTCAAAGGCCGTATCCATGTGGTCAACATTTTCGCTTCCTGGTGCGCCCCTTGTCGGGCGGAACACCCGGTTTTGCTCAACCTGTCCAAACGCGATGACATCGCGGTCGTCGGTATCAATTATAAGGACCGCCCGGCCAACGCCCTTCGGTTTTTGGGCAGTTTGGGCAACCCCTACGAAAGAGTGGGCGTGGACACGCGGGGGCGCGCCGCCATCGATTGGGGCTTTTACGGCATCCCCGAAACTTTGTTAGTCGCGGCGGACGGGACCGTACGCCACAAGATCGTCGGCCCCATCGGCCCGGACAAACTCGCACGGCTGGAAGCTGAAATCGAAAAACTCAAGACGCCTTAATCTGGTATGCCAGAGCCAGTTTTCCGAAGCCCGCGCCGTCTTTTTAGCCCCACGGCTTGTCGCCTTTAACTCTTAGGCTTGTCGCCTTGGCCATCATCCTCAATGGCATGCTTCATCATGACCGGCATCTGGCTGATCACGAAAGCCATAGTAAGACCGCTCATACCCCAAAGCTTAAAGCTGACCCAAAATTCTTCTGAAAAGTTGCGCCAAACGACTTCGTTGACACCTGCCATGAACAGAAAAAATACGCCCCAGCGCCATGTGAGTTTGGCCCAACCTTCGTCATCCAGGTCAAAGGCGGTATCCATCACCATGCGCAGCACGGATTTTCCAAACAAAAGTCCCCCGAGAAGAAGGCTCGAAAACAGCAAATTGACGATGGTGGGCTGCACTTTCTTGTAAAAAGCATCCTGCGTGTAGATCGCAATAGCGCCGAACACCATCACGATAACCAGCGTCACAACAGGCATCGCAGGCACGGTGCGCGTGATAAACCACGACACGGCAATCGAGAGGGGCGTCAGGATCATCAAGACCAAAGTGCCAAGAAAAATAGGCTTGTGAACCGCCTCCGGTAGGCCCAGCATCACCGCATAGGGCGACCCAAAATTGTAGGCCAGAACGAACAAGACGACCGGCCCGACTTCCAGCACCAGTTTCAAGCCAGGTGAGATATGTTTCTTTATCTTGTCTTCGCTCACGGCGCTCGCCCCGGTGTCTTGTTCTGCAAGCAAATCAAAATTTGCCTGTCACCCGTCTGCGATAGTCTATTGGGGGGCCGTTTAACAGTTTCGTGTCGAACACAAATTCTAAATATGCGAGAGCGCCGGACGGTCAAATAGCCAAGGTTAAACGTGACTGTTATGCTGTTAGGCCAAGGTACAAGGCCGCACGGCCCATGTTATCTGGACCTCGCGGCCTCCTTGGTCCACATAAGGCCCACATATAGAAAGTCACACATGCAATCTCGGGAGCCTGCTGGAATGACACAATCGCTCGACAGTTTTAACGCAAAAAAGACCCTCACCGTCGCCGGCAAGGATTACACTTATTTCAGCCTTGTTGAGGCCGAGAAAAACGGGCTAGCCGGTGCCTCCAAATTACCCTTCTCGCTAAAGGTTCTGATGGAAAACCTTCTGCGGTTTGAAGATGGACGCTCGGTCACCAAAGATGACATCGCAGCTGTGGCACAATGGCTGGACAACAAGGGCAGCGCCGGCAAGGAAATCGCTTACCGCCCGGCACGGGTTTTGATGCAGGATTTTACAGGCGTGCCAGCCGTCGTGGACCTTGCCGCCATGCGAGATGCGACAGCCGGACTGGGTGGTTCTACCTCGGCCATTAACCCTCAAGTGCCGGTTGATCTTGTAATCGACCACTCCGTGATGGTGGACCATTTCGGTGGTGCCAATTCCTTCACCCGCAATGTGGATCGCGAATATGAACGCAATGGCGAACGCTACACGTTTTTGAAATGGGGTCAGCAAGCGTTTGAAAACTTCCGCGTTGTGCCTCCGGGTACCGGCATCTGCCACCAGGTGAACCTGGAATATCTCGCTCAGACCGTGTGGACCCGCGATCAGGATGGCGAGACACTCGCTTATCCTGACACGCTCGTGGGTACCGACAGCCACACAACGATGGTCAACGGACTTTCCGTCTTGGGTTGGGGCGTGGGCGGCATCGAAGCAGAAGCCGCCATGCTCGGCCAGCCGGTCACAATGTTGATTCCGGAAGTCATCGGCTTCCGTCTGGATGGTAAATTGAACGAAGGCATTACGGCCACCGATTTGGTTTTGGTGATCGTGGAAATGCTGCGCCAGAAGGGCGTGGTCGGAAAATTCGTTGAATTCTACGGTCCCGGTCTCAACCACTTGAGCTTGGAAGATCAGGCAACCATTGCCAACATGGCACCGGAATACGGCGCAACCTGCGGGTTTTTCCCGATCGACAAAGACACGATCAACTACCTGAAATCCACCGGCCGCGAGGAAGACCGTGTTGCCTTGGTGGAAGCCTACGCACAGGCCCAGGGCATGTGGCGGGATGAGACAACAGCCGATCCGGAATTCACCGACACACTGTCGCTTGATCTGTCCAGCGTTGTTCCATCGCTTTCCGGTCCCAAACGCCCGCAGGACCGCGTCACATTGGTGGATGCGCCCACGGGCTTTGCAGAAGCGCTTGGCGCTATCAAGGGCGTGGCAGGCGATGCCATGGTGATGGATAAACAAGTGGCTGTTGCAGGGCAAGACTACGGTCTTGCAGACGGCCATGTTGTGGTGGCTGCCATCACATCATGCACCAACACCTCCAACCCTTCCGTGCTCATAGCCGCCGGTCTCGTGGCCAAACGCGCACGCGAAAAAGGTTTGACTGTCAAACCTTGGGTAAAAACCTCCCTCGCCCCCGGCTCTCAGGTGGTGACAGATTACCTTGATAAGGCCGGTCTATCCGAGGAGCTGGATGCGATGGGCTTCAACCTCGTGGGTTATGGCTGCACCACCTGCATCGGCAACTCCGGTCCGCTGGCGGAGGAAATTTCCGAAGCCATTCACAAACACGATCTGGTGGCTTGCTCGGTCCTTTCCGGCAACCGCAACTTCGAAGGCCGTATCTCGCCGGACGTGCGGGCCAACTATCTGGCTTCACCACCACTCGTCGTGGCCTATGCCATCGCCGGTTCCATGCATGTCAACGTCGCCACAGATTCCCTTGGCAAAGACCATGACGGCAATGATGTGTTCTTGAAGGACCTTTGGCCGTCCAATCAAGAGATCGCACAGATCATCCGCGAAACGGTTACAGAAGAAATGTTCCGCTCACGCTATGGAGACGTCTTCAAGGGCGACGATAAATGGCAGGGCATTGATGCCGGTGAGGGTGAAACCTACGACTGGGATTCATCTTCCACATACGTGCAAAACCCGCCTTACTTCGAAGGCATGTCGATGGAACCGGAAGCGGTGGACGACATCATGGACGCTCGCGTCCTGTCCTTGTTCCAAGATTCCATCACCACCGACCACATCTCTCCGGCCGGTGCGATCAAGGGCGACAGCCCTGCGGGCAATTACCTGCGCGAACATCAGGTTCGCCCGACAGAGTTCAACTCCTACGGTGCGCGGCGTGGCAACCACCAGGTGATGATGCGCGGCACATTTGCCAACATTCGCATCCGAAACCAGATGCTCGACAATGTCGAAGGGGGCTATTCCAAACACTACCCATCGGGCGAACAAGGCGCGATGTATGATGTCGCCATGCGCTACAAGGAAGAAGGTGTGCCGCTGGTCGTCTTCGCCGGTAAGGAGTACGGCACCGGGTCATCCCGCGACTGGGCTGCAAAAGGCACCCGTCTGTTGGGCGTACGCGCTGTGATCGCCGAAAGCTTCGAACGCATTCACCGTTCAAACCTGGTAGGCATGGGCGTGTTGCCATTGGTGTTCACCGGGTCGGACAGTTGGGAAGGTCTTGGCCTCAAGGGCGACGAAAAAGTCACCATCAAAGGCCTTTCAGATCTGTCGCCCCGTCAGGAAATGCAGGCTTTGATCGAAATGGCAGATGGGTCCAAAAAGACCATCACGCTTTTGTCGCGCATCGATACCGAAGACGAGCTGGATTACTTCCGCAACGGTGGCATCCTGCACTTCGTTTTGCGCAACCTGAACCGCGCAGCCGCTTGAACCTCTGCGGTTCTCAAAACCGCAACGTGTCGAGCGGTTCACAATTTGATTGAACCGCTCGGTTGGGAAGAGCAACCCGGCGCTTATGCGCCGCCCTCGCGCAGCGAAGGCCTCTTGAGGCCGACAGCGAGAGCGCCACAACTGGATCGAGTCTATCAAAGATAGAAATGATCTAAACAGGGCCCTGCAGCAAGATCTGCAGGGCCCTTTTTGTATCCCCTCCCAGATTTTATCCGCAACCCACGCAAGCGTCACCGATAAGTGAGTTGTGTGTGACAGGTCGGCTGTTCATGTACGATGCCATGACAAGATTACTTTCATCCTTTGCCATCTTGGCGCTTGCTTCGCTGACAGTGCTGTCAACTTCAATGATGGACAAAGTGCGCGCTGGTTCTCAAGAGGGCAACAAACTGCGCTCAGTTGTGGAACTGTTTACGTCCCAGGGGTGCTCTTCCTGTCCAAAGGCCGATCGTTATTTGGGGAAACTCGCCGCTCGTGATGACATCATCGCACTCTCCTGGCATGTCGATTACTGGAACTATCTGGGTTGGTCCGACACGTTTTCCAGGCCCGAGTTCTCGGATCGCCAAAGGCGTTACGCGGCTTCTTTCAAAAGTAAAAATTATTACACACCCCAGATGGTGGTGAATGGACGTGACCACACAGTGGGCTCCCAAGAGCATAAGGTGGAGGCTCTTCTGGCAGCGCAAATCGCTGCCAAACAGGCGCCGGAAATTGTAATCAACGCACGGAAGGTCGACGACGAATTGCGCATATCCGTGGGTAGGAGCAGTGGCGCGAAGACAATCGGTAGCGAAGCGACACTTTGGATGGTGATGTTCGACAAAACGCGAAAAGTGATGATCGAACGCGGAGAAAATGCAGGCTCCGAGATCACCTATCACAACGTGGTGCGGGGCAAGACCATGCTGGGAATGGTCAAAGGCGGGACCTTGGAAGTGGCCCTACCCATTGCGGAACTGAAACGCCGGGGCTTTGATGGCTGCGCTTTGCTGCTTCAAACTACGGGCGCAAATGGCCTGCCCGGACCAATCATTGGAGCAACAATCGTCAGCTCGCTTTAATCCAGTCAATTCCGCAAAATCATATTAAAGTGGTTCTCAGTTTGATTGAACCGCTCGGTTGCGAGGAGCAACCCGGCGCGTATGCGCCGCCCCTCCTCCACCTAGGGTCGCGAAGGCCTCTTGAGGCCGGCAGCGTGAGCGCGATAACCGGATCGGTTCTATCAAAGATAGAAATGATCTAGAGAAGTGAAAGAGCGATCAGGTCACCGGAGGGGCGACCCAATCGCTCTTTCGTTTGCCTCACACTCCGGGGAAGAGCATGTACCGCCGCTGGCCAATCGTTGAAGACGGTCGCATCCGGCGGGACCTGAAATCTGCATCTTGCGGGCGAACCCCTGGGGGCTGGGGGGCTGTGTAGAAGGTTCACACCGTGCAAGATTTCGGGGCAACGATCACGACAGTGTCCAGACAATGCGGCCACATCGCGCTCGCAATGCGGCAGCACTGTGTTGCGATGGCTCTTGTCATCAAAACACATGTCCAACTGTTTCCAGCGTGATAATACCAAACCATAACTCTTGCGAAACGCCGGTTTTTGTCTTCAAACTGTCATAGTAAATGTGGGTTTGGACCGACTGTAGCGCAATCTGTCCTTAGCCGACGCCAAACCGTGAGCCAAATCACTAAAATGACGGGTGAATATATGCAAAATGCCGGTGGGAAGAGATCGCAAAACGCGTCAAACGTGTCGAGCGGCGCATCGGGAGATTTGATCTCGCTGGCTGCCCGAAAACCTCTCGCTTCTTCCGGCATACGCAACTCGATTGTGGCCTCCACCGGCAATCCATCCAAACCATCGCAAATCAGTTTTGACCGGATCGAATTGAATGCGATCTTACGTGTCTACGGCTTTCGGGTGGCGGACGGTGACTGGCGCGACTACGCAATTGATCATCTAAAAGACCGCGCGATGTTTTCCATTTATCGCCGTGCCAGCGAAGCGCCCCTGTTTACGGTGGAGAAAAACCCAAAACTGGCAAAAAAACAGGGCGCCTACAGCGTACGAAACCAAAACGGCGTGATACTTAAACGCGGCCACGACATCGCCCAGGTTCTCAAAGTGTTTGACCGCAAATTGTCCGTCGTCAGCTAGCCCGGTTTGGTTGAACTCAAACCGTGAAGCGGCCATAGAGCGCGGATGACGTTTCACGCTCGTATCCTCACTCTCTATCCAGGCATGTTCCCCGGTCATTTGGGTCTTTCCCTTGCTGGCAAAGCATTGGAAAGGGGCGACTGGGCCCTGTCAGCAGTGAGTATTCGTGACTACGCAACCGACAAACACGCCAGCGTGGACGACACGCCGGCAGGCGGCGGGGCCGGCATGGTGCTGCGGGCGGACGTGCTGGGCAGCGCCATTGATGCGCAAATTGATGCGACAGGTGATGCGCTTGGCCCGCGATACCTGATGTCCCCCCGGGGCAGACCCTTTGATCAGGCCATGGCTCGAAACCTTGCCCAAGAACCGGGATGCCTGATCGTGTGCGGACGCTTTGAAGGGGT
This sequence comes from Pseudomonadota bacterium, assembly GCA_038746275.1. GTDB lineage: Bacteria > Pseudomonadota > Alphaproteobacteria > Rhizobiales > Rhizobiaceae > Pseudahrensia. Next base: position 185,286 of record JBCDKS010000002.1, on the reverse strand, counting down.
TGATCAGCGGGTGATCGACAACCGCAATCTCATTGAGGTGTCTGTGGGCGATTACATACTATCAGGCGGCGAACCGGCGGCTCTATGCATGCTGGATGCCGTGGTCCGCTTGCTTCCCGGTGTCATGGGCAACGCAAATAGCGGAAATGAAGAGAGTTTTGAAACCGGTCTTCTGGAACACCCCCACTACACAAGACCGGCAGTGTTTGAAGGCCACCCAATTCCAGAGGTGCTCCAATCCGGCAACCACAAAAAGATCGCTGAATGGCGGCGGGATCAAGCACTCGCGTTGACGAAAGCAAGACGCCCGGATTTGCTGGACAAAACCTGACACTTGCCCTAAGGCACCCGCGATGACGGAAAAATCCGCATCACGATAAGTGCATCCGCTCATTGGTCCGATCTTTTGATCGAATACCTTGCGCAAGCGTCCCGCGTCGGCGCATCAGCAGGGACAGCGCTCTGGCTTTGACAATCAATAAGAATGATGACCCGGGCATGCGCTCGCGGTGATCCTAAAAAGGTAGTGATTATGAATATCATCGAGCAGCTCGAGGCCGAGCAGGCCGCTTCTATTGAAGCAAAACGCAAACTCCCGGAATTCTCCCCTGGTGACACCGTTCGTGTTCTTGTCCGCGTGACAGAGGGCACCCGCACCCGTGTACAGGCCTATGAGGGCGTCTGCATCGCTCGTAAAGGCTCCGGCTTGAACGAAAGTTTTACCGTCCGCAAAATCTCCTATGGTGAAGGCGTGGAACGTGTGTTCCCAATGTATTCACCCTTGGTGGAGGGAGTCGAGATCGTCCGCCGTGGTCGCGTGCGCCGCGCCAAACTCTACTATCTGCGTGGTCGTCGCGGTAAATCCGCTCGCATCGTAGAAAACACCAACGTACGTTCCAAAAAGCTCAACGATGCCGAACGCGCGGCATTCCTGGCTGAGAAGGAGCGTCTGGAAGCTGAAAAGGTGGCTGCAGCCCAGGCTCTGGCCGCTGAAAAAGCCGCGGAAGACGCTGCAGCCGAAGCCGCCGCGAAGGCCGAAGCCGCTGATAGCTCAGAAAGCTAAGCGTCTGACGACATAGTTTAAGAGAAGGCGCGCGCTCCCAAGGCCTGCGCCTTTTTTGTTTGCTCAGCCGCCACGCGCTGAAAACGCACCCCACTTGCATGCCCACAAACTGCTCACCCACTAAGACACACGAGGAATATTCGCCATGGCCAGTCGCAAACTCTTTCTGCTTCCCGGAGACGGGATCGGCCCGGAAGCCATGGGCGAAGTGCGTAAAATCATCGACTGGATGAACACCCACGAAACCACAGGTTTTGAACTGGACGAGGGTCTGGTCGGCGGCAGCGCTTACGATGCCCACGGTGAATCGGTTTCCGATGCCGATATGGAAAAAGCCATGGTAGCAGACGCTGTGTTGTTTGGCGCGGTTGGCGGCCCGAAATGGGATGCGGTCCCTTATGAGGTTCGCCCGGAGGCGGGCCTGTTGCGTCTTCGCAAAGATATGGCGCTGTTTGCCAATCTGCGGCCCGCTATCTGTTACCCGGCGCTCGCCAATTCCTCTTCCCTGCGTCAAGACGTTGTCGAAGGCCTCGACATCCTGATCCTGCGCGAACTCACGGGCGGTGTGTATTTTGGCGAACCCAAAGAGATCACCGATCTGGGCAACGGCCAAAAACGCGCTGTCGACACCCAAGTCTATGACACCTACGAGATCCAACGCATTGCCGCGATGGCTTTTGAATTGGCCCGTACACGCGACAACCGCGTGTGCTCGATGGAAAAACGCAACGTCATGAAATCCGGCGTTTTGTGGAACGAAGTCGTCACACAAACCCACGCCAACGGATATGAAGACGTAGAACTGTCTCACATGTTGGCGGACGCTGGGGGCATGCAACTGGTGCGATGGCCCAAACAGTTTGATGTGATCGTTACCGACAATCTGTTCGGCGATATGCTGTCCGACGTGGCAGCCATGCTGACCGGCTCGCTTGGCATGTTGCCTTCCGCATCCCTGGGCGCGCCCGATCCCGTGTCCGGAAAACGCAAAGCACTCTATGAACCTGTTCACGGCTCGGCACCGGACATTGCGGGCCAAGGCGCAGCCAATCCTATTGCGATGATTGCAAGTTTTGCCATGTGCCTGCGCTATTCGTTCGAAATGATCGACCAAGCCGACCGTTTGGAACAAGCCATCGCCGCCGTCTTGGACGCTGGTCTGCGCACCGCTGACATCGCGGGTGAAGGTGACACGACAGTGGGCACAGTTGAAATGGGTGCTGCCGTTCTGGAAGCTTACCAAAAGTCCGCAGCCTAAGCGGATCGCACAGCCCCCTGCGCTGTGTTGGACAGTTGGCAATCACGCATGCCCATGCCTATCTAGCGGGCATGGATATTTTAGCGAGCGTGGCCGCCCAAATGCGCCTGTTTTCAACTGGACAAGAACACCGTTTTGACGGTCTCAAAGACCGTATCAAGCGCAACACTGTCAAAATTGGCGCTCGCTGTTTGATGGTGGTTTTCGGGGGCATTTTGTTGGCAACACCCGTATCGTCCACATATGCGCAGTCAACACAGGCCGCCAACCCGCTGGCTGATCTGCGCGGTGAAAGACGCATCGTGCTCCTGTTTTCCAAGTCACGCAGCGACGCGACGCTGGACAAACAGGTCGATCTGTTGCGCGCCCGTCGACGGGATTTATCGGACCGTGATACAATCGTACTGGTGGTGGAGGGGCGCAGCGATGTGGTCTCAGCCATCGGGTATGTGGATGTACCCAGAGGGGCGGCGCTCGATTTGCGCAGGCTCTACGAAAAAGAGCGCGTACGGTTTTTCGGAATTCTGATCGGAAAGGACGGTCAGGAAAAATCCCGTTGGCAGCGTGTGCGGGACCCGCAGGACATGTTTGACCAGATCGACGCCATGCCCATGCGCCAGCAGGAAATTCGCAACACCGAAACAAACTAAGCAGATGATCGCACCACCTGCACTGTCAGCGTTGGCCTGATCCATCGCCCATTGGCCCACGAGCCGGTGCGCCCATGCACCCATGCGCCCAGTGCAGAACAAAAGCGCTACAGAAACACCGCAAATCCGTCCGCAGGCACCCGTTCTGTTGCCAGCGTGTTTTCAATGGCGCTCTCATCCGCGTAGCCCAGCGCCATACCACACACCAAAACTTCATCGTCGCCCATATCCACCACACTGCGGACCGCCTTGTGATAAGGCGGCCACGCAGCTTGCGGGCACGTGTCGAGACCCCGCCCACGCGCAGCAATCATGATGTTTTGCAAAAACATACCGTAGTCCAGCCAAGAGCCGATCTCGAGGTCCTCATGAATGGTGAAGAACAAGCCCACCGGAGCATCGAAAAACAGATAGTTGCGCTTGTGTTGGGCAAACATTTTATCGCCGTCGCCTTTGGCGATCCCCAGCAAACCATACAGATCAACGCCTACCTTCTTACGCCGTGATTTGTAGGGCTCAAAAAAGGCATCGGGGTAATATTTGTAAACCTGATCTCGTGGAAACTGCCCATCGCTGAACGCATCCACGGTCGCAGCCTTAGCGCGCTCCAACACATCACCCATGAGCACATAGACCTTCCACGGCTGCATGTTGGTGCCGGAGGGCGCACGGGCCGCAACGTCCAGTATTGATCGCACCATATCTGCGGAAACGGGCGTATCCAGGAATGCGCGAATGGACCGGCGTGATGTGATCGCTTCGTCTACCGCTTCCGTTGTTGACACCTGCTCACCCATCGCAAAACGCCCCTTTGCCCGCTTTCGTAAAATCTTGCCCTCAGGTTTTACCCGTGTCCATGTCTGAGACGCTAAGCTGCAGCAAGCAATTGTTGCGCAGGCCAAACAGACGTTTGCGTGAAATTTTCGAATGCGCAATCCTGTCACATGAAATTTTGCTTGCAAATTTCATGGAATCGAAGTGATGTATCCCCAGAGAGAATTGTGAACACTGTTCGGGATACGCATTTGAGCGCCGCCGAAAAACTTGACGGATCAAAAGATGCGCGCAACAGCAATGCGATTGCGCTGGGTCACGATGTGCGTGGATTGCGCAAGTCCCGCGGTGTCACGCTCAACGAACTGGCCCTGCGCATCCGTCGGTCTGTCGGATTTCTAAGCCAAGTCGAACGCGGGCTCTCTTCCCCGTCGATAGATGATTTACGCGCCATCGCCACCGCACTGGGTGTGCCGACCAGCTGGTTCTTTGTCCACGAAGGCGCCGGCAAACACGAACGTGGCGTCATCGTGCGTGCCGGGTCACGCCGAACCTTCGGCACCGAAGAAGGCGGCATCGTCGAAGAATTGCTCTCGCCGGATTTGGGGGGCAGCTTTGAAGTCTTGCGTTCCGTCTTCGCGCCGGGCGCGGAAATTTCAGACCCCATTTACCGTGAAACTGAAGAGGCGGGCTACATCGTCTCAGGCCATCTTGATCTTTGGATCGATGGCCAGTTTTACGCCCTCAATCCCGGCGACTCATTTTGTTTCGACCACAAACCCTACCGGTGGAGAAATTCCGGAACGGAACCCGCCATCGCCGTTTGGGTGATCAGCCCACCAGTCTACTAATCCATCAGCCCCACACCATCGCTCGTTAACAGGTTCACATCATGTCAGACACTCCATCAAAACTTCCAGCGCAGGCCCGCGTTGTCATCATAGGCGGCGGCGTCGTGGGCGCATCGGCGCTCTATCACTTGGCCAAAGCGGGATGGACGGATTGCGTCCTGCTGGAGAAGAACGAACTCACAGCAGGCTCTACTTGGCACGCGGCGGGCAATATCCCGACATTTTCATCGTCATGGTCCATCATGAACATGCAGCGCTATTCTACAGAGCTGTATCGCGGGCTGGGCTCTGAAGTTGATTACCCCATGAACTACCACGTCACCGGTTCAATCCGACTGGCCCATTCCAAAGAACGCATGCAGGAGTTCCAGCGGGTCAAAAGCATGGGTCGGTACCAAGGGATGGAAATCGACATGTGTTCCAACGCCGATCTCAAGGATCGGTATCCGTTTATGGAAACCCATGATCTGGAAGGCGGTCTTTACGACCCGTTCGATGGCGACATGGACCCGGCCCAACTCACACAGGCGCTGGCCAAGGGTGCACGCGACATGGGCGCCAAGATTGTCCGCTTCTGCCCAGCAACCGGTCTGCGTCGTGAAAATGACGAATGGATCGTAGAAACCGAACAGGGGGATGTGCGCTGCGATGTGATCGTGAACGCTGCAGGCTATTACGCCCAGCGCGTGGCGGAATGGTACAAGCCTTTTGCCAGCGAAGGCCTGGCCAGAACCCTGCCCATGATGGTGATGAGCCACCAATACCTGCTCACCGACGAAATTCCAGAACTCGAAGACTGGTCGAAAGACCAAGGCGCAAAACTGCCGCTGCTGCGCGATGTCGATTCATCTTACTATCTGCGTCAGGAAAAATACGGCCTCAACCTTGGCCCCTATGAAAACAACTGTAAGGGCCATTGGATGACACCCGATGATCCGATGCCGGAAGACTTCTCCTTCCAGCTCTACCCGGACGATCTCGAACGCATCGAATGGCATATCGAAGACGCCATGGCCCGTGTGCCCATGTTGGGCACCGCCGGTGTTAATAAGGTCATCAATGGCCCAATCCCCTACTCACCGGACGGCAACCCGCTGGTTGGCCCCGTACCCGGCGTGCCCAATGCGTTTGAAGCCTGTGTCTTCACCTTTGGCATTTGCCAAGGCGGCGGCGCTGGCAAAGTGCTGGCGGAATGGATCACAGAAGGCGAAACGGAGTGGGATATGTGGTCCTGCGACCCCCGTCGCTTCACCGATTATTGTGACCAGGACTATTGCAACCAAAAAGGCATGGAAGTGTATGGCAACGAATACGCGATGCATTTCCCCCACCACGAATGGCCCGCCGCGCGGGATAAAAAACTCTCTCCCAACCACGAAAAGGTTCTCGCTCTTGGCGGTGTCATGGGCGCCTATAACGGTTGGGAGCGCGCCAACTGGTTCGCACAACCGGGCGATGACACATCCTTGGAAGCCACCCACACATGGGGGCGTTCTGGACCGTGGGAGCCGCGCGTCAAAGAAGAGTGCGAAGCGGTGCGCGACCATTGCGGCGTCTTGGACCTCCCAGGCTTTTCCCGTTTCAAACTCTCCGGCGCAGGGGCAGCAGAATGGCTGCGCAAGCAAATCGCTGGCGGCCTGCCAAAAATCGGACGCATGTCTTTGGGCTATTTTTCCGATGAAAAAGGCCGGATCGTCACCGAAATGTCGATCATGCGTCATGACGACGATGCCTTTACTTTGATTACAGCCGCACCGGCCCAGTGGCACGATTTTGAGTGGCTCAAGAAGCACCTCGATGAAGGTTTGAACCTGAGCGACCACACCACAGAGTATTCAACGCTCGTGGTGACGGGTCCAAAGTCCCGCGACATTCTCTCCAAAGTCGCCAAGGCGGATTTCGAACTGCCTTGGCTCTCCCACCAGCCAGCGCGCGTATCAGGCCACGATATGATGCTGGCCCGTGTCTCTTTTGCAGGCGAATTGGGTTGGGAAGTGCACGGCAAGATGGAAGACATCTCGGCCGCCTACGCTGGTTTGATCGAAGCGGGAGCAAAGCCGTTCGGGATGTTTGCCCTCAACTCCCTGCGCTTGGAAAAAGGCTACCGGGCTTGGAAAGGCGATCTGTCCACCGACTACACCCTTCTGCAGGGCGGGATGGACCGGTTTATCAAATTCGAAAAAGAAGAGTTTCGCGGCAAGCAGGCATTGTTGAACGAAAAGCAACAAGGGGTCACCAAGCGTTTTGTAACCCTCACGGTGGACGCCAACGGTTGCGACGCACCGTATATGTCCACGCTTTGGCATGGTGAAGACGTGGTTGGTGAAACCACATCCGGCGGCTGGGGCTATCGCACCAACAAGTCCATTGCGCTTGGCATGGTCAAGTCTGATCTGGCCACACCCGGCACAGCGCTCGAAGTGGAAATCTTTGGCGAACGCCGCGCGGCGACAGTCCAAGAAGACAAACCGCTCTGGGATCCGGCAAACGAAAGACTGCGGGCGTGACACTCACATTTTCTAAACCTCAACGCTCGCCAGACTTTGAAGACGTATTTTCAGGCCCCAATGCCCACGACCATCTTTCGGCAAAGGAATTGACTGAGTTGGCGCTCTCGCGGACCCCGTCATGGTTTCGTGCGTTATTTGCCATTCGCCAATTCCTCGCGCGTTTCTCAGGCTTGCGAACCGAGAGCGAAGAGGGTGGGCCGGCTGATGTGAATTTCCTGCTCTCTCTTCCTGTTTTGCGGAGTGAGCCCAATGTGTTTGAGGCTGGCCTTGCCGATAAGCACCTCGACTTCGCGATGTCGGTCGAAAAACGAGAAGGTGAGGTGCGAATAACCACCAGCGTTTGGTTCAATAACACGCTTGGAAAAGTCTACCTTTCGGCGATCAAGCCATTCCATGAGCGCATCGTAGCCCACTGGGTGCATGTGCTTGGAACCCCAGGAGAACAAGCGTGAGCGAAATCCTCTTTTTGGACGGAGGCATGGGTCAGGAATTGATCGCACGATCACAGTTTCCACCATCTCCGCTTTGGTCCGCCAAAGTGTTGTTGGATGAGCCGCAGATCGTTGAAGACGTGCATCGCGCCTATGTCGATGCCGGGGCAAAAGTCATCACGCTCAACACTTATTCAGCAACGCCTGAACGGCTGCAACGGGATGCGGGGCCGGAAATTGCCGAAGATCTGTTTTTACACCTTCAAACAAGCGGCATTGAACTGGCCAAAAACGCGGTGGCAGGCACTGACGTTCGTGTCGCCGGTTGTCTGCCGCCTCTCAAAGGCAGCTATCAGCCAAGCCACGCGCCAGATTTTGACACCTGTCTGGCAACCTATCGGCGACTGGTCGCCCTCCAGAAGGACCATGTCAGCTTCTTCATTTGCGAGACCTTGTCATCCATCAAAGAAATGAAGGCGGCCGTCCAAGCCTGTGCTGAAAGTGGCGTGCCCGTTCTTTGCGGAATGAGCGTCATGGACGAAGACGGCACCCGCTTGCGTTCCGGCGAACCGCTCGAGGAGGCTGCTCATGCAGCCAAGCAAGCCGGTGCCACCGCCTTGGGCATAAACTGCTCGTGGCCGGAAGCTGTCTCCCAGGCCATGCCAGTTTTGAAACCGATCGGTCTTCCCTTTGGCGGATGGGCCAACGCATTCACCAAGGCCGATGATCTCGCCTTGGGTGGGACAGTGGATGTCCTCACCGCCCGCACCGACCTCGACCCTAAGACTTATGCCAAGCATGTCATGGACTGGATTGCGGCAGGGGCCACCATTGTTGGCGGATGCTGTGAAGTCGGCCCTGCGCACATCAAAGAAATTGCAACACGCCTGCAATCGGCAGGCCACACAGTGACCGGGAGCCTGCAATGAGCGCGTCCAAACCCATCCCCCGTAAGGCACGGGCCGTTATCATCGGCGGCGGCGTTGCCGGTTGTTCGGTCGCATATCATCTTGCCAAACTGGGTTGGGAAGACGTGGTGCTGCTGGAGCGCAAACAACTTACCAGCGGCACGACATGGCACGCCGCAGGTCTGATTGCACAGCTGCGCGCCACAAAAAACATGACCCGCTTGGCCAAATACAGCCAGGAACTCTATGGGGATCTGGAAGCAGAAACAGGGGTCTCAACGGGTTTCCGTCGGTGTGGATCCATTACAGTCGCCCTCACCGATGAGCGGCGCGAAGAAATTTTGCGCCAAGCCTCCATGGCCCGCGCCTTTGGCGTGGACGTGGATGAAATTTCCGCTGCGGAATTGAAAGAAAAATACCCTCACTTGAACACAGACGATGTGCGCGCAGCGGTCTACCTGCCCCTGGACGGTCAAGGCGACCCCTCCAACATCGCATTGGCCATGGCCAAGGGCGCACGTCAAAATAGTGCGACCGTTATCGAGGGTGTAAAGATCACCGGGATTCACAAAGCCGATGGCGGGATCACCGGTGTCTCGTGGAGCCGGGATGGCTCAGACGAAATCGGCACAATCGATACCGACATCGTCGTCAATTGCGGCGGCATGTGGGCTCATGAGATCGGACGTCAGGCCGGTGTCTCTGTTCCGCTTCACGCGTGCGAGCATTTCTACATCGTCACCGAAGCCATTAAAGGCCTGACCCAATTACCGGTCCTAAGGGTGCCGGACGAATGCGCTTACTACAAAGAGGATGCAGGCAAAATGCTGCTGGGTGCGTTCGAACCCAATGCCAAACCCTGGGCCATGAACGGCATTCCAGAAGACTTTTGCTTTGATCAGTTGCCCGAGGACTTCGATCACTTCGAACCGATTTTAGAAAACGCCGTCAGCCGCATGCCCATGTTGGCCGATGCAGGCATCCACACATTCTTCAACGGGCCGGAAAGCTTCACCCCAGACGATGCATATCATCTGGGCGAAGCACCAAACCTGCGCGGCTTCTGGGTCTGCGCCGGTTTCAACTCCATTGGCATCCAATCATCCGGCGGTGCAGGCATGGCGCTTGCCCATTGGATGGAACACGGCCATCCGCCCTTCGATATTTCAGACGTGGATATCCGGCGCATGCAGCCGTTCCAGTCCAACAAGACGTATCTCTTCGAACGCTCAAAGGAGTCCCTTGGCCTGCTCTACGCGGATCACTTTCCCTACCGCCAAATGGCTACAGCGCGCGGTGTGCGGCGCACACCCTTCCATGAACACCTCAAGGCACAAGGCGCAGTGTTTGGCGAAGTCGCCGGCTGGGAGCGGGCCAACTGGTTTGCCGATGAAGGGCAGGAAGGGCGCTATGACTATTCCTGGAAACGTCAAAACTGGTTTGAAAACTCAAAACGCGAACACGAGGCGGTGCGCACCAACGTGGGCATGTATGACATGTCGTCCTTTGGCAAAATTCGCGTGGAAGGCCGTGACGCAGAGGCTTTTCTCAACCGCGTTTGCGGAAATGACGTTGCCGTAGAGCCGGGTAAGATCGTCTACACCCAGTTTTTGAACGATCGCGGCGGCATCGAAGCCGACGTAACGGTCACCCGTCTATCATGGGACGCTTACATCGTGGTCACCCCGGCTGCCACAGTGCCGCGGGAACTGTCTTGGATGCGCAAACACTTGCGGGATGAATCGGTTGCCATTGTGGATACAACGGCCGCGGAAGCCGTGCTGGCAGTCATGGGTCCAAACGCCCGTGCCTTGCTGGAAAAGGTCTCCCCGCACGACTGGTCCAATGACACCCACCCGTTCGGCCAAGCCCATGAGATCGAACTCGGCATGGGCCTCGCCCGCGCCCACCGCGTCACCTATGTCGGCGAACTGGGGTGGGAACTTTACGTCTCGTCGGACATGGCCGCCCACGCTTTTGAAACACTGCATCAAGCCGGACAAGATCTCGATTTGAAACTCTGCGGGATGCACATGATGGACTCTCTGCGCATCGAAAAAGCCTTCCGCCATTTTGGGCACGACATCACAGAAGAAGATCATGTTTTGGAAGCGGGTTTGGGCTTCGCGGTGAAACTCAACAAACCGGAGTTTATCGGTCGCGAAGCGGTCCTACGCCGAAAGGAAGAAGGCCTGACCAACCGTATGGTGCAATTCAAACTCGTTGATCCGGAGCCTTTGCTGTTTCACAACGAGCCCATCGTGCGCAACGGTGAGATTGTCTCTTACGTCACATCCGGCAATTACGGCCACACATTGGGCGGTGCCATCGGCCTTGGATACGTACCTTGCGCGGGAGAAACGCGCGAAGAGGTGCTGGAAAGCAATTTTGAAATAGAAATTGCCGGAAATCGGGTGGTGGCAGAGGCCAGCTTACGTCCACTCTACGATCCAAAGAGTGAACGGGTGAAAGTCTAGAAAAGATGGATCAAGCGGATAAAGCCACGGTATTTCGCGAATTACACATACCGGGCAAACCGTTTGTGCTCGCAAATGCGCACGACATTGGCTCTGCAAAAATGCTGGCCGCGATGGGCGCTGAGGCCATCGCCACCACCAGTTCCGGCTTTGCCTTCACCGTGGGCGAGCCGGACGGGGCAATCGTCAGCCGAGATACAATGTTAGATCACTGCGAAGACATGGCCAGCGCGGTGGCCATCCCGGTAAGCGGTGACTTGGAAAACGGCTACGGTGACGATCCGGACAGCGTGGGCGAGTGTATAGAACTTGCAGCCGAAACAGGATTGGTGTCCTGCTGCATTGAAGACAGCACATTTGAAAGCGTCAAACCGAGTTACGATTTTGATATCGCCGTGGAGCGCATCCGCGTGGCCGTCGAAACCGCGGAAGCCTTACCATTTGATTTTATGGTCTGTGCCCGTGCCGATGGCGTATTAATCGGCTCCTACGCCATGGACGAAGCGATTGCCCGTTGTCAGGCCTTCGAGGAGGTTGGTGCCCATTGCATTTATGTTCCCATGCCACCTTCCATGGATGATCTGGCAACACTGTGCGCGTCGGTGTCCGTGCCTGTGAATGCGCTGTGTGCAGGCCCTTATGTCAAATATTCCAAGGATGACTTCGCCGGGATCGGCGTTGCCCGCATCTCCATAGGTTCGGCACTTGCCCGCGCGACTCACCGCATCATTTTGGAGACCGGTCACGCCATGCTGGATGATGGCGACTTCACAAGTTTGGGCCGTTCGGTCAGCGGAGCGGAAATAGACAAACTATTGCAACAGGGCGGCGTCTAGATCGTTTTTATCTTTGATAGAAGCGATCCAGCGCAGTCTTTGCCAAACCATATCAGGCACGACATTGAAGATTGGCTGCGCAAAAGTTTCAACAGTCTGTTGCTGAAGACAGCCGTGTAGGCTGAGTGACATTTGTCACTTTGAGACGATCAAACGTGAGGCAGTGTTGTGGGAGGCGATATTGCTTGAGGAGGATCAGAGATGACCTTAACGAAATCAGTGCTAGTTTTAGTTTTGGGGACCGCAGCCTCGACACTTGTTTCAACTCAAGCCTTTGCAGGCAGTTGTGGCGGCACGGTGCGTGGTCTTTCAGCCATTTACAACCAAGCCAAAGGAAGTGGCTTCTTGACGCTCCGATCGGGTCCACGTTCCAGCTCCAGAAAAAAGGGGGAGTTGTTCAACGGAGACTACGTTGATGTGTTTGCCCGTCGCGGCAATTGGCTTGAAGTCAATTATAACGGAGTAGAAGGTTGGGTGTTTCGCAAATATGTCCGCCATAACTGCTCTGCGGGTGATTTGAACTAGGACGGTTCGCAATATGATTGAACCGCTCGGTTGCGAAGAGCAATCCGGCGCTTATGGGCCGCCCCTCCCCCACCTAGGGTCGCGAAGACCTCTTGAGGCCGACAGCGTGAGCACCACAACTGCCCCGATCAAATCGCAATGCTGACATTACGCAAGTAAGGCCGGCCGTTCGACCGCTTGCCGCAACCGGCCCTCCGCGGATCGGGCAGCCCTGTCATATAAGCATTTCCGCTAACTTTCCGTCAGCCGTCCCAAAGGGCTATACTGACCTCAGTTATTTTACGCGGAAGCTTGCTCATGGCCATTACCAAAATTCTCGTTGCCAACCGGTCCGAAATCGCAATTCGCGTGTTCCGGGCCGCAAATGAGCTCGGTCTAAAGACGGTTGCCGTTTGGGCAGAAGAGGATAAACTGGCGTTGCACCGGTTTAAGGCCGATGAAGCTTATCAAATCGGCTCCGGTCCGCATCTTGATAAACCTCTGGGACCGATCGAGAGTTATCTGTCCATCGACGAAATTCTGCGCGTGGCAAAACTATCTGGCGCAGACGCAATCCATCCCGGTTATGGCCTGCTGTCGGAGAGTCCGGAATTTGTGGACGCTTGCAAAGAAGCAGGCATAACCTTTATCGGTCCCAAAGCCGAAACCATGCGATCCTTGGGCAACAAAGTGGCTGCCCGCAATCTGGCCCTGTCAGCCGATGTGCCGGTCATGCCCGCAACCGATCCGCTACCGGAAGATATTGAAACCATCAAAGCCATGGCCGAGGAAATCGGCTATCCGATCATGCTCAAAGCATCGTGGGGCGGTGGTGGGCGTGGCATGCGCGTCATTCGCACGCCGGAGGACTTGGAAACCGAAGCCCTGGAGGCGCGCCGCGAAGCGCGCGCGGCATTCGGCAAAGACGAAATCTATCTTGAGAAACTGGTGGAACGCGCCCGCCACGTCGAAGTGCAAGTGCTGGGCGATGGCACCGGCAACGCAGTGCATCTGTTTGAACGGGATTGCTCGGTTCAACGGCGCAATCAGAAAGTCGTGGAACGCGCGCCCGCCCCTTACCTGTCGCAAGAGCGCCGCGAGGAGCTGTGCGGTTACGCGCTACAGATCGCCAAAGCCACCAACTACTTGGGCGCCGGTACCATCGAGTTTTTGATGGATATGGATACGGAGAAATTTTACTTCATCGAAGTGAACCCCCGCGTTCAGGTGGAGCACACCGTCACCGAGGAGGTGACAGGCATCGACATCATCAAAGCGCAAATTCATCTGGTGGACGGGCATCGCATCGGCACCCCGGAATCCGGCGTGCCCGCCCAATCTGATATCTATTTAAACGGCCACGCCCTCCAGTGCCGCATCACGACGGAAGATCCGGAACAGAACTTCATTCCGGACTACGGGCGCATCACCGCCTATCGCGGGGCAACCGGCTTCGGCATCCGTTTGGACGGGGGCACGGCCTATTCCGGCGCGATCATCACGCGCTTCTACGACCCGCTTTTAGAAAAAGTGACCGCATGGGCACCAAGCTACCAGGAAACCATCAAACGTATGGACCGTGCTCTGCGTGAGTTCCGCATACGCGGCGTGGCAACCAATCTCACATTTCTTGAGAACATCATCACGCACCCGAAGTTTCTCGATAACACATACACCACAAAATTTATCGATACGACGCCGGAACTCTTTGAGAAAGTTCAGCGACGGGACCGCGCGACCCGCCTGTTGAATTACATCGCGGATGTTAGCGTCAACGGTCATCCGGAGGCCCGCGACCGCACAAAACCCAGCGCTGATATCAGCGAACCCAAAGCACCCTGGTTTGAAAGGGCAATCCCCGATGGCACCCGTCAACGGCTCGAGAAAGATGGTCCCGAGGCATTTTCAAAATGGATGCGTGATCACAAACCGGTCCTTTTGACCGATACGACCATGCGCGATGGTCATCAAAGCCTGCTCGCGACCCGCATGCGCACCCGCGATCTCGCAGCTGTGGCCGGTGCCTATGCGAAATCACTGCCCGAGCTTTTGTCGTTGGAATGTTGGGGTGGCGCAACTTTCGACGTCGCCATGCGGTTTTTGACGGAAGACCCATGGGAACGGCTCGCCATGGTTCGGGATCGTGCGCCCAATCTGCTACTGCAGGCCTTGGTGCGTGGGTCCAACGGCGTGGGCTACACAGGGTATCCTGACAATGTGGTGCGCCATTGGGTGCTGGAAGCCGCCAAAGGCGGTGTTGATATTTTCCGCGTTTTCGATTCTCTGAACTGGGTGGACAACATGCGCGTTTGCATGGACGCCGTTTTGGAAACCGACAAATTGCTGGAAGCCACGATCTGCTACACGGGCGATCTGCTGGATGAATCCAGGCCCGACTACAATCTCGACTATTACCTCTCCATGGCCGAGGAGCTGCAAAAGGCCGGCGCCCACATCATCGCCATCAAGGACATGGCAGGCCTTATGAAACCGGCGGCTGCGCGCATGCTTTTCCCCAAACTGCGTGAGACCATCGACCTTCCGGTTCATTTCCACACGCACGACACGTCCGGTATTTCAGCGGCGACAGTATTGGCAGCGGTCGAATCCGGTGTGGATGCAGTCGATGCCGCCATGGATGCCCTGTCCGGCGGCACGTCCCAGCCATGTCTCGGCTCCATAAACGAGGCTCTGCGGGGATCCGACCGCGATCCGCATCTCGATGGCGATGCCATTCGCCAAATCTCGCTTTACTGGGAGCAGGCACGAGCGCAATACGCCGCGTTTGAAAGCGACGTAAAGTCACCCGCCAGTGAGGTCTACCTGCACGAAATGCCGGGCGGCCAGTATACCAACCTGAAAGAACAGGCCCGGTCGTTAAAACTGGAAAGCCGTTGGAACGATGTCGCCAAAGCCTATGCCGAGGTCAACGACATGTTCGGCGACATTGTAAAGGTGACGCCATCTTCAAAAGTCGTGGGTGACATGGCACTGATGATGGTGAGCCAAGACCTGACCCGCGACCAGGTGGAAGACCCGGACAAAGACATCGCATTCCCCGATTCAGTGGTTTCCATGATGCGCGGCGATCTTGGTTTCCCAAAAAACGGTTGGCCAAAGGCGTTGCAAGCGAAAGTTCTTAAGGGCGACAAACCCCTAACCGACCGCATCGGCGCAACCATGGAGCCGGCCGATTTAACGGCAGAGCGCGCAGCAATCGAGGGCGTTTTGGAGCGCCCCGTGACGGACACGGAGTTCGCGTCCTACCTCATGTATCCCAAGGTCTTCACGGACTACGCCTTGGCTCGCAGCACCTACGGCCCCGTGAGCGCACTGCCCACACCGGTCTATTTCTACGGCATGAAGCCGGGCGATGAGGTCATGGTGGAAATCGAAACCGGCAAGCTGCTGGTGGTCCACTGTCTGGCCCATTCCGAGATGGATGACCAGGGCATGGTCACCGTGTTTTTTGAATTGAACGGTCAGCCTAGACGTGCCCGCGTGCCAGACCGCATGAAAGGCAAAGACGCGATTGTCGTGCGTCCGAAAGCCGATCTGGCCAATCCCAACGAAATCGGTGCGCCTATGCCAGGTGTGGTCTCCACCATCATGGTGGAGGCGGGCCAAGAGGTCGCTGCGGGCGACGTCGTGCTTTCCATCGAAGCGATGAAGATGGAAACCGCCCTGCACGCCGAACAAGACGGCAAAATTGCCGAAGTCCTGGTGCGCCGCGGCGATCAGATCGACGCTAAAGATTTGTTGATCCGGCTGGAAGCTTGAACATACGCGCGGCATCCAGATTTGGAGATCGTTCCACAGTTCATACCGGGATCACTCGGTCGCATCGTTGAAATGCATGGGACTTATTACGCCTAGCAATGGGAGTTGGGACTTGATTTTGAAGCGACGGTAGCAAACGGTTTGGCGTCATTTGCGCAGCGCTTCCAACCCGGCTTAGACCTTGTTCTTCTTGGAATAGTCGATGACCACATTTGCGCGTCTCTCATTTTGGATTTGCATGATCCGGGCGGTGCGACATGGTTTAACGACGACCGGAGCGCGCATCTGCGCTATTTCATCGTGGATGACGCCGTTCGAGGCAGCGGCTTTGGTACAATACTGTTGGATCATGCGATGACCCATGTTGATGAACTTTGCGGAGGCCGATGCTGGCTCACCACATTTGCGGGTCTCAACGCGGCCCGTCATGCCTACGAAAAACTTGGTTTCGTGCTGATGGATGAGACGACAGGCAAAACTTGGGGGCGTCCCCTAACGGAACAAGTATTTGTCCGGTCCGCACCGGTGGGTCCGCTATCATGACACAACATCAAACCTGGTTACCAAAACGTGCGGTTGTGATGGGTGCAACCGGTGGGCTGGGCGCTGCATTTGTCCAACATCTATCAGCCATGCAGGACTTGAACCAAATTTACTGCCTGTCCCGTTCCGGCATCGCACCCAGTGCTACGATTGCGAAAGGGCTAGTTGCCGATTACGGACGACCCGAGACATTGGAAGCGACAGCACGGACAATCGCGGCGGAGGGTACAGTGGACCTCGTGATCGTTGCCACCGGCCTCTTGCACGCAAACGACGGTTTTGGACCGGAAAAAAGCCTGCGTGATCTCGATTCGGACAGACTGGCCCGCGCCTATCTCGTCAACACGATTGGCCCCGCTCTCATGGCGAAATACTTCCTGCCACTCCTCAATCGGGATGGAAAAACCGTGTTCGCAGCACTCTCAGCGCGCGTCGGCTCGATTTCGGACAATCGTATCGGCGGATGGTACGGATACCGCGCCGCAAAGGCAGGGCTCAATCAAGTGCTGAAAACCGCCAGCATTGAACATGCCCGGAGGTGGTCCGAAACAGCCATCATCGGCCTGCACCCGGGCACGGTGGATACTGACCTGTCAAAACCGTTTCAGCGAAATGTGGCAGATGGCAAACTGTTTACCCCGGAGTTTTCCGCCAAATCCATGTTGCAAGTGATCGATACGGTCACCGCAAAGGACACAGGAAAAGTGTTTGATTGGGCAGGCAAGGAAGTGCCGGCCTAGAAGACATCCTCCGCATCCGTCACGGAATAGGCCGCAGTGTCTCAACAAACTGCTCCACCAACGGCAACATCCGCGCGACGATAATGTCGATACCCTCCGCCGTGGGGTGAATACCATCTTCCAGATTGAGTTTTGGGTTGGCCGCAACCCCTTCCAAAAAGAATGGATAGAGCAGCAATTCGTGCTTCTCGGCCAAGTCGGCATAAATCGGATTGAACATCTTTGCGTAGTCTTCACCCAGATTGGGCGGCGCCATCATTCCGGTGAGCAGCACATCGACATTGCGCGCCTTCAATTGACTGATCATCGCGTCCAGATTGGCCCGGGTCGTTTCCGGCGGCAGGCCACGCAGCGCGTCATTGGCACCCAATTCTAAAAGGACCCCGTCCGCGTCTTCAGGCACGGACCAATTGAGCCGCGCCAAACCGCCGCTGGTCGTATCACCGGAGACACCGGCACCGATGATCAGTGCACTCACACCCCGTGCATCGAGAGCTTTCTGCAGCCGCACGGGAAAAGCCTCCTCCGCTGCCAACTGATAACCAGCCACCAGACTATCGCCCAAAACAACGATCTGGGGTGCATCAGAATTATCCGAAGTGGTTGAAGCGGTTTGACCATGTGCAGTGATGGTGAGGCCCGCTGTAAAGGCAGCAACAGCAACCGCCAAAAGCGGTTTGCAAAACCCAAGCGCCCACCATTGCGTAAAGTTAACATCGAACATTTGGAAATCCCTTTGCGCGTCTCCATATGGCTCTAATACGAAAAACGAGACCACACAGATTGGACATGTGTTGAACAGACGCCGGCACTCAAGACGCCTGTCCCCAAATTCGGTTGGAACGCTGATACCGAACGCCGCCAATTTCACGAAACATGATACCTGAACCGCGAGACTTCAACTGATGAACCAATCTGACCAAACCCCTGTAATCCAATTGGACGATATTCATCTCACATTGGGGGAAGGCGCTGCCAAAGTGCACGTCTTGCGCGGTATATCGTTGGACGTCGCAGGCGGGCAATCGGTTGGGGTCGTGGGGCCTTCGGGGTCGGGTAAATCGACACTGCTTATGGTGATGGCCGGTTTGGAACGGGTGGATTCCGGTCGGGTAACGCTTGCGGGTGAAGACTTCTCCAATCTCAACGAAGACGGCCTTGCGTCTTTCCGTGGCCGCAATATCGGCATCGTCTTCCAGAGCTTCCACCTGATACCGAATATGACCGCACTAGAGAACGTCGCAGTCCCCTTGGAACTCGCCGGCATGGACCATGCGTTTGAAAAGGCGGAGGCGGAACTGCGGTCCGTTGGTTTGGGCGAGCGTCTTTCGCATTATCCCACGCAAATGTCCGGCGGAGAGCAGCAACGCGTTGCCATGGCCCGCGCGCTCGCACCTGATCCAAAAATCTTGGTGGCTGACGAACCGACAGGCAATCTCGACGAAACCACCGGAAAACAAGTCGCCGATCTTTTGTTTGCAAAACAGCGCGAACGGGGAATGACACTGGTCCTCGTGACCCACGACCCTTCGCTAGCTAAACAGTGCGACCGCACTTTACGTGTCCGCGCAGGCGAAATTGAACAGGAAGACGCGGCCTCTTCAAAACGCGAAACACCAAAGGCCGTCGCATGACTGTTAGCACCGTATCCAACCCAGTCAGGTCGTCTACGAACGTGTCCTCTGGCGTGTCGCTTGGTCTCGCCTTCAAATTCGCGCTGCGGGAACTTCGTGGCGGCCTGTCAGGATTTTACATTTTTCTGGCCTGTATCGCCCTTGGTGTTGGAGCAATATCCGGCGTGAATGCCGTTGCACTCAGCATCACCCAAGGCATCAGTGAAGAAGGCCGCACGCTGTTAGGCGGGGACGCAGCCTTCACCACGGTGCAACGCCAACTGTCCAGCGAAGAACGGGCATTTTTGAGCGAACGCGCAACGCTCACCGAAGCCGCAACCATGCGCGCCATGGCGCGTTTGCCCGATGGGTCTGACCAGTCTCTCATCGAACTCAAGGCGGTGGACGCTGCCTGGCCGCTTCTTGGAGCGCTCAAAGCAGACCCACAAACCGCGCCTGCTCAACTCGGCGACCCAAACACCATCATCGTCGATCCAGTGCTGCTCAGCCGTCTTAATGTCGAGATGGGCGATACGGTCAACATCGGTCGTGCTCAATTGAAAATTGTCGGCACGATTGTCGATGAACCCGACCGTGTGAGCGATGGGTTCGCTGTCGGGCCGAAAGTGATCGTAAGTCGCGCCGCCCTGGACGCATCAGGGCTTATCCAACCCGGTTCCTTGATTGAATGGACCGTACGCGCGCTGCTGCCCAGCGCAGAGCAAGACGTTTTGCGCACCTTCTTGGCCCAGACACGTGCAGAATTTCCCGACGCCGGGTGGCGCATCCGCTCGCGGGATCGCGCCGCACCGGCACTGGCCCGCAACGTCACCCGCTTTTCCCAGTTCTTAACCCTGGTGGGCCTAACGGCTCTCATTGTCGGCGGCGTGGGTGTCGCAAACGCGGTGCGCGCCTTTTTGGCCACCAAAACCAACGTCATCGCATCTTTTAAAAGCCTCGGCGCCCCCGCTTGGTTCGTGTTTGCCGTCTACATTATGCAGATCCTGCTGCTGGCCAGTTTGGGCATCATCATCGGTCTGGTGATAGGGGGAGCGCTGCCCATCATCGCCCAGTGGGCGCTACAGGGCATCATCCCCGTGGGGTCCGCCAGCGCGTTTCAACCGTCAGCCATGTTTTCTGCAATTGCATATGGCGTGTTGACGGCTCTTGCTTTTGCGCTTTGGCCCTTGGGGCAAGCCCGAGACGTGCCCGCCACAGCACTGTTTCGCAACGGATCGCGAGATGATGCCGGATGGCCCCGCGCCAGCTATCAGGTTGCGACGGCATTTGTGGTTTTGGCGCTGATGGCCCTTGCCATCTACCAAGCGGGAGATCAGCGCATAGCGTTCACATTTGTGGGTGGGATCGCATTTTCGTTCATTTTGCTGCGCTTGGTGGCCAAACTCATCCAATGGATCGCCAAAAAAGCGCCGCAAGTGCGTTCAACGCCCCTTAGACTGGCCATTGGCAACATTCACCGTCCCGGCGCGCTCACCCCGTCCGTCGTTCTTTCGTTGGGTCTAGGGCTCGCGCTGCTGGTGTCACTCGCCTTGATAGACACCAATTTGCGTCAGCAGATCTCGGGGAACCTGCCACAAAAAGCACCGGACTTCTTCTTCGTGGACATCCAATCAGCGGAATATGAGGCCTTTGAAAAGAAGGTCGCTGAAATCGCGCCGGGTGGCACTGTTGAAACGTCCCCCATGCTGCGGGGGCGCATCGTGTCTATCAATGACGTGCCAGCCGCACAGATTAAGGCCAAGGAAAGCGGGCGCTGGGTTTTGCGCGGTGATCGCGGGGTCACGTTTGAGGAAACCTTGCCCGAAGGCGCAACCCTGACCGACGGTGAGTGGTGGGACGTCAATTATTCCGGCCCGCCCCTCGTTTCATTTGCCGCTGAAGAAGCTGATGAAGTGGGCGTTAACGTCGGCGACAAAATTACCATCAATGTGTTGGGTCGCAACATCACCGTCACTGTCGCCAATCTGCGTGCGGTGGAATGGCAATCCTTGTCCATCAATTTCGTGATGGTGTTTTCCCCCAACACGTTTGCTGGCGCGCCCTATGCCAGATTGGCGACACTTCAACTGCCCGATGCACCAACTAAGGAAGACGGCGGACAAATCGACGTCGACGCCCGCGACGGTCAGGTGTTGAAAGAAATTACCAACGCATTTCCGACGGTCACAACCGTGCGCGTGCGAGATGCTTTGAGTGCCGTGAATGGATTGATCGGCCAATTGGCAACGGCGATCCGGGCAGCCGCTTTACTGGCCTTGATCGCGTCCATTTTGGTTTTGGGTGGCGCACTGGCAGCCGGTAATCAGGCCCGTGTCCACGATGCCGTGGTGCTCAAAACCTTGGGAGCAACGCGTCGTACACTGATCGGAGCTTTCGTGTTGGAGTATACGATCCTTGGTTTGGCCACCGCACTGTTCGCACTTGTGGCCGGCACAGCCGCATCATGGTTCGTCATTGATCAGATAATGGGCTTCAATTTCACCTTCTCGCTCGCAGTTGCGAGCCTGACCATGCTGGGGGCGCTCGTGCTCACCGTCGGCTTCGGCCTCATCGGTACGTGGCGCGTATTGGGTCAAAAAGCCGCGCCCGTTCTAAGAACACTGTGACCGCAATAAAGGCTTGCCCCCACACCATGCCCAACCTGCTGGCGACTCTGTGAATGTACGTCCGTGTGATCTCTGTTAAGGATAGCGTGGGTCGGAGGTGAAATTCGCACCAAATGGGCAAGCCCTGTCTTGAAGCGAGTGGCAACTGTCCACATATTATCAGGAAGTCAATGCACCCGAAGGATCGGGTGCATGCGAGCGGATCATAAATCGTTTCCCGCCATGGCGGGAGTCAACCGAGAGGGAATGCAATGGCTGACTATCGTGAACAAGCTCAGTTCGGAGCGCAAACGCGCACCCGTACGGCTGCCGAGATCGATGAGGGTCTCCGCAGCTACATGCTGGGCATCTATAACTACATGGCAATTGCCATGGTCATCACCGGTGGCGTGGCAATGTTCGTCGCAAACATGGCGATGAACAATCCTGCCGTCGCGCAGGTTCTGTATGGCTCTCCGCTGAAATGGGTTGTCATGCTGGCACCACTGGCCTTCATTTTGGTCTTGTCGTTCGGTATCAACAAACTGTCCGCCGGTGCAGCTCAAATGGTCTTCTGGGCCTATGCCGCTGTGATGGGGCTGTCCCTGTCATCCATCTTCCTGCTCTACACAGGTGCATCGATTGCACAGACTTTTTTTGTGACGGCAGCCGCCTTTGGAGCGTTGAGCCTCTACGGTTACACAACCAAGCGTAGCCTGTCCGGCATGGGTTCGTTTCTGATGATGGGCCTGTTCGGCTTGATCATCGCAATGGTGGTCAACATTTTCCTGCAATCTTCGGCCCTCGCCTTTGCAGTGAATGTCATCGGCGTGCTGATCTTCGCCGGTCTGACAGCATACGATACACAGCGCCTGAAAGAGACTTATGACATGGTGGTGGGTAACACCGAAGCCATGGCGAAATCGTCCATCATGGGCGCGTTGAGCTTGTATTTGAACTTCGTCAACATGTTCATGTTCCTGCTCTCTTTCATGGGTGACCGTGAATAAACGTCGACACCAAGTCTAAAATACAAAAGGGCGTCCGTGAGGACGCCCTTTTTTTGTCTACACAACAGGGTGCAGCCACTGGGAAAGCCATGGTTCTTCAAGTGAAAGCCGCTGACTTCAGCGATCTTATAAACCGCCAACCCAGTCATCTCTGTACCCGTCAGAGAGATCCGTTTTCAAGGCCAGTCGGACAAGACTACAGAGCGCCGTAAAAACCCATGTGCCCTTGGTCTGGCCTTAAGCGGCAGCCACTCGCTTATTAAGCAAACCACGGTTCACCAGAAGCTCCGCAATCTGCACCGTGTTCAACGCAGCGCCTTTGCGAAGGTTGTCGCTCACGACCCAAATGTTGAGACCATGGTCCACCGTTGGGTCTTCGCGAATGCGAGAGATATAGGTCGCATCTTCTCCGGCAGCCTCGTAAGGCGTGACATAACCACCGTCTTCGCGCTTATCCACCACGAGACATCCCGGGGCTTCGCGTAGGATCGAACGGGCTTCATCTGCCGTAAGTTCACTTTCAAACTCAATATTCACCGCCTCTGAGTGCGAAACAAAGACCGGCACGCGCACCGCCGTGCAGGTCACTTTGATCTTGGGATCGAGCATTTTCTTGGTTTCAGCATTCACCTTCCACTCTTCTTTGGTATCGCCAGAATCCATGAAACTATCGATGTGCGGAATGCAGTTGAACGCAATACGCTTGGTGAATTTCTTGTTTTCCAGCGGGTCCGCCACGAACACGGCACGGGACTGTTCAAACAATTCATCCATGCCCTCTTTGCCCGCACCAGAGACAGACTGATACGTGCTCACGACCAAACGCTTGATCCGCGCACGATCATGCAACGGTTTCAAGGCGACGACCAATTGGGCCGTTGAACAATTGGGGTTGGCGATGATGTTCTTCTTGGAAAAATCCACAATCGCGTCAGCGTTCACTTCCGGCACGATCAGCGGAACATCGGGATCATAGCGCCAAGCGGAAGAATTATCGATGACGACACAACCAGCTGCGGCGATCTTGGGCGACCACTCCAATGACAAGGAGCCACCGGCGGACATGATGGCGATGTCGGTGTTGGAAAAATCGTGGTTGTCGAGCGCCTTCACCTTGAGCGTTTTATCGCCAAAGGAAATTTCGGTTCCTTGACTGCGGCGCGATGCCAGCGCGACAACTTCATCAACCGGGAACTGACGCTCAGCCAGGATCGCCAACACCTCGCGGCCCACATTGCCCGTGGCGCCAACAACTGCAATTCTATAACCCATGATTTTTATGCTCCTTGCTCTCCCTGGACACACGTTGTGTCTGCCTCTCCCCCCGGGAGAGCGCGCCAGAGCGGCAGGGGAGGGAGCGGTTACACTATGGTCTTGGTTTTGACAGCAATCGTGAACATGCGCGGCCTTTTAAAGGCAGCGGGCCAAAAGTCAATGAGCGCGGCTTTACCAGCGCTGATGTCGGTCCTGCTTGCCGCCTACCCAACACTGGCGCGGGCTTTCAGTGCCATGGGAGAGAATGAAATTCGCATGACACTGTTTGGAAAAACGCTCAACGGCGAATATCAAACCGGGCAAGCTTGGACGGAACGCTTCAACACGGATGGATCGACGGACTATGTGGAAGACGGTATCGCCGTGCGCGGTTCGATGTCTTTCAAGAATGGTCTCCTTTGCTTTTCCTATCCGGCTCAACCCGAACATTCCGGGGGGTGCTTTGAAGTCTGGAAGCGCAGTCCAAACTGCTTTGATTTTTATGGTGCTGGCGTGGATGAAGTCGTCACGGTCCCGCTCACACAGCGCCGGTTTGGTCAAGCTTGGACCGCTCGCGCATGGTTTGCTGACCAAGATTCCACATGCGTGACGGAACAAATATCATGACGGATGTCACCACAGTCAGATCTTAACCGCGGGCACCAAAAATCGCGCTGCCCACCCGAACATGGGTTGCACCTTGCGCCACCGCGATCTCAAAATCACCGGACATTCCCATCGATAGACCATGCAGGCCGGCTTGGTGCGCCAGTTTTGCCAAAAGCGCGAAATGCGGTCCGGGGTTCTCGTTGAACGGTGGAATGCACATCAAACCTTCGATCGCTAAACCATGCGTCTCGCGACAACGGTTGACGAAAGCAACAGCGTCCTGTGGTGCAATTCCAGCCTTCTGTTCTTCCTCGCCGGTATTGACCTGCACAAACAGTTTCAGCAGCCGGCCTTGTCGGTGCATCTCTTGCGCCAGAGCGGCTGCGATCTTTTCACGATCAACCGTGTGAACAACATCAAACAGCGCGACAGCGTCTTTGGCCTTGTTAGACTGCAGAGGTCCAATCAAATGCAGTTCTGTGTCAGGAAACGCCTGCTTTAGTTCGGGCCACTTGCCTTGGCTTTCCTGAACCCGGTTTTCGCCAAACACCCGGTGTCCCGCTTCCAGCGCCGGACGGATGGCAACGGCATTAAACGTCTTCGAAACCGCAATCAATTGCACCGCATCGGCAGGGCGACCAACGTCCAAAGCAGCATTGCCGACGGCTAGGGTTACATCCGCCAGACCCTGTTCTACGCCACGAAATTCCGTCATGAATTGCTCTCTTGATCAAACGCTGTGCGGCTAAAGGGGAAGGTGTGTTGACGGGACCCGCCAATTCTGGTCACTACGCCGCGATCCCCGACTTTTTGATGAAGATGCAGGAAATGGCAAGCGAGCGCTACAACCCGGCCGCCGTTGAAACCAAATGGCAACAGCGTTGGAACGAAGCCAAGCTGTTTGAGGCGGCATCGGAGCCAGCGGAAGACCGTGAGACCTATTACGTCCTAGAGATGTTCCCCTACCCGTCGGGCCGCATCCACATGGGCCATGTCCGCAATTATGCCATGGGAGACGTGATTGCGCGATACAAGCGCGCAAAGGGCTTTGAAGTTCTACATCCCATGGGCTGGGACGCTTTTGGCATGCCAGCTGAAAACGCGGCGATGCAAAACAACACCCATCCAGGCACATGGACCTATCAAAACATCGACGCCATGAAAAAACAGCTGAAGTCCATGGGGCTTTCGCTGGACTGGACACGGGAGTTCGCGACTTGCGACGTGGAATACTATGCGCAGCAGCAACATCTGTTCGTCGATTTTTTGGAACATGGCCTCGTCTACCGCAAGAACGCCAAAGTGAATTGGGACCCGGTCGATATGACCGTGCTTGCCAACGAGCAGGTGATTGACGGGAAAGGTTGGCGGTCCGGCGCGGAGGTAGTCCAACGCGAACTCACCCAGTGGTTCTTCAAAATTTCAGACTTCAGCGAAGACTTGCTGGAAAGCCTGGACGGTCTCGACCGGTGGCCGGACAAAGTGAAACTGATGCAGTCCAACTGGATTGGCAAGTCGCGCGGCTTGGAGATGGACTTTCATCTGGAAAGCGGTTTTGAGTCCCACAACGCGATCTCGATTTATACCACACGTCCCGACACGTTGGCCGGTGCCAGCTTTATAGCAATTGCGCCGGAACATCCGTTGGCGGTCGATCTGGGCCGGTCCAACAAAGACTTGGCCGCATTCTCCATAGACGTGCGCAAATCGGGAACGTCAGAAGAAGAACTGGAAAAAGCAGACAAGCAAGGGTTCGACACCGGCCTGCAAGTGAAGCACCCGCTCTATGCGGATCAGACGCTCCCGGTCTACGTCGCAAACTTCGTGCTTATGGACTACGGCACGGGCGCGATCTTCGGCTGCCCGGCCCATGATCAGCGCGACCTGGATTTTGCTCGCAAATACGCTTTGCCGGTCATCGATACTTTCTTTGCCTTGAACGATGATACGCCCGTCGCAAACGAGGCCTTCGTGCCCGCAAAAACCGAGACGGTGCGTTGGGTCAATCAACCAGCAGGTTTGGACGAAGCGACCGGACAGGAAGCGGTGGATGCCACCATCGATTGGGCGGAAGCAAACGGCATCGGACAGGCCCAAACGCAGTTCCGTTTGCGAGACTGGGGCATTTCACGCCAGCGCTATTGGGGGTGTCCCATCCCGGTCATCCATTGCGACACCTGCGGTGTCGTGCCGGTACCCAAGCAAGACTTGCCGGTGCAATTGCCGGATGATGTGAGTTTTGACCAACCCGGCAATCCGCTCGACCGCCATCCCACATGGCGCAATGTGCCATGCCCCTCCTGCGGTCGCGATGCACGCCGGGAGACGGATACGATGGACACTTTCGTGGACTCCTCATGGTATTTCGCGCGATTTGCCGACCCGACGGCCGCAACCCCCACCAACAAGGCAGCCGCCAACCGCTGGTTGCCCGTGGACCAATACATCGGCGGCATTGAGCACGCGATCTTGCATCTGCTCTACTCGCGCTTCTTTGCCCGAGCCATGTCCATCGCCGGACATTTGGACGTTAAAGAACCATTCAAAGGTCTCTTCACCCAGGGCATGGTGGTTCATGAAACCTATCGCGACAAAGACGGAAGTTGGATGCAGCCGTCGGAATTAAGGTTCGAAGACGGCGACAATGGAAGACGGGCCTACCGGCTGGATACAGGCGTCGAGGTTGAAATTGGCGGCATTGAAAAAATGTCAAAGTCCAAGCGCAACACGGTGGACCCGGACGACATCATATCAACCTATGGCGCGGACACGGCGCGCTGGTTCGTGTTGTCCGACTCCCCACCGGACCGCGACGTCATCTGGACCGAAGCCGGTGTCGAAGGCGCCCATCGGTTCGTGCAGCGTCTGTGGCGTCTCGTGCAGAACCTCGCCGCTGGCGAGCAAGTGACCGGGTCAACCGAGTTGGATCTGGCGCTCACCAAAACCACCCATCAAGTGCTGAGCAAGGTCGATGCCATGATCCCAGCCTTGCGCTACAATTCTGCCGTTGCGCAAATTTATACACTGGTGAACGCGCTCGAGCAGGCTCAACGATCGGGCAACGTCTCCACTGACACATTGAAAAATTCGGTTGGAATCGCACTCCAAATGATTGCACCAATGATGCCGCATTTGGCTGAGGAGTGCTGGGCTTCCCTTGCCATGGACGGCATGGTGAGCGCAGCAAATTGGCCACGAGTGGATGAAAGCCTTCTTGTCGAGGACACCATCACTCTTCCCGTACAAATCAACGGCAAGAAACGGGGTGATCTAGACGTTGCAGCCGATGCAAGCAAAGACGATGTGGAAGCACAGGCCCTGGCCTTGCCCTTTGTTCAAAGCGCACTTTCTGGTAACACGCCCAAGAAGGTCGTCATCGTACCGGGTCGGATCGTAAATGTTGTTGTCTAGAAGCCTTTTGCAGCTGTGCATACTTTGCGGCGTCAGCATGCTTCTGGCTGCCTGCACGGTGGAACCTTTGGCAACCTCATCCTCCGACTCGACCCTGAGCACCGGCTTAGCCGGCCAGGCCACGTCTGAAGTCCTGTCTGGCATTTCCGTCGCCCCAGTGAAAACCCGCGTTGCGCAGCAGGTGCGAAACCGTCTCCTGTTTGCAATGAACGGTGGCGAGTTGAAGCCCGGCGGACAATATGAGGTCGTTTTGAGCGTTTCTGAACGCTCCCAGACATTGGCCGTGGAGGGGGACAGTCTCACCGCCACGGCGGCCCGCGTGATTGTGCTCGTGTCTTACGATCTGGTGGATGTGAACACTAAGAAAGTGGTGGCCGCGGGTCGTCGTCAGTCGGTGGCTTCATTTGATAGAACACCTCAAAGTTTCGCCAACCAACGGGCGGAGCGCGAAGCTCAAGATCGCGCCGCACGGGAAGTGGCCCAGCAATTGCGGTTGGCAGTGGCGCAGGATATCGCCAGTCTTTAGATGCGCATCGGAAAATCCAAAGGTTCAAGACTCTCAACGGCCATTCAATCCAGTCCTACGGTTAAAACCCTGTGGCCGTAAAAAAAGCTCATGAGGTGGATCAATACCTCAAATCGCCTGATCCCAAACACAAGACCATTTTACTCTATGGCCAAGATCGCGGCTTGGTATCGGAGCGGGCAACGACCCTGGCCGCGAGCCTGAAAATCGATTTGGATGATCCTTTCAGCACGATCCGGCTGGATGCCGATGACGCTGCTGCAGACAAAAATCGCATTGCCGACGAAGCCCACACGGTTTCCATGTTTGGCGGTGATCGATTGATCTGGATTAGAGGTAGCACGCAAAAAAACTTGGCCATCGC
Source organism: Pseudomonadota bacterium (assembly GCA_038746275.1). Classification (GTDB taxonomy): domain Bacteria; phylum Pseudomonadota; class Alphaproteobacteria; order Rhizobiales; family Rhizobiaceae; genus Pseudahrensia. The sequence goes on along the minus strand of JBCDKS010000002.1, from coordinate 156,568 downwards.
ACTCCAACCGGTCCTTGACGTTCCGCCAGTAGATACGACTGTGTTGTTAGAAGCGGGAGATTTGAAGAAATCCGCTCCGTTGCGGACACGAATCGAAAAATCTCCCAACAGCATCGCACTGCCTTGCTATCAGGACCAAGGACGCGCTCTTGATACGATCATCGACCAAGAATGCAAAAGCGCTGGTCTCACAATCGCACCAGATACCCGGTCGATGTTAAAATCGCTGCTGGGGGGCGATCGCATCGCTTCGCGCGGTGAAGTACAAAAATTGTGTCTCTACGCTGCCAAAAAAGGCATGATATCAGCCGATGATGTAGGGACCATCGTCGGTGACGCATCGGGACTCGACATGGATGCAGCTTTTGACGCTGCTTTGTTAGGTCAGACGGCCCAGGTCGAGGAGCGGGTGAACAGGTTACTGGCGCGTGGAACAACACCGGTTCAACTCCACATGATGATGCATCGACAGCTTCAGGCTCTCCATGCCATGCGTATTGTTATGGAGGCGAATCGAACGGCGGCAGCCAGTGTCGTTGGGGCAATGCGCCCACCAGTCAATTTTCAAAGACGCGATGCTGTTGTGAGGATCCTAAGCGGCTGGTCCACCGATGGGCTGGCCAAATGTGTGGATCGATTTGGAAAAATCGCACTCGATATCCGGGCGCAACAAGCCATCGCTGCGGACCTTCTCACAATGGCGTTTCTTGCCGTTTCACTGGAAGCCCGACGGATGATGCGCACCTAATTGAATCTATTTGATCAACTTGTTTTCCAATGCATCCAACTGGTCGAGTGACCGGTAATCGATCGTAAGACGGCCTTTACCGTTGGGCTTGTGCTTCAAAGACACTTTCATGCCCAAGGCATCAGACAGCTTTTTCTCAAGCGCCAAGACATCACTGTCCGGCTGGAGCGACAATCCGCCCGCAGATTTGGTTTCCAGATCGGTTGGAACAGCCAAAGCTGCAGCCGCCAGTCGCTCCGCTTCGCGCGCAGACAAACCTTCATCAACAATGCGCTGTGCCAGAGAAGCGGGATTGCCTAGGGGAATAAGGGCCCGTGCGTGTCCGGCAGACAGTGAGCCGGATGACACCATGGACAATACCGGATCGGGCAAACGCAAAAGGCGCAAAGTATTGGCCACATGGCTGCGGCTTTTGCCGATAACATCGCCTAATTCAGATTGCTTATAGGCATACTGATCCATCAATTGCTGATAACCCTGTGCCTCTTCAACCGGGTTCAGATCAGAGCGTTGAACATTCTCTATGATCGCCAATTCCAAGGCCTGCTGATCGTCCACATCGCGAATTACGATGGGCACTTCGTGCAGGCCTGCCCTTTGCGCTGCCCGCCAACGGCGTTCACCCGCGATGATTTCCCAAGCTGATGCGCTGTCATCAGAGGTGCGGCGCACCAATATGGGCTGAACGATGCCATGCTCGCGGATGGAACCCGCAAGTTCATCCAGTTCGGTTTCAGCAAAAGTGCGGCGCGGATTGTTCGGATTGCAGCGCACGGACTCAATTGGAACCCGCTGATCATCGGGCACTTGAACAGCCTCGACAGGAGCGGTGGTTGCCAATGGCGCTACAGGCTTGTCCATCTCGCCGATGAGAGCGGCCAACCCACGTCCCAACCGTTTTTTCGATGCATCATCTGCCATGGAGGCTCCTTTTCACTCGCCGGCCATTACGATTTTTCGTGACTGGCAAAAAGTTTCTTTTCCCGCTGGATCATTTCAGATGCCAGTTTGAGATAGCTTTGCGATCCGGCGCAATTGATATCGTACAACAGCACTGGCTTGCCGAAAGAGGGGGCTTCGGAGATGCGCACATTGCGAGGAATGACCGTGTCGTAAACCAGCGAACCCAAAGTGGCCCGGGTGTCTTCCACGACCTGCACAGCCAGATTGTTACGCTTGTCGAACATCGTCAAAACGATGCCCTGTAGTTCAAGCTTATTGTTCACAGTCGATTTCACCTGTTCCACCGTCCGCATCAGCTGACTTAAACCTTCCAGCGCAAAAAACTCGGTTTGCAGTGGCACAAGCACCGAATCCGCTGCTGCCAAAGCGTTCAGCGTCAGCAAGTTTAAAGATGGCGGGCAGTCGATTAAAACATAAGTAAAATCTGGCTTACGCCCCAGATGCGCGGCGATGGCTTTTTTCAATCGGTATGGTCTATCGCGGTCATCCGATATTTCCATCTCCAATCCCAGAAGATCCATGGTAGCTGGCACGATGTGCAAGCGAGGGACAGCTGTCGCTTGTACCGCGTCCAACAGGCTCACTTCGCCTGACAGAAGCTCATAGGCAGAAAGTGCTCGATCATCAGCCTCAACCCCCAAACCAGTGCTGGCATTCCCCTGAGGGTCCAAATCCAGCAGCAGAACATCTTCACCGACAGCTGCAAGAGCAGTCGCTAGATTGATGGCGGTCGTTGTCTTTCCAACGCCACCCTTTTGATTGGCCAACGCAATGACCCGAGGTCTCATGTCTGTGTTCATGCTCATGGGATGATCCGACGTTGTCCGGGCGTGTTTGCGGGATAAGGGGGCAAGACGGTTCAATACAAGGATGTGGGATAATTGGAAGGCCGAGCGGACATGAAAAACAGAGTTTCGTGACAGGCCCCGTGAGCTTAACGGCGCGTCAGATTGGAAATTTCCAAAAGCGTTGAACCGGCATGAACCACACTCGCGTGATGCCTACAGGAAAACCTCCAGGTCTTAGATGCTTCGGCAATTTCTTCAGCAGACCGTTCACCCTTGAAAAACAAGCCTGTTGCACCATCCGTAAGAGAAGCTTCCGTCATGGTAAATAAATCCTGAAGAGACGCCAAAGCACGGGCCGAAACCACATCCACACGAGACATGGTTGGCACATGTTCCTCAATTCGACCATTGAGAACCTGCACACTCACAGATGTGGATGACAATCCGGTTTCCCGGATAACCGTACGCATAAACATGCACTTTTTTCCCACGCTCTCAACAAGCGTTATCTGTGCGGGTGTCACGTTTTCTGCACGCAACAACGCAACCACCAAACCAGGAAAGCCGGCACCCGATCCAATGTCCAACCATGATACAAATTCCGGTTTCACCCGGAAGGCTTGCGCACTGTCCACGATGTGGCGGTGCCACAGGTCATCAAGCGTGTGGCTGGAAACCAAATTAATACGCGCTTGCCATTGGCGTAGCAGCTTTGCGTATATGCCCAGTCGCTCTAGCGTTTCACGTGAAACATCCTTTACGGCCAGCAAAGCCTCTTGATCATTTTTCAAAGCAGTCACGCCACAGACTTTTGCTCAGCATCAGTCTCTTGTGGGTACAAATCTTTGTTTTGCCCCTTTCGCACATGGGCCAACACCAGCGTCAAGGCAGCCGGGGTCATACCTTCAATGCGTCCAGCCTGCCCGATCGTGTTCGGTCGCACGGTCTCTAGGCGGGCACGAACCTCGTTCGAAAGTCCGGATAATGCGCCATAATCGAACTTGTCCGGAATCGTAAGGCTTTCATCTTTACGCAGTGCTTCCACATCCGCCTTTTGGCGATCCAGATACACACTGTAGCCAGCATCAGTTGCAATTTGCGTTGCGATTGATTGAGGGACGGTTCCCAACTCGGGCCAGATGCCAAGAACATCGTCAAGCCCCACAGCAGAGTGCGCAAGGAGATCATAAGCGCTTTTGCGAACGCCATCCTGTGCCACCGATAAACCGTGGCGCGCCGCTTCATTGGGCGTGAGGGACAGAGAACGAAACAGCAATTCGCCCTGCGCAAGTGCATGCCACTTGGCCGAGAAACGGCCTGCACGTTCAGTGCCCACGCATCCGATATCAATACCCAGTGGCGTCAGCCGTTGATCTGCATTGTCTGCCCGGAGCGAGAGGCGAAATTCCGCACGTGAAGTGAACATTCGGTAGGGCTCGGTCACCCCCTTTGTCACCAAATCATCAATCATGACGCCGATATACGATATCGTTCTATCGAAATGGATCGGGGCCGAATCGGAAATCTGCAAGGCTGCATTCAAGCCTGCAACCAAACCCTGCGCCGCCGCTTCCTCATAACCTGTTGTTCCATTGATTTGTCCCGCTAGGAAAAGCCCTTTGAGCGCGCGTGTTTGCAGAGTGATGTCCAACGCTCGGGGATCGACGTAGTCATACTCAATCGCATAACCGGGTTGCAGAATCTCAACAGTCTCCAAGCCTTCAATTGTTGCAATGAAATCTCGCTGCACACTCTCGGGAAGTGATGTCGATATCCCGTTTGGATAAATCGTATCATCATCAAGGCCCTCCGGTTCCAGAAAGATTTGATGGCTATCGCGATCCGCAAATTTTACGATCTTATCCTCAATGGATGGACAATAGCGTGGGCCCACTCCGTCAATCTGTCCCGAATACATCGCAGATCGATGCACGTTTTCCGCGATGATCTGATGTGTTTGAGCATTTGTACGGGTGATTCCACACTCAATCTGAGGGACCTGAATCCGATCTGTAAGAAATGAGAAAGGTACGGGCTCTTCATCTGCTGGCTGCATCGCCAGCCGAGACCAATCGATGGTCTTCCCATTTAAGCGTGCCGGTGTACCTGTTTTCAATCGTCCTAAGGGTAGATCCATTCCGCGCATACGCCTGGCCAACGCATTGGAAGGTTTCTCCCCCATGCGTCCAGCCGGTATTTTCCGGTCGCCAATGTGGATCAAACCGCCAAGAAACGTTCCAGTCGTCAAAACAACGGCTCCTGCCGTCAAAGCACGTCCATCAGCCGTTGCAACGCCAGTGATGTGTCCATGGCTTTCGGTGAGATCCACGACCTCGCCTTCCACTAGCGTCAGGTTATCCTGCTCCAACAATGCCCGTTGCATTGCGGTTCGATAGAGTTTCCTGTCAGCTTGGCTGCGCGGTCCTTGTACCGCAGGCCCCTTGCGTCGGTTGAGCAAGCGAAATTGAATGCCTGATTGATCGGCCACACGGCCCATTAATCCGTCAAGAGCATCCACTTCCCGAACGAGATGCCCCTTGCCCAGACCGCCAATGGCCGGGTTGCAAGATAATGTTCCAATAGTCTCCTTGGAATGGGTTACCAGTGCCGTGCGCGCGCCCATACGGGCAGACGCAGCAGCGGCCTCTGTTCCAGCATGACCGCCACCGATAACAATGACATCGAATGCGTCGGTCATGGCTGTGGCCCTTTTTTCAAGATTGACTTGTTTCACGTGAAACACCGTTTTGTGGGTTCGGTGCCGGCATCAGATGTTTCACGTGAATCATTTACCCACGCAGAATTCAGAAAAAATGACGTCCAACAGATCGTCCGTCTCTATGCGCCCGGTCAAGCGACCGATCGCATCTCCAGCCCGTCTCAAATGATCCGTCCGCAATTCCACGTCAAGAGACTCTGTCAGCGCAGCATTCAACTCACTACCACAGGCTTCGAGTTCGGTTCGATGTCGTTCCCGCGTTATGAGTGTGTTCTCGAATTCATCGCCCAACGATGAACACAACCGGGAAAGTTCGTTCAGGATGGGTCTCACACCATCCGGCGTCCGACAACTAATCGTAAGTGGTTTCACACCAACACTGAGCCCGCGTAGGTCCGCCTTCGTGTGAACCAGTTTCACTCTTTCGCTCAAGGGCTGTGCGGGTTCGGCGCCGCCAGCACTGAGCCAAAAAACAACGTCTGCTTCGTCAGCAGCGCCGTAAGCCCTACGAATACCCTCCGCTTCAATTGGGTCCAGCGTATCACGAATTCCGGCCGTATCCTGAACCAAGACCAATTGACCATCGATATTGAGGGAGACTTCCAAAACGTCTCGCGTGGTCCCGGCAATATCGGTGACGATGGCCACATCCCGTTGGGCTAAGGCGTTCAGCAGGCTGGATTTGCCCGAATTCGGTGAACCCAGTAGAGCGACCCGCAGGCCAACACGTGCGATTTCGCCAGCCTTACCCTTATTCAGTTCGGCTTGTATTTCAGCCTGAAGCTTCCGTACATCAGACCAAAACGGCCGATTTTCATCCTGTTGAACATCTTCTTCATCTGTAAAATCGAACTGCGCTTCTAAAAAAGCACGGGCACGAATAATGCGATCTCGCCATCCATCCAGACGCTGCCGAAAATAGCCACCGGCCTGACGTACTGCACCTCGACGTTGATTTTCGGTCTCTGCAGCGATGAGATCGGATAAACCTTCAAGTTCGGTCAAATCCATCCGACCGTTTTCAAACGCACGACGGGAGAACTCACCCGGTTCGGCCAATCGAACGTCATCGAAGTCCAACACTGTTTCCAGGACCACCGCCACCGTGGCACGGCCACCATGGCAATGAAGTTCCACAACGTCTTCGCCTGTAAAACTGTTCGGTGCAGGAAAACTCAACACCAACGCCTCATCTAGCAGCAGGCGGGATTGCGGATGTTTCAAACCGCGCAACCGAGCCTTGCGAGGTGGCGGTATCGATCCACATAAAAGCCCGCAGATCTGCTGTGAACGAGGTCCCGACAAACGAATGACGGCTACCCCTGATGGGACAGATCCACTCGAGAGGGCAACAATTGTAATGTCCATTCCCGCGAATGCCTCAAGCCCAAATGCGAACGGAACCGAATCGACCTGATCTATTCGATGCCACGTCCTATGTGTTCATAGAATCAAAAAACTCAGCGTTGTTTTTAGTCTGCTTCAATTTATCGATCAGAAATTCGATGGCATCCGTATTTCCCATCGAGGAGAGAATACGCCGCAATACGAAAATTTTCTGCAAGTCGCTCTTTGGTACCAGAAGGTCTTCCTTGCGCGTACCGGATTTCAAAATATCCATCGCTGGATAGACGCGTTTGTCCGCAACTTTGCGATCCAGAATAATCTCGGAGTTGCCGGTCCCTTTGAATTCCTCAAAGATAACCTCGTCCATTCGGCTACCGGTATCGATCAGAGCCGTCGCAATAATGGTTAATGAACCACCTTCCTCAATGTTACGCGCAGCACCAAAGAAGCGCTTTGGCCGTTGCAGCGCATTTGCGTCCACACCACCCGTCAGCACCTTACCGGATGATGGCACCGTCGTGTTATAAGCGCGGCCCAAACGGGTGATCGAATCCAGCAAGATCACCACATCGCGGCCATGCTCTACCAGGCGTTTAGCCTTTTCGATGACCATTTCGGCCACTTGCACGTGCCGTGTGGGCGGCTCATCAAAGGTAGAAGATATGACTTCACCTTTCACGGATCGCTGCATGTCTGTCACTTCTTCAGGTCGTTCATCGATCAACAACACGATCAAGAACGCTTCGGGGTGATTGGACGTGATTGAATGGGCGACATTTTGCAGAAGCACCGTTTTACCCGTCCGGGGTGGCGCAACGATCAGACCACGCTGGCCCTTACCCAGAGGCGCTACGAGATCAATCACACGCGCTGATAAATCCTTAATGGTCGGATCTTCGATCTCCATGTTGAAGCGCGATTCAGGATAAAGCGGCGTCAGATTATCGAAATGGATCTTATGTTTGATGTTTTCAGGGTCATCAAAATTGATTGCCGAGACCTTCAGCAGCGCAAAGTAACGTTCCCCTTCCTTCGGGCTACGAATGGGCCCCTCAACCGTATCTCCCGTGCGCAATGAAAAGCGTCGAAGTTGCGAGGGGGAAATATAGATATCATCAGGGCCTGGTAGATAATTGGCACTGGGTGAGCGCAAGAATGCGAAGCCATCTTGCAAAACTTCCACAACCCCTTCGCCGATGATTTCAACGTCATCGTCTGCCAGTTGTTTCAGAATAGCGAACATCAGTTCTTGCTTACGCAGCGTGCTGGCGTTTTCCACGTCCAGCTCTTCGGCGAAGCTAATCAGATCAGTTGGCTTTTTAGCCTTGAGATCCTGCAGTTTCATTTGTTCCATAAGGATATCCAGTTTGGTTGGACCTCTTACGACAAAACGCGGGGTCCGTTTTGGGGATTTTCAGGCCACAAGCTGCAACAATCTCAAGAAAGATGATCAGCGGTGAAATGTTCAGATCATGTAATGAAGATCAGACATTGAAGCGTAAGGCGGGACCCGACGGGCGGGCTGCTTCTCTGATGCAGCGCAGATAGCGCGAACGTTGTTAAACAACAAGGGCCAATCGAACAGAATAGCCCTAGCACGCCAACGGGTTTACCCCAGGGCGTATCAAAAGAAGATTGGCTTTACGATCACCATAATCACCGACACCACCATCAGTACGGCGGGAACTTCGTTCATAATGCGGAAATATTTTTGGGACTTTGCATTGGCGTCACCTGCGAAGGCTTTGAGATCTTTCGCATAGGACATGTGGATACCTGACATGACCACAACGCAGAGAAATTTCACCCAAAACCAAGGCTCGCCCCACACCTCATAGAGCGTGGCAATCCAAAGACCAAAGACCCAGGTCGCGATCATGGCCGGTGTCATAATCGCCTTCATCAGACGACGCTCCATCACCTTAAAGGTTTCCGATTGGACCGAACCTGCCTCTGCCTCGGTGTGATAGATGAACAGGCGAGGCAGATAGAGCAAACCAGCCATCCAAGCGATGACGCTGATGACATGCAGCGATTTTACCCAAAGATCCATCACACCCTCCAGCGACGATTGTCGCAGTTAACCGCGCACACGCGCAATCATTTGTTCCACATGGGGTATTGGAGTGAGAGGCGTAATGCCATGACCCAGATTAAACACCAGAGGTCCATCAGATAGGTGTTCCAAAATCCTATCCACACCCGCATCCAGCGCCGCACCACCGGCAATCAAGCGGTTGGGATCAAGATTTCCCTGGACTGGCACTGTCTTTTGCAAGTCCTTCACAAAAGACATTGGGACCGTCCAATCCATGCCCAACATGTTGATCTCAGTGCGTTCAGCATACCCTCTATAAAATGCGCCAACACCCTTGGGAAAGCCGATGATTTTCGCATCAGGCACTTCCGCACGCACAGCTTTCACGAGTGCTTGCACCGGCCTTAGACACCACAATTCAAACTGATCCTCGTCCAATACTGACGCCCAGGAATCAAATATTTGCACGGCGTCAGCCCCGGCTTTTAACTGGGCCACCAAATAACGGGCAGACGCTTCCACCAGTCGATCCATCAAGCGTTGAAAAGCGTCCGGGTGGTTAAGCGCAAATTGTCGTGCCGGTCCCTGGTCGGGCGTCCCATGACCGGCAATCATGTAGGTTGCAACAGTCCATGGCGCGCCACAAAATCCCAGCAGAGTCGTCTCGGTGGGAAGCGAACCGCGCAAGCGTTCCACCGTCTCTAAAACCGGCGCCAGATGTTGGAGTGTTTGTTCAACATCCAAAGCATCAATTTTAGCCGCATCCACCGTTTCCACGATAGGCCCCCGCCCTTCTTCAAAGCGTACATCGAGCCCCAGCGCATCGGGGATTACCAAAATGTCTGAAAATAAAATAGCAGCGTCAAACCCAAACCGCCGGATTGGCTGCAGCGTCACTTCCTCTGCCAATCGCGGGTTGTAGCAAAGATCGAGAAACCCACCCGCTTCGGCACGTGTAGCCTTGTATTCTGGTAAATAGCGCCCCGCTTGTCTCATCATCCAAATGGGTGGTTTTTCAAAACTCTCCCCATCAATCACTCGCATCACCAGCCGATTTGAGGATGCCGTCATTGTTCACACGCCTTCATAGAAAAGAAATTTGCTTCGCTTGAGTTTTGATTCTTATTTGAGTCTGTGAACAACGGTGATTGTGCGTTTTTCACAGGCCGCAGTGACAAGCACCATTTATAGTTCGCTGTGTAAACCAAATTAGGCATTGTGGATAGCATCGCCGGAAAATTTGCAATTCGTAAACCTTAACAAAACGTTAAGACCGTCATCCACGCATTTGGTTTGGAACCAACCTTGTTCATGAATCAGGGGCCTTTGCTTCATCCCCAGTGTCTGCCCACACTGTCCAATCTTGTTCCCACCGGCTTTTTTGGGCATGGATTTACCATCAGTGGGCACAAAATGGGGTCAGCCGTTCAGTTGCGATTCTTATCCACAGTGATTCACAATTTGCTCTGCAACCTGCGCATTCATGGGAGCCGTTTCAATTGGCTGTAAAACACAATATGCGCACATGGCTCGAACGCGCCAAAGGCAAAGTCAGCAGCAAATCTTATTTTCACCTCCATCTGATATCTGATTCAACCGGTGAAACTTTGATCACCATTGGGCGGGCGGTGGCTGCACAATATTCAAATTGGCGCGCGATCGAACACACAACCCCCATGGTGCAAACGCGTGACCAATTGTTGGCGGCCTTGGACGCGGTTGACGAGGCTCCAGGCATCGTCCTTTACACCTTGGTGGACCCTTTATCCGTCGCCCTCATACAAGAACGCTGCCAGCAATTGGGTGTCCCCGCGCAGGACGTGCTTTCACCCGTGACGCAGGTTTTCGACACCTATTTGGGCGACACGGTGAGCGGTCGCTCCGGCGCCCAACACCAGATGGACGAGTTCTACTTCAATCGTCTCGACGCCATTCAGTTCACCATGGCGCATGATGACGGTAATCTTCCCGACAACATAGAAGAGGCTGATGTTGTCTTGGTCGGCATCAGTCGTACGTCGAAAACGCCCACATCCATATATCTCGCGCAACGCGGTATTAAGACTGTTAACGTTCCTTTGGTGCCCGGTGTGGCCCTGCCGGAACCTATTCTGGCTTCAAACGCACCTTTAATTGTGGCCCTGATCGCCAGCACGGAACGCATTGTACAAGTGCGCGAAAACCGCCTGTTGGCCTATCAACGTGACCTCGATGGCGATTCTTATGTCGACCGCGCCGCCGTGCAGGAAGAGTTGGCATGGACGCGACGGCTGTGTCGCACTCATGGGTGGCCTATGATTGACGTGTCAAAACGATCGATTGAGGAAACATCGGCGGCCATTCTTGCCCTGTTGCAAAACCGGCCATAAGGCTAGGCGTTCCTGCAAAGCATTCGTCAGCCCATAGACCGTATTATGTCCCATCTCATCTTGGCATCCGGCAGTCCGCACCGTCGTCTGGTGTTAGAAAATGCCGGGCTCGACATAGAGGTTCAAAAATCGACCCTGGACGAGCGCGCCATCGAAGCGCCCTTGGCCGAGGCGGACGTGCTGCCCGAAGATCGTGCAGAAATTCTTGCGGAGGCCAAAGCCATCAACGTCAGCGAACGAAACGTTGGCGCCACGGTCATAGGATGCGATCAAATCCTGTCTTTGGACGGAGAAGTGCTTCACAAACCTTCCGACATGGAAGCGGCGCGCCGCAGACTGCTGGCACTTTCAGGCCGTCCACACGATTTGTTCTCGGCAGTGGTTTTGGTGCGTGATGGGGAAACCATTTGGCGTCATGTCACGCCTTGCCAAATGATCATGCGCCCCCTGTCTCCAGAATTTATTGGCAGACACTTGGCAGGTGTTGGCAAGGCCGTCTTATCCAGCGTGGGTGCGTATCATATTGAGGGTCATGGCGCACATCTGTTTGAGGACATTCGTGGCGACGTGTTTTCCATCATGGGTTTGCCCCTTTTACCTCTCTTGGATGCCTTACGTGCCGAGGGTCTGATCGATGGATGATACAGGTGAAGACGGGCCTTCTGCCTTCGTGACCGGCTGGCCTATCAATCATTCGCGCTCCCCACTGATCCATGGCCATTGGTTGAAGGACTATGGTCTGTCTGGCAGCTACGAAAAGGTTGCAACCGAACCAAGCGCATTTGTTGATTTCATAACGCATCTGAATCAAAGCCCGTTTATGGGTGGAAATGTTACGCTTCCTCACAAGGAAACCACCTTTCAATGTGCCGATATTTTGACCCCCACAGCTAAACGTTTAAAGGCCGCAAACACCGTTTGGCTGCAGGACGGAAAGCTCCATGCGGACAACACTGACGGTTATGGGTTTTTGGCCAATCTCGATCAGTCCGCCGTCGGTTGGGACACGCCAGACCGTTTGGACCGTCCCTGTCTTGTTTTGGGGGCCGGCGGTGCGTCGCGAGCCGTCGTGGACGCCCTTTCCAACCGCGGCTTTTCAAAAATCGTCTTGGCCAATCGCACGGTGGCGCGAGCGGAAACTTTGCTGGATGAAATCGCACCCCTGGGAACTGCGATTTCACTGGCCGACACCCATGAAATGCTTGGTGAGGCCGGTGTGATCGTCAACACGACCTCCATTGGCATGGATGACACTGCGCTACCCATCGGTGTGGATGGAATTTATCCAAAGGCCTTGGTGACTGACATCGTCTACACACCATTGATCACCCCTTTCCTGCGCGCGGCAGCAGCTCAACATATAGAAACGGTGGATGGGTTGGGCATGTTGCTTCATCAGGCTGTGCCAGGCTTCGAGCGATGGTTCGGCTTACGGCCAAATGTGGATGCAAAATTGCGGCAGTTGATCGTCGATGATTTGGAAGGGGCCCGAAGATGACGGTCTTTTTGGGACTAACCGGTTCCATCGGTATGGGTAAGTCCACTACGGCTGCCATGTTCCGCCATGCGGGCATTCCTGTTCATGATTCGGACGCTGTTGTCCACGCGCTGTATGAGGGAGAGGCTTGCGATGCCATCGAAGCTGCTTTTCCCGGCACTGTCATGAACGGTGCCGTCAACAGGGCGGAACTCGGCAAGCACGTGTTGGGTGACGCTGATGCAATGAAAACGCTGGAAGCCATCGTCCATCCATTGGTTCGAAGGAAAGAAATTGAATTTCGCAAGGGTGTCGAAGGAAATCTTGAGAAACTTGCGGTCCTAGATGTGCCCTTGCTGTTTGAAACCGGCGGAGACAGCCGTGTCGATGGCGTGATCGTCGTTACTGCCCCCAAAGACGTGCAAAAGACACGCGTGTTGCAACGTCCCGGCATGAATGAAAACAAGTTTTCCGCCATTGTCTCCAAACAGACCCCAGATGAAGAAAAGCGCCGTCGCGCCAACTTCATCATCGATACATCCCTTGGTAAAGACCACGCGAAACGGGCCGTGTCATCAATCATCGATCGGGTGTTGTCGGGTCAGTGGGCACCCAGTGGCCAACCTAAAGACGAAATTTAGAAGAGTGGAATTTCATGCGTGAGATCATTTTCGATACCGAAACCACTGGGCTAAAAGCTGCAGAAGGTGACCGCATCATCGAGATCGGCGCAATTGAAATGGTCAATCGATTTCCAACCGGTCGAACGTTTCATCACTATCTTAATCCGCAGGATCGAGACATTCACCCGGACGCCGAGCGTATTCACGGTATCAGTAAGGCGCAACTTGTTGATAAGCCCATCTTTGCGGACCTGTACGACGAATTCCATGCGTTTTTTGGTGAAGGCAATCTTGTTGCACACAATGCCAATTTTGACATCGGTTTTTTGAACGCAGAGCTCGAGCGCATCAATAGACCGGTGATCGACAATCGTCGCGTCGTGGACACGCTGGCGATTGCCAAACGCTTGTTTCCCGGCGCGCGGCTGTCTCTGGACGCCTTGTGTAGTCGTTTTGGAATCTCAAATGAGCACCGCACCTTGCATGGTGCATTGCTCGACACCGAGCTGCTTGCCGACGTTTATCTTGAGCTCACGGGCGGTCGCCAAGTCAGTTTTGGTTTGGACGTCAAAGAAGAAACGTCCAATGGGCGGGCACGCGTTGAAAATGAAGCGGCGCGTCCCCAAAAACAAAGATCAAAACCGTTGCCAAACCTGTTGAGCGAAGCGGAAAAGCAAGCCCATTCCGACTTTGTTGAGACACTCGGTGAAGACGCTATTTGGCGGAAATGGCAGCCACAGCATGGCGATGCGGCGGGCGGGCCAAAGGGCGGGCCAAAGGGCGGGTGAGGCGCTGTCCATCAAACCTTGGACCCGTCACTCGGACACCATAAAAAAGAGCGTCAGCATTTTGGATAAGGCTGACGCTCTAAACGGCCAATCAGTTGGCGTTTGCCATTTGCGATTTCACTTGCTCTTCAGCCACGCGCTGCTGGAACAGGGCTGTGAAATCGATTGGATCAATCATCAAAGGCGGGAAACCGCCGCTGCGCGTTGCGTCAGCAATGATCTGCCGCGCAAACGGGAACAACAATCTTGGGCATTCGATTAAGATGGCTGGTGGCACGGCCTCTTGGGGAATGTTCGTCAAGCGGAAGACGCCGGCATAGATCAACTCGATGTTAAACATCGTGCCATCGCCTTCACCGGCGTCAGCATTCAGTTTCAATTCAACTTCATAATCCGTTTCTGAAAGCGGATTGGCGTTCACATTGATATTGATATTGATTTCAGGAGCCTGATCCCGCTGACGCAAGGATTGGGGCGCGTTTGGATTTTCAAAAGACAAATCCTTGATGTACTGCGCCAGCACGTTGAGCGACGGAGCGGCACCATTTGCGCCTTCTGCGCCCGGCGCTGCTTCAGCCGGTGCCTCAGTTTTCTTTGCCTTCTTGGCCATAATAGTCCCCAGTATGAGTGTTGCGTTATGGGTGGATTGTTTGGTGTGTCGAAATCCAGCTTGGGCTGTGAATTGTCATCCTGTGTGCCGTTCAGGCAATTGCGTGGGCGTTACCATTTGCCCCGTTAGCCTGCAAGCAAGGGTTGCTTATCTCTCCGGTTCATCAAAAGGCTTGTTCCAAGGTGATCCAGCGCTGTTAGTGCCAGACTGTTTGGTGGAATTTGATGGTCTCGTTTGATCTTCATAATCGTCTGCATCCAGATCGATGGTTGCTGATCCCTCTTGGTTTGCACCAGTGCGTGGGTCTTGGTTTTGGTCAAAGCTGAAATCAGGTGTTTCTGGTCCACCCTGTCCAAAGCGAACACCGCCTGGCCCAACAACTGTGATACGTTTGGCGGCAAAAGACCAAATCGCCCGCCGCACCTGAGGTATGAAAAGCGAAAAGCCAATCGCATCGGTGAGGAAACCGGGGGTCAGCAACAGGAGTGCTGCCACCACAATGAGCGCCGCATCCCCCATGGCGCGTGCCGGCATACCGCCAGCCTGCAATTGCCGGTTAATCTCGCCAAAAACTTTAAATCCCTGAAAGCGCAGAAGCAGCGAACCGACCACAGCGGTCAAAACCACACCGGCTACCGTGCCGAGCACCCCGATATGCTGCCCTATCATGACGAAGATCGAAATCTCGACTACGGGAACGATAAGAAGTGCGAGAGGAATGAATGAAAACCGCATGGGGAGCAGATAGAGAGTCTATTGAGCGATTGCCAACGCAAATCACCGCATTGGTGGACCGATCCGGCCCGCACAGATGCCACACGGCACTGGAAACGCTTTGAACCTTCCGCCGGTTGCCCTATATGCTATGCACCGTATTGGTCGCTCGCCTGTATATTGAATTCTGGCGGTGCCCACCTTTTTTCGCGCTGTTTACACAACCGTTTCATCTAACCAAAGAGCCAACATCTCCATGGACTTTGATCTCTTCACTATCTTGCCCTTGGCGGCTGCCATTTTTGTGTTTTGGAAATTGCGCAGTGTGTTGGGCACCCGGACGGGTAACGAACAGCGCCCACCCTATGATCCCTATAATGGCGCAGACAATGACACGAGCCCAGATCGCAGCGTGGAAACCAATCCCGATGCGGCGGAAGCGAATGATAACGTCGTCACTTTGCCGGGCAGCCGGTCCCGCCGCGCAGACGACGGTATGACAACCGCTCAGAAGGCGATTGAATCCATCGCGGGAAAAGACGCCGGCTTGAAGAAGAACCTTTTGGCGATTGCCTCCCGTGATGCCGATTTCAACCCGTCGGAATTTTTGGACGGCGCAAAGATCGCTTACGAGATGATCGTCACCGGATTTGCAGATGGTGATAAGCGCTCGCTGAAAAATCTTTTGTCACGTGAAGTCTTCGAAAATTTCGAAGGCGTGATTGATGACCGCCAAGCCAATGGTGAAAAAGTACAAACCAGTTTTGTCGGAACTGAAAAAGCCACGATCGTCGCTGCCGATGTGACCAAGGACGAAGCGCAATTGACAGTCCGCTTCATCAGTCAAATGATCTCGGCAACCTTGGATGCCAATAATGAAATCATCGACGGCGATCCTGAAGAAGTCGCCGAGATTGTCGATATCTGGACTTTTGCCCGTCCTTTGAAATCGCGTGATCCAAACTGGAAGCTCGTCGCCACTGATGAGTAAAGGCGAGTAAGCCTGAGGGGCAGGCTTTGATGGTCCAACATGTATGGGTCCGCCCCCCTGTTTGAAAAAATGTTTAGAGGCTGAGTTGTATGGCGAGGCCACAGGTCAGGGAAAACAAGCGCAGTTTTGCTGATCTAGACGGCTGGGCCGAAGAAGATCACGGGTCCGCCCTCGCTGCCTTTGCCGCTCTCGCCCAATCCAAAAAATCGATACCATCCTCCCGCGCCTTAGGCATTGATGGCGGGACCCTCGCGGAATTGGCGCGGCAGGCAGCAAGCCTTGATCTGAACGATGGCTCTGTTGCTCGAGCTTTTTTCGAAACCCGTTTCGAGCCCGTTGAATACACCGCGGACGATGCGGAGCACGTTCCCTTTGCGGGGCTTTTAACCGGCTATTTTGAGCCCGAGGTAAAAGCCTCGCGAACCAAAACCGCGGACTTTCCAGTTCCAATTTACCGCCGTCCGGATGATCTAATTGATCTTGATGATAACAATCGTCCCCAAACCCTCCCCAAGGATTATCGGTTCGGGCGTCTGCTGGATGGTGAGATCGTTCCATATTTCGACAGACGGCAGATCAACGATGGAGCATTGGACCACCTTGACCTGGAACTGGCCTATGTCAGCGATCTCACCACGGCTTTCTTCGTGCACGTTCAAGGTGCCGGTCGATTGATCTTCGATGACGGTACGACGCAGCGCATCACATTCGCTGCTAAGGCCGGGCATCCCTACACATCGCTTGGTGCTGTTTTGTGTGATATGTTGGAAATGTCTCGCGAGGATATGACCGCCGATTGTCTCGCGGATTGGATGCGCAGCAATCCGGACCGTTTGAAGGAGTTTTTGGCCCACAATCGGAGCTATATCTTTTTCGAAGAAGAAAACCAAAGCCGCGCTGATCAAGGCCCGGTCGCGGCGGCGAAGCTGCCCTTGATTGCCGGTCGAAGCATGGCGGTGGACAGAACATTGCACACATTTGGAACTCCCATTTGGGTAGCGACCCAACAACCACTGCCGGATGAAAGCACACCCTTACGGCGTCTTATGATGGCTCATGATACCGGTTCCATTATCCAAGGTGTCCAGCGCGGTGATTATTTTGCCGGTTCGGGCGCCGGTGCCGGGTCTGTCGCTGGTCGTATGATACACGCGTGTTCAATGGTGGTGCTAAAGCCGCGCTTGTGTGGTGGGTGAGGCGTGGCCAAGCGATCCAAAAACCATAGGACTTTGGGTGCTAGCGATCAGAAGCTGGATGGTAAGGCTTACCCTCCGCTGCGCACTGAAGATGCCGAGATTTGGACTAAAGTGGCCCGAACGACCGAACCGTTACGCCGACCCGCCAACCGGTTTCAGCACCATTCGACCCTAAAAGAAGAGATGGCGGACCTAATGCGCGCCACCGTCAGCCCTGACTGGCCGCCCAAAAAACAGAAAAACACGCCCGCGCAGCCGCCACCGTTTACAACCTCTCCGACGCCGAAGCGCATGGACCTCCATCACCCCATTGAGGACCGGGTCCATAAGCACTTGGCGAAAGGCCGTTTGTCCATCGATGGACGGATTGATCTGCACGGCATGACCCAAGACGCGGCAAGGCATGCGCTTTTGAACTTCTTGGAAATGGCACAAGCCAGCGGCCATCGCGTGGTGCTCGTCATAACGGGCAAGGGTAATATGGGGCAGGGCGTGCTGCGGCGCATGGTGCCGGTTTGGTTCGAACTCACCGAATACCGCCGTTTGGTAAATGGTTATCGACAGTCCCACGTCTCCCATGGTGGAGAGGGTGCGCTTTATGTGCGGATCAGAAAGCGCGGTTCGGGTTTAAAATCGAGTGGTAGGCGGTTCAAATGACCCCGTTTGGAGAGCGTCTCCGGGAATTGCGTGAAGAAAGATCCATGACCCAGCGGGACTTGGCAGCAGCCATCGGCGTATCGGCCGGATATCTATCGGCATTGGAACACGGCCACCGTGGCCGCCCCTCCTGGGCACTGCTCCAGCGCATTGTTGGTCACTTGAACATCATCTGGGATGATGCGGAACATTTGCAGGACTTAGCAGCCCTGTCGGACACCCGCGTTGTGGTGGATACGATCCAACTGTCGAGCCAGGCTACGTATTTGGCCAATGTCTTGGCTTTGCGGATCGAGGCGCTTTCGGAAGAAAAATTGTCAGAATTATTGGCGGTCTTGCAAAAACCTTAGCCGTTACGGCACGTGCAAACCTTACAGAAGCTTGCGCAAATCACTCTCTTTGTTGTTCACCAGCCAGCCATAATAGTTTTCCCGGGGCACCTGCGGTTTCTTGCCAGCCATAACGCGATCTCGGTTGATGCGTTGCAGGGCTTCCGCCCGCAGAGTCACACTGCCCAAATTGTAGAGCGTTGCGGTCAGGCCGGGATTCTTTGAAATGTCAAAACCCGTGGTGGACAAGTAAACATCGATGCTGTGCCGAATGACGGCGGCCATGTAAAGCAGCGTCGAATCCGGCTCCATGATGGTGTTGTAAACTTCATTGGCGCGCCGCACGCTCAAGCGTGGTTCACGCGGAGATCGGGCGCGTACAAGATCGTTGACCTTGAGAGCGGTGAGCGGATTTAGCTGACCCAGCCCAAAGGTTTGCCCTGCATAAAATGGCTGAAAAAACACGCGACCAAAGCGGTCATTGGGCCAGCTTTTTCCACCGACCGTTTTGCCACGATAGGTCGTGTTCCAAACCTGCTCTCGGCAAGTCCAGAGGTCGTATCGGTTCTGAATCGATTTGCAGCGGGCAAAGGGTGCCTGATTTACAAAGCGGGAAACGGAAACCCCTTTGTGTTTGAACGACAGGTCTTGGTTCAAATAGGCCAAAGCCTTCACGTAGTAGGATTGCAAGCGATCCTTGGCGTCCACATTATAAGTATGCTCTCCCACCAGCGCGCCAACAATATGGATTGGATCTATGCCGTAAGTGCGCGCAGCGGATTTGATCTTCGCCATCAGCTTGGTGTCGGTTGCCAGTAATGAGCGGATTTTTTGGTATTTGCGATCAAACGAAGAGCCGCGCGTCCGCCGAACCGATCCAGCGGGAACTTTGGGTTGCTTCGAATAGAAGTTACCCTTGGGCACCACTATTTGCGCTTGCGCAGGCACCGCAGAAAACAGCGCGGTTGCAGCCAAACTTAAAGCGCCACAAAAAAGAGACACGTATCGGATCGTGGGCGTTTTCATGTCTATCGCTTACGGCACAAGCGCGGTCTGCGGCAAGGGACTTATCTCACAGGCCGCAGACGTAATGGTTTGAGGTCAGCCAAAGCATATACCAGCCGGTTCCACCATGTGTGATCCCGCAGGTGCGCAACGATGCATCGATGGATGATCAAAGAATGTAACGTGACAGATCCGTGTTCTTGGCTAGATCGCCAACATTCTTACGCACAAATGCGGCATCGACGGTTACGGTTTGACCACTCTGGTCCGCTGCAGTGAAAGAAACTTCATCCAAGACTTTTTCCATCACGGTTTGAAGACGCCGCGCACCGATGTTTTCCACCGAGGCGTTTAATTCCACGGCGATATCCGCCAAAGCGTCGATTGCATCGTCGTTAAACTCCAGAGTCAGATCTTCGGTTCCCATCAAGGCGATGTACTGTTTGATGAGGCTGGCTTCCGTCTCGGTTAAAATACGGATGAAATCGTCTTTGGTCAGTGCCCGCAATTCCACGCGGATGGGCAAGCGGCCTTGAAGCTCAGGCAAAAGGTCTGAGGGTTTGGAGACGTGAAACGCGCCCGAAGCAACGAACAAGATGTGGTCGGTTTTAACGGGACCATGTTTGGTGGCAACGGTGGTGCCCTCCACAAGCGGGAGAAGATCGCGCTGCACCCCTTCCCGTGACACTGAACCGCCGCGCGTGTTGTCAGACACTGCAATTTTGTCGATCTCGTCCAGAAATACGATGCCGTTGTTTTCAACCGCTTCGAGCGCCTCTTGTACCACCTGGTCTTGATCCAACAGTTTGTCGGATTCTTCCGCAATCAACAGATCATAGCTTTCTTTGACGGTCGTTTTGCGCGTTTTGGTGCGGTTGCCCATGGCTTTTGACATCATTTCGCCGAGGTCGATCATGCCCATATTACCGCCAGGCATGCCCGGTATGTCCAATCCGCCCAGCGGCGATCCGCTGTCGGAAAGCTCGATTTCGATTTCCTTGTCGTCCAAATGGCCCTCGCGCAGCTTTTTGATAAAGCTTGCACGCGTTGCCGGGCTGGCACCGGGACCGACCAAAGCGTCAAGCACCCTGTCTTCGGCGGCTGTGTGGGCTTTCGCCTTCACCTTTTCGCGTTTTTGCTCGCGAACCAGTCCGATGCCAATTTCCACCAAATCGCGGATGATCTGTTCCACATCGCGGCCCACATAACCCACTTCGGTGAATTTGGTCGCCTCGATTTTCACAAACGGTGCACCGGCCAGCTTTGCCAACCGGCGGGAGATTTCTGTTTTGCCAACACCGGTGGGTCCGATCATGAGGATGTTTTTGGGCATCACCTCCTCTTTCATCGGGCTTTTGAGCTGTTGCCGCCGCCAACGGTTGCGCATGGCCACGGCCACGGCCCGTTTGGCGTCGTTCTGGCCGATGATGAAGCGGTCGAGTTCCGAGACAATTTCCCGGGGAGAATAATTTGTCATGATCAACCGCCTTACTTGGATATGTCGTGGGATACGTTTTGGGCCTCGTCGAGCGTCTCGACGATGAGATTGTGGTTGGTATAGACGCAAATGTCGGCTGCAATGGTCATCGCTTTCTTGGCAATGTCCTCGGCACCGGCTTTCGTATCGACCAGCGCGCGGGCGGCGGCCAGGGCGTAATTGCCCCCCGAGCCGATGGCCATAATGCCGTCTTCCGGTTCGAAAACATCGCCAACGCCAGTTATGCAAAGGCTTACATCTTTATTGGCCACCAACATCATCGCTTCCAATCGGCGCAGATACCTGTCCGTCCGCCAGTCTTTTGCCAGTTCGACACAGGCCCGCATGAGTTGATCTGGATATTGTTCCAGTTTTGCTTCCAGCCGCTCAAGCAGCGTAAATGCGTCTGCGGTGGAACCGGCAAACCCGCAAATCACATCTCCCTTGCCCAGACGGCGCACTTTTTTGGAATTGGATTTCATGATGGTTTGCCCCATTGAGGCTTGCCCATCACCGGCGATGACCACCTTGCCGCCCTTCCGCACCATAATGATCGTTGTCGCGTGAATCGGGGGTAAGCCCCCATGGTTGTCTCGGCTCACTTTGTTACTCCAAACATGTCCGGTTGGTTGCGGCCCTCACTGGCACCGCAGCGTACAGCCTTTTGTCCGCGTTTTCGGTGGATTGCAGGCTTTGTCCGCCGCTGCATATGGGGTGAGGAACGGGGATTGCAAACGGACGCCGGGACGCATGACATCTCCGCAAGCAACGTGATCGAGATGCTAGCCACACATTGCTAGCCACACATTGGCAAGCCTGTTAAGCACTGCAGGTCAGTCCACCCGACCTTTACTCAGCCCAAAGACAAGCCCATGGCCCGCACAGCCCAGATTGAGCGAAACACCAATGAAACCGAAATTTT
This sequence comes from Pseudomonadota bacterium, assembly GCA_038746275.1. Taxonomy (GTDB): domain Bacteria; phylum Pseudomonadota; class Alphaproteobacteria; order Rhizobiales; family Rhizobiaceae; genus Pseudahrensia. Next base: position 134,807 of record JBCDKS010000002.1, on the reverse strand, counting down.
TGCCTCGGTGAACCTGGATGGCACCGGCGCATGTGATGTGCATACGGGTATCGGATTTTTCGACCACATGGTTGAACAATTGAGCAAGCACGGCCTCATCGATATCGTTTTGAAGGCAAACGGTGACACCCACATCGATGATCATCACACGGTGGAAGACTGCGGATGGGCGATAGGTCAAGCGGTGAACAAGGCGCTGGGCGAACGGCGCGGGATCACCCGCTACGCTTCAATCGATCTGCCGATGGACGAAGCCATGACACGCGCTGCGGTGGACGTCTCCGGCCGCCCGTTTTTGGTGTGGGACGTTGCTTTCACTGCTGACAAGATCGGCACGTTTGATACCGAATTGGTGCGTGAATTCTTCCAAGCCTTCGCTCAAGCGTCCCGTATCACGCTCCACGTGCATACGCTTTACGGGTCGAACGCACACCATATCGCCGAGACATGTTTCAAGGCGGTTGCCCGTGCCTTGCGTTCCGCGTTGGCGGAAGACCCGCGCACGGCTGGCGTTGTCCCCTCCACCAAGGGCACGTTGAATGTCTAGCCGACGTGGGTTGGAAACACTGTATTCGCCAGGTTACCGTGAGGTGCGCCACAAATGATGTACACCGTTCACGCGCCTGCCGAAATTGGGCCCTTGCGTTTGGATGCCAGTGAGCAGGCTGAAGACCATCGCTTCGATAACGTGATCGCGGTACCCGATGGCATGGCCAAATGGGCGTTGATCTTGCCACCTTTCTGGTTGGCTTGGCACAGACTGTGGGGCGCTCTCACGATCTATGCTGCGATCACACTGGTGCTGTTATCGCTGTTGGGTACCGGTTTCTTCACCATCACGTTGTTTCTTGGCGGCCTGCCCGGCCTCTATTTGCTTTTGGAAGGCAATAACCTGCGCCGCGATGCCTTGGGTCGCTCGGGATGGAAAACAATCGACGTTTTAGAAGCCGCCAACGAAACCGAAGCCATCACGCGCTTTCTGGCACGATGGACTGAGACAGGCCCGCAGACATCAGTGCCAACACAGCCCTATTCACCGTCGATGACACGGCCGCAAACCGTGGCGGCAACTGGTCCCAACGACCGTTTGGCCTTCGGCCTGTTTCCAGACGGAACTGACTAGACCATGAAGGTTGCAATCATCGACTACGGTTCGGGCAATCTACGCTCGGCCCTCAAAGCGTTTGAGCGGTCCGCCCGCGAGAGCGGTGCCTCCGCTCAAATTACTGTCACGTGTGATGCCGAGGAAGTCCTCAAGGCGGACCGGATTGTCCTGCCAGGCGTCGGAGCCTACGCAGATTGTCGGGCCGGTCTCAACGCTGTGCCCGGCATGGTGGATGCATTGCAAACCCGTGTCATTGCGCAAGCGGTCCCTTTTTTGGGCATCTGTGTTGGTATGCAATTAATGGCGACCCGTGGCTTGGAAAAGGCGGTAACCCCTGGCCTCGGCTGGATCGATGGCGATGTGGTGCGCATCACACCAAATGATCCTAAGTACAAAATTCCTCAAATCGGCTGGAACACACTCCATGCCTATCAATCTCATCCTGTGTTGGACGGAATTGAAACCGGCTCCGACGGACTGCATGCCTATTTTGTGCATTCCTATCATTTGGCCAAGCCACAGGCCGATCAGCTGATCGCAACTGCTGATTATAGTGGTGCAGTCACCGCAATTGTCGGTTGCGACAACATGGTGGGAACACAGTTTCACCCGGAAAAAAGCCAGACACTTGGTCTGTCTCTCATCGCCAATTTTTTGAGATGGCAACCGTGATCCTCTTTCCAGCAATCGATTTGAAAAGCGGCGAGTGCGTGCGCCTCAAGCTCGGCGATATGGACCAGGCTACAGTCTACAACACCGACCCGGGTGCGCAGGCCAAAGCCTTTCAAGATCAGGGATTCACCCATCTTCACGTGGTCGATCTGGATGGCGCATTCGCCGGGGAGGCCGTGAACGGAACAGCAGTAGACGCAATTTTGGCCGCCACCACAAATCCGGTGCAACTGGGCGGTGGTATTCGCACATTGGCTGATATTGAGCGCTGGTTGGATAAGGGCCTTGCACGGGTCATTCTTGGCACTGTGGCAGTGCGTAACCCTGAACTCGTGAAAGAGGCCTGCGCTCGGTTTCCTGAGCAGGTTGCTGTTGGCATTGACGCAAAAGGGGGCAGAGTCGCTGTAGAAGGCTGGGCGGAAACCTCCGAATTGACAGTGATCGATATGGCAGCCCGATTTGAGGACGCGGGTGTGTCCGCCATCATCTATACCGATATTGACCGGGACGGCGTGTTGGCCGGTATCAACTGGGACAGCACTTTGGCGCTCGCTGCGTCCACATCCATCCCCGTGATTGCGTCGGGCGGTCTGGCTTCTATGCAAGACATAAAACGCATGTGCCAACCGGATGCTGCAGTGCTGGAAGGGGCCATATCCGGTCGCGCACTCTATGATGGCCGGCTCGATCCGGCGCTGGCTCTGCAAACTTTGCGGGAGACGGCTTAGTGCTCAAAACCCGTATTATCCCCTGTCTCGACGTGAAAGACGGTCGGGTTGTCAAAGGCGTCAATTTTGTTGATCTGATCGATGCCGGCGATCCGGTGGAGGCTGCCCGCGCCTATGATGCTGCTGGCGCGGATGAGCTGTGTTTTCTTGATATCACCGCCTCCTCGGACAACCGCAGCACATTGTACGATGTGGTGGCCCGAACTGCCGAACAGTGTTTCATGCCTGTGACTGTGGGGGGCGGTGTCCGCAATTCTGACGATGTGCGCAAGCTTCTGTTGGCGGGAGCGGACAAGGTCTCTTTCAACACTGCAGCTGTAAACGACCCGGATTCTGTTGCCCGGGCAGCCGACAAATTCGGCAATCAATGCATAGTCGTTTCCATTGATGCGAAGCGGGTCAACGAACAAGGTGAAGATGACCGTTTCGAGATTTTCACTCATGGTGGCCGCACGCCCACGGGGATCGATGCCGTCGAATTTGCCCATAAAATGATGGAACGCGGAGCGGGGGAAATCTTGCTCACGTCTATGGACCGGGACGGCACCAAAGCCGGTTATAATCTGTCCTTGACGCGTGCGGTGTCGGATGCCGTCGCCGTTCCCGTGATTGCGTCAGGTGGTGTGGGCAATCTGGATCATCTTGTAGAGGGCGTTGTGAAAGGTCATGCCAGTGCAGTCTTGGCGGCTTCCATCTTCCATTTTGGCACCCACACGATTGCGGAAGCGAAGGACTACATGGCGGCGGCCGGTATCCCGGTTCGCCTTAAAATTTGACTCTTTCACCAACCTTTGAAACCAGTTCGCGACCCACGCGCACCGCGGTGTGCACCACTCGCACTCCCAATCCTTCACTTGAGCCATCCGATGAGCCAATTCTCACTCTTTGATTTGGAAGACATTGTCGCAAAACGCGCTGCTGCGTCCCCGGACGAATCCTGGACCGCATCTCTTTTGAGCAAGGGTGTCAGCAAAGCCGCGGAAAAGTTTGGCGAGGAAGCGGTTGAAACCGTCATAGCCGCCGTGTCTCAAAGCGATATGGATGTGATCAACGAAGCGTCTGATGCGATTTTTCATCTTTTGGTGGTTTTGAAAGCGCGCAACATTCCTTTGGCATTGGTGATGGCCGAACTGGAGAGCAGAACCAAGCAATCAGGCATCACAGAAAAAAAGGCGCGTGGTTAGCCCGCCGGTGACTGGACATGCCTGATAAGAACCCTTCCCCTTTCTTGAATTTTAGCATCGACCAGTGGGCCGCATTCCGCGCGGATACGCCCCTCACTTTGACCGAGGAGGAAGTGCGCCGGCTGCGGGCATTGAATGATACAATATCGCTCAATGAAGTCTCCCGCATCTATCTGTCGCTCTCGCGGCTCCTCGCGTCTCACGTCGAAGCGGCCCAGAGCCTGTTTGCGCAACGGGCACAGTTTTTGAACCTTGAGCATCAAAAAACGCCCTTTGTTGTGGGCATTGCCGGGTCCGTCGCCGTGGGCAAATCCACAACGGCACGTATATTGCGCGAACTGATGACCCGCTGGCCCTCCAGTCCGAAGGTCGATTTAATAACCACCGACGGGTTTTTGCTGTCCAATGAGGAACTGCGCAGCCAAAACTTGATGGATCGAAAAGGCTTTCCCGAGAGCTTCCAGCGCCGCGCCATTCTGGATTTCTTGGCGCGTATCAAGGCTGGAGAACGCAATGTATCAGCGCCTGTCTACTCGCATCTGGTCTATGATGTGGTGCCGGGCGAAGAGGTGGTGGTGGACCAACCAGACATTTTGATCTTTGAAGGCATCAACGTGCTGCAGGTGAGTGATTTGCCTCGAGACGGCAATTCGGTGCCGTTCGTGTCAGATTACTTCGATTTTTCAATCTATATCGATGCGGAAGAAGATGTGTTGCGGCGCTGGTATGTGGACCGTTTCATGCGTTTGCGGGAGACGGCCTTTCGAGATCCGGAGTCGTTCTTCCATCGTTATGTGGATATTTCGGAAGAGGCCGCCCGTGCCATTGCTATCGACTTGTGGGAGCGCATTAACCTCGTCAATTTGCACGAAAATATCCTGCCGACACGCCAAAGAGCCAATCTGGTTTTGCACAAAGGCAGTGAACACAGTGTGGACCGCGTTTCGCTTCGGCGGCTCTAAACCTCCTCGCCAAACCGGTCTGCGATCAACGCGCTTAGAGCTTCCAGCGCCAGTTCGGCTTGGTCACCGTTGCACGCAATAGTGACATGGCATCCTTTTGAGGCGGCCAGCATCATGAGCCCCATAATCGACGTGCCGCCAACCGTTTCCCCGTTACACGACACCTGAATCTCGCTTTCGAATGTCTGGGCCACCTTTACGAATTTCGCTGATGCGCGGGCGTGCAGGCCGCGTTCGTTGATGATCTCAAAAGTGCCGGTCTTGATGGTCATTTACCGGCCAAAATTTGGCTCGCAACATTGATGTAGCGTTTGCCCGCCTCGGTCGCCTTATCGAGTGCTTCTTCCATCGGGCTTTCGCCGCGCACGCCGGCCAGTTTGATGAGCATCGGCAGATTAACCCCTGCCACAACCTCCACCAATCCCGGCTCCATCACAGAGATGGCTAGATTGGAGGGCGTGCCGCCAAACATGTCGGTTAAAATAATGGCACCCGGGCCGGTATTTACCCGGCCCGATGCGTCCAAAATATCTTGCCTGCGCTGCTCCATGTCATCATCGGGCCCGATAGAGACGGTTTCCAACTGCTCTTGCGGGCCAACAACATGTTCCAGCGCGAGCTGAAATTCTTTGGCCAAGGAGCCGTGGGTAACGAGGACAATTCCAATCATCAGCAATCAGAAAACATGGATAAACAGCGCGCCATAGTTACACGCAAGGCCGTTTCTGCAAGCCAAAAATGGCTGATCTGGAGGGCAGAAGGGTCAAAGCTGGCATTTTGTAGGAAGGCTCATATGATTCCATCGGTTTTTGAGACCGAAAACTCTCAACCTTGCTGAAAATGATCCGATGTGAGCCAGTGAGAGATCATCTGAGCCGACGCAACAATTGCCCGTTCGGGCACATGCAAAGTGGGCAGTGAAACCGGTGCCGCGCTCGATATGCACTCCATGCCGTGTTGTGGCATACGCTCGAGTGCGCTTTGTGAAACGAGTTTAATTACGCCATCGATTCTGCCGCTTGATTGATGATCAGCCCGGACGATCCCCACATGCCCGATTTCAACCATTCCCGTGATGGTGTCCGGGCAGCGCGCGATCAGTGTTTCATGCGCACACGTCAAGCAAACCCGATCATCGCTGATCCAACTTGCATGGAACTCCTGCGATTGCCAGTGCTCGACAAGATGCGCGGCAAGAGCGCTTTTTCCGCTGCCGGATGGCCCGGTGATCAACACACCCCGTTGGCCTAAAACAATTGCGCAGGCGTGGGTCGTGTTGCCAGTTGGCAATTGCGAGGGTTTTGACATCACTGGTTATTAAGGGGCGGCTTTGGGAGGGAGGGGAGCGGCATCCAATTTTCCGCTGTGCAAGGGCAAGCGCACCGTAAAGACAGCGCCTGTTCCATCGGCCCGGGGTCTGTTGCCCGCTTTTATCGTCCCATTATGCGCTTCAACGATCTGTTGGGTGATGGAAAGACCAAGCCCGGAATTCTGGCCAAATCCATCATTGTTTGGCCGGTCCGTGTAGAAGCGTTCAAAAATGCGCTCTGTGTTTTCCGCCGGTATGCCGGGGCCGTTGTCACGTACGGTCACCACTGCATGGCTCCCCTCGCGCCACATGTGGACGTCAATTTCACCACCCTTTGGCGGCAAGAATGTTCGCGCGTTTTCGATCAGATTGGCCATCACTTGTCCCAACCGGCCTTCGTGCCCCATCACCATCCAAGACGGTGTTTGTGATGTGGTGACGGCTCGGCGTCTCCCGCTGATCATTGCCGGTGTGTCTTTGTCGATGGCCAACTTGAATGCGAAGGGTTTCTTTGTCTCGTGCGCGGCCATGCCCTGATAGGTGTCCCCAAACGAGGTCAGTAGGGCCTCCAGGTCCACAGGTGAGTTGTCGTCTCGCGCCAGTTCCGCGTCCAACCGCGAGGCGTTGGATATGTCTGAAATCAGACGATCAAGACGCCGCACGTCATGTTGGATAACTTCGTGCAACCGCGCCTTTTGATCCTCACGCTTTGCCAGCGGCAGGGTTTCAACCGCGCTCCGCAGTGATGTCAGCGGATTTTTCAATTCATGGCTCACATCAGCGGCAAAACGTTCAATCGCGTCCAATCGAGCATACAGAGAATCTGTCATCTGCCGCATGGACGTAGACAATTTGCCAATTTCATCGTGACGATCGGAAAAATCAGGGATGGTTTCGCGTGATTTGACCCCCATTCGAACCCTTTGGGCGGCGGCAGACAAGCGGTGCAACGGTTTGGCTATGGTAGACGCCAATAGGATCGACAAAAGAAGTGTAACCAAAGTGGCCACACCAAAGACCCGCATAATGGCCAGACGCTCTTTCTCTAAAATTGCATCGATGTCGCCAGCTTCCGTTGAGAGCAGCAAAACGCCCAAAACGGCGCGGAACCGTTGGACCGGAACAGCCACTGACACGATAGTGTCACCGTTTTCCGTTCGTCGGGTTTTGGTGCCGGGGCTGCCCGTCAGTGCGGTAACCACTTCGGAATAGGCTGTGCCATTGCCGTCTGCACTTTCGCGGTAAAGCTGAAGATCACCTTGCCAGAACCAGCGCCGAAAGCGCAGCCAAATATCCTCGAGCGTGGTTTCCTCGTCTCCAGTCACGCTGGGCAAGTCGTAGCGCAGAATCTGTCCACGCGAGTACAATCGGTCAGAATCCAAGATGATCAATCCATCCTGATCGTAAATGCGGGCCCGCGTGCGCGTTGGGGAAATTAAGCGCCGCAAGATCGGCGCGACCTGTTCTGGATTGATGGGAAAATCGAGGCTTTCTGTCTCGCTTTCCATGGGCACTGCGCTTTCGCCCGCCTTAAGCTCCAGCAATCGGTCGGGATCAATGTTAATGGCATCCGTTTCGACGGTGGCGCGCGCGGCGATGGCAGCGGAAATGATCTCGCCTTGGATGAGCAAGCTTTCTTCACGGGCCTCAATTAGGCCATCGCGGAACTGGTTGAGAAAAATAATCCCAGCCAACAACACGATCAGCGCGGCCATGTTCAAAAAAATGATGCGCTGGGAAAGTGTGGAAAAGACGTAACGTGCAAAAAACCGGCTCACCACGTGAAACATGCGCCGTGGAATAGAACGCTTTTTGATGCGTCGCGCTGGTTTCGTGCGGGAATCGACGACGGTGCCCACATCGGAAACAGGATCAGTGGTATGGTTTAAGGCTGTAGGATCGCCCGATACCGACAAGTGAGTCTTTTTAGCTGTGACGTTTTTTTCAGTCTCCCGGTCTTTGGCAACCGATGGATGATCGCCTGCCCGATCGGACTCCTGGCGCTTACGGCGCGTATCGGGGTCCAGAACGGGCGTGTCGGTCATGCGTGATCAGCCTTCCCGAAAGCGGTATCCAACGCCGTACAGCGTCTCGATCATATCGAACGAATCATCCACCACTTTGAACTTCTTCCGCAGCCGTTTGATGTGGCTATCGATGGTGCGGTCGTCGACATAGACTTGGTCATCGTATGCTGCGTCCATCAGCGAATCGCGGCTCTTCACAACGCCGGGGCGCTGGGCCAAGGCAAACAGGATCAAAAACTCGGTCACCGTCAGCGTGACCCCTTTGCCTTTCCACATGCTGGTGTGGCGTTCTTGATCCATACTGAGGTGGCCGCGTTCCAAAATGTTGGAGCCGCCTCCCTCTTCGCGCACCGCGCCTTCCGCGCGGGCGGCAGACCTGCGGAGAATGGCTTTTACCCTTTCCACCAAAAGGCGCTGGGAAAATGGCTTGGTAATGAAATCGTCAGCCCCCATTTTAAGGCCGAACAATTCATCGATCTCATCGTCTTTTGATGTGAGAAAAATGACAGGCAGATCAGACTTTTGCCGCAGACGGCGCAGCAATTCCATTCCGTCCATGCGGGGCATTTTTATGTCGAAGATTGCCAGATCCGGGCGGCGGGCCGTCAAGCCGTCCAAGGCCGAGGCGCCATCAGTGTAGGTTTCAACCTTATACCCTTCTGATTCCATCGCGATCGATACGGATGTGAGAATGTTGCGGTCATCATCGACCAGAGCAATTGTTGGCATGTGGATCGTCTCCTGGAGCCGGGAATGAAGAGTTCCAGCTGACCTCGGCCCAACCTACTCTTAAATGAACAGGCGTCCAAAGGTCTTGTTGTGAAAAACAATTTTGAGACTGCCCAGAAAGCCAAAATTGCGAGATAAATGTGGCGAGTGGACACAGAAGAGTTGTGATTGAATTTCAAAAAGCGTTGTTCTGGATCGGTAAAATGCGTGGGATTTGATTAACCAGCCTTATCATCTCGTCTAATGTTCAATCGATTAAGCGTCTTCAAATCGATTTGGAGTATATGTCATCCTGTTGTCATGATGCGTCCGCGTGCATAGGGTCCGCCGCACATTCGGCGAAGTGATGGCGGCACACGCTTCGCGAGGAGAAGCTCCCGTCGTCCCTGTTCAAATTTATAAAGAGAAGGTGGTTCCTGTGATCAATTCAGGCATTCACAATCCGGCCAGTGGTCCCCAAGCAACCGGCCAGCGCGTTGAGCTGACAAATCCGGCCTCCATTCGTTGGAACGATGACGAGCAAGCCCTCTACGACTTGGCTTTGAAACGGGGTGAAGGCGTTGCGGCTGCCAATGGTCCCTTGGCTGTTGAGACGGGAAAACACACCGGGCGGTCTGCAACGGACAAATATATCGTGCGCGATGCTGGCACGGAAGAAACCGTCTGGTGGGACAACAATCAGCCGATGAGCGAACAGCATTTTGATGTGCTCTTGGCCGATTTTCTTGCTCACACCGAGCATAAGGAACTGTTGGCGCAGGACCTGTTTGGTGGCGCTGATCCGGCCTACCGCCTTAACGCCCGTATCTATGTGGAATTTGCGTGGCACGCCCTTTTCATCCGACATCTTTTACGCCGTCCGGCCGTGGACGAATTGGACAGTTTCGAACCGGAATTGACGATCATCAATCTGCCGTCGTTCCGGGCTGATCCTGCGCGTCACGGTTGCCGGTCTGAAACGGTGATTGCGGTCAATTTGACCCGTCGCATCGTCTTGATCGGTGGAACCGAATATGCCGGCGAAACCAAAAAATCAGTTTTTGGCGCGCTCAATTATTTCTTGCCAGAACAGGGTGTTATGCCGATGCACTGTTCTGCCAATCTGGGCGATGACAACGACGCGGCCCTGTTTTTTGGTCTTTCTGGTACGGGTAAGACAACCTTGTCGTCCGATGCCACACGCACGCTGATCGGGGATGATGAGCATGGCTGGTCGGACAGCGGTATCTTCAATTTTGAGGGCGGTTGCTACGCAAAAACCATCCGTTTGAGTGCGGAAGCTGAACCGGAAATCCATGCAACGACACAGCGTTGGGGTTCCGTGTTAGAAAATGTGGTTCTCGACCCTGAGACGAAAGAGCCAGATTTTGACGATGCGTCGCTGACGGAGAATGGCCGTGTGGCTTATCCGTTGCACTACATCCCCAACGCGTCCGAAAGCGGCGTCGCACCGCACCCAAAGACGGTTATCATGCTGACGGCAGACGCATTCGGTGTTCTCCCCCCCATCGCGCAGATGACGTCATCGCAGGCCATGTACCACTTCCTGTCCGGCTACACGGCTAAGGTCGCCGGAACTGAAAAAGGGGTCAGTGGCGTCCAAGCGACCTTTTCCACCTGCTTTGGCGCACCTTTCATGCCGCGCCATCCAAGCGTTTACGGCAATCTGTTGCGTGAGAAGATTGAAGAGCACCAGTCCACTTGCTGGTTGGTGAACACCGGTTGGACCGGCGGCGCCTATGGTGTGGGAAGTCGGATGCCGATCAAAGCCACCCGTGCGCTTTTGAGCGCGGCATTGGATGGCTCTCTGGTCAACACACCCATGCGTCGTGACCCGCATTTTGGTCTGTTGGTTCCCACATCTGTGCCTGGAGTGGACGATGCTTTGCTCGACCCACGCAACACATGGGCAGACCCAACAGAATACGATGCGCAAGCCGCCAAACTGGTTTCCATGTTCATCGAGAATTTTGAAAAATTTGAGGCCCATGTGGACGCAAGTGTCAAACAGGCGGCACCCGCTGCCGCCTGATACGCCTTAACTCTCGCCGCGCCCCAACAGAATATCGAGTATCGATTTCCGTGGGGCGGGGTCTTTTCCGCCGTTTACGGCGCGATGCATGCGTTCCTTTAGATCCTGATTGCCTCGATTGTCCCGTCGGGCAGATCGTGCATTCGGTCTGGGCGTCGGCGTGGCAACATTTACCGGGATCACAGGCATCATGTTGGGGCTGACGCGTGCCATGCCTGGCAGTGGCCTAGGATCGAGCCCGCGATGGGCCGTTGTCATGTAGCTTTGCCAGCTGCGGGCGGGCAGGCTCCCTCCGGTGAGTTTGCGCGTCGGGCTGTTATTGTCGTTACCAAACCAGACGCCGGTTACGAAATGCGCCGTGTGGCCGACAAATACTGCATCACGAAAGGACTGGCTCGTTCCGGTTTTGCCCGCAGCCACGTGGCCGTTCAGCCGCGCATTGCGCGCGGTGCCCTGTTCCACGACACTGACCAACATGCGGTTCATATTCCGCAATACATCATCACGTACCACGATGGACTGAGGCGGTGCGGTGCGCCGATAGAGCGTCCTGCGCTTATCGTCACGAATGCCGGTGATCAGATACGGTGCTGCAGCACGCCCGCCATTGGTATAGGGAAGGTAAGCGGAGGTGAGTTCCAACAAACTGACTTCGGATGTTCCCAATGAAATGGATGCGTTCTTGGTCAGTTTTGAGCCGATCCCCATGCGTACTGCGACACCCGCCACCGTGCCGGGCCCAACTTGGCGTGTGAGTTGCGCGGACACTGTGTTGAGGCTAAGCGACAGGGCTTGTTCCATCGTCACCGCGCCGCGATAGCGTCCATCGTAATTCGCCGGTTGCCAATTGCCGATCCGCACCGGTTTGTCCTCGACCGAGGTGTCAGGGAAATAACCGGCTTCAAGGGCGGCCTGCCACACGAATGGCTTGAATGCCGAACCCGGTTGCCGTTTGGCGTCTACCGCGCGGTTGAACTGTGATTTGGCATAATTGGACCCACCGATCAGGCTTTTGACAGCGCCATCTGGCGCAAGGCTCACCAGCGCCGCTTCGGAAACGCGAAATTTTTTGCCGCCTTTGTCCAGATTCATCTGCAAAGCAGTTTGAGCAACGGACATCAGGTAGGGCGAGATGGTGGTTTTAACGACGAGGTCCCGGTCGATCTTGCCGAGCCGTTTTTTGACCTGTGCCAGAACCATGTCGGCTACAAAATTTTCCGGCCCTGCGTTGAAATAGCGAGCATTCTCTCCGGGCCTATAAAGACCCTTTTGGGCGCGGTTGGGTTTGATGTAGCCTTCCCGCTCCATCGCCCGCAAAACAACGGCGGCTCGTTGGTTGGCCAATTTCGGGCTTTTTGCCGGAGTAAAACGACTGGGTGCCTTCAACAAACCGGCCAGCAGCGCCGCCTCTTCGATGGTGACATCACGCGCAGCCTTACCAAAATACCGGCGGCTAGCAGCATCAACGCCGGTTGCTCCGGCACCGAAATAGACGCGGTTGAGATACAGTTCGAGAATTTCCGCCTTGGAATATTTCGATTCCAGCCAGAATGCGAGAATGAGCTCTTGGATTTTGCGGCCAAACGTACGGTCCGGGGTTAAGAACAGGTTCTTGGCCAGTTGCTGGGTGAGGGTCGATCCACCTTCCCGCAGGCGCCTTTGCGTGATGTTGCGCACCATGGCGCGCGAAAAACCGATAATATCAAAACCAAAATGTGCGTGGAACCGGCGGTCTTCAACCGCAATCACGGCTTGTGGAATGTAAGGTGACATATCCTCAAGCCGCAGCGCCTTGCCTCCGGTAAGACCGCGGTTAGCGATCAAAGACCCATCATCAGCCAATATGCGCACGTTCGGCGGACGTTCCGGCACCGCCCAAGAGGCCGCACTTGGCAACTGTGCCGCGTAAAACAAGAAGACCCCGCCAACCGCAATACAGCCCCAAAGGCCCATTACGACACCCCAATAGGCCAATCTTGGGAAGAGCCTTCGCCATAAGGGTAGCTGTGCTTTTGCCGAGCGAGACTTCGCCCCGCCTTTTGCGTGAGCACATTTTTTTGTTGCATTAGCACCGCCAGGTGCGGACTTGGCTGCGCGCTTTGTTTTGGAAATGGGTGACGACTCTGATCCAGGGCGTGGTTCAGGCCGCACGGAACGGTCTTCAAAGTGCGGTTCTATGCGTCCCCGCCTGTTGTTGCGCGACCCGGTCGGTTTTTTGCTCGCCATGGAATTCTTTGCGCCCGCGTCGCGCCCGTTCAGGGCTCAAGCTTCCTGTCTATCGGTCGCATTTTAAGGGCTGGTAAAGGCACACGTTAACCTTGGCTGAAAAATTAGGCGCGTTTGCGCAATGCCACATGCTGGGGAGAGAGACATTTAACTGTTTTTCACCACCGAACCAGCACTGTGGTGGGCAAAGGAAAACATCCAATGCGGGGTTGGCCATGACGGTCTCAACACAATCGATTGGTTCAAAGTCCGTTTCGGCACCGGCTATCGGTGAACGGGTGGCCGGCGAGCGGGTGAATTGGGTCGACACGGCCAAAGGCATTTGCATTATTTTTGTCGTGATGATGCACACCACGCTCGGTCTGGAAAAGGCGGTTGGAGAGCAAGGCTGGATGCATGCCATCGTTTCCTTTGCGCAGCCGTTTCGAATGCCGGACTTCTTCTTGATCTCTGGCCTGTTTCTGGCCGCGACAATTGATCGGCCTTGGCGTTTGTTTCTAGACCGGAAAGTTCTGCATTTCTTCTATTTCTATGTGCTTTGGCTCACGATTCAGTACGCCATGAAGGCGCCCAACATGATGGCAGAAGGATCGACGTTCGGTTGCGTCATTCGCACATACTTCTTTTCGTTTATTCAGCCATTTGGCACGCTCTGGTTCATCTATCTGCTGCCGGTGTTTTTCGTGGTCACAAAAGCGATGAAAAACCACATTTGGTGGCTCTTTGGCGCGTCTGTGCTGTTGCAAATAGCACCCATCCACACCGGACCGCTGCTCGAACAAGCTAAGGACTTGTTTGGAGTGGCGAGCTCGGAGAAGGGCTTCTTGCTGATTGATGAGTTTTGCAGCCGCTTGGTCTATTTTTTGGCCGGCTACATGTTTGCCAGCCATCTGTTCGCCCTGGCGGATAAGGCCCGACGGCACGTGCCCTTATGTCTGGCTCTTTTGATGCTCTGGGCTGTTACCAACGGCACGTTTGTAGCTTTGGGTTGGGCTGGTTTGCCCTTGGTATCTCTCGTGCTTGGATTTGCCGGTGGTGGCGCCATTGTCCTTTGCGCTTCTCTTATCGCGGGCCATCGCTTCACGGCTTTGATCAACCGACCGCTGAACTGGTTCGGAGCCAATTCCATCGTCATTTATCTGTCGTTCTTCTTTCCAATGGTCGTTTCGCGTCTTTTGCTCACCAAGCTGACGCCATGGCTCGACGTCGGCACGATGTCTTTTGTCTCTTTGGTTATCGGTATTGTGGCACCCATGGTGTTTTACACGCTCGTGCGCTGGACGGGGTGGGGTATGTTTCTCTTTCATAGGCCGGATTGGGCGGTGTTGAGCGGTACACCTTGGAAAAAGTCCAATGGTCAAAAAGCGGCGCTGCAAGCGGCGCAATAAGCCTTATTCCGCAAGCGCCGCCAAAACACGGGCCCAGGACCGGGCACCTTTTTGAAAGCTGCGCACCTCGTATTTTTCATTGGGAGAATGGATGGCATCGCTGGACAGTGCAAAGCCGATCAATAGTGAATCCATACCCAGCTGGCGCTTGAAATTGCCAACTATGGGAATGGAGCCACCACCCGCTGTAAGGGCAGCTTCCTTGCCCCACTCGGCTGTCAACGCATCTGCAGCTTTAGTGAGGGCTGGCAGCTTGTAATCCAACTGTGAAGCGGGCCCGCGTCCATGGGCAATGAATTCTGCCCGGCAGTCCTCCGGCAACCGCTCTTCAACATGTTTTCGAAAGGCTTTTGCCACTGCATCCGGATCCTGTTGTCCCACCAGCCGGAATGAAACTTTAGCCGACGCTTGCGCTGCGATCACAGTTTTGAATCCGTCGCCTGTATAGCCACCGGTTATGCCGTTAACCTCTGCGGTGGGCCGGGACCAGGTTTTTTCGAGCACGCTGCGATTGCTCTCGCCCGCCGGCATGGAAAGACCGATTTCGCCCAAAAAGTCTTTCGGGCTGAAGTTCAGCTTGTCCCAATTGGCTTTGATATCTTCCGGCACCTCTTCGACGCCATCGTAAAACCCCTCCAACGTCACCGCACCGTTTTCATCATGCAGGTCAGCCAAGATGCGTGACAAAATATGAATCGGGTTTTGAGCAGCGCCACCATAATAGCCCGAATGCAAGTCCCGATTAGCCGCGTGAATAATCACTTCATCGCTGGCCATGCCGCGCAATGCTGTGGTGATGGCGGGGGTCTGCGCATCCCACATGTTGGTGTCGCACACCAATGCCACATCGGCTTTGAGTTCCTCGGCCGTGGCGGCAAGAAAGTCTTCCAGACTGGGCGAACCGGACTCCTCTTCGCCTTCAAATAGAATGGTCACCTGGCAGGGCAGGGCACCGGTGGCTTCCTTCCAACCGCGACAAGCCTCAACGAAGGTCATCAACTGTCCCTTGTCGTCCGATGATCCCCGCGCGTAAACGCGTGGTCCATCCGGCCCGTCCTTAAGTGTGGGCTCAAAAGGGGCGGTGTCCCAAAGGTCAATCGGGTCCACAGGTTGCACATCGTAATGTCCGTAAAACAGAACATGCGGGCTGCCTTCCGGCCCCTCGTGATGCGCGACCACCATGGGATGGCCCGGCGTTTTTCGCACAGAAGCGTCGAACCCTAACCCGGTCAATTCCGCCACCAGCCACTCCGCAGCCTGTCGGCACGATGGAGCGTAGGCTGGGTCGGTGGACACGCTCTCAATGCGCAAAAGATCAAACAGCCGCGCCAAGGCTCCCTCTGCATTTTCGTCAATGGTGGAAAGCGTTTGGTCGAGTCGGGACATGGGGCACCTGGGGCTGATTGTCTAACACCAAGATGGAGGAAAACCGCAACGTGACGCAAATGAAAAGACGCATAAAAAAAGGCTCCGGAAACGCTGCCAAGGGCAGCGAAACCGGAGCCAGACGCTCTGGTGCCACGGTCTCAGGAGAGGGGAAACGACCGGGCCGCCTCTACAACAGCTTACGGGGAGTTCGCCGCTGCAGGTCGATGCGTCATCGACATGTATCGGAGATGGGAAGCATCCTTTTGGACATCAAGCACCTGCTCAACACAGTGTGGTCAACCGTTCGTGAGCCTGTTTCCAAGCCTGTTTCCGAGGCTGTTCGTCGGGGGTGGCTTTGCAAAGTGCGTCTCGTTGGGAACGCTTTGCAGTCCCCGTCGGGTCTTGCAATGCAGCGCCCGCTTGCGCATCGTCATGCCAAAGGACGCAAGCGGCTTGAAAGCACACTATGAACAAAGGCGACCACCTGTTTCTGGTCGATGGATCGGCCTACATTTTTCGGGCCTATCACGCGCTCCCGCCACTGACCCGTAAGAGCGACGGTTTGCCCATCGGTGCCGTTTCCGGCTTTTGCAACATGCTTTGGAAACTGTTGCAGGAGGCACGGGATACCTCTGTGGGCGTAGTCCCCACTCATTTTGCTGTGATTTTCGATCATTCATCCACCACGTTCCGCAATGAAATTTATCCCGAATACAAAGCCAATCGTGACGCGCCGCCGGAGGACCTACGGCCACAATTTGCTGTCATTCGTGAAGCGACACGTGCTTTCGATGTGCCTTGCATTGAGAAAGAGGGATACGAGGCTGACGATTTGATCGCGACCTATGCCCGCCTGGCGGTGGAAGCGGGGGGCGAGGTTACCATCATCTCATCAGACAAGGATCTGATGCAGCTCGTGGGGCCCCAAGTGACTATGTACGACACGATGAAAGACCGTCGCGTCGGTGTGGATGAGGTTGTGGAGAAGTTTGGTGTACAGCCGGACAAGATGATCGACCTGCAAGCACTTGCCGGCGATTCCACCGACAACATTCCAGGCGTCCCCGGCATTGGCCCCAAGACAGCCGCCCAATTGTTGGACGAGTTCGGCACCCTTGAGACGCTGCTTGAGCGGGCGGGCGAGATCAAACAAAACAAGCGCCGCGAGAACCTGATAGAGTTCGCCGACCTCGCCCGCATCTCCAAACGTCTCGTGACGCTGGATCAACAGACCCCTTTGGACGTCGCCTTAAACGAGTTGGAACTCACCAGTCTGGATGGGCCAAAGCTGATTGCTTTTCTCAAAGGCTTGGAACTCAACACACTGACGCGCCGGGTGGCCACGCAAATCGAAGTGGATGCTGCCAACATCGATGCCATGTCAGTCGGCCCTACAGATGATCTGCGCGGGCCGGATTTTGACGGCGCCAGAGACTACGACAGTAACTATGCCAGTGACAACACAGGTGAAAGGAGGTCTGGCGATGATGCGGCGGAAACGAAAACGCCTGCCGGACTGGCCGCACAGCGCTTGGCCGCCCATGCCGCTCAACCCGTGTCCCACGATCGGTATGAGACGATCCGCACACTTAAAGACTTGGAACGCTGGGTAGTCGACGCGATGGAATTGGGCGTTGTTGCCGTGGACACGGAAACCACGTCTCTTGATGCCATGCAGGCCGATCTCGTTGGCGTCTCGTTGGCGATCAAACCCGGTCAGGCCTGCTATATCCCGCTGGCCCATGTGGATGGAGAGGGTGATCTGTTGGGGGGCGGCGCGCTGCTTGACGGGCAGATCCCGATGGATGCCGCTTTGCAAGTGTTAAAGCCGCTACTGGAAGCGCCTTCGGTCTTAAAGATCGCCCAAAACATAAAATATGACTGGGTTGTCTTGCGTCGATACGGGATCGAAATAGCGCCTTTTGATGACACCATGTTACTGTCTTACGCTCTGGATGCTGGGCGCGCCAAACACGGTATGGATGGCCTATCCCAAGCCATATTGGGCCATACACCCATCCCGTTTAAAGACGTGGCGGGTAGTGGCAAAAAACTAATCACGTTCGACAGAGTTCCGATTGAAAAGGCAACCGCCTATGCGGCCGAGGATGCTGATGTGACCCTGCGTCTGTGGGAAGTGCTCAAGCCGCGCTTGGTTCCGGAAGGTATGACAGCGGTTTACGAACGGCTGGAGCGTCCTCTGGTGGAGGTGATCTGCCGCATGGAGGCCCGGGGCATCTCCGTAGATCGCCAAATCCTGTCGCGTCTTTCCGGCCACTTGGCGCAAAAAGCGGCCGGTCTCGAAGACGAGATTTACCAATTGGCAGGGCAGAAATTCAATGTTGGGTCCCCTAAGCAATTGGGCGAAATCCTGTTCGATCAAATGGGTCTTCCCGGCGGCAAAAAGACCAAGACTGGCCAATGGGCAACGGGTGCGCAACAATTGGAAGATCTGGCAGCCGAAGGCCATGAACTGCCGCGTAAGATCGTCGATTGGCGGCAGCTCACCAAACTGAAATCAACCTATACGGATGCCCTCCCGGGTTTCATCAACCCGACGACAAAACGTGTTCACACATCTTATGCAATGGCATCCACGACCACGGGTCGTCTGTCATCCTCTGACCCGAACTTGCAGAATATTCCGGTTCGGACAGAAGAGGGCCGCAAAATTCGAACAGCCTTTGTGGCCGAACCGGGCAACAAATTGGTGTCGGCGGACTATAGCCAGATTGAATTGCGGGTGCTGGCCCACGTGGCTGACATTCCCCAACTGCGGCAGGCCTTTGCCGACGGCATGGACATTCATGCCATCACGGCCAGCGAGATGTTTGGCGTGCCGGTGGAAGGCATGGACCCCATGGTGCGACGACAGGCCAAGGCGATTAATTTCGGAATCATCTACGGAATCTCCGCATTCGGTCTCGCCAACAATCTGGGCATCGAACGCAGCGAAGCCTCCGATTACATCAAAAAGTACTTCGAACGGTTTCCCGGAATCCGCGATTATATGGATGCTACGAAAGAGTTTTGTCGCCAACACGGCTACGTCGAAACGATTTTTGGACGCCGTGCGCACTATCCAGACATTCGCGCCAGCAACCCGCAAGTCCGGGCGTTTAATGAACGTGCGGCCATCAATGCACCGATTCAGGGTGCGGCGGCAGATATTATCCGTAGGGCCATGGTCCGCATGGAAGGGGCTTTAGAGGCTGAGGGCTTGACCGCGCAGATGTTGCTTCAGGTCCACGACGAGTTGATTTTTGAAGTGCCGGAAGACGAAGTTGATAGAACAGTACCCCTCGTTTGCGATGTCATGAAAAAAGCCCCGGAACCAGCGCTGTCGCTCAACGTGCCGCTACAGGTCGATGCCCGTGCTGCCGACAATTGGGACGAGGCCCACTAGATCATTTCTATCTTTGGTAGAATCGATCTGGTTGTGGCGCTCACGCTGTCTGCCTCAAGAGGCCTTCGCGACCCTAGATGGGGGAAGGGGCGGCGCATAAGCGCCGGGACGCTCTTCGCAACCGAGCCGGTTCAATCAAATTGTGAATTGCTCTAAGATCCCGCCTGACGGTGTGCGCGCTCACTGGCAGACACGACCTTTGACAGCGGAGCGCGCGGAACTGTCAAAATCCGCGGCCGCTTTGGTGATCATGCCTCCGGGGCCGCGCAAAATGTAGCTTAAAGAGGCTCCGGTAATCTCGCTACCGGCAACGCGTATCTGTCCAAGTTCTGATGCTTTGACGGTATCATCCACATCAATGGAAAATGTGTAGGATTGGTCCGCCTCAAACGTGTGGAAGTCGAGTGTCAAAACCGGCCCGCCATCGCGCAATTTGGAGATGGACCGCAAATCGGCATTGCCTCCCGCTTCACGGAACGGCTGAAAGACCTCCACCCCGTCTCCACCGTCTTTGGTGTCGAAAATCAGTTTTCCAGCCGATGGTTCTAGGTTCAGCGTAATGGAGCGGATGGACCAGTCCGGAGTTGATCGGTTGGTGATGGTGAAACGGTCCACCGGTGCCCCTTCGCGAAACTCTGCCCGCAAGTCGAGACCACATGAGGTCATGCCCTTGGGCAATGTTGTGGCCGCATCACTGTGTCCAACCGGCCAAAGGATTGTGGCCCCAACGGCACCGAGGCACAGAGTAAAAACCAATTTAGCGGTGCTCGCCACGCCCGCTCGTTTGCCGTAAAGGGCGTCGTTGGTTGCTTTCGACATGGTCATATTCCCATTGTGAAAATGTATGTTGGGCTGGCTCAATGAAAGTGTACTCGCCTTCCAACATTTAGATAGTCGCAACACCTCTATGCTCGGACGGCTAGCTGAGGTGGTGCGCCGCGATCCGGTAGATCTGGTTTTTGCCACACATGAGAGCGTGAAAATCACGGCCATCAAACATCCCGTCAAAGGCGTGATGAAACACGTTGAGCCCGCCCGTGTAAGCTCCAAAGGATGGCAAGATCATACGGGTTCGCGAGGCAGCAAAACACGCGCGACGCACCATCCGCCCCCGTCGCAACAAGGCAGCCTTGGGGTGCAGATGGCCGGCCAACTCGCCCAGGCAATCCTTTAGCGCCGGTTCATGGCGCAAGATGAGCCCACCCTCCCGCACCTCATGGCAACTGGTTCCGCCAAGACCTTGCGGGGGTTCGGGATCATGATTGCCGGTAATCCAGACCCAAGCGCGCTGATGCATGAGACCGGATATTGTAGCGACAGCTTCGTCGCTCAACCGGTGGGCCGCGTCCGGATCATGAAACGAATCCCCCAGCGCAATCACGCGGGCAGGTTGCCAGCGTTCCACGACAGCGCGCAGGCGCCTCAGTGTTGCCATCGTATCGTGTGGTGGAAGCAGTTGGCCTCGCCGCGCAAACGATGATCCCTTTTCCAAGTGTAAGTCGGCTACGACAAGCGTTTCTGTTGTCGGCCAATAGAGCGTGCCCGACGGATCGGCCACCAGTTCAACACCGTTGACCGCATGGATACAGGTTCCAAAATCCGTGCGTTGGATGTTACCGTGGTGCTTCTGTAGGTCGGCAAGAGCCATCAGGAATGCGTCTTCTTTGTCTGTCTTTTTAGCCGTTTCGGGCGAGGTACCATCCGGCTTTGGCGGCTTGCTTTCCGCACGCTGTGGCGTTCTTCCAGCCTTCGGCCAGCGCACGTTGAAAGGGGGTGATACCGGCGAATCAGCCATGGATACCCACAATACGCGTTGCGGCGTCAAACATGCATGGCCTCATCGATGATATTCTCAGCAGCTTCCGCAAGCAGCGTTTCGTTCGCTTCGCCGGGCACGGGCTCCTTACCAATTTCCAGCATTATGGGCACCGCCATGGGGGAGACGCGGTCCAAGTTTTGGTGGACGATCTCACCCTTAATCCGTGCCAGCATGTCCCCCACACGGCGAATATCTAACAGCCCGGTGGCAGCATCTTCCCGTGTGGCCTGCATGAGAACATGATCGGGTTCGTGTTCCCGCAGCACGTCGTAAATCAGGTCGGATGACACGGTTACCTGTCGCCCGCTTTTTTCTTGCCCCGGATGATTCTTTTCAATCAACCCAGCAATCAAGGCGCAATGTCGGAACGTGCGTTTGAGCATGAAACTGTCTTCCATCCACGCTTCCAGATCATCCCCCAGCATGTCTTCGTCAAACAAGGCATCCAGCGACAGGCGGCCATCGCCAATCATCGCGCCCATATCGTCGAGGCTCCAGATACACACGCAATAATCTGTGGCAACGAACCCCACGGGTTTGGCCCGCGCTCGCTCCAGCCGTTTGGTGAGCAACATGCCAAAGGTCTGGTGGGCCAAACGCCCCTCAAACGGATAGACAACGAGATAGTGTCTGTCGCCGCGCGGAAAGGTCTCCACCAGCATCTGGTCCATACGCGGCAAGATTGAGCGTTGCTGTTGGATGCGCAGCCATTCGGCCACTTGCGGCGGAAATTTTGACCACTGTTGAGGGTCCGCCAACATGGCGCGAATATGGTCCGCCAAATAGGTGGTAAGCGGGAATTTTGACCCCGCATACATCGGCACCATTGGTTGGTTTGATACCGCTGGCGTCACGATGGCTTCGTTTTCCCGAATGCCTTCGAAGCGCAAAATCTGACCTGAAAACATGAACGTGTCGCCCGACACCATTTGCTCCAAGAAATACTCTTCCAGCTTACCAAGCACCCGCCCGCCACGCGTTGCGGTCAGGCCTTTTCGGTCCCGTTTTGCAAACCGCAGCAGACGCACGGTGAGGGAGGGCGCTTCATAGATCGTGCCGCTGTTCAAGCGGTATTGCTGCGCGAACCGGGGGTGGGTGAGGCGCCATGTGCCGTCTTGCGTGCGCTTGATTTTCGCATAGCGCTCGTAGCTTGCCAGTGCATATCCCCCCGTGGCCACAAAGTGCACGCAGCGTTCAAACGTGTCCCAATCAAGATCGCTATAGGGCGTCGCGCTGATCACCTCGGCATAGAGATCATCTTCTTGAAAGGGTTCGGCAACAGCCATGCCCAATATGTGCTGGCACAACACGTCGAGCGCACCTTGCCGGAGCGGTGGTGTGTCTTGATGGCCCAGATAATTTGCATCAAGTGCGGCTTGGCACTCCATCACCTCAAATCGGTTTGCAGGCACGAGCACAGCACGGGACGGTTCGTCCATCCGGTGGTTGGAGCGGCCAATGCGTTGGGCAAGTCTGCTCGCCCCTTTAGGCGCACCCATATGAAGCACCATGTCCACGTCGCCCCAGTCGATACCAAGATCGAGTGTGGATGTGGCAACAACAGCTTTGAGCGCATTGCGCCCCATGGCGGCCTCAACCTTGCGGCGTTGACCCACATCCAGTGAACCGTGGTGCAATGCGATGGGCAGATTGTCTTCGTTCACCCGCCACAGGTTTTGGAAGAGAAACTCGGCTTGGCTGCGCGTGTTCACAAATATCAGGCAGGTCCGGTTGGCCTTGATGATCTCGTAAACTTCTTCCACCGCGTGACGCGCTGTGTGCCCCGACCAGGGGAGGCGCTCCTTTGTATCCAGAATTTCTATTTCGGGTTTGGCGCCGCCTTCAACTGTGATCAGCCCCGCTTCATCTTGCGCGCCGATGATGCCGTCTTTGTTCTGCGGCACCAGCCAACGGCACAAATCCGACGGGTTGGAAACTGTGGCCGACAGCCCAATCGCTTGGAGTTTGGGCCTCAGTCTGCGCAGCCGTGCGAGGCCCAGCGAAAGCAAATGTCCGCGTTTGGACGTAACAAGTGAATGCAACTCATCAAAAATGACGTAACGTAGA
The DNA here is from genome assembly GCA_038746275.1 of Pseudomonadota bacterium. Classification (GTDB taxonomy): domain Bacteria; phylum Pseudomonadota; class Alphaproteobacteria; order Rhizobiales; family Rhizobiaceae; genus Pseudahrensia. Next base: position 111,785 of record JBCDKS010000002.1, on the reverse strand, counting down.
TTGCCAAAAAAATGGCTGGCATCCTTGTTGGCGATCAAGAGTGCAAGTTGCTCAGGTGTTGTGAGCAAAATGTCCGGCGGGTTGGTTTTTTGCCGCTGCCGGCGGTGCGATGGGGTGTCCCCCGTTCGGGTCTCCAGCCGTACGTTCAGCCCCATCTCTTCGATGGGCGTTTCAAGATTGCGCTTAATGTCCACCGCCAGCGCTTTCAGCGGCGATATGTAGAGCGTGTGGATGCCCGCTTTTGCGTCAGCGCTGCCGGGTACCAACTTTCCCCGCCGATGCAGATCAACAAGCGTCGGCAAAAATCCGGCCAGTGTTTTGCCTGCTCCGGTGGGCGCAATGAGCAGTGTCGATTCACCCGCCCGTGACCGATCTAGCAGACTCATTTGGTGGGGACGCGGTGACCAGCCTTTGCCTTCAAACCAATCGTTAAACACGGCGGGCAGCTCGTCACCTACGGGCACGGACCCGTTAGCTGCGATCAGCTGGGCTGCATCTTCCGTGTCTCCCTTTGAGTCTGTGTCGCGTATGCTTTCCATTGCCATGTCGCTAACGTAAGGTCGTTGGGCAAAGGCGTCGACAGGAACTGCGCGTAAGAATGCGAGATAGTGTCACAAACGCTGGTGCGGAGATGACGAAGCAAACGATTTGTCCCCCAATGCGAAGCGGAATCCGCGGATGGTTGTCTGCCGTCTTGATGGGGATCGCAGCTGTCGCTTTGACAGCCTGCCAACCGGAAACCTCAGCATCGCCGCAGTCTGATCGTCCTTACGAGGGCGCGATGGTCTTAGCCATGTCGTGGCAACCGGCCTTTTGCGAAAATGCCCGGCGCAAACGGGAATGTCGTACGCAAACCGCTGAGCGCTATGACGCCACCCATTTTGCGCTCCACGGTCTATGGCCCCAGCCGGGCAGCAATGTGTATTGCGGGGTGAGCGCAGAGCAAGAACAACTCGACAAATCGGGTAAATGGCGGCGGCTGGAGATCGCGCGTTTACCCCAAGATCTTTGGGACCGCCTGCGGCGCACGATGCCGGGAACTCAGTCCAGCTTGCACCGCCACGAATGGGTGAAACACGGTACGTGCTATTCGCGCGATGCTGAAACGTATTATGCCCATTCTCTTGCGCTGATGGATGCCGTCAATGCGTCTTCGCTGCGCGATCTTTTTGCCTCGTCCATCGGAACACGCCTTTCAAACCGGCAAATCCGATCCGCATTCGATACAGCTTTTGGGGACGGAGCCGGAGACCGTGTGCGTGTGGCCTGCCGCCGCGATGGCAACCGGCAATTGATCGTAGAACTTACTTTGGGCCTGAAAGGTCGTGTCACGAATGCGCCGGACATGGCGATGTTGATCCAAAACGCGCCAAAAACAGATCCCGGTTGCCCCGGCGGGATCATCGACAGGGCGGGCTTCCAGTGATGCGATACCGAGTTTTTTGTGTGCTGCTGTGTGTCGCCCCCGTTGGTTGGTGGTCGCTCGGGCCAGCGCTTGCTCAAACCGGTGAAGCGCAAACCGCCAGTGCGCAGCCACTCAATACGCCCGCACGCGATCCTGCGAACCGCTTCAACGATGCGATGGAGAACGCACCCCATCGGACGGACGCCGTGTATCTACCAGCGGGTGCCCCGATCAACCTGCAACGGCCGCAACCCAGCCAGCCGTCTAATCTGCCTCTTGGTTGGGGCTTTGATCGTTGGGCCGCGGTGATTGCTCTGTTGGCCATTGCAGGTCTTTTATTGGTCTGGTTGTGGCGCAGCGGGCTTTTGGCGGCCTTGTTGAAGTCCCGCAAAGAAAAACTGGTCGATGAACCAAGCGCCGTTGCGTCATCGGTGCGACGGGGTGATGTGAGCGAGCTTACACCCTATGCCATCCTGCAATTCGAAGACCCGCGGGAAGGATTGCAGACCTTTGTCAGCTACGCATTGGTGCGTTCGGCTCAGGCTGCCTCGATCCCCTTGCGTCGGTCATTGACGGGGCGAGAGATCTTGCGGCGGTTGCCCAAGAGTTTTCCCCATCGCGATGCGGTCTCCACGCTTTTACGGCGCGCCGAACCCATCCTGTATGGCGATGATGTAATCACACATGAAGGCTTATCGACCCTCTTGGACGACTACAAAATTCTTTTTGAATTCAAATCATATCGTTCCCGAAAGGGTAATTCGATCCAAACTGACTTAAACAAATCCGTGTCGGCCGCATGACAACTGTAAGCACCCAACACAGTGGCGCGAGTGCCGGATCATCGCAGGCTTTCGGTAAGCAACTCGCCCGTGCTTTGCCCTACATCCTCATTGTGGTGGTTGTTTTGTTGGGCATCCTTTACCTGCTCACCCGCAACCCGTCCTTAGACCGCTCCATACTTGGGTTTGAAGGTTTTACGCTGGCGGCACGTCAGGCTGAGCTTCCCATTGTCAATCATTCGGGCGGCACGCCTCTGGATACAGACACGTACGGGCTTCGTATTTTGCCGCTCTATGATCGTGAATTGCGTTTTTTCCGTCGCGCAAGAACCGACAATGATCTGGACAGCGTTTTACGCGAAATCCCTCTGCGGCTTGCGGAACAAAAGATACAGGCAATCCCCACTTTACTCGTGTTGCCAAAATGGCGTCGGGGCGCGGTGCGGCTGGAGACCTTGCACGAAGATTTGCTGATCAATCCGCAAGGCATGTCATTGATGGGGCGGTCCTTCGATTTCTACCGTCCTTTCGGGATTGTGCAGGGCCCCGCGGAATTTGTGTCTCATCCCACACGCGTTGCTTTTCCCCCTTGGTTGGACGAGGATCGCGCAGGCGCCGAACTCTCTGATACGAACGATTTCAACGTCACTCTCTATGCTCCTCAAACGCTGCTTGGCGCCCATGGTGGGGCCAACGGTTCCCCGTCGTGCCGGACATTGATCACCTGGAACCGCAACACGCTGCTGGCGCAATGTCGCTACGAAATGAGGGGCGTCAGAAATTCCAATTCCAGGGTATTGCAGTCCTTTTTTGTTCTTACCGATCCCGATGTGCTGAACAATCACGGCGCAGGCCACGGCGACAATTTCAATTTTGGGTTGGCACTGGTGAATGCCCTGTCCAAAGACCAGCCTGTCGTTATGGACCTAAGCAACACGCCGGACCGGCCGCGTCAGCGTCAACGGGATGGCGGTGGGCGTGCGTTCAGCGATCTGCTGCAATTTTTCCAACCTCCCTTCACGTTGTTTTGGCTGGTTTTCGCCCTTTTGGCTTTGGCGACCCTGTGGCGGGCTTCGATACGCCTCTCGCCTGTTCGGGACCGGGAAGATGTGCGCACCCTTGGCGCATCCCGCGCCTCCATGGTGGCAGCGGAGGCCGCCATTTTCCGCGCAGGCGGTTCTGCTAAACATGATCGTCGGCTGGCCAAATTATACACGGCCAACCGGATCGCTGACTTGGAAAACCAGTTGTTGGGCGCTGCAGCCTTTGGGCAAAAGGGAAAAGCTCTGGTGGGCGCGCTAGAGCGTCGCAATCCCAACTTGAGCGAGCGTCTGAAAAAACTGCGCGAGACAAAGCCAACTGATAATCCCGCGAACATCGCTGCACACTTAAAAACCTTGGAACAAACCCTAATCGAGATAAGAAATGAATTTGGAAAACCTGCGTCAACTCGCTGACACGATCGGAAATGAGATCAGCAAAGCGGTCTACGGCCAGTCGCACATTGTCGACTTGCTCTTGGTCAGCCTGTTCGCGCGCGGCCACTGCCTGCTCGAAGGGCCTCCGGGAACGGCAAAAACACTGCTGGCGCAAAGCCTCGCCACCGCTTTGGACATGGACTTCAAGCGCATTCAGTTCACCCCGGATTTAATGCCCGGAGATGTCATCGGCACCAATTTGTTTGATTTCAAAACATCGACGTTCAATTTGATCAAAGGCCCTGTTTTTACCGATATTCTGCTGGCGGACGAGATCAACCGCGCGCCACCCAAAACCCAGTCGGCGCTTTTACAGGTGATGAATGAGCGCAAAATTACCATTGATGGCGCAGACTATTCCGCGGGAGATCTGTTTTTTGTGATTGCCACTCAAAACCCGATCGAGAGCCAAGGGACTTACCCGCTGCCGGAAGCGCAGCTGGACCGTTTTTTGTTCAAATTGCCGCTGGAATTTCCAGCCCGTGATGATGAATTCACGATCCTGCAGCGCCACGCCCGTCAAGCCCTGGACCATGATGCGCGCAGAGCGTCTATTGAACAGGTCGCGGCGTTAAAAGATATCGCCGCAGGACAAGACTTGGTGGACGGTATTTTGCTGGACGACAAGATTCTCAACTATGTGCTCGATCTGGTACGGGCGACGCGGGAGGACATTGGATTGACCCACGGCGCATCCACCCGCGCAGCTGATGCTCTGTGCGGTGCTGTGCGGGCTGCTGCTGCTTTGGACGGGCGTGATTATGCCATCCCCGATGATGTAAAGCGTCTGTTTGTTCCCGCCATTGCTCACCGCCTTGTTGTGAGTTCAACTGCCGAAATTGAAGGCCGTACGGCGGTGGATATTCTCGATACGATCCAAAATCAGGTGGCCGCCCCCAGATGATGGTCCCTTCCGCCCGTTTTTTGAGGCTGGCCTTGGCCGCCACACCGGTGGCCTTTGGCGTGGTGTTGGCTCCTGCATGGCCGGTTTGGCTGTTCGCATTGCCATGGATTGTTCTGGCTGTGGGTCTTGTCTTGGACATGGGCCTGGCCATGCGGGCTCAAAAGCCGGTTGTTAGCGGCACCATCGATCCTGAAGTCTTCGTTGGAGAGCCGTGCGCGTTAGAGATACGGCTGGAAAACCCCAGTGCCGCAGGAAACGATGTAACGGGCTTCGTGCCGGAAAGCGGTACGGCTTCCATTGTCAAATGCGTGGTTCCCGAGGGTTTCCGTAGCGCTGATAGAGCAACGGTTCAAAACGGCCTTGCTTTGTTCGATTTGCAGGCGGTCAAGCGTGGCGCGTGGTCGATTGACCGGGTCTGGATCAACTGGACAAGCCGATTGGGCCTGCTGGACGTTTCGCTCCAACAACCCTTGAATCTCAAGACACAGGTGGTCCCCAACATCCGCACCATCCAGTCCGGTGAAGTGAGCCTGAAAGTCCGCGACGCGCTGTTCGGGTCTAAGAACTTGGCAACCCGTGGCGGCGGCACGGAGTTTCACCAATTGAGTGAGTTTTCCTACGGAATGGACGCCCGTTCCATCGACTGGAAACAGTCCGCTAAACACCGCAGTCTTTATGTTAAAGAGCGACAGGCTGAAACCAATCACCAAATCATTGTGGCCATCGACCATGGACATCTTGCCCGTGAAGAGCTCGATGGTATTTCACGGCTGGATCACTCGATACATTCTGGTCTCGCACTGACATGGGCCGCGCTGATGGCGGAAGATCAGGTGGGGCTGTTCCTGTTTGGCGAGCGCCCATCGCTGTTCTTGCCGCCCAAATCCGGACGCCCGACATTTGCGCGCATCCGGTCCCATTTGGCGACGGTGGATGTTGACCATGCGCAGACCAATCATGCTCTGTGCATGTCGACCTTGCAGGCACGGCTGGCACGCCGCAGCTTGATCGTCATCCTGTCCGATTTCACCGATCCTCTGAGCGCGGATATTTTGATCGATTATTTGGCTGGCTTGCAGCGGCGTCATCTGGTTGTTTTTGTCAGCCTTGTCCCGATCGACCTTCAACGGCAAGCGCGACAACAGGCAATCACTATGGACGGTTTGGCCGAATCTGTATCCGCTGAGCACTTGCTGATCGAACGCCATGACGTGCTGGCCAGAATGCGCGGTTTGGGCATCGATGTGTTGGAATGCGCCCCCGGTGATGCTCTCTCGAAGGTCGTGGCGGCGTATCTGGACATCAAACAAAGGGCGCGGCTGTGAACGATCAATCCAAACAGTCTGCAACTGCGCCTCGGCATGAAAACGAGACACGGTCTGTCCGATTCCGCCGTGAGCGTGAGGCGGAATGGGAGGAACTCGCCGGTCTTTTAACACGGGTGGAACGTAAGGGCGCGGGCAAACTGTCCTTTTTGGAAGCGCAACGGTTTAGCCAACTCTACCGCCGCACGATTAACTCGCTCTCCTTGGCCCGCTCCATCTCCATGGACGCGAGCCTTTTGACTTACCTCGAGAATTTGAGCACGCGGGCGTATTTAGCGGTGTATGCCCCGCGCGAGCGGTTGGACCGAGCCATTGTCCGGTTTTTTATGGCTTCCGCCCCGCAGGCTGTACGACGCAATGCCTGGTTTGTGGTCTTGGCCGCCGCACTTTTCGCGATGGGCGGTGGTGTTGCATTCGTATTGGTCTCTACTGACCCCACATGGTTTGAAGCTTTTGTTGGCGAGAGACTGGCCAGCGGTCGCGGCCCATCGGCTTCCGAAGCCGATCTTCGTGCATCAATTTACCCTGACAATGCCGGCAGCTTTGGCAATCTGAGTTTTTTCTCTTTCTATCTGTTTACCCACAACACCAGCGTGGCGTTTTTCTCATTCACCCTTGGTGTTTTGGCTGCGGTGCCTACGGGCTTTTTGACATTCTATAACGGCACCATTTTGGGCGCTTTCTTTGCTGTTCACGAAGCCAAAGACCTCAGCCTCGATCTTCTGGGGTGGTTGTCCATCCACGGCGTTACCGAAATCGCGGCGCTTTTGTTTGCCAGCGCCGGTGGTCTTAAGTTGGGTTCGGCCATTCTTTTTCCAGGCGATAACACCCGCACACGTGCTCTGCGTATGGCCGGTCCAGACGCAGTTAAACTCGCGCTCTTGGCTGCCGTTATGCTGGTTATGGCCGCGGTGCTAGAGGGTTATGGCCGCCAACTCGTGACCGATCTGACCACGCGACTGGTGATCGGCTGGGGCATCGGTGTTCTGTGGCTGTTGTGGTTTTTGCTCGCCGGTCGCACCCGCAAACGGACTTCAATGGCTTCTGATCCTGAATTTGACACCCAAGCCATCAACGCCGATCAGCGGTCAAATTGATGGCGTGGTTTCGCAAGAACAAGTCTGGTGATGCCGGAGGCAAGTCCAAGGTAAGTGACAAGCAGATGGCGCGCTTGGCCAAGAAAGCCGCGAAACGCGAAAGGCGACAACTCGTCATAATGCCGCCAGAAGGTGTGCCGCTCACGCTTGTGCCGGCGGGCCTTGGTGGACGTTTGGGCGCACAACTGTTGGACCTGTTTTTCACGTTGCTGATCGGGATGGTGCTCATATTTGCAGCCTTTTACGCCTTCCAAGGCTTGCGCGCATCATCCGCGATTATCATTGTCCTCACATTTTTTCTTCTAAGACTTCCATATTATATCGTTACCGAAATAATATGGAATGGACAGACCCCTGCCAAGCGCATTTTGGGTTTGCGGACGGTTTCGGTGAACGGAAAAGGCCTCACCATCTACCAGATTGTGGTGCGCAACTTGCTACGCGAAATCGAGTTCTTTTCGCCTGTCACCTACTTGCTGGCCGGTGCGTCAGATCCCGGCATTCTCACGCTTATCGCGGCGCTTTGGACTGTTGTGGTCATCATCGTGCCCCTTTGGAACAGATGGAACCAGCGAATCGGTGATATTTTGGCTGACACAGCCGTTATCAACACACCGAAACCGGCGTTGTTGCCCGACGTGGCCATCGCTAAGCCTAGCGGCGCGTTAAGCGCCAATAGCCGGTCTTCGGAAAATCCGTTGGGACGTTGGCGGGACCGCTCGTCGGGTGGAAGCGCGCAGGAGCCAGTTTACACCTTTAGCCGAGCACAGTTGGACCACTACGGGCGGCATGAACTGCAAGTCTTGGAGACGGTTCTGAGGACCGACCCGGGTCAGTCCGACAAGTTACAGCAAGAGCGCAGAGCCAACTTGGGACGCATCGCCCGCCAAATCGGCAAGAAAATTGGGTATGGCAATTTGATCAGTGACCGCGAGGCCAATGATTTTTTGGCGGCGTTCTACCGCGCAGAACGAGCTTATCTCGAAGAACGCAATTTGATGGGCGACCGTCGGGACGATAAAAATTATCGATGATCCCGTACTCAAGGCAAGAAAGTGGGGTCGTGGCGTAAGACGCTCACTGGGGCAGTGAAATCTCAAAGGTCGCGCCGGGTGGCGGGTCGTCCGTCAGGTGTATTGTGCCCTTGTGGGCCATCACAAGCTCGGCCGCTATGGCAAGACCCAAGCCCGTGCCACCTTTACGACCGTTGGTTTTAAACGCCGCAAACAGATTATCCCGTGCGGACGGTTCCACACCAGGTCCGGTGTCGGAAATTAAAATGCAGACTGTCTTGGCTTGCTCCTGCGTTTGCCTTTTGGCTTTGACAGTGAGCCGTCGCACCACATCATCACCCTGCAGCAGGTCCATCGCTTGCACGGCATTGCGCGACAAGTTCATCAAGATTCGGAACAGTTGTTCGGGGTCGGCGGATATCTCGAGATCGGGATCGATGTCGTTGACCCATTCCACATCGCCATCACCGCCGCCGGTCAGATCAAGCGCCAAGGCCTCGGCCACGTCTTCGCAGAGGCGGTGCAATCGCACGACCGCACGTTTGGGCTCGGCTTCGCCCGCGCTGCCATAGGCCAATACCGAGCGTGTATAGTCGGCAGCCCGGTCGATGGTGCGCACCAGACGGGGTGCCAAACGTTGCACTGTGGGGTCGGGCAAGCTGGTCAGACGATCCGAAAACAAGGACGCCGAAGACAAAATGTTTCGCAGATCGTGGTTGATCTTGGAAACTGCGAGACCAAGGTCCGCCAAGTGGCGTCGTTGCTTAAGCGTATCGCGCACTTGCCGCTGCATGGCGTGTAACTGTTCTTCGGCCACCCCGATTTCGTCGTCCCGACCAGAAGGAGCAACCATATTGTCCTCCCGTTCCGGATCTTGAGCGAACGCCACCATCGCACCGGACATGCGCTGCATGGGGCGAATAAGAAACCAGCGCAGGGCGATGAAAACCAACACCGCCGTCACCAGAGAAATAAGGAGGGAGATCAGCAACACATTTCCAGCATACCGCAGCATTGCACTGCGAAGGGGCTCTTCCTCCATCACCAATTCGAGCGTGCCAATACGCTGTTCCATCGGTCCGAACACGCGGATGATTCGGTCCCCGCCAAATATCAGTGTGTCCAGCGCATCGAAAATGGAGCGGGTCGCAGCCCGTCGTCCCGGTTGGGTCAATTCCACATGTTGAGCAATTTCCCGCGGCATCTGGCGCGACAGGAGCACACGGCTGGCACCATCGCGGCGCACGACGATCATGTCGGTGCGGGTCAGATCGAGGAGTTGTTGTCTGATTTCCGGTGTGATTGCGCTGTTTTGCATCCCCTCCAGGGTCAAACTGGCCGCTTCCGCCGTGTTAAAATGCCGTGCGAGCCATGTGAGGCGAAAATTTGCGACCGACGGGATGAACACGAAAATCTCGATCAACATGATGAAGATCGAAGTGAGAACCAACAATTTTCCGGACAGGCCTCTTGGCAGAAACCGGGCCAAGCCTTGTGGTGTCCTCGAGACCCGAGTGGCCGCCCGAGGTTTTGATGTCGGTTCGGGAACGTTCATCTTGGAGGATGTGGTCAACGCGGCAGCCTGAAAGGTGGTTTATAACCCGCTTTTAGCCGAAGTTTTGTAAAAAGCGTACCACGCTGCGGATGAACGGTTTTTTGGGCACCGGCGCATAGAACGATGTCGCGGCCCGTTTGCCGATTTCACTCACAGTTGGGTAAGGGGGCACATAACCGGCGATGTCCCGCACTTTCAATTTTTGGCTCACCGCAAGCGCCCACATATTCATCATTTCACCGGCCATGGCACCAGCAATGGACACACCAACAATGAGCCCGTTTTTGCGAGCCATGATTTTAATCAAACCATCGGTCTTACCTTCGGCCTGGGACCGGTCGTTTTCCGCATAGGGCCAACGCAGGATGGTGAGGTCCTTATATTTTTCTCTTGCACTCGCCTCCGTCTCGCCAACATGGGCCAGTTCCGGGTCGGTATAGGTGCACCAAGGAATAATGTGAGTGTTTTCTTTGGCAGGCAGGCGGAACAAGAGTGCCCGGACCACCAGTCCGGCGTGATAACCGGCGACATGCGTAAATTGCAGGCTGCCGGCCACGTCTCCAACGGCATAGACGCGCCGATTGGTGGACCGCATTTTCTGGCTCACTTTAATGCCGCGGCGTGTGTATTCGATCCCGGCTTTTTCAAGATCAAGGCCGTCCACCGTGGCGGCACGACCCGTGGCGACCAGAAGCGTGTCACCATCAATTGAATCGGAGCCGTTTGCGTGTTCCACGTTTACGCGCACCCGGTCGCGGTCGAGGCCGGCAACGCTGGTGACCTTCGTACCCTCAAGAATGGTGATGTCTTCTTCCCGCAGCCGGTCCAGCACGATCTGGGCGAGTTCCGGATCGTCTTTACCAAGAGCTTTGTCGCCCTCGACAACTGTTACCTTTGCACCCAAACGTTTGTGGGCCTGCGCCATTTCAAGGCCGATAGGTCCACCGCCGATAATGATCAGATGCCCGGGGCTGCGCGTGCGCTCAAACAGGCTTTCATTGGTTTCATACGCAACCGTGTCCAAACCGGGAATGGGCGGTACAAATGCGCTCGATCCGGTGGCAACAACGTAGCGACGGGCTTTGATGGTCGTGTGACCGGCTTGCACGGTGGCCTTGTCGACAAAGCGCGCGTGCTCCCGCAGGACCGTCACACCGAGCGATTCAAACCGTTCTTGACTGTCCATCGGTGCAATCGTGTCGATCACAGAATGGATGTGCTGATTGACCTTAGGAAACGAAATTTTTGCCTCCCCGGCGCTCACTCCAAACTTGGGGGCGTCTGCAATGGCTTTGGCGTGTTTGCCCGCGGCGATGATGGCCTTGGACGGAACGCACCCGTAATTGAGGCAATCGCCCCCCATCTTCCCCTTTTCAACCAGCACCACCGAGACACCAAAAGCGGCGGCGGCTGATGCGACAACAAGGCCGCCTGACCCCCCGCCAATGACACAAATATCGGGTTTCAACGTGGTGGTCATGGGAAATCGCAATTCTGTGGTTCTTCGGTTCCTTTTACCTGCGGCGTGCTGTCACAAAATTCAACTGGAAAGCCCCGTCACTGTTTTATGACGTAAGATGACGAAGGTGAGAGAACGGCTTGATCGAATGCGCTGCAGATTAATTGACTCTTGACCTTTCCAGCGCTATTTCCGCGACTGATTTTCGGTTCTCGATCGGACTGAACCCCCGTGTGACGTTTTGCGGCCTGCCTGCCACGATTTTGAAGTGCGGGCGCAGCGCCGCATCAGCGGTGCCAAAGCATCTGGGTTCGTAGATCTTCGATCTTTTTGACAAGAGGGTCGGGCGTATGCCCGGCAAGCACTATGAAGCGCACTTACCAGCCCAGCCGCCTCGTTCGCAAACGTCGCCACGGCTTCCGCAGCCGCATGGCTACGCCAGGCGGTCGCCGTGTGATTGCCAAGCGCCGTGCCCACGGTCGCAAAAAACTGTCTGCGTAAACGATACACCGATCGGGACGTTCCGATCAGCCAATTGGTGAGAGCCTGATTGGCTTTAGGGCGTATGTAGCGACAGCCATGTCCGCTTCAGGCAGTCACTCAACCCCACGCAACGGTCGTCCTTGGCAGACGCTCACTAACCGTGCCGACTTTTTGGATGCCCGCAACGGTGTGCGTGTTCACGCATCAGCATTTGTTGTGCAATGCCTTGACCGCTCCCTTGACCGCTCCCTTGGGCGACGTGGCCCGCAGTCTGCCGCTTCTTTCGCGCCGAGCAGCTGCCGTGTTGGCTTTACGGTCACAAAAAAAGTTGGAAACGCGGTTACGCGCAACCGTATAAAACGGCGTTTGCGCGCAGCGTGCGATGCGTTGGAGGCAAGCCGTTTCCCCTCAGACTGCGATTGTGTGCTCATCGCGCGCCCTTCGGCAGTTGATATGCCATTCGAGCGACTGGTCAGCAGCCTTGACGAAAGCCTGATCAAAGCGGCCCGACTTCATGTTGCAAAACGTACGGGTTCGGGGCAGAACCCGTAAAACCATCGGGGCGGCCATCGGCGGTCCCGCAATCCACCATCTCTTCCGTGTTGTCCGGTTTCGCCGGAAGCCGGGCCAGACGGGGTCCCAATGGACAATCAACGTAATTTTCTACTGGCGGCTGTCTTGTCGCTCGCCGTGGTTTTCGCTTGGCAGGCGTTCGTCATCCAGCCGCGCATCGAGCGCGAGCGGGAAGCCGCCCGCATCGACGCCGAGCGCTTGGGCGGACAATCTAAAGAGGTGGGCGCGGCCCAGTCCGGCACCACGGCGCCCACGGCTGGCACACCCACACCGTCCACCGGCGAACCAACCACCGGTGCTGCGGGCGTTGTTCCCGGCTCTCAGCAGGTGCAATCCAGCTCGAATACAGAAATACGCGTTCCGGTAAAAAGTACGGCCTTGGAAGGCACAATCAATCTGCGTGGTGGCCGGATCGATGATCTGCGTTTGACGCGCTACCGTGAAACCGTAGAGGACAATAGCCCGGTCATCCAGTTTTTGAAGCCGGCTCAAAACGAAGACGGTTTCTTCGCTGAATTGGGTTGGACCCAAGACGGTAGCAATGCGGATGTGCCGGGCCCGACAACCAATTGGACGCTGGCGCAAGGCAATACGCTGACACCCACGACGCCGGTGACCCTGCGTTATCAGTCATCCAATGGCCTTGTGTTCAACCGAAAAATTGAGATGGACGAGAACTACATGTTCTCGTTTACAGACACGGTGTCCAACCCGTCTGCTGCAGACGTGGTGCTGCGTTCGTATGGACGCTTGTCGCGCTACGGCGAACCTAAGACGGAAGGTATTTTCGTGCTCCATGAGGGCCTGATTGGTTCGGTCGTGGAAAATGAAGTCGATGAAATCGACTACAGCGATATCCGCGACGACAAACGGATCACTAAACCCTCTTCCAATACCGGTTGGATGGGCATGACGGACAAATACTGGGCGGCGGCGCTCATTCCTGGCACCCCCTTCGTAACCAATTACAGCTATTACAGCCAAGGCCGCCCTTTCTACCAAAGTGACTTTTTGAGCCAGCCTTTGACTGTCAGCGCGGGCGGTGAAGTGGTGGTGACCAACCGTGTCTTCGCCGGTGCCAAAAAGATGGAACTGATTGACGGCTACGAACAGAGCCTGTCCATTCCGCTTTTTTCAAACCTGATCGACTGGGGTTGGTTCTACTTCCTCACCAAACCGCTCTTCGGTTTCATGAACTGGGTCTACCATCTCGTCGGCAATTTCGGCGTCGCCATTCTCATCGTGACGGTGGCGATTAAGGCGGTCTTCTTTCCCCTGGCCAACAAGTCCTATGCCTCCATGGCCAACATGAAAAAGGTTCAGCCGGAAATGACCCGCATTCGTGAGCAATTCGCGGATGACCGCCAGGCCCAGCAAAAAGCCATGATGGAGCTCTACAAGAAAGAGAAGATAAATCCGGCAGCGGGCTGTTGGCCCGTGTTAATCCAGATTCCGGTGTTTTTCGCACTCTACAAAGTGATCTACGTCACCATCGAGATGCGGCACGCGCCGTTTTTTGGCTGGATTCAAGATCTGTCAGCACCCGATCCGACGTCGATTTTCAATCTGTTCGGTCTCTTGCCGTTCGAGGTTCCGCTGTTCCTGATGATCGGCGTCTGGCCCCTGCTCATGGGCATCACGATGTTTGTCCAAATGCAAATGAACCCCGCTCCGCCCGACCCAACGCAGCAAATGATCTTCAAATGGATGCCGGTTGTGTTCACATTCATGCTGGCCACGTTTCCGGCCGGTCTTGTGATTTACTGGGCTTGGAACAACTTCCTGTCCATTATTCAGCAGGGCGTTATCATGAAACGCCAAGGCGCAAAGATTGAGCTTTGGGACAATCTCAAGGGCATGTTTAGCAAAGCGAATAAAACCGCCGACCCCGGCTAAATCATGCCTGTGCTGCACCCGTCTTAGATGCGCTCATAGTGTTTCGTCGGTCGTTCAGCCAAACCGTCTGGCACTCCAATTCGTTGTTTGGGCACAAGTGAGAGCGCTTAAACACAGGGCGGAGGCGACATGAGCGATAACCAACTGGGTTCAGATACCGGCACATGGTACGGTGCGCTCCCGGTTCGGGCCGGCTTTTCAGGTCTGACCGATACAAGCGCCTACCAGCCCATCCCAACGGATTGGTTCTTGGCCGTCTCGGATATCGTGGGGTCCACCGATCTTCTCAAGTCTGGACACTACAAAACTGTCAATACGATTGGTGCCTCTGTTCTGGCAGCTTTGATGAATGCGGTGGGGCACCGCGTCTTTCCCAGCCAGTTTGGGGGAGACGGGGCGGTCGCTGCATTTGGCCCCGCAGATCGCGCGGCAGTCGCTCAAGCGCTGGCTGCGATTTCCCGCTGGGCCTGGGATGAGTTTGAAATCGACCTGCGTGTGGCCATTGTCCCGGTGGAAGATGTGCGCAATGCGGGTCTGGATGTATCCGTGGCACGTCATTCTGCCTCTCCCAACGTGGATTACACCATGTTTGCAGGTGGCGGGGTCAGTTGGGCTGAACGCGAAATGAAAACTGGCAATTCCGCTATTGAGCGTGCTGCACCGGGTGTCGTGCCCGATCTCACAGGTCTTTCCTGCCGTTGGACCCCTATCCCGTCCGTTGCGGGTTCCATCGTCTCTCTGGTCGTGTCCGCCAACAAAGACGCCGATCCAAAAGTTTTGAGCCAGGTCCTAAAAGATCTGCTGACGATCCTTGATCAATTGGTGGATGGCGGCCACCCGATCCCGTCGGAGGGTCCAGGTTACCAGTGGCCGCCCGAAGGACTAACCTTGGAAGCCAAGGCAAGCCTAGGCACAAAATCCCTGGCCAAGCGCAAGATGGAGCTCCTGTTTGAGACTTTCATCGCTTGGATCTTTTTCAAAACCGGCATGAAAGCCGGTGGTTTTGATGCGCGACATTACGTGAAAACGACCGGACGCAATGCGGACTTCCGCAAGTTCGAGGACGGTCTGAAAATCACCGTAGATTGTTCACCAGCCGTCAAAGGTCAGATCATTGACTGTCTCGATAAGGCCGAAAAATCGGGTTGTTTGACATACGGTCTGTTCGAACAAGAAGCCGCTTTGCTCACTTGCATCGTCCCAACGGTGATGGAGGATGATCACTTTCACTACGTCGATGGCGCAGAGGGCGGATACGCCATGGCGGCGAGTCAGTTGAAAGCAAAACTGGCCGCGACATAAAGATTAATTTATATTGATTGTCACTTTGAAGCACCCCTGCTAGGGGACACCCAATTGCGGTGTTGGTTTTCCCGGACCTTGTAACGAAACCTCCACACGCCCCCCTTCTTCACCATGCAGGACTGAGATTATGACCGAAACGGCCGAACACGATTACATCGTCAAAGATATCTCCCTGGCCGATTTCGGCCGCAAAGAACTCGACATCGCTGAAACGGAGATGCCCGGCTTGATGTCCTTGCGCGAAGAGTTTGGTCAGTCGCAGCCGCTTAAGGGTGCACGGATCGTCGGCTCGTTGCACATGACGATCCAGACCGCCGTGTTAATCGAAACGCTGACCGCTTTGGGTGCCGATGTGCGCTGGGCTTCGTGCAACATCTACTCCACGCAAGATCATGCGGCTGCAGCGATTGCCGCTGGGGGAACGCCCGTATTTGCGATCAAGGGGCAGACCTTGGAAGAGCATTGGGATTATCTCGACAAGTCTTTCATGTTTCCTGCCAATGCCGATGGTGTGGGCGCAAACCTGATCCTTGATGATGGTGGCGACGCCACGCTTTACGTTTTACTGGGCGCCCGTGCGGAAGCCGGTGAAGACATCATTCCGGTGCCGACCTCCGAAGAAGAAGAAGTCATCAAAGCGCAAATCCACAAGCGTATGAAGGCTAGCCCCGGCTGGTTCACCAAGACCCGCGATGCAATCAAAGGTGTATCGGAAGAAACCACCACCGGCGTCCATCGCCTCTATGAATTGTTTGAACAAGGCCAATTGCCGTTCCCGGCGATCAATGTGAACGATTCGGTCACCAAGTCGAAATTCGACAACAAATACGGCTGTAAAGAATCTTTGGTGGACGGTATCCGCCGTGCCACCGATACAATGATGGCTGGAAAGACCGCCGTTGTGTGCGGTTATGGCGATGTGGGCAAAGGCTCGGCCGCTTCTTTGCGCGGCGCAGGCGCCCGGGTGAAGGTGACGGAAATAGACCCCATTTGCGCACTGCAGGCGGCGATGGACGGTTTTGAGGTCACGACCTTGGAAGACTGCGTAAGTGACGCCGACATCTTCATCACCACCACTGGCAACAAAGACATCATCCGCATCGAACACATGCGAGAAATGAAAGACATGGCCATCGTCGGCAATATTGGTCACTTCGACAATGAAATTCAGGTCGCTAATCTGCGCAACTTGAAAATGACGAACATCAAAGACCAGGTCGACATGTATGAAATGCCAAATGGCAACCGCATGATCCTTCTGTCTCAGGGTCGTTTGTTGAACTTGGGCAACGCTACAGGTCACCCGTCCTTTGTAATGTCCGCCTCTTTTACCAATCAGGTCTTGGCGCAGATCGAATTGTGGACCAAGGGGGACCGGTACGAGAACCAAGTCTACATCTTGCCCAAACACCTGGATGAGAAAGTCGCGCGCCTTCATTTGGAGAAAATTGGCGTCAAATTGACCGAACTCTCCAAAGATCAGGCGGACTATATCGGCGTGACGACCGAAGGCCCCTTCAAGCCGGAACATTACCGTTATTAAGCGCTGACCGATTTAAGGCATCCGGATCGGGACTGTTAATCATGCATTAACAGTCCCGCCGTCAGCATAGCGGTGATCAGACGATCTTGGCCAAGCCACACACCCGGAATTTGAAGGGACTTGGAGGCACCTGCGATACGACATCGCCGTCAATTTCAGGTCCGCACGTGTTTTATCGAATGACCGGCTTGTATCGGCTAACCTTGTGTGATTCTTAACGACAAACATTCTGTCAGGGGTGTTTGCCAGAGTAATTGACAAGGTCTGCCAGTGTTGCGTCTGGACCGAAGGACGGAGCGCGGCATGAAACGGCAAAAGTGCCGACACTTGATCTTGGCCCGCAGGGCTGCCTTGGCTTGCGCCGTGCCACTTGTGTTCGGGCCAGCTGCAAGCGCCCAAAGCCAGAATTCGGCACAAACCCACATCGAGCCGCCGGTGGAGCAGGCTGCCTTTTTGGACATCACGTCCTTCGACGCATTTGCCAACAGCGCGGTCATGTTCCCCATTTTCATGGGTGCTTTTGCGTTTGCCATGTGGTCGGCCACCTGGCTGATTCGCGAACGCAGACAGTTGGACCAACGGCAGGGTGAATTGGCCCTGGAAAATTCCGACCTGCGCTCCCGCTATGAACGGGCACAAGCCCTTCTCAACATCCCTGATCAACGCATTGTCATTTGGGATGGCCGTGAGGAGGGGCCCTTGTGTCGTGGCAGTCTCCCCGCCATCGCGGGTACGCCGGAACAGGAAGGCGCTTTCGTCGCTTTTGGCACATGGATGACAGCGCTTTCGGCGCAGGCTTTTGAGCAATCGGTTGAACGTCTGCGCAAACATGCGGAAGCCTTTGACCTTACGGTTGAGTCGAAAAGCGGCGGCCTCTTGGAAGCGCAGGGTCGCGCATCGGGCTCCCACGCCTTTGTCAGATTCATCAGCCTGTCCGGCGACCGTGCTGCTCTCGCTGCTTTGGAAAGCCAGCACACCCGTTTGATCCAAACCACCGAGACCATGAAGTCGCTTTTGGAGGCGGTGCCTTTCCCCGTCTGGCTGCGCAGCAAAGAGGGACGCTTAACCTGGGCCAACGGCGCTTATGTTGACGCTGTAGACGGCACGTCTCTGGAGGCTGTCAGTGCACATGATTTACACCTGTTGGACCAAAGCGAGCGGGACAACCTCAACCGCCGCCATGAAACGCTGTTGGAGAAGGACGGCGCACGTCACGGTGCTTTCGGAGGGCCGGTTCAACCGGTTCGCAAACGCATTCCAGCCACGGTGCGCGGTGATCGCCGCACGTTGGATGTCAGTGAAATTCTGGGGGACGAGGGTTACGCCGGGATCGCCGTGGACATGAGCGAAGTGGAAGAGGCCCGCGGCAACCTGCGTCGGGCCTTGGAAGGCCACACAAATACGCTCAATCAATTGGCAACCGCAGTTGCGATTTTCGACGAGAAGCAAAACCTGTCTTTCACCAACCGCGCTTTTGACGAGCTATGGGGATTGAAGGACCTCAAAGTGCAACGTGATATCGCCAACGGTCACTTGTTTGACGTTTTGCGCGAGGCCGGTCGTATTGCTGATCAACCCGACTGGTCGAAGTGGCGCAACACGCTTTTGGAGGTCTACGGCCAAAAAGATCTGACGGAAGACTGGTGGTACCTTCCGGACGGGCGCACCCTTCGGGTTGTGGCAACACCCCACAAACAGGGTGGTGTAACGTGGGTGTTTGAAAACATCACCGAGCAGTTGGCGTTGGAAAGCCGGTTCATCGAACTCACAAAGGTTCAAGGCGAAACGCTCGACCAATTGGTGGAAGCCATTTGCGTCTTCTCCCCCAATGGTCGGCTCAAGCTGTCGAACCCGGCTTTTCAAACGTTGTGGCGTTTGGGAGATGAAGACGTGGCCGCTGAGACGCCCATTGATGTGTTGGCTGAACGTTGCAACGCGCTCAGCGAAGACGACGAATTCTGGCAAACCATCACCAACCACATCACCGGCGCGCTCGATCATAGAAAATCGCTTGACGGGCGGATGACCCTGCCGACGGATACCGTCCTCGATTACGCTCTGGTGCCCCTGCCAAACGGACAGTCCATGCTCAGTTTCGCCGACGTGTCCGCGAGCGTCAGCCTTGAACAAACCCTTACTGAGCGTAATGAGGCACTGGAAGCGGCAGAGCGTTTGAAAAACGCCTTCATCGAGCACGTGTCCTACGAATTCCGCGCGCCGCTCACCTCAATCAAAGGGTTTGCCGAAACTCTGCAGGCGCGCGTTTTCGGTCCGCTCAACGACAAGCAAAGCGAGTATGTCGATCACATCGCCTCGTCATCGTCTGTGTTGCAAGCATTGGTGGACAATCTGCTGGACTTGGCGACTGTAGACGCTGGTATTATGGAGCTTGATCTCGAGCCGGTGTCCCTGCAAGGCGCAATCCATACAGCGGCCCGCAGCGTTGCCGAGCAACTTCAAGAACAGGGCGTCAAACTCTCTCTAAAGGCAGCGACCTCCAACAGCTCAAGCGCCGAACCGTCAACCTTCCTTGCTGACCCCACGCGGGTGCAGCAGGTTCTGTTCAATCTGCTCAACAATGCCATCAGCTTCTCGCCTGAAGGCAGTTCCATTATCTTGGAAAGCGCATCGGATGCCGAAGGCGTAACCATCAGCATCACCGATTCAGGCCCCGGCATTCCGCAAGAGGCGCGTGAGAGCCTCTTTGATCGGTTTCGGGGCCGTGTTGGGGATGGTCGTCGCGGGGCGGGTCTGGGCCTCGCAATAGCCCGCTCGTTGGTGCAGCTGCATGGCGGCTCGTTGGAATTGGACCCCGCCCATTCCAAGGGTGCGCGGTTCATCTGCAAATTCCCAAAAGCGGGTGCCAACACACTGGCGGCTTCATCTGTCGCAGCGGAATAGGCGGAACACGCGCTCCGCATGACCGTTGCCAAGTTACATATCGTACACTGCCTGGACCAAAACGCCACGGAAGCCTTTGCCGTTGCTTTGGCCATGTGTTTGAAAGCGGGAGACGTGGTTGCCTTGTCCGGCCCCGTTGGGGCGGGCAAATCCACTTTGGCCCGAGCGGCGATACGCAGTGCGTTGGCTGATCTGGATGCGGACGTCCCAAGCCCCACATTCACGCTGGTTCAGACCTATGACAACGCCCGTCCTGCGCCGATCCTCCACGCGGATTTTTACCGGTTAAGCCATGCACGGGAGGCTGATGAACTTGGGTTGGATGAAGCCCTTGAAATCGGTGCGATCCTGGTCGAATGGCCGGACCAGGTGCCCGGTCTTCTGCCTAGGCGCACGTTCGACATCACGATTGAAGATGGCGGAAAAAACGAAGCGGATGTGGACAGGCGTCGATTGATCATCTTGGCTGATGATGCGGACTGGGCGCGCTTGCAGCGCAGTCTCTTGGTCAACGCGTTTTTGGCAAACCATGGTCACGGCGAAAGCCAACGCGTTCCGTTGACCGGTGACGCATCCACGCGGGCCTATGAGACGGTGATGGCGAGCGGGTATGCCGGTCCACCCCCGATTGTGATGAACGCTCCGCCTCAAACCGATGGTCCGCCGATCAAAGACGGCAAACCCTATTCCCGCATCGCCCATTTGGCAGAAGATGTCTCGGCCTTCGTGGGCGTCGCCCATGTTCTTGACGAAGCAGGATTTAAGGTTCCCCGGATCATCGCATCCGATCTCGAAAACGGTTTCTTGCTTTGCCAAAACCTTGGTCAAGAAACACCGCTCTTGAGTGACGGCACGCCTGATCGGCATCGCTATGGCTGGGCCGCTGAAACATTGGCCGCGATGGCCGAACGGGTTTGGCCATCCACCGTGACGTTCGAGGGAAGCAATGGCAATTCAATCGAGCACACGATCCCGCCCTATGACAAACAGGCCATGTCGATTGAAGTGGACCTTCTGTCCAAATGGTTTGCGCCTTGGTGTTTGGGTTCTGAACTGTCTCAAGATGCCGCTGTTGAATTTGCATCCATTTGGGATGATTTGATCGCCCGTTTGGAGGATCAACCCAAAACATTGGTGTTGCGTGACTTTCATTCACCCAACATCATTTGGTGTCCCGATGAGAATGGCATTCGCCAGATTGGAATGATCGATTTTCAAGATGCGGTTATCGGCCCCACCGCTTATGACGTGGCCTCGTTGGCACAGGACGCCCGTGTTCACGTGCCGGTGGACTTGGAGGCCGAGCTGATCAGCCGATATCTCAAGCACGCCCCAAGTCAGAACCGTGATTTGTTTGAAGAGGGTTACGCGATCATGGCCGCGCAACGGGCGACCAAAATTCTGGGCATTTTCGTTCGTTTGTCCAAACGGGACGGCAAAGACGCTTATTTGGCTCACATTCCGCGCATTGAGGCGGTCTTATTGCGTACGCTCAACCACCCGGTGCTTGCGCCTTACAAAACTTGGTTCAACACTGTTTTGAAGACGTGAACCCGATTCCATTGCCGGAACCCTCAGTGTCGCAAAGCGCACCAAAACCCACACACGTTGACCAGGCAGTCGTGCTTTCCGCCGGTCTGGGCACGCGTATGCAACCCTTGACGCTGACCCGCCCCAAGCCGCTGATTTCGGTCGCCGGAAAAACCCTTCTCGACCATGCTTTGGACGCTCTCGACAGCGCCAACATCACCCACGCGGTCGTCAATGTGCACTATCTGGCGGACCAAATTGTGAACCACGTTGCAGGTCGAACCGCGCCAAAGGTCACAATCTCGGATGAACGCTCCCGGATTTTGGATTCCGGCGGCGGCGTCGCGCAGGCGCAAACGCATCTCGATCCCAAACCCTTCTTTGTCTTGAACGCAGACTCGTTTTGGCTCGACCGGCATCCACAGGCCCTCCCCCGGATGATTGCAAAGTTCGATCCAACACAGATGGACATGCTGATGCTGCTGGCCCGTCATGAAGATTCGGTTGGGTTTGCCGGTGCAGGCGATTTTTTTATGGATGATACCGGCCGTTTGACCCGGCGTGGATCGGCTCCCGCTGCGCCGTGTAACTATGCCGGTGCTGTGTTGATGCGCCCCGGCTTGTTTGATGACTGGTCCGGTGAACCGTTTTCTCTCAACCGCACATTTGACCATGCGATTGCCCGTGGGCGTCTGCACGGGCTCTGGCTAGACGGCTTATGGCTGCACGTGGGCACGCCGGAGGCGATTGGTGATGCGGAGACGGCCATCGGCGTTTTTAGAAACGACGAGGCGTCACGCACCGTTTCGGCCGGCTCATGACGCAAGTCCCAAGGGTTTTTTCCATTCCACCGGCTGCGCCGTTTTTGCCCACGCTTGTGGACGCATTGGTTCATGGCCACCTGATCGACGATTTTCGCCCCTTAGAGGACCCTTTGGCATTGTCCACGGCAACCATCTGGGTGCCCACGCGCCGTGCGGCCCGCGCGCTTATCACCGCGTTTTCGCAACGGTTGGAGCCTAGGGGTATTTTGCTCCCGATGATCCGCACTTTGGGCGATGCGGATGATGACGACGCTTTGACCGGCAGTGCTGAGCCAAGCTTGGTGACGGCCATTGACCCGATAGAGCGTCAGATCCTCCTGTCTCAAATGATCTACGCTTGGGCAGACACCATGAACGCCGCCTCCCGCAGCCTGTTTCAGGGCTCAGAAGTTCTGGTGCCGTCTTCCAAATCAGACGCGCTGTGGTTCGCGGCAGACTTGGCCCGGTTGATCGACATGGTCGCCACCGAGGGGGCGGATTGGGCCACCCTTCAAACCATCGTACCGGAGGATTACGGCGGCTGGTGGGAACTTACACTCGAGTTTTTAAAGATCGCCACTGACACATGGCCAAAAGTGCTGGCGGAACGCCAAGCGCAGGACGGTGCCACTGTGCGTGTGGAGCAACTGCGCCAACAGGCAAATCGGTATGCCGAAGAGGGCAGCCATGGCCCCGTGATAGCCGCCGGCTCCACCGGTTCCATTCCCGCCACGGCAAACCTGTTAAAAACGATTGCCAATCTAGCCAATGGCGCGGTCATTCTCCCCGGTCTCGACCGGGATTTGGAAGAAGAGACGTGGCAGAAAGTCGATCTGCCGGAACGGGGTCATGATGATGTTTCCGCCGCGCAGGGTCATCCGCAGTTCGGCCTCAAGCGTCTGTTGGAGCATTTTGGCTGTTCTCGCGGAGACGTCGTGCATCTCGGCGGGATCGATGACACGTCTGCGGGATACGCGCGGGTGCGGGAACTTCTAATCAGCGAAGCCATGCGCCCGGCCTATGCCACTGATCGATGGCTGGAGCGGGTGTCTGCGTTTTCAGCCGATCAACGGGCCCAAGCCTTTGGCTCTGTCGCCATCATGGAGGCGGAAAACGAGCGAGCCGAAGCGCTGGCCATTGCGGTTGCATTGCGGGACACACTGGCAAAGCCTGATGCGACGGCTGCCCTGGTTACCCCAGATCGCAACCTCGCCAGACGCGTTGCGGTGGAACTGACGCGCTTTGGCATCGATGTGGACGATTCTGCCGGGCAGCCCCTGGCCAACCGGTCTGTGACAGCGCTGGTCCGTTTTATAGCGCAATTGGCGTTTGAGCCTGCCGACCCTGTGTCTTTGGCCAGTTTCATCAAGCACCCATTGGTGCGTTTTGGATTGTCCAAACCGCAGGCGGCGCGGGCGGGGCAGTTGATTGAAGTCGCGGTTATACGCGGTGCACTGGTTCCGCCCAGCCCGGATGGTTTGAGAGTGTTGGTGGCGGAGGCGCGCGCCCAAGCCCACTTGGAAATGGAGCGGCAAACCAACGAAACGCCCAAGGCGAAGTCTTTGAGTGGCGGTTCCCGCATGCCCAAAGTCATTACAAGTTTTTCTGTCCAAGACTGGCAATCCGCTGAGCACATCGCCGAAATGATTGAGCGCCTCTTTGCACATTCAGCACACGAAAGTCCGACGGCTGGTGAAGAGTTGCCGTTGGATGATTTGGTCCAGCGGGTCGGGTCGATCCTCGACACCGTGTGTACCGATGCCAAAGGCGTGCTCATTCGTTCCCATGCCGGGTTGGACGGCGAAAGCGATCAAGCCGAAGACGATACAGTCTTGCGCGAAACCCTGGCTTCCATCGCCAACGGTGGCAGCACTATGATGATCCGGCCGGCGGACTTCCGCGCCTGCTTTGACGCCTTGATCGCAGCGCCCACGGTGCGCAGGCGAACGCGAGGGTTGCCGCGTGTTGCAATCCTGGGTCCCATCGAGGCGCGCCTGCAAAATTATGACCGCATCGTTTTGGGTGGCCTAAGCGATGGCGTTTGGCCTGCAAGCCCCAGCGGTGATCCGTTTTTGTCCCGCCCCATGAAGACAGCCCTTGGATTGCCCGCTCCGGAGCGCCGCATCGGTTTGGCGGCCCACGATTTTCAAATGCTCTCGGGCGTTGAAGACTTGGTCCTGTCCCGGTCACACCGTGTGGAAGACACGCCGCTTTTGCCATCGCGCTGGCTGCAACGTTTGGAAATGATCGCTGGCACAGATACGAGCAAGGCGATGAAAGCGCGGGGTGACCGGTTCTTGAGTTGGGCTCGCCAAATGGATGCCCCAAGCGGGTCATCCGCGACCATAAACCGACCTCAACCAATGCCGCCGGTGCACGTGCGGCCCAAGCGCTTGTCCGTCACCGAGATCGAGACATGGATCGCCGATCCCTATGCCGTGTACGCAAAACATGTTTTGAAACTGCAGCCTTTGGAGCCGTTGATCCGCCAACCGGATGCGCGGGAAAAAGGCGTGCTTTACCACCGCGTGATGGAGGATTTTGTTACCCATCGCCTCGATGTCACTGCACCTACCGCCTTCAACGATCACCTTCAGGTGGCGAAATACGCCTTTGACGCCGAGGAATTGGCCGATGATGTGATGGCGGTTTGGCTGCACAGGTTTAGCGACGCCCTCAAACCCTATCTGGAATGGCAAACGGAGCGCGTCCCTTCCACCCGTGCTATTGAGGTCGAATTGTTTGGCCGCGCCTCCAAAGGGCTGCAGGATTTCACATTGACGGGCCGTCTGGACCGGTTGGACGAGTTGTCTGATGGCACGCTGGCGCTTTGGGATTACAAAACGGGCAATGGTCCATCCGTTACAGCCGTAACCCAGTTCAAGGCGCCACAATTGCCGCTGACGATCGCCATGCTCGCCCGCAATGGCTTCGAAACGGATTTGGCCGGGGCCATCGCAGAAGCGGGCTACATCCGTCTCCAACCGGGCAACAAATTCAAAAGCGATCCCATAAAGTTTACGGACGGCACGCTGGAAGACTTGGGCGACAAGGCTTGGCAAAAACTGCAGCGGCTGATTGTGGCCTACGCCAGCACAGACAAGCCCTATCTGTCCAAAGCCAGACCGATCTTGGATCGCGATTACCGTGTCGACTTCGATCATCTAGCCCGCGTAAAAGAGTGGATGTTGTCGCAGGACGACGATGAAGATTTCGATCAGGGCGCGCGCGATTGATGTCAAAGCTCACCATTGATGACCATACTCAGGCCCAACAGGCGCTGGCAGCAGACCCCGCTCACACTGTGTGGGTGTCGGCCAATGCCGGCTCCGGCAAAACCCATGTCCTGACCAACCGCGTGGTGCGCCTGCTGCTGCAAGGGGCAGAGCCTTCCAAAATCCTCTGTCTCACGTTTACCAAGACAGCCGCTGCACAAATGTCCGCCAAAGTGTTTAAGCAGTTGGCCGTATGGGCGTTGATGGATGATGCGGCACTCAACAAAGCTTTGGAAAAGTTAGAGGGGGTTACACCCAACAAGGCCCGCCGTAACGAGGCGCGCAGGCTCTTTGCCAGGGCCTTGGAGACACCCGGCGGCCTTAACATTCAAACCATTCACGCGTTCTGCGAACGCCTGCTCCACCGCTTTCCTCTGGAAGCCAATGTGCCGGGTCATTTTCAGGTCTTGGATGAGGCCGAACAGTCCATGATGATGGCAGAGGCGCGGACACAGACGCAGCTGGAAGCCATCCGAGAACCCGATAGCGCCGTGGCGCTGGCCTGGTCTGCCATCATGGGTGCGGCGAGCGACAGTGCATTTGATAAGGTCTTGAACGATGTCATCAAAGATCGGGAACGATTCACCGGTTGGGCAGCCACTCACAGCAGTGAGGCTGCTGTGCATCGGGCGGTTAAACAAACACTTGATCTGCCGGACAATGAAACGGCTGAAAGTGTTCTGGAAGGCTTTGAAAAACAGTTCCACGTTGACGATGCCAAATGGAAGCGGCTTGTCGAACTGTCGCTCGATACCGACAAAATAACCGCTCACAAGCAAGCCGGCTTCCTTAAGGTCGCGCTTAACGCACAGAGCGCCGAGGCGCGCCTTAGAGCGCTGAAGCTCGCCCTTCTGAACAAGGACGAAACGTTCAGCAAAACCAAAGTCAAACCTGTCAATGACGTGCTCGCCAACTGGCCAGAGTGTGTCGAGTGGTTGACCGATTGGGCAAGCGATATCCTCGAAATCAACGCCAAACTCAAAGCCCATCAAGCCGTCGACAACACCGCCCACCTCACCACATTTGCCCGCGCGATGCTGGCGCGTTTCGACGCCAAGAAACGTCGTCGGGGCCTATTGGATTACAATGATCTCATCGAGCAGACGGCCAACCTGCTCACCCGTCGTGAGGCGCGGGCTTGGGTTCTTTATAAGCTCGACATGGGCATCGATCACGTCTTGGTGGACGAGGCGCAGGACACCAGTCCGCGTCAATGGGACGTCATCCGCACCCTGGTGGAAGAATTTTTCAGCGGTGAGACCGCACGTGACGGAAGTCAACGAGCTGCCCGCACCATGTTTGCGGTGGGGGATGAAAAACAATCGATTTATTCATTTCAGGGCGCACGACCGCATCTGTTTTCAAAGACAAAAGAACATGTGAAACGCCTCGCCGGACCAACATTTGAAGACAGTACACTCACCCTGTCCTTCCGGTCCGCCACGGATGTCTTGGAACTGGTGGATCATGTCTTTGCCGTACCGGGCCAAAGCGATGGCTTGAGCGCGTCCGACGGGACACCTGTACATACGGCCGCGAGACGAAATGCGGTCGGCTGTGTGGACCTTTGGCCTTTGATGAAAGCTATAAAGTCAGACGAAGAAGAGGACTGGGAAAAGCCGTCCGGGCGGGATCGGCATCAGGCTGTCATCCTCGCTGACCGTGTTGCCGAAACCATCCACACGTGGGTGCGGGAGGGTGTGCACGCTGCTGGAGACATCGTGGTGTTGGTACGCTCCAGAGATCGTTTCGTTCCGGCATTGACACGATCTTTGAAGAAAAAAAACATCCCGGTCGGCGGTGCCGACCGCCTTAAGCTCACCGACCATATCGCGGTGCTGGATCTGTTGGCTTTGGGTCGAACCATTGCTTTACCGCAGGATGACTTGTCCTTTGCTGCACTTCTTAAAAGTCCTTTGCTCAACCTCACAGAAGATGACCTTTACACGCTGTCGCGGGGAAGGCTTGCCACCAACAAGGATGGCGAAGCGCATGCCGGGCGTCAGACTTTGTTTGATCATCTCATGGTGCAATCCGATCCGCGCTACCACAACGCGCAGACCGCGTTGAAGCGCTGGGCCGCCTGGGCGGACAGTGTGCCGGTCTATGAGTTTTATGCGCGCATACTTGGGTTGGATGGGGCCCGCGCCCGCTATTTGGAACGGTTTGGCTACGAAGTCGAAGATGTATTGGACGCATTTTTGCGACTGACATTAAACCATGAAACGGCAGGTCAGCCGGGCCTCATCGCCTTTCTGGATCACGTTGAGCGATCCGCGCCAGAGATCAAGCGCGAGATGGAACAGGCAGCTTCCGAGGTGCGCATCATGACGGTTCACGCCGCTAAGGGACTGGAAGCCCCGGTCGTGTTCCTGGTGGATAAATGCAGCGACGTGCATCAAGCCCACCATCAAGCGGCGCTGCGTGATCTGTCACCGGAGGGGAGCGCGGCCAAAGACGCTGGCTATGTCTGGATTCCAGCCACCAAAGATGAAACCACCCACACACATGCTGCGAAGGCTGCAGACAAAACACTGGCTGAACAGGAGTATCGTCGTCTGCTCTATGTCGGCATGACCCGCGCCCGCGATCATCTGGTGGTGTGCGGCTATAAGGGCGCTTCGCCTCCAGCTTTTCGGTGGCATGACATGGTGGAAAAAGGATTTGACGCGGCTCAAGCGGCAGCAGAACAGGGCGGCGGCGGGGCTATAGAAACGCTCCCGTTTGATGGGCCGTCTCAACCAGTGATCCATGACGGTGAATGCGACCCACCCTTAGAGTTCCGCCGCTGGAGGGCGGCTGACGTGACGATCAGAAGGGCGCGCGGCACGGAGGACGACGACAATGGGAAACAACAAAATGCCAAATCTCAATCGCCAGATTCCAAACTGCCGGACTGGTTTGGTACGGCGGTCAAGGACACCAACGTCAATCGAATACCCCTGACGGCATCTTCTACCACGGCAGATGCCGGCGAGCGCCGTGTTGGCCCGGCTGCAAACGTAAAACCTCAATCCGCTTCCTTGTTTGATCCGCGAGACCGGGGTGTGTTGATCCACAAGCTCTTGGAACTGCTCCCACCCCATCCGCCACAAGATCGGCACGCGCTTGCTGCAACCCATATCGCCAACACCTATTCGCAACTGTCGCAAAGCAACATTGCCGGTTTGGTACACGAGGTCATGGGCGTGTTAGATGATCCGCGTCTGGCAGGTTGTTTCGATACAGAAATAAGTCGGGCGGAGGTTAACATTGCAGGGTCAATTGAATTGACAGGCCAGCGTCGTCCCGTCGTGGGTATTATTGACCGATTGGCCGTGTTTGATGATCGTGTGGTGATTCTCGACTACAAAACCGGTGGTCGGATTCCCGCCTCCAACGAAGACGTACCCATGGTGTACCGGCGGCAGATGGCGCTCTACGCGACGGTTTTGAAAACCATCTATCCTGATCATCCTGTCGAAGCTTGGTTAATCTGGACAGGTGCTTCTGCCCCATCGATTCTACCGCTTAGCGACACTCAGATGATGGAAAGTCTGCTCGCTCTTGAGGTGAATGCCGCTTAAGGCGACCCTCTCACAGCCGTGAGGATTCGTCGGCAAACGTTATCGCGCAACGGTCGTGACACGCCTTGACCCTGTTGGACCGCCTCCCTACGTTTCGCCTCAACGAGGCACCAACGCATGATTCCGCCCCGGCAAGAGGGCGGACCAAAGGAGCTAAAATGGCAACCGTGAAAATTGATCAGTCTAATTTTGAGGCTGACGTCTTAAACGCAAAAACCCCTGTTGTGGTGGATTTTTGGGCGGAGTGGTGCGGCCCCTGCAAGGCAATTGCTCCCAGTTTGGAAGAAATTTCGGATGAGATGGGCGACAAGGTCACCATCGCGAAGGTGAACATGGATGAAAATCCGGATCTTGCCGCTCAATATGGCGTCCGGTCCATCCCAACCCTTTTGATGTTCAAAGAGGGTGAGCCGGTGGCCATTCAGGTTGGCGCAGCCCCAAAAAACAAACTCTCCGATTGGATTTCGAGCGCGGTCTAACGCTTGAAACGACTCAAGCGATTTTATTGGTCGCAAAGGCCCGGCCCATGAGCCGGGCTTTTTTGTTGCCTGCATTCTTTTGTACCACGGTCTTTTGGTTTACGCCCTGCCAACCAAAGGTTCTAAGGCATGGTTCGGGCTCAGTATGACCGACATTTCAAACGAAAAGACCGCCAATCAAATGCAGCAGGTGGATGGGGATGTGCAGGCGAGACTCTTGTCCGAAGCGCTGCCCTATATGCAGCGTTATGAGCACAAGACCGTGGTCATAAAATACGGCGGCCATGCCATGGGTGACGTGGAATTGGGCAAGGCTTTTGCCCGCGATGTGGCTCTGCTGCGACAGTCCGGCGTAGAGCCAATTGTTGTACACGGCGGCGGTCCGCAAATCGGGGCGATGCTCAAGCGCATGGGCATCGAGAGTGAGTTTCGCGGTGGAATGCGGGTGACGGATAAGGCCACAGTGGAAATCGTCGAGATGGTCTTGGCCGGCTCCATCAACAAACGTATCGTCGCCGACTTTAACGCTCAGGGCGCGCGCGCCATCGGCTTGTGCGGCAAGGATGGTAATATGATGCGGGTCACAAAAATGAACCGCACGGAGCGCGACCGGGACAGCAATATAGAGCGTATTGTCAGTCTGGGGTTTGTCGGCGAGCCGAAAGAGGTCGATACCGCTGTGTTGGAAACGGTGGCGGAAAGCGGGCTTATTCCGGTCATTGCGCCGGTAGCCTTTGGCGACGATGGCGAGACTTACAATGTTAATGCCGACACATTCGCCGGTGCCGTTGCCGGAGCCATGGACGCTGACCGTCTGTTGTTTTTGACCGACGTGCCGGGTGTCTTGGACAAACAGGGTAACTTGATCAAAAAACTCTCGATCTTGGAAGCTCAAGCGCTGATTGAGGATGGCACGATTTCGGGGGGCATGATCCCAAAAGTTCAAACGTGTATCGAAGCGTTGGAGCGCGGCGTTGAAGCGGTGGTCATTGTCAACGGCAAAGTGGCTCACGCGGTGCTGCTGGAATTGTTCACAGAACACGGTGCGGGGACCATGTTTGTCCAATGAGCATTCCAAGCAAAGAGCTTCGCGAACGGTTCAGTTCTGTTCAAGACTGGATTTTCGATCTCGATAACACGTTGTATCCGCGTCACTGCGATCTGTTTGCGCAGATCGATTGGTTGATGACAGACTATGTGGCCGACCTTCTGGATATGGACAAAGTTGCTGCCCGCAAAATCCAAAAGGACCTCTACCGCGAGTTTGGCACGACCTTGCGTGGCTTGATGGAGCGTTACCATGTCGATCCCCATGATTTTTTGGAGAAAGTCCACGATATCGACTACTCTCCAATCGACCCAAACCCTGCGCTTGGCGATCTGATTGCGGCACTGCCGGGACGCAAGCACATATTCACGAATGGCGACGTGCCCCACGCCAAACGCACCACAGATCGTTTAGGTATCTCGCATCATTTCGATACCGTTTTCGATATCGTGGCGTCTGACCTGGTACCAAAACCGGCGGAAGCGCCTTACGCCAAATTTGTTGATCAGCACGGGATCAATGCCAAAAATGCCGCCATGTTTGAAGACATGCCGCGCAATCTCGATGTTCCAAAGCGGTATGGGATGCGAACCATCTTGGTCTTGCCCGCGCTGGGATCCCAGCATTCTGCGGAAAGCTGGGAGCACGAGGTTACAAAGGACGAATCCATCGATTGTGTGACGAACCATTTGGATGATTTCCTGGCCGACGTGCTCGAAGCCTTGGAACCAACAGCCTAAGCTTTCCTATTTCAAAACAGGTGCTCGGGTTAATATCCATCTGCCTTTACGGCGGCGGTGCCGTCCAAAGCGGCCAACAGATCATCCAGCACGCCCGAGGCTCCAAACCGGAAGCGGCTGGGATTGGCCCAGTGCGGGCCCAAAAACGTGTCGGCGATTGACAGATAGTCTGCCGTATCTTCCGTTGTTTTGATGCCACCGGCCGGTTTAAATCCGGTGGTGCCACCGGTTTCTGCGATGACCCCCAGCATCAGCCGGGCGGCTTCCAAAGTTGCGTTCACCGCCACTTTGCCGGTCGAGGTTTTGATGAAGTCCGCCCCTTCGCCAATGGCCAGACGGCTGGCTTCGCGGATGCGTTCGTTGCCATGTTGGACTTTCCCAAACTCGCCAGTTTCCAAAATGACTTTTAGCAACGCGCTTCCCGACGCGGTGGAGCGGATGGTTTGGATCATGGACGCGGCCTCTTCTGTCCGACCCGCAGCGAAAGCGCGGTATGGCATCACCAGGTCGATCTCCCGCGCGCCATCCGCCAGAGCCTGCTCGGTTAGAGCTTGCACCACGTCTTTTGTGTCGCCTCCCCCGGGAAAATTCACAACGGTCGCAATGGGAATTGTGGTACCGTCCAAAAGCGCTGCTGCCTGCGAAACAAAACCGGGCCATATGCAAATGGCACCCACATTGCCGTGGGGCGTCTGCGCCCGTGTGCACAGGGTTTCAATGGCTGCTGCATCGCACGCGTCGGAAAGATCGGTGAGATCGACCATGTGCAAAGCGCGGTTGGCGGCTTGTTTACGCGTCTCTGCATCCACACTCATGACGTGCCATCCAGAGCCCCGTTGGCGAAGGCAGATCGCAAAAGACGGGACAGTTTTCCGCCACCACGGGGAGCGATTTCCTTGGTTTCGGTGTGAGACAATTCGGCGCCCGTCATACCTGCAGCGTAATTCGTGATCACTGAACAGGCCGCGACCTTCATGCCCAAAAATCGTGCTAAAATGGTCTCCGGCACGGTCGACATGCCAACCGCATCTGCCCCGAGGGTTTTGGCCATGCGTATTTCTGCCGGTGTTTCAAATGATGGGCCGCTGAACCACATGTAGCAACCTTGGTGCAATTCGATATCGAGATGCCTCGCGGTCCCTTCCAACCCATCCCGCATGGTCTGATCATAAGCATTGGTCATGCCGACAAACCGTCCGTCAGTTTCTTCGCCAAACAAAGGGTTCGTGCCGGAAAAATTGATATGATCGGTGATCAACATGATGGAACCCGGCGGCATTTCGGTGACGGTGGATCCGGCCGAATTGGTCAACAGCAACCGTTCAACACCCGCGTCGCGCAGCGCTGTCAGGGCCGGTCTCATGACCGCAGCGTCCCCTTTTTCGTAGTAATGGCTGCGCCCGGAGAGCAGCAAAACCGGCTCTTTTTCAAGATAGCCTGCGATTAGGTGTCCGGCATGACCGGAGACGCCGGACTCCGGGAAGCCATCAAGCTCGGCATAGTCAATCCGGGCAACCGCATCTATGTCTTCTGCGAGCGACCCGAGACCAGAACCCAAAATCAGACCGGTGCGGGGCTTAAACCCGCCCAGAACTTTGGCCAGATCGATCATGCACCCTCCGACAGGCTAAACCCGCTGGGAAACAGTGAGGTGAACGGGTGGCTTGAAACGACGCCGTTTTGGTCGCACAGCATCAAAACCGCGTCGGACGCTGCAAACTCGGACAGCCTTTGCCTGCAGCCGCCGCAAGGTGTGGCGCTGTCCTGTTTTTTGGCGACCACCAGCATATGTGTGATCGACTTCTCCCCCGCCATGATCATGTGGCCTATGGCGGTGGTCTCCGCGCACCAGCCTTCCGGATAGGAGGCATTTTCAATGTTGCACCCGGAAAAAAGCGCTCCCGAACTGGTTCGCAGACACACGCCCACAGGAAATTCCGAATAGGGAGAGTGGCTTTTTGTCATCGCCTCTCGTGCCATCTCAAACATGGTTGTTTGCAGATCGTCTGGAACTGGAAGACAAGCTGTCATGTGCTAACGCTCTTTTGTGTAGGGCACACCGCCCGCTTTGGGTGGGATTGCCTTGCCAACAAAGCCTGCCAGCAAGACCACAGTAAGAATATACGGCAGAGCCTGCATGAGTTGCAGCGGTAAGACCCCCAAAATTGGAAGTGCCAAGCCTTGGTAGCGGATTTCGATAGCGCCCAGAAAGCCGAACAGAAGACACGCCCACATGGCCGCAACCGGTCGCCATTTGGCAAAAATCAAGGCGGCCAACGCAATGAACCCCCGGCCTGCTGTCATGTCTTTCACAAATCCGGCAGACACGCCGATAGCAAGATAGGCCCCGGCCACACCACACAGAGCGCCGCAACAGATGACGGCGCGGTATCGGGCCCAAGCCACTGATATTCCGGCGGTGTCCACCGCGGCTGGGTTCTCACCGACCGCACGCAAACGCAAGCCAAACCGGGTCCGAAATAAAACCCACCAGGTTACAGGCACCATTATGAAGGCGAAGTAAGCCAGCAGATTGTGCCCGGAAATCAAACCCTCATAGATAGGACCAATCAAAGGAACATCGGTCAGCAGGTTTGCAAACGGTAGTTCAATGGGAACAAAACGCGTTTCATTGGACAACTGCGGCGTGCGGCCCCCCTGATTGAACCAGGCATTGCCAAGGAGCGCTGCTGCCCCCGCTGCGATAAAATTGATCGCGACGCCAGAGACGATTTGATTGCCCTTATTGGTGATGGAAGCGAAACCGTGGACAAGGGCGAGCAAGACCGACACCAAGATACCGGCCCCCAGTCCGATCCAGGCCGAACCGCTTACAGCTGCTGCTGCTGCTGCGGCGAAGGCTCCGCCCAGCATTTTTCCCTCCAAGCCGATATCCACGATCCCCGAGCGCTCGGAGTAAAGCCCCGCCAAACAGGCCAATAAGAGCGGTACGGAAGAACGGACCGTGAGATCGAGAAGCTGGATAATGGTTTCCATCACGCGGCCCCTGTTTGCGTGGCGACAGCGGCAGCATCATCGCGTCTCGCAAAGACCCGCATCAAGGCTGGCCGGAACATGTATTCCATCGCACCGGCAAAAAGGATCACCAAACCTTGGATCATGATGATCATGTCGCGGGTGATGTTGGGCATGTCGAAGGCGAGTTCCGCACCACCCTGATACAGAGCACCGAACAAAATTGCCGCTGGAACAATACCCGCCGGATGGGAACGACCCATGAGGGCAACCGCGATGCCCACAAATCCGGCCCCTTCAACAAATTCCAGTTGCAAGCGGGCCTGATCGCCCATGACTGGGTTGAGGG
Source organism: Pseudomonadota bacterium (assembly GCA_038746275.1). GTDB lineage: Bacteria > Pseudomonadota > Alphaproteobacteria > Rhizobiales > Rhizobiaceae > Pseudahrensia. The sequence continues at coordinate 77,300 of JBCDKS010000002.1, read as the reverse complement.
CCATCATTCCGGCCAACGCACCGGACACCATCATGGCGACTACGACGACGCGGGTCTCATTCATGCCCGCATAACGGGCGGCCGGTGGGCTGATCCCGAGCGTGCGTATCTCGTAGCCAAAACGGGTGCGCCACACGAGAACCCATACGAGAAACGCCATGAGGAGCGCTAAAATGAACGTGATGTTGAGGGGCGATGCCCCCATTTCTAACCCGAGGGGTCGGAACAACCAATCCAGTTTTGGTATCTGCGCCCCGGCCTCAAAGTCTCGTGACCTTGGTCCGAGGTTGGCAGACTTTTGCAAGGAACCGGTCAACAGATAGACCATGATCGCCGACGCGATGAAATTGAACATGATCGTCGTGATGACGATGTGGCTGCCCCGCTTGGCCTGTAAGACCGCCGGAATGAACGCCCAGGCCGCGCCAAACAACGCCGCCGCAACGATGGCCAGCGGGAAGGTAAGATACCAAGGCAGCGTCGTGTCCAGAGACAGTGCGATCAGGCCAACACCGAGACCGCCAATATACGCTTGGCCTTCTCCGCCAATGTTAAACAGGCCGGCATGAAACGCGACCGCAACCGCCAATCCGGTAAAGATAAAGGTAGTGGCATAAAACAGGGTGAAGCCGAGATTATATCCGCCTCCAAATGCGCCCTGGACCAGAAGATAGGCGGCCTGAAACGGGTTTTCTCCCACAAACAGGACCACAAGTCCGGAGATGAAGAACGCAACCATCACATTGATCAACGGCATCAAGCCGTAGTCGACCCATTTGGGGAGTGTGTTGCTCATCAATCAGGGTCTCATAGGATGCGCGATGCACGAATGCGCAAGGTTTAGCGGCGGTCTTAGTGAAGTCTGGTCTCTGCCGCCCCTGCCATCAAGTCCTGACTGGAAACAACCTTGCCATATTCACCGTCCAATATAGACAAGGTCAATCCGTGAACTTGATCGGCGGTCCAGTTTTGGCCGTCCAGCCCGCGCTGAACGCGGCTGGCCGTGCAATCCTGTGGTATGAACACCATAAAGCCCAAGGCATGGGCCATGCGAACGGTGCTTTCCACGGCCCCTTCCAGCATAAGGCCGCAAATGACGAGTTCTGCGGGCCCCGCATCCTCCAGCACCGCCATTAGGTCTGTTCCGACAAAGCCGTTATCCGTGCGCTTTTCGACCACCTGCTCGTGGGAAAGTGGGGCGAGGCCCTTCTTGAACCCGTGCCCCTCGGCTCCCGGCGCATCGGGCGCGTTTGGGTCCATGGCATGATTTTGAAGATGTACGACCGGTTGGCCCATCTCCCGCCAATGCGCCAAGAGCGCCATGGCATTTTCTTCCGCCTGTATCTGACCGCGCGGGCTGAAAGACGGATCATCCGCCGCCTTTTGAAAATCGATCAAAACCAGTGTTGCGCTCATGTCATGGGTTCCAGTTCCAATTGTCCGCTTGCCGCATCGCCTTCAAAATACGGATTATAGGCAATTTCCCACAAATGACCGTCCAGATCGGAAAAATAACCCGAATACCCGCCCCAAAACACTTTTTCTGGCCGTTTCGTCGGCGCTGCGCCAGAGCTGACCGCGTGATCAAAAAATGTGTCGACTGCCAGTTCGCCGGGTAAATTAAGCGCCAGAGTCACAGCCCGAAAGCCGTGTCCGTCATCTTCTATTCCCACATCCTGTGCCAAGGCTGCGCGCCCGTACAATCCGAGCACTATGGAGTGGCCCGCTAAAAAGGTGACACTGTCCTGGCTGGCCTTGGTGTTGGTCCATCCAAGCGAGATGTAAAACGCGGTTGCAGCCTTGAGGTCTGCCACCCCGAGGGTGACGATGGATATGTTTGCTTTTGGTAAAGCTGAATCGGCAACGGCCATGATGTGAAGCTTTCTGGAGTTTTGACAACGGAGGTGGCGTTAACCCCGCCATGAACCATCGGCATACATTGTCTCCAGCGACTCGCGATAGTTTGGATAGGTATAGGACATGCCCAGCACGGTCTTTGAGCGCTTATTGGAAACGCGCTTGTTTTCTCCATAAAAGCTTCGTGCCATGGGCGAGAGTTCTGCCGTCGCAAAATCCAACTCGGGCGGCGGTTCTGTGCCCAACAATGCATGGGCGTGTGCCACGACGTCTTGGGGCGGGGCGGGCTCATTGTCGGTGATGTTAAACACCCCTGTAGACGCATTGAGCATTCCCAAAATCACAGCCTGCGCGATATCCGCTGCGTGGATGCGGTTAAACACTTGACCGGGCTTCACAAGCCGCCGGGAGTTTCCCCGATCAGCAGACACCAGCGCATTGCGGCCCGGACCATAGATCCCGGACAGTCGGAAGATCGACAACGGAATTTCCGTTTTAGCACAGGCCTTCTGCCATTCCTCTTCAGCCCGGACCCGCTGTCGCGAACGCGAGGATGTGGGTTGGAGAACGGCTTCTTCGTCAATCCAGGCGCCGTCATAGTTACCGTAAACGCCGACGGTGGAGAGATAGCAAACCCAGGCAAGGTTTGGCAGGTGGGTCTTTAGGTCAGGCAGTTTTGTTACACCGGGTCCTGCCAAAGCCTGCAAAACGGGGTCGACCGGGCGTCCCTCGACATTGCCACTCTCATCACGCGGTGGTGCAACAGAAATCACCAAATGCGTTGTGGTCTGCAACGTGGTCGAGAGAGTTGGATCAATCGTTTCGCCATCGAACTCCATCGGTTCAATTGCAAATTCTGAAAGCTGATTGAATTTATCCTTGGAGCGCGTCGTTCCCCAAACCGACGCAGCCCGCTCTGCGCCCAGCGCACCGATATGCTTGCCGGAAAATCCGGCTCCAAAAATGCCCAGGCGCATGTTGGCCAAGTCTGTCACGGCGTTACTTTCTGATGGTTCAATTCGGATAGGGCCCATTCTGCGGCATCACGCACAACAGAATTGGGTGCTTCAAGATGCTCGCTAACGGATGGAATCAATGCCGCTTCACCTGAGTTGCCGGCAGCAATCAGGCAATTGCGAATAAACCGATCCCGCCCGACACGTTTCACCGGAGATCCGCTAAACCGCTGACGAAACGCGGCATCATCATCATCCAAAAGATCGGCCAAGGCGGGCTGCGCTGTGGGGTCTGTTCCTTCCGGCACTGCCAGCTTGGCTTCGCTGGCTTGCTGGGCAAATTTGTTCCATGGGCAAACCGCCAAACAATCGTCGCACCCGTAAATACGGTTGCCCATCGCCTTTCGGTGTTCGACCGGGATCGGCCCCGCATGTTCTATGGTGAGGTAAGAAATGCAGCGCCGTGCGTCCAGTTGATACGGCGCCGGAAAGGCGTTCGTTGGACAAACGTCGAGACACGTGCGGCAAGAGCCACAATGATCAATATCGGGTGTGTCGGGATCCAAGGACAGATTGGTGAATATTGATCCCAGAAACAGCCATGACCCGTAGGTGCGTGAAACCAAATTGGTGTGTTTGCCTTGCCACCCAAGACCCGCCCGCGCTGCCAAAGGCTTTTCCATAACGGGCGCCGTGTCCACGAAGACTTTTGCCTCAGTCGCATTGGCTGCTTCCACATCCAAGCGTCGGACACCCGCCAACAGTTTTGAGGCAAGTGTTTTCAACCGGCCTTTAATGACGTCGTGATAGTCCTTATGGCGTGCGTAGACCGAAACCGTCCCCCGATCGGAGTTTTCAAGCGCCGCTAGTGGATTTGTTTCAGGTCCGTAATTCATTGCCAACATAATGATTGAGCGCGCTCCAGGCCACAGACTTTGGGGGCGACTGCGCCGTACAAGCGTGTCCTGCATCCATTCCATCGTGCCGTGATGTCCCGCCTTCACAAAGGCTGCCAGGCGCGGCTGGAGGTCATTATGTCCATGCGCCGATACGATTCCGATCTGGTCGAACCCCAACGCCGTGGCCTCACGATCCAACACACGGCGCAAAGCCGATTGTTGTGTCGGCGATAGAGTGGGAGCTTCGCTCAAAAGTCCAAATCAACGTAATGGGATACGGGCGGTATGCCGCGCAAACGGTCTGATAAAATCGGGCGGAAGGCGGGACGGGATTTCATTCGCGCATACCAGTCTTTCAAAGCGGGATGGTCTGCCCAATCCACTTCCCCCAGATAATCCAACACCGATAGCGACGCTGCTGCCGCCATATCCGCGCAGGACAGAGAGGACCCACCCAGCCAATTTCGGGTGCCGGCCAGCCAATCGATGTATTGCAAATGATAACGAATGTTGGTGCGTGCCGCACGCAGGGCTTGGCTGTCCGGTGGTCCGCCTCCCTGCGCTTCCGGTATCAGTCTCTTGGTCACGCGTTCCCTAACGACATAGCGCACGACCTCGTTTTCCAGCTTGTCCAACATCCAGTCGTTCAATCGTCGCATCTCGGCCCGCGCCAGTGCGTCTTCCGGAAACAACCTGTTGGCCCTTTGACGCTGTCCCTGTGTTTCATCCAAATATTCCGCGCAGACCTGCGCTCCTATGATCGCTCGGTCTCCATCGGCCATAACCGGCAGCGTTGCTGCGGGATTCACGTCCAAAAATGCCTCCCGCCGGTCCCAAATAGCTTCCTCATGGAGTGTTGTTTCCAGCCCGTATTCGCCGAGGATCAAGCGCACCATGCGCGAGCCGGTGGACATGGGATGGTGAAAGAGCGTGTACATCGAAGCCGCCTTTGCGCTTTGTTCCATCAACCTATAGGAGGCCCGTAAGAGTGCGGCAAGTGAGCCGATTCGGCTCATTTTAGACCGAAGTTCGGCTGACAGACGGGGTAACCATGAGCCTGGAACAAATTCTCGTTTTGGCCATCGTGCAGGGTTTGACCGAGTTTCTTCCCGTGTCCTCTTCGGGTCACCTGATCCTTATTCCAGCCTTCACCGGCTGGGCAGACCAGGGAATCATCACCGACGTGATGGTGCATGTGGGCTCTCTCGTCGCAGTAATCGTCTATTTTTGGCGTGATGTGCTCTCGTTGGCCGGTGGGTGTGGTGACATCGCCCGGGGTCGGGTCACGCCCCGTTCGCGCATGGCGACCTACATCGCTTTGGCCACCATCCCCGCCTTGGCCTTCGGTGCAGTGCTCAAGTTTTCGGGCATTTCTGCGGGCATTCGCGGCGTCGAAGTGGTTGCCTATGGCGGCATCTTTTTTGGCATTTTGCTTTACGTTGCCGATGTGGTCGGCAAGCGTGTCAAGAAAATGGAAGATATGACGCTCAGCCCCGCCTTGATGATCGGCATCGCGCAGGCCGTCGCGCTCATTCCCGGCACCAGCCGTTCGGGCATCACAATGACCGCCGCCCGTTTTTTGGGTTTTGAACGGGCGGAAGCGGCCCGTTTCTCGTTTTTGTTGGGCATACCAGCCATTGCAGCAGCGGGCTTGTTTACGGCGTTGGAAGCGGTGCAACAGGGATCGGGTGTTCCGCCCGGCGCGCTTTGGGCGGCGTTTTTCTCGTTTTTTTCCGCTATTGCGGCCATCGCGATCTTGATGGCCCTGGTCAAGCGTACATCGTTTTTGATCTTTGCTGTCTACCGCGTGGTGCTGGGGTTTTTGTTGTTGGCGATGCTCTACAATTGGGCGCCCGGTGTTCTGCCATCCCTTTCCAGCAGCGTTTGATCTGATCAGACGATGGGGGGACGCCCTGTGGCTTCTGCAGTGACATGCGCTTCGATCAGCATCGTGTGGTTTTCAACTTCCGCCCGTTTGAAGTCGTGGGTAACTGTCACGGCGATGTCTCCCGCACCAGCATTCTTGGCCAGGTGAAACGCATCCTCCTTGGCTGCTTTTTCAGCCGCTTGGGTTGCCGTCTCTTCGTCCAAAAACGGTGTGTCGATACCCGTCACGTGAAAGCGTCCTTCGGCTGGCTGCGTGATCACGCGTTGTGCCTGCATACGAATGTTGCCCGCAACGGCGCCAACAGCATTCGCAACATCCGCGTGGTCAGGGATGATGGCTTCAACACCACAGCCCTTTGCGGCCTGCGGATGGTACAGCGCAGCTGAGGCCCCCAAACCGATTAGCGGCCGGTCTAAATAGGTCTTGGTTTTAACGAACGATTGCGGGCCTTGCGGGCCTTGTGGGTCTTGTGGGCCTTGTCGGCCTGGCGCGTTTGAGCTTTCAGCCAAGTTTTGATCAAGCGACTGCTGAACCAAAGGATGGGTGATCAGGCTTGCTCCGTCTTGATTGTCGAGCGTAAAGGCGGTTTGTAGCACCACCTCCGCGGACCGGCGCTCCACGCGTTTCAAGATACGTGTTGCAAGCTCCTCGGCAGACGTGGCCAAAGGCTGCCCGCCCCCGTCCCGTTGTCTGGCAAACAGACGCAGTGCTTTTGTCGCCGCGTCTGTATCCCAGTCCGGGCCGCGTCCAAACACGCGTGCTGCATCACTTGGGGTGACCGCGCTGATTTGAACCAATCCGGCCTGCACCAGCCGACGCAGGGTGCTTCTGTCCGTTGCGGTATCTAACAACCGGTCTAGAGGGACAGGAACGGCTTCGACCTGGCTTTCAACGCTACCCTGCAGCTTGGCGTAAAGCGCGCTTTCCCGATGGCCCAATCCGTCTGCCAGTTGGTCTGCCCGGGCAATTCTAGTAGCGCGTGCAAATTGCCCGTCATAGCGTCCGTTGAGTGTGGACGCCAATTGCCGGTCCAGTACGGCGTGCACACGCTTTGTATGGTCCACAGCCAGCAGACTGACCGGCACAACGCGTGACGGTCCGAGCTCGATTATGGGCTGCAACGCGGAGCCACCGAGGCTGATCTGCGAGTCGCCGCCCAAACCGTATGTGTGCATCGCCACGGCCTCCACCATGGTTCGAAACCCGCCCACCATCGCTCCATCCGGCTCAAGCCGTGGACGACCGCTCACGAGCACAGCAACATCCGATGTGGTGCCGCCAATATCATTGACGAAAGCGTTCTGCTCGCCGGTCAGAAACGTGGCCCCGACCAAGCTGGCAGCTGGTCCCGATAAAATTGTCTCAATGGGCCGCTCGGCGGCAAATGCTGCGCTGACGAGTGCCCCATCGCCGCGCACCACCATCAAAGGGGCCGTGATGGTGCGCTGTGCCAGATAGCTTTGCGTGGCCGAAATCAAGCCGGTGATCATTGGGATCAAGCGAGCGTTAAGCACGGTGGTCAGCGCCCTTTTGGGCCCGTTTAGGCGTGCCGACAGGGTGTGGCTGCAGGTTACCGGCAAGCCAGTGTGTTCCACCAAAAACGCGCGAACTGCCACTTCGTGGGCCGGGTTGCGCACGGCAAAATACCCGGCAACGGCAAAGCCGCTCACCTGCCCTTTTAGCGCGTCAATACACGCCTCCAATGGTGCCAGATCAAGCGGCGTTTGTTCTTGACCGTGTGGCCCGTGGCCACCGGAAATTGCAACCACTGGTGCTGCGCCCAGCGCTTCATCCAGTCCGGCCTTCGTTAAATCTTTGGGCGAAAACCCGATTGAGACAAAAGCAATCGGGCTGCCTTGGCCCTCCACCAGTGCATTGGTGGCCAAAGTTGTCGAGATGGAAACCAGTCCAATTTCGCTCGGTTTAACAGGTGTTGCACCCTCCAGCGGAGCGTCCAACACGGCGTCCACCGCGCCGCGAATGCCCAGCGCAAGATTGTGGCGCGTTGTTAAACTTTTAGCCTTCGTCAGCACGGCTTTGTGCGCCGGTGCGCCATCCCGTACCAGGGCGGCGTCGGTATAAGTGCCGCCGGTATCGATACCCAGCAAGATCGCCATGTGTGTAAACCGTTCTGACTGCTTTGAAGCGTTGTGGGCTATACCGCGCGAGCCGCAAAGAGCAATTCGGCCGTCAAATTTCAACTATCCGACGTCGCCAGTGCGTCTTGCTCCATGCGAACGGTCAATGTGTCTTCCCACGCCAGAGCATCTGAGATGATCTGGTCGAGGTCGTTATAGCGGGGCTGCCAGTTGAGCCGTGATTGCAAACGGCTTGCATCCGCGACAATCGCTGGAATATCGCCCGTCCGTCTCGGCATCAGGCGCACCTCAAAATCATTCCCTGAAATCCGTTTTACAGCATCCACCACGTCCAGAACCGACGCACCTTTGGTGTAGCCCGCATTGGCGGTGAACTTTCGTCCGCCGTCCCGCAGGAACTTGAGAGCCACGTAGTGGGCGTTCGCCAGATCCGCTACGTGAATAAAATCGCGCACGGCGCTGCCATCGTGGGTGTCGTAATCGGTGCCATAAACTTCAAACCACGGGCGTTTGCCCGTGGCAGCCTCGCAGGCCAGTTTGATCACATGGGTGGCACCCTTGGTGGACAGTCCCGTACGGCCCTGTGGATCAGCACCAGCGACGTTAAAATAGCGCAACATGACGTAGCGCAATCCATGAGCCGTGGCGACGTCACGGATCATGGTTTCGCTCATCAGTTTGGAATTGCCATAGGGTGATAACGGTCCCAGTGGTCCGTTTTCGTCCACAGGGTCCAGCGTTTCTGGAGGTGAGTACACGGCGGCGGTGGAAGAGAAGATGAACTGTTCCACGCCGCTGGCGACGGCACTTTCCACCAGTGCACGCGTTTTTCCCGTATTGTTGTCGTAGTATTTGAGCGGATTTTCCATGGATTCCGGCACCACGACTGAACCGGCAAAGTGCACGATTGCATCCACCTTATGGTCTTTGATGATCGAACGCACCAAGCCATCGTTGGCCACATCACCGCGTACAAACGTGGCTTGCGGCGCAATGGCCCATTCAAACCCGGTCACCAGATTGTCCAGCACCACGACGTCATCGCCGTGGTCGATACATTCCCAAACCATGTGGCTGCCGATGTAACCAGCCCCGCCGGTGATGAGCACGCTCATGGCTCACATCCCTGTCCGTCTCAAATTTCGTCATCACAGTGCCACACAGACAATACGAAGCGGTTAAACGGTTTGGCTGTCGATCAATGCCACAAGGGTGGAGAGACGGTCGGCTTCCCGCGTGGGCTTGTCCCATCGCAAGCGTGAGACGCGGGGAAAGCGCATGGCGACGCCGGATTTATGCCGTGGAGACCGTTGGATGCCTTCAAAGGCGATTTCAAGAACGAGTCCAAAATCCATGGTGGCTTTGACAGAGCGCACCGGGCCAAAACGATCCACCGTGTGGTCGCGCACAAACTTGTCGAGTTGCTTCAACTCTTCATCGGTAAATCCAAAATAAGCTTTGCCCACCGGCACCAGTGTCCCTTCGTCTGTCCAAGTGCCAAACGTGTAATCTGAATAATAGCTTGAGCGTTTGCCGTGGCCGCGCTGGGCATACATCAACACAGCATCGATGATCATTGGGTCCTTTTTCCATTTGAACCACGGCCCTTTGGGTCGACCCGGTACATAGGCGCTGTCCCACCGTTTGATCATCACCCCTTCGATCACGGGATGGGGTACATTCTTGCGCGCTTCTGCAAGATCGTCCCATGTGTCAAACGGCAGAAGCGGCGAAAGATCAAAGCGCGTTGGGTCCAGCTGGGGAACGAACGCCTCTAACTGTTCGCGGCGTTCCTCAAATGGTTCGCCACGCAGGTTCGTGTCGCCCAAGGCCAACAGATCGTAGCACCGCACCATCACCGGGTGGCTTTGCAACAGTTTTTTGGAAACCGTTTTGCGGTTAAGCCGCTGTTGCAGGTCGGAAAAGCTGCCAATGGCCAATGCGCCATCGTCTGCGGGACGCCCCACCAATAATTCTCCGTCCAACGACCCTTCAAAATCCATAGAGGCCAACAAGTCTGGAAAAGCGCGGCCTATGTCGTCCCCGGTCCGGGAGTAGAGCCTGCGCACCCCGGCTTCGCTCGTCACCTGAACGCGAATGCCGTCCCATTTCCATTCGGCAGCGTAATGACCGGCTTCGAGCTTGCGCATATCGCCATCATTGAGCGGGTTTGCCAGCATGACGGGCCGAAACGGGGCTGCCGCCCTGTGGCTTGGTTTGTCTGCTTGCCCGCTCAACCATTGGAAGAGGTCAACATAAGGGAGGTCGAGACCGTGCCATAGCTCTTCAATTTCGATGATATCGACATCGATGTGCCGCGCCCCAAAATTCGCCAGTGCCAGCTTGGCCAGACGGGCGGAAACCCCGATCCGCATTCCACCGGTTGCCAGTTTCAGCAGCGCGTAGCGTCCCGAAGCGTCCAACAGATCCAGCCATACGGTGAGTTGCCTCATCGCATCCGCCTTGCCCAAGCGGTTTAAGGTCTCAACAACTTCCGTCAGAGAAGGCGGCGGTGTTGATGGTGCGGCACCCGTTTGGCCGTCCTGTGGTGACAGTCCATTTTTGTTGGCGGTGCGTTGTTCAGCGTCCCAGACCAGTGCAATCGTTTCCGCCAAATCTCCCACGTAATCGTAGGAGAGACGAAACAGCTCCTCATCCATCCGTTCCGCCACCAGCGCCCGCAGAAGCGCGGGTTTCACGCTGGTCACGTCCAGATCGCGCGTGATCGCAGCCAGCGCGTAGCCGCGCTCCGGATCGGGCGTGCGCAGGAAATAATCCACCATCAGTGCAAGCTTTTGATTGCGCGACGGCGTCAGCACCAGACGGTCAAGAAGGGTGGCAAAGTCTTTCATGAGGGTGCCAGTGCGTGTGAAGACCTATTCATGTTCGTCCTCATACCCCACCAGATGCAGTGGGCGGGCCTTGATGCCGTTGAGTGTGCACCAGCGCACCAGCGCGTCATCCCGCCCATGGGTCACCCACACTTCTTTGGGGGCAATTTCGGTGATTGTGTTCAAGAGTTCGTCCCAATCGCAGTGGTCCGACAGGATCAGCGGTAGCTCGACCCCGCGCTGCCGTGCCCTTTGGCGCACCTGCATCCAACCGGAAGCGAAACAGGTAATCGGATCAGGAAACCGTCGCCCCCATTTGTCGGTAAAGGCGGAGGGTGGTCCCAGCACGATAGCGCCCGCAAAATCCCCCTTCTTGCCCCCATCCACCGTGGCCGGGGCCAGCGGCCCCAGATGAATGCCTTCGCTCTCATAGTAGTCGCACAGTTTTTTCAGCGCACCGTGGATGTAGATCGTGCCGTTATGCCCTTCCTGTCGCAGCAGCCGGATCAGCCGCTGCGCTTTGCCCAAGGCATAGACCCCCACCAGATGAGCACTATCCGGAAATTGCCGAACCGAGTCGATCAGTTTGCGTATTTCACCGGATGACTCTGGATGGCGAAACACGGGCAGGGCAAATGTGGCTTCAGTTATGAAAACATCGCACGGAACCGGTTCGAACGGTTCACAAGACGGGTCTGCGCGGCGCTTGTAATCCCCGGACGCGACGATGCGCACACCGTCGAAGTCCACCAATACCTGCGCTGACCCCAACACATGACCGGCAGGCCAAAAACCGATTGAAACGCCGTTTAGGCCAAACAGTTCACGCCACCTCACCGGTTGGGCGGAGCGGCAATGGTCCTCTCCGTAGCGGATGGCCATAATATCAAGGGTCTGCCGTGTTGCCCAAACCGTATCGTGCCCGGCCCGTGCGTGATCGGCGTGGCCGTGGGTGATGAGTGCCCGCTCCACCGGTTGAACCGGGTCGATATAAAAATCCCCCACAGGACAGTAAAGTCCTTTGGGGGTTGGGTGGAGCAGGTCTTCATAGCGCATAGGTCATTGTACGGGCTGGCGGATACCGCCCGCAACATGTGAGCGGCTGAAATGGCCCCAAATTCAGTGCGTGCGACCCGATGGCTTTTCACCGGTGCCCGCGAAGGTCGTGCAGGCGTGGTTCAAAAAACAGGTCTCGCACTTGGGCGCGCGGGATGTGCAAACGCGTTTGCCAAATTCCAGCAGCCAGAAATGACCATCACGCAACGCCCATTGGGGACTGCGGTCCTCCAGGCTTTGCGCGGTCTGCGCCTCGGTTTTACCGACGGCCAGGCCAGTGCGGTTGCTGACGCGGTGGACGTGGGTGTCGACGGCGATGACATCTTCACCAAACGTAAAACTCATAACGATATCGGCGCATTTTCGCCCAATGCCGGGCAAGCTCATCAATCCATCGCGTGTGGTGGGCACAATGCCGTTGTGATCATCCAGCAGCGCCCTGCACATCTTTTTCAGGTTTCGGGTTTTCACGTTGTATAGCCCGCAGGGCTTGATCGCGGCTGCGATATCTTCATCCGCGAGGTCCAAAATGCCTTGAGGCGTTTGCGCCAGTATAAAAAGGGCTTGCGAGGCCTTGGCCGTGTTCTCGTCCCGGCTTTGTGCTGACAACATGCAAGACACGCAGGAGCGGAACGCACCGGGCTGGTCCTTTGGTCCTTTTGCGGTCGGCGTTCGCCCGGGCATGTTGGCTTCCAACAATCGGTAGACCGTCTCCACATCTTCTGACGACAAAAGGCGGGGGGCGACGACCGGATTTTTGGATTGGCTCATGGAATGGCTCTTTCTTCAATCAGTGCGCAGCAGACAGACAACGGACGGACAGCCAAAGCGCTCAACCCTATGCCGCCAACTTTACGCCGCCAACCCTACGCTGCTTGGTTGGCGTTTACTCCGGCTTCCCACCCCAACATGGCGCGTTTTCTTGTGAGCCCCCAGTGATAGCCCGTCAGTTTTCCGCTTTTTCCCAAGACACGATGACACGGCACAACAAAGGAAATGGGATTGCGCCCCACGGCAGCGCCCACGGCGCGGGAGGCTTTTGGGTTGCCAAGCTCTTCCGCAAGACTGGAATAGGTTGTCGCGCCCCCAAGCGGAATTTTGAGCAGGCCTTCCCAAACCCGGATTTGAAAATCGGTGCCGATGAATACAACCCGTAGCGGCTCTTCCCGGTGCCATGCCTGCGGATTGAAAATCCGTTCCGCGTAGGGTGCGGTGACGCTCGGGTCTTCGACGTAATGCGCCTTTGGCCAGCGGCGGGACATGTCGGCAAATGCGTGGCTGCGCGTGAAATGCGCCCGTTGCTGGTCGTGCCGTCCCGCGGTCTCAACACCCTCGGCATCCGCAAATGCCAGCCCGGCAAGACCTCGATCGGTTGCCATAATCAGCGCTTCGCCAAAGGGGGACGGATGATATCCGCAATGGATGGTGACCCCTTCGCCACCCGCTTTGTAAACGCCTGGCGACATGGATTCGTGCGTTACAAACAGATCGTGCAATCGGCTCGGGCCGGACAAGCCAAGCTCCAGTGCGGCGTCCAAAAGCGGCAGGCCGTCCCCCAACATGCGCTTGGCGTGGTCCAGCGTGATCGCTTGTAAAAACGCCTTGGGAGACAGTCCGGCCCAGCGCGTAAAGGTTTTTTGGAGACTGGTGGCTTCATGTCCGGTCAACCGGGCCAAATCTTCAAGCTCAGGCTGATCGCGCCAGTTTTCTGTAATGTGTTCGAGCACCGTGCGCACGGTTTCATAGTCGCGATGCGCTTCCGTCATCGTGGTGGAGGGCTGCAACGCCGTCGATGTGAGCGATGTGTCCAACGCGGATAAGGCCATGGTCGTTTCCTTTTTCAACGTGGACGACCATGGCAATATCGGTTTGGGCACACCACCCGAAACTTGAGCGTCAAATCTCAGCGCTTGGCGGCGGACATGGCTTGACTGAATGCGTCGGCAAAACTGGCGCGATCCGCCGGATTGAGGAAATAACCAAATTCCACGGATTTCGCGCGGTTGGTCAGCCGCATTTTGGTTATGCCGATTTCCTCGTGCCGCTCGGTCTCAAACCGTGTGCCGAACTGATCAAAATGGTGATCAACCTTGCGCCCTTTCGGAGAGACCTTGGACAGAAGTACATGAGCGCGGGACACTTCGACGTCTTCATAGGCCTGGGCCGCTTTGTAGTTCGATTTGAAGGCCCAGTAGATCAACAACACATCAAGACCCATAAAGCCCATGATCGGCCAAACGCCTGCGATGGTGAACACCAAACCCACCACGAAGCAGATGATGCCGATTACACCCATCAAAAGCCGAAAGCCCGATGGCCCAAGCGAACGATGGGGCGTTAGCCGCGCTTTGAAAACCAAATCATCCTGTCCGGCGCCCGCACTTAACGCGTCATTTGCGTTCGCCGATTTGGAGCGGGGCGACGTGGGTGCTGGTGATGAGTTGTGCGCTTCCATGGGGTCAGTATAGAGGGGGTCAGGGTCTGTGCAAAAGATGAAAAGGTCGCAGGTTTTGGCAAAATCGCCCATTAAAAAACCGGCCCGCAAACGGCTTCCCCGCGCCCGCTACACCCAGGCGGAGGTGACGGAGATTTTTGAGCGGTTCCGCCAGCAGCGGCCGGAGCCCAAGGGCGAGCTCGATCACGTCAATCCATTCACTTTGCTGGTTGCTGTTGTTTTGTCCGCGCAAGCCACGGATATCGGCGTCAACCGGGCCACAAAGAACCTGTTCAAACTCGCCGACACGCCGGAAAAAATGCTGGCCTTGGGTGAGGATCGTGTCCGCGAAGAGATCAAAACCATCGGCCTGTACCGCAACAAGGCAAAAAACGTGATGGCGCTTTCGCGACAACTCATCGACGAGCATGGCGGAGTGGTGCCGACCGATCGTGATACGCTCACCACGCTGCCTGGAGTGGGGCGCAAGACGGCCAATGTGGTTGTGTCGATGGCCTTTGGTCAGCCCACCATTGCGGTGGACACGCACATCTTTCGACTGGGCAACCGTCTGGGCTTGGCCCCCGGCAAAACGCCCGATGATATTGAGAGTATCCTGGAGCGGCGCATCCCGTCCGAATATCTTTACCACGCCCATCACTGGCTGATCTTGCACGGTCGCTATGTCTGCAAAGCCCGCAAACCGGAATGCGAAGCCTGCATTATCGCGGACCTGTGCAAATCCAAGGAAAAGACGACCGCCGTGCCGGCCCCCATAGTTCGCTTGGAGGATTAAGCTGCACGTAAAGCAGTGGCTCCACTTTTGACGGCCAACCCTTTGCACACGTGTACCATCAGAGCACCCGCGAAAAGCGGTGTGAGCAAGTTGGCAAATGGGATGGCCAGCAGGCCTGCAATTAAGACGCCTCCAAGGAAAATCGTACCCGCGTTTTCCTTGCGCAGCTGGTCAGCCGCGGCGACGTCCATGTGGCGCAGCGCGGCAAACTGAAAATACTCCCGTCCCAGCAGATAGCCGTTTACGACAAAAAACACGATCACTCCCAAGCCGAAGAAGAGCACCAAAATCAATGCGGCCAGGTTTGCGGCGGCGACGAGCATCAGAAATTTGAGCGTCATGTTGATTGATTTGGACAAGGGCAAGGCGCGTCCGGGTCGATCAGCAGCGTAGTGTTTAGCCTCAACGGCTTCGGCGATGTCGTCCAAAAACACCCCGGCAAATACAGAGCTTACCGGCGCAATCAAAAACCCCATCCCCACCAGCAGTCCAGTACCGAGCAACCATGTGATCGCCGTGGTGAGCCACGGCCAAGGCCCGAGAAATGGCAGCAGGAAGGTGGAAACGACCGCTTCCAACACAAACCAAAGCCCCACCAACAGGGCAATCGTGATTCCGATGGACTTCCACAAAACCGAACGGAACGGTGGCGTAAAAATCTGATTGAGTGTTTTCGAAAGGGCAATTTGTAACACGGTGTCAGTCCAAGGGTTCGTCGCCGTGTGCTGCATATGGGCCACGAATTGTGGCAGGCCAAGAGGGTGAGTGCGTCTGTTTGAGCTGCAAGAAGGAGTGGGCTTCCAATCAGCCCCCAATCAGCAACGGGTCTTACCTCTTCCCACCTTTCGCAATTGCCGCTAAGCCCTCGCAAAATTGTCACCGGATATGCAACTCAATGACCCCGTCAAAATTCGACGTCCTCACCATCGGAAACGCGATTGTCGATATCATCGCCCGTGCGGATGATGACTTTTTGGTCCGCGAAGACATCATCAAAGGGGCGATGAACTTGGTGGACGCGCCCCGTGCGGAACATCTCTATGCCGCTATGGGCAACGCGATTGAGGCCTCCGGCGGCAGCGCCGGTAACACGGCTGCGGGTATCGCCAGTTTTGGCGGCAAAGCGGCTTATTTTGGGAAGGTCTCCAGCGATCATCTGGGTGGTATTTTCACGCACGATATTCGCGCCATCGGTGTTGCTTTCGACACAGCGCCCCTGGAGGGAGCACCGCCCACCGCGCGCTCCATGATTTTTGTAACACCGGACGGCGAGCGCACCATGAACACCTATTTGGGTGCGTGCGTGGAACTTGGCATAGAAGATATTGACACGCGGGTCGTGGCGGACACCAAAGTCACTTATTTTGAAGGCTATCTATGGGACCCGCCCCGCGCGAAAGAGGCGATCCGTCATGCGGCATCGATTGCTCACGAAAACGGGCGCGAAGTCTCCATGACCCTCTCTGACCCGTTTTGCGTGGACCGCTATCGCGACGAATTTTTGGACCTCATGCGCTCCGGCACAGTGGACATCACTTTTGCCAATGAGAGCGAGTTGAAGTCGCTCTACCAAACCGCTGATTTGGCCACTGCCATTGAGGCGGTTAAAGCCG
Source organism: Pseudomonadota bacterium (assembly GCA_038746275.1). Taxonomy (GTDB): domain Bacteria; phylum Pseudomonadota; class Alphaproteobacteria; order Rhizobiales; family Rhizobiaceae; genus Pseudahrensia. The sequence continues at coordinate 60,871 of JBCDKS010000002.1, read as the reverse complement.
ACTGTAAGATCACAGCCGTAACCCGTGGAGAACACGGATCGATGGTTGTGGCAGGCAACACGGTGATTGAAGTCCCCGCCCATGCCGTAGAGACAGTCGAAGACACGACCGGTGCTGGCGATCTCTATGCGGCGGGCTTTTTGTGGGCCTATACGCAGGGCCATGATCATAGAACCTGTGCCGAAATTGGTGGCTTGGCGGCGGCAGAAGTGATTAGCCACATCGGCCCAAGACCGCAGGTCAATCTCGCAGACCATCTCGCCCAGTCAGGTCTTCTAAGCCTTTGATCGGTCCACAGCCGTTCCCGTGCAAACGGTACCGTTTGCGCGAAAGAAAACGCGTTAAAGCAATGAACTAGAGGCGATGAAATGCTCTAGCGGTTCGACGTGTCTGCCGACAAAGCCTTCAACCGGTAGAGCGCTTCCAAGGCGTCACGCGGTGAAAGATCATCCGGGGCAATGCTGTCTAGGGCTTCCTGAAGCGCGCTGGTTTTTGTGTTGGGCTGGTTTGCTTGTTTCGGCGGAGCGGCGGAAAACAGCGGCAAATCGTCGATGAGTTTTGTAGCAGACCCTTCACGGCTTTGGCTCTCCAACTGCTCCAAAACCACACCGGCGTGGGCAATGACGGTCTCCGGCAATCCGGCCAGCCGGGCCACTTGAATGCCGTAGGACCGGTCCGCGCATCCTTCGGTGATTTCGTGCAGAAAGACGACATCGCCCTCCCACTCGCGCACTTTCAGTGTCACATTGAACAGCCGGTCCAGCTTCTCCGACAGCGCGGTAAGCTCGTGATAATGGGTGGCAAACAGCGTGCGCGACCCGTTGACTGCGTGCAGGTGTTCAATTGTCGCCCAAGCAATCGACAAGCCGTCAAACGTGGCCGTACCGCGTCCGATCTCATCTAAGATCACCAATGATCGTGGTCCCGCCTGATTGAGAATGGCAGCGGTTTCCACCATTTCTACCATAAAGGTGGAGCGCCCTCTGGCCAAGTCATCTGCAGCCCCGACCCGGGAGAACAGACGGTCGACAACGCCAATGCGTGCGGCGCCTGCGGGCACAAAACTGCCCATTTGCGCCAAGATCACAATTAACGCGTTTTGTCGTAAAAATGTGGACTTGCCGCCCATATTGGGGCCGGTGAGCAACCATAGCCGCCCCGCATCGGTGCCGCTTAAATCGCAATCATTGGGAACAAACGGGTTTGCGGCCTGTTTTCGCAAGCTCTGTTCCACCACGGGATGGCGACCGGCCGTGATTTCGAAATCGAGACCAAGGGTCACATGAGGGCGCACATACCCTTGCTCTTCCGCCAGGTGGGCTAAAGCAGTGCTGACGTCCAGACGCGCAAGGGCTGCGCTGATCGCGCGAACAGTGTCCGCATGGGCCAGTGTCGCCGTACATAAATGCCCAAAATGGGCCAGTTCAATGTCCAGCGCCCGCCCGCCCGCATTGGCGATCCGGCTTTCCAGATCGGCCAGTTCCGGGGTGGTAAACCGCATGGCGTTGGCAAGCGTTTGGCGGTGGATGAAGCGTTCTTTATCAGCCTGCAGGGCATCTGCGTTCAGTGCGGTCACCTCGATGAAATAGCCCAACACATTGTTGTGCCGGATCTTCAAACTCTTGACCCCCGTCTCTTCCCCGTAACTGGACTGCAATCCGGCGATCACTTGGCGGCTTTCGCGGCTGAGGGTCTGTAAATCATCCAGTTCGGGGTCATGGCCGGGCCGGACCAGACCGCCGTCCCTGGCCAGCATCGGCAGTTCATCGTCCAGTACAGTCTCCAACATGCCAAGCAGGCTCGTAGGCACATTGGCAAGAATGGTTTGATCCACCTGTAAAGTTGGAGACAGCGCCTGTAGATCACCTAAGGCCAAACGATCGGCAATCCGGCGGGCACAGGCTAAGCCTTCCCGTACTGCCGCCAAATCGCGCGGCCCCCCTCGATTGACGGAAAGGCGGGACAGGGCTCTGGGCATGTCGGGCAACTTGGACAGATCATTGCGCACTGCATCGCGCAAGTGATCGAAATGCAGCATGCACGCCACGCTTTCCAAACGGTCTGCAATGGCGTCTGGGTCTGTCAGCGGCGCGGTCAGGCGTTGCGCCAACAATCGCCCGCCACTGCCTGTGACCGTGCGATTGATCGCTCGCAACAAACAACCCTCCCGCTGGCCGGACAGCGTGCGGGTGAGTTCAAGGTTTGCACGTGTGGCCGCGTCGATGAACAAGATGTCGCCAGTGTCTTCCCGTTGCGGGCGCGACAGGGCGGGGCGTTCGTTGATTTGTGTCTTTTCCAGATAGGCGATGGCCGCGTTCAAGGCCGCCATTTCGCAGCGCGAGAACGTGCCAAAACCGTCCAACGATTGGACACCATAATATCGAGCAAGAGATTGCGCTGCACGTGTGGAATCAAATTGAGCGGCCGGCTGGCGTTGCACGGCCATGTCAAGATCGGCAATCAACGAGCGCAGATCGTCATCGGCCTCCAGCGTGTCTGAGATCACCAGCTCACGCGGTGCCAAGCGCGCAACATCGGCGGCTAGACCCGCTTGCGTGGTGGGGTGAACCGTAAAATGCCCAGTGGAAATATCGACGCTGGCCAACGCAAACGTATCGCCTTCCTTTCCACCTTTTGTGCGCGCCAAGACCACCAAAAGACTGGCCTGATCTGGTTCCAGCAGCGCTTCTTCCGTGATGGTGCCAGGCGTGACAAGGCGAACAACATCCCGTTTGACGACAGATTTGGAGCCGCGTTTCTTCGCCTTTGCCGGGTCTTCCACTTGCTCGCAAACGGCAACGCGGTGGCCCAAAGCGATGAGTTTTTGCAGATAGTCGTTAGCTGCGTGCACAGGCACACCGCACATGGGAATGTCGTCCCCCAGATGCTTGCCCCGTTTGGTGAGCGTTATGCCCAACGCGCGGGCCGCAATTTCAGCGTCGCCGAAAAACAACTCGTAAAAATCGCCCATCCGGTAGAATAACAGGCTGTCGGGATTGGCGGCTTTAATCTCGATATATTGCGCCATCATGGGTGTGGGCGCAGCGTGTTCTTGCCTTGGCGTCACGGGTGAAGACGGTTCGGCACTCTGGTCCTGCTTATCCGCTGTCGCCACGCCGCCGTTCCACTCTCAACTCACCCGGCGTTTGCGCATTACGAGCGGACGCCAACTTATGAAGTTTTGGGATACCACCGCTTGCGGCTGGCTGCCAACCATTGCCAAGACTGTGTGTACAGGGGAATGGGAACAGGCACCGCTGGTCAGGCTGCGAACCGCGAAGCGTCCGTTTTGAAATGGCTTAGATAGCGCGGGCTGATCTCGGCAACCTTCAACACCACCAATACGTCGGTTGTGCCAAATTGCCGGTCGATGACAGCGTGGGACGCGACTTTTGCCCCAAGGCGCAAATAGCCCTTCAGCAGAGGCGGTAGCGCGAACAGCGCCCGGCGCGGGTCGAAAGATGCCTCCGCAAACCCATGCAACGAAACGCTGGCTTTCAAGGGAGAGGTGCAATCCTCTTCGTCAGGCAACATCGAATTTTGTTGCAACATGGCAAAGGAGCCCGAGAATGCCTGTGGATCGGTGCCCTCAAAAGACGCGCAACCGAACAGGATGTCGATCTTGTTGGTCAGCGCGTAACTCCACGTGCCGTGCCACAGCAATTCCATCGTCCGTTTGGAACGATATTCTGGCAGGATGCAGGAACGACCCAATTCCAAAAAGCGTTTTCCGGAATTTACCTTCAGCACTTTGGCAAGGTCGAATTCGCTTTGGGAGTAATATCCCCCGGCGGCGGCCGCATTTTCGGGCAGGAGCAGGCGGTATGTGCCAACAATTGTCTCGCTTGTTCCGCTCTGTTCGATGACCAAAAGGTGGTCGCAATACCGGTCGTAGCGATCCTTGTCGCGACGCAGAAGGCGATTGGCGGCCGATGGTTTGGCCGACATCTCTTCGTAAAACACTTTGTAACGCAGCGCTTGAGCGGCGCGCACCTCGGTGCGCGTACGCGCCAAACGTACAACCAACGAACCCAGACGACCGATAACCGGAGCGTTTGGGTCGAGCTTGCGCTTCCCCAATATCGGTGGCCGTGTCGCAGTCAATGTGGTCATAGAAGACTACCCTCGTCTCCACCCTGTCGTCCCATTGCGACAATTCCATGTCAATTGTGTGAAGCGCTAAAAAGGCGCCCAGTGGTCCATGTGCCATGGAAATGGCGGGTGTTAACGTCTGCCAAAATCATCCAATTGGTCCATAGGACAAGCTGTGTATCGAAGGTCTGTACAACCCCGTTTGCTACGCGGCTTGGGTCTGGCCCGCGGTGCTCATGCGATATGATATGGCTTCGGCCAAATGAATGCGCCCCACCGTCTCACGCCCGTCGAGGTCTGCCAGCGTCCGGGCAACTTTCAAAATCCGGTGGTAACCACGCGCCGAAAAACGCAAGCGCTCCGCAGCTTCTTTTAATAACGCCAGTCCGGCATCATCCGGCTTGGCCACTTGCTCGATCATTGTGTTAGGCATGTGTGCGTTGAGATGATCGGTCGATCCCAAAGCGGTGTAGCGCTCAATCTGCAGATCCCGCGCCTGTTGCACCCGCTGGGCAATGGTTTCGCTTTTTTCCGCGCCGGATTCTTGAAACAAATCGCTTGCACTCACTGACGGCACTTCAATGCGCAAATCAATGCGATCCATTAAAGGACCGGACACGCGACCCTGATAGTCCGACACGCAGCGCTTGCCACGGCGACAGACATGCCCGGGTTCCCCCGCCATCCCGCAGCGGCACGGGTTCATTGCGGCTATAAGTTGCAAACGTGAGGGATAAGAAACCCGGTGGTTGGCACGCGCGATAATCGTTTCCCCGCTTTCGAGAGGTTGTCGCAAACTGTCTAAAACCTGCGGCGTGAACTCCGGCAATTCGTCGAGAAACAGCACGCCATTATGCGCCATGGACACTTCGCCCGGCCGCGCCCGCAGCCCGCCACCCACCATGGCCGCCATGGACGCGGAGTGGTGCGGTGACCGGAAAGGCCGTTTGGACGACAGTTTCCCGTCGGCCAGTGTGCCGGCAATGGAACCAATCATGGAGACTTCCAGCAACTCGCGCGGCGAAAGAGGTGGCAAAATTCCGGGCAAGCGCGATGCCAACATGCTTTTACCGGACCCGGGAGGACCGATGAGCAACAGATTGTGTCCGCCGGCGGCAGCGATTTCCAACGCCCGCTTGGCGGTCTCTTGTCCCCGAATATCCGACATGTCGCCAAATGTTTCCAACCCGTCGCGAATGGCAGCCACGGGACGGGACAAGACTTGCGTTCCCTTGAAATGATTGGCCGCTGCAATCAGGCTGCGGGGTGCCAGGACATCCATTTCCGGGTCGGCCCATGCCGCTTCGGAGCCGGATGCGGCTGGACAAATGAGGCCTTTGCCCAGTCCATTGGCTCCCATGGCAGCCGGCAATGCACCGGCCACGGGCGCAATCGTACCGTCCAGCGCAAGCTCACCCATGACGACGTAAGAATCGAGGGCATCTCCCGGGATCGCGCCAATCGCTGCCATGAGGGCCAGCGCGATAGGCAAATCGTAATGGCTGCCTTCCTTGGGTAGATCGGCAGGGGCTAAGTTTACGGTCACGCGCTTGGAGGGCATCGATAAGCCGGATGCGTGCAAGGCGGCCTGCACCCGCTCACGGCTTTCCGCCACCGCCTTATCGGCAAGACCAACAATATTCATGCCCATCTGGCCCGGGGCCACCATCACCTGCACATCAACAGGAACGGCCTGGATGCCCTGAAAGGCCACGGTCATACAGCGCGAAACCATACTCTTCTTTCAACTGCACGGTTTTGGTTCACGGTCAAAACAACCAGCCAAAACGCTTGACGATCGATCAAAATAGCGAGCCCTTCAGCGCCGTTTCAAAGGCGATCAACAGACCCTAAAGGCCCGCTCTATTGTCGGCCCTAGATCAAAAGCCTAGAACGGCATCAGCTGTATTTCAAGAACAAAAAAAGAACAAATGGATCAGCCCTCCAAACCCGACCAGTTCGCGACTTTATTGGGCTTTGGCGCAATTTCTCTTTGGAGCTTTCTGGCGCTGTTCACCGCCATGAGTGGGGATATGCCGCCGTTTCAGCTTCTTGCGCTGTGTTTTGCGCTAGGGGGCACGTTTGGTTTGATTAACATCGCAAAACGGGGACGGCTGGGTGTTTACAAACAGCCGTGGCCAGTCTGGGCGTTGGGTGTTGGTGGCCTGTTTGGATACCACTTCTTCTACTTTACGGCTTTGCGCAACGCGCCGGAAGTTGAGGCAGGCCTGATCGCCTATCTGTGGCCGCTCTTGATCGTGTTGTTCTCGGGCCTGCTACCGGGAGAGCGGTTGAAGGCAGGGCATCTTGCGGGCGCGGTGCTGGGCTTGGCCGGAGCTGTGTTTTTGATGATTGGAGGCGGTGCATTTGATTTCGATGGCGCGTACAGTTTGGGCTATGGCGCAGCCGTATTATGCGCGCTCATTTGGTCGTCCTACTCGGTTTTGTCCCGACGCTTTCACGATGTGCCAAGCGACATTGTGTGGTTCTTTTGTCTCGCCTCGGCTCTCTTGGGCGCAATCTGCCATGTGTTGTTTGAAACGACAGTCTGGCCGCAGTGTGTATCGGAATGGTTGGCTATTTTCGCTCTCGGGTTGGGACCCGTAGGCGTGGCCTTTTTGATGTGGGATCGCGGCATGAAGAGCGGTCACATCCAGCTTTTGGGGGCCGCCAGTTATGCGGCTCCAGTTCTATCGACCTCTGCCTTGATCGCGGTGGGCTACGCTGAACCATCGTTTCGGGTACTGGCTGCAGCGGCCTTGGTGACACTGGGCGCCATAATTGCCGCGCGCGCCTGAAGGGGATGGATTTAAGCCGTTTCCGTTCAAACGGTTCCGTTTGAGCGAAAAAAACCGCGTGAGAATAAAAAGCCAGAGGCGGTCAGTGTTTCAAAGAAGCGGTGATCGGCTCTAGGCCCGCTTTGCTTCAATCGCATCCCATAACAGCGCAGCGATGTCTGCACCGCCGAACTTCGCCACTTCGCGAATGCCGGTTGGCGAGGTGACGTTGATCTCCGTCATCAGCCCGCCAATCACGTCTATGCCCACAAACAAGAAACCGCGACGGCGCAATTCCGGGCCAATACGTTCGCAGATTTCGCGCTCGCGGTCGGTTATGTCGATGGCTTCCGCCCGTCCGCCAACATGCATGTTGGAGCGTGCTTCGTTCTCAGACGGCACGCGGTTAATTGCCCCCACGGCCTCGCCATCCACCAATATGATGCGCTTATCGCCTTCCCGCACGGCTTTAAGATAGCGCTGGGCAATGAACGGTTCCGGCCAGGTCGCTTCGAACAGCTCCAACAGGGACGTGAGGTTTTGATCCCCCTCGCTGATGCGGAACACACCCGCACCACCGTTTCCGTAAAGCGGTTTGACAATTATATCGCCAAACTCGGCCCGAAACGCTTCAATCTCTGCCCGTGACCGGCTGATAAGCGTTTCCGGCATTAGGTCGGCAAATTCGGTGACAAATATTTTTTCCGGCGCATTGCGCACTTCAGCGGGATCGTTGACCACCAGCGTTTTTGGATGGATGCGCTCCAGCAGATGCGTGGCCGTAATATAGCCCATGTGAAACGGCGGGTCCTGGCGCATGAACACCACATCATAGTCCGCCAAATTCACGCGCTTTGGTTTGCCAAGTGTGTAGTGATCGCTTTTGGTGTCACGAACGTCCACATCGGCTCCGGACGTAAACACCTCGCCATCACGCATGGTCAGCGCGTCCACCTCATAGTGAAACAGGCTGTGCCCGCGTCTTTTGGCTTCCAACATCAGCGCAAAGGTGGAATCTCCCGTGATGTCGATGGTGGAAATATGGTCCATTTGGACAGCGACTGAGAGCGGCATGGGAAGGACTTCCAAACGAACGGTGGCACAGCATGTGCGCGATAGGCTGCTCACTTAAGCGTTGGATCAAAAAAATGCCAATGCGTTCGTACAACCTATTCCCACACCCGCCGGGTGTGGATGGGCCAACGGCGCGGAACAACCGCAACCACATCAAAGCGCCAAGACAGTTTGGCGTGGTCCTTCTGGCGTCTGATCCACCACAGGGCGGCTTTGGAAATACGCCGCTGGCTTTTAAAACTGACGCTGTCGAGAGCGACTTGCGCATCAGCGCGAGCCTTCACTTCCACAAAGGCAATCGTATCTCCCTTACGCGCGATGAGATCGATTTCACCCACCGGCGTTTTGAAGCGCCGTCCCACGATTTGGTATCCCTTCAAACGCAACGCCCATGCGGCGAGGCGCTCGGCGCGGTGGCCTTTGCGTTCCGCCTCCTTGCGCGTCTGCTGTGTGGGTCTAGCCATCATTTTGCAGCGACAAGGCCTTGGCATACAGCGCCTGTTTGGGAAGACCTGTGAGTGCGGCAACGCTGTTCACTGCATCCTTTGTACGCATGGTCGCAAGCGCTTCCCGCAACAGTGGTTCAGGATCAACCTCCTTCACTTGATCCGCGTTTTCGGGTGGCAACAGGATGACCAGTTCACCGCGGACCCGTTCGAGTGCGGAGAACTCCTCCAAGATTTCCGCCAAGCTGCCCCGGTGAAACGTCTCATGGAGTTTGGTCAATTCGCGGGCAACAACTGCTTGGCGGGTTGCGCCAAAAGCTTCCACCATGGCGGAGAGGCTCGCGACCAACCTTTGAGGGCTTTCAAAAAAGGCAACGGTTTGCTCCGCTTGCCCATATCGGTGCAGCCAGTCCAACCGCGCTTTCGCTTTGGTGGGTGCAAAGCCTGCAAACAAGAACCCGTCTGTCACGATCCCCGCCGCCATGAGTGCGGCCAAAGGCGCGCTGGCGCCGGGTAAAGGCACGACGGCCAATCCGGCGTTGACCGCCTCCTGCACCAGTCTTTGGCCGGGATCGCTGATGAGGGGCGTTCCAGCGTCGCTGATCAAACATACCGAGCGCCCATCGGTGATCTGTCGCAATAGATCGGGGCCGCGTGTGTCAGCGTTGTGTTCGTTGTAGGAGACTTTGGGCTTGTCGATCCCATAGCGCGACAGAAGCACGCCGCTGGACCGGGTGTCCTCGCAGGCGATGACGTCGCAGCCCGCCAGTGTTTCCAGGGCCCGTATTGTGATGTCGCGCAAATTGCCGATGGGCGTTGCCACGACATAGAGCCCTGCTGGCAGTCTGGGGGCGTCAAAGAGATGGCTTCCAATCGTGTAGGGCACAGGCACCACAGACTAAGAGAACGATGCGGCAGACCTACTATCCGCTGGCCAACTCGGCAATGATCGCATTCAGCACCAGCGCACCTTCCGGTGTCGTGCGCAGCCGGTTGGCAGCGGTCGTTTCCATGAGGCCGTCAGCGATCAAGTGGGAGAGTTTCTCCTGATCCAGTGCCGCCCCCGGCATGGCCGCGTAGCGTGCAACATCAATACCCTCGCGCAACCGAAGACCCATGAGCAGCATTTCTTCCGCGCATTGCGTGTCGGTGAGAGGTGTTTTTTCAATGATGCCGCGGCCTTGCTCTTCCACTTGCTTGAGCCAGGTTTCCGGGTGCTTTTCGTTCACCAATGCTTGGCGTCCCGCATTGGTCTGCAGCCGTCCGTGGGCACCGGGCCCGATGCCTGCCCACAAGCCGGAGCGCCAATAGGTAAGGTTGTGGCGGCTTTCCGCGCCGGGTTTCGCGTGATTGGAAACCTCATAAGAGTACAAGCCTTGCTGGGCTGTCACATCCCGCGTTAACTCATACAAAGTAGCAGCTTGTTCCGAAGCCGGAATGGAAAACTTGCCCGCACGATGCAGTTGATAAAAAGGCGTTTCAGGCTCAATCGTCAGTTGGTAAAGCGACAGGTGATCAGCCGCGAGTGCGATGGCTTGTTCCAGCTCTTGTCGCCAAGCGGCCTCTGTCTGACCGGGCCGTGCGTAGATAAGATCAAACGACAGGCGCGGGAAAATAGACCTCGCTAATTCTATGGCAGACATGGCTTCTTGGGCCGTGTGCAAGCGCCCCAAAAACCTCAAGTCTTCATCTCGCAGAGACTGCACCCCCAGCGAAACACGGTTTACACCCGCTGCGCGGTAGCCGCGAAACCGTTCCGCTTCCACGCTGGTGGGATTGGCCTCCAATGTCACTTCCATATCCGGCGTTGTCGGCCACGCGCTTTCGATGGCCCGTAAAATACGCTCAACTGTGTCGACTTCCATCAAGGACGGCGTGCCACCCCCGAAGAAGACGGATGTCACCCGTGTATTGGGTTGAAGGGCAGCCATATGCGCAATTTCGCGTTCAAATCCCAAAGCGTAACGTGCTTGATCAGGCGCGGTGTGCCGGACGTGTGAGTTGAAATCGCAATAGGGGCACTTGGCGGCACAAAACGGCCAATGGACATAAATACCAAAACCCGGCGAACCATCGTCTATCGGTGCCTCATAAGCATCCGCCAAGACGGTTATTTCGCCCCTTGTGAACCGGACGAAACCAAGACCGCATCAGCAAATTTGGCGAATGCGCGGGCGCGATGGGAGAGTGGTGCGGTTTCTTGGCCCGGTGTCCAGCCATGTTTTTCCCCGGCGTTCATTTCGCCAAATGTGCGGTTGTGACCATCCGGCTGAAACACCGGATCATAGCCAAATCCATCATCCCCGCGTGGGGGCCAGATCAGCGTGCCCGGGGCTTCCCCGCGAAAATAGTGCGCCTCTCCATCGGGCCAACACAGGCACAAGACGGCACAAAAATACCCCCGGCGTTGCGTGGGCGTGGTGGCGTCTTTTTTGGCGAGTGCCGCTTCTACGAGTTCCATCGCCATCATGAAATCGCGACCCGTGCCATCTGGTTTCTCAGCCCAATCAGCGGTGTAAACACCCGGCGCACCGTCCAGCGCCTCTACGCAAAGCCCCGAATCATCGGACAACGCCACGAGACCTGTCACCGATGCGGCGGCATAGGCCTTGGCATAGGCGTTTTCTTCAAACGTGGTGCCGTCTTCGGGTGGTTCCGGTAGCCCGCGCTCGCCTGCGGATGTCACGTCCAGCCCGAAAGGCGACAGCAAATCGCGCATCTCACGCAATTTGCCATCATTATGCGTGGCCAAAATCAGGGGTGTTGCGGGCAAGGGACGCATGACTGGGCCTATTTGAACGCGTCTGTTTGCAGGGTCACAAGCTCACCGACGCCCTTTTTGGCCAAGCCCATCAGCGCCATGAACTGATCTTGGGAGAAAGGGTCGGCCTCCGCCGTTCCCTGGATTTCCACAATGCCGCCGGAGCCGGTGAGCACGAAGTTTGCGTCGGTCTCCGCTTCGCTATCCTCCGCATAGTCCAGATCGAGAACGGCATTGCCTTCAAATATCCCGCAGGAGATGGCTGCAACCGTGTCGGTGAGCACATTGTCTTTCACCATGCCCCGCTCCTGCATCCACAACAGGCAGTCCTTCAGCGCCACCCAAGCGCCTGTGATGGACGCAGTGCGTGTTCCTCCGTCGGCCTGAATGACATCGCAATCAAGCGAGATTTGCCGTTCTCCCAGAGCTTCCATGTCCACAACAGCCCGCAGAGAGCGGCCGATCAGGCGTTGGATTTCCTGCGTCCGCCCGGATTGTTTTCCTGAGGACGCTTCACGACGCATGCGGGAGCCGGTTGAGCGGGGCAGCATACCGTATTCTGCCGTCACCCAGCCCTTCCCCGCGCCGCGCAGCCACGGTGGCACCCGCTCTTCTAAAGACGCCGTGCACAAAACATGCGTGTCGCCAAATTTGATGAGGCAAGACCCTTCTGCGTGTTTGGAAAAGCCACGTTCCAGCGTGACGGTTCGCATTTCATCAAAGGCTCTTTTGGACGGGCGCATGGGCTCTCGCTGGCTGTTGGATAACTGTATGAACGGCTGCATAACCGCCGACATCGACCCCGGCAACAGGGCAACCGAATTGGTCACAGCGGTCAGTGGAGCGCACTGTCATTGTGAGGGCCAATTCGCTCGACGTTTCCTGTGATTTTTGCTGCTGCCAGATCGGTGGTGACGCTTGATTTTACCCGCGTCCTGACCCAGCTTTGCACTATGAATCCGCCCATCCGCCCACGCCCGTTTCGCCCGTTGGACCAGCTCGACACCCGGTCCCACGAAGTGTTTCGCAACATTGTTGAGACTTACCTTGAGACGGGGGAACCCCTCGGCTCCCGCAATCTGGCGCGTCGGCTGTCGGTGTCCCTGTCTCCGGCATCTGTGCGCAATGTGATGTCCGATCTGGAACATCTTGGTCTCATCTATGCGCCCCACGTTTCTGCGGGCCGCCTCCCAACGGAACAAGGCCTTCGCTATTTCGTCGATGGTTTTATGGAAATCGGCAATCTGTCCCGCGAAGAACGGGCGGGGATCGATGCACAAGTGAAGGAAGCGGCGCAGGGTCAGACTTTTGACAGCGTGCTCACCGAAGCAAGCCAATTGCTATCCGGACTCACCGAGGGCGCGGGACTGGTGATCGCGGGCAAAAGCGATGTCCGGCTCAAACACATTGAATTTGTGCGGTTGGAATCCACAAAAGCGTTGGTGGTGATCGTTGGCGAAAACGAAGCGGTCGAAAACCGCATCATCTCTTTGCCCGCCGGTATGAGCGCCTCCACACTGGTGGAAGCCAGTAATTTCCTAAACGCTCACGTTGCGGGCCGCACGCTCGGCGAAGCGCGGGTGGCGATTTCCGCACGTCTGGCCAAAACCCAGGGCGAGTTGGACACACTGGCCGCGTCTTTGGTGGATCAGGGTCTGGCCACTTGGGCCGGGGCGGCAGCTGATCAAAAACCCCAATTGATTGTACGCGGTCGAGCTAATTTGCTCACATCCATGGACATTCGCGACGATATCAGCCGTCTCCAACATTTGTTTGATGAGTTGGAGAGCAAACAGGGATTGATGCAACTTTTGGAATTGGCAGAAGACGGGGAGGGCGTCAAAATATTCATAGGAGCTGAAAACAATTTGTTTTCGCTTTCCGGATCATCGGTCGTCGTGGCGCCCTATCGTGACGGTGCGCAACGCATCATTGGTGCGGTGGGGGTCATCGGACCAACCCGTCTCAACTACGCGCGCATTGTCCCTATGGTGGACTACACGGCGCAAGTCGTAGGCCGATTGCTGCGCTAAAACCCGCCCGCGTTAACCGGCTTCGGGGTTGATTTTGCGACTTCGCAGGCCGATATGAGCGTCTGGAAAATTTTCTCTTCGCACAGGTGAACCATGGCGGGAAATCGCAACCCCGACGACGCCCTTTTTGACGATTTGGCTGCAGAAGAAGAGCGCATGGCCGCCGAAGAGCAGGCGGAGCTTGATGCCGCTGAGGCCGACGACACGCCCGACGCGGATGCCGGGCAGCCCAACTTTAACGATCCGGAACAAATTCTCGCGGTGCTCGACAAATTGCGCGTCGAAAACGAAGAGATGAAGGACAAGGCTCTGCGCGCTGTGGCGGAGATGGAAAATCTGCGTCGTCGCACGGCTCGGGAGATCGCCGACACACGCTCTTACGCCGTTGCCAATTTTGCTCGCGATCTGCTGACGGTGGCCGATAATTTTCAGCGTGCCATTCAGGCCGTACCGGCAGAAAAACGCGAAAGCGGCTCCGAAGAGTTCAAAGCGCTGCTGGAAGGCGTTGAGATGACGGAGCGGGAATTGCTGAAAGCGTTGAAGACCGCCGGTGTTGAGAAGTTCAACCCTGAAGGTCAGAAGTTCGATCCAAACCTGCATCAGGCCATGTTTGAAATTCCCAATCCGGACGTGCCCAACAATTCGGTGCAGCAAGTCGTTCAAGAAGGCTACCAAATCGGCGAGCGCATCCTGCGGCCTGCCATGGTGGGTGTCGCAAAGGGCGGACCAAAATTCGAAGAGCCGGCTCCGGAAGAGGCAGCATCGGAAGACGATCAAGCCTAGGTCAAACAGGCCCACTTCGTTTTGGCTGGTATCATCCAAACAAAAAAGGGCGGCTCATTGAGCCGCCCTTTTTGTATTTTAATGGGTGGTGAGCCTTATCCCGCAGCGGCGACAGCGCGCTTGGCCATCACTTTCACCAAATTGGCGCGGTAAGCGGACGTGCCATGAATGTCTGACAACATATCGCCTTCATCAACAGCACAACCATCGATCGCCTCGGCGGACCAGTCGGATTTCAAAGCCTCTTCCATATCGCCCGGGCGGTATACTCCGCCGGAGGATGCGCCTGTTATGCCCACGCGCACCATGCCGTTTTTGAGCTTGGCAACGAACACGCCGGCCATCGCATAACGGGATGCCGGATTGGGAAACTTCGCATAGGCCCCTTTGGCAGGCGCGGGGAATTCAACGGCGACCACAACTTCATCTTCTTTCAGTGCGGTCTCAAACATCGCGGTGAAAAAGTCATCCGTGTCGATCTTGCGCTGATTGGTGATGATCTGAGCGTTCAGTGCCATCATGGCTGCAGGATAATCTGCGGCTGGGTCGTTGTTGGCGATAGAGCCGCCAATCGTGCCCCGGTGGCGAACGGCCGGGTCACCGATGTGGGAGGCCAGATCGCAGATCGATGGGCAAACCGCGCGCAGTTCTGCGTTGGTCGCCACATCGTTATGGGTTGTTGCAGCACCGATGCGGATCATGTTCCCGTCAATCGTGATGCCATGCATATCGCCGATGCGGGTCAGATCGATCAAATCACTGGGCGCTGCAAGGCGCTGTTTCATGGTCGGCAAAAGCGTCTGGCCGCCGGACATGAACTTGCCGTCATCAGCTGCGCCCATTTTCGCCACAGCATCGCTGACATCACTGGCACGGTGATAATTGGTTTCATACATATGGATTTCCTCCAGAAATCAAAATTAGACTACCGGGACGGCAGCGCTGTGCGCCGCCGTCCAGATAGATGCGCGTTATTCGGCAGCCTGTTTCATGGATCCGTCCTGGATCGCAGCCCATACGTTTTGCGGTGAGGCTGGCATAGACAGACCCTCATGGCCGATCGCATCTGTGACAGCGTTGATCAACGCTGGCGGTGAGCCGATGGCACCCGCTTCACCGCAACCCTTAATGCCGAGCGGATTGCCCGGGCACAGGGTTTCGGTGGTGGACACCTGGAAGTCTGGCAAATCATCCGCCCGGGGCATGGTGTAATCCATGTAGGAGGCCGAAATCAGCTGGCCGGTTTCGTCGTAGACGGCATTCTCCAGCATGGCTTGACCAATGCCTTGGGCGATGCCGCCATGGACCTGGCCTTCCACGATCATCGGATTGATGATCTTGCCGAAATCGTCAGCAGCGACGAACTGCTCGACGCTCACCACACCGGTTTCGGGGTCGATTTCCACCTCGCAAATGTAGCACCCGGCGGGGAAGGTGAAGTTGGTCGGATCGTAAAACGCCCCCTCCTTCAAACCCGGTTCCATACCTTCGGGAAGGTTGTGGGCGGTGTAGGCCCCCAGACACACTTCGTGCCAACCCAGCTTTTTGTCGGTGCCTTTGACCAGAACTTCACCGTCTTTGATCTCGATGTCGCCTTCGGCGGCTTCCAAGAGATGAGCGGCGATCTTCTTCGCTTTGGCTTCGACCTTGTCGAGCGCCTTCACGATGGCGGACATGCCCACCGCGCCGGAGCGCGAGCCGTAAGTGCCCATACCAAACTGCACTTTGTCCGTGTCGCCATGGACGATTTGCACGTTTTCTCCCGGAAGGCCGAACCGTTCGGAAACCAGCTGCGCAAACGTGGTCTCATGGCCTTGGCCATGGCTGTGTGAACCGGTGAGAATTTCCACTGTGCCGACCGGGTTTACCCGCACTTCCGCCGATTCCCAAAGGCCAACGCCTGCACCCAAAGAGCCGACCGCTTGAGACGGTGCAATCCCGCAGGCCTCAATGTAGCAGGACATGCCGATGCCGCGCAGCTTGCCTTTGCTTTCGGACTTCGCCTTGCGGGCCCCAAAATTGGCATAGTCGGAGGCCGCCATGGCCGCATCCAGGGATGCGTCAAAGTCACCGGCATCATAGGCCATGATCACAGGTGTCTGGTGCGGGAACTCTTGGATAAAGTTTGCGCGGCGCAAGTCTGCCGGGTCCACGCCCAGTTCACGAGCGGCTTTGGTCATCATGCGTTCGACCAAATAAGTGGCTTCAGGCCGACCGGCCCCGCGATAGGCGTCCACTGGCACGGTGTTGGTGTAAACCGTGCGCACGTTGCAGTGGATGTTTGGGATGTTGTACTGGCCCGACAAGAGCGTGGCGTAGAGATAGGTTGGCACCGAAGACGAGAACAACGACATGTAGGCGCCGAGATTGGCAATCGTGTCCACCTTGAAGCCAACAATTTTGTTGTTCTTGTCAAAACCCATTTTGGCGGTCGAGACATGATCACGGCCGTGAGCGTCCGTCACAAAGGCTTCACCGCGATCCGCCGTCCATTTGACTGCCGGCACACCAGCTTTTTTAGCGGCCCAAAGACAAACGATCTCTTCCGGGTAGATGTAGATTTTTGCACCAAAACCGCCCCCCACATCGGGCGCGATCACGCGCAACTTGTTTTCAGGGGCCACTTGATAGAACGCCGATAAAACAAGCCGCGCCACGTGTGGGTTTTGGCTGGTGGTGTGCAGCGTGTAGTGGTCTTCCGCGTCGTCATACTGTGCCAATGCGGAGCGGGGCTCCATCGGGTTCGGCACGAGGCGGTTGTTGCGGATTTCCAATTCCACGACGCGTTCCGCACCGGCAATGGCCGCGTCTGTTGCGTCGCCCTCGCCAATTTCCCAATCGAAGATGATGTTGTTTTTGGCTTCGGGATGGATTTGCGGTGCGCCGTCTTCCATGGCGTCCACCGCGCTGACAACAGCCGTTTGCACGTCGTAGTCCACGTCGACAGCTTCCGCTGCTGCTTTGGCTTCCGCTAGGCTTTCCGCAATTACCACGGCCACAGCGTCGCCCACATAGCGTACCGTGTCCGTTGCAAGGGCTGACCATGCGCCCATGTTCATGGGCGTGCCGTCTTTGGAATGGACCATCCAGCCGCAGATGATATTGCCGATGCCGTCACCGGTCAGTTGCTTGCCGTCGAGAACAGCAGCAACACCCGACATGGCTTCTGCCGCAGACTTGTCTATGCCATTCACCTTGGCGTGGGCGTGTGGCGAGCGCACAAAAGCCGCATAGTGTTGGCCGGGCACATTGTGGTCGTCCGTGTAGCGTCCTTTGCCGGTGATGAAACGCTTGTCCTCTTTGCGCAATACGCGTGCGCCGATACCTTCGATACCCATTGGGTTCCCTCCTCAAGAATGGGACCGCGTAGACCGGAAAAGGGCTGCTTGTTTATTCTTCTTTTTCAAGCGCGTCCGGAAAATCGCGGCAGTTGTTAAAACGGTTTCGTTTTATTCAGCCGCTTGCTGTGCGCCCGCACCCATGGCGGCGGCACCTGCAGCGATGGATTTGACGATGTTGTGGTAACCGGTACAGCGGCAAATATTGCCTTCCAGTTCCGCACGGATTGTCTTTTCATCAATGCCGGGGCCGTGACGGTTCACCATATCAATCGCGCTCATAATCATGCCGGGGGTGCAAAACCCACACTGCAGGCCGTGGTGCTCGCGAAAGGCAGCCTGCATGGGATGCAATTCGCCACTGCTGGCGACACCCTCAATAGTGGTGACTTCGCTGCCGGAGGCCTGTGCCGCCAACATGGTGCAGCTTTTCATGGCTTTACCGTCCACGTGCACAACGCATGCGCCACACTGGGACGTGTCACACCCCACATGGGTGCCGGTGAGATTGCGTGTTTCACGCAGGTACTCCACCAGCAGTGTGCGGTCATCCACTGTCGCCGACGTGGCCTTGCCGTTAATGGTAATGTCGATTTTCGCCATGCGTTCCTCCCAAAGCGCGACAACACGAGTGTGCTGTAATTCCTGTCGGAAAGACTACGTCTGTTCGCAGCGTAAGTGCAAGTGTGTCTTTAGAAGAGTGCTGTCGCAGGGGTCGACGCCGAAGTGGCCGTCAAGCTTAGGGAACTGTTCGTCATACTGGTCATTTCTAAAATGTGAGACCAGTTGAAACCTGCACTTGGCACCAGCCGATTGCAGCGCTTGCGCCCACCGAAAATCGGACTGATTATTGGTCGAGATCGGCGCATATGCCGTGTTCCATGGTGCGTTTTTTGACGATCGGTCTGATTGTAATCAACGCAGCCATGGTCAGCCTTGAGGAAATCAGCACCATGATCGAAACACCCTATCTGTTGTTTCTTGGCGATGCGCCGGACCAATTGGCGGCCAAAGTGGCCCAAGGCATCAAGGATTGGCGTCCGAAAAACTGCGTCGGCCAGTTCAAAATGGAAGGGTGTCAGGCCGACGTCAAAGTTGCCGACATGACGATTGAGCAAGCCGTTGCGGCGGGCGCAAAAACCATGGTCATCGGCGTCGCCAACCGGGGTGGTGTGATTTCAGACAGTTGGAAAGTCGTTTTGAGGCAGGCCCTCGATGCAGGCATGGATTTGGCCTCAGGTCTTCACAACTTACTGCGCGATGAAGCTGATTTGGCGGCGCATGCTGCTGCAAAAGGCCGCGCCTTGCACGATGTGCGTGTACCCAGCGTAAAATATCCCATCGCCAGCGGGGTGCGCCGCACCGGCAAGCGCATGTTGGCCGTCGGCACGGACTGTTCCGTCGGTAAAATGTACACCGGCCTCTGTGTTGAAAAAGAAATGCGCCAGCGGGGCATGAAGGCAACGTTTCGACCCACTGGCCAGACCGGCATCCTGATCACTGGTGACGGTGTGCCTTTGGACGCTGTGGTGGCGGACTTTATGGCCGGCAGTGTCGAGTGGCTTACGCCCAGCAACGATCTCGATCACTGGGACATTATCGAGGGTCAGGGCAGCTTGTTCCACGCGTCTTATTCCGGCGTGACGATGGCGCTCATTCATGGGGGACAGCCCGATGCGATGATTCTGTCTCACGAGCCCACCCGCACCCACATGCGCGGCCTGCCGGACTATGATTTGCCAAGCTTGGAACTGGTGCGCGACACGGCTCTCACGTTAGCGCGGTTCGTTAATCCCGATTGCCAGGTGACAGGCATCGCTATCAACACCGTTGCCTTGGGCGATGAGGAGGCGTTGCGCCTGTGCGAGGAAACTGAAAACCGCATGGGTCTGCCAACGGTTGACCCGTTCCGTCATGGCGCGGCCCGTCTCGTGGATGCGCTTGTCTAATATGGGCATCACGCTTCACGCAGAAGAAACCATCTTCCCACTGGCGGAAGTCTTCACGATTTCACGCGGTTCCCGAACACAAGCACGGGTGGTCACGGTTAAAGTGTCAGATGGCACCCACACCGGGTGGGGCGAATGTGTACCTTATGCCCGCTACGGAGAGACGGTCGAAGGCGTGATCGCTGATATCATGGCGCTTGCGGCGCAGTTTGAGGCTGGTTTGAACCGGGAAAAACTGCAGTCCACCATGCCAGCCGGTGCCGCGCGCAACGCGCTGGACTGTGCCCTTTGGGATTTGGAAGCCAAGCGAAAAGGCACCAGCGCGCGTGAGTTGGCAGGCTTTGCCCCCCTCGCACCCGTCACAACGGCCTACACGCTTTCTTTGGCAGACCCCGATGTGATGGAACGCAAAGCTGCAGAACACGCCCACCGACCCTTGCTTAAAATTAAATTGGGTGGCGAAGGGGATATGGCTCGCTTGGAAGCCGTTCGCCGGGGCGCGCCCAAGACCGATATCATCATTGACGCGAATGAAGGTTGGTCCGCTGAAGTCTATACCGAACTGGCCCCGACTCTGGTGCGTCTTGGCGTGAAACTGGTGGAGCAACCGCTTCCATCGGGCGAGGACGACGCCCTTCTGGAAATTGCCCGGCCCTTGCCAGTGTGCGCCGATGAGTCCTGCCACGACCGCACCTCACTGCCCGCACTTAAGGGCAAGTATGATGTGGTGAACATCAAACTCGACAAGACCGGTGGCCTGACCGAGGCTTTGGCCCTGCGGCAGGCGGCGTTGGACCAGAATTATGCTATCATGATCGGGTGCATGGTGGGGTCCTCCCTGGCCATGGCACCGGCCCATTTGCTGGCTCAAGGTGCGCCATTTGTAGACCTCGACGGCCCGTTGCTTTTGGCCGAAGATCGTGTTCCACCGCTGACCATTGATGGGTCGATCATCCACCCTCCCGAGCCTGCCCTTTGGGGATGATGTGGGTCGGAAACGCGTTCACGCCCATTCATCGAAGAAGTCGTTTGCAGAAAGGATCCTTGTCATGCGCACCGTTTATCTCAACGGCGACTATGTGCCGGAGAACGAAGCCAATGTGTCCATCTTTGATCGGGGCTTTTTGTTTGCCGACGGCGTTTACGAAGTCACCACCGTTGTGAACGGCAAGCTGATCGGATTTGAGGGCCACATCACCCGTTTGCAGCGCTCCCTCGACGAGCTCAAAATGCCGGTGAAGATCGACCCCGATCAGCTTTTGGAGGTGCACCGGGAATTGGTTCGTCTCAACGAGATCGACGAAGGCATGATTTATTTGCAGATCACCCGTGGCAATCCCGGTGACCGCGACTTTGCGTTCCCCTCAGACGACACGGAGCCAACCATCGTCTTGTTCACGCAGGCCAAAAAAGTCGTTGGCACGAATGTCGAGACCGCCGGTTTAAAGGTGATTTCCATAGAAGACCTGCGCTGGGGACGCCGCGACATCAAAACGGTGCAACTGCTCTATCCGTCCATCGCAAAAATGGAGGCGAAATCCCGTGGGGCAGACGATGCGTGGATGGTGCAGGACGGTTTCGTTACGGAAGGCACGTCAAACAACGCTTATATCGTCAAGGATGGCCGGATCATTACGCGCCATTTGAGCAACGACATCTTGCACGGCATCACCCGGAAGTCTGTCCTGGAGTGTGCCCGCTTACTGCAAATGCAGGTGGAAGAACGCCCGTTCACATTGGAAGAGGCTTACGCGGCGGATGAAGCGTTCGCGACGTCGGCCAGTGGCTTTGCCAATCCGGTGGTGGAAATTGACGGTCATACCGTCGGAACCGGCAAGCCCGGCCCCGTGGGTGATAAATTGCGTGCGCTCTATCTCGCAGAAAACATCAAGGCCGCTGTGTAGTATCAGCAGACGCCCGGACGCATGACGTTTCACGAAATCCCACAAGATCTTCCAGGCCGTCTGTTCATCGGTCCCCGCCCGCAAGCAGCAAATTTGCAAAGCTGGGCGCAGGAGGCAAAAAAACTGGGTGTGGACCGTGTCGTCTGCCTGATGAGCGAAGAGGAGATGCAGGCGAAAGGCATTGGCGCAGAGCAGCATGCGCTGGCGCAGCATGAAATTGCTTTCACGCATTTTCCAATCGCCGACTTCGGTCTGCCCAAATTCCTTGGGGCTTTCCGCGTCTTGATCGCAGATGTGAATGTGAAGCTGCGGACTGATGAGAGTGTGCTGGTGCACTGCGCCGGGGGCATCGGGCGGGCCGGCACGACCTGTTCATGTGTCCTGGTCGCTCAGGGTAAAACCCCAGACCAAGCAATTGAAACTGTTTCACAGGCCCGTGGACATGCGGTCCCGGAAACACAGGCTCAGGTCGCGTTCACCCGGGGTTTTGCGATGGGCGGGTAGGTTTCCGGCAGTTCAAAGGGTTCGTCATTGCGTGGCGTGTTCGCGCAATCCACACTTTGCAACCTAACTGCACCATTGGATTGCCAAGACACGCTTGGCAATGAAGCCAGAGAATGGAGGCTTGCTTTCCAAGACCGGTCTTTGCCGAACCCTAAGCCGCCGCATCTTCTTCGGTGATGCCTGCCATCAACAGGCCCAACTCATTCTCGCCCGTCTCCGGCGACCGCTCGCCAACTATATGCCCGTCAAACATCACCAACACGCGGTCGGACAGAGATCGGATTTCATCCAACTCCACTGACACCAGCAGCACGGCTTTTCCAGCGTCGCGCATCTCGATAATGCGGCTGTGAATGAATTCAATTGCACCCACATCCACACCCCGCGTGGGCTGGCCAATCAGCAATACATCCGGATCGCGCTCCATCTCCCGTGCCAAAACGATTTTCTGCTGATTGCCACCGGAAAAATTGGCGGTCTTCAAACGCGGATTTGGCGGGCGAATATCGTATTTCTCGATTTTTTCTTCGGCGTCGGATCGCATGGCATCAATCTGCAAAAAAGGTCCGGACAGGAACTTTGTATCCCCGTGATAGCCCAAAGCCGCGTTTTCGTTTTCTTCAAACGGCAATACCAGTCCTTCATGGTGCCGGTCTTCGGGAACATGGGCGAGGCCCAAATCCCGCAGCGCGGCTGGATCTTGAACCAGTGTGACACCGTTGAGATCAATCGTTCCGCTGTGCAAAGGGACCATACCCGCTATGGCCTGTAAGAGTTCAGACTGCCCGTTGCCCGCCACCCCGGCGATGCCGACGATTTCGCCCGCGCGCACGTCAAAGCTGACATTTTTGACCATGTCGACACCGCGGCTGTCCCGAACGGTCAGACCTTTCACGCTGAGCGCCGTATGGGTGGGGTTGGCCGGACCTTTGTCCACTTGCAGCAACACCCGGCGTCCCACCATCAGTTCCGCCAGTTCCTCCGGGCTTGTGTCGGCGGTTTTACGTGTCGCCACCATTTCGCCCCGCCGCATGACAGACACATTGTCGGTGATGGCCATGATCTCCCGCAACTTGTGGGTGATCAAAAGGATGGTTTTTCCCTCGGCCTTCAACTGGTTCAAAATCCGAAACAGATGATCTGCCTCCGACGGCGTGAGCACGCCGGTGGGCTCGTCCAGGATCAGGATTTCAGCACCACGGAAGAGCGCCTTGAGTATTTCCACCCTTTGCTGCAGCCCCACTGGCAGCGTTTCCACCACTGCGTCGGGATCGACCTTAAGTCCGTATTCCTCCTCCAGTCGCAGCAGTTCCGCCCGCGCCCGGCGCATGGCTGTGTTGAGAATATTGCCGCCTTCCGCGCCCAAAATGATATTTTCCAGAACTGTGAATGTGTCCACCAGCATAAAGTGCTGATGCACCATGCCGATGCCGTGGCCGATGGCCGTCTGGCTATCCGGGATCGAAACCGGTTTGCCCTTGATGGCGATTTCACCGCGGTCGGCCTGATAAAACCCGTACAGGATCGACATCAGTGTGGATTTACCGGCACCGTTTTCCCCGATAATGCCGTGGATGGTTCCCGGCTCAATGCGCAGATTGATATCTTTGTTGGCGTGGACCGGCCCGAAGCTTTTGGAAATATTGGTCAGTTCAATGGCTGCGTTGGTCATGGATGAGTGCGTGCCTTGGATGATGCGCTGGACGGTGTTTGCGAGTTGAGCGGGTCTTTGCGTCCGGCTATGGGCGTCCGATCGTGGGTTCTGTCTGTGACCAAAACGCTACCACCCTCCTTCGTGCCCACCAAGCCAATTTATGCGCTGCACAGACGCTGTTTCTTGGCTATGAAGACGGGGGCATGGCGGCCCTCGGGCTCCAGTAAAGGAACGATCTTTGACCGAAAAAACACCCACTGGCACGGGTCCACAGGATGCAGTGGAGACCCGTTTACAAGCCTTGGAAGAACTCTGCGCCCACCAGGCCAGTGAGATCGAAAACCTTTCCGATCAGGTGCGCGAGCAATGGGACAAGATCGATCAGATCACAAAAGCCATGCTTCGCCTGCGTGACCGTGTGATGGAAGTGGAAGAGGCCGGTCCAAGCGGCCCCGGCGGACACGAAAACACCCGCCCGCCACATTATTGATCCTGTTTAACGCGTTTTCGCCGTGACCAATCCCCCCGCATCTCCCTATTCGTTGAATGCAATCACCATTGGTTGTTTGGCAGCTTTTGTGGGTTTCGCCTCCTCTTTTGCAGTCGTCTTGCAAGGCTTGAGGGGTGTCGGCGCGACCGTGGAGCAGGCGGCGTCGGGCCTCATGGTGGCAGCCATTGCCATGGGTTTGTGTGGCATCGTGCTCAGCTTAAGAACGCGCATTCCGGTCAGTGCTGCATGGTCCACACCCGGCGCGGCTCTCTTGGCCACCGCCACCGTCCCTGCCGGCGGTTTTTCAGAGGCCGTTGGCGCATTTTTGGTCTGTGGCGTCCTCATCATCATCACCGGCTTGTTCAAGTCTTTCGGTCGGGTGGTCGCCGCCATTCCCACGCCGCTGGCCAGCGCAATGTTGGCGGGCATTTTGTTGTCGCTTTGCCTTGCGCCCATCAAGGCGATTGCCTTTGATCCCTTGTTGGGGCTCCCCATTTTGGCGGCATGGGTGATCGGCGGACAGATCAACAAGCTCTTTGCCGTGCCGTTCGCTCTTCTAGCCTTTGCTGCGGTTGTGGTGTTCGGCATACCATTTCCACCTGATTGGACGGCGCGGTTCTCAGCCGGTGTGATCATCGTACCCGAATGGGTCTCACCTACATTCACGCTGGCTTCGGCCCTTGGCATTGCTCTGCCACTGTTTGTGGTAACCATGGCGTCGCAGAACATTCCGGGTCTCGCCGTCTTGGCGGCCAACGACTACAGGCCCAAGGCTGGGCCACTCTTGGCGACAACCGGGGTGTTCAGTTTCATTGGCGCACCGTTTGGCAGCCATGCGGTCAATCTTGCAGCGATCACCGCCGCGATGCTCACCGGCTCTGATGTTTGCGAAAACAAAGACAAGCGATACGGCGCGGCTGTGGTCTGTGGTATTGGTTACATTGTTTTTGGGCTCACGGCCGGTCTCACAACAGCCTTCGTATCCCTGGCCCCGGCGATCCTGATTGAGGCTGTAGCTGGATTGGCCTTGATTGCTGCTTTCTCAACCGCGGCTCTGGCAGCCTTTTCAGATGAAGAAGCGAGGATGCCAGCCGCCATCACGTTTTTGGCCAGTGCCTCAGGCATATCGATTGCCGGCGTTTCAGGCGCGTTTTGGGGCCTGCTCGCAGGTTGGCTGATCCTGTGGAGCCTGCAGACGTTCAAGCGGTGAGGCGGCTTAAAACTTCGTACGAGACCGCAATGCCGCCGACAGCGTGCCTTCGTCCAGATAGTCCAATTCGCCCCCCACAGGCACACCGTGGGCCAAGCGTGAGACGGCGACGTCCAAGCCATCCAGTTGCTCGGTGATGTAGTGGGCCGTCGTTTGCCCTTCCACGGTGGCGTTCACCGCAATAATCACCTCTTTGATATCGCCGTTTTTTACGCGGTCCACCAGTTCGGCAATGCGCAGGTCTTCCGGCCCAACACCATCGAGAGGTGACAGTGTGCCCCCCAGCACGTGATAAGCCGCGTTCATGGCGGCTGCCCGCTCCAAGGCCCATAGATCGGATACGTCCTCGATCACGATGACGGTGCTATGGTCACGGCGCGGGTCTGAGCAGATCGGACACGGGTTTTTCGTATCAATGTTACCGCAGGTGCCACAGATCGTGACGGCGGATACAGCGCGCGACAGGGCGTCAGACAGGGGCTCCATCAAGGATTGTTGTCGCTGGATCATGTGCAAGGCCGCCCGGCGGGCGGAGCGCGGGCCCAGACCTGGCAGGCGCGCGAGCAGTTGGATCAACCGTTCAATTTCTTGTCCATCCGTTGTGCCCGCTGTGCAGCTGTCCGATGCGGCAACGCCATTTGGCTTGTCGTTAAACCGCTCCATTAAGTGGCCTCTGCGGACCGCAAAGCGGCCTTGCGCCGTTTCTCGCGCAGCCCGGTATGCACCACTTGAACACGGCGGATACGCCGTGGATCGGCCTCTAAAATACGGAATTCGAATCCGGGAACCCCGGTCACCACTTCACCACGCACCGGTACATGGCCTGCCAGTTCAAAGGCAAGCCCGCCAAGGGTGTTACGGTCTTCTCCCGCATCGCCGGTTTGGAAGGCGTCGCCAATCTCCGCGCGCAACGCGTCCAACTCGCACCGTGCGTTTACGTCCCACACGCCTTCAGACACATGCACGATGTGGGTTTCGTTTTCATCTTCGTCGTCGTGTTCGTCCTCGATCTCCCCCACCACTTCTTCAACGATGTCTTCCAGCGAAACCAATCCGTCCGTCCCGCCATATTCATCGATCACAAGCGCCATCTGGGTGCGGGTGGTCTGCATGCGGGCCATCAGGTCGCTGGCCAACATCGAGTGGGGAACAAACAACACCCGTCGGATCACATCAGCATCTTGCAGAGGCATTTCGAGGTCGACCCGGCTGAGGTCCAGCGGGCGAAAACCGTCTTCATCGCGCTCATGCCCGTCACCGGAAACGCGAACCATATAGAGCATCAAGTCTTTGATCAGCACCATCCCGCGCGGATCGTCCAACCCGTCGGTGTAGACGGGAAGGCGCGAATGGCCGGTTTCTTCAAAGCGTTGCAAAACCGAACCCAACGGCATTGAGAGGTCTACCGCTTGGATTTCCACCCGGGGCACCATCACGTCTTCGACCCGGCGTTCCCGCAGGCGCAGGATATTTTGCAACATCGCCCGTTCTTCGGGTGAAAACAGATCGCCGGCGTCCCCTTCGCCGGACAACGCCTCGTGCAAGTCATCCCGCAGAGTGCCCCCGGAGCGCAAACCGAGGCGCACAAGAAAACGCATGAACCATGTCTCGCTCCGTTCATCCTTGGGCAAGACCACAAGCTCTTTGCCCGGCTCCACGCCGTTGGCTGCGGAGTTTGCTGTGTCCGATGACGCGGCTTTTTGGATTTCAGCGACGGTGGGTGCGCCCGGTGTCGATCCGCTGGCCTTGACGGTGGGTTCGGGGTCTGGTGTGCCGCCGGACAGGGCTGTCGTAGGTCCGGCATCGGAAGAGGATGCGGCGGCAGTGCTGGATTGATCAGTCATGAGGGATGTTGAGGCTCCATTGCGCCGTTAAGTTAGGTCTCGCCATAGGGGTCGGCAATGCCCAGGTCTGCAAGAACTCGCCGTTCCGTCTCTTCCATTGCGTGCGCTTCTTTATCGTTCAGATGATCGTGACCCAACAAATGCAAAAATCCGTGCACCAAAAGATGGATGACGTGATCATCAAAAGCCTTGTCTTGCGCCTGCGCTTCCCGTGCGATGGTCTCTTGCGCCAATACAATATCGCCGAGCAGCGGGCTTGGCGGGCCACTGGCATCATTGGCGGCAAAAGAGAGCACGTTGGTAGGCTTATCCATTCCGCGCCACCGGGCATTTAATGTTTGGATGGCGTTGTTGTCGGTGAACACCACGCTCACTTCGGGATCCTGGGGCAACAGTTCGGTCACGTGAGCGGCAGCGGCCATGAGTGCCCGTTCGCTAAGGGCCGTTAGGGTCTGTTCGTCTCCCCACAGTTCGGCCTCCACCGCCACATCAAAAGCAAGACCCGTTGAGCGGTCAGCCATGGGCGTTGTCGGACCGTTCCTGCCCCGCTTTGTCATAGGCGCGGACAATCCGCCCCACCAACTTGTGGCGAACAACATCTTCCGCTTGGAAGGCCACGCGCACGACGCCTTCAACCGAAGCCAAAACGTCCAACGCGTCCACCAGTCCGGATTTTGTATTCGGAGGCAGATCAATCTGGCTGGTGTCGCCCGTGACGATCATTTTTGACCCTTCGCCGAGGCGGGTCAAAAACATCTTCATCTGCATGGTTGTGGTGTTCTGCGCCTCGTCCAAGATAATGGCCGCATGGGCGAGGGTGCGTCCGCGCATGAAGGCCAAGGGTGCGATCTCGATGATCCCGGACGTGATCGCCCGCTCCACTTTGTCCCCGGGCATCATGTCATAGAGCGCATCGTAGAGCGGCCGTAGGTAGGGATCGACCTTCTCTTTCATGTCACCGGGCAAAAACCCCAGCCGCTCGCCCGCTTCCACTGCGGGTCGGGACAAGATGATCCGGTCAATGGCACCCCGTTCCAGCATTGAGGCGGCATGGGCCACCGCGAGATAGGTTTTGCCGGTGCCTGCCGGGCCGGTACCAAACACCAGTTCGGCCCGCTCCATCGCTCGGATATAAGCATCTTGCGTGGGCGTGCGGGCATGGATGGTTTTTTTGGCGGTGGAGATTGCAGCCATCGCCAGTTTGCCACGTTTCTCCATGGTGGGCAGTGTCATTTGTGCATCGGATGCAATCGCCTGCCGGATCGCGCCTTCCACATCCCCGATTTCGATGGTTTCGCCGTCGTTTAAGCGGGCGTAGAGTGAATCCAGCACCCGGCGTGCCTGATCGGTTGCCACTGGCGAACCCTTTAAATGCACTTCATTGCCCCGCGCCACGGCTTCCAGATGCAAATCCCGTTCTATAACGGCCAAATGCTGGTCGTACTGGCCAAATAATGCCTGTGCGGATTGGTTGTCGTCAAAAACCAAGGCTACATGGGCTGTTTCATCGGGTGCTGTTGTGGAAGGTTGCGCGCTGGCGGGGGTGTGAGAAGCGCCACCGGAGTGACGGCCTTTGGGCCCATCGGTGACAAAACTGGGCAGGCTTTGGTTTTCGCTCAAGCGAGGCTCCTTAAGGGGCAACAGCCGTTAAGCTGTTTGGGTTGGCTTCCGTGACGCGCACCGGCACGATGCCGCCGATGCGTCCAATATGTGACCCGACAATGACACTTTGCAACCATGGTGATCGTCCGATCAACTGCCCCTCGATGCGACCGGGTTTTTCCAGCAAAACTTTAATGGTCTTGCCCACGCAGCCTTGGTTGAAGGCGATTTGCTGTTCGTTCAGCAAGGCTTGCAGGCGCGCCAAACGTTCCGTCTTCACTTCATCAGGCACCTGTTCGTGCATTTCTGCACCCGGTGTGCCCGGGCGGCGGGAGTATTTGAAAGAGTAGCACTGGGCATATCGCGTGGCACGCACCACCTCCAATGTATCTTCAAAGTCAGCCTCGGTTTCTCCGGGAAAGCCCACGATCAAATCGCCGCTGATGGCGATATCCGGCCGCGCTGCCCGAACCCGTTCGATGATCGAGACGTAATGGGCGGCTGTATGCTGCCGGTTCATGGCTTTCAAAATGCGGTCGGAGCCGGCTTGAACCGGCAAATGCAGATACGGCATCAAACAGTCCAGCGCACCGTGGGCCGCAATCAAACCGTCATCCATATCGCGGGGGTGAGACGTGACATAGCGCAATCTGTCGAGACCGCTGATCTCGGAGAGAGCATATAGCAAATCACCCAAACCCATCGTTTGGCCGTTGTGTGAGCCGTGCCACGCGTTGACGTTTTGGCCCAACAGCGTGATCTCGCGCACGCCCGCATCCACCAAAGCCTTGGCTTCGTCCAACACTTGCTCGCGGGAGCGGGAGACTTCCGCACCCCGCGTATAGGGCACCACGCAAAACGTGCAGAATTTGTCGCACCCTTCCTGAACGGTCAAAAACGCGGTCACACCGCGCGAGCGCACTTGGCTCGCTTTGGCCTTGGGCAGATGGTTGAACTTGTCTTCCACCGCATACTCGGTCTCAACCTGCGGCCCTTGGCTTTTGGCGCGCCGGATGATGGCGGGCAGGCGATGGTATGTCTGCGGTCCGACCACCAGATCGACGGACTTTTCCCGCCGGATGATCTCTTTACCTTCGGCCTGTGCGACACAGCCGGTCACGCCAATGGTCAGGGGACGGTCAGTGTCGGCTCGTTTGGCCTTCAAGGCGCGGATGCGACCAAGATTTGAGTAGATTTTTTCAGCCGCTTTTTCGCGAATGTGGCAGGTGTTGAGCAACACAAGATCAGCGTCTTCGATGCTGGTCGTGGAGACATACCCATCCTGCTCCAGCGCGTCCTGCATCCGCGTGGAATCGTAGACGTTCATCTGGCAGCCCCAGGTCTTGATGAAGACCTTCTTGGCAGCGTTATCCGCAGTCACGATGCTGGGATTGGCACTGCCATCACCCTGTGTGGTGCCCTGCGGGTTTTGATCCAGTTCCATACGCGTTAGCTCCGTCCACTTAGCGGCCCAATTGGTGACCCGATTGGGATTCATGTGGCGCGCTTGTCTATCCGTGTGGCACACGTGTGTCGAGCGCCAGCATGTCACGGATCGCCTTGCCGCTGCGGGCAGCCACATGTTTGCGGTTGCTATCTTCATACATAATTACCGGCGCACCCAAATGCAGGTGCACGTCGAGCGCACCGGTCCGCACAAGAGGCAGCAGGCTTTCAGCCAGTCCAATGTCCCCCGGCCAAGCCACATGGGGTCGCTCCGCCCGCCCAATGGGCAGGCCACAAAGCCGTGCATAGTCAATCGCAAGGGGTTGTACCGTGGCATGGTCCAAGTGGGCACTGTGAATGGCCCGCTTTGCCGCCTCAAAAAGCGGTGTCTTAAACGGCGCTAACGCATTGCCATCAGTGGTTGTGGCTTCCGGAAACAGGATCATGATTTCGTGGGCTGCAAGACGGTCGGCAATTTGGTCCGCCTGCTGACCGGACGCGCGCCGGGCCTCGCGCACAACAAAGACGGTGCGTTGCATTTTGGCGAGCCACCCCAGAACCGGCCAAGAGGCCATTTCCGCCTTCGCGACAAACGACACCGGTGCGACCGCGCTCAACACCACAATGTCGAGCCAACTGATGTGATTACAGACCAACAGCAGGGGGCGATCCTCGCTAAGATCGCCGAATATGTGCAGCTGGACTCCGAATAAAAATAAAACGCCTTTGTGAAACACCACCGGCACGACACGGGCCAGCGGTGTGTAAAATGCTAACCCGAAGAGTTGAAATGGCGTCAAGATCAACAGCCAAGCAATGGCAAGGCTCAGCACTGTGACAAGCCGGATCACACCCACCAGTTTGAAAAGGCCGGACGTCACGCCTTGGATTCCGGCGTCACCGGGTCTTTGGCTTCCGTCTCATCGCTTTGCTTGATCGGGGACTGGGTCAACGGCACGCCGTAGAGTTCCAGTCGGTGGTCAACCAGACGATAACCCAGTTTCTCAGCCACCGTTTCTTGCAAGGCCTCAATTTCTTCGCTGCGGAATTCGATCACACGTCCGGTTTTCATGTCGATCAGGTGGTCGTGGTGGTCTTCCGGCGCCGGTTCGTAGCGGGCTCTGCCATCGCCGAAATCGTGACGTTCAATGATCCCGGCATCTTCAAACAGGGCCACGGTGCGATAAACGGTTGAGATCGAAATCCGCGCATCAATCTTTGACGCGCGATTGAACAATTCTTCCGTATCGGGGTGATCCGCCGCGTCTTCCAAAATGCGGGCGATGACGCGCCGCTGCTCTGTCATGCGCATTCCGTGGGCGATGCAGCGCTGTTCAAGGGACGACTCGGTGGTCATGAAACGGGTCTCCGGCGGACAGTCCTATTCGGACACCATCGGGCCCGTTCGGCAAAATCGCGGATGGGTGTGTGCACAAGACAAACCGCCCGTGCTTGCGTCACACCGATCTAGACAAGCCCCAAGCGCATGACAAGCGCAGTGCTTTTGTCCGCGCCGCCGCTTGGTGGCGCGGTTTGTGGTTGGTCAGATGGGCTGGAGACGATGGGGGCAACCGGTGGGTAGTAGCTCTTACGCTCGCCAACGGTCACAAATCCCAAGCGCTTGTAAAGAGAAACGGCGGCTGCATTGTCTTTTGCAACTTCCAAAAACACGCTGGCCAACCGGTCGGTTTGAAACCGCGTGATGGCCTCGCGCATCAACCGTCCACCAAGGCCGCTTCCACGGAAACTGGCATCCACAACGATCGACAGAATTTCGCCTTCATCGGCTGCCTGACGGATGATGTTGAATCCGTACAGACTACCAGGCTTGGTGCCGATTTGGCGGGCAACCAGCATAGTAACCGCCGGATCGTTGTTGAGCGATTCAAGCTCTCCGCTGCCCCAACCCCGCGCAAACGCGGCCGCATGGAGAAGCGCGATCCGTTCGTAATCCTCCGGCACTGCCGGCAGAATCATGATATCGTCTCTGTTGTTCCAAACGCCAGAAAACACCATCGCCGCAAATACCTTTACAGCCGTTTCCGTTCAAACGGTACCGTTTGAGCGAAAAGAACCGCGTTAAAACAACAAACTAGAGGCAGTCGACGCTTGAAAGAAGCGGTGCTTGGCTCTAGCCAACTTCCGATGTGGCTGTAAAAGCCACCGTCTGCGGTTTAGCATCCGGCGCGCGCAGATAAAGGGCTGATAAAGAAAGAGTGCTGTTGGCATCAAACCGGTCCCACGCCAGCCGAGCCACGTCCTCAATCTTGGGCGAAGGATGAACAGTTCCCTCGTCGGCCAGCGAGAGGGAGCTGTCGACCTCATGCAGCAACGCAAACCCGGACCCTGTTACCACCCAACCGGCTTTTGATATCAGTCTGGCAGCCTCATCTGGCGTGTGGGCGCAAGGCTCTATCAGAAGCGGCCTCGGTGCTGGTATATCTTTGTCACGCCTCCCCAACACCGCCAACCACATTTCTCCGCGCTTCGCATCCATCGCGACTGCCACAGGGCATTCGACGGGGTGGGCCATGGCTTCCAAGACACCAACACCCGTGGCGGGCAAGCCGGTGGCGAGGGCCAGCCCCCGTGCGGCTGCCAAGCCCACCCGCAACCCGGTAAACGAGCCGGGCCCAACCGTACAGGCAATGTGAGTGAGATCATCCCAGGTGCATTGACCCTGTTCAAGCAGGGTCTCCAGCATGGGCATGAGCCGCTCCGCATGACCCCGACCAAGCGTTTCCGTGATGGAAGCCAAGGGCTTTATGCTGTTCGACGACGTGATGCAGACGGAACAATCCGGTCCACTCGTATCGATGGCCAAGAGCACGGCGGCGCGCCTTTGCTGAGTTTACAAGTGGCGCAGGCGTCAGCGGACTATTGGACCGCCTCAACCGCTTCCACTTCGGGAATAAAGTGCTTTAGCAAATTCTGAATGCCGTATTGAAGGGTCGCTGTGGATGATGGACACCCGGCGCACGCGCCGCGCATCTTCAAATAAACACGGCCATCTTTGAAACCTTGGAATGTGATGTCACCCCCGTCCTGTGCAACGGCTGGGCGCACGCGGGTTTCCAAGAGTTCCTTGATCGTCTCAACGATCTCTTCGGTGCCTTCGTCCATGAATTCACCGCCATCGCCGGGAAGATCGGCTTCGCCGGTGTTGATCATCACCGGATGACCGGACGTATAGTGCTCCATGATCGCACCCAAAACGGCGGGTTTCAAATGGGGCCACTCCACGCCTTCGGCTTTCGTTACGGTGACAAAGTCAAACCCAAAGAACACGGAAGTGACTTCGGGAATTGAAAACAAGACCTCAGCCAGCGGAGATTTGCCCTCGGCCTCCGAGCGGTCGTTAAACTCAAACGGGCCATCGGTGACCACGGTTTCTCCGGGCAGAAATTTCAGCGTAGCCGGATTCGGTGTCGCTTCGGTTTGGATAAACATGCGTGGCTCCCGCAAATGGATGGTGTTGTCTAGATTGGAACCCTTCTAAACTAGTCGTGCTGCCGACCCACATCAAGACATGGTTGCGTGCAGCAAAGCGAATGTGATCACCGTATAGGGCACTCGTTGGGAGTCAGACCAGATCGTCGATCTCTTCATCGGTCAGTGTGGCGGGTACCACGGTGACGGGAATCGGAAACCCATTGCTGGAACCCGCCACCGCCGACACGAGAGGGCCGGGGCCATCATTGCCGTCACCGGCTGCCAGCACCAACAGCGCGATGTCCGAATCTTCTTCAATCACGGCTTCAATCTGGCCAGGTGTTTTGCCCTCGCGGATCACCGTCTCGGGCGTGATGCCGCCATATTCCACAGCCAGTTGCACCGCCTTGGCCAAGGCTGCTTCCGCCTCGGCGGTCGCTTCCGCCCGCATGATGCCCTCAACACCCAACCAATGCTGAAAATCACCCGGCTCGATCACATAGACGAGGACCAGATCGGCATCGATGCTGGACACCCGCCGGGCGGCATAGTGAATGGCCTTTGCGCATTCGGGTGTGGAATCCACCACCGCCAGAAATTTTCGCCTGTGACCGGGTTCCCGTACCTGTCTTTTGCTGACCATGAAGCTACGCCGCGTTTTGTCTCAACGGCACAGCCTAGCTGCGCCCGCCAACGAAGCCAACGATTTCCTTCACGTCTTTGAGAACTGGCGCGGCAATCGCTCGGGCTTTTTCCGCGCCTTTGGCCAAAACCGCATCGATTTCGGCCGGATCAGCCTGCATACGGCGCATTTCATTCGCCATTGGGGCAATCTTTTCCACCGCCAGTTCGGCCAATGCCGGTTTGAAGGCTGAGAACTCCCGCCCGCCAAACTCGGCCAACACGGATGGTTTGTCGGTGTCTGCCAGGGCTGCGTAGAGGCCCACCAGATTGTCTGCCTCGGGCCGTCCGTTCAACCCGTCAGTTTCCGATGGCAGGGCATCGGGATCGGTTTTGGCCTTACGGAACTTTTTGGCAATTGTGTCGGCATCATCTGTCATGACGATGCGAGAGAGGTCTGACGGATCAGACTTTGACATTTTCTTGGTGCCGTCCCGAAGGCTCATGACCCGGGCTGCCGGCCCCCCGATCATCGGTTCGGTGAGTGGAAAATACCCATCAACATGCGCATCACCCACTTGCATGGGAACACCCAAACCAAGCTCCTTGATGCGATCAGAATAATCATTGTTAAACTTCTGAGCGATGTCGCGGGTCAGTTCCAGATGCTGTTTTTGATCTTCGCCCACAGGCACATGTGTGGCGCGGTAAGCCAGAATATCGGCTGCCATCAAGGTTGGGTAGGAGAACAGGCCAACCGAAGCATTCTCCCGGTTCTTGCCCGCTTTTTCCTTGAACTGCGTCATCCGGTTCAACCAGCCCATGCGGGCAATACAATTGAACACCCAAGCCAGTTCAGCGTGTTGTGCCACTTGGCTTTGATTGAACACGACATGGGCTTCGGGATCGATGCCCGCTGCCAAAAAGGCCGCCGTCACTTCACGAATATTGTTCGCCAGCTCTGCCGGGTCCTGCCAAACTGTGATCGCATGCAGGTCTACTACACAATAGATGCAGTTATGCGTATCCTGCATGGCGACGAATTTTTTGATCGCGCCGAGGTAATTGCCAAGGTGAAGATTGCCGGTGGGTTGAACGCCCGAAAAGACGCGTTCGGGAATGCTGTTGCTCATGGTTTGGACCCAAAAGTGCTCAAAATCGCTCGGTGTATGGGCGATCAGCCCCGACGGCGCAAGAGACGGGTCAGCAGCGCACGATCCAACGCACCGGTGGCAAATGCGACGGCAAAATGCACACCGGCCCCGATCAAGATCAGTGCGGGCACCACCACCAGTTGACCAACAAAACCGCTTTCCAAAACCGGTTCTAACATCCAACGCAAACCAATGATCGAGGCACCCATCAGAACGCTGGCCAAAACCAAAAACTGCACGCGTTGCAGGGTCGCGCCATCGGGTTTGAAATCTCCACGTCGCCATTGTGTCACCACCAGCAGGATCAGATTGACCCATGCGGACACCGACGTGGCAATCGCGATGCCCACATGGCCATAAACCGGAAACAGCAGCAGGCTGAGCGCCACATTGGTGATCACCATGATGAGCGAAAACCAAAACGGTGTGCGCATGTCTTCTCGCGCAAAAAATGCCGGCTGGAACACTTTCATGAGCACATAGGCGGGCAAGCCGGACGCGAACGCCATAAGCGCAAGCGAAGTCTGCTGCGTGGCAACCGCATCAAATGCACCCCGCTCATAAACCAGCCGGATGATCGCGTCAGGCATGACGATAAAGCCCACAGCGGCTGGCAGACTGAGCGCTAACGCAAATTCGAGCGAACGGTTTTGCAACCGCTCTGCCTGGTTATGATCTCCTGCTTTGAGTGCCCGCGACAGTTCCGGCAGCAGCACAACACCCACGGCGATACCGATCACACCAAGCGGCAATTGGTTGAGGCGGTCAGCAAAATTGAGCAGCGCGTTAGCCCCATCCTGCGCCGTGGCAATGATGGTGCCGATCAAAAGGTTGATCTGCAGAACACCGCCGGTCAGCAAGCTAGGGCCCATCAAAATCAAAAGCCGTTTCACAGGCGCGGTCATGCGCGGGAGCGCCAGAGTAAAGCCAAGACCCGCGCTCCAAACGCCCCAAACCAGCACAGCAAGCTGAGCGAAGCCGGAAACAAAGACACCCCATGCCAGCAGGATACCGATTTGAATGTCTGACAAGCCAGCCCACAGGCCAAACAGCAGGATCGATACCAAAATAATGTTGAGCAAAACAGGTACGATGGCCGCCAAAAAATACCGGCGCATGGAATTGAGAATGCCGGAAAACATCGCCACCAGCGACATGCACATGAGATAGGGAAACATGATGCGCGTCATGGTGACCGACAGACCATACTTGTTCGGCGTGTCCACAAAACCGGGTGCAATCACATTGGCCACCAGCCATGGCATGAAGACAATGGCCAGGACCGTCAGCACGATCAGCCATGATGACAAAACCGCAAACACTTGCCGGGCAAACTGTCGGGCAGCCTCTTCGCCTCCAGCTTCCAGTTCTTTCGCAAACAAAGGCACAAAAGCGATGTTAAATGCGCCCTCGGCAAACAAGCGGCGGAACAGATTGGGAAACCGCAAACAGACGTAAAACACGTCGGCTACCGGTCCCGTGCCCAAAGCGGCTGCGATGAGCGCTTCGCGCAAAAATCCGATGATGCGGCTGGCCAAAGTGGCGCCACCGACTGTGGCGAATTTGGAAAAAAGTCCGGTCACGCCGTTTTTTTGGCCCTTGCATGGGGCTTTTTCGTCCCGCCCGATTTAGAGCCGTTCACGTG
Source organism: Pseudomonadota bacterium (assembly GCA_038746275.1). Taxonomy (GTDB): domain Bacteria; phylum Pseudomonadota; class Alphaproteobacteria; order Rhizobiales; family Rhizobiaceae; genus Pseudahrensia. Next base: position 24,112 of record JBCDKS010000002.1, on the reverse strand, counting down.
AGAACGGGACCCATGTTCAAGCGTCGAGATAAGCTTCTTTCGCACGGCGGTCAGCTTTTGGGGTGACAAGACTTTCTGGCCCGCAAAGTCCGTCAGATAAAATGTATCCTGAGCTTTTTCGCCAAAGGTGGCGATGTGAGCCGACGCAACGTCGAGAGAGAGATCGGCCAGCGATTTGCTCACTTCCGACAAGAGCCCCGGTCGATCCCGTGCTTCCAGTTCGACAACTGTGAGATCTTCCGAGATCGTGTTGTTTATCTTGATGGACGGCTCAACAGAAAAGGCGTCTGCCCGCCGTTTTGGTTTTTCCTTTTCGGCAATGAGTTTGGCCAGTTGCACCTCGCCCTTAAGCACGCGCTCGATAGAGCTTGCGATCTGCGCGCCGCGCCGCTCTTCGTCTTCAGCCATGGTATAAACCTGTTGGATCACGATCGTGTCCAAAGCCCGTCCGTCTTTGAGCGTGAAAATTTGTGCGCTTACGATATTAGCACCCGCCGCCGCGCAACATCCCGCCAAGGTCGACAGGAGACGTGGGTGGTTTTGCGCCAGTATGGTGATGGACGTCACGTCTTGATCGGCCCGGTGCAAGACGCTGGTTGCAAATGCTTTTTGGTCGCGATCCGTGTCGCGCACAAAGGCCAGCTGTCGTGCCTGCTCGGACTGCTCTACCGTTAGCCAGTAATTGTCATAGGGCAGATTGAGGATACGGTCTCGCTCGTCAGCCGACCAATCCGCGAATACAGTGCTGAGGGTACCCAAAACGGACTGAATGCGTTCGCGGCGTGGGATACTGGAAAATCCGCCGTTCAAAATCGGTTCGGTTTCGTAATAAAGTGTGCGCAACAGCTGCGCTTTCCAACCGTTCCATACGCCAGGTCCAACGGCCTTGATGTCACAGACCGTCAAGATCACCAGCAGTTGCATGCGTTCCATGCTCTGCATTGTATCGGCAAAATCCTGGATGGTTTTGGGATCGTTGAGGTCCCGCGATTGGGCCACGTTGGACATCAAAAGGTGATGCGTAATCAGCCATGAGACCAGCTCGGTCTCTTGAGCGCTCATGCCCAAACGCGGGCAGACGCGCCGCGCAACTCTTGCGCCGGCGATCGAATGATCTTCCGGCCGCCCTTTGGCGATGTCGTGCAACAGCAGGGCAACGTAGAGCACGCGACGATGTTGGATTTTGCCCATCAATGCGTTTGCAAGCGGGTGTTGTTGTTCCATCGCTCCGGCATCAATCTCGCTCAACACGCCGATGGAGCGCAGCAGATGCTCGTCCACCGTGTAGTGGTGATACATATTGAACTGCATCATCGCGACGACTTTGCCAAAGTCAGGGATAAAACGCCCCAAGACGCCGCATTCGTTCATTTTGCGAAGGACCCGCTCCGGTCGTTTTTTGGATGCGAGCACGGACAAAAACAGCGCATTGGCGTCCGGGTTCTTGCGCAGTTTGGCATCAATGAGGTTGAGCGAACGGGTCGCCAACTGCATCGCATCAGGGTGAAACAACAGGTCGTGCTCATCGGCCAGTTGGAACATGCGGATCAGATTGACCGGCTCCACATCGAACACGTTTTCATGCGCGATGTTGATGCGGTTGTTCTGGCTTACAAAATCAGTTGTGCCCCGGATCACCTTGTTGCGCCGGGTGAGCGCACCAATCATGCCGTATAGCCCTGTGGCCGACTTTGCCCGTTGTTCTTCCAGCGTGGAGCACAGGATACGGGTCAGGTCGCCCACATCTTTGGCAATCAAGAAGTAGTGCTTCATAAACCGTTCAACGGCACTGGCACCCGGGCGATCTGAGTAGTTTAGACGTTCCGCAAGTACCGGCTGCAGATCAAAGGACAGTCGCTCCTCGGCCCGTCCAGTCACAAAATGCAGATGGCACCGCACGGCCCATAAAAAGTCCTGCGCCTTTTTGAACTTTGCAAATTCGGTTGCCGAAAACACCCCTGCCTTGCGCAGCTCTTTTTGGCTGCGGACGCGGTAGTAGTATTTGGCGATCCAAAACAGCGTGTGCAGGTCGCGTTGCCCGCCTTTGCTTTCTTTGACATTCGGTTCCACCAGATACCGGGACTGACCGGCCTTCTGGTGGCGGTTGTCCCGCTCACCCAGTTTAGCAGCAATGAACTCTTTCGCTGTTGTGCGCACAATGGTCTCGTCAAACCGCTGCATGAGATCATCGTAGAGCGCCTTTTGGCCCAGTAAAAACCGAGCCTCCAAAATCGACGTGCGGATCGTAATGTCTTCGACTGACAGGCGCAGGCAGTCTTCAACCGAGCGGGTGGCGTGCCCCACTTTAAAGCCCATGTCCCACAGCATGTAGAGAATGTATTCCACCACGCTCTCCCCCAGCGCGGTCTGCTTGTAGGGCAGCAAAAACAACAGATCGATGTCTGAACTGGGGGCCAACGTTCCGCGTCCGTAACCGCCCACACACACGATGGCCATGCGTTCGCCGGAGGAAAGATTGCTGGCCCGAAACACATGGGTCATCGCAAAATCATGGATGCAGGCGATAATCTCATCTTGCAGGCGGGACAGACGTTCGGCGCATTTTTGGCCAAAGCCATCAGCGATGAAGCGTTGTTCGATGCGCCCGCGCCCCGCTTTCACCGCTTCTTTGAGGGCGGTGAGCACGCTCAAACGCACATCGCTTTTGCTGCCGTCCCCATCGGCACCGCCAGCCAGTGCTGTCAAATGCGCCCGCAGCGCTTGTCCATCGATAAAGGTTTCGTCCAAAGCGTAATCTGCTTTCGAATGAGGTCCGATTTTGGATCATCAGCCGCTCAACCTGCAAGGCAAAGCCCATGGAATCGGGCACTGGCCTTCCGGTCTCTTGTGATGTGAGCGCATCGATACGAATGCCATTGGCGAATGGCAAGGCTGTAGGCCTACACTCTGTGCCCCATTCAGCGTGTCGCAAGGGCTTTGAATCCGTTCCCGCCCAAACGGAACCGTTTGCACGAAAGGAACTGCATCAGGCCAAACCCAATCGTACGTTCCGTCCGCCAGGACCGTGCAACGACGGTTATATGGCCGTGTGGCAAGCCTCAAAAAAGACCGTCACTTGGCGGAGCAATGGGATCATTTTCCCAAATATGACTTGATTAAGGCGGTTGAGGACCTACCTCTTGGATAGCCGGAGAGCGCTTGCTCTTTGGAATGGAACAACAGGAGAGCACTCGATGACACAAGCCCTTATTCGCCCGGCCTGGACCCCCGTCACCATCGCCATGATGGTCATTGGCTTCATGATTTTTTGGCCTCTCGGCCTCGCCATGATCGCCTATATCATTTGGGGTGACCGGTTGGAGCAGTTCAAAAGTGACGTCAACAAAGCAACTGACAAGGCAGGCGACATCTTTGCTAAGGGTCGCGGTTCGTTCGCAAACGCCCGCACCGGCAATGTCGCTTTTGACGACTGGCGCGAAGCGGAACTCAAGCGTCTTCACGAAGAGCGAATGAAGCTCGACGAAATGCGCGCTGAGTTTGATGATTACGCCCGTGAGCTGCGCCGCGCCAAGGACAAAGAAGAGTTCGATCACTTCATGGCGCATCGTGCCAAGCAGGTGGATGGCGAAGCTAAGCCAAAGGCAAAGCGTGTCAAAAAATCCGGCGGCAAGGACGTTCCCGGCGTCTAAGACGTTCGGACCGATCAAGCCTCACAATCGTGCCGAAATGCCCGCCTCTGGTGGGCATTTTGCGTTTTGGCTCCCAATGCCGTTACGCCTTCTGAACGTGCCGCGAATCGGATAGTTGAACCGCCATGCTTTCCTTTTTGAAAAAGCCCGGACGAACCGCCAACGGTCAGCGAGAGCGATGGACCTTGCTGGAAATCGACGGCAAGTCTGTGGACGTGCGTATTGTGGAAAATGCCCGCACGTCTCGCATAACCCTGCGTTTGGTGCCGGCGTCTAAAAAGGGTGAGAGCCTGAAGGTCACAGTGCCCCCCGGTTTGGCGGATCACGAGATTGACCGGTTTTTGGATAAGAACAAAGGCTGGGCCGCCGCGCGCCTTTCCAGATTGCCCCAGGTAACCCGCATCGCTGACGGGGTCACCATTCCGTTGCGGGGCGTGCCCCATCGCATCATGCATTCGGGTCTCGGACGCGGTGTGGTGTCCATCGGGATGGAGGAGGATGGCAAAGTAATCCGCGTTTTTGGTGATCCGAAGTTTCTGCCACGCAAAGTGAGTGACTTTCTCAAGCGGCAAGCCAAACAGGACCTGACCAAAGCCGTGACCTTCTATGCGGCAGAACTGGGTGTGAAGCCAAAGTCCATCACCCTGCGGGATACAACATCGCGCTGGGGCTCTTGTTCATCCAGCGGCGCCTTGAATTTTTCTTGGCGCATCATTTTGGCGCCGCCGGATGTGCTCAACTATCTTGCCGCCCATGAAGTGGCGCATTTGTGTGAGATGAACCATTCGGACCGTTTCTGGGGCCACGTCAAAGCGATCTGCCCGGACATGGAGCGGCAAAAAGCTTGGTTGAGGGCGCACGGGCAAAAGCTGCATGCCGTGACCGTGTAGCCGCAGGCTCAACATTCTTGCACGGCAGCCAAAGCGTGGCCGAGCTTAAAACGGCTGATAGCCAAGCAGCAGCTGAAACCATAGGCGGTGCAAAACAATCCCGACCGCTAAAACCGCCAGACAGACGAACAGGGCGGCCTCTGGGAGTGATTTCCACATGTTGTGTTCTTGCGGTGTGCGTTGTTGCAGTGTGATCGAATGAACCGGGCCATCAGACATTTTCGGTCCCTCCCCCGATCTCCATGCAACACGCGTGATACGGATGTGTGACAGAGGCGGCACTTCCTCAGACTGTCATTTTTGGTGGTCTCATCGTTCTGCTGCCCTTTCAGAAACTCAACGAAAACGCACCTCTGAGAATGCCTGCCAGACTGGACTCAGTGCCGACATTGTGCGAGCCAACCGCTTGCATTCCACAGCCCGGACCAATTCATCACCATGGCACTCGAAACGGTGAAAATCTGTGGCCTGTCAACGGTCGGTTCGGTGCAACAAGCCGTGTCAGGTGGCGCGAGCCATTTGGGCTTTATTTTCTTTCCCAAAAGCCCTCGCAACGTCACGCCGGAACAGGCTGCCAGCCTGGTGGCGCACGCGGGAGGTCGTCAAACTGTAGCGGTGACGGTCAATGCCGATGACACGTTTCTTGATGCTATTGATCGGACGATGCAGCCCCACATCCACCAGCTTCACGGAGCGGAAACACCGCAACACGTTGAAACGGTCAAGACGCGCTATGGCAAGCCGGTGATGAAAGCGATGGCGATCCGGTCACAAGACGATCTGACCAAGCTGAAAGCCTATGACGGCATCGCTGATTTACTGCTGCTGGATGCAAAGCCGCCTGCGGGTTCGGACTTGCCCGGTGGCAACGGCGTGACCTTCGATTGGGACCTTGTGGCCGGTCTCAATACGGCCACTCCGGTTCTGCTGTCCGGTGGTATTGATCTGGAAAACCTTGGCTTGGCCAAGTCACTGGTCAGCGATGCGTCCAACAGCCTCATGGGAATCGATGTTTCATCTGGCGTGGAAGCCAAGCCCGGTGTTAAGGACACCGTGAAAATACAAGACTTTCTGGTCTGCTGCCGCGCCTAGTCCCGTACTGGACGCTGGGGCGTACTAAGAAGCCTGAACACATTTGGTGACAATACACATTTGGAAACAATGATGAACGTGCAAGCTCCCAATTCCTTCCGCATGGGTCCGGATGAAGACGGCCAATTCGGCATTTTTGGCGGTCGTTTTGTGGCCGAGACACTCATGCCAAACATTTTGGAATTGGATGACGCCTATAAGGCCGCCAAAAAAGATCCGGAATTTGTGGCAGAGCTTGAAAGCCTCAACAAGCACTACACCGGACGTCCCAGTCCGCTCTATTTTGCTGAACGCCTGACCGAGCATTTGGGCGGGGCAAAGGTTTATTTTAAGCGTGACGAGCTCAACCACACCGGCAGCCACAAAATCAATAATTGTCTTGGTCAAATCCTGCTGGCCAAACGCATGGGCAAAACACGCATTATCGCCGAAACCGGCGCCGGTCAGCACGGCGTCGCATCTGCCACGGTGGCGGCGCGCTTTGGCTATCCCTGCATCGTGTACATGGGCGCAAAAGACGTAGGACGCCAGTCGCCCAACGTGTTCCGCATGAAGCTTCTTGGCGCAGAAATCGTCTCCGTCACCGCCGGTGCTGGAACCTTGAAAGACGCCATGAACGAGGCGTTGCGGGATTGGGTGACCAATGTGGAAGACACCTATTACCTGATCGGCACGGCGGCAGGTCCGCACCCCTATCCCGAACTGGTGCGCGATTTCCAATCGGTGATCGGTAAGGAAGCGCGCGAGCAAATGCTGGAGATCGAAGGTCGTTTGCCCGATATGTTGGTGGCCGCCGTGGGCGGCGGGTCAAATGCCATTGGCCTGTTCCACCCGTTTCTGGACGATGAATCCGTCGAGATTGTTGGCGTCGAGGCCGGCGGCAAGGGCCTTCAAGGCGACGAGCATTGCGCGTCACTGACGGCGGGTCGTCCCGGGGTGCTGCACGGCAACCGCACGTATTTGCTGCAGGACAAAGACGGCCAGATCGAAGAGGGCGCGTCGATTTCCGCCGGTCTCGACTATCCAGGCATCGGGCCGGAGCACTCCTGGCTCAAAGACATTGGCCGCGTACAATATGTGCCCATCGAAGACACGGAAGCGTTGGAAGCGTTCCAACTGCTGTGCCGTCTCGAAGGCATCATCCCTGCGCTGGAACCCAGCCATGCGCTTGCCGAAGTTGTCAAACGCGCCCCAACCATGGGCAAAGACCAGATCATCGTCATGAACCTGTGCGGTCGCGGCGACAAAGACGTCTTCACCGTCGGCGAAGCGCTTGGTGTGGAGTTGTAGACCATGACGCAGCGTATGACAGCCCGCTTCGCGCAGCTTGCCGAACAAAATCGACCTGCCTTCGTCACCTATTTCATGGGTGGTGATCCGGATTTGGAAACCTCTCTTTCGATCATGAAAGGCCTGCCCGAGGCGGGTGCCGACATTATCGAGTTGGGCATGCCGTTTTCCGATCCCATGGCGGATGGTCCCTCCATCCAGGAAGCGGGCAAACGCGCTTTGCTCCAGGGTCAAAACCTCGACGACACGTTTACGATGGCCAAGGCTTTCCGGGAGGGTGACCACGACACGCCGATCATTGTGATGGGCTACTACAATCCGATCTATCAATACGGCATTGAGCGGTTTTTGGACGGCGCGGAAGCCAGCGGCATCGACGGTATGATCATCGTCGATCTGCCCCCGGAGATGGACGAAGAACTCTGCTTACCAGCCGTCAAACGCGGGTTGAACTTCATCCGCTTGGCAACACCAACCACTGACGCCAAACGCTTGCCCAAAGTGCTCTCCAACACATCAGGCTTTGTATATTATGTGTCCATCAATGGCATCACCGGTGCCGCGACGCCGGAGCCGCAGGAAGTGGCCCGGTCTGTGGCCCACATTAAAGACAAGACCGACCTGCCCATCTGCGTAGGCTTTGGCGTGCGCACCGCTGAGCAAGCCAGCGCCATTGGCCGCGCCGCGGATGGTGTGGTGGTGGGCAGCGCGATTGTGTCCACCGTGGCCGACAGTCTTGTGGACGGCAAAGCGGGGCCGGATACCGTGTCCAGCACGCTGGCGCTGGTTTCCTCCATCGCGCAAGGGGTTCACAACGCCCGCGCACAGTGACGAACTCGGCCTCGCCGGGTGCAGCCTTGCATCCAACCTCGCCATGCCACATCTATGGGCAAGTTGTTTGAGCGGCCCGCCGTGCCGCACCCTTACGTCAACCCGCTAACGGAACTATCCCATGAATTGGATCACCGACTACGTCCGTCCCAAGCTGGATCTTTTCAGCCGTCGCACGATGCCGGAAAATCTCTGGGTCAAGGACCCGCAATCCGGGGAGATGGTGTTCCACGCGGATTTGGAAGCGAACCATTTTGTGGTCCCAGCTTCCGGTTATCATTTGGCCATTCGGGCGGAAGAGCGCATCAAACGTCTTATGGACGACGGCAATTTTGAAAAATTGCCTCAGCCTGAAGTTCCGGTCGACCCGCTCAAGTTTCGTGATGAGCGCCGTTACACCGACAAATTGAAAGAAAACCGCAACAAGACCGGTGAGCAGGATACGATCTTTGCCGCTGTGGGCCGTATTCACGGACAGCATGTCACAGTCTGTGTGCAGGACTTTAAATTTATGGGTGGATCGCTTGGCATGGCCGCCGGAGAGGCGATCATCAAATCCATGGAAACGGCTGTTTCACGTAAAACCCCGTACATCCTGTTTGCAGCCTCCGGCGGTGCCCGTATGCAAGAGGGCATTCTCTCGCTGATGCAATTGCCCCGTACAACGGTTGCTGTGCAGATGCTTAAGGAAGCGGGCTTGCCATACATCGTCGTGCTGACGAACCCGACAACCGGTGGCGTCTCCGCCTCCTACGCCATGTTGGGAGACATTCACATCGCTGAGCCTGGTGCGCTTATCGGATTTGCCGGTCCCCGTGTGATTGAACAAACCATTCGGGAGAAGCTGCCGGAGGGGTTCCAGCGCGCTGAGTATCTGCAGGAACACGGCATGGTAGACATGGTCGTACCACGTCCGCAACACCGGGACACATTGGGCAATCTGCTCTCCATTCTCATGAGAACCGAGCAAATCAAACCGGTGGACGACCAGACTGATGGGTCTGATCAAACGGAAGAAACTGCGGCGGTGGTGTCAGAAGGTGCTGCAGAACCGGTTCAGGACGAAGCCGCAAAAGTTGCAGCAGTTTCACCTGAGGATGTCGCATCACCTGCGCAGTCGAATGCGTCTGTGTCTGATGATGTCACATCCACCGAAGTGCCGGACGGCAAACCTACCCCCGCTTGAGACGGGCATTCTGCTGCTTTGTGCGGGCTGTTTAGCTCCGTTGACCGTGTTCGTTGCGCCAAAACAATCGCCTGCTTAACACTTTACTCTCAAGATCTTGGACACTCCCCGCGCCATGACTGCTGATGAACGGATTGAAGCGCTCATGGCGCTTCACCCCAAGGGCTTTGACCTTTCGCTGGGCCGCATTACGCGCCTGTTGGCCCAGTTGGGTGATCCCCACACCAAGCTTCCCCCCGTCATCCACGTGGCTGGCACCAATGGCAAAGGCTCCACCGTCGCCTTTTGCCGGGCCATTGCAGAGGCGGCAGGCTTGCGCACTCACGTCCACACCTCCCCCCATCTGGTTCGCTGGCACGAACGGTTCCGCCTTGATGGTGCGCTGGTGGAAGATGCCATTTTGAGTGACGCGATAGACCGTGTGGCCCGTGCCAATGATGGCCAACCCATCACGGTGTTTGAACTGCTCACCGTCACCATGTTTGTTTTGTTCAGCGAAGTTCCGGCGGACCTGTGCATCATCGAAGTGGGTTTGGGAGGGCGGTTTGATGCCACCAACATCATGGAGACCACAACGCTCAGCGTGATCACTCCGGTTTCGATGGATCATGAGAGCTTTCTGGGCGACACGCTGGAGAAAATCGCGTTTGAGAAAGCCGGAATCATCAAACAGCGTGGCTCAGTGGTTATCGCGCCGCAGGAGCCGGCGGCGCAAGCGGTGTTGGAACAGCAGGCGGCCAGACAGCGCGCGCAGGTTTTGTCCTTCGGAGAGCATTTCAGTGCCCATGTTGAATCCGGACGCTTGCTAGTGCAGACGCAAACCAATCTGTTCGATTTGCCACTGCCGCGTCTGCCAGGGTCGCATCAGTGCGAGAATGCGGCAACAGCCGTCATCGCCCTGCAGCAGTTCTCGAAACGAACCGGCCTGCCGGTTCGGCACAGTCACATGGAGGCGGGGCTAAAAGCCGTCCAATGGCCAGCCCGCATGCAGTGCCTCAACAGGGGCGCGCTGATAGAGTGTCTGCCCGTTGGTAGTGATTTATGGTTGGACGGCGGCCACAACCCCGCGGCTGCAGTGCGGGCTTGTGAGTTTCTGGCAGACTTGGAAGAACGCGATCCCCGTCCGCTGTTTTTGGTGGCCGGTATGATCAACACCAAGGATGCTGGTGGCTATTTCACGCCCTTTGTGTCGTTGGCGGAATCCGTAATGGCTGTTCCAGTTCCGTCATCGCAGGCGGGCATACCAGCACATGAACTGGCAGAAGCTGCCCGTAGTGTGGGCCTTGCAGCGACAAGTGCGCAAAGCGTGCCCCAAGCATTGCAACAGCTTGCCCATGGTCGGGAACATCCGATCCGGGTGCTCATTTGCGGCTCACTGTATCTGGCTGGCACCGCGCTGGAAGAAAACGGCACACTGCCGGACTAGCGCTGTGTCCGCACAAACGGGCTTGTATTTGAGCGAAAGAAACCGCGTCAAAACAACAGGTGAGATGCGCCGAACTTTGGCACCTTAAAAGTCTTGGGAAATCCAAACCGCTTTGAGTGTTCAGCGATGGTGCGCCAGCCTTGACCTTGCGCGAGGGCTGTTCAACACTTGAGTTTTACTTTTGGCATCTGGTTTGATCGATGGAAACCATCGCAAAAATACCGCTTTTTAGAGACTTGCCCACGGATGTGGTTGATCGCATTTCGCGGCAATGCACGTGGCGCGCATATGAAGAAAACGAACTGGTTATCGATTATGATGACGACAGCCGCGACGTCCGGTTCATCACCAATGGTAAAGTGCGCATTATTTTACGCATCGCCACTGGCAAAGAGGTGATCTTAACAGAGCTAAAGGACGGAGAGTATTTTGGCGAAATTGCCGCCATTGATAATGATGGCCGCAGCGCCAATGTCACGGCACTGAGCCGGTCACAAATGTGCATCATGCCGCAGCAGGTGTTCCTCAACATGTTGGAGGACTATGCGGAACTGAACCGCAAGGTCATGGGGCATCTGGCAAAGTTGGTGCGCCATCTGAACATGCGTTTAGCGGAGCATTGTTTCTTGCAGACCAAGCACCGGCTTTACACCGAGTTGCTGCGCCAAAGCCGCCCGCGGTTGGGCCATGAAGAGCAGCGCAGTATCTCACCACCACCAACCCAGAAAGACTTGGCCGCCCGCATAGGCACGCGGCGTGAGGTGGTGTCTCGGGAGATTGCCAATCTAAAGCGCCTGGGTGTTGTCGACAAAACGACGGGCGCGTTGGTCCTGTGCGATCTGCCAAGATTGAACGCTTTGATTTCGGCGGGCTGGGCGGAGGCTGACTGACACGACGCAAATGTTCACTGCGGCTGGGGGCGAAGCATAGGCGACAATCAAACCCGGTACTCCTCATTTATTTCCATTGATTTTACGCCACGGTTTCTGTCCAACACATATCGCGCATGAAACTGTTTGGACGATGGGACGTACAATGAACCGTGCCGTATTGTTCGGGTTGCTTTTGCTGTTCGGCATATGCTGGGGCGGCACCATTCCGCTCACCAAAATTGCTGTATCCACCGGCCACAGCCCTCTTGGGTTGATCGCTTGGCAGCTGGTTTTGGGCGCGGTTATTCTAGGCGTTATGGTGCTGGTGAGGCGCAGCCAATTTCGGGTGTCGTTCCGCAATGTGCTGTTTTTCACCATTGTCGCTTTGACCGGCACGATTGTTCCCAACTTGTTTTCCTATTGGGCGGCGAGCCAGCTTCCCGCCGGAGTGATGGCTTTGGTCATCGCGTTGGTGCCCATGTGCGCGCTTCTGGTAGCGCTCAGCTTCGGCTTGGAACGTTTGCAAATCCGGCGCCTCTTAGGCGTGGTGCTCGGCATATGCGCCATCGCTTTGATCGTGATGCCGCAGTCCAGCCTGCCGGATGCCAGCAAGGCATGGGTGGTCTTGGTCGCTCTCATCGCCCCGCTGTGTTACGGCTTGGAGGGCAGTTATTTGTCCGTATACCAGCCGAAAGAGATTGGACCCATCGCATCGCTGTTCGGTGCCAGTTGTGTGGGCGCATTTTTGGTGGTGCCAACCGCGGTGATCATGGGCCAAACCGTTCCGGCAGCCACGGTGTTTCAGCCAGGCGTTGCCGAATGGGCGCTGATCGGGTCAACGCTCCTGCATATCATTGCCTATACCGGCTATATCTGGATGGTGAAGCAAGCTGGCCCGGTTTTCTCGGCTCAGGTGGCCTATATTGTCACGCCAGCGGGCGTGCTGCTGGCCATGGTTATTTTGGGCGAAAGGCCTTCCCCCTATCTTTGGGCGGCATTGGCTGTGCTGCTTTTGGGCCTCTCGCTGGTGCAACCGCGCCAGACGGAGCGCGAAGAACAGGCGGCAGTCGCGCCGTGACCGTGATCAGAAATCCAGATTGGCAACGCTCAAAGCGTTGTCTTGGATGAACTCCCGGCGGGGTTCCACCTCGTCACCCATCAGACGGGAAAACAGTTCGTCCGCTTTTGTAGCTTCGCGCACTTTCACTTGAAGCAATGAACGTGCATCCGGGTCCAGTGTGGTCTCCCACAATTGGTCGGCATTCATTTCTCCAAGCCCTTTGTAACGCTGGATTGTGATGCCTTTTTCACCGGCGGCAAACACGGCTGCCAGCAAGTCGCGAGGGCCATATATATCGCTTTGCAGATCACGACGGCGCAACATGGCCGGTTTGGCGTAAATGACCTGCAAATGGGCGGCAAAGCCATCCATTGCCCGGGCATCAGCCGAACCGATCAGGCCGGCATCCATGAGATGCACTTCTTTCACGCCGCGCACGGTACGCGAGAAAACGATGGTTGGTTCGCCATTGGAACCGGTGCGCACCATGCCTTCCCACCCTTGCTCGGTTTCTTCCGAAACCAAGTCGAGACGCTTGGCGACATAGCCTGCCGCCTGCTCAAGATCTGAAGGCCGGCTCAAGAGATCGGCATTCAGAGCGCCGGCAATAGCCATTTGCTCCACCACGCCGCGGTCGTAGCGCGTGTGCAAGCCGTTCAGCAATCCACGCAATTGAAGCGCCTTATCGACAGTTTCGCGCAGATCCCGCCCCGTCATCACCTCGCCCGAGGCCAGTGTGAGCGAGGCCTCATCCAAACCGCTTTCGATGAGATAGTTCTCCATCGCCGCTTCGTCTTTGAGATATTGCGAGCTCTTGCCCCGTCGTACCTGATAGAGCGGTGGCTGTGCGATGTAGAGGAACCCACGTTCAATCAGTTCCGGCATCTGACGGAAAAAGAAGGTTAGCAGGAGTGTTCGAATATGCGCCCCATCCACATCTGCATCTGTCATGATGATGATCTTGTGGTAGCGCGCTTTGTCAGCGTTAAATTCGTCCTTGCCGATCCCAGTGCCCAAGGCAGTGATCAGCGTGCCGATCTGTTCTGAGGACAGCATTTTGTCAAAGCGGGCCCGCTCGACGTTGAGCACTTTGCCGCGCAACGGTAGAATGGCCTGGTTCTTCCGGTCGCGACCCTGTTTGGCCGATCCTCCAGCGGAATCCCCTTCCACGATGAAAATTTCGGACTTTGCCGGATCGCGCTCCTGGCAGTCGGCCAGCTTGCCCGGCAAAGAGGCAATGTCGAGAACGCCCTTCCGACGGGTGAGTTCGCGCGCTTTGCGGGCAGCTTCACGGGCGGCGGCCGCTTCGGCCACTTTCGAGACCACTATTTTGGCGTCGCCTGGATTTTCCTCAAACCACTCTTTGAGCGTCTCATTGACCAACCCTTCCACCACCGGCCGCACTTCAGATGACACCAGCTTGTCTTTGGTCTGCGACGAAAATTTCGGGTCCGGCACTTTCACAGACAGGACACAGGTCAGGCCCTCGCGACAATCATCGCCGGTCAGAGAGACTTTCTCTTTTTTGCTGATGCCGGAGGTTTCGGCATACCCGGTCACTTGACGGGTGAGAGCGCCGCGGAAACCCGCCAGATGGGTTCCCCCATCCCGCTGCGGAATGTTGTTGGTGAAGCACAGCACGTTCTCGTGGTAACTGTCGTTCCACCACAGGGCCAATTCAACGGTGATGCCGTCGCGTTCTGACTTCAGGTAGATGGGAGCGTTGATCAGGGGGGCTTTTGTGCGGTCCAGATAGCGCACAAATTCGTTCAACCCGCCCTCGTAGAACAGTTCGACAAATTTCTCTTCCGCCCCGCGCTTGTCGGAAAGTAGGATGCGCGTACCGGAGTTGAGAAAGGCCAGTTCCCGCAGCCGATGCTCCAGCGTGTCGAAACTGAACTCGGTTTTGGTGAAGGTTTCCGTCGAAGCGGTGAATCGCACCTTCGTGCCGGTGAAGTCTCCCGCATCTCCCGTGACGGCCAAGGGTGCATTGGCAACCCCATGGGTGAAAGATATCTCGTGCCATTTTCCATCGCGGGCGATGGTGAGCGTCAGGTTGGACGACAGAGCATTGACCACCGAAACGCCAACACCGTGCAGCCCGCCGGAGACCTTGTAGGAGTTTTGGTCAAACTTACCGCCCGCGTGCAGTTGGGTCATGATCACTTCGGCGGCAGACACGCCCTCTTCAGCGTGCAAGTCCACGGGGATGCCCCGTCCGTTGTCGGTGACCTCAACCGAACCATCAGCGTCCAGCGTAACCGTCACACGGTCGGCATGACCGGCCAACACTTCGTCGATCCCGTTATCCACCACCTCATAGACCATGTGGTGCAAACCGGACCCGTCATCCGTGTCGCCGATATACATCCCCGGGCGTTTGCGGACAGCATCGAGACCCTTCAAAACCTTGATGGAATCGGCGCCATACTCTTCAGTGTTTGGGCCTGGATCGGCGCTGTTTTGCGGGGTTGAATCGTCGCTCATGGGAGCCTTTCAGGCGGGAGGACCGGCTTGCCGACCGGGTGGACAACCGCGTTTTTGGGCGGCATCGAATCGTCATGAATTCCAAATCTGAACATAGTCGCTTAGGCCCCCGAAACCAAACTTTGCCTGCGACAATTGATGGGTGATCGAGCGGGCCTCACAGCGCCGTCAATGCCGCTCTATTTGAGCCCGGTAGACCCAAACCCGCCCGCACCCCTCGCGGTCTCTGGCAAGGTGGCGACACCCGCCACAGTGACCCGCGTCACGGGCATAACCACCAATTGCGCAATCCGCATACCACGGGTGATCTCAAACGCCTCTTGGCCCAGATTGATCAGCCCCACCATCACTTCGCCGCGATAGTCTTCGTCAACAGTGCCCACACCGTTGGTCAGCGTGATTCCGTGTTTAATCGCCAGGCCGGACCGTGCCCGCACTTGACCTTCATGGCCCTGTGGTAGCGCCATTTGCAGACCTGTGGGGATCACAGTCCGCGCGCCCGGCTCAAGTGTGACGGGTTCCTCCGCATGAAGAGCAGCCAGAAGGTCCATTCCGGCTGCCCCATCCGTTTGATAAGACGGCAGGGCCAAGCCTTCCGCATGGGACAGTTGCAACAGGGAAAGTGTGGGGCTGCTCACAGAGGGGCTCTTCATGGTGCAGTGGGCGCCAACCGTGCGCCCAAGCCTTGCATCATCGGCACGAACTCACGAAACGACGTGTTGATCATAAAGGTATCATCGACGCGCACAGGGTGTTGCGCCGCCATCCCCATCACCAAAAACGCCATGGCGATGCGGTGATCAAGATGGGTCTCCACCAACCCGCCACCGTTAACGACGCCGCTCGAGCCCGCGCCGCTCACGGTCAACGAGCTTTCACCTTCGACGCAGTCCACGCCATTGGCTTCCAGTCCTCGCGCGGTCACAGCCAACCGGTCACACTCTTTAACACGCAATTCTTCAAGGCCGTGCATCACGGTATCCCCATGCGCAAAGGCCGCCGCAACAGCCAGCACAGGATATTCATCAATCATCGCAGGTGCCCGTTCAGCAGGAACCGTAACACCGGTAAGTGCGCTGTGGCGGATGCGAATGTCGCCGATATCCTCACCGCCGGACTGCCGTCGGTTCATAATCGTCAAGTCTGCACCCATCTCCTGCAGCGTTGTCAGCAGGCCTGTGCGCAGCGGGTTGAGCAGCACGTCTTTGACCGTCACGTCTGATCCCGGCGCAACCAAAGCCGCCACAATCAGGAATGCAGCCGATGAGGGATCACCGGGAACAATCACATCTTGGCCTGTCAAAGATTGCTGACCATCAAGGCTGATGTGGCGTGCACCGTCAGCGTCGACTTCTATCGTGACGTTTACACCGAACGCGGTCATCATTTTTTCAGTGTGATCGCGCGTCATAACCGGCTCAATGACAGTCGTGGTTCCTGCGATGTTCAGCCCTGCGAGCATAACTGCGGATTTTACCTGTGCGGAGGCAACCGGCACCCGATACGTGATGGGAAGTGGCGTGGGTGCACCGCGTACCGTTAGGGGCAGACGATCTCCTTGCGATGCCTCCACCTGAAGCCCTGTCTCGCGCAGAGGATTAAGCACGCGCCCCATCGGCCTGGAAGAGAGCGACGCATCACCCACAAACGTAACTGGAAAATCGTAGCCGCTCACCAAACCCATCACGAGCCGCGAACCGGTACCGGCATTGCCAAAATCCAATGGCCCAGTGGGCTCCAGCAATGCGCCATTGCCAACGCCCTGCACGTGCCACGCCTCGCCGCTCTTTTCGATGATGGCACCCAGCGCGCGCATCGCTCCGGCGGTGGCCAAAACATCATCCCCCTCCAGCAAGCCGGTAATGCGGGTCTCGCCGTCGGCGACAGTTCCCAATATCAGCGAACGGTGGGAAATCGATTTGTCACCCGGCAGGGCGGTGGTACCGGAGAGCGGTGCGCCCGGAGAGGCGGTCATGGGGAGAGGTGTATGGTCGTGGCCGGACATGTGTGGGCCTGTTTTGAACAAAGTCGTGCGACAGTTCGCTCGGCCCGCTCTGTCTATGCGCTTCCCCTCACACTGTCACCTGTATCGTCTTTGATTTGCTCTGTTTGCTGCGACAAACCAGCCATGTTTGTCGTGCTTGGAAAACAACTTGCAACCGGCTTTGACAAACCCCTCCAATCCCCCTTTGACAAGGGGGTGGGTCAAGGCTAGACCCTCACGCCACAACACCCCCACAGATGGCAAATTGCGGTGATAAACCGCGCCACCGGTGGAGGCATCCATGACAGCACAATGAGGCCTGCTTTGGCTAAACCAGAACTCGGCACTAAACGCCTTTGCGCCGAATGCGGCGCAAAATATTACGATTTGAACCGCGATCCGATCTTGTGCCCAAAATGTGGTGCAACATTTCAGCTTGTGGTGACAACAGCCAAGGCCAAGCCTGAAAAGGCCGAGGAAGTTGCTGAAAAAGAAGATGCCACGGACGAAGACGAGACGGACGGACCAGAGATCGTGAGTCTCGAAGACGCCGACGATGATGACGGCGACACCGTCGATGGCGATGACGATGATGATGTGCCGGCCGATATTCCTGAAGTTGCCATCGAGGATGACGACGATGACGCGGCTGATGACAATACCTTCCTGGAAGATGATGACGAAGAAGACGACATGTCCGACATCATCCCCGCCCGAGAAGGGGATGACGAGACTTAAGCGCGATTTCGCCCCCCGCTGTGCCGTATCTTAGAGGTCCGCGGCACGTGGCTGCGAAAAGGCTTGTTTTACACTTGTTTTAGTGTGGTCGCTTGCGTACAACGCCGCCGTTGGTCTCAACGCCATCACACTTTGGGCCGGTTAGCTCGTGCTAAGCGTCCTGCGAGACTGGGGCTATAGCTCAGTTGGGAGAGCGCTTGCATGGCATGCAAGAGGTCGTCGGTTCGATTCCGTCTAGCTCCACCAGTCTCCTCGTTTGCCATTAGACCATGTTGGTAACGCACGCTCCGGCGACAGTATCTTTTGTTCTGTCTATTGATGGCTGCGCTGTGTGCGACCAGCCCGCCCGATCTGTCTGTTGAAAGGACGCACCCATTGGCAAAGGAAAAAGGCCCTTCACAACGCCAATTGCGGGTTGGAGAACTGGTACGTCACGCCCTCACAGAGGTGTTGACCCGTGAGACGCTGCCCGACAAAGCGCTGCAGGGAAAAATCATATCGATCACCGAAGTGCGCATGTCCCCTGATCTGAAGATCGCAACGTGTTTCGTGACTTTGACGGGCACTGAGGCGGACAAGCAGGCGGTGGCGGCGGTCGTAAAGGCTCTTGCCGCCAATTTGAAGTTTCTGCGGGGCAGGGCAGCGCCTTTGCTTAACCAGATGCGTTACATGCCAACATTTCGGTTCAGGCCTGATGAGAGCTTTGAGAATTTTGCCCGTATCGATGCCCTCCTGCGCTCCGACACCGTGCGGCGCGATCTCGAAAGTGGCCTAAGACCAAGCAATGACATCCGAAAAGACGCGTCAGACGAGACCTGAAAACGCGATATGAAATGAGCGGCAGCCGAAGCGCGGCCTGACGAACGACTGGAAAACACATGGCACGGCGCAAAAAAGGGCGGGAAATTTCCGGCTGGATCGTCCTCGACAAGCCCTATGAGATGGGTTCCACCCAAGCGGTGGGGAAACTCCGCTGGCTCTTCGATGCCCAAAAGGCAGGTCATGCCGGGACACTCGATCCGCTGGCAACGGGCGTGTTGCCCATTGCGCTGGGAGAGGCCACAAAAACCGTGCCTTATGTGGTGGACGGTGAAAAATCCTACCGGTTCACAGTCCGGTGGGGACGTCGCACCAAGACGGATGACGCTGAGGGCGAAACGGTGGCACAAAGTGAGGCTCGTCCCGATGAGGCGGCCATTCGTGCACTGTTGCCCGGTTTTACCGGGGAAGTGGCACAGGTTCCCCCCGCCTTCTCGGCGATTAAAGTTGATGGAAAGCGCGCTTATGCGGAAGCCCGCGCAGGTCAGGAACTCACGCTGGAGGCGCGAACGGTTCAGATCGACACATTTGATCTCGTGGATATTCCGGACGCCGAACATGCCACGTTTGAGATCACCTGCGGTAAAGGCACTTATGTCCGATCCTTGGCGCGGGACATGGGCGAGCAGTTGGGCTGTCATGGTCACATCAGCGACTTGCGCCGCACGTTTGTAGAGCCATTTGAAGAGGAAGACGCGGTCAGCCTGAGCGAATTGTTGGAACTGGAAGGCGATCTCGCGGCGCTGGACGCAAAACTGATTTCCCCAATGGAAGCCATGGACGGGTTCCCCGAACTGCGTCTCGACGAAGATCAGGCCCGTCGCATACGCATGGGCAATTCCATCATTCTGCGCGGTCGCGACGCGCCCGTGGAAGAGGCTGATGTTTGTGCTATTCACAAAGGCAGTCTTGTGGCTATTGGCGATGTGGCCAAGGGCAGTTTCCAGCCCAGACGCGTTTTCAAAGCCTGAAGTTTCCGGGCTTCGCCGGCGAGAGCCGTTTCCGTTCAAACGGAATCGTTTGAAAGAAAGAAACTGCGTTAAAACAACAAGCTGGAGGCGATCTTTGCTTCAAAGAAGCGATGATCGGCTCTAGAAAACGCCTTCATTTGGACAGAAGCGATTTAAGATCTGCAAGACTGTCTGCACATTGGTCCTTGAAGCCGTTTCCCACATTGTCTACTCAGAACCAACGCACCCGTAGCTCAGCTGGATAGAGTGCTGCCCTCCGAAGGCGGATGTCAAGTCTGGCGATGGTTGAAGGTGTCTGAAAAAGGTGATTGCGAAACAATGGCTTGGGACGATGTTCGGATCGCCCTTCAAACGGGCCGGAAGATCGCGTAAGCACTGCGTAAGCAGTAGGAATACATAGAGCACCCGTAGCTCAGCTGGATAGAGTGTCGGCCTCCGAAGCCGAAGGTCACAGGTTCGAATCCTGTCGGGTGCGCCATTTTTCGTGATAAATCAACGCCTTGCGATTTCGGCGTATCACAGGTCGCTTCTTACGCGATGCTTACGCAGGTCTAATCCAGTATATTTCGTATGTTTTGGGCTTGAATTTTACGCCTCACGCGCTGTTGGAAAAAGCCTACGTCCATCGAAGCCACTTTAACGATACAACCCGAGAATACTGGTTCATCGAGCTCGAGACACTAAGCTACTACCGGTCAAGCACACCGCGAGCCCTACAAAAAGTCGAGGAGAAATATCTTCTTGGAGCGCGGGGACGCCAACAGCGATCGCTATGAAGGGTACGAAGAAAGTGACGGTCGAGGCTGCCACCTCATCAGTACGTCTGAGCAAAAACAGGAAACTTGCAAGCGGCAAGGCTGTCCCGGTTACCCCGACCAAAAGTGCGGAAGAATAAGGCGTGTTCGCTTTCAAATGAGGAAGCGGACCGGCAAGCACGATAGCCGTTACAACAAGAATGACAGCCGATGCCATGAATTGTCCCGCCATCAAAACTATGGGGTCATAGGTGTCTGCGCGCTTCAAGAACAGCCCGCCAAACGCATATGATATCGCCGCCGCAAGAATTGCAGATGCTCCAAAGACCAAGCTATTTGAGGCTGCCGCGGAAAATGGAAAGGCAAGGAAGACGCCTGCGAAACCAAGTGAGGCACCAAAGACTTTACGTTTGGTGGGAGCGGCCCCTGCAAAGAAGTACCACCCTAAGAATACTGTTGTGAGGGGAACGCTCGCAAACAGAACGGCCGCGAGCGAACTTGGCACCCTGGCTTGTCCCCAAACTAGGAGGAAGAACGGCACGACGCCGGTTGTCATCCCAATGGTGAAGTAGGTGCGGATATCGCTACCCCGAAGCGGGATAGGTCTCTTCGTCACAAGGACTAGGAGTAGAAATAGGGAGCATGCGATTGTTGCTCGAATGGTTGCCACCCAAAGCGCTGGCAGGGCGGAAACAGCAAGCGAATTCAATGCAAATGCCGTCCCGAACCCACACACGACCAGTGCAAACAGGGTCAGAGTGAGAAATGAACCGCCAGTCGGCCGCATCAGATGTGGACAACGATTTTTCCGAGGTGGCTGTTCTCGCTCATATAAGCGTAGGCAGTGGATACATCTCTCAACTCAAAAACCCGGTCGATAACAGGTTTGATGGAGCCGTTCGCCCAAAGCGGCATCAGATAGTCTACGGCCGCCTTTCTGCGGTCGGGATGGTCGAGCAAATGCCAGACAAGATGGAACCCCTTGATCGCGATATCTTTAGTCAGGATCGGATAAAACGGCAGCCCTAGTATCTCACCGGATTGGAAGCCCATCAAGACAAGATTACCTTCCGGCACCAAGGCCTCAGCAGCTGGTGCGACCATGTCACCAACAACTGAGTCGCAGACGAGGTCGACTCCTCTTCCGTCCGTGATCCCCGCGAGGCGGGCGGCTAAATCTTCTTCTTCCGTAACAATCACATGGTCCGCTCCGGCCTTGCGAAATTCCTCAACTTTTGCCTGAGTGCGTGTCGTTGCAACACTTACAGCGCCCATGTGCTTGAGGAGCTGGAAGGCAGATGTCCCTACGCTGGAGCTCGCGCCGGTAATCACGACGGTTTTTCCGCTGGCGACAGTCGGCAAGCCACCAACCTGCGCAATCATCCCATAGGCGGTCGCGAAGGCCATCCAGAAGGCCGCCGCATCCGCATAGTCAATGCCATCCGGAATAGCCTCAAGGGCATCGACAGGCACATTCACCACCTCCGCCAGCACGCCGTATCTCGTCCAGTCCATCATCGGCAGGATGCAAACACGATCGCCTTTGGCGAAAGTATCGACGCCTTCGCCAAAGGCGACAATTTCACCGGCGCCTTCGGCTCCAAGAGGGGCGTCAGGAAAATTCGGCTCAACAAGATAATGACCTGCGACGTAAAGGAGTTCCGCTCGGTTCAGACCAGCAGCGTGCATCTTTACCTGAACCTCGCCTGGTGCCGGAGGTGGTACAGTTTGCTCAGCAAGCTTGATGTTTTCGGGGCCGCCAAGGGCATTGAAATGGGCGGTCAAAGGCATAACGCAATCCTTACTGTCGTGGCTGGTCGCTGTATTGTATTGGTGCTTTTGCGCAAATTCATGAAGCATGTTAGCATCACCTCGGTGCAAAAATGCGAGATCGTGATGGATTGGGAAGATATAAAAACACTGCGTGCCGTTGTTGAACACAAGACTGTCCGGGCAGCGGGTGCGGCACTTGGCGTCCATCACACCACGGTTGGTCGGCGGATCGAGGCTCTGGAAAATGGTTTGGGAACAAATCTGTTTAATCGCACACCAGATGGTTTGCTGCTCACCTTGGCTGGAGAGCAACTCTTCAACGTTGCAGACAGCTTTGGAAATGCATTGGTTGACGTCGAGCGCGGCATAGCTGGTCTGGATGATGAGCTTGCGGGTCCATTGACGGTGACAATGCCGGAGCCACTGCTCAATGATCTCTTCATGCCAGAGCTCCCCGACTTTGTCCGGGCGCATCCCTCCATCGAACTGCGATTTGATACGTCACTGTCGATCCGGGATGTCGCGCGACGTGAGGCTGATTTTGCAGTTCGCTTGGACAACAATCCCCCGGACACGCTGGTGGGAAAGAGAACTTATGCCTACACTGAGGCTGTGTACGCGACACCAGCGTATCTCGAAGCCAACCCAAAATGCTATCGCTGGCTTGGATGGGGTGCAGCGACGCAAGGGGCACCGGAATGGGTCCGATCGTCGGAGTTTCCCGACAATCAAGTATGGGGCGTCTTCCCGACGATCCCAGCACAGCAAGCCGCCGCGCGCGAAGGCTTGGGAATGGCTGTTCTGCCGTGTCTGTTTGGGGACGGAGACGAAAAGCTCGTGCGTGTCGGGACGCGTCCGCCGGTCAAAAGTCGGGATATTTGGTTGCTGACCCACAACGATCTGCGGCGCACTGCGCGGGTGCAGGCCTTCATGCAATTTGCCGAAGTGGTACTGCGTAAGAAGAAAGATCAACTTGTCGGCCGCTTAGATGCTCCGAAGCGAAAACGCACCAACTAGCTGCAAACACACTTCGTGAAGTTGCGAAATTGCACTGCTGCTCTGAGGCCAAGAGATAAATCGGTCCGGAGAAATCATGCAGTCCCTGTCAGCAAATGTACATCCGCGGATCAAAGAGCTCGGGCTTGCTGAAGAGTATCCGTCCGCGCCGAAATTCTTTGAAACCCCAATGGGGCAGATGCACTATGTGGACGAAGGTTCTGGACGTGCGGGATCCACCGTCCTGGCATTGCACGGAAATCCGTCCTGGTCGTTTCTTTACAGAGCCCTGATCAAGGGACTGTCGCCGGATCGCCGCGTCGTTGCCCCGGATCATATCGGTTTTGGGCTCTCGGATAAGCCTGACAACGAGTCCGCCTTTACACTTAAGGCGCATATCGACCATCTGGAAGCGCTTGTCCTGAAGCTCGATCTCTCGAACATTACCTTGGTGATGCAGGACTGGGGTGGCCCAATCGGGCTTGGTGTCGCGGCGCGCCACCCGGAACGAATCAAGGCATTGGTGGTGATGAACACCTTCGGGTTCTATCCCCCAGTCGATGGCATGAACCCAGAAAAGCTCAAGCTGCCACCACCTCTGTTGATGATGCGCTCGAAGGGCGTCGGTGACTTTATGGTGCGCCGCTTGGGCTTCTTTGAGCGGCAGGTCATGACCATGGCAACCGCCACTAAGCGTAAAGGCGCAGCAAAACGCGCTTACCGCGACATCTTTAAAAGCCCATCTGAACGCGCTGGCGTCATGGCATTCCCGCGTATGATCCCCACAACGACGCAACATCCCGCCGCCAGGATATTGCTCGAAGAAACTGGTCCTTATGTTGAGCAATTCGACGGCCCGGCGCGGATCTTTTGGGGTCTAAAAGACCCGCTCATTCCAATCGGTGCCCTTGACGCATGGAAGAAGCGCCTTCCGCAAGCCGAAGTCACCGAATTCAAAACCGCCCGACATTACCTGCAAGACGACGTCCCGGACGAACTCGTCAGCTACATGGCCGAGTTCTTGCGGACGCAGGCAGACTGAACGCCCACTCACGAAACAAGGAGAGAACGATGAAATCGGAATTGACACGTAGAACAATGCTGAAAGCTTCCGCGGCGAGCGCCGGCTTGGCCATGGCGCTGCCAGCATTTGGACCTGTACCGGTTTGATGCCGCTCCGGTTCCTCGTTTAAGCGGCCTTTGCTTCGAAGGCCAGCGGGCTTTTCCAGCCCAAGGCTGAGTGCCTGCGTCGCGGATTGTAGAAGCCGTTGATGTACTTGAAGATCGCCATC
>JBCDKS010000001.1:0-239221 GCA_038746275.1 Pseudomonadota bacterium | reverse complement strand
GAGATCGACAGTAACGTCACTGGTCGCGCCGTTGGCATCACGCACCGTGTAGTTGAACGATGCCGGACCATTGTAGTTGGCATCGGGCACAAAAGTGATCAGGCCTGATCCATCCATCGACACGGTTCCGTTGACAGGGGCCTGCACCGAAATGACCGAAAGCACATCGCCTTCCGGGTCACTGTCATTAAACAGCAAGGTCGACGATTGGACGGTGAAATCCGTATCCTCATCGGTGCTGAACGGGCCGTCGGCCACGCCGGTTGGCGCATCATTGACGATATTGATCGCAATGGCCGTAGCAGCTGCGATGGACGCATCATCTCCATCAAACACCGTAATCGTCACAGACCGCACACTCGCAGCAGGGTCGTCAGAGACAGATTGGAACGTCACCGCTTGCAGGGCAGTCTGATAGTCCAACAGTGTTGCGGTTCCTGTAAGGGTCACCGTGATCGAACCATCGACCGCAAGCGGTCCGCTTGGCGAAACGGTAGCCGCAAGACCGGTTGGCAAAGCACCCACGGCCAACTCATCACCCACAAACCCGTTGGACAACACAACCGTAGCGCTTTGCAAATCAGTGTCATCAGCATCGCTCAGAGTAACCGAAGCATCCACCACGGCTATAGGAGCGTCATTCTCCACATAGGTTAAGGTGTGACCCGTGCCTCCAATGGCTGTGTTAAGGTCTGCAACCGGCAAGTCGTTCACGGACACCACGTTGATAGAAACCGTCGCTACGGTTTGTGCGCCAGTTGCGTCCTCGACCGTATAAGTGAAGCTCGCGGGACCAAAATAATTGACGTCCGGCGTGAACAAAGCAGCATTGCCGCCGGTGAGAACCACACTGCCGTTCACCGCATCTTGAACGGAGACCAGTGTCAGTGTCTCGTTCTCAGGGTCGGTATCGTTGAACAAGAGGGACGCAGCGGGAAGAGACAGTGGCGTATCTTCGTCCGTATCGAACACACCATCATCACCCGCAAACGGCGCATCATTTACGGCCGTAATTGACACGGTTACGGTTGCGGCGTTGGAAGCAGCGTCACCATCATTGACCGTGAAGGTCACAATGCGGCTGGTGCTGTTGATATTGTCAGACGTCGAACGGTATGTGATCGCCTGCAAGGCAGTCTCATAGTCTGCCGCTGGCAATGCACCCGTCAACGTAACGGTAACAGGCCCGGGCACAGCGATTGCACCGGCGGGCGATACCGCAAAGGACAGTCCAGCAGGCAGCAATCCCACTTCCAACATGTCACCAATCTGGCCATTGTTCAGCGTCACCATGGCGCTTTCAATCAGCGTGTCGTCCACGTCGGATAGGGTCACATCACCACCAACAAGCGGTGTTGCCGCATCGTTTTCAACATAGGGGACCGAGCTTCCCGTTCCAGCAGTCAAGCTGTCGAGGTCCAGTGCGGCGGCATCATTTACGGGCGTCACGTCGATGGAAACCGTCGACGTGCTGGCAGCGCCATTCGTATCCTCAACCGTGTAGGTGAAAGACGCGGGACCGGAATAGTCCGCATCCGGTGTGAAGGTAATCGTACCCGCCGTCATCTCCACGGTCCCATTCACCGGGTCTTGGACAGACGTGACGGTGAGAAACTCACCCTCCGCGTCGCTATCGTTAAACGTCAACGATCCCGCAGGCATCACCAGCGGCGTGTCTTCTGCCACTGTAAGCGGACCATCATCCAAGGACGTCGGCGCATCATTGGTGGCGGTCACAGAAATCACACTCATGGCCGAAGCGGAATTCACAGCGCCATCGTTGACAGCAATCGAAATCAAGCGGTCTGCAGTGTCAGGATTGTCAGAACTGGAGGCATAAGTAACGCCCTGCAGAGCCAGTTGGTAATCCGCCAGACTGCCTGCACCCGAGAGTGTCAAAGTGGCTGTGCCGGGCACCACCAGAGGCATGGCCGGGCTGATAGAAACTGTAATCCCTAAGGGCAAACCCGTAGCGGCCAGCACATCACCAACCGCTCCATTGGTCAGCGTCACACTGGCACCAAATAAGGTTGTATTGTCGACGTCTGAAATCGCTACGCTGGCATCCACCACCGCAACGCCCACGCCGTTTTCAGTGTAGCTGCCGGCATAGCCGCCACCCCCGGAAACGGCATCAAGATCCAGCACCGGCGCATCATTCACGGCGGCGATGATGAGTGTCACGCTGCCCGTGTTGCTGCCACCATTGCCATCATCCACCGTATAGGTGAACGACGCGGGTCCGGAGTAATCAGCATCCGGCGTGAATGTTACGACGCCTGCCGTCAGATCGACCGTGCCATTGGTGGCGTCTTGAACCGATGTGATGGTGAGCGGATCACCTTCACCATCCGTATCGTTAAAGACGAAGGTCGCTTGCCCGCGTGCAAATGGTGTGTCTTCGTCCAACGTGAACGGACCATCCGCCACGGCAACCGGCGCATCATTGACGGTGTTGAACGTGATGTCGGTCATGGCCGGTGTAGAGCTTGCGCCGCCATCGCTGACCACCACACTCACCATGCGGGTTGTGGCCGACGGATTGGTGCTCACGGAATCAAATGAAACCGCCTGCAGGGCCAACTCATAGTCTGCAAGCGTCGCACCGCCGCTCAATGTGACGGTGGTCGTACCGGGGACCACAAGCGGTCCGGCCGGCGTTACAGCTGCGGTAATGCCGGTTGGCAAAGAACCGACGGTCAAACGATCGCCAATCTGGCCATTGGTCAAAGTCACCGTGGCGGACGCAATGGTCGATCCATCCACATCTGACACAGCGACCGTTGGATCAGTCACCAAAATGGCCGTGTCACCCTCATTGTAGACTGTGCTAAACCCTGTTCCGGTAAGTGCTGCATCCAAATCCACCTCCGGCGCATCGTTGACCGGATCAACGATCAAATTAACGGTCGCCGTGTCCTGGGCATTGGAAGGGTCCTCCACGGTGTAAGTGAAGGAAGCCGGACCAAAATAATCCGCACCCGGTGTAAACGTGACCGTGTTGTCGCCGTTCAGCACGACGGTGCCATTCACCGCATCCTGCACGCTGACAATGGTGCGGGGATCATCTTCCGGATCGGTGTCGTTGAACAAAAGGCCGGTGGCAGACAGGGTGAAAGACTGATCTTCCGTGATTGTAAACGGCCCATCATCATTGGCGGTTGGCGCATCGTTGACGCCACTCACCAAAACCGTGGTCGTGGCGACGGCGGAATCATCTTCGCCATCGTTGACGGTCACAGACACCGTGCGCGGATCGGTGCTGGGATTGTCGGAGGTCGAACGGTAGATCACCGCTTGCAGTGCCAACTCGTAGTCAGCCAAACTCGCGGTGCCCGCCAGTTGCACAGTCACAGGCCCGGAAACCACCAGTGCGGCGGACGGCGTGATCGTGTGGGTGATGCCGAGCGGAAGAGCGCCAACTTCAAGCACATCCCCGGGGTGACCGTTGTTCAGGACCAGCGTCGCGCCGTCCAGCGTCCCGCTTTCCACATCGAAAAGTGCAACTGTCGCGTCGGCCACCGGAGTGCCCACAGCACCTTCCATATAGGCAGTCACATAGGACGTGCCACCCGTATCCGTATCCAAGTCAACTTGTGGAACATCATTGACGGAAACGACATCGATGGTGGCCGTAGCAGTGGCGGTGCCGCCATTGCCATCGGTCACAGTATAGGTGAATTCAGCCGGACCAGAATAATTGGTGTCGGGCGTGAAGACGACATTGCCCAACCCGTTGATCGCCACAGTTCCATTCACCGGAGCCTGAACGCTGGCAAGCGTAAGGGTGTCATTTTCAGGGTCGGTGTCGTTGAACAACAATGCAGCAGGTGCAAGCACCAGCGCTTCATCCTCATTGGTGGAAAACGGACCATCTGCCGTCAGCACCGGATCATCATTGACCGCAATCACGTTTACCGTGGTGACGGTTGTGTTGGCATCATCATCACCATCGTTGACCACGATGGTGATGGTACGCGGTGCCGTTGACGGATTGTCCGAAACGGACCGGTAGGTCACCGCAGCCATAGCAGCTTCGTAATCGGCAATGCTGGCTGTTCCGCTCAGCGTTACAGTGACATTACCCGCACCGGCCAGCGGGGTGGCGGGCACCACACTCGCGCTGATACCGGCCGGCAAACCACCCACTTCCAGCACGTCGCCGGCAAAGCCGTTGGAGAGCGTGAACGTCACCTGCTCCATGTCCGTGTCATCCACATCGGCAATTGACGTTGCGCCGACCAACACAACACCGGGATCATTCTCGGTGTAGTCTGTCGAAAATCCGGTCCCGCCGGAGACGGTATCCAAGTCCACGACCGCGATGTCATTGACGCTCGCAATCAACAGATTGGCAGTGATGGTTGATTGCTCGTTCGACGGGTCCTCGATTGTGTAGTCGAAGGAGGCCGCGCCAAAGAAGTCAGCGTCCGGCGTGAAACTCACAGTGCCATCGCCATTTAAGACGACAGCCCCATTCACGGCGTTGCCGACGGACACCAAACTGATCGCATCACCGTCCGGATCGAAATCATTGCCCAGCAGATCGGCTGGCGTGAATACCTGCACCATGTCCTCAGTGGCGGGCAGATCAATGTCTGTAACCGCAACGGGCGCATCATTGGCCGGCGTGACCGAAATTAACGTGGTTGCCATGTTGGACATGTCAAAGCCGTCATCGACACGGATCTCGACTGTGCGCACCAAGGTGGGCGGCGTGTCAGATTCTGTCTCAAAGGTAATTGCCTGCAAAGCGGTCTGATACTCGGCCAGTGACGCCGTGCCCGAAAGGGTAAGCGTCAGTGGACCGGCATCGGTCAGCGCCATCGGGTTGGCGGGAAACACAGAAATACCGATTGGCAATGGTGCAACGCGCAAAACGTCACCAATTTGGCCGTTGGCAAGGCTGACCACCGCGCCTTCCAGCGTGATCGTATCGGAGTCGGTAATCAAAACGCTTGGATCAACCACAGGCGCAGCTGGACCATCTTCTATGTATGCGGCTGCGAAATCCGCGCCGCCGGTATTGGTATCGAGATCGAGCACTGGCAGATCGTTGACCGAGTTAACAGTCAGCGTCACTAAGCCAATCGACATGCCGCCATTGCCATCATCAACCGTGTAGCTGAACGATGCAGGGCCAAAATATTCAGGGTCAGGCGTGAACACCGCATCATTGTCAGGGTTCAAGGAAACGGTCCCGTTCACAGCGCCCTGCACGGCGGTCAGCGTGAGCGTATCCATATCCCCGTCGAGATCATTGGAGAGAAGCAACGTGTCAGACAGGATGACGAAGCTATCCTCGTCGACACTGGCCGTGTCATCAACCGCAACCGGATCATCATTAACGCCCACAACACTGATGCTGGTTGTGGAGATGGCAGAGACCAGAGCGCCATCGCTCGCGCTCACGTTGATCAAACGGCTCGTCTCCACCGGATTGTCAAGATCGTTTTCAAAGACTACGGCCTGCAGTGCCGTTGTATAATCGGCTGCCGAAGCCGTGCCGCTCACCGTGATGGTCACAGACCCTGCCGATGTCAGACCGGTTGTCGCTTCTGGCGGCACAATCGATACGCTGAGGCCTGTTGGAACGCCGGCAAGATCAAACACATCGCCGATCTCGCCATTGGTCAGTTCAACGGTCATCTGAGTGACGGTCGGACTGTCCACATCGAAAACGGAACCGGCTGGGTCCACCACCGCAATAGGTCCATCATTTTCGGTGTATGTGACACTGAAATCAAAACCACTGCCCCCCGCATTGAGATCAATGCGCGGCGCATCATTCACGGGGGAAACGTCAATATAAACGGAGGCCGTGGCGAAACCGCCCAGCCCATCGCTCAATGTGTAAGTGAAAAACGCCGTGCCCGTGAAGTCCGCACCTGGTGTGAATTCGACATCGCCAACCCCGTTCAACACCGGCGTGCCGCCGGAACCCGGGCTCACAAATGCGATGGAAATTGGGTCCCCGTCAGGGTCAAAATCGTTCGCGAGCAGTGTTGCCGATGGGATGGTCACCATCGTGTCCTCAACTGTCGTAAACGGGGTCACCAGACCATCGTCCCCCGCAACGGGCACTGTGTTCGGTCCGGTAACTGTAATATCGACGGTCCCGCTGGTACCGACATCATCACCGTCATTGACCTCAAATGTCATGGTGCGAATGCCGGGCAGGTTTGATGCCGAGGTGTTTTCATAGGTAATACTGCGCGCCAGCGTTTCGAGGTCCGCTTTCGGCATTTCGCCGCCGCCATCGCGCGTGATGAAGAAGACGCGGTTGCCATCATAGGCGACGTTAAAATCCGTGCCGCCACCGGTCAGAGTCACCGTCGACGCAGTTCCCAGCGTGAAGGTCTGGCCAAGGATGTTGAAGAGTTCAAATCCCTGTTCCTGCAAACCACTCATATCGATGGTCAGGTCAACGAAAGTTGTGTCGTCCACGTCCAGGAGGGCGGCGGTGGGCGCAGTCACGGCGACAGCGCCATCGGTCTGTTGAACGATAATGGCATTATTGGCCGTACTGGTGGTGCCGTCGTCATCAAGATCAAACACCGGCGCTTCGTTTTCACCTTGAATGGTGACAGTCGCGGTCGCAGTGGCTGTTCCGCCAAACCCGTCATCAATTGTGTAGGTAAACGTCTCCGTCGCTGTGCCGCCCAAAGGCAGGGCCGCGTATTGGCCATTGGGATTGAAATTCACCACACCTGTGGTGTTCGCCGTAAGCACAGCACCGGAACCGATAACAATCTCATCGCCATTGGTAATCGGTTGACCGTTGATCTGCGTCAGAACCAGCGCGTGATTCTCCGCATCGCTGTCCGCACCCGCACCATTGGTGATCAGGTTGATCGACCCGCTGCCGGATTCAAAGACATCCAAGGTATCGTCCACCGCAACCGGCGCGGTGTTATCGCTCACATCAATTGAGACCGTCGCAGTGTTCGAACCAACAGCCGAACCCGTCGCACCGGTCAGACGCAATCGTACATCTTCCGCCGGTTCAAAATTGGGATCATCAACCGTCGGCAATGCAATCGTCAGTGTTGGATTAGAGACGGTTCCGCGGTTGAACAGAATGCTTGATCCACTCTCCACAGCGCCCGCCGTGTTGAAGGAGAAGCTGTCTGCGGAACCATTGCGGTTTTCCAATCCGATGGAAGCGCTGTCAGCCTCATCGGCGTTGCCTCCAAAATCCACATCGTCATAGTTGATCCGCACCGAGCCGTCGGCCTCGTTCAGCACGATTTGGAAGGTGCCGTTGCTGCCCGGATCAGCATCCGCGCCAACTTCATTCCATTGGATCACAAATTGCCGCGCGCCCGGTGTACTGCCAATCGTTTCGGTAAACACAGAACCCGTGCCTTGGTTCAGTGCATCCCAATAGGCGGCAATCGCCGGGCGACCGCCAAAGGCCGTCCCGTCCAGTTCAAAATTGTCCGTCTCTGCAGTCGGCGTCCCAAACGTCACATAACCGTCAGCGCTGATGAACAGATTGGTGAACGTGTCGCCGTAGAAGGGAAACGAAAAGCCAATATTGCGTTGGATCAACCCGTCCGCACCCAGCGTCAATTCCTGACCGGAGGATGAAATGTCGATGAAATCCGAACCACCAGTGGTGTAGGATGGGGTGTAACCGCTGTCTGGCCCAACATAAGTCAGCGTCGTTCCGTCGAAGCTGAAACCATCTTGACCGCTGTTCGTGATGCTGTCGTTTACGGCCCCGACAAACGCGCCATAGTCCGTAAAATCGGTGGTGATGTCCTCCAGCACCAGACCAACAGATGCCGTCACACCTTGCTGCAAAGAACCGTCCAGCGTCACGTTAAACGTGATCGGGTCGCCTTCTTGAACAGTCGGGTTGGCCGTCACGCTCCAACTCGGCAATACATCGACCGTAACAAGAGCGGTATCCACGCTGCCGTCGATATCTTCCACGGTATAGGCAAACCGCACCGTGCCGGAGAAGCTGCTGGAGGCCTCAAAAACCAACTGGCCAAACGTGTTGATGGATACCTCACCCTGCCCGCCAGCCAGCGTGACCGAATCAAGCTGGGAAATGGCTGCGCCGTCAATCTGGGTGACAAATGCCCCACCATCCGGCGCAAAATCATTGTCCAAAACAGGGATAGCGACCTGCTGACCGGTAAAGGTCGTTGCAAAATCATTGGCCGCAGAGACCGGGTCATTGTCGTTGTTGAGATCAATCAGGAGCCCGATTCCGCTGCGGGTGGCGGTCGCTTGGCCCACCGTGTTTTCCGGCGCAACCTCGGTCGCGGTTGCGGAAACCTGCATATTGTAAATCGCGTTGGCACCGGTCTGCGGCGGGCGGAAAGTCAATTGCGCAATATCCGCCAAAGAAAGCGAGACCGCGCCACCATTAATGGTTTGCGCCACCCCGTTCACCAGCATAACGCCGCCGTTTGGAATGTTGGACACGACCACTTCTGTGATCGCTTCCGAACCGTCCGTGTCGAACAGGCTCACCGAGATAACACTGCTCAGGTCCACATCGGCGTCGATCATGCCACCGGCGTCCAACACGATGACGGTCGGCTCATCCGCCACGGCATCGATTTCAAAGGTCACGGTGGAAGAATCGAATGAGACTGAACCGTCAATCTCCGAGTTGGTCGTCACAAATGTAACGTTGATATCCGCATCGCTGTTTTGCGTCGGCAAAACACTGATCTGACTGAGGTTCCAGTCGGTAATCTCGACAAAATTGTCGAAGCCAAAGGCTTGGAACTCATTGGTGCCATCCGTGATGATCACACCGTCTGGAATGTTGGTTGCCTCAACAATGCGCGTTTCGGACGGGTCAGCCGACACTGCTGCAATCGACACCGGCGCAGAGGCTGTGTCCTCGTTAGACGCAGGCGTGGGCTGATTAACAGTAAGACTGACCGCATCCACCACCGGCACAACGTTGAAAGTCACATAGCCGACGGTGTTTTGCGTGGTGTCGCTGACAACATAGGTGACGACCTCAGTGCCGCTAAAGTGTGGCGCAGGCAAAAACGTAAAGCTGCCATCAGCAGCCAAAGCGATCTGCGAACCACTCGGCAATATCGTGGCAGAACCAATCGCAATCGGATTGCCAAGACTGTCAAAGCCGCCCACCAGCCCGATAATGCCACCTTCAGGGTCACTGTCATCCGCGAGCAACCCGTTGGTTGCATTGGTCAGCAAAGGTGTGTCTTCGTCGAGCACATAGGTGTTGTTGCCACTGGCAACCGGATCATTGGCTGCCGTTACATCGACAAATGTGATCTGCGTGGTGGCTCCGGTGCTGGAAACGATCCCGTCCGTAATGTCCACAGTGATCAGGCGCGTCGTCGTGCGGTCAAAACTGCCGTCTGGATTTGAGTTTGAATACGTGACCGATTGAATGGCCGTTTCGAAATTGGCGAGCAGCGCATAGCCGTCCAACAGAACGTCGATAGTGGTCCCATTATCGGTCACGGTGGCTGTGATGCCCAAATCGTCCAACACGTCGAGGTCAACATTTAACTGATCACCCGGTTGTGCGTTGGTCAGCGTGATGGTCGCACTCTCCAATTCGGCATCGTTGAGATCAAAAATCGTCAGGTCAGGCGAAGCGATGGAAACGGGCACATCATTGTTGGAGCCAAAAATGGAACCGTTGACGTAGATTGCCTGATAAGACGTCCCGGTGTCGGAGCCTTCCAGATCAATGGTCTGTGTTTGGAGAATGACGGGGTTGGTGAAGGTCACATCGCCATCGCCGTCCATATCGAAAACGGACGTTTGGGTACGCGTCTCATAGGTGAGCACGAATTGGTTTGCGCTGTCCCAGTTGAGCCCGACCTGCGATGCCGGATCGTTTGTACCGGACTGAGTGCCATCGAAAGACAACTCTTCTTCCACAATGCCCGAGACAAGGTTGGTCGTTGTCTGTGTTGTGTAGGAGCTCAGATTCACGGGATCGACACGCACAGCTTCGCGGCTGTCGGACTGTCCGCCCAAGCCATCAATGTCGCTTATGACAAGATTAATGATATCGGTAGGAGCCGGATCTTCTGTGCCGGATATAACGATATCCCAGGACACGGTGACCGTACCTTCGGCCAGCACATCCTGCCCACCAATCGTGGTTTCCACCTCGCCAACATTGGTCACAACAACACGGAAGTCATCCAGCGTTGGATCCGTTGTGGAGACCGTGTCAAAACTCGCTGTCGCATCGCCTGTTACCGCCAAGATGGTGGCACGAATATCGTAGGTCTCTATGGGCCCGCCACCACCAGGATCACGGGTGACAGCACCCGTCCAAGTGGCAACTGTGCCGGGCGTGCCCACAATGCCATCATTGACATGGGTCGTCACCGGATCGGAAACCGCCTGCATTT
Source organism: Pseudomonadota bacterium (assembly GCA_038746275.1). Taxonomy (GTDB): domain Bacteria; phylum Pseudomonadota; class Alphaproteobacteria; order Rhizobiales; family Rhizobiaceae; genus Pseudahrensia. The sequence goes on along the minus strand of JBCDKS010000001.1, from coordinate 228,845 downwards.
GAAATTCGGGCAGGATGTTTTGCCAGTCGGGAAGGCTGTAGGATTGACGCTCCACGTGCCCGACATGCACTTCCAAATCCCAGTCGCCGCTGAGCGCATCGGCGCCGGTCAAATCATCGGAGGCTGCAACATCCGCACCCGTGGCCTGCGCCAGCGCCTCGGCGGCTGCGCGTCCTGTAGCGCCATCACCAAAATTGCACCCGTATAGCAGGATATCCGCATCGTCTGACAGCGAGGCCCCAATGGTGGCCAGCGCATCCGCGTGTTCGCCCTGCATGCTATCGAGTGTAAGCTGCGTATTACCCAGCCCAATGGAACCGCTGGAACCGTGGGAGAAAATGTGGACAGCGTCAAACCCACCGGATGCGTCCAGTATGTCGGCAATCTGCTGCACACCGTCTTGGTCGGCATGCAGAATATGAATCACCGCATCAGCTTCCAGAGAAGCAATGAGTTCATCCCGATCCGGGACACTGGCATCGATGAAGACAATATCACGGTCTGTGCGACGGCTTTCAGTGCCATCAAATTCCGCAAAGGCACCAGTGTTAGAACCGGTGCCGTCCCCACCATCGGCGGCGCTGGTGTCTTGCAGATTTTCAGAATACGCATCCGCAAATTGGCTGTGAGTGGCCTGTCCGGCTATGTCCAGCGCGGTCTCAACCGACGCCGCGTCCAACAAAATCCTTGGCTCCAGCACTCGCATAAGGGGCCGCGTAGCCTTGGGCACTTCCAGCGCCACTTTGGTTTTGTGTTTAAAGATCGGATGAAAGCGGCCCGCCATAGTACACTCACTCAATTACTGCCCCACAGCGAACCGCGTCCCGCGCACGCGGATGCGCGCAGGTACAAACAGACCGCCTCCCCAACAACTTTCTCTTTTATGGTTAGAATGCCGTTAACGGCAGCGCATTGCGGTTAAGGCCTTCAAAGCCGAACCACATGAGCCGTTCCCGCTCAAACGGAATCGTTTGAGCGAAAGGAACCGCGTTAAAACAACAAGCGAGAGGCAATAAATGCTTCAAAGAAGCGGTGATTGCCTCTCCCTTTAGACCTCACGGCCCCGCTCGCGTAGATACGTGCGGGCTTTTTCGGCCAAACGGTCGGAACAATCTTCACTTTGCCGAGACCCCGGCCACTCTCCGGCTTCGAGTGCGAACACGTAGGCATGGGTCATCAAAAAGGCAGCCGCATCCTCTTGACCATTCTGGGCCTTCAGTGTGGCTGCCTCATAGTAAAGCTGCGCCAAAATTCGTGTGGCTTTGGGTCGATCTGCCGCCAGCGCCTCATCGAACGCGGCATGGGCTGTCAAAATAGCGGCTTCTAACGCAGCCTCGTCCATGTGCTTTACCGACGAGCCGTGAGCACTTCAGGTTTCAACCGTCGCAGCAGCATTTTTGATCATCTGCGTGGCCACCCAATGGTGAAACGTCCATGTGGGTTCATCCATTGCAGGTGAGAACTTGCCGCCGTCGAAATACCCGCCCTGACGGCCAGCCTGCATGCCTTCCACCACGAAAATATCTTCCTCGAAGATCGATTTCCACTGGGCGGTGTTCTTGGCCCGAAGCTCCGCGTAGGATCCATCCAGCATGTCCTCACTGGCATAGTACAGCCCCACGCGCTCCACGGTTTTTTCGGTGCCCTCAGGAACCAGTATAATCGCGTAACGATGGTCCCGATGCACGCCCAGCAGAACATTGGGATAGAGCGCGATATATTCCGCGTTCGTCTCCCACTTGTCGCTCAGATCACCAAAATTCGAAAAAGCCTGTTGCCGCGACAAATCGGGATTGTAAACCGTGGTTCCTTGTCCGGAATACAGACCCTGCTCAACGATGTTGTAATGGTCTTCCAGCCGCGAATAGCTGTTCAAACCGGGATGCACCCAAGGCAAATGATAGCTTTCGCAGTAATTCTCAACGGCCAGTTTCCAATTGGTTTTAACGTGCAGATCGAACTCGGAATCCGGACCACCAAAGTGACAGGGCTGTTCAAATTCCTGCCACCGATCCAGCAATGTCGCCGCATAGTCCTCAAACGGGTCCGCCGTGCCGGACAGATTTACAAACACTATGTCGTGCCAAACATGACTGCGAATTTCGATGAGGCCCAAATTGTCCCGGTCGATGGCTTCGTGCACGTTCTGGCCCGGCCCGCCCACATGCGGCGTGGTTTTTAGATCGCCGTTCAGATCATAGCACCAAGAATGGTAGGGGCAGCGGATAACACCACGAATTTTGCGTGGCTCATCCACGAGGATCATACCCCGGTGACGACAGGTGTTTTGAAAAACCCGCACAACATCATCGCGCCCGCGCACCAACAAAAGCGGCATGCCTAAAAACGTGATGGGAACCGCATCCGACTGCTCCGGCACGTCCTTCCCAAAGGCAAGTGCAGCCCAATTATCGAAGAAGACAGCCCCACGTTCAACGTCGTGCGTGGTCGGGTCGGTGTAGCAGGCATTGGGGAGACCACGGGCGGTCGCCACCGGTTCCAAAACACCGTTAAACGCTGCAACGTCAATGGCCATAACACACACTCCCCACGTCGAAGGATGTCGAAAGACGGACGGTCATCAGCTTTTCGGCCCCCGTCTACCGGAAAGTCTAAGCGATAGTTTGCAGACAGCCCCATCCGCGAAAACGGCAGAATTCAGCCTAATCTATCGCACATGCGACACCCGTTGGAGCATCTCAATAAGCGGACACGCTAAAACAGCCAACGGACCAAAAAGAGCGAGAGTGCCGGAAACGCAATCAAAATGACCACTCGCAAAACATCCGTCATGATAAACGGCATAACACCACCATATGTCGTGCTGATGGGGACACCCTTTGCCATGGAGTTGATGACAAACAAGTTCATGCCCACGGGTGGCGTGATCAACCCCACCTCAACCACCACCAGCACCATGATGCCGAACCAGAGCGCAAACTCTTCCGGCGTCAAACCGAAGTCGAGTTCCGACATCATGGGAAAGAAAATCGGCACCGTCAGCAGGATCATGGAAAGGGAATCCATCACGCAGCCAAAAACCAGGTAGCAAAACAGCACGGCAAACAGAACCCAGTAGGGGTTCACGTCCAGACTTCCCACCCAGGCGGATGCTGTTTGGGGCAATTGGGAAAAGCCCAAAAACGTGTTGAAGAAAGCCGCGCCTAAAACGATGAAGAAGATCATACCGGTTGCTGTTGCTGTCTCTTGCAAAGCGCCCACAAACGAACGCCACCCCATGCCCCCCAGTGTGACAGCCGCTATGCCAGTGGCAGCCGCGCCGACGGCAGCGCCTTCTGTTGGTGTGAAAAAGCCAAACGAGATACCGCCGATCACGACAAAGAAGATCACCAGGACCGGCAAAACACCCAGCGCGATATCCTTTGCTGTGGCTCCGGAGCGGACGGGCGGACCATCCACAGACGTGCCCAGCAAGGACGGCTTGAGACGCACGGCCACGGCGATGGCCAAAATGTAACCCAACGAAGCAAGCAAACCGGGGATGAGCGCGGCCATGAAGAGTTTGGCGATATTTTGCTCCGCCAAGATCGCGTAGATCACAAGCACGATTGAAGGCGGTATGAGGATCCCCAACGTCCCTCCGGCGGCGAGCGCCCCGGTGGCGAGCGCATCGCTATAGCCATACTTGCGCATCTCCGGCAGCGCGACCTGACCCATGGTTGCGGCTGTCGCGAGCGACGATCCACATATCGCGCCGAAAGCGGCACAGGCCCCCACAGCCGCCATGGCAACGCCACCCTTCAAACGCCCAAGAGCGGCCTCGGCAGCCTTAAACAGCGCTGCCGACATGCCGCCCCGCGTCGCGAACTGCCCCATCAGCAAAAACAGAGGAACGATGGAAAGCGAGTAGGAGGAGAACGTGTCGAAGACCATCGTCTTCATTTGTGCCAAGACAGGAACAGTAGACCCAGTCACCGCAACACTGCCGCCTATTCCGCACAGCAGCATGGCCAGACCGATGGGCATGCGCAGAAAAATCAGCACCATCAAAAGCGCAAAAAACGCACCCGCCAGTTCAAGATTGCCCATCATCAATACCGATCAGTGCGCGCCGGAACCTTGAGCCGGTTCACCCAAGCCCGTGGCCTCATTTGCGCTGCGCCAAACGGTATAAGCGCACACCACAGCGAACAGGCCCGCACCGACACTGGCGGCCAGATAGGACCACCACACCGGAAATTGCAGAATAAAGGTCGTTTCGGAGTAGGTCTGCTTGTCGGACATTCCCAACAAAAGTCGCCAGAAAATCAAACCGGCAACAAGGGTCAAAAGCACGTTTCCAACAAAGGCCAACCAAGCCATCGCCCGCGGCCCAAAACCGGCCACGGCGATATCCACCGTCACGTGACCGCGCTGCAACTGACACCAGGGCAAAAACGCAAACACGGCAAAGGCCGTCCCCGCTTCCACCAATTCAAAATCACCGCGAATAGGCCCCAATCCCATGAAGAGCAAAGAACGACCGGTTACGCTTGCAACCGTGAGGATTGTGATGGCAACCAAAACAAGACCACCCAGCAAGGCCATCACATGGGCAAGCATTGTGACGTAAGAACCAACGGTGACTTGTAAGTTCGGTGCAAACAGTCCTGCGCCGTTCGGGCGAGCAGAGTGTTGTCGCGTGACATGGCTAACCACGGCTGGTGATTACCCTATAGGAACATCTTAAGTTGGTTAGACGGGCCAAGGTCTCGATCCTCCCAGTGGCGACGACACAGTGAGACATAGCTTTCTTCCCCACCGATGGAAACCTGCTCCCCCTCTTCGATCACCCGTCCCTGTCCATCGCGCCGCACCACCATTGTGGCCTTGCGTCCACACCAACAGATCGTGCGAATTTCGCGCATGGAGTCCGCCAGCGCCAGCAGCGCCTCACTGCCGGGAAACAACTTGCCCTGAAAATCCGTGCGCAGCCCGTAACACATGACTGGAATACCCAGTCGATCCGCAACACGGCACAGGTGCCAGACCTGATCTGCGCTTAAAAACTGAGCCTCGTCCACCAAAACACAATTGATGTGCTTTCGCTCATGGGAAAGACGGATGCGTTCCAAAAGGTCGTCACCGGGCACAAATGTTTCCGCTTCGGCGTCCAGCCCGATCCGCGATCCAATCTTGCCAATACCCACCCGATCGTCGAGGGCGGCGGTCAGCAAGAGGGTGTGCATCCCGCGCTCGCGGTAGTTATGCGACGCCTGCAGCAAGGCCGTGGATTTGCCCGCGTTCATGGTCGAGTAATTGAAATAGAGTTTTGCCAAACCGTCTCGCTCCCACCCGTAACAGGCCGGACATTTTGCCAAACAGTTGGCAACAAAGCCGTCGCTCTCACGGGGTTTGCTTAGCCCCACGCCTGACGAGCGCCAAGCCATAGCAAGCAAAACCCCTAGGGCGGTCCACAACTGAAAGCGCTAATAACGCCAAAAACCGGATAATCAGCCGCAGCATCAACAAAGACCGCTTAACAATTACACAACTTAAAAGTGTATAATAACGGCTCTCTACCGAGGCTTCTTTGCACGTAAGACGTTGGGCAATCTATGACAGGTAAAAGCATCCTCAGCGCGCTTGGCAGATCCTTGGCGGGACTGACGACCCATAAACCGGATTTGGACACTCTAGCCAAATCCGTGTTTGAAACGGCCTATGGTGATCTCACACGCCCCATGGCTTTGTGCGAGGGTTTGGAGATCATCGCCACGAACGTTTCTTTCCGGGCGACCATCTGCGATGCGCCGCTGCCGCTTCTCATCAACGATCTGCTGCCTCAAAGGTTTAACCCGTCTGATCTGTTTGAACTATCGCCAGACGCGCCCGCTATTCAATTTCAACTCACTCTCGACGGACACGAAAGCTGCGTGTCCATGCGCCCTTTGCCATGGCGGCATGGCCGCAGTTACAAATTGCTGGAATGTGAAAACATCACTCGCGCGGTGCACATGACGGCAGCTTTGCACCGGGCGCGCGACCACGATTCTGCAACCGGCCTTCAACTGAAAGGCACGTTCCTGCGCTCGGTTGAAAACCATCTCCAACACCTCACGGAAGATCAAACCGCGCTTGTTTGCTTGCTGCGCATTCCAGGGGCAAACAGCGCGGGCGGTGACGATGAAACCAGGATCGAACAGACCATCATCACCAGTCAATCCATTGATCAGGAGTTCGGCGTTCGCACCGCTTTGGGACGGCACAGCTTGGACACCATCAGTTTTTTCACAGTGCTGCCGAAGGATGATGCATCCGTGCGCCACGGTCTGCGTCGCTTGCAAAAACTGGCGCAAACCGGGTTCCAATCGGGTCAAATCGCCCTTGGAGCAGCCACGTTTTGCCCAATCGATGAACAGGGCGATGAACAGGGCGATGAACAGACCGATGAACAGGCCGATCCTCAAATCACCGATGATCAAGAAGATCACCGAACTTCCTCAGCACTCGCCATTCCCCAGACCCTCTTAAAAAACGCCGGACTCGCCATCGGACAGGCGCAACCGGGGGGACGCCCACTGCTTTACGAACCGGCCATGAAGAAAGCGGCCAGTCGCTGGACGGCCCTCAGCTCATTGATGGAAGAGGCCTTGAAGACGGAGGCCACAGACAACCCGATTGAAACCCATTTTCAACCCGTTATTGACCCCAATAACGGGCGCATCAAGAGCTTCGAAGCCCTCGTGCGGTGGCCCCATTCCGTCCACGGATACGTGCCGCCTCCCACGATCATATCCATGGCGACGGATAATGGTTTGCTTCAAACCTTGACTGAGAAAGTGCTCGAAGACGCACTATTGCAAACCAAAATCTGGCCAAACGACATACACTTTGCGGTCAATGTCACGCCCAGCCAACTGACCAATGACCTCGTGGACCTCGTGCGGCGCAAAGTGCGCGAACACGCCATCGACCCGCGACGCTTGGAAATCGAAATCACGGAAGAAGCATTGATCGAAGACTTTGATCTTTCCGCGCGCATCGTGGACCGGCTAAGAGCGATTGGCGTGGGTGTGGCGATGGACGATTTCGGCGCGGGTTACACGTCTTTGTCGAACCTGCGCCATCTGTCATTCACGCGCATCAAAATCGACAAAAGCATTTCCGATGGTCTCCCCACGGATCACAGATCGACGGCCATCGTTCGGTCCATCATGTACCTGGCCCGGCAACTGGACGTGGACGTGACAGTGGAAGGAATTGAAACCGCCAAACAGCTCACTTTCCTTCAAGCCTTCGATTGCGGCGTCCAGGGTTACGTGTTTTCCAAGCCCTTGCCGCCGGACCACTTACCAGACCTGGCAAGGTTTCTCACGCCCAACACCTGGGAGTGCGGCCAGCCCCCCGTCGACACCAAAGCGGGAAATGTCATCGGCATGGCGCTCGGCCGGGCAAGCCTGCGCGGCAAATCTTAAAGCGCATCGACAGATACATCCACTGATCCGCGCCAACCCTCATCGCGCGGTGATGCAATCGCTAAAATGCGATGCGTCACGTTAACCAGTTGTTCATCACTGTATTGCAACTCAAAGTTGTATTTGATTTAAATTCGACCATTCGTTCTTCCCGGAGCAGAACCCATGGTTGATCTCGCCCCCGATCATTTATCGTCCCCAAAATCACAACGCCCATTTACTGCTACAGCAGCGGACAGGGCTGCCGCCACAGATGCAAAAGTCCGGTCGGATAGCGGCACCATATTTCTCCATTGGCTGACGGTCGCGTCCATGCTGGTCAGCCTCGCAACGGGCTTGCGCATTTCGGCTGACAATTACTGGGCATGGGCCTCACCCGCGCTGGAAGCGATCTTGCCACAAGGGGAAATCTGGACGTGGCACATTGCCGGCAGTTTCACGCTGTTTTTCTGTACCATCGCTTATTTTGTTTATGTCCGCCGCGCCTCCCTGGGCGCCCGCAACGGATCAAAACGATTGCGTACGCTGCGTCCTCCCACCACTGCCAAACTGCGTTGGCGCGCGATCAATGTCGCACTGCACTGGTTTGCCTATTTGGCGATCGCAACACTGACGGTCACGGGCGTCCTGCTCTATCTGGGAGAGGCGGGGCTCGCGCTTACGGTGCACCGTGCATTGGCATGGACGATGCTGGTCTACATCGTGCTGCACACGCTGACCCATTTTCTTTACGGTGGGGTGCAACAACTCCTGCGCCTTTTCCGGCCGGAACGATTGTCGGAGCCTGCGACATTAAGAAAATGGCCAGTGGAGCTTGCGCTCTTCATTGGCTTCATCGCAGCCGGTGCCGCTTGGGCCGTCGACCTCAATCTACGCCCGGACATCACCGCCAACGCGGTCGCTAAAGCGCCGGTGCTCGACGGCAAATTGAACGAACCATTTTGGCAGCGGGCCGACGCAACCACCGTTGCAACACACCAGGGAGAGGCGCTGGGTGGCACAGGGTCGTCGGACGTCGAAGTCCGTGCCGCCCGCAGTGGAGACACCATCCATTTTGCGTTTCGCTGGCAGGACCCCACGCGATCTTTGATGCGTTCTCCCACCATCAAGCGCGAAGACGGTTGGTACGTCATGTCAAAACGAGGCGCACTGGCCGACGTGGTGGACTACTACGAAGACAAGTTCGCGGTGATGATTACCCAAGCTTCCACCCAAGGCAGCACATTGGGCGGCGGACGGTCCACGTTCCTGGGCGAAAACCCGCTTCCCGGTTTCCCCAAGTCTCCCCACGGTCGTGGCCTGCACTATACAGATGACGGACGCATACTGGACCTGTGGCAGTGGAAATCCTCGCGGGGCGGTATGATCGGTCACGTGGATGACATGCATTTTGGCCCGCCGAAGACGGCAACCCCGGCTCAGGTGGCAGGAAAAAAACGCTATTCCGGCGGCTATGCATCGGACCCGGGCAAACCGATCTATGAATACAATTACATCCCGGACGGCCCGCAGGGCTATGCAGGTCCTGTCCGTCTAAAAATGCTGCCACGCGACCTGGCTGACATTACCCAAAAAATGGGTGCAATCCCTGCCAATGCGGACGGGCAAAACACCGCCGGGTCGCAATGGTGGATGATGGCCGACGAAGTCGTGCCCTACTCCAAAGCTCTCGATGATCAGATTCCCGTCGGCACCATCATACCCTCCACCTTAAACATCCACACCTATGCTGGAGACAGGGCTGACTTGTCCGGTGGCGCGCGCTGGGAGCGCGGCTACTGGACACTCGAAATGAGTAGAAAACTGGACACCAAAAGCGGCTTCGACGTCGCCTTTCAACCCGGCCAACGCTTCCTGCTGTGGGTCTCGGTCTTCGATCACAACCAGATTCGCCACACGCGCCATCAGCGCCCAATCGAACTGCTGGTCAACTAGGCGCTTATCGCTTCCCCAAGCGCCTGCGCAACCCGTTTCCACGTTCTGCCCGATCACCCACACGGAGCCTTCCATGCGTCACACGCTCAACATCAATGGCCAAATCATACAGGCGCAAACCGGTGAAACGCTGGTGGACGCAGCCCTTGGGGAAGGGGTTTTGATCCCGCACGATTGCGCGACGGGTCAGTGCGAAACGTGTCGGGTGACATTGGCATTTGGCCAAGTGGACGACCGGGATACCGCCTATGGAGACACCATCTTGGCCTGCCGTGCGCGGGTGATGGCGGACGCGACACTGACATTCGAAGAAGCGCCTGCACCCGTCAACCAAACCTGTACTGTAACCGCCCTGACTGCCCTGAGCGACAGCGTGTTGGAAATGCGGGTTCGGGCGGACGAAACCATCCGGCACCGCCCCGGTCAGTATGCAAAACTAGCCCTCAAGGGCTTTCCCGCAAGGGAATACTCCTACTCCGCGCCACTCTTGGACGATCAACGCAATGATGAGGCCGTGTTCCAAATCAAAAGGTTGAAAGATGGACGGGTGTCATCGGCATTGGGAAATGCGATTAGGGTGGGCCATCAGGGCAATTTGACCGGCCCGTTCGGCAGTGCCTTCCTACGCAATCACGAGGAAGGGCCGCTTGTCTTGGCAAGTTCCGGCACCGGATTTGCCCCGATCTGGTCCATCGCCCGCGCCGTTGTCACAGCACAACCGAACCGCCCGGTCGCGCTCAGAACCGGCGTGGCACGGGGGGACGCCTATATGATGCCCGCATTCGACCGTTTGGCCGATTTTGGCATCAACAACATCATCGTCACGGACCGTGCTGGGGCGGCAGGCTTTCAACAAGGAACGCCAGACGCTTACTTGCCGGATTTGGGCGCGGACAGTTCCGTCCATGTGGCGGGCAATCCAACATTGGTGGACGCCGTACGCTCGATTGGTTTGGAGGCGAAAGCCAAGGTCTACGCCGATCCGTTTACAGCAAGCCCAAATCGCTTGGGGTTGCTGTCTCGACTGTCCGCTTTAGCGGGGTGGGCTTAACTGTCGATAGTCCGCCGGTCGGGAACATGCGGCGGGTGACTCGCGGATCGGTCCAGATCCGGTTCCACCACCAGTGTGCGCATGGTGGTCTTAAGGTCACTCTCCAAAGACATAGCGAGGTTCAACACCGCTTGCACGTTGCGATTGAACAGGGACGAACGCTCCCCCACCAAGGCGACCGTCTCACTCAATCTGTCCAAGGCGGGCATAAGGTCGGCACTGACTAAATCTCCTCCCCGCGCACCCTCAAAACCCGCTTGCCGATTCGATTGGTCTTTTCCGTTGACCAAATCCGTCTGGCCCGGGCCCGGGGCCACACGTTGTGCAATCAAGCGAGCCTCGTCCCCCTCTCCGATAGCCAATTGCGCCATGGACCGTATTTGCGCACTGTCATTGTCGAGCGTTTCCGCCAAATCTGACAGTCCAAACACTTGCTGGCGCACGCGCCGTCGGCAATTTCCGAAAGCCTCTTCAAGGCGCTTTGCGCGGGCGCGCACCGCGTCGATATCTTCCACATCCGCCTGCAGCTGACGCTGTTCGCGAACGGCTTTTTGGAGAACGGCGACGGCCCGGGCGATCTCACCCACCTCATCGGAACGCTTTTGGCCCGACACATGGGTCATCCAGTTGCCACGGGCCGTTGCCCGCACAGCGCGAGCGATGCTCTGCAACGGTGCCAACACACGGCGCACAACAATAGCTGCAAACGCCGCCGCCAAAGTAACCCCGGCCAGGGCCAATGATACCAACCAAAAGACCAGCGAGCGCTGTTCCGTTTCAACATAGGTGCTCAGCGGCCGCACAAGCCCCGACAACAGTCTTTCTGGTTCGTAGAGGCAAATACGGCGACGGTCGCCAAACGGCGAGCACATGACGAGTAGAGCGCCGTCATCCGTTGCAGACAAAACGTTATCATCGGAAGGCACCGTAAGAGTTTCTAACGCTGTCCCGTCACCGCCCAACCCGGTCACAAAAACATCTTTCCCATCCTCTTGGATACGAATGCCCAATTTCTCTTTACGCGAAAGGCTGCTCAACACCTCATCGTCCGCACGTACGATCCTGTGCGCCATCAGGACCGCCACAACGTCTCCGAAGTCTCCGAAGATCGGCTGCAACTGAACAATGGTGAGCCCGGACCCCTCAATACCATAAGGTTCCAAAGCCGCTTGGTCCCGATACAAAAACTCATGCACGCTTTGCGGGTTGGCTGGGTCGTCTTGCGCCAACAATTTGAAGGCCTGCGCAGACTGGGGAGACAGACGCAGAGCAGAATTGGCTGAAAGGAGTGCCAGCCCCGGCTTTTGCGATCCCAAAGCGTTGAGTCGGTTGTCAAAGGCAATAATACCGTCAAAGGCTCCCCGACGTGCCTCGCGTGACAGCACCAGATCGATGGCAACGATATTGCCCCGTTCGATCACGCTGCGGGTTTCACCGTTTTGGGCCAGCGCCGCCAGTTTTGTACGGCTTTCGGCGAGTTTGCGCTGAAACTCGGCCCCCACCAACTCTTTCAACAGGCGCATTTGATCGGCCACCCGGGCGGTGGCCAGTTCTGTCATGGCCCGCGTTTGAAGCTTGGCTCCCTGCTCCAACCGCATCGTCGTCAAAATGACAAAGATCGAGAACGCCAGCGCGAGCGTCACAAACACGACCACAACCAGACGGGACGCGAGCCCGGTCTTCATGATGACATGTATGCCCACTACTGTGTGTCTCGAGCCCGATGGCCAAAGCTCAATTGCTCATGGTCAATTGCGGCTCTTTGCTGGGCACAGCACCTTGTTCCAACAAAAAGGAGCGGGCCTTCTGCGAATAGGAAAAGTTGACGAAAGAGGCGACCGTTTCGGTCAACCGGCTTTGGTGCCAAACGAAAGAGACTGTGACTGCACTTGGATAGTTGGCATCCGTGGGATGGAGCCCACCGATGCGTAGCACGTTGGTGCTCGCATCCAACTGCCGTGAGTAGGGCCCAAAGCCGATGGCACCTTGGTTGGCCTTCACCGTCTCCACAGCGTCCTGCGTGGTCACCGCCGTTTTCGCGCGGGACGTGAAGGCCAAATCGGACCAACCGGGCATAGAACTGCGCAGCACGGACAATGAGGAATCCGTGTCTTCCCGGCGCACCACCCGAATGCGCAAATCGGGACCACCCACTTGCGCCCAATTCGTGACTTTGCCGATAAAAATATCGACCAGTTGGGAATGGCTCAACGCACTGACTGTCAGATCGGCATGGGCATATATGGCGGTGGGAAGCCGGAAGAGCGCGCGGGAGACCAAACCCATTGCACGCTCTTCCGTTTTTAAGGGCCGCGCCACACGGGCAAGCAAAGCTTTGCCCGAGCCCACGGCCGCAATTCCCCCTCCAGAGCCGATGCTGGGGGGAACAACGACACGGGTGGCGGGATTGTCATCGCTATAGGCATGACCGAGCGAACGAACCAAGGCCATACCGTCCCCTGTGCCAACGACCTCCAAGACTTCTGAGGCCTGAGCGGCGGCCGGCATCGTGATGGCAAAAACAACACTGGAGAGAAGAAGTTTGAGCATAAAAGCACCATCAGGGAACAAACGATAATTGCAACCTATGCGCGAAATATGAACCAAACCTTACTAGTGGCCATCTCTTTAATGCCCTCAAGTCGGTTACTGTCAGAAGATCAACCGCGCGGGAGGCCCGCGTCTTCCAAGGCCTGAAGATAAGCGTCCATAAGAGTGTCGCCTTCGCGGCCCAGCCGCTCCAGAACCGACCAGGAATAGATGCCGGTGTCGTGACCATCATCGAAAACCAGACGCACGGCGTAATTGCCCACCGGCTCAATTTTGGTGATCGCCACATTGCGTTTCAGGGCGATCAATTTTTTCTGGCTCGGGTCATGACCCTGCACCTCGGCTGACGGCGATTCCACACGTAACAACTCAGCGCTTGGGGTGTAGCGGGCACCGTCCGCAAATTGGACGGTCAAAACCTTCTTGTCAGGTGAAAGCCGAAGCTCTGTTACCTTCGGAGCCATCATGCGCTCTCCCCTAAGTGTTCGGCCATCGGTTTCCAGCCAGTCCGCACCTTATGGGCAGGCGGACGACCCTTGCGCAAGCGCCATTGCCATGGTCTCACACGGTCCAAAGAGTGATCGACGCGGGAAGCAGAATGCCAGCCAAAAAATCCAGTTCCATATCAGACGATCCGATCACGTTTCTAAAGTCACTCTTCGACATTGCGGTTAGAAGCGCTGCACCTGCAAACACCTTGGCCAGCCATTTGCCTCAACCGCCTGATCCAACGAAGGGACGCACATTTGTGGTCGCTGCGGGAAAAGCGGCAGCGTCAATGGCGCGGGCTTTGGAAACCGAATGGCCCAGCGATGCGCCACTGTCCGGCGTTGCCCTTACACGCTACGGCCACGCCTGTGAGTGTCACCGCATAGAAGTAATTGAGGCCGCCCACCCGGTGCCGGACAATCGCGGCCACGATGCGGCGAAACGGGTCTTGGCGGAAGCGCGGGCGCTTGGAGCAGACGATCTTCTCCTCTGCCTCATCTCCGGTGGTGGGTCTTCCCTCTTGGCGTTGCCGGTCCATGGCATCTCTTTAGAAGACAAGAAAGAACTCAACCGCCAACTGCTGATGAGCGGCGCACCCATTGGCCATATGAACGTGCTGCGCAAACACGTCTCGGCCATCAAGGGCGGGCGCCTGGCCGCAGCAGCCGCGCCTGCCCGCGTGGTAACGCTGGCGATTTCCGATGTACCCAATGATGATCTAAGCACAATCGCCTCCGGCCCCACCGTACCCGATACCTCAACCACCGCGAAAGCACGCGAACTCGTGGAACACTATAACCTTGATCTGCCGGACTCTATTTTGCAGCATCTCGCAAATCCGCAAGCGGAGACCCCCAAGCCTGACCATCCGGCGTTTCAACGCGCGCAAGCCATAATCATTGCCAAACCCGAAGACATGCTCCATCGGCTCGAGCAACTGCTTCGCGAACGGGACATCGCAGTGCTTTCGCTGGGAGCAGACATTGAAGGTGAAGCGCGGACGGTTGGGACCGACCACGGTCGCCTTGCACGCACCATCGCCGAAGATACAAGCCCCCCGGGGGCACACCTGATACTGTCGGGCGGAGAAACAACGGTGACCGTTAAACCCAACACGCAACCCGGCCAAGGGGGCCGAAATTGCGAATATTTGTTGGCTCTTACTATCGCCCTCGATGGTCACAAGGGCATTTTTGCAATCGCGGCTGATACGGACGGCATTGACGGGTCACAGACAAATGCCGGTGCCATCGTTACGCCGGACACACTGAAACGGGCGCGCGCCCTAGGCTTGGACCCGCAAGCCATGCTGAACGGCCATGACAGTTACACATTTTTTGAAGCGCTGGGCGATCTCATCGTCACCGGTCCGACACTGACCAACGTCAACGATTTCCGCGCAATCTGGATAGACAAGACTTAAGCGGATATTGCGTTTGGCCTTTTCAATTTAGTCCGCCTCATCCGGTGGCGTAACAACGGCAAAGCCGCCGGAGGGTTTGCCTTCCGTCGGTTCGCCAAACTCGTTTGTGTGCAAACCACGGCTGATCAACTCCCGGATCGCAGCCGCCCGGGATGGCAAGCGATGCTCAAACCGCCAATCATCAATAGCCCTGATCTCATCATCATTCAGCATGAGCTGAAGCTTCTCAGTGCGTTTCCCCACATCACGGGCCATCAAACTCTCCGTCGTCCTCACGCTGCAGCCTGGAGGCGGAGTAAGATACGTATGTGACGTTGTACAGTCTACATCTGTCGCTGGCTGCATATGCGCCGGATGGTGATCCACCACAACGCACCGTGCCTCATCAAGCACTGCAAGAACCATCCAATACGTACATTAAGTATATGATTTTATTTGATTTTTTGTTCCAAATGCCCAATGTTACGGGCACAGCGAAACACGGCAAACACGCAAACAAGCCGTAAAGCGCTGCATGAGAAAGGAACGACGATGACCATCAAAAAAGCCCCCCAGGACGTGCGCCAAGCACGGACCAACACGCATCTGCGCATCATTCTGGCCGGGTCGATGATTTTGGCGGCCATCGCATTTTGGGTGCTGCTGTCGATCTACTGATCAAACCACAAACGGCCACCCAACTTTCTTCACACCAAACCACCACTCAAAACAAAGGAGAATGCCATGACCAGCCAAACTGCAAATGTGCTGAACATGAGAACCGATGTGGAGAGCTTGGAGACCGGCATCGAAAGCGCCAAAAGTTTGGCTGCCAGTCTCTCCGCCTGTTTGGCAGACAGTTATCTGCTGATGGTGAAAACCCAAGCCTATCACTGGAACGCCGTCGGCCCGCTGTTTCACTCCATCCATCTGCTCACCGAGGAGCACTACACAAACCTGTTCGGTGCGGTGGATGAATTGGCAGAGCGCATCCGCGCTTTGGGCTATCCCGCGCCCTCCAGCTTCACAGAGATGGCGACAAGCACGGGTTTGGTCGAAGACACGGACAACCCGACCACGGAAACGATGATCGGGAACCTCGTGGCTGATCATCAGACTGTAGCCCGCAGATTCCGGGCAGCAATTGTCCGCGCCGAGGACCACAAGGACGTGGTGACCGCAGACATGCTGACGGAACGGATCCGATTCCACGAAAAGGCGATTTGGATGCTGAGGGCCTTCCTCAGTCGCTAGGGCTTCGAACGCCAGACTGTAAAACAACACACACAAAAGGAGCTCACCATGAGCATGAAAGAAGCATATGTCGAAAAAATTCAGGCCCGTTTGAACCAATGGGATTCTGAAATTGAAAACCTCAAGAGCAAAGCGGCGGAGGCCAGTGCTGACGCCAAAGTCGAGTATGAGCGGCAGATCGATGAGTTGAAAGGCATGCAAAAAGAAACGCAGGCCAAGCTCGACGAGTTGCGGGCAGCAAGCGACGACGCTTGGACAGACCTGAAAGCCGGTGTTGAAAACGCTTGGGACAGTCTGGAACGCGCGTCACACAAAGTCGTGGAGCGTTTCGCCGCCTAGAGTGGTTCACAGTTTGATTGAACCGCTCGGGTGCGAAGAGCAACACGGCGCTTATGCGCCGCCGCTGCCCCCACCTAGGGTCGCGAAGGCCTCTTGAGGCTTACAGCGTGAGCGCCACAACTAGATCGATTCTATCAAAGATAGAAATGATCTAACGGCCATCATCGTTGGAAAATAATCGGCCGGGCCAGTCTTCTGACTGGTCCGGCCTTTTTTCTACTCACATAGGTCAGCGCTGGAAGGCAGAAAACCGATCGGGGGTTCAAGCTTTCCGGGGCATTAATTATCTACATAAATGCCTGCAGACCAGTTTGTGCACGCCCCAGAATGAGCGCGTGAACGTCATGCGTACCTTCATAGGTGTTCACAGCTTCCAGGTTCATGACGTGACGGATAACGCCATATTCATCAGACACGCCGTTGCCGCCATGCATGTCGCGGGACGTGCGGGCGATGTCCAAGGCCTTGCCGCAATTGTTGCGCTTCATCAGCGAGATCAGTTCAGCCGGTGCACGATGCTCGTCCATAAGACGGCCAAGGCGCAGGGAACCCTGCAAGCCCAAAGCGATCTCGGTTTGCATGTCGGCGAGTTTTTTCTGGATCAACTGCGTGGCGGCGAGCGGTTTACCAAACTGTTTACGGTCCAGCGTGTATTGCCGTGCCGCGTGCCAACAGAACTCGGCAGCGCCCATGGCACCCCAAGAAATGCCATAACGGGCACGGTTGAGACAACCGAACGGGCCAGCCAGACCGGAAACATGCGGCAACAGATTTTCTTCGGGAACAAACACCTCGTCCATCTGGATCATACCGGTGGTGGACGCGCGCAAGGAAAACTTGCCTTCAATGCGCGGCGTTTCCAGACCCTCCATCCCACGCTCCAAAATGAAGCCACGGATCTTGCCATCATGGGCATCGGATTTTGCCCACACCACCAAAACGTCAGCAATGGGAGAATTGGTGATCCAATTCTTTGCACCCGACAACCTGTAGCCACCCTCCACGGCCACAGCCCGGGTCAGCATTCCGCCAGCGTCTGACCCGTGATCCGGTTCGGTCAAACCAAAACAGCCAACCTGTTTGCCGGATGCCAGGCCGGGAAGATATTTTCCGCGCTGCTTTTCCGTGCCGTAGGCAAAGATCGGATGCATAACCAAAGAGGACTGGACGGACATGGCGGAGCGATAGCCGGAATCGATGCGCTCCACTTCGCGGGCCACCAACCCGTAGGACACGTAATTGACGCCGGCTCCGCCATACTGTTCTGGGATCGTTGCGCCCAACAGGCCAAGCGATCCCATTTCTTCCATGATGGCACGGTCAAAAGTCTCACTGCGATTGGCCTCCAGCACCCGACTGGCCAAGCCCTCATCAGCATAGGCCTTTGCCGCATCGCGGATCATCCGCTCATCATCGCTTAATTGCTCGTCGAGCAAAAACGGGTCTTCCCAATTGACCGGAGACGGTTTGGCGCGGGCCAGTTCCGGCGTGTTGGCTTGATCATCGTCGCTCAAATGCGGTGTGTTTGCGTCCGGTGTGGTCAACATGATGTGTGCTCCTCTATTGGGCAGCTTTGTATCAGCTTGCCGCCCTGCGTCAAAAGCTTGGCCAAGAAAACTCCTCACAAAACCTCTGCGGCCCTTTGCCTTGGCAAAACAGCGCGATACCATCCGTATCAAAGCGGCCAAACTTTGGGAGGAGATGGTGATGGAGCTCTTGCGCGCGCTCATTGAGCAAGACACACGGAAAGAGACTGCGCCCCACGCTGCGCAGGTCGCCAATGGCGTTCCAATATACGACTGCGCCGCGCTCGGCAGTGTGTGGGAGGATGCCGCAAAGCACACCGCGCTCAAAGCAGAACTTGCCGACGTTCTACTCAACGGTCCCGGAGTCTTCGCCCTCAAAGCCGCCTATAAAGACACCGAACCCGTGGACGCTGCGACGAGCGCCTTTGAAACGATCATCGCGCAGGAAAAATCTGGCACTGCAGGCGGTGGAGACCATTTCGCCGCCGCCGGTTCCAACGATCGTATCTGGAACAGTCTCGAAAAACTTGCGCTCACTGACCCGAAGACGTTTGTCGCCTACCACGCAAACCCGTGGCTTAAGCTGGCGGCCGAAAGCTGGCTGGGTCCAGCCTTTCAAATGACGGCACAAGTCAATCTCGTCTATCCCGGCGGACAAGCCCAAGAGGGTCACTGCGACTATCATTTGGGTTTCATGACGGCCGAGCAAACAGCCAGCTATCCGGCCCACGTTCACGCCATGTCGGCGCAACTCACCCTGCAAGGCGCCATCGCCCATTGCGATATGCCGCTGGAATCCGGCCCCACCAAGCTGCTGCCCCACTCCCAAAAGTGGGCGCAAAACTATCTCCAGTTTCGTGATCCGTCCGTGCGAGCTTTGTTTGAAGAGCATCACATCCAAATGCCTTTGGAGAAGGGCGACATGCTGTTCTTCTCTCCCGGGCTGCTACACGCAGCCGGTGCAAACACCTCACGAGACATCAACCGTATGGCCAATCTGGTGCAGATTTCGTCTGCCTTTGGACGGGCCATGGAAACGGTGGACCGCACGGCCATCTGCAAAGCGATTTTCCCGCATCTGGCGACGGCCAACATGTCCCACGAGGAGCGCGAGAGCGTGATCGCAAGCAGTGCCGAAGGGTATCCCTTCCCCACCAATCTGGACCGCGACCCACCCGTCAACGGTCTCGCCCCACCAAGCCAACAAGACATGCTACGCGTGGCGCTGGAGGAAGGTTGGAACGCCGACTCCTTTTCAATGGCGCTCGACAGCGCAAATGATAAACGAACCGGGGCTGTGCAACGAAGCCGGTCCTAGCTTCGGTTAAAGCCCCTCCGTCCAAAGCGGCAATTGCGCTTGGAGGCTTGTGGCCATATCGTCCCGGCCAACGAACCGGGAGAGAGTGCCGCACCCATGACAACCATCATCGACCAACTGGAAGCCCGCCGCGACGAAGCCCGCATTGGCGGAGGCGAGCGTCGAGTAGCGTCCCAGCATGCCAAGGGAAAATTGACGGCCCGCGAACGGCTGGAAGTGTTGCTGGATGAAGGGTCGTTTGAAGAATACGACATGTTCGTTACGCACCGCTGCACCGATTTTGGCATGGAAAAAACCAAAATCCCCGGCGATGGCGTGGTCACCGGATGGGGCACAATCAACGGCCGTTTGGTCTACGTTTACAGCCAGGATTTCACGGTGCTCGGCGGGTCTCTGTCGGAAACGCACGCTGCCAAAATTTGTAAGATCATGGACATGGCCATGAAGAACGGCGCGCCCGTGATCGGCCTCAACGATTCCGGCGGTGCGCGCATTCAAGAAGGTGTGGCCTCGCTCGGCGGCTATGCCGATGTGTTCCAAAAAAACGTGCTCGCCTCCGGTGTCGTGCCGCAAATCTCCGTCATCATGGGCCCATGCGCAGGTGGCGCGGTCTACTCACCGGCCATGACAGACTTCATCTTTATGGTGCGCGATACCTCCTACATGTTTGTCACCGGCCCGGACGTTGTCAAAACGGTGACAAACGAAATCGTCACCGCCGAGGAACTGGGTGGCGCAAAAACCCACACGTCCAAATCCTCCGTTGCGGATGGTGCGTTTGACAATGATGTGGAGACCCTGCGCCAGATGCGCCGCCTCTACGATTTCCTGCCGTTGAACAACCGCGAGTCCGCCCCCACCCGTCCGTTCTTTGATTCCCCCGACCGCGAAGAAGCCAGCCTCGACACGGTAATACCGGACAATCCCAACAAGCCCTATGACATCAAAGAGGTCGTTACCAAGATCGTGGACGAAGGCGATTTCTTCGAAATTCAGGAAGACTTCGCAAAAAACATCGTCACCGGCTTCGCCCGTCTGGAAGGCCAGACCGTGGGGATCGTCGCCAACCAGCCGCTCTTTATGGCCGGTGTGTTGGACATCGATTCCAGCCGCAAGGCCGCACGCTTCGTGCGCTTTTGCGATGCGTTTTCGGTCCCCATTCTCACACTGGTGGACGTGCCCGGCTTCCTGCCCGGCACAAGCCAGGAATATGGCGGCGTCATCAAACACGGCGCAAAACTGCTCTTCGCTTACAGTGAAGCGACGGTACCCAAGGTCACGCTGATCACCCGCAAAGCCTATGGCGGCGCCTATGACGTGATGGCCTCAAAACACCTGCGCGGCGACGTCAACTACGCATGGCCCACCGCAGAAATCGCCGTCATGGGCGCAAAAGGCGCGGTGGAAATCCTCTACCGCCAAGACCTCGGCGACGCAGACAAAACAGCCGCCCACACCGCCGAGTACGAATCCCGCTTCGCCAACCCCTTCGTGGCCGCCGAAAAAGGCTTCATCGACGACGTGATCTTGCCAAGGGAAACACGGACAAGGATTTGCCGGGCTTTTGCGATGCTAAGAGGCAAGAAGCTGGAAAATCCGTGGAAGAAACACGATAATCTGCCTTTGTGAAAAGCTGGACTTGCGAACAAAGCTAGGAATGATACTTTTTTGCCAAAGGAGAATGTAAATGGAACATGAATCCTCAGACGATTTGCGTCAATTTCTCCAAGGTCAACGGTTTTCGACAATAATGGCCGATCCGCCTTGGCGCTTTACCAACCGTACAGGCAAGATGGCTCCAGAGCATAAAAGGTTAGCTCGTTACGAGACTTTAAAATTGTCTGATATCTGCGAGCTGCCAGTAGCAGAACATATTCAGGAGACAGCTCATTTGTATCTTTGGGTGCCAAATGCACTCCTTCCAGAAGGTTTGGAAGTGATGCGTTCGTGGGGTTTTAACTATAAATCAAATATTATTTGGCACAAAGTTCGGAAGGACGGAGGATCCGATGGACGCGGCGTTGGTTTCTATTTTCGAAACGTAACAGAAGTCTTGCTGTTCGGGGTTCGCGGAAAAAATGCTCGCACCCTTAAGCCCGGAAGAACACAAGTAAATCTGTTTGCTACGAGAAAACGCGAGCATTCGCGAAAGCCTGACGAGCAGTATGAAATCATAGAAGCCTGTAGCTGGGGCCCTTATTTAGAACTTTTCGGGAGAGGCACACGCCCAAATTGGACAGTTTGGGGCAATCAAGCTGACGCAGACTACAAACCCACTTGGAACACATACTCTTACAATTCGACGGTAGCGGCCGAGTGAGCGAGCAAGATGAGGACGTGATATATTACCCGTCCGGTGCCGATAATTCAGATGCCGTAACAGCATGTTTTCCGAACGATTTGCGCAATAAGTTTGAATTTTACAGCTATCGCAACGCAGCCACTGTATTGAGTGTTAGCTTTCCGGACCAGTTTCAACAATTAGTCCAAGCACTACAAGATTTATCGATCTCAAAAAGCATGATCCGAGAAGCGGGTGGAAGCAAGAGTTCCATTGCCAAGCACGTGGATACCTTGTTCGCTCCTGATCAGTGGCAAGAGGCGAGATTGTCAGCCGACCTGCACGTTCGACTTAGCGATCCAAGAAAAAAAGATCGAATTATTGACCAATATGTCAGGACAAATTTTCTCGATGGCCATCGTATTGATTTCGTAAACGGGCGTGTGGCAGTCGATCTAGAGTGGAACAGCAAAGACCAAACATATGATCGCGATCTCTATGCATTTGCAGCATTTTACAATGCTGGAGCAATCGACCTAGGTGTCATAATTACAAGGGGCTATTCATTGGACAATGAGTTTTTTCGCTCTTTGGGAAAGGCCTTAACGAAAGAGGGCACTGAAGGAAACGAAGACGTGGTGAAGAAGTTTGGCGCATCAACGACATGGATGGGAAAACTAATTTATCGTTTAGAGGCAGGGCGCAATGGAGGATGTCCTGTACTAGCGATCGGAATCACCCCAGCCTGTGTTTCTGACAAATGAAGTTTTCCAACTCATCACAACAGTTCGAGACACCAACCCCCTTACTCCTCCCCGCTCACCGTCCTCACCACCGCAGAACCAAACACTCTCCATAAATGCTTCTATGGCAAAGATTGCCAATATATGTCATAGGTCGTCTAAGGAGTTGAGCCAATGGCAACGATGAACATTTCCCTTCCAGATCAAATGAAGGGCTGGGTTGAAAAACAGGCCGAGGCTGGCCGCTACAGCAATTCCAGCGATTACGTCCGTGACCTGATCCGCAAGGATCAAGAACGCGCCGACAAGATTGCCCATATGCAAGCACTGGTTACGAAGAGCTTGGACAGCGGCATATCGGACCAATCGCTGAGCGACATTCGAGCGGCGGCACGAAAGAAAGCTGGCATTGAGTTATAGGCTGACGGCAGATGCCGCGCTTGATTTGATGCAAGTGTACTATGAGGGTTTAGAACTGTTCGGTGTCAAACAGGCTGAAACCTACCAAGATCGCTTAGATCAGGCTTTTGGTGCCATCGCCATCAACCCTCTTGCAAGCCAAGAGCGAGCAGAGATCAATCCGCCGGTCAGAATTCGTCCTGTTGGTGCCCACATTATCATTTATGTTGTCAATCTGGATGGCGTGCTAATTCTAAACATCCGTCACGCGCGCGAAGACTGGCAAAACAGTTCTGCTTAGGTCCCTTTTCCCCTCACTCCTCCCCACTCACAGCTCTCAACCAAATCGCTGTTCCGCTCACCACCATGCCGAACAGTGTGGCAAAGCCGAAGATGAAGAGAGCTGCGTAGCTGAGGCCGTCTTTGGAGCCTGCGATCATCGTGCCGATGCGGTTGATGTCGTAATGCATGACGGCCAGCGCCAGCAGCGTGCCGATGACGATGCCAACGGCGCTTTGGATGATGATCATCGAAATCCATGACCAGTGCTGCGTTGCGATCTGGTCGCGCTCGCGCTGCGATAGGGGCCGCTGCGGCTGGTCGCGCACCGGCGCATCGGGATGATCGTCACTGTCAAATTTGTTGAAAAACGAGTGGGGCATGGTGGGCTCAGCCTTTTCTTTTCAGCCCATACAATACCACACGCACAGCGGGCGAACAGCGCAGCGGTGTCGCAACCGATCAAGCGGAGCGAAGGCCTCTCGAGGCCGACAGCGTGAGCGCCACAACTGGATCGATTCTATCAAAGATAGAAATGATTTAAGGACGCGGAAAGCCTCTCGCCACGCACCAGGAGCGTGCTAAACACGCAAGGACGGGCGCCTCGATGCCCGTCGAGCATCAAACATCCATTGCGGTCCACACCATGCACAAACATCGCGGTTTTCCATCCCGCCTGCCCGGCACGGACTATCAGTTCACCATTCGCCAGATAAACAAAAAAGGTCCGCCCAAACTCGTGGCTCGGGAGCGCTACCGTGACCGCGATCCAAAAGACCTGACCGCCGATCTCAACTTCCTCGCCTGCCTGATCAAACACTTTGGCGATGAACCGTTCGAACGGGGTAACCTGGATGCCGGGCGCATTTCCTGGCTGCTGGGCCGCGAAGTGGTGCCCGCCGAAGAACCGTTTGACCCCGCAAGCTACGAAGCGCTGTTGCGGGTGAACCGTCCGGTGGCGCAACGCTCGTTTCCCGAGGCTTTTGACGAAGCAAACTGGATCGACTGACCCATGCGGTGGGAAAATGTTTGCTGGAAATGCGTCGCAGGGTGGCTGGCCATTTGCGTAGGTTTAGCGGCGTTGGTCTGGGCCATGGATGTTTGGGCGGTTTAAGCCGTGTTTTGCCACGCACGCACACCATCTAATCCGGCAGTTGCATTGACGTTTGGGCCCACAATTGTCCATCTGTCTGTCACGATTGTCAGTCGGAGGGGCTGACGGGGAGGATGCAGCCATGTTCAAGAAAATCCTGATCGCCAACCGGGGCGAAATCGCCTGCCGTGTGATCAAAACGGCCCGCGCCATGGGCATCAAAACGGTGGCTGTCTATTCCGATGCGGACCGCAACGCCCTCCACGTTTCCATGGCGGATGAGGCGATCCATATCGGTCCGCCACCCGCCGCCGAGTCCTACATCGTCATCGATAAAATCATGGACGCGATCCGCCAGTCCGGCGCGGAGGCCGTGCACCCGGGCTACGGCTTCCTGTCGGAAAACCCTAAATTTGCCGCCGCGCTGGAAAAAGAAGGCGTCACCTTCATCGGCCCGCCCGTCGGCGCGATTGAGGCCATGGGCGATAAAATCACCTCAAAAAAACTGGCAGCCGAGGCAGGCGTATCCACCGTGCCCGGTCATATGGGTCTAATCGAAGACGCGCAAGAAGCGGTGAAGATCGCCACGCAAATCGGCTATCCGGTGATGATCAAGGCCAGTGCAGGCGGCGGCGGTAAAGGCATGCGCATCGCCTGGAACGATGATGAGGCCCGCGAAGGCTTCCAGTCCTCAAAGAACGAAGCGGCAAGCTCGTTTGGCGATGACCGCATCTTCATCGAAAAATTTGTCACCCAGCCGCGCCACATCGAAATTCAGGTGCTCGGAGACAGCCACGGCAACTGCATCTATTTGGGCGAGCGCGAATGCTCCATTCAACGCCGCAACCAAAAGGTGATCGAAGAAGCCCCCTCCCCTTTCCTGGACGAGAAGACGCGCAAGGCCATGGGCGAGCAAGCGGTCGCTCTGGCCAAGGCCGTGGACTATGCCAGCGCGGGCACCGTCGAATTCATCGTCGATGGCGAGCGCAATTTCTACTTTTTGGAAATGAACACACGCCTTCAGGTGGAACACCCGGTCACCGAACTGATCACGGGCATCGACCTGGTGGGACAGATGATCCGCGTTGCCCATGGCGAAAAACTGGCCATCAAACAGGATGACGTGACGCTAAACGGTTGGGCACTCGAAAGTCGTTTGTACGCGGAAGACCCCTACCGCAACTTTCTGCCATCGATCGGCAGGCTGACGCGCTACCGCCCGCCCGAAGAGGGCACAGCCGAAGACGGCACCATCGTGCGCAACGATACGGGTGTTTACGAGGGTGGCGAGATTTCCATGTTCTACGATCCCATGGTCGCCAAATTGTGCACATGGGGGAAAGACCGTGGCGCAGCCTTGAAAGCCATGCGCACGGCCTTGGACCGGTTCGAGGTTGAAGGCATCGGCCACAATGTGCCGTTCCTGTCCGCCGTCATGGACCATGAACGCTTCACCTCTGGCAACATCACAACGGCCTTTATCGAAGAAGAATACCCGGACGGTTTCGATGGTGTAACGCCCAGCGAGGCCACTGCGCAGAAACTTGCAGCCTGTGCCGCCGTGATGAACATGATCGCACAATTGCGCCGGACGCGCATTTCGGGCGGCCTGACAAATCACAAGCGCCGCGTTGGCAAGGACTGGGTTGTCCACTTGGGCGATGGGGCGCACCCGCTCACGCTGAAAGCCAAAAACGAAGGCGCAAAAATCAAGTTCGCAGACGGTACCAAGATGAAAGTGCTGACCGATTGGCGGCCCGGCAATCCCCTGTTTGTGGGCACGGTGAACGGCGAGCCAATCGCGATCAAGGTAACGTCAACGGCCGGAGGCTACTCCCTGCGCCATCGTGGCGGCACGCTGGAGGCCAAAATACTGTCACCCCGCATGGCCGAGTTGAACGGCCTGATGCTGGAGAAAGTTGCGCCCGACACGTCCCGTCAATTGCTGTGCCCAATGCCCGGTCTGGTCGTTTCCGTCCACGTCAACGAAGGCGACGAAGTGCAAGAAGGTCAGCCCCTGGCGACGGTGGAGGCCATGAAAATGGAAAACATTCTGCGGGCAGAAAAGAAAACCACGGTCGAAACAATCAACGCCAAGGCCGGGGACAGTCTTGCTGTGGACGAAGTGATTATGGAGTTCGCCGCGTCGTAGCGTGGGGCAAGAGCACTAGAGAAAGCCCTCAGCAACCCGGTTGAAAATATCCGTGACCGGAACGCCAATAAGCGTGAAGGCGTAGACGCTGGCCACGCCGATCATCAAAACGATGATCGAATATTCAATCGCGGTCGCACCCCGCTCGTCTTTCACGAAGGCATTTACCAGACGCAGCATTGTCATTCGCCTTCGATTTTAGACCAATCGGTATGGTCTCTAATGCAGAGACGTTAAGTTCACGTGAAGTGATGTTGGCACCTTTCAGACAACACCTAACGGACCGCTCACCAGTTTGAACAATTGACACGGAAACGCTCAAACCCGCACCTTATCGCCTACAGTCGGAAGGCCGTCGCCGGACGTGGCGACGGTACGACTGACAAACGAAACTTGAGGGGAAATACAGATGCGCCGCTGGACCCACCGGAACACATCGACACAGCTAAAACGCTCAAAATGCTCTGCCCTAAGCATGCCTGTATTGGCGCTTTGCGCAGCCTTTTTTACCTCAGCCGCTTGGGCCCAAGACGGCGCGATGTCGTGGCAGTTTTATCAAAACGACCCGGCGACCGCAGGGCTGGATTTTGGCGTGCCTCAAACTGACAATATCGGGGCCCGTGCAACCTGTGGCGGCTCGTTGGAAGCGGGCACAGCAACGCTGACAGTGGGAGTCGATTTTGGCGACAAACCCAACGGCGCACCCATCACGGTCCGTTTCTCCGGTGGCGGGTCAGAGCAAACCTACAAAGCCGCAGTCGTCCGTCCGGACTCCGAGGAAGGCCTGTTCGGCGCGTCCGTGCCACTTTATCTCAACGATCCGTTGTTCGGAAAAATGACACGCCTGACCAGCATTGGCGCAGCCGTGCCCGGATTTACAGCTTCGCGTTTTGACGTGGAGGCTGGGCAAGATGCGATCAAACAGTTCCTGCAAACCTGCAACGCTTTGGCGAACCCAACATCAGCAACCAACACCAAACCCAACACCGGCGATGGCGCGAACGATGGCAACCCGCCGTCAGGCACGTCAGCCACAGAAAGTGAAATCCAGTCCGCCTTCAAATTCGCGCAGGAGTTGGATTCCGTCGTCGCCTATGAGGTGTTTTTGAAAAACTATCCCACCGGATTTTATGCAGACTTGGCCCGTGCCTACCTGGAAAAAGCACAACGCGCGGGCAACAATAATGGCGCAGCCAACACTCAAACCGATCAGCAAAATCAGGGGGATCAGACGGCTACCGGTCCGGAAAATGAACCCCAAAATGAAAGTTTGCCGCCCTTGAACTTGCCAATAGCCAACACCCGCTGGGTCAATTTTTCCCACGAGCAGGATGAAGGAAATGCACGTTCCTACGCAGCCGGTGTAACGGGCAACGGTGTGCAATTGATCGCTTGGTGTGGAGCTGACAAACGCATCAACTTTGAACTCACCCAAAACGGGCCGGACGCCTATCCTCAATTTGACGCGCGTGCTGCGCAAGGCCTCAACAGACAATCCCAACCCATCGTGTTTTCCAACGGACGTTCGTTTTCAAAGGCGTTCAGCGTGATGGGGCTCAGTGGTGATGTGGTTATGGAACCGTCGGAGGCAGCAGGCAGCGCCTTTGTCTCGTCCCTGATCCGGGAAAACAGCATGACCATTGGCGTGGGCACGTTTACAGCACCATTCGGTTTGCGCGGCAGCAAGCAAGCCCTGTGCAATGTCATCAACGCTTGCGGGGCAACCAACACATTCTGCGCCCGGCCCGTCGCAGTAACTCCACCTCCACGCAACGACACCGTACGCCCCTCACGGCCATCAACAGTCTGCCGTCCGCGCTCCGTGTTGATCAATGGCGAATGCATTTTGCGGCGGTATGCTGACGAGTATCGTCGCAAACTGCGCCGCGAACAGCGCGGGTCTGGCGTGCGGCCCAACCGTGACGGTTGCCGCGGCAACCGCATCCGGGTGGAGGGCCAGTGCATCCGACGTTCCGAAGTGGCCGCGTTTTGTGGACCGGGCTTTCGGTTGCGGGGCAACCGGTGCGTTTCCCGAGCCCAACGACCATCAAACGGCGGCTGCGGCAGGGGGCAAAGGCGCTTGGAAGGCCAATGCATCCCGCGCTCATTGGCGGTGGAGTTTTGTGGTCCCGGTTTCCGCCCACAGGGCACACGTTGCGTACGCCGTTAGACCCGTTTCCGTTCAAAGGGTTCAGTTAAACCGGAAAAAACCGCTTTGAACCAATAATCAAGAACCAATCGGTGCTTTAGATCCTTTCTATCTTCGATAGAGTCGATCCCGTTGTGGCGCTCACGCTGTTGGCCTTGAAAGGCCTTCGCAACCCTAGGTGGGGGAGGGGCGGCGCATAAGCGCCGGGTTGCTCTTCGCAACCAAGCGGTTCAATCAAATGGTGAACCGCTCCAAAGAAACGATAAGCGGCTCTCAATCAGCGCTACCAGCTCGCTTCCTGTAGGGGAAACTGATGCAAATAGCTGGGATTTTTGGTGCAGGTTACATAGAGCATGCCCGGCGTGGTGCTGGCACCGCCACCTGCAATACCCTGACATTCACCACTGTTAAGCAACGTCAAACCAAAGTGCCGCAATGCTATGACGACATCTTTGCGGATTTTGGATTTTGGTCCCGGTAGTTTTGAAAGCCGCTTGTCACCCAAGGCCTTGGTAAAGGTCTTAGGACGCGGCCCAATCGAAATGGGATCAGGCGTCGCGGCCTTAAATTCTACCTTGGGTGGTGCGGGCGTCGCAGCCGCGACTTGTGTCACGTCTTCTTCAGTCTTTTCTGGCGTAGCGTCAGCTGCTGTGTTTTCACCGGACGGTGGAGCATACGTTACGCCGCCAACGTTGGATGCCGGTGCGGCTGGCGCTTCCGCTTGATCTGACGACGCAGACTGTGCGGCCGCAGCAGCGGCCGCTTCCCGGGCGATGCGAGCATCTTCAATGCGTTTCAACTCGGCGGCGGCAGCCGCTTCACGCGCTTTTGCGGCTTTCCGGATCGCTTCTTCCTGTTCTTTTTGCTCTTCGGCTGAAATAACTTCCACACGTGCTTTGGCCTCACGCACAATTCTTTCGGTCCGCGCCTGCTGGCCCGCCTCTTCCGCCTGTTTGCGGATCAGCGCTTGCACCTCATCCCAAGAAAGCGTCTTGCGGTCTTCCGCGCCCTTGGGCTTGCCATCCTCAACACGAATGCGCTCGCGCAGAACCACTGTTCCATCAGCTGCGCGAACAGCACCTTCCGGAAGGCTTTCTTCGGTCACAGCTGGATCGGACGTCGCACGATCGGTTGTGGTGGGAGCAGGCAGCGTGGTGGCTGCCACTTGTGTCGTTGCCGTCGGTGCTTCCGGGGCCTGTGTAGGGGCCGCAACTTGAGCACTTTGGTCAAAGACCGTGCCGGGGCGAAAACTTGGCAACGCCACTTTGTCGGGACGGGAAGACGCGCTCACACGCTTTGGTGCTGCTGGGGCAGGCTTTGGTGCGGCGGCGGCAGCTGTTGAGGCCAATGCACTTGTAGGCACCCAAAGGGCCGGTTTTTCCGTAATACCAGCGCCAAAGCTCGGTACCAGCTTCGCGCGATCCAAAAATGCGGTCACTCGCGCCCAACCATCCTTGGTTTCAAACACGGTAGTTTTTTCACCGGCTTTGAAGCCATGGCCATTTACTGCGGTGCAGGTTTCAGGACAAAGGCGCACAACGATATTGCCATCGCCAAATGTTCGCGCTGTTTGAGCTTGCACGCCTTCAAAGGCGGCCACCATAAAGCACAGCAACAACAGTGACTTGAAGATCCCGGTTATAATACGCATCACAAACCAACCCAAATTTCTTTCGGTTTCGCAGATCGTTCCACAATAGCGAAACCACCCGCCAATTGGAATTTAACAGTTTGTTAACGCTGTTGGAAAGGACGGCCCGCATTTATCGTTAACGGGTCGCACCACTAACCGGCTGCGCTTTCTTGACGTGCCGAATGTCTTGGCGCGGCGGTGCCCTACCTGCTAGTCACGGACCATACGACTGCCGCCAAGGCAGTCGGGTCGAACGGGAGATCGGATTCGCCATGTCAAAAGCCACCGCAAAAGCGAACCCTCACGAGCCGACTGCATCCGCAATGCCCACAGGAATACCCAGAGAGTTACCGAGGGACTGGCTGGATTTGGCCAGCAAAGAAATGAAGGGCGGCGACCCGCACAGCCTGGTTTGGAACACTCCAGAAGGCATAGCCGTGAAGCCGGTCTATACGGCGGATGATCTCGCCCATCTGCCCCATTTGGCGCAAGAAAGCCTGCCCGGCCAAGCGCCTTTCACGCGCGGACCAAAGGCGACGATGTATGCGGGCCGCCCTTGGACAATCCGCCAATATGCAGGCTTCTCCACCGCTGAAGAGAGCAACAAGTTTTACCGTGCCAACTTGGCAGCCGGGCAAAAAGGCCTTTCGGTCGCCTTTGATCTGGCCACACACAGGGGCTACGATTCAGACCATCCTCGCGTTGTGGGTGATGTTGGCAAAGCCGGCGTGGCCATCGATTCCGTCGAAGACATGAAAATCCTCTTTGACGGCATTCCCCTCGATCAAATGTCCGTTTCCATGACGATGAACGGTGCGGTGATCCCCGTGCTGGCCGCATTCATTGTCGCCGGTGAGGAGCAAGGCGTGGACCGCAAACTGCTGTCGGGCACAATCCAAAACGACATTCTTAAAGAGTTCATGGTGCGCAACACCTATATATACCCGCCGGAACCCTCTATGCGCATCGTTTCGGACATCATTGAATACACTGCCGAGGAAATGCCGAAATACAATTCGATCTCGATTTCCGGCTATCACATCCAGGAAGCCGGTTCGACAATTGTGCAGGAACTGGCCTTCACCTTGGCCGATGGGCGCGAATATGTGCGCGCGGCGCTGCAAAAGGGCATGAATGTCGACGCCTTTGCCGGACGGCTGTCCTTCTTCTTCAACATGGGCATGAACTTCTTCATGGAGGCCGCCAAGCTGCGGGCAGCCCGCTACCTGTGGTCGCGCATCATGGCAGACTTTGGTGCCAGCGAGCGCAGCCAGATGCTGCGCACCCATTGCCAGACATCAGGCGTCTCGCTGCAGGAACAAGACCCCTATAACAACATCGTTCGCACGGCCTATGAAGCGATGAGCGCAGCCTTGGGTGGGACGCAAAGCCTGCACACCAATTCGTTTGATGAAGCGATTGCGCTTCCAACAGATTTTTCCGCCCGTATTGCCCGCAACACGCAGCTCATACTGCAGCACGAAACCGGTGTAACAAAAGTCGTCGATCCCCTCGCAGGCTCCTATTACGTAGAAAGCCTCACGGCAGACCTGATCGATGATGCATGGGCGCTGATGGAAGAGATCGAGGCTCTGGGCGGCATGACCCAAGCCATCAATGAAGGCATGCCCAAAGCGCGGATCGAAGAAGCAGCGGCACAAAAACAGGCCCGCATCGACAAGGGCGAAGAGGTCATCGTCGGCGTCAACAAATTCAAACCAACCGTTGAAACGGCAGTCGAGGTCCGTGACATCGATAACGCCGCTGTACGCGATGCCCAAATCATGCGCCTGAACCGCATTCGAGAAACCCGCGATCACGAGGCCCACGCAAAGGCTCTGTCTGATCTCCAACACGTAGCAGCCACCGGCGAGGGCAATATCTTGGCAGCTGCCGTGGAAGCCGCCCGCGCCCGCGCAACTGTGGGTGAAATTTCCTACGCGATGGAAAATGCCTTTGGCCGCCACACAGCAGACGTGGTCACCATCGAAGGCGTCTACGAGGATGCCTACGGCGATGACCCGGCGTTTAAAGACACCAGCGATGCGCTGGCCGCATTCTCCACCAAATTGGGACGCAGGCCACGCATTCTCGTCGCCAAAATGGGGCAAGATGGACACGACCGGGGGGCAAAGGTTATCGCCACAGCCTTCGGCGATTTAGGCTTCGACGTCACAGTCGGGCCCCTCTTCCAGACCCCGCAGGAAGCGGCGGATCTGGCGGTGGAAGCCAAAGTCGATATTGTCGGCATGTCGAGCCACGCAGCCGGCCACAAAACACTGGCACCCATGCTCTTGCAGGAATTGGCCGCACGGGACGCTGCCGACAAGATTGTCATTTGTGGCGGGGTGATCCCCAGCCAGGACTATGAATTTTTGACCGATACCGGCGTCAAAGCCATCTTCGGCCCCGGCACCAACATTCCAGAAGCCGCGCTCAGCCTTATCAGCCTGCTCCAAGAACAAATGCGCGGCCGCAACCGGTGACACACAACCCGATGAACAGCGTTTTTCTCCGACCGATCAGGAGCGCCTAAATCTATGGGGCGATCAAAACGCAGGCGCAAAGCCGAACCGGACAATGCTCTGGAAGATGTGCCGGAACAGCCAGACGTCGACATACCTGACCCAACATGCGCGCTGTGCCTGCGCACGATCCCGCCGCAAACACCGCAGTCACTGCATCATCTGATCCCCAAATTGAAGGGCGGGCGCGGCGGACCGACGGTCTTGCTCCACGATCTGTGCCACAAGGAAATCCACGCGACCCTGCGCGAAGCGGAACTGGCGCGGATCTACAACACGATGGATGCGTTGCGATCCCACCCGCATCTGGAGAAGTTCATAGCATGGCTTTCCAACAAACCCCCGGATTTCAACGCACCCACGCTCAAAAGTGAACGCCGCAGAAAGCGTTAAGCGGCCTGTGCGTATCGGTTAAGAACGGCGGGAAGATCGATTTCGCAGAGTGTCGAGATGTAAGCCATCAAGGCTTCTTCGGCGGCGCAGAATTGGCCGTCCCGGCCGATGCGGTCAGCCAACCAAGCGGCTTCCTCGTCCGTGATGACCTCAGCTTGCGCGGCCGCGGCTTCAAACGCATCATTGCGCTTCTTATAAACGCAATCGCGGTCCCGCGCTCCCATGACGCGCAAGGCATCGAGCGCTTGGCCGTTTAAGAGGCTCTTGCCCATACTACCCAAAAAAGACCCGACACCATCCGTGGGTGCTTCCACCCAATCATCCAGCCGCAGCGCTTCTGCACGGGTTGGCGCGATGTAACCATACTGCACCATCAGATGGTTGCCGATGGCTTTGCAAAACAGATCAATCCAAGCGCGATGTTCGTGGCCACCACGCAAATAGTCTTTGATCGTAAACAGCATGTCGGCTTCGCCTCGGGAGATGCCCAGACCGTGACCCGAACCCTGCGCGTATAAAAGATCGCGAAGTACATCCACCTTGTCGCCATCCATTTCTCCGCAGGCCAATACATCAGCTTCCAACAGGTCCATCGCCAATTGCGCAGCTTCGGGCGGAGCGGCATGACACTTCATCAAAACGTGCACCAAGGCTTTGGTAGCCGCAGGATTGGCCCGGTTGTGGCCACGCAACAGCGAGAGGGCGTTGAGGGATTCATCGCAGAAATAGCCGTGCGGACGGGCGGACTTGAGAAAATACATCTCGAACATCTCGTTGAGCAGAAACTGCCATTCGGGACAGTCCTGTCCCTCAGTTATGATGGAAAGGAGTTTCGTTAAGTGCCCTTTACGGATTTGCTCCGACGAGAAGACTTCACGCCGCAAAGCCACAACATCACGTGCGGTCACGGATTGTGCCGACGCCAAACGCTCAAAAATGTCCATATCACCCGCTCCCACGCGCTATCCCGCCCCTGCACGGCCTGCGGCAGGAGGCTCTTCCAACGCTAAAGAAACCGATCCGTCTTAAAATCGATGTAAGCGAAAGGGTGACCAAACCGTAAGCGAGCACTTACGGTCGTCTACGGTTGGCCACGGTCTTATGGGGTCGGGAAGACTTAAATACCGCCCATCATCATGTATTTCAGTTCGGTGAACTCATCTACGCCGTGGCTGGAACCCTCACGTCCAACACCGGATTCCTTTACGCCGCCGAAGGGCACCACCTCGGTGGAAAGAATGCCACTGTTGATCGCGACCATTCCGTATTCGAGCGCCTCAGCAACGCGCCACACCCGGCCAATATCACGGGTGTAGAAATAGGCCGCCAGTCCAAACTCTGTGGCATTGGCAAGCTCGACAACCTCAGCCTCGTCTTCAAACTTGTAAAGCGGTGCCACCGGTCCAAACGTCTCTTCACGGGTGATTTTCATGTCCGTCGTTACATCGGTCAGGACGGTGGGTTGGTAAAAATTTCCGCCCAGCGCGTGGGGTTCGCCACCGATAGCGACCTTGGCCCCTTTGGACACCGCGTCCCCAACATGATCGGACACTTTGGCGACCGCGGCCGCGTTAATAAGAGGCCCGTGGGTGACGCCTTCGTCAGCGCCGGGTCCCACCACCATGTCAGACACGGCCGCAGCCAGCTTTTCAGCAAACGCATCGTAGACACCGGCTTGAACGAACAGGCGGTTCGCACACACGCAGGTTTGACCCACATTGCGGAACTTGGAAATCATTGCGCCTTTAACGGCCTCGTCGAGATCGGCGTCATCAAACACGATAAACGGCGCATTGCCGCCCAGTTCCAAACCCATCTTCTTGACGGTATCGGCGCACTGACGCATCAGCAATTTGCCGATGGGTGTGGAGCCTGTGAACGTCATGGCCCGGACATCGCTGCTATCGCACATGGCGTTACCGATGGCGGGTGCATCGCCTGTTACAACATTGAACACGCCGGCAGGAATGCCTGCCTTGTCCGCCAATGCGGCCAATGCCAACGCGGTGAGTGGCGTATCAGGGGCCGGTTTAACAACCGTGGTGCAGCCTGCCGCAATTGCCGGAGCAACCTTGCGGGTGATCATAGCTGCCGGGAAGTTCCAGGGCGTGATCGCAGCGACAACACCAACAGGCTGACGGATGACGACCAGTCGTCCATCTGCAAACGGGCTGGGTATCGTCTCGCCGTTAATACGTTTGGCTTCTTCGGCATAAAATTCCACAAAGGACGCCGCGTACAACACCTCGCCCTTGGCTTCCGCCAGTGGCTTGCCCTGCTCTTCGGTGAGGATCGCGGCTACCTCGTCCGCGTGTTCAACAATCAAATCAAACCAACGGCGCAGGACCTGCGAACGGGTTTTGGCCAACTCGGCAGACCATGTTTTAAACGCGGCGGAGGCGGCAGCAATAGCCTGATTGGTCTCCGCTTCCCCTAAGTAAGGAACATGGGCAATCGTCTCGCCCGTCGCCGGATTGATCACCGGCGTGTCGCCGTTTCCGACCCATTGACCGTCAATGTAACAACGGGTTTTGCGCACGCTGTGCTGCGATGTTGCGATATCCATAGTGATCACTTTCCTTGCGTTACAGGCCTCGCTCTTTTGGGCCTTGCTTGTTCAGCGGCGCGGAACGTCGCCTTGGGACAGTGGTGAGCGCTCGACCGACACGGCCTCGTGCACTTCCTCCCAAACGTCTCTTCAAGTGCGTCCTATCCCGTGGCACGGCCCGATGGAGGCGACGCCAATCAAAACATCGTCAGTTATTCCCCAGCCAGTCAGCGATCACACCCACTTGCTCATCATTGCGCAGGGTCGGCGTGTGGCCGGTATCGTCGAACTCCACCAAGTCGGTTTGCGGGCCGCAGGCGAGCATTTTTTCCGCCGTTTCTTCCGACAGGAACGTGGAGTTGCGCCCGCGTAACACCAGAACCGGACACGTTATTTTCTCCCAGGTTTCCCACATATCGACGTTGAAATAGGAAATGGAATCGCGGAACGCCTCGCCCACGCGGTTGTCCACTTTCAACCGCCATGTGCCGTGGCTGGTGCGACGGCTGGCATAGTGCGCCAGATGTGCCCAATCCTCATCGGTCATGGGCGCAAACTCGGTGTAGATGCCGCGCAAATAGTCTTCGACTTGCTGCACGCTGCCGAACTCTTCCGCCCGGCCAATATATTCCGCAATTGACATGAGCGCGTCGCGCGAGACCTCCGGCCCAATATCGTTGACCACCAAGCGGCGCACGGGCGACTGAGCGACGGATGCCAGCACCATGCCGATGATGCCCCCCATCGACGTGCCGATCCAATTCACCTCAGTTACGGCCAGCCGGGCAATCAGCGCATTCATGTCCGAATTGTATTGCAGGTAATTATAGCCATCTGCATTGGTGATGTGGTCACTGTCTCCGCGGCCCACCACGTCGGGGCACACCACGCGATACTTTTCGCACATTTTGCCGGCGAAATAATCGAAGTCACGTGCGTTGCGGGTCAGGCCATGGACACAGAACAGGGTCTCTTGGTGCTTGAAGTTCTTGGGATTGCCCCACTCCAAATAGTTGATGCGGTGGAACCCATGGAAACCCAGGCCAAGATGAAAATGCTTGGAATAGGCTTTGGCTGGCTGCTTGCGGCGGTGAGGCATTGCGGTTGGCCTATTTTAACTGCTTAAGGCGCTCTTGCAGCGCATCGATCTGATTTTGGATGTCTTTCAGCGCTGTATCCCGTTCGCCAGCATCCGCTCCGTTTTGAAGTGGGGCTGCAGACGGGGCCTGCTCGGCATCCGGCTTGGAAGCGGATGGCAAGGATCCACTCGCCCCACCACCGGTGAAGATCGAAACCGAGCGTTTGAAGAGCTCCATGTTTTGCTGCGCCAACGCTTGGCTATAGTCCAAAACCGCCTTCGTGTTGCGGTTGAGAACCGAGCCAACGGCATCCGCCAATTGTTGGCGTTCCGAGGCAAACAGGCGGAGCGATTCGGTCAAATAATCAGGGACCATCTTTCCGTAATTGTCGCCATACATGCTGATCAACTGCTTTTGCACTTCCAGCGGAAAATGGAAGTCAGACGGCTTCGTCTCCTGTTCAAAAATGATCTGGTTGAGGATAGAGCGGGTGATGTCTTGTTTGGTTTTCGTGTCTTCAATCACGAATTCCGTGCCAGCCTTCACCAGTTCAATCACGTCGTCCAAAACGATGTAGGAACTTGTATCAGTGTTGTAGAGCCGCCGATTGGGATATTTCTTGATCAAAACGGGCATTGCGTCCGAATCCGGATCAAAGCCATTTCCAGCCGATACAGCAGCCGCGGCTGCCGGGCTGGCGTTTTTTTTACCACCGGTTTTTGTACCGGATTTTGGTGCTTGTTTCATAAAGCGCGTCTGTGCCCTGAGTTTGTGCGGCGCAGCACAATCGATTGGGTGCGATGCACCAAAGATCTAAGCTGTGCCAGCCTTATTGTGTCGCAATTCCTGACAAATAGAAAGACCAATGTTGCGACGCAACATGGCTTCCATGCCGTGATAAGCCGGGTCGCAGGGTCGATGCCGAAACGCAGAAAGCCGCTAACCCGGGAGGAGGTGGGTTAGCGGCCTTCTTAAGACTGTCAGTCAAGGTCTGGGAGGAGGATGACCCTTAGAGGCTGACAGCGAAGCTTTTAGAGTAGGCCAAGCGACCGGCTTCACCGGTTTCTTTCATCACCTTGCCGGACAATTCAGCAAGCGATTTAGACTGCTCGGTGTAGCGCTCTGCTGCTGCGGCGACATTGGATGTAGCCACTTTGTAAAAATCGGCCATGTCATTGGTTTTGTTCAAAGCTTTGACGCCATCAAAGGCAGAAGCAACGTTGGACACATATGTGTCGTACATTTTCTTGGCCATAGCTTCACCGCCTTTGAACATGGCAGCGTTGAATTCGATCATGCTTTCGACCACTTTTTCGGAATTTGCGATGCTCTTGGTCATGTATTCCTGCGTCTGTTCCAGTGTTTCGGTTGCGTCCATATTTTTCTTGGTCACGGTAATGATCTCCTAATGCAAGTTTTTTTGATGCGACTGGTTGGGGGAGCCACACTCAACGATCCAAATATTAGCAGTATTTTTGTGCATTGCAACATTTTTCTTGTGCAACGCACCAAATAATGGGTATGACCGCACAAATTTTGCACCACCTTTGTGTCGAACTGCCCGCCCTATGATCGCCTCAACGCTCCGTTCACGCCATGTCTGTCCGACAAACGCCCCCACCCGCACAGCCCAAACTCCAAAAACCGCTCCAAAGTCGCGCTTTTCAGAACGCGCCGGTGGTCGTTTTGTGTTAAGCATCGAAAATCGCAATGTATTGCCGGTTCGGCGGGCAAATTAGATGGCCACACGAATGCGCTGAAAAGCGTTGCACCCAACCCGCTTGGACTGCACTCACCCAGGGCGCGCCCGCCCCAAACACTTCGAAGAGGGAAAATCTTGAGTATCGTTGAAGAAGCCGAAACAGCCCCCGCCCGAGACGACAACAAGTCTGCCTCCGCTCACGGTGACAAGACCAAGTCCAAGCTGCGCTCCGCACAATTGCTGGTGAAGTGTTTGGAACACGAGGGCGTGGAATATATCTTCGGCATTCCCGGCGAAGAAAATATCGGCGTCATGGACGCTCTTCTCGACAGCCCCATCCAGTTCATCGTCACGCGCCACGAGCAAGGTGCGGCTTTTATGGCGGACGTTTACGGCAGGCTTACGGGGCGCGCAGGCGTTTGCATGTCCACCCTTGGCCCGGGTGCCACCAACCTGGTGACCGGCGTGGCCGACGCCAACATGGACCGCGCACCGGTTGTGGCCATTGCGGGCCAAGGCGCCACCACGCGCATGCACAAAGAGAGCCATCAGATTTTGGATTTGGTGAACCTGTTTGACCCGATAACCAAATATTCTGTGCAAATTCGCGAGCCGGAAATCGTGCCCGAGATCGTCCGCAAAGCGTTCAAATTTGCTCAAGCGGAAAAGCCCGGCGCAGCCTTTATCGACTTTCCTGAAAACATCGCGGAAATGGAAGTCGAAAACCTCGAACCTTTGTTGGTTCAGTCTGCCCCCGCCCCTCAGGCCGCATCAGGCAAATGCCGCCGCGTGGCAGACATGATTTCAGAGGCCAAAAACCCCATCATCATCGCGGGCAACGGCGTCATCCGCCATGAAGCGTCCAACGCTCTGGTGGAGTTTGCGGAAAGCGTCAACGCACCGGTGGCCACGACCTTTATGGCCAAAGGAGCCATGCCCTCGTCCCATCCGCTCAGCCTCGGCACCGTGGGCCTTAAAGCCCATGACCTTGTGGCATACGGTATTGACGATGCGGATCTCGTCATCTGTATCGGCTACGACATGGTGGAATACGACCCCGCCCACTGGAACCCCAAGCGGGACAAGGGCATTATCCACGTCGACGGGTCGCCCGCCGAAGTGGATAGCCACTACATCGTCCGTGCCGGTGTGATCGGGGACATAAAAGACTCCATGCGCCGCATCGGCGCGCAATGCGAACGTCCGCCGCTGCCGGCCATGAAGAAGCTGCGCGACCGCATCAAGAAAGAGCTCAACCATCACGCCGATGATATGAGCCACCCCGTCAAACCGCAAAAAATCATCCACGACATCCGCCAAGTGCTGGAGCCGGAAGACATTGTGATTTCGGATGTAGGTGCTCACAAAATGTGGGTGGCCCGCATGTTCCAGGCGGAGCGCCCCAACACCTGCATCATCTCCAACGGCTTTGCGTCCATGGGCATCGCCCTGCCCGGCGCGATTGCAGCAAAGCTGGTGTATCCCGAGCGCAACATCCTCGCTGTCTGCGGCGATGGCGGCTTCATGATGAACAATCAGGAGATTGAAACCGCTGTCCGTCTCGGTCTCAATATCACGGTTTTGATGTTCAACGACAATAAGCTCGGCCTTATCGAGTGGCACCAGCTGCGCGAATATGGGCGCAAGAGCAATATTGACGTTGGCAACCCCGATTTCGTGAAATTTGCCGACGCCTTTGGCGCAAAAGGCTATAGTGTAGACCGCACCGAAGACCTGCAGGACACGTTGCGCAAGGCGATTGCCGAAGATGGCGTGACCATCATCGATTGTCCGGTCGACTATTCTGAAAACATGAAACTGACCGAACGCCTAAAAGGCATGACCAGTTTCGACCAGGAATAGCAGGTTTTCTCAAACCACCGCCCACTAAGCCCACAAACTCAAGGACCCGCCCGCAATGCACGCATTCCAGTTCCAGACCACAAAATCGATCCTGTGTGAGGTCGGCGCTACGGCCAAGACCGGCGAGTTGATGGTCGCCATGGGTTGTAAAAAAGTGGCCTTCGTCACCGACCCGATGATTTTGAAACTGGGTTTGGCCTCCGCCGCGTTAGACAGTCTCAAGGCGGCTGGCGTGGGTGTGCATCTAATTGACGATGTGGTGGCCGATCCGCCCGAAGCCATGATCTTGAAGGCCGTAGAAGAGGCCAAAACCGAAGGCGTTGACGGTGTTGTCTCCGTTGGTGGCGGCTCCTCCATGGACACGGCAAAGCTGATCGCGGTCTTGGTGGGCTCAAAGCAACCCATCGAAGAGATGTACGGCGTCGGTCTTGTAACGGGCGGTCGTCTGCCGCTGGTTCTGGCCCCGACAACTGCCGGTACGGGTTCTGAAGTAACCGCGATTTCCATCGTGACCACCGGCACCAACGAGAAAAAAGGCGTGGTCTCCCCGCAGCTTTATCCCGATTGGGCCATTCTGGATGCGGAACTCACGGTCGGTCTCCCCGCTCACATCACGGCGGCTACCGGCATAGACGCCATGGTCCACGCGATTGAAGCCTATACCTCAAAGCACAAAAAGAACGTCCTTTCTGACACGCTGGCAAAGCAGGCTCTCGCCTTGCTGGGTGGCGCGATCGACACCGCCTGCACGGATGGCGAAAACCGCGATGCCCGTTCCGACATGTTGCTGGGGTCAATGCTGGCCGGCATGGCATTTGCAAACGCGCCTGTGGCCGCCGTCCATGCGTTGGCCTATCCGTTGGGCGGGCACTTCCACGTGCCTCACGGCCTCTCCAACGCGTTGGTTTTGCCTTACGTACTTGATTTCAACATGAGCGATGCAGACACGCTTTACGCGGAGCTGGCACCCATCATTTTCAAGGGCCTGACTGGCAAATCAAAAGCCGATGCCTGCTCTGGCATGGTGGAGGGCTTTAAAGCCATGGGTCCAAAACTGGGCATGCAAAGCAAGCTCTCTGAGGTGGGTGTGAACCACAATCACCTGCCCATGCTGGCAGAAGACGCCATGAAACAAACCCGCTTGCTGGTAAACAACCCACGCGAAATGACCTACGAAGCGGCGCTGGACATCTACACCCAAGCGCTGTGATCAGCGCAAAAAAGCGGGGCACAGAAACGTTTTGCCGCCCCGCAAACGGATGACAAACGCCTGCCCGCCACCCTTTCAGACCAGAGACCAAGACCCATGAGTAAAGACGGCGCAGCAGACTTCGATTTCAACGGCATGATGGACATGTGGGCGAAAGGCCAGCAGGCCTTTTTTCAATCACAAACAGATATGGCCCGCGGCTTTGCAGAAGCGGTAACGTCCAAATCGCCGGAAGCGGCGCAGGAAGCCGGGATGGCAACCTGGTCTAAAATGATGGAACCGTTCTCGGTGCCCGGTTTTAATCCAGCGGCCATGCCAGCAGCCATGTTTGACCCAACCATGATGGCCAATGCGGTCACTATGATGGGCCAAACTTTTGCCGGTCAGGCGATGGCCGGGCACAGCATGATGGGCAATGGCATGGCAGGCGCCCCCAACCCAATGGCCATGTTCGCCTTCATGGACCCAAGCACGTGGGCGCAGACTGCGCCGGATCAAATCCGCACTTTTTTACAATCCATCGCAGGCGCACCCCGCTTTGCCGACCTCGCATCGCCCCAAGCGGATGCAGCAGAGGTTTGGCGTGAGACGCTGGACTATCAAACGGCAGCCGCAGATTTTGCAGGCGTCCTGCAAACCGCATGGGCCAAAGCACTAAAAGAGTTTAGCGCGGAATACTCGCTGGAAGAATTACAGGACGGCGACGTTCAAAAGGCTCTGGATGCTTGGCTGAAAGCCGCCAATGCAGCGCTGTTGGAAACGCAACACAGTTCAGATTTCATGGATGCACAAAGGCGCTTGATGCGTGCGGGTTTGGAAATCCAAAGCCGCCAAAAAGAAATCGCGGAAAAGTGGAGCGCGGCCTACCAGATGCCCACCCGCACCGAGATCGATGATCTCACGCGCATCGTTCATGAGTTGCGCCGCAGCCTGCGTGAAACCAAGCGCGAATTGGCAGCCCTCAAAGCTTCCACGGAAACATGAAGAACCGGGAACGACGAACCAATGATGCCTAAAGTTCGAAAACCAGACGGAAGCCCGGTCACCGCACAGGATGTGGCCACGGAGGCCTGGATGAAAGCCTGGACGGCAATGATGGAAGAGGGCGTCAAAGCGCTGCATTCCGGTGAAACTCTGGTGGACACGCCTGATGAACAGGTGGGCATTGCACAGACGACTGCGGAGACCGTTTTCCAGATAGATAAAGTGCGCGTGCTGCGTTACGCCCCGCTCACGGATGAGCAAGCCGGCGTTCCACCCGTCTTGATCTGCTATGGCCTGTTTGGTCGCCAAACTATGATTGACCTGCAGGAGGACCGCTCGTTGGTGCGCAATCTGCTCAGCGCAGGTGTCGCGGTTTATGTAGTCGACTGGGGTTCCCCAACTCGTGCGGACCAGTTCCTCAATTTAGATGACTACATCGATCTTTATTTGGGCTCCTGTGTTGAGCATGTTGTCAACGCAAATGGCGGCAAGCCCATCAACCTGTTTGGCATTTGCGAGGGCGGCACATTTGCGGCCGCTCTTGCCGCCCAGCGCCCGGAGCTTTTTTCCGGTTTGGCTTTGGCCATCACACCGGTGGACTTTCACGGCGAGCCGGACAAGTTTTGGCGCGGCGAAGGGTATTTGAACTCGTGGATTCAAAACCTCTCCAAAGACGACGTCGACATGATCATCGATACGTTTGGCATGTTACCGGGCGAGTTGACCGGAGCCGTATTCTCATCGCTCACACCTATCGCCAGCATGACAAAATACAATATCGGTTTGGCGCGGATGGACGGCGATAAAGACGCGATCTTGAATTTTCTGCGTATGGAAAAATGGATCGCAGACCGCCCGGACCATCCCGGCGAGGCGGGTCGACAATGGCTCAATGAGCTGTACCGCGAAAACCGGCTGGTAAAAGGCACGTTCAAGGTCGCCGGACAAACGGTGGATCTCTCTAAGATTGCCTGCCCCGTTCTTAATATCTATGCACTGCAAGACCACATCGTGCCCGTGTCGTGCTCCAAGGCTTTAGGCAAATTTGTGAAGCCTGAACTTTACGAAGAGATCGGTTTTCCCGGCGGCCATGTGGGTGTGTTTGTGAGTCGCAAGGCGCAAGGCGTGGTGGCCGGTGGTATGCTGGATTGGTTGGCGCGAACGCATTCAAAAAAAGCACCAAAACACACCAAACCAAAAGCGGCGACAGCAAAGCAAAAAAGAGACTGAGTTGAAGGACGCCTGATCTCAAAGCGGACGCGGGTGTGGGAGGACGGATATGGTTGATAAGGTTGTGCGTCTCGAAGACGCCATCGCCACCATTGCGGATGGGGACACCGTTTGCGTTTCGGGCTTTGTTGGCATCGGCACTCCCGAAGCCCTCTTGCGCGGGTTGCAGGACCGGTTTTTAGCCAAGGCCACTCCGAAAGAAATCAGCCTGCTCTTCGCCGCCGCCCCCGGGGATGGCAAAGAAAAGGGCCTGAACCGTCTGGCCCATAAGGGCCTCGTCAAACGCGCCATTGGCGGTCACTGGTCACTGGTCCCAAAACTGGGCGCCATGGCGGTGGCGGAAGAAATCGAAGCCTATAATCTACCCTTGGGCTGTATCTCGCATCTCTACCGGGACATTGCGTCGGGCAAACCCGGCATGTTTTCCAAAGTGGGCCTGCGCACCTTCGTGGACCCGCGCCAATCCGGCGGGGCAATCAACAAGCGCTCCGTGGACAAGCTGGTGGAAGTCCATGAACTGCTCGGCGAGGAATGGTTGTTTTACCACGCCGTGCCAGTGGACGTGGCCCTGATCCGGGGCACCACCGCAGACAGGCTGGGCAACATTACCATGGAGCGGGAAGCGCTGACACTGGACATGTTACCCATCGCCATGGCGGCAAAAAACTCCGGCGGGCTGGTCATCGCCCAGGTGGAGCGCATCGCAGCCCCGGGTTCCTTGGCCCCCAAGGATGTCGTGGTGCCGGGCAATCTGGTGGACTGTGTCGTGGTGGCAGACCGTGACGAGCACATGCAAACCTACCAGACCCAATATGAGCACGCGTTTACGGGCCGCATGAAAGGCGTCGTCGACAGCGTCGCTCCCATGCCGCTGACCGAACGCAAAATCATTGCACGCCGGGCGGCAATGGAACTTCCGGTCAACGGTGTCGTCAATCTCGGCATCG
Organism: Pseudomonadota bacterium; assembly: GCA_038746275.1. Classification (GTDB taxonomy): domain Bacteria; phylum Pseudomonadota; class Alphaproteobacteria; order Rhizobiales; family Rhizobiaceae; genus Pseudahrensia. The sequence goes on along the minus strand of JBCDKS010000001.1, from coordinate 184,353 downwards.
GCATGCCGGAAGGTGTGGGCGCGGTGGCCAACGAAGAAGAGATCATCGACCGCATCACATTGACGACGGAGGCTGGCGTGCTGGGCGGTGTCCCGCAAAGCGGTCTCGATTTTGGCGCGGCCATCAACGCGAATTCCATCATTCAGACGAACCAGCAGTTCGATTTTTACGATGGTGGCGGCCTTGACCTTGCCTGTCTCGGGCTGGCGGAAACAGACAAGGAAGGCAACGTGAATGTCAGCCGCTTTGGGGACCGGTTCGCAGGCGCTGGCGGCTTTATCAACATCTCCCAAAACGCCCGCAAAGTGCTGTTCGTTGGTACGTTCACAGCAGGTGGTCTTAAAGTCACCATTGCCGGTGGCGAATTGCACATCGCGCAAGAAGGCCGCAACCGTAAGTTCATCGATTCCGTCGAGCAGATCACCTTCAACGGTGCTTACGCCGCAGAGCAGGGCAAGGAAGTCCTCTACATCACGGAACGCTGCGTGTTTACACGGGACGAACGCGGACTGGTTTTATCCGAAATCGCGCCCGGCATCGATCTTGACCGCGATATCCTCAGCCAGATGGCGTTTGAACCTATCATCGACAAAATCAAGCTCATGGATGCCCGTCTATTCAAGCCGGACCGGATGAACCTGAAACGGCAACTGCTCGACATTCCCATCCACGAACGTTTGTACCACGATGCCGACCAGAACATCGTATTCGTCAATTTCAGCGGGTTGGAAGTGTCCACCGAACAGGACTTAGCCACACTCGACAAAGAGTTGAACCTGTGGTTCAGCGCCATCGGCCGCAAGGTCAATCTGGTGTCTAACTATGATGGCATTTCCATCGCACCCCGGCTGGCGCTGAAATTCACCAACCTGATCAGTCAGTTGCAATACGATTATTACCTGACAGCTTGCCGCTACACGACCAGCGCGTTCTTACGCCAAAAATTGGGTGACGATCTCAAGAGCCGATCCATCCAGCCCCATATCTTTGAAACCAGAAAAGAAGCGGCAGACTACCTCAGGTCTCAACGCAAAGGGTCTTAGAGCGGTTCCCAATTTGATTGAACCGCTCGGTTGCGAAGAGCAACCCGGCGCTTATGCGCCGCCCCTCCCCCCACCTAGGGTCGTGAAGGCATCTGGAGGCCGACAGCGTGAGTGTCAGAATTGGATCGACTCTATCAAAGATAGAAATGATCTAGCGGACAGCATCCAACTCAACCGCATTTGTTTACAGTTGGGATCAGCGCACCAAAACCAGTGGCACTTTGCAGGTGCGGATCATCTCGCTGGTGGTGGACCCGATAATCATAGAACGAATGCGCGAGTGGCCATAGGCACCCATGACCAAGACGTCGCCGGGTTCCACAAAAGCTCCGAGCACCGTTTCAGGCGTTCCCGGCAGACTGTGCAACTGCGCTTCATGTCCGCCCGTCGCTAGGGTCGCTGCCGCTTGGTTGAGCGCGGTGCGGCTCTTGGCGTCTTCCACGCCCACCATCACCACATGACACTCCAGGCCGACACAAAGCGGGCTGCGCGCCACCATGTCGATGGCCTTTAAGGTGCTGGTGCCACCGTCATAGGCGATCACAACGCGCCTAATCGGTTCAAACGCCCGGCTGGTCACCAAAACGGGTTTCTTGGCGCTGCGGATGATGCGCTCCAAATTGGAACCCAAATGTAATTTCGCAAAGTCCGCCGCTTCACCGCGCTTACCGATCACCAAAAGATCGGCATCACCTTCCATGGCATTGATGGTCTCCACCAAATCACCGCGGCGCATGTGGGTCTGCACGGCATCGACGCCCGCTTTGTCTAAAATGGACTTTGCATCATCGAGAATGGCACGACCGTGGGTGATCGCCAGTTTGCTGCGCCGTTCATCCAGTTCAGACAACTCTTCAAGCAAAGCCGTACGGGCACCCAACTTTATCGAGCCGGAAAGATCACGTTGTTCCGGTGCTTCGCGGCGACCGAGAACGTGGACGATGTCTACGCTGGCATCCGTACGGGCTGCCGCCCAAGCCACGTGGTCACAAACGCTCTTGGAATAGGCGGAGCCATCCACCAGCGCCAAGAGTTTTGTTGCTTTATCCTGTGTGGCCATATGAGCCCTCCCCTCAAACGATCAGTAGAGCGACCGTAACAATGCGAACACGCTCAGTGCGCGTTCAAGGCATCCATAGCACCGGGTTTGTCGTGAATGGCCAATTGGTCAACGATTGTCTCGGAAGCCGCATTGAGACCGACAATCTCAACCTCCGCTCCGTCCCTACGGAACTTGAGCACGGCCATGTCCAAGGCTGCAACGCTGGAAATATCCCAAATGTGCGCTTGACTGACGTCGATCACAACTTTTTCCAAAGCTTCCTTGAAATCAAACGCCTTCATAAAGGTCTCGGAGGATGCAAAAAACAACTGCCCCTCCACCACATAACGACGCTCATGACCATCTTCCGACAGGTGTGAGGAAACACGAAAGAGCTGCGAGATTTTCCAGGCAAAGAAAATGCCGGACAGCAAGACGCCGACAAAGACGCCAATGGCGAGATTGTGGGTCGCCACCACGAAGCCGACAGTTGCCAACATCACGACGGATGAACTGCGCGGATGATCCCGCAAATTGCCAAGGGACGACCAAGAGAACGTGCCGATAGAAACCATAATCATGATGGCAACCAAGGCCGCCATCGGGATCTGAGCAACAAAATCACCCAGCACAACAATCAAGAAAAGCAAGATCACACCAGCAGCGAAACAAGAGAGCCGCCCGCGACCGCCGGACTTCACGTTGATGATCGACTGCCCGATCATGGCGCATCCTGCCATGCCGCCCATGAAGCCAGTGACGGTGTTGGCAATGCCTTGACCGACACATTCTTGGTTGCGGTCAGATTCAGTGTCGGTGAGGTCATCGACAATGGTCTGGGTCATTAGCGACTCCAGCAAACCGACGGCCGCCACTGCGATGGAATAGGGCAGGATGATCATCAGCGTTTCCCATGTCAGCGGAATGTCCGGCAGCAGGAACACGGGCAGCGTGTCGGGCAACTCACCCATGTCACCAACGGTGCGCACATCCAGGCCCATGGAAATTCCGGCAATGGTCAAAACCGCAATACAAATGAGGGGCGACGGCACCGCCTTCGTGATCATTGGAAACAGGTAGATAATCGCCAAGCCAATCGCCACGAGCAAGTATGTCAGCATTGGAACGCCGATTAACTCGGGCAGTTGCGCCATGAAAATGAGGATGGCTAAAGCGTTTACAAACCCGGTCATGACCGAGCGGGACACAAACCGCATCACATAACCAAGTCGCAAAAAGCCGGATGCGATCTGGATCAGCCCGGCCAAAACGGTGGCAGCCAGCAGATATTCCAATCCATGATCCCCCACCAAACTGGCCATCACAACGGCCGTCGCCGCCGTTGCCGCTGATATCATGCCCGGTCGGCCACCGGTGATTGCAACGATGACCGCGATGGAAAACGAAGCGTAAAGGCCGACCTTGGGATCAACCCCCGCTATGATGGAAAACGCAATCGCCTCCGGGATCAAAGCCAAGGCCACCACCAGCCCGGCGAGAAGATCACCCCGCACATTGTCGGTCCATTGCCGACGGTAAGCATCAAAAGTTATCATGGGTTCATCCGCGGGTCGCAACGCTCAAACGAAAGCTCTGGCCCGTCACTGTGCGGGCGGCCTTCCAAGCGATGTTAGAAAGGGGGAGGTCTTTCCAACCGGCTTAGGCTTGCCCCCTGCCCGCGTCAACCGGCGCAACAGGCTCGCTGCACCGTGCATAAGCGCAGCCGATTTGCGAAACCACTTGTAAGACATCATGATTTGCACAGAATTTTGCACATGAGTGCGCAGGTTCGGCCAACCGATACCGGGGGAGCGCAATACATATGGGTTTCCTGAAACGCTTCCTCAGCCTGTTTTTGGTGATCGGCGGATTCTCTCTCACCTCACAAGGCCCGGAATTTGCCCAGCAATATCGCCAACGCCTTGGCGGCGCGGTGGAAGAGTTGAAAACCGTGGTCGCCGATCTGGACCGGGACGCCGCTGCCGTCGCCATCAGCCGCGCGCAAGCGCTACAGCAAATGAGCCAATCATCAGACCCGTTCACCAGGTCACGCGGTGAGAGCATGACCAACACGGTCACGCGTTTTGAGGCACTGACGCAACAACAAGCCCAATTGCGCGTCTCTGCGCCCGTATGGCGGCCCCTCGTCGTGTTTCAATCGATGGACACCAAGATCACATCCGACGCCTATAGCGCCTTCGAACCTGCTGTGCCTCTGACGGTCAGCGGCGTATTTTGGGGGCTTGCAGGCGCCTTATTGGGGTTGCTGATGCTGCTGATGGGACGCCTGCTAGGCAAGATGCGCAAAAAAGAGCCTAATGCACCCACGGGCACGGACCTGAAAGCACCCCAAATCGCCCAGGAATAACCCATGAGGTGGTCAAGCGGGCGTGCGGATGTCCGTTGCAGCCTGCTAATTCACCCGTGCTGTGCCAAATGTAGAACTGAAGCGTTTGCAATAAATGTGCACGGACGAGATCGATTTTGCGACGCTGGCGGGCAAGGAATAGCTCTGGCTACCGCTGTTACGGCGAAGCTTTGCAATGCGACGGCTCGCGCTGCCTTTGCCAACATAAACATAGAGGTCGGGGCCGGGCGTGGTGCGGAAACCGGACAGCGTGATCTTCGCGCTGTTGCCCGAAATGCTTACCTTAGCGGTGCCAGACACTGAGTATTTACCGACGGAGCGGAACGAGCCCGTCTTGGACTGCGCAAAGGCGGATGTGACGGGTGCAATAGCAAGGGCGACGCCCAAACTTACAGCGGCTGGTAATAAAAAACGCATCGTTTCAATTCGTCCACTTTGAGGTCTGACGCCTTAAATCTGTCAGTCCAAGTTCAATTACGCCAGTAAACAGACTTCACCACCACTTGATGAGGCGTACGCTACAGGTGATTGGGCGCAGGGGACAAGGGTGCAAGAAAGGTGATGGCTGTGAAAACGAAAACGCTTGGCATTCGCAGCAGCATCCCTAGATTGGCGAAATGACAGAGCACCGCACTCAATCCAAACCCGCAACCAATATGCCCAAAGCGATGATCGATCCCTTCGGCAGGACTGTGGATTATCTTCGTGTTTCCGTGACAGACCGGTGCGATTTCCGCTGCGTCTACTGCATGTCGGAAAACATGACTTTTCTGCCCAAAAAAGACCTGCTCACGCTGGAAGAGCTAGACCGTCTCTGTTCGGCCTTCATCGACAAAGGCGTTAAAAAACTGCGTTTAACCGGCGGCGAACCGCTGGTCCGCAAAGACATTATGACCCTGTTTCAGTCGCTGTCACGCCACCTGATAAGCGGCGCTTTGGAAGATCTGACACTGACCACGAACGGCTCCCAATTGGCCAAACACGCGCAAGCGCTGGCCGATTGCGGTGTCAAAAGGGTGAACGTATCCATCGACACGCTGGACCGCGAAAAATTTCAGAAGATCACCCGTTGGGGTCAACTGGGCCGGGTAATGGAAGGTTTGGAAGCCGCCCGCAAGGCGGGCCTCGCCATCAAGATCAATGCCGTTGCACTGAAAGAGGTCAACGAACACGAAATTCCTGAAATGATGCGCTGGGCCCACGGTGAGGGTTTCGACCTGACGCTCATTGAGACCATGCCGTTGGGGGAGATCGAAGAAGACCGCACAGACCAGTATCTCCCCCTGTCAAAGGTCCGCGCAGGCCTGGAACAAGACTTCACCCTGTCGGATATAGCTTATAAAACCGGCGGCCCGGCCCGCTATGTTGAGGTGGGCGAAACCGGCGGTCGATTGGGCTTTATCACGCCTTTGACGCACAATTTTTGCGAAAGCTGCAACCGTGTCCGCGTCACCTGTACCGGCACACTCTATATGTGTTTGGGCCAAGACGATGCTGCGGACCTGAGGACGCCACTAAGAGCCTCGGAGGGCAATGGCCTGCTGAACTCAGCGATTGACGAAGCAATTGGCAGAAAACCAAAGGGCCACGATTTTGTTATCGAGCGACAGGGCGCAACCCCAGCCGTATCGCGGCACATGTCCACGACCGGCGGGTAAAAGCGTTTTCTGTTAATTCAAGAACCAGACCAGTGCGAGCGAGTAAATCAGAACGCCGCCCAAAATCAGGTAGATCTGGAAGTTCTTGGGAACCGATTTGTCTAGCTGATCGCTGACGCGAGCAAGCAGGTCCGGCCACGTGTAAGAAACAAAATCCCCCTGGGTCATGATGGCGATCACCTCGCCGGATTCGTCCACCACAGGCAACCGGCGAAAACGGTCATTGGACATCGCCCGCAACCAATCCACGACATCGTCGGTGGGTTTTGCCACCCGCACTTCCCGCGTCATTACGTCGGCGAGAGGCGTTTTCGCGGGGTCGAGGCCAGCATTGATCACACGCTTCATCAAATCGCGCTCGGTGAACATGCCGCTCATCCCGCCAGACGCGTTCGTGACGATGATCGATCCAAAATTCCGGTCAGCCATCATAGAAACGGCCTCCGAAACTGTCGTCGTCTCCTCGGTCTTCAAAGGCTTGGGCTTCGAGTTGAATTCAATACGATCTTTGATCTGCATGATGCGGTCTCACGTTTCTTCGAGAACGTATGTAAGCAAACATTTGCATCAGGATCAAAAAAACAAGACCTCACGGGCGAAAATTCAACCCTCTAACTCCTCGCGCAGCGCTTCCAGTTCTAACCAACGCTCCTCGGCCTGGGACAAACTGGCTTGCGTTTTTTCCAACAGCTTGACCAGTTGGTTGAACCGTTTGGGGTCCTTTTCAAACAAGCCCGGCGCTGCCAAAGCGCTGTTCACTTTGGCAATGTCACCTTCCAGCTTCTCCATTTCATCCGGCAGACTTTCAAGCGCGTGCTTGTCCTTAAAGCTCATCTTGCCGGGCTTGATTGAGCCGGAGCCGCTTTCTGCCGCCATCCGATCAGACGTTACAGCTTTGATATTGCTGGCGACAGACGATGCTTTTTGAACCGGCTCACCAAGACTGGAAAACGGCGTTCCACCCCGTTGGGACACCATGTCGGAATAGCCACCGGCATACTCCACCCATCGCCCTTCGCCTTCGGGCAGCAAAACAGACGTTCACACCCGGTCCAGGAAATCACGGTCATGGCTGACCACCAAAACCGTGCCTTGATAATCGGCGATCATCTCTTGCAAAAGGTCCAGTGTTTCAAGATCAAGATCGTTCGTTGGTTCATCCAGAACCAGAAGATTGGATGGGTGGCGCAAGCGCATGGCGAGCATGAGCCGTCCACGCTCACCGCCGGACAGACGCCTCACCGGCGTCCCCGCCTGTTCCGGCAGGAACAGAAAATCCTTCATATAAGCCATGACGTGTTTGCTGGTATCTCCAATCTCAACCACGTCTGTGCCACCGCCTGTGAGCGTGTCTTTGACCGACGTTTCGGGGTTCAACGCGGTGCGCTTCTGGTCCACCACCAACATGTCAACATTCGCTCCCAGTTTTACAGTCCCGCTATCGGGTTCCAGCGTGCCTGTGAGCAGGTTGACGAGCGTCGTCTTACCGGCTCCGTTGGGGCCAACGATCCCCAGACGATCCCCCCGTGCGATGCGGGTGGAAAACTGATCCACCAAAACACGCTCCCCATAGGCCTTTGAGACCCTCTCAACCCGCGCAACCAGCTTGCCGGAACTTTCACCCTCCGCAACAGTGATCGTGACCGACCCTTCCGGTTTAAGGCGGTTCGCCCGCTGCGCCCGCAATGCGCCCAAATCTCCCAACCGCTTCATGTTACGTTTGCGGCGACCGGAGACACCATGGGTTACCCAATGTTCTTCCCGCACGATTTTGCGGTCGAGCTTGTGGGCATCCAGTTCTTCCTGCGCCAAGAGTTCATCGCGCCAGTCCTCAAAATGCGCAAAGCCCCGATTCATCAGCCGCGTCTTGCCACGGTCCACCCAAAGCGTCGACCGCGATAGCGTCTCCAAGAACCGCCGGTCATGGCTGATGACGACAAGTGCGGACCGCAAAGCTTTCAAAATGCGTTCAAGCCATTCAATTGTCGGCAAATCGAGATGGTTCGTCGGCTCATCCAGAAACACGATATCCGGCTCCGGTGCCAAAACCTGCACCAGCGCGGTGCGACGTGCCTCGCCACCCGACAGGTTCCTGGTGGAAGTCGCACTATCGAGACCAAGCTCTTCCAACAGGCGATCCACACGGTAAGGATCATCCCCATCCGAGAGGCCGGAGCGGGCATACTCGCCCACTGTGTCAAACTGCGAAAAGTCCGGCTCCTGCGGCAGGTAACGCACGGTCGTGCCCGGCTGCAAAAAGACATCACCCTTGTCCGGTTCCACCAGTTTGGCGGCGATTTTCATCAATGTGGATTTGCCGGACCCGTTGCGCCCCACAAGGCAAAGCCGTTCCCGCTCACCCACAGCCATATCCGCCCCCGTGAGCAGCGGCGTGGACCCGAAGGTGAGGTGAACGTCACGCAAAGCGAGAAGCGGTGGAGCCATAAAGGGAGATACGCCAAAAGCGGAGGAAGGACGCCGCGCTATACAAAACCATGGATGCAGCGTCTATCCGTGCCGCACCGATGCGACGTCTTAAGCCGACAACAAACTAGGTGATCACATCGGGACCCGCTCGCCCGGTAAAATGTTCGATGCGCGCGATGGCGGCGGCGGATTCTACAAGCTGTTCCAGGGCTGCTTCGACAGACCCGTCCAACACGCCCTCTTTGGGCTCATATTTTTCCAGGTACACCCGAACAGTCGCACCAATCGTGCCCGTCCCGGACAGGCGAAAGACGATGCGCGACCCGTCTTCAAAGAAAATGCGAATGCCTTGATTGTCCGAGACGCTGCCGTCTATCGGATCGGTGTAGGAAAACATATCCGCGCTTGAGACTGTTCCCGCCGGGGTCTCACGGCCTGGCAGAGATTCAAACTGCCCTTCCAGAGCTGCCATCAAGCTGGCAGCCCCTTCCGCGTCCACAGCCTCATAGTCATGGCGGGCATAGTATGTGCGTCCATATGTGCGCCAATGATCCTCCATGATCGCCTTCGCGCTCTGCCCACGCACGGCCAAGATATTGAGCCACATGAGGATTGCCCAAAGGCCATCTTTTTCGCGCACATGGCTGGAGCCCGTTCCAGCGCTTTCCTCGCCGCACAAGGTGATATCGCCCGAGTCGAGTAGATTGCCAAAAAACTTCCAGCCCGTGGGAGTCTCGTGGCTGGCGATGCCCATCGCTTTGGCCACCCGGTCCACAGCACCACTGGTGGGCATGGAGCGGGCAACGCCAGCAATGCCCTGCTTGTATCCCGGTGCCAGATGCGCATTGGCTGTGATCGCGGCGAGACTATCAGACGGAGCGACAAAGCACTGTTTGCCGATGATCAAATTGCGGTCCCCGTCACCGTCGGATGCGGCGCAAAGATCGGGACCATTGTGGGCCATTGCGGCTTCTAGAAGGTGCTTGCAATAGACCAGATTGGGGTCTGGGTGTCCGTTGCCAAAGGTGGGGCTGGGGTCACAATTGAGAAGTTCGCTCGACGCCACACCCAACCGCCTGCCAAAAATCTCACGCCCGTAGGGGCCCGTGACCGCATGCATGGCGTCAAACCGGAACGCAAACCCACCATCCAGCATGGCTTTAATGGCGGCAAAGTCGAACAAGGTCTCCATGAGGTCTGCGTAATCGGCGACAGCGTCAACGACGCGCACGTCCATGTCTCGCAAGCGGGTTTGGCCCAACTGGCTTAGATCCACATCGGCACCGTTCAACACTTGGTAAGTCTTGATGCTTCGGCTGCGATCAAACACGGCGTTGGTCACGCTTTCCGGTGCAGGACCGCCATTGCTGCCATTATATTTGATGCCGAAATCACCTTTGGGGCCGCCGGGGTTATGGCTGGCCGATAAAATAATGCCACCAAACGCGCCCGATTTCCGGATCATGTGAGAGGCAGCCGGGGTAGACAGAATACCGTTTTGACCGACCATCACCGCGCCGAACCCGTTTGCCGCCGCCATTTTCAAAATGGTTTGGATCGCAACATCGTTGTGAAAACGCCCGTCGCCCCCGACAACCAGTGTTTTTCCCGCTCTATCCGGCAAACAGTCAAAAAGCGATTGAACAAAGTTTTCCAAATAGTGCGGCTGCGCAAACCGTGACACCGCCTTGCGCAAGCCGGAAGTTCCGGGTTTTTGATCATCAAACGGTGTCGTCGCAACAGAGAGAGTGTCAGGCATAAAACAGGTCCGGTCAGCGCAGTTTCGCGCCTCACTATGGGTCAAACAGGGTTAAAGCGTGGTTGCCGTAGCGTTAGCGAGTGCTCCGCAAACTACGACACGGCACCGGGCGCGTTGCATGACGGGTCCGGTTGCCTACACTGCTCAACACCGGCACAACAGCACACCGAGCAATCATCATGGCTTCATCCCGCTTCGTCCGCCCAATAGGCCACCGTGCCCTCACCTGTGCGGCGAAATCTGTTTTGGCAGTGATCATCGGCACAATCGTGTCTCAACCCGATGCCCAAGCCCAAGTCCAAGCCCAAGTCCAAGCCCAAGCCGGACAGGTAACAGACTCCGTGGCACCGGAAATCGCCAGCGCGGTTGCTGCAAAGGGCGATGGCAATCCGGTAAAATCCAAAAACTGGATGGTGGTTGTGGCCAACCCGTTGGCCGCCAAGGCGGCGGCAGACGTGTTGCGCTCGGGTGGCAGTGCGGCTGACGCGACCGTTGCGGCGCAAGCCATGCTGGGTCTCGTGGAACCCCAATCCTCCGGCCTCGGCGGCGGGGCCTTTGTGGTTCACTACAATGCTGCGAGCGGGACCATCACGACATTGGATGGACGCGAAACGGCACCTTTGGCGGCAACACCCAAGCTCTTTCAAAAAACCAATGGCGAGCCCATGGGTTTTTTCGACGCTGTGATCGGTGGCCGATCAGTTGGCACACCGGGCACACCAGCGCTCATGGCGAAAATGCACGGCAAATGGGGACGGACCGACTGGGCGAGCCTGTTGCAGCCGGCAATCGACACGGCACAGGCCGGATTTTCTGTCTCCCCCCGACTGGCAACCTTGGTGCAATCGGACGCTGCACGGCTATCCGTTGATGCTGTAACGGCAGCCTATTTCCTGCCGGGTGGTACGCCGGTCAAAACCGGCGATCTGTTAAAAAATCCCGATTACGCCAGGACGCTCACCCAATTGCAAAGCGGGACAGGCGATTTCTACAGCGGCACGACGGCCCAAAACATCGTAGATGCGGTGCGACGAAGCACGACGAACCCCGGCCTTTTATCGCTGGACGATTTGGCGGCTTACACGGTGAAGGAACGCGATGCCGTTTGCGCGCCCTATCGCGGCCATCAAGTCTGCGGCATGGGCCCGCCTTCATCCGGAGCGCTCACCGTGGGTCAAATATTGCGCTTGGTGGAACCCTTTGACCTTGCTGCTCTGGGCGCAAAGAGTGCTGAAAGCTGGCGCGTGATCGGCGACGCCTCCCGCCTCGCCTTTGCGGATCGTGGACGTTACATGGCTGACAGTGATTTCGTAAAAATGCCGACAAAGGGCCTGCTGGACACCGCCTATTTGGCCGAGCGCGCAAATCTCCTGGAACGAGCCAAAGCCTTGGAGACTGTTACTCCCGGCGAACCGCCCCATGATCGCGCCAGCTTAGATTGGGCAGATGACGCATCGCTTGAACTGCCATCAACGTCCCACATTTCCATTGTGGATGGTGCTGGCAACGCGATCTCCATGACGACCACAATCGAAAACGGATTTGGGTCCCGCGTGATGGTCGGGGGGTTCTTGCTGAATAACGAGTTGACCGATTTCTCATTTCGCGATGTGCGCGACGGCAAACCCGTAGCCAACCGCGTCGAGCCCGGCAAACGCCCCCGTTCTTCCATGGCACCCACCATTGTGCGGAAGGATGGTCGGCCCGTACTGGTGGTTGGGTCGCCCGGCGGCAGTCGCATCATCGGCTATGTCGCCAAAACCATCATCGCGCATCTGGACTGGGGCATGAACGTGCAAGAGGCCGTCGCAAGCCCGCATTTGGTCAACCGGTTTGGAACTTTCGATCTGGAAAATAATCCGGCCTTGGACCCGCTGGCCTCGGAATTGACTGCCCTTGGTTTCAAAACAAACCGGCGCGGGCTGACCTCAGGCCTTCACGTCATAGCGCTCACACCGCAGGGCTTGGAAGGCGGTGCAGATCCACGCCGTGAGGGCATCGCGATCGGGGAATGACCGAAAAGAATTATTCCTGCGGTGGGAGGTCGGTCGCAGGGCCTTCGTCCGCTGGCAACATGCCCAGGGCGCTCAAATAAAGATCGAGCATTGCTTCCTGCTCTTGGCGCTCCTGCGCCTCCACCTTACGCAGGCGCACGACTGTGCGCAGGGTTTTCACGTCAAATCCGTTACCCTTGGCCTCCGCATAGACATCCTTGATGTCGTCGGCGATGGCCTTCTTTTCTTCTTCCAGCCGTTCAATACGCTCAACAATGGTGCGCAACTGGTCGCGGGCGACAGACGTATCGGACATGGAAACTCCAACTTCTCAATTAAAACGTGACGGGAATCGCGACACAGCGAACAAGCCGTGTCACACCACACCCCACCAAGGCCGATCAAGCGTTTAATGATCTTTCGGAGCAGCCTCGAACTGTGCCTGCTGTTGTGGGCTCGCTTCCGTCTGATATTTGTCGCGCCACTCCCCATAGGGCATGCCATAGACGATCTCGCGGGCACCCTCCTTGTCGAGGTCGAGACCTTTTTCAGCCGCCGCCTCTTGATACCATCGCGACAGGCAGTTTCGGCAAAACCCGGACAGGTTCATCATATCAATATTCTGCACGTCTGTGCGTTCCTGCAGATGGGACACCAAACGGCGGAAAGCGGCAGCTTCCAGCTCCACTTTGGTCTCACTGTCGATTGTGTTTTCAGCGCTCATGCGTCCACTCCTTCCGTGCCGTCCCGTCGGTACGGGAGCCATAGTGTCTGATCTCATGCATGTCGGGACGCCGGTTGGCTTGTTCAAGAAGCGGCGCCAGCCGATCCGCCCATTCCTGCACGCCACAGTCATCGGCGATCAAATCCTGCCGCACTTCCAGCAGCGCTTGCGAAAGGCCCCTTGCAGTCGCATGACGATACATCGTGTCGTTTTTCAAAGCTCCGTCATAGGGTTCGTTGTCACCCACAGTCAGTGCCGGGTCACGCCTCAGTCCAGCAATCATGAACCGGTTCAGCCGGGGATCATTGTCCCACAATAACGCCGCCTGCCACGGGCGCGGCACACCGCGCCAGACAGGCGTATAGGAATGGATGGAAAACACCATGGGCTGCACGCCACTGGCTTGGCAGCGATCCAGCATATCGTCGATGGCACGGTGGTATGGCGCATGAAAACGGTCAATTCGCGTCCGTATCTCCTCTGCGGAAATCGGGTGATTGCCCGGAACCACTGTCCCATCCGACAAGCGCATTACGATGGTGGGATCATCTTCCCCCCGATTGGGGTCAATCAGCAGGCGCGAAAACCCCGACAGCACCGCCGGGCATCCCAAGCGCGCCGCCAGCGCTTCGGTGAGCGCTTCGGCGCCGATGTCATAGGCGATGTGACGGCCAAACGCAGCCTCCTCCAAGCCCAGCGAACCGTATTCCTCCGGCAAGGCGTTACGCGCATGGTCGCATAACAAAACAACCCCGGCATCCAAAGCGCCTTCGACCGTGCGAAACGGCCCTTCATAAGCGCTGATCACAGAGGGCTTGATATCGGATGAGGTTTCGGCAGACATGCAGGTTCCATGTCACAGCATACCGTCCGGTTCAATTGCTCAAAACATCGTCCACAAAAGCCAGAACTGAACCCGCCCAAACCGGCTCCGCACCCTTGGGTTTTCCTCTCGCTTTTGCAGCTCTTGTGGTGGGAGCCATTGCCATGGGTATATCCCCCGTCTTCGTGCGCATGGCCGAAGTTGGACCGTTTGCCAGCGCCTTCTGGCGCGTAGCTTTGGCTCTGCCGCTGCTCTACATCTGGTTGCGGTGGGAGCAGTCGCCCAAACAACCAACCAAGGCAATCGACGAACCGCTAAAGGTCACCGCACTGTTGCAAAACAAGGCGGTGCTGTTGGCCGGCGTTCTCTTCGCGGGCGATTTATTCTTCTGGCACTTGGCGATCATGAACACGACCATTGCCAACGCCACACTGCTGTCATGCTTGGCTCCTGTTTGGGTCGCGTTATTTTCAGGAGCCTTCATCGGTGAAAAGGTCTCCCAGAAAGCGCTCGCCGGTTTGGTGCTGTGTCTTGTCGGAGCGGCCTTATTGATCGGCTCCAGTCTCTCCATCGCTCCGGAACGGTTGATGGGAGATATCTACGGCCTCATCACATCGCTTTTCTTTGGGCTCTATTTCCTCGCGATCCGCGCCGCCCGGCGTCACATCTCAGCGGGCACGCTCACCTTCACCAGCGGCATCATAACAGCGGCTATTCTGTTGGTCGTCACACTGATATCCGGTCAGGGTTTTTTGCCCGCAACTGCAACGGGATTGGCCGCACTGATTGCGCTGGGGGCCGTAAGCCATGTCGGCGGGCAAGGTTTGTTGGCAGTCGCCTTAGGATCACTCTCGGCAACATTTTCCTCGCTCGTCATCTTCATCGAGGCTTTGGCGGCAGCTTTGTTCGGTTGGCTTATCTTTGCGGAAGTGCTCACACCTTTGCAGGGCTTTGGCGGCTTTTTGATCCTGATCGGCATCTGGATCGCGCGGCCCTCCCCCGACAAAAACAGCGGCTCTTGACCATCGCCATTCGTTGACAGTTTCAACCGAACAGGGCAAACGCGAAGCATGCAAAAACGCACCGCTCCAGCGCGCAAAAAAACCAGTCTGCGGTCACCTGCAAGCTTGGTCGTGGCGTCGTTGTGTTTTGTCGGAGTTACCCTCGCATCGGCATCATACACCCCTGCGAAAGCCGATTTGAGGATCTGCAACGACACCAAATCCATGGTGGGTGTAGCGATTGGCTATAAAAACAAAGACGCTTGGGTCACCGAGGGTTGGTGGCGCATCGCGGCGGAAGTGTGCTCCTCCGTCATCGAAGGCGATCTGGCGTCACGTTTCTTTTATGTTCATGCTGAAAAACAAGACGGCAGCGGCCGCTGGCGCGGACCTATCTTCATGTGCACATCCTCCAAAGAATTTCGCATTGACGGTTTGGAAAATTGCTTCTCTCGCGGGTTTGAAAAATCCGGCTTCTTTGAGGTCGACACGGGCGACCAAAAAAGCTGGCAGGTGCGTTTGACCGAAGCCAATCAGACACCACAGGACACCCCCTCCCAATGATGAGATCCCGCAGGGTAAAAATCCTCGCCACCCTCGGTCCGGCTTCCAACTCAGAAGACATGATCCGCAACCTGTCCCGCGCTGGCGCCGACGTTTTCCGCATCAACATGAGCCACGCCAGCCACGATCTAATGCGCAAGACCGTGTCCCAAATCCGCAGCGTGGAAAAGGAAGTGGGCCACCCGATCGGTATTTTGGTCGATCTCCAAGGCCCCAAGCACCGGTTGGGTGTGTTTGAAGGCGGTGAAGCGGAACTCAAACCCGGAGACATGATCCAACTCGACAGCGACCCCACACCGGGTAACGCTACCAGAGTGCAACTGCCCCACCCTGAGATATTGGATGCATTGGAAGTGGGGCACCGGCTGCTCATCAATGACGGCAAGGTGCAATTACAGGTCAAAGAAAAACAGGCGGGCCTGATCCGGGCACGGGTTTTGAGCGGAACCTGGATTGCAGACCGCAAAGGCGTGAACTTGCCGGATTCGGAAATCGCAACCGGTGTGCTGACCGAAAAGGACCGCGACGACTTGAACGCGGCTCTCAAAGAAGACATCGACTGGGTCGCCCTCTCTTTCGTGCAAAGGCCAGAAGACCTCGCGGAGGTGCGCAAAATCTGTCAGGCCCGCGTGGGCGTAATGGCGAAGATTGAAAAGCCGCAAGCCGTGCAACGTTTGGACGAGATCATTGATCTGGCAGACGCGATCATGGTGGCACGCGGCGATCTGGGCGTGGAAATGCCGCTTGAACTCGTGCCTTCCATCCAAAAGAAAATGATCCGCAAATGCCGCACGTCCGGCACGCCGGTCGTGGTCGCCACCCAGATGCTGGAATCCATGATTTCATCCCCCACCCCGACGCGGGCGGAAGTCTCGGACGTTGCAAACGCGGTCTATGAAGGGGCGGACGCGATCATGTTGTCAGCGGAATCCGCCGCTGGTGATTATCCGTTTGAAGCGGTCAGCACGATGAATTCGATTGCCGAGGCCATAGAGGGCGACAAAGGCTATTTGAACGTGATCGCCAGCCAACGGCCGGAGCCGGAACCGACGGGCGCCGACGCGATCAGCTTTGCAGCCGCAGAAATCGCCGACACGCTGGACCTGTCGGCCATCGTTTGTTTCACAGCATCAGGGTCCACCGGTCTTCGATCAGCCCGTGTGCGCCCGTCCAAGCCGATAATTACCCTGTCTCCCATCGTCGGCACCGCCCGTCGGCTGGCGCTGCTGTGGGGCACAACTTGCGTGACCACACCGGACGCCGAAAATCTGGACGACGTTGTGGACAAGGCTTGCCGCATCGCCTTCGAACAGGGTGTCGCCGGCCCCGGCGACCGGATCATCATTTCGGTCGGCGTACCTTTGGGAACCCCGGGCTCAACCAACATGCTGCGCATCGCCTATATCGGCAGCGACGGCAAAGGCAGCCTGCATAAAGCTGGGTAGCACAGGCGTTCTACCCGGCGCCCCCGGCGCGCAAGTGCCTGCATCAGCAAAGGCTTTGAGCCATCAGGCCTTATTTCGACACCCGTTCAATCGCTTCGAGCACTGTGTCTGGGGCCGCATAGTCCGGCTTGTGTCCAACACCCGGTAGGACGATCAGTTCAGCACCCTCAATATCCCGCTCCAAACCCACCGAATGGATGGAAGGGGCGACCACGTCGTCCTTGTCGCCTGTGATCACGACGGTTGGCGCCTTGATTTCACTGTAGCGTTTGGAAAATTCCAAAACAAAAGCGTTTAATCCGGCTACATCACGGGAGTTCGCGCGGAAACTTGCGGGACGGAACACCAATTCAATGGCCGCTTTTTCAGCATAACCCGGCGCGACCGGATTGGGGTCAAACACGCTGACAACACCCGAATCAACCCGCCCCAGCCCGACAGGCAGGGTCAATGTCTCCGTAAACAGCCACCCAAGACCGGGCGTACTGGCCAAGTCGTAATACCAATCAACACCGGTGGTCCAAGGATGGGTAGCAGGTGCCAAGAACACGAGACCTTGCACACGCTCCGGAAAAAGCACGCCGAACGCGGCAACGGATGCAGAGCCTAGGGAGTGACCCACCAGCACAACCTTATCGATCTTCAAGGAATCCAAAAGTTGAACATAACGGCGCGCATGTGCAGCCGGCGTTTCTGATGCGTTACGCGGGGAATACCCATGCCCCGGGCGGTCGACAAAAAGGATGGAACGTTTGTCCTTTAGGACCGGCGCAAACGCGTTGTACGGATCGAGAAGATTGCCGGTAGCACCGTGAACGAACAGCACGACCAGCTGATCGGCACCGGCCTGCCCCTCGGGCATAGCGTGGTAGCGATAGTGCAAATTTCCGTCAGCCATTCCAGACAAAAGACCTGTCGGCGGGTGCTGCGCTTTAATCGCCGACACCTGAAAGCGGGTCCAGATTGCCAAGGCGATCAAGACAACGATGATCAATAGAAAAGACAGCAGGAAAAATGTGCGCATGAAAACTCAACGATCAAACGAAACAGCCCAGCCCCCGGGCCAATGAAAGGGGAACGCACCAGCGTTTCAAAGTGTTCATAGACAGTTTCAAAGGATTGGAAAGCGCGGCGGGGCTGCGACGGGGCGGGCCAAGTCAAAACTGGCCTAAAGTTTAGAGCCGGCCAGTTCCTCTTCCAGGCGCACAATGGCGTCCTGGCCCGACTTCATGGCCGGATAGACCTTGAGCGTGCGATACCAAACATCCAGCGCTCGTTTCTTCTGGCCCGTGCGTTCCAAAATCGCAGCCAGACCGGAAAGCGCACCAAAGTGGCGCGGCTGCAACGCCAAAGTGCGTTCGATGTCGGCGATGGACTTGTTAAAGTCCGACATCATGTAGTGGAGCGTGGCGCGCTGGTTCCAGCCTTCGGAGTAGTTAGGCCGTAGAACCACCACTTGATCGAGCAGATCGAGCGCTTGGCCAAACCGCTTGTCACGCATCGCAGCGCGTGCCCAACCGACCAAAAGATCAACCGACTTGCTGTCCGATTCGCGCCAGTATTCCCAAATCCGCTCTTCCACCCGCTTTGCGCGGCGACGGTCCGATGTTCTCGAGAGTTGAGTGAGCAGGCCGTCCAGCGTCTTTGCCAATTCGAATTCGGGCTTTTTATCAGCTTTTGTGGTTGCCGCATCACCCGATGGTTCAACTACGATGGCCGGGTCCTTATCGGCAGCTTTGTCCGTAGACGGGCCGGACTGTGCCAATTGGGTGGGAGCCGCCGTGGCAAGTGCCGGAGCAGAGATAGCGAGCGTTGCACAGCTGACCAACACAGCTGACACAACGATAGGCGCAACATGCGAGCGCGCTGCATTGACATAATAATAAAACATGGCACCAGCGTAGCGGCCAGCACCATGAGGTCAAACGCAAATAAAGGTGAAAAGCAAAACTGCGGCGGTGCGCCGCTTAGTCAGCATCAAGACCGGTATCAGCCTTGGCGCGCTTTAAAGCGTGGGTTCACTTTGTTAATGATGTACACGCGGCCCTTGCGGCGCACCAGACGGTTGGCGCGGTGACGGCCCTTAAGCGAGCGAAGCGAATTCTTGATTTTCATCGGTCTGCCATATCAAATTGAAGAAATTGGGCCAAACGAGGCCGCGCGTCCCGAAGGTCGCGTCTTGTTGGTCGTGGAGTAGGCAAGCAGCTGTGATCTGTCAAGACAAACGGATCCAAAAGGCCCGCAAGGACACTTGAAACCAACAGTGTACCTCAATCACAAGGCGCAAGGCGCATAACGGCACATATACGCAGTGCCAGTCTAGCGAAACGCGCAGCCAAACAGCGTGAGCTCGATGACCCGACAGTGTGAAGACAGCGACAAGTGTCGCGCCTGCGCCTAAGATTGTCGCGCTGGGTCGCAAGCGCCTGTAAGCTGTGGCATTAATTCGTGGGGCCGGAGGTGTGCGAAGCCGCAGTCTCCCGCTTTCTAATAAGATAAGGTCGTTGAGGGACACCCGCCCATGAGGAATTGGAACGCACTGGCGCTCGCGCGCGAAGCGCTGCGTGGCCACAAGGGCTGGGGCGAGCAATGGAACAACCCCGAACCCAAAAAGAATTATGACGTCATCATCATTGGCGCGGGCGGCCACGGGTTGGGCACCGCCTACTATCTGGCAAAAAAGCACGGTATCACCAACATCGCCGTCTTGGAAAAAGGCTGGCTGGGCGGCGGCAACACGGGCCGCAACACCACCATCATCCGCTCCAACTATCTCTACGATGAATCAGCCGGTCTTTATAATCACGCGGTCAAACTGTGGGAGACGCTGAGCCAAGAGCTGAATTACAACGTTATGTTCTCCCAACGCGGGGTGATGATGCTGGCCCACAGCGTCCATGACGTGCAATCCGCCCAGCGCCACATCCATGCCAACCGCTTGAACGGCGTGGACAACGAATGGATGACCCCGCAACAGGCAAAAGACTATTGCCCCCCGCTGAGCATTTCAAAAGACGCCCGCTATCCAGTCATGGGTGCGGCCCTGCAGCGTCGCGGCGGCGTTGCCCGTCACGACGCGGTGGCTTGGGGGTATGCCCGTAAAGCAGCCTCCATGGGTGTCGACATTATCCAAAACTGTGAAGTGACCGGCATCAACCGCGCACCGTCCGGCGAAGTCACCGGCGTTGAGACAACACGCGGCACGATCGGCGCGAAGCAAGTGGGGGTTGTTGCCGCTGGCCATACGTCCGTCCTGATGGAAATGGCCGGGGTGCGTATGCCGCTGGAAAGCTATCCGTTGCAAGCGCTGGTGTCTGAACCGGTGAAACCGATCTTCCCTTGCGTGGTCATGTCCAACGCGGTCCATGCCTATATATCACAGTCGGACAAGGGAGAGTTGGTCATCGGTGCGGGCACTGATTCCTATCTGTCCTATTCGCAAACCGGCTCCATGCACATTTTGCAGCACACGCTTGATGCAATCGTGGAACTCTATCCCATCTTCTCCCGCATGCGGATGCTGCGCACATGGGGCGGCATCGTGGATGTGACACCGGACCGTTCACCGATCCTCGCCAAAACCCCCGTCAAAGGCCTCTATGTGAACTGCGGCTGGGGCACCGGCGGCTTCAAAGCCACCCCCGGTTCGGCCAATGTGTTCGCCCACACGATAGCCAACGACGCCCCACACAAGATCAACGAAGGTTTCACGTTGGAACGGTTCAGAAATGGCCGTTTGATCGATGAGGCAGCCGCCGCTGCTGTGGCGCATTAATGATGACTTACGAAACTCAAACCGTCGGCTGGCACCTAGCCCTCCCCCTCGTGGGGAGGGTGGCACAAGGGTGCGCAGCGCCCTTGGGTCGGGTGGGGGGCGTCCGCAGGACCACAAAAAACCCTTCGCTCGAAGCAAGCACCGCGCCCCCCACCCGACCCGCTGGCGCGGGCCACCCTCCCCACCAGGGGGAGGGCTATCGCTGCCTCAAAACAGAGACCGTCCCATGCTCCTTATAAAATGCCCCTATTGCGAAGAAGAGCGTCCGGAGTTGGAGTTTGCCAATGCCGGGCAGGCTCATGTTGTGCGCCCAAAGGACATGGGAGACATGTCCGATGAAGACTTCGAAGGCATGTTCTTCATCCGCGACAACCCAAAAGGCGTGAACCTGGAACGGTGGCAGCATGTCCATGGTTGCGGACGGTTTTTCAACGCGGCCCGCTCGACGGTCACAGACAAGTTTTTAAAGGTCTACAAAGCCGGTGAACCGCGCCCGACAGACAAAGAAATTGCGGAGTTGTTAAAGTGAGCGCCGTTGATTTCCACGCGGGCTCCCACCTCCCCCTTGAGGGGAGGTCAAAGCCTGTGCCAGCAGGGTTTGGGTGGGGGTGCCAAAGCCTGATTGCGAGCACGACCGCTCTTTCCAACATCCCAACCCCCATCCGGGTCAACTGCACCTTTCCGACCTCCTCCCATGGAGAAGGTGTACTCCCATTGCCCCTCGGTGAAACACCATGACGCCCGCCTCTACCCAACCTTTCCGCGTCAAAAACCGGGGTGCGCTTTCGTGCACCCGCACAGTGCGCTTCACGTTTGACGGCAAGAGCTATGAAGGGCTCGAGGGCGACACGCTGGCGTCGGCCTTGCTCGCAAATGGGGTCCATCTTATGGGCCGCTCGTTCAAATATCACCGTCCACGAGGCGTGATGGCGGCAGGTGTGGAAGAGCCAAACGCTCTCATGGGCATTTCCCGCGAAAGGTCCAACAGCGGTGCGCTCCACCAGCCCAATGTGCGGGCTTCTGTACAAGAGATTTTTGAGGGTCTGGTCGCCACCTCCCAGAACCGGTTCCCGTCCCTTTCTTTCGATGTAGGCGCGGTGAATTCCCTTATGTCCCCGTTTTTCCCGGCGGGCTTTTATTACAAGACGTTCAAGTGGCCGGCCAAAGCGTGGGACAAGCTTTACGAACCCATCATCCGCCGGGCCGCAGGTCTGGGCGAGTCGCCCACCGAGCCGGATCCCGACCGCTACACCAATCGCTTTGCACACTGTGACGTGCTGGTGATCGGCGGCGGTGCCGCCGGTCTGATGGCAGCCCGCACAGCGGCGGACCAAGGCAAGTCAGTCATCCTGTGCGATGAAAACCCGAACTTTGGCGGATGGTTGCTCTGCGACACTGACGCGATGATAGACGGCGAAACAGCCGCCCACTGGGTCGCAGCACAGATCAAAGCGCTACGGGCGAACCCCAATGTGACATTGCTTAACCGCACCACTGGCTTTGGCTATTTCCAGCAAAACATGGTGGCACTCGCCGAGCGCATCACCGACCATATGTCCAACCCCGATCCGGGTTTGCCGCGCGAACGCATGTGGCAGGTGCGGGCGGACAAGGCAGTCATCGCTCAAGGCATGATCGAGCGTCACATGGTGTTCCCCGACAATGATCGCCCCGGCATCGTGTTGGCGGGCGCAGCCCAAACCTGGCTGAACAAGTACGGTGTCACGGTTGGCCAACGCACCGGTGTCTACACGGCTTGCGACACGGCATGGCAGGCGGCTTTTGAACTCTACGAAGCCGGGACAGACATCGTGGTCATCGTCGATCACCGCGCTCAAGTTGACCAAGCGCTTCTCGATCAGGCCAAGGAATTGGACATCGAAGTCGTTTTGGGTGGCGCGGTCAAACGGGCGCAGGGCAAGCTGCGCATTTCCGGCATTGAAGTGGTGGACCCAACCTCCAGCGAAAGCCGCGAGTTCGAGGTCGACTCGCTCATCGTCTCGGCGGGCTGGACACCCTCATTGCACCTGTACTCCCAATCCCGTGGAAAGCCGCAATGGGATGAGGCGACACAGCGGTTTTTGCCCGGCATATCGCCTCAAGACTGCGTGAGCATTGGCGGGTGTAACGGAACCGATGACCTGGCGGACGTGCTGGAGGAAGCTGTCAGCGCCATGGGCGGCACGCCCAAAGACATGACGGTAGTCGATGACGTCTCGACAGAAGGCGGCATCATTGGCCCGGTCTCGACGGCAGCAGGGGACGAAAAAGGCAAGGCGTTCATCGATTTCCAAAATGATGTGACGGCGAAGGACATCCGCCTTGCGGTGCGCGAGGGCATGCACTCCATCGAACACGTAAAACGCTACACCACCAATGGTATGGCGACCGATCAGGGCAAACTGTCGAACATGCACGGACTGGCAATAGCCGCAGACATGCTGGACCGTCCCATCCCGAAAGTGGGCCTCACCACCTTCCGTGCACCTTACACGCCCACGACTTTTGGCACATTTGTCGGCCATGCCACGGGCGCGCTGTTTGATCCGACCCGCAAAACACCCATCCACGACCGAGCCGAAGAGATGGGCGCAGACTTTGAACCGGTCAGCCATTGGCAGCGGGCGTGGTACTTCCCCCAAGCGGGCGAAGACATGCACGAAGCCGTGGCGCGCGAATGCCAGACCGTGCGCGAAACCGCCGGCATATTTGACGCCTCCACCTTGGGTAAAATCGAAGTGACGGGTCCAGATGCCGGCGCGTTCATGAACATCCTGTACACAAACGGTTGGGACAAATTGAAACCCGGTCGTGCCAAATATGGAATCATGCTGCGCGAAGACGGCTTCATTTATGATGATGGTGTAATTGGTAAATTGGCGGATGACCGTTTCCATGTGACCACGACAACCGGCGGCGCACCGCGTGTGCTCAACCACATGGAAGACTATCTCCAGACAGAATTTCCCGAAATGCAAGTCTGGCTCACCTCAACCACCGAACAATGGGCCACCGTGGCCGTTCAAGGTCCAAAAGCGCGCGAGATCATCGCGCCGCTGGTGGAGGGTGTAGACATATCCAACGAAGCCTTCCCGCATATGAGCGTGGCGGAATGCAAGGTTGGCGGGATAGACGCCCGTCTGTTTCGCATCTCGTTCACCGGCGAGTTGGGTTTTGAGATCAACGTGCCCGCCGACCATGGCCAGGCTCTTTGGGACGCGTTGTGGGAACGCGCCGAACCCATGGGGGCTTGTGCCTATGGCACCGAAACCATGCACGTGCTGCGCGCGGAAAAAGGCTACATCATTGTGGGCCAAGACACCGATGGCACCGTCACACCGCACGACGCCGGCCTGTCTTGGGCCATTGCGAAATCAAAGCCGGATTTTGTTGGCAAGCGCGGGTTGGAACGGCCTGATTTGAAGGCTGAGGGACGACGTCAACTCGTGGGTCTGAAAACCAAGGATCCCAAAACAGTGCTGCCAGAAGGCGCACAGATCGTGGATGATCCAGACCAGCCGATCCCGATGAAAATGATCGGGTTTGTGACCTCCTCCTACTGGTCTCCGGCCTGCGGCTCTTCCATCGCCATGGCGTTGGTAGAGGGCGGTTTCGGCAAAATGGGCAAGACGCTGTATGTGCCGCTGGAAGATAAAACGGTGGAGGTCGAAGTGACCGGCACCGTGTTCTACGATGAAAAGGGGGAGAAGCTTCATGTCTAGTGAGACACCAAACGCAAAAATACCCTTGCAACGCCGTCCACCCAATCAGGGCTGGCGCGTGGCCAATGAGATGGTGTCAATCGAAGCCGTACCATCGGCATCCCGCATCAGCCTGCGCGCCACAGACGAAGGCGCCACATCCTTTGAGGTGGCTCTGGGCCTCACTCTGCCACGCAAGCCGGGCACGTCTGCCTCCCGTGGTGGCCGCCACGCCCTATGGCTCGGGCCGGACGAGTGGTTGGTCTATGACGACATGAAACCGGGCACGTCCATGGTGCCGCGTTTGGGCAGTTCGAAATTTGCCGCCATAGACGTATCTCATCGCAACACGGGTTTCATGGTCACCGGCTCTGGGGCCGCGAACACGCTCAACGCCGGTTGCCCCCGCGATCTGTCAGACACAGCGTTTCCCGTGGGCTGCTGTTCGCGCACTATTTTTGGCAAAGCGCAGATCGTGCTGCATCGGGTGGGGGAAGATGCCTACCGCGTGGAATGCTGGCGCTCTTTCGCGCCCTATGTTCGCGACTTGCTGACCCGGGGCGCAAAAGACGCGGGGCTGTAAGGCACTTTCGGCTTCTGTGTAATGGGTTCTCACTCTCGTGAGCGTGAGCGGTCTGGCAATGGACCCTCTTGACCCATTGCCCTAGAAGCCGTTCACCAGCGCGCAAGCGTTTTCATTCACGGCCACAGGAGAGTTCCGCTTGAACAGCGAGAACACCACCATCGCCGACCATTCTTTGCCACCGGTCTCAACCCCGGTCGTGAGTCGCCGCGCGGTGTTTTTCATCGGGGGCTATGACCCCAAATCTGCCGATTCGTTCTTTGACCGTTTGGATCGGGAAGCGGAGCGATTTGAAGACCTTTGGGACGTTGAAACCCGGATCGATGACCGGGTTCGTGTGAGCGCAAACATCACGCGCCAGACCCGTCGTCTCACTGACCCGCAAAATCGCTGGGACGTTGAAACCGACTTTAACTTCGTGTGCCTCGATTCCATCGTCCAGCGGGATTTCGACAGGCCGCTTCAAGAGCGGGTTTGGCGCTACCTGAAAACCTTTGCCGACTACAACCTAACCGGCACCGGTTTTGCGTTCATGCACCATGCATGGCGGTTTTGGTTCTATTTCATGTATCCCTTCACCATGCTGGCGCTGGGTTTCGTGGTCAGCTTGGTTTTAGGGCTTTTAATCGCGACCTCAGGCGTGGTCCTTGCATGGCTCACGGCGCCCATCTTCTTCGCAATTGCCATGACATCCTTCATCAAACTGGTCGCCAAGCCCTATTTCGTGTTCCATTTGATGGACTTGTGGAGTTTTTCTGCCGACGTCATCCACCAACGCAGACCCGACATGGATGTGATCTTTGACGAATTGGCGGAAGCGGTGGCAGCCACCCCGACGCATTATGATGAGATCATCCTTGTTGGGCACAGCACCGGCGGTGCATTGATCTTGGAAGCCGCGGCCCGCGCGCTCGACCGCAACCCGGACCTCGCCGGGCGAGAAAACCGGTTCTGGATCATGACGGTGGGGTCCACCAGCCTGAAAGTTGGCCTCCACCCGGATGCACAGTGGTATCGCGACCACGTCAATTTTGCGTTGAGCCGGTCCAATGCCCAATGGGTCGAGTATCAATGCCAATCCGACATAATCAACTTTTCCCGCACGAACCCCGCCAAACTGATGGGCTTTGACCGAACCGAGCCGCCTCATTTCAAGAGGTTTGGCCTGCGGGTAAAGCGCATGGTGTCATCTCAAACCTACCAGCGCATCAAACGGAACTTTTTTCGGGTCCATTACCAGTTCGTTTTTGGAAACACCCGGCGTTATTTTTACGATTTCCCAGCCATTTGTTTCGGTCCCGCGCAATTGGCCTTGCGCGTGGCGCAGCCGGAAGGGTTTAACAAACATCTCCACCCGGGTTTGCCGGACGCTGCCGACCGAGACGACGAACAGGACGACCGTAAATGACCAGTTCCATAGCCGCCGCTCTTTGGGCAGCCACGTTGATAGCGTGGATCGCAATCCGCATGCCCAGGCGGCGCAAGGCCAAGCGCAAGAAGGTGGTCGCCCACCGCCGCAGCTTGTGGGAGCGCACGGCTCTGGGATTGTGCATATTCGGCCTTTTCGTTTTGCCACTGCTCTACTTCACCACAGGCTTTCCAGCTTATGCCAACCGGGTTCCATACGCCTGGACGCTGGTGCTCGGCAGTGCGGTCATGGTCGGCTTTTTGGTGGTGTTTTATCTCGCTCATAAGCAATTGGCGGACAATTGGTCTGTCACTCTAGAGCTGCGCGAAGACCATCAACTGGTCCAAAACGGACTGTATCAATATGTGCGTCACCCCATGTATACATCCTTTTGGCTGTGGGGAATTGGACAAGCGCTTCTGGTTCCAAACTGGGTTGCAGGTTTGGCCGGTATTGTAAGCGTGGCACTCCTGTATTTCAGCCGCGTCCATCAAGAAGAAGCCATGATGCGGGACCAGTTTGGGGCACAATACGATGCTTATTGCGCCAAGACGGGACGTGTGATGCCACGACTTGGCTAATCCATTTGAGTCCGGAAGGTCACAGGCCCATCAAAAAAGAGAGCGCTCGACAAAAATTGTTGCCCTGAGGGCAAGCGCTCGCTTGCCGCTGGCCGTTCTCTTGCATACAGACGAAACCAATAACTCCGGTATCGCGCCTGCTGGATCAGCACATGCTTCTAAACACATTTTTCAAGCCCAGATTTTCAAGCCTGTTAGCAACAGCGATGACGGTTGTGTGCTTTGTGATCTTTGCTGCTCTCCCAGCACAAGCAGACAGTATCATCACTAACGTCTGGAAGCAGCTCAACGCCGCTCCAATTCAAGAACTTGCTGATCAGGTGGCGTCCAGCAAAAGCCATCGCGGCGATGTTTATCTGCTGCGCGGCTTCGGCAACGTGTTTTCCCGCGGCCTCGACCAGATGGGAGAGAAGCTCAACAAACGCGGGATCAAAGCTCAAGTGATCAGCCACACCAATTGGCGCACCGCTTTGACCGCGATTTTGGCCAACCGAAAAAAGTTTGGCCGCAAGCCCGTTGTCCTGATCGGCCATTCGTTGGGTGCCAACCAAGCCATCACGATTGCGGCTGAACTGAAGAAACGTCGTATCCGCGTGGACTATTTGGTGACATTCGCTGCCACCAATCCAAAGCCCATCCCGTCCAATGTTCGCAAAGTTACCAACTATTACTTTGAGACGGATGGTTGGGGTAAACCGATTACCAAAGGCCCTGGTTTTCGGGGCCGGATGAAAAACATCGACTTCTCCAAAGACGACGAGGTTGGTCATTTTAACATTGAAAAACAGCCACGCTTACAGGAACAAGTAATCCGCAATGTCTTGCGTTTCGTTCGACCGGCAAAAAAGACCAGCCTGACAACACCCGCAGCGAACCAACCACTATCCGCCGGATAAGAACGACTATCCACGACGGCTTGGGGAAACTGCCCACAATATCAACAGAATTTGCCTGTTTTTTAGTCTTTTGAAAATTTGTCTAAATTTTATGCATATTTTACACGCATGGCAGCCATGCAAAATTTGCACATCTGATTAAATTGCTGTTTTTGCATGCTTTTCCGTCAAAACCGCCCGTATTGAGGGACGTTGCGCCAAAGTGTGCATTCGCCGATTATCTGATTGCCGCTGTTACAAGTTTTACAGCATAGCCGCTGAATTTTAGGCCGGTCGTTTCCTCCTCCCACGACCACTGATAAATTCAGCGGCTTTTTTATCAGCTCGCTTCAAAGTTCTCCGCATCGCCTCTTTCTTAAGCCTACCGGGCGTATGGCTTGACCCGTTCGGCGTACATCGGTCTATTGCCAAAAAAATATTTGCGCGTGCAAACATTTTGGCCCGTCTGATGCAAACAATGCACTTTCGCATCCTTGGGCCACTGGCTTGCCGATGATTTGGGAATGAGGACATGGCAACGCACCGCGTCAAAACAATGATGGAACTGGCCAAGGTCAGCGGCATCTCCCGGCCAACGCTGTCAAAGTATTTCAATGATCCGAGCAGCGTACGCGTTTCCATGCGCCAAAAAATTCAAACTGCGGTCGAAAAATACGACTACCGGCCCAATATCTTTGCGATCAACCAAAACCGCAAACTGACCAAGACCATCGGCATTGTCGTGCCCTACTCGTCTGACCCGTTCTTTGCGGAGATGGTGCGCATGATCGAACGGCGCTGCATTGATGCCGGGTTCTGGCCCATCGTGTTCAGCGCCCACGGGCAACAGGAACTTGAAAACTACGCGCTAGCGACACTCCAATCTCTCCGTCCCGCCGGCGCTCTCATCGCCCCGTTGGGAAAGGGATCTGACTTTGAAAGTGTGGAACGGTTCACAAAAGACGTCCCAACCATCGTCTTCGACAGCAATGTGGCTGTTGGCCAAGGGTTTGTGGGCTCAAACAACCGCCAAAGCATTGGCCTGATCGTCAATTATTTGTGCCGAACCGGAGAGCCACCCTGTTTCTTTGAGATGGCGCCGGTCAACCCAAATGCCAACAAGCGCCGCGACGCGTATGTAAAGACGATGGAAGAACTGGGCCATGAACCCATGGTGGTTCAGGTCAGCGGGTCCGGATGGGGGTTTGAAGAAATAGGCCTTACAGAAGGCAATCGGTTGATTGCCGAGCGGTCGCTGCCCTCTGAAACCATATTGTGCAGCAATGATCGACTGGCGGTTGGACTCATCGCGGCGGCCTATCAAAACGGCATTCAGGTCGGCTTTAAGGAAGGCTGTTCCCTGCGCATCGCCGGGCACGATGATCACCCATGGTCGCAATTTACCTGCCCACCGCTCACAACCGTAGCGCAAGACTACCACGCGATTGCAGAACACAGCGTGGAATTGTTGTTCGATATTATAAGCGCCAAAGCACCGGCAAAAGAGCGAACGGAAGTGTTGTTTGAAGGCACTTTGGTGATGCGTGAATCTGCTTAGTCTGCGCAGAGTCTACACACGTGTGTGACGTTCAATTTTTACAGGCGTAAAATATCTACTTGACTCCCGCGACGACGCTAACCTACTTCATCCGAGCATCAAACCGGGAGGATTTATGATGAAACTGAAATCTGCTCTTTTTGCAGCAACAGTGCTGGTGTCTGCCGCAGCCGTGGCAACATCCGTAAACGCTGCCAGCCACGCTAAAAAACTCACAATCGCGATCGTGAACAACGGTCATATGGAAAACATGAAGAAAGTCGCCGAGGCTTACACCAAAGAAACGGGTGTGGAACTCGAGTGGGTTTCTTTGGAAGAAGGCGTGCTGCGCGAGCAAGTCACGTCTGACACAGCCACCGGTGGTGGTCAGTATGACATCATCAACATCGGCATGCAGGAAGCACCCATCTGGGGCAAAGCCGGCTGGATTGAGCCACTGAACTTTGGCGCTGACTACGATGTCAACGACATCCTGCCCGCCATGCGCAACGGCCTGTCCTACAACGGAACGCTCTACGCGGCGCCGTTCTATGGCGAATCCTCAATGGTCATGTACCGCAAGGATCTGGCTGATGCGGCTGGCGTCACCATCGCTGACAACGACTCTTGGGACAATGTCACCAAAGCTGCCGCCGCCATGCACAAACCAGACCAAGGCGTCTACGGCGCTTGCTTGCGCGGTAAGCCGGGCTGGGGCGACAACATGGCGTTCATCACCACTATGGTGAACTCTTTTGGCGGCGCTTGGTTCGACAAAGACATGAAGCCAACCATCGACTCTCCTCAGTGGAAAGCCGCTATCGAGGCTTATGTGAACCTGCTCGGCAAATACGGCCCTCCAGGCTCGGAAGGCAACTCCTTCAACGAGATTCTGGCGCTGTACAACGAAGGCAAATGCGGCATGTGGATCGATGCAACAATTGCTGCATCCTTCTTAAAAGTGCCCGGCGTTGCTTACGCCCAGTCGCCAAACGCGGGTAACCCTGTCGGTGCCAACTGGCTTTGGGCTTGGGCGATGGCCGTTCCAGCCGGTTCGCCAAACGCTGATGAAGCCAAGAAGTTCATCGAGTGGTCCACGTCGAAAGACTACATAAAGGCTGTTGCAGCGCACCCGGATTTCGGCTGGGGCAGCGTCCCAACCGGCACACGTGCTTCAACTTACGCTTCTGCTGAGTTCAAAGCGGCGGCACCGTTTGCGGCTGCCGAGATGAAGGCAATTGAATCTGCTGCACCTGCTGCCACAGACATCAAGCCTTACGTCGGCGTGCAATTCGCAGCCATTCCGGAATTCCCGGAAGTGGGCAGCGCAGTTGCTCAGGAAATGGCTGCGGCTCTTTCCGGCGCCAAGTCTGTCGATGACGCGTTGAAAGCCTCCCAGGCCGCTGCCGACGCGATCATGAAAGAAGCGGGCTACTACGAGTAAGCCTTCACATTGCAGGAGCCCGGCACATGAGTGTCGGGCTCTTCACCCTTTGGCAGACGGTCGCTTTCAGTCCAATAACGATGCAGCCAGTCGCCCTGATCAAAATTTGATCAATCCATAAGTGTCGCACGGTTTGCGTGGCTTTCGTCTACGCGGGAGAGAAACCATGACCAACAGAACGCTTCCGCGTCTGCTACAGACGCCAGCCGTGATCCTATTGCTGATCTGGATGCTCATTCCGCTTGGAATGACGCTTTATTTCTCATTCATCCGCTATGTGCTCAACAGCCTTCGCAGGCCTGAATGGACCACGCCGTCCATCAGCAACTGGCGCGGGTTCGGCAACTACGAGTTTGTCCTCAATTCCAAGGACTTCCTGTTCGCCATCCAAAACAGTCTCTTCATTGTGGGCGGGATTCTATTCCTCACCGTGATTCTAGGCGTCCTGATCGCCGTTTTGATCAATAAGGCCTTTCCCGGCCAAGGCATCGTACGAGTGCTACTGATCTCTCCCTTTTTCATCATGCCGGCAGTCAACGCGGTCCTGTGGATCAACATGATCCTTGACCCTGTACTGGGGCTCAACGGTCTCGCCATCGAAGGTATCAACGACGTGATCGCGTCGTTGCAAAACGCGCCAATCGTGGGCGGTTTTTTCTCTCTTTGGCCGCAGTTTGAACCGATCTCATTCCGCGCCACACAAACCTCAGCCTACGCAGTCATCATGATGGTGACGTGGCAGTGGACGCCGTTTGCCGTGCTGATCTTCATGACCTCCTTGCAGTCGGAAGATGAGCAGCAGAAGGAAGCCGCCATCTTGGACGGCGCTAGCAGATGGTCGCAATTCCGGTTCCTCACCCTGCCCCATCTGAGCCGTCCCATCGCCATCGTGGTGATGATACAGGCGATCTTTCACCTCTCGCTCTACGCCGAGATTGAGATAGTCAGCCGGGGCAACGGCAACAAAAACCTGCCCTACCTGATCGGCGAATTCGCCAACAACAATATCGGTGCAGCCAGCGCCACCGGAATATTCGCAGTCATCCTGGCCAACATCGTAGCGATCTTCCTGCTGCGCATGATTGGCAAGACCTTGATGGATTAGGGGATACGACCATGGCAATCGTCGCTCAAAATACGAAGTTCGGCACCTATGGCCGCCCGCTCTTGGCGTGGTTCATCGCTCTGCTGTTCTTCTTTCCGATCTTCTGGTTGATCCTGACAAGTTTCAAAACAGACGCGGACGCAGTGAAGCCGGAGTTCTTGTTCTTCTTCACGCCCACACTCGATAACTACCTCAACATGACCGAGAACTATAACTATTGGCGCTTTGCCTCCAATTCGGTCATTACCTCGGTTTTTGCGACTGCCGTCGCGTTGTTTGTCGGTATTCCAGCTGCCTACGCCATGGCCTTCAATCCCAGTCGGCACACCAAAGATATCTTGATGTGGATGCTCTCCACCAAGATGCTGCCCGCCGCCGCCGTGCTCTACCCCATGACGTTTCTGGCCAAATCGATTGGCCTGTTCGACACCCATTTCGTCATCATCATGGTGTTGGCGCTGATCAACCTGCCCATCGTGGTGTGGATGCTGTTCACCTATTTCAAGGAAATCCCCAAGGACATCATTGAGGCCGGACAGATGGATGGCGTGAACACCTGGGGCGAAATCAAAGAAATTCTCATCCCACTCGCTTGGGGCGGCATCGCTTCCACCGCGCTGCTCTGTTTCATCTTTTGCTGGAACGAAGCCTACTGGACCGTACGTTTGACGACGACAGACGCTGCCACCCTGTCCAAGCTCATTGAGGGTAACAGAGCGCCAGAGGGTCTGTTCTTCGGCCGTCTGTCAGCCGTGTCCGCCGCAGCTGTCGGCCCCATCGTGGTGCTGGGCTGGTTCTGTCAGAAACAACTGGTGCAAGGCCTCACCTTTGGTGCCGTTAAGTAAGGAAATCCCATGGGACGCATTGTACTGGAGAAAGTGGTGAAACGCTTCGGGGAGACCGAGGTTATTCCCCCATTGGACCTGACCATAGAGGAAGGCGAGTTCGCAGTTTTTGTGGGCCCTTCAGGCTGTGGCAAGTCCACACTCCTGCGCCTGATTGCCGGGCTGGAAGACGCAACCGCAGGCAAAGTCATCATCGATGGCGAGGACGTCACCGAAGTGTCGCCTTCCAAACGCGGTCTGGCCATGGTCTTCCAATCCTACGCGCTGTATCCGCACATGACGGTGCGCAAGAACATCGCTTTCCCCATGCGCATGGCTGGCATGCCGGAAGACGAGCAGGAACGGCGCATCGCAGCCGCTGCAAAGTCGCTCAACCTGACAGATTATCTAGATCGTAAACCCGGCCAATTGTCCGGCGGTCAGCGACAGCGCGTTGCCATTGGTCGCGCCATCGTCCGCGAACCGTCCGCATTCCTGTTCGATGAGCCGCTTTCCAACCTTGATGCCGCCTTGCGCGTTGGCATGCGGCTGGAAATCAGCGAAATGCACAAGAAACTGAAAACCACCATGATCTACGTAACCCACGACCAGGTGGAAGCCATGACCATGGCAGACCGGATCGTGGTGCTTCAAGCCGGTGTGATCGAACAAGTTGGCAGCCCCTTGGAGCTGTACCACAAACCCCGCAACAGGTTCGTGGCTGGCTTTATCGGTTCCCCCAAAATGAACTTGTTGGAAGGCCCGGCAGCAGCCGAGCTTGATGCACACACCATTGGTGTTCGACCCGAGCACATCAGCGTTTCCACAAAGGCCAGCAAGACCGCCTGGAAAGGCACTGTGGGCGTGGCGGAACATTTGGGTTCAGATACGTTCATCCACATCCATGGCGTGGAAGGGTGTGATCCCATGACCGTGCGTGCCGCTGGTGACATCGCCGTGCAGCACGGGGACACCGTGTACCTGACGCCAGACCGCGAACAGATCCACAGGTTTGATGACCAAGGCCTGCGCATCTGATGAAACGGCTAGAAGGACAGTCTGCGTTGATTACCGGCGCAGCCCGCGGCATTGGGCGTGGATTTGCCGAGGCCTTTATCCGTGAGGGCGCAACGGTCGCAATTGCAGACATAAATCTGTCTACCGCTCGCGAAGCCGCATCGGAATTGGGAGAAGCCGCCTACGCCCTACACCTGGACGTCACCCAACAGGACAGCATTGATGCTGCGGTGCAAGCCGTGGTCGAGACGACCGGCAAGCTGGACATTTTGGTCAACAATGCCGCCCTGTTTGATGCTGCAGAGACGGTCGACATCACCCGCAAGAGCTATGACACACTCTATGCCATCAACGTCGCCGGCACCCTTTTCACGATGCAGGCCGCCGCCAAACAGATGATTGCGCAAGGCCATGGCGGCAAGATTATCAACATGGCCTCCCAAGCCGGTCGGCGCGGCGAGAGCCTGGTTCTGGTCTACTGCTCAACCAAGGCTGCCGTAATTTCCATGACCCAATCGGCGGGTCTCAATCTGATCAAACATGGGATCAACGTGAATGCGATCGCACCGGGAGTGGTGGATGGTGCCCATTGGGACCATGTGGATGAGATGTTTGCAAAACTGGAAGGCAAACCGCTGGGCCAAAAGAAAGCGGAAGTGGAACAAGGTGTGCCGGTTGGCCGTTTTGCAACCCCGGATGATCTGACGGGCATGGCCGTGTTTTTAGCCTCTAAAGAGGCCAACTACATCGTTTCCCAAACCTACAATGTCGATGGTGGCCAATGGATGTCGTAGCGGGGCGCTGCGAGACCGGAGAACGCATGCAAGGTTTGGAAAAACAAAACATGGCGACAAAACTGTCCCAAGCGGCATTGAGCAAGCCTCACAGCGACGTCGCAGTGCCCGCCTATGACAGAAGCCTGCTCTCGCCCGGCATCTTGCACATCGGTCTTGGCAATTTTCATCGTGCGCACCAAGCTGTCTATATCGATGATTTGTTTGCAACCGGTGGCGACCATGATTGGGGGATCATCGGCGCAAGCCTGCGCCAAAACGACGAACCGGTACGCGCCGACCTCTTGGCGCAAGACTGTCTCACCACCGTTGTGGAACTGGACCCCAAAGGCCTGACCGCGCGGATCTGCGGATCGATGATCGACTATGTTGAGATCGCACCCAGACCCGTCATCGAAGCCATGGCTAACCCCGCCATTCGCATCGTGTCGCTCACAATCACAGAAGGCGGCTACTACATCGATGCCGCCACAGGCGGTTTCGATGCGGATCATCCAGACATTCAATACGATGCGGCCAACCCCAACGAACCAAAAACCGTGTTCGGCTGCATCATTGCAGCGCTGAAAATGCGCCAAGCTTCCGGCAACAAACCGTTTACGATCATGTCATGCGACAACCTGCCGGAAAACGGGCACGTGGCCAAAAACGCAGTCATGGGCCTTGCGCAGGCACAGTCGGCAGAGCTTGCGGAGTGGATTGGAAACGCGGTCTCCTTCCCAAATTCCATGGTCGATTGCATCACACCTGCAACTTCGCAACGCGAAATCGATCTTGTGGCCGAAACGTTCGGCATTGACGACGCCCGCCCGGTGGCCTGCGAACCGTTCCGCCAATGGGTTATGGAGGATGATTTCCCTTACGGCCGACCGGCATTGGAAAAAGTCGGCGTGGAATTCGTCGAAGACGTAGCAGCCTATGAATTGATGAAACTGCGTATTTTGAACGGTGGACATGCCGCCATTGCCTATCCGGCAGCGCTCATGGACATTCACTACGTGCACGATGCCATGGCTGATCCGCTGGTATCCGGCTTTCTTACCAAATTGGAAGAAACGGAAATCATCCCAACTGTGCCCGCGATACACAATGTGTCGCTAGAAGCGTATTTTGCAAAAGTCGTGGAACGGTTTTCGAACAGGCAGATCGGCGATACGGTTCAGCGGCTGTGCCTCGACGGCTCGAACCGCCAACCCAAATTCATCTTACCGGTTGTGGAAACCCGCTTGCAACATGGCCAATCCATTGATGGACTGGCCCTTGGGTCGGCCCTGTGGTGCCGCTATTGCTATGGAACCACAGATTCAGGCGCAAAAATCGCACCCAATGATCCGATTTGGGATCAACTGACCGTCAAAGCAAAATTGGCCAAGCACACTCCATCCACTTGGCTGGCAATGTCTGACATTTATGGAAACCTGTCCCGCAACCAAGATTTCGCCAACGCTTTCGCCAGCGCTCTAACAGCATTGTGGCGCGACGGCACGAAAGCAACGCTCAGCACTTATCTCACCAACAATCGGTAGCAAGGGACCCTTAGATCACTTCTATCTTTGATAGAACCGATCCAGTTGTGGCGCTCACGCTGTCGGCCTCAAGAGGCCTTCGCGACCCTAGGGTGGGGAAGGGCGGCGCATAAGCGCCGGGTTGCTCTTCGCAACCAAGCGGTTCAATCAAATTGTGAACCGCTCAAGAGTCCACTGCGCAGCAGTTTGTTGTGTGGTGGCAACTAAATAACCGCCTTTTCTACGATGGGCACATTGTTTTCGATGCGCTCAAAATTGAAAGGCGACAGGTCCAAGCTGCGGTATTGACCGTGCACCATGAGCTCCGCCGTCCCGCGTCCCATGGCAGGCGACTGCTGCAAGCCATGACCGGAAAACCCGTTCAGAAAGTAGAAATTTTCGGCCACAGTGTGGGGGCCCATGATCGCGTTGTGATCAAACGTGTTGAAGGCATAGTGTCCGCCCCATTCCGACAGCACTTTTATGGCCTCGAACTGCGGAATCCGCGTTGCGAGGATCGGCCAAACGTGGTCCTGCCAGATGGAATGGTCCATATCAAAATCGTCATAGGCCACTGCGGGATCGACGTGCGAATGGCCGCCGCACTGATAAGTACCCCCGCCATTTTCGCGCACGTGCACGCCGGACGGATCAATCGTCAAAGGCAAATCCTGATCCAGCGGCTTTTCGGCGGAAAACACCCACGAATAGCGTTTGCGCGGCTCCACGGGCAAGGTAGCACCGATCATTTTCGCCGTTTCGATGGCGCGCGGCCCCGAGGCATTCAAAACCTGCCCGCAGGCGATGATTTCACCAGACTTCAACGTAACGCTTTCCACGCGCGTGCCCGCAGCGTTTTTGGTCATCGCAACCACTTCGTTTTGAACGTATTCAACACCGCGCTCACGGGCGGACTTGCGCCACCAGTCGAACACCGCCATCGCATCCCAGAACCCTTCGTCTACCAGGTTGATGGATCCCAAAACGATGTCATCGACATTGTAGAAAGGGTATTTTTGCTTAATCTCATCCGGCGCCATCAATTGAGTTGCAGCACCGGTCGCGACCTGCGTCGCTTGGCTGTCACGCAACACATCGGCAAATAGCTCATTGTCGGCGAGATACATGTAGCCGAAGTTTTGAATCCCCAGTTCAGGAACCCGATCATCGTCGCCCATATAACGCGGCAAGTTTTTCACGAAGTCCGCAGCAAACTGGGAAATACGAACGTTCAACTCGCTCGAAAACTGCTGTCGCATGCACGAATTGGCGTGCACGGTGGACGAAAATTCATAGCTTGTATCCCGCTCAACCACCAAAACACTGCCATCAAAGTCTTTGTCATCGGACAAGAACCATGCCGTCGAGGCACCCATGATCGCGCCACCAACGATGATGATGTCGTAACTGCGTTGTTTTGGGATTTGGGTGATCATCGCACTGTCTCTCCGCGCGCGTCGCTTGCTGCAACATTTTAAGGTCCGGCTCTGCCCGGCCCAAAGGCCTAGACCACCAATCCAACAGCCATACACTCTAAAGTAAGACCGCGTTTTGCCAACGCAACAGACAGGCAGCGATACTGAATCGCCAACCCTGTGGTGGATTGTTGCGCCGACGTTCTCACTCACTATCAAACTAG
This sequence comes from Pseudomonadota bacterium, assembly GCA_038746275.1. GTDB lineage: Bacteria > Pseudomonadota > Alphaproteobacteria > Rhizobiales > Rhizobiaceae > Pseudahrensia. The sequence continues at coordinate 146,717 of JBCDKS010000001.1, read as the reverse complement.
ACAAAAATTATCATATAATGCATGTCGTGGAGCGATGGGTGGTGCGGCAGTCGTGAGCACAGTCACCCCTATCCAATTACTGATCGATTGCTTTTTTCCATATGCACGTTCCACAGCACCATGTTCGACCGGTCGGGACGATGCCCGGGCCCGACCCCTTAACGTCACAAGCTCCTAACGGAAAGCCGGTTAAGCCTAGAGCGTGGGGCGACCGTTTTCTGAATGGTTTCACCTACGGCGCAGCTTTGTTGTGCGCACTCCCAATCGTTTCCGTCATCATCGCTGCCTCCGCAGGAAACCTGGAAACCGTCAGCCGCCTCGGAATTTCCCTGCTGCCGGGCTACGCGATGACGACGTTTTGGATAATGGTCATGGTTGGGCTCGGCACTGCTATAGTCGGTACAGGAACTGCGTGGCTCGTCACAGCTTGTGATTTTGCGGGCCGAAAATGGATTGAAGTGGCTCTGGTGCTTCCGCTTGCATTTCCCGCCTATGTCTTAGCCTACGCCTATACAGATTTGCTTGACCATCCAGGCGCGGTGCAAACGGCCTTGAGAAGCATTTTCGGATGGGGACCAAGAGAGTATTGGTTTCCTGAGGTGCGTTCCCCTGGTGGCGCTGCTCTTATGCTGACGTTGGTGCTATATCCTTACGTGTATTTGCTGGCACGCACTGCTTTTTTAATGCAGGGCTTAGGTCCGTTTATCGTTGCCAAAAGCCTCGGCAGCTCAAATAACAGGGCATTTTGGAAGATCGCTGTTCCGTTGGTTGCACCTGCCGTATCAGCTGGTGTTCTGCTCGCCTTGATGGAAACAATTGCAGATTTCGGCACCGTGGCGCACTTCGGAGTGCACACTTTGGCCACCGGTATTTACACAACGTGGTTCACGTTGGGAGACCGGGCGGCCTCCGCACAAATGGCCTTGGGTTTGTTGGCAATTGCCTTGCTTTTATTTGCTTTGGAGGGACTTCGGGCAAAAAACTCCGACACCGTATCCCAAAACGCAAACAGAGATCGTTGGCCGCGTATGCGCTTGAAGGGTGGGCGTGCGCTTGCGGCTGCCATGATCTGCATCGTGCCCATTTTATTTGGGGCCATCATACCAACCGTCATGTTATTTCTGTTGGCACAACGGTCAGAACAGAACGTTTTTAGCGAAAGATACTGGAATTTCCTTTCAAACTCACTGATCCTTGCGTCAGTGGCCGCATTGGTCACGGTCATCTTTGCAATTGCTTTGAGTTATGGTCGCCGTCGAAATGGCGATCGCGTGATCTTTAAAGGGTCTTTTACAATAGCTCGTCTTGGTTACGCCGTTCCTGGGGCTGTTATTGCGCTCGGGCTGTTTGTTCCGATCGCGACCCTTGAAAACCTGATCGACAAATGGGCACGCACCGAACTTGGATTTTCCACGGGCCTGTTCCTATCAGGAACCATCACCGTGCTCATTGCAGCCTATGTCATTCGTTTTCTAGCAGCCGCTTTGGGGGCATGGCGAGCGGGTGAAGTGACCGTCACCCGGGATTTAGACAGGGCGGCCGAAGGGATGGGAGCTTCCACCGGCACAATTTTGCGGCGAATACACATACCAATGCTCGCACCAGCAGCCTTTACCGCGATGTTGCTTGTATTCGTTGACACGATAAAGGAACTGCCCGCCACATTGATCATCCGACCTTTTGGTTGGGATACTTTGGCTGTGCAAGCCTATCGTCTAGCTGCGGATGAACGGCTGGAAGGCGCTGCAATTCCAAGCCTGATTATTGTGGGCGTCGGCTTGATCCCAGTTGTCATTCTATGCCGCAGACTGAATATCCATTGAACCGCATGCAACATGACAAGGCCGGACTGTTGGCGGCATCTTGGTCTGTGGCGCCACTGATTTAGTGGTGGATGTAGCTGTTTCCGTTCAACGGCATCGATTGAGCGAAAGAAACCGCGGGCATATCACCAGCTGGAGGCAATCGGCGCTTCAAAGAAGCGGCGATTGCCTCAAAAGAGTGCTTAAAAGCAAAAAATGCCAGCTGGTTCCCCAGCTGGCACTTTCACTTGATTAGATCGTTTCTATCTTCGATAGAAACGGTCCAGTTGTGGCGCTTACGCTGTCGACCTCAAGAGGCCTTCGCGACCCTAAGTTGGGGGGAGCGGCGGAGCATAAGCGACGGGTTGCTCTTCGCAACCGAACGGTTCAATCAAATTGTGAACCGCTCTGGCACACAAGCAAATCAAACGTTGGAAATCACTTCCAACCCACGTCCGCAAAAATTTGCTGCGCAGTCGAAAGGTTTTTGGCCACTTTGGAAAGATCAACCGGATCGGCCTCCAAAGGTCCCATCGTTTTCACGGAATCGGCCAACGGAACACCCGCCACCACTGGATACTCGTCATTGCCAGCAGAGAAATAGTTCTGCGCGCTTTCAGAAGCGAGGTATTCCAAGAACTTGATGGCATTGGCTTTGTTAGGCGAGTTCTTGGCAACGCCACCACCGGAGAGGTTCACGTGGGCGCCGGCGGCGTCGGACATTCTAGGGAACACATAGCCGATGTTTGCCATGGCGTCTTTCGGAAGGCCTTTGACATCTTTACGCACCGCCCGTGCGAAGTAATAGGTGTTTGACACGGAGATGTCGCACTCGCCTGAAACCAAGCCACGAAGCTGATCTGTATCACCGCCTTGGGGTTCGCGCGCGAAATTGTTCACCACACCCTGTGCCCACCCCTTTGCAGTTTCAGCACCGAGATTTTCGACGACTGCAGAAAGAAGAGTTTGGCTGTACACGTTTGTGGAGGAACGGTGGCAGACTTTGCCTTTGTATTGAGGGTCTGCCAAGTCGGCATAGGTCTTTGGCGGGTCTTTGACGTCGTTCTTGTCGTAAAAGAAAATTCGGGCACGCTGAGAAAAGCCAAACCATTGGTTGTCAGCGTCCTGCAGGTTGGCCGGAATTTTGGCTTCGAGTTCATCTGACGCGATCGATTGCAGAACGCCGGCATTTTTTGCGCGTTCCAGGCGTGTCGTATCAACTGTAAGGAGAATGTCAGCCGGGCTGTTTGCGCCCTCAGACTTCATACGCTCGATCAACGCATCGGCCTTGCCTTCAATGCGATTGATCTTGATGCCAGTCATTTTTGTAAAGTCGGAGTACAGGCGCTCATCTGTGTCGTAGTGGCGGGACGAATAGAGGTTCAGCTCACCCTCAGCATAAGAAGGTGTGGTGAATGCAGCGACGCTGGTCAAAGCAGCCAAAGCGATGCCACGAAGGAGGTTAGAGTTCATGTCGTTTTTCTCCAAGGAAAAGTTGATATTTGGAGTGATATATTGAGCCTCAGGCTAATTCAACCTTGAAAGTCAACTTTAATTTGAAAGTGAGATCCACGCGTCTCGCACGGATTTGACGCAGCGGTAGAAGCTGTTGGGAAACGTCCAAATCTCTCGATAGGCAGATTTGGCTGGCCCTGGCTTGCGCCCCAAAATCCGTATGCAGTTTAACATGAGCGCAAAGGGAAAGAAGAGCGGCGGTCATCGGTTGTCTGCCCCTTCTGCCTGTGTTGGCGCTTGCGTGTGCCGCGAAAAAGCCCCTGCAAGAGGTGTGGCCTGCTCAAATTAAGAGAAAATGGGCCCCAAAACGCTCAAACAGAAAAAGCAACACAAAAACCCATTCAAGGAGCTAGAGCGGTTCACACTTTGATTGAACCGCTCCAGCTTTTTGTTTCAGCGTGGTTTCTTTCGCGCAAACAATTCTGTTTGAACGGAAACGGCTGTGCAACAAAAAACCCATCCAAACAGGAGTCTGGATGGGTTCAAATTGTGTAATGGAGGTTTTCCGGAGTTGGTCGCGGCCCTGGAGCCAGTCAACCCGTTTTTGAGGTCCAATTGCCTCTAGTTTGCGGTTTCAATGCCGTGCACTGCGCTCAAACGGGTCCGTTTGAATTGGAACAGATTCATCGCCCGGAGTTATCTTGGGGCATGTCCCGCAGCAGCGCACGAAGCATCCACGCAAACTTGTCATGCGTTGTCACGCGATCTGTCGCTAGGTCGTTTGTTGCCCAATCACCATGTTCATCCGCAACCGCGCACAAAGACGCCATTGTGGCACTCATCGTTTCCTGGGCTTCCAGCATATCAGCAATCATTTCGCGGTCCGACGCATAGCCATCTTTTTCTTTGATGGACGTTCTTGCCAGCCATGAACTCATTGTACCTTCAGCGTGACCATCTAAGGCCTTTATGCGTTCCGCCACAGTGTCCTGCGCTTCGAAATGATCTTCATAGATGTTCTGAAACAGATCGTGCAGAGGACCAAACGCCATACCGACCACATTCCAGTGGTAGTTTTGTGCCTTAACTGTGGTGAGGGCTGTGTCTGCCAAACCCTGGGTCAAGCCCTCCACCACCGCAGCTTTTGCTTTAGGTTCCATTTTCGCTGCAACAAATGCCATGAGTGTCTCCTTCATCGTCGTCAGTTTAGAATAATTCTAAAAACTGATAACTCAAAATCGAACGCATTGCCAGCCCTTCAAGAGCATGACATTGAGGCAAAACGCGACATTTTGTTAAACAAGCGGTCTTCCAGCACCAATCATCGCTTCCTTGAAGCACTGTTCGCTTATAGCTTTCTATTTTGGTGTGGTCTCTTGCGCTCAAGCGGTTCCGTTTGGACGGGTACGGTTAGGTCATTTCTATCTTTGATAGAATCGGTCCAGTTTTTGCGCTCACGCTGTCGGCCTCAAGAGGCCTTCGCGACCCCAGGTGGGGAGGGGCCGCGCATAAGCGCCGGGTTGCTCTTCGCAACCGAGCGTTTCAATCGAATTGTGAACCGCTCTAGCACGCGAAACCATAATCCGGCGCGCATTTCAGGCGACCCGAGACAGCCCGCAGGTTAAGAATCGGACCCATCGTTGAGCGGACGGTTCAACGTGCCATGCAATCATCCGAGAAAGCATATTCTTGTCATCGGCGCTTCTAAGAAGTCTCAGTACCCATATTTCATCACGCTCGAGCGCATCTGATCCCGGGCGGAGGATTGTCAGACCGTGGCGTGCATGTCTTCTGAGGGCTCCAAAAAACAACACTCCGAGCCGTTCAAAACTCTCACCATGCCCTCCGGCCAGCGAATAGCATGCTTTTTCGAGGTCCTCTGATTTCGACAGCGACGCGCGCATCGCCAGCCACCTCAACCGATCCAGCGTAATGCGCTCACGATCCGAAATTTCAAAATCGTTGAGGCCTTGTCGAAGCACATGGGTAAAACAGTCCGGCCAGACCACACCTGCTTCGATGCTTTGTGAGGAAGTGGTAACTGACAAGGAGGTCGTTTTAGACCGAGCGCTCATTCTGCATCCTCTTAGAAAATTCCATACACCGCACTCCGCCGTCCCCATTATAGGAGAGCATCATGGTCAGGAATATGGCGTGCCACACAAAGATACGGGGTGTAAAGCGCTACTGTGGTCTAGCAATTGCAAAAGACTGACCGGCAACTTTATGCGCCATGCCATTCTGTGGAGTTACGATATTGGCGACACGTGATTATCCCAAAGGACGTCTTGATGAAGGCGCTCACCCGTCTTGCCAAGCAAGCTGCCGTTCAAAGACGATACCAGGAACCCTTTTCCCTGAGGGGCAATACCGCAAGCCTCATGCATTGGCACGGTCTTCACCACGACATTGTCTTTGGCCCGCATCATAAGCACGTGGCCAGACTTTGGGGAACTGACAGCAAGCAAGTCGGAACAAGAATTGTAGGCAATTGCTCCAACGTACCCATCAAGCAGCCTGTTCTGGCTAGCCGATATGCTCGCGCTACGCAGCCCTCTACGTTGCGACCAGCACCATAGCAGCGGCAAAGAGTAATCGTTTTGGTGTTGGCTTTGACCCGCAAGCCAGATTTGACCGTGCTTATCTGTAATGAAATGTCGAAGTGAGATTTTTTGGGCGATGCTCGGCGTTTCAACAGTGGTCAGCATTTGCAAAGTCTGCACATCAATAAGGCTCAGATTGCTGCGCATGGTCGCCAAATTCAGCTTTGTTCGACCGAAATCGGGGTGGGTCTCAATACCGCCATTGGCCACGATTAGCCGCCTTCCGGTTGTGTCGATGCCGATATCGTGAGGCCCAACGCCACCTGAAAAAAGCTCCCCAACGCGACGAAACGCATTTTTCGCTTCATACACGCCCACCACACCACGTGCATTCTCGAAGTCGTTCTCGGTCGCAAATAGAAGTGCGCCATCGGGTGAGAACACGCCGTGTCCGTAAAAATGGCGGTTCTTGGGACAGTGAAACACTTGAACAGGTTTTCCCGAAGCAATGTTAAACTGCAATGCCACCGTGCCAGGACGACGTGCGAACACGAGAGCCAGTCTTCCCTCATCGCGTGTGTTTGGTTGGTGAATAACTTCATGGCCGCGCATCGGCAGACGCACGCTGGCGGTTAAAGAACCGGATGTATCAAGAACACCAGCAAAAAAGGCACCTTCATCTTTCTGGAACGCCGTTAAAAACCCGCTGTCCTTGATCCGGCTGGCAACAGCATCTTCCCCAAAAAGGTGTCCCAAAGCTGCAATACCAAGACTTTGGAGCAGTTGTCTTCGACGTGCGACAATCACTCTTATCAGTCTCCATCGGTGGGCGAGAAGCCAGTGGGTAAACCCAGAGCAGCAGCTAAGCGATCAGCGACAAGACCTTCGAGGCTCTGGACGACAATTGCCAAATACTCGAGGTCAGCTTTCGATCTGTTTTCGGCATTCTCAAGTTTCTGGAGCATGCGATCCGCGTTTTTGAACTCAAACGTTATGGATCGGTCCAAATCAAAGGCAGGCCCACTGAGGCGTTTTAGAAACCCCGTCGCGCCAAGTTGCTCCTCAATTCCCTGAAGGTTCGATCTCAAACTTCGGATTGACATTTGGCTGCGCCAAAACAGGGCGGCTCTTGGATTGCTGGACGACAGCGGCATCACTCTGGTTTTTACGACGAGAGATAACGCGTTCGATAAGGTGGATAGCAAAGCACTCTCCGCCTCCCGGCGCGTTCGAAACCGAACCGCGTCTGGTTTTGGGTTAACCCATGAATCCGTAAATCCATCCTCGTTGTTCCAGTCCTTCAGAACGCTGTTTGCCGTTGCAGAAACCGAACGGGCGATCGCGCGACCAAATCCGCAGCGATGGGCCGAGCGACGCTCGATCAACGCGTCAGACCCGGCACCAAACAAGATGTACTCCAACGCGCCCAAGCCTTGAACGGCCACACTCTTCCTTTGCAAGTCTTGCTGACTGAGGACTGATGGGTCTTGCTTTGCCAAAAGCGCTTGCACCTGCCGCAACCCACGTCCGCGGCGATCCGGCCAAAAAAGGATGCGCTCTTTTGCGTTGTTTTCCGACAAGGGTCCCAATTGAACCAATTCGATGCGTGACCAAGACAGGCTGGACCCACGAAACCTGTTTTGCGCAGCCTTTAAGGCGGCCGATGAAGGGGATCGGCAAAGCTCATCCAGAGACGATGCCAGGGCTTGAGCATCCTGCGAGAACTGAGTGAAACCCGGTTGAACGAACCCGCGCACAAAACTGCTAACAGACTGTACCGGCTCCGCGCGGGCGAATGAAGAAACGAGCGCAGCCATAACCAAACAGACAATGGGCAGCGATACAGATTTTGTTTGAGAAATGATGGTGTTCACAAAGACTCCAAAAAAGCGATAAGGGCAGCACGTTCGGCGCGCGGCAAACGCAAAAAGCGCTGCTGCGCAAATTCGCCTTCTCCCCCGTGCCATAAAATAGCCTCTTCCAAGGAGCGCGCGCGACCATCGTGCAGAAACTGAGTGTGACCGCTGACCTGCTTGGTCAGACCAATCCCCCACAAAGGCGGCGTACGCCATTCGCGGTTTGCTGCGGTTCCATCGATCTGCTTGTCCGCCAAGTCCAAACCCATATCGTGGAGCAAAAGGTCGGTATAAGGCCAAATCAACTGACGACGATGTTCCGCGCGTACCGTTTCATCATCCCGCGTCAAATAGTTTGGCGTATGGCACGATGCGCAACCGGTTTCATGAAACACGCGTTTCCCCAACAGCACCGTTGGATCGTCAGCATTTCTGCGTCGGGGAACCCCCAGATTGCCAACATAAAAAGTCACAAGATCAAGTAGAACGTCTGGAACTTCAGGCTCAAGAGAGGTTTTTGAGGAAAAACGTCCCTGTCCATGGGGAAGCGCGCGACACTTTACTTGGGTCAGCGCACAGTCACCCCAGGGATCCGAAAAGAGACTGGTCGACAGTCCCATGTCCGTGGAAAAGGCCGCAGCTGATTGCTGGCGCAAATTTGGTTGATTGGCCGTCCATCCAAACCGGCCCAGTACCTTGGACCCTGTTGATCTGTCCAATGTCCAATTTGCACGGCCGGAAACACTGTCACCGTTGTGATCATCCGGGTCGGCACGTTTGAGGATATCCCCGGCATGAACCGCTTCAAGCAACCCCAATCCGATGACTTGGTTGGCGACCCTAGGTTGAAGAACGGTTTGATTGCTCAAGACACTGTGCGAACCGCTGACGCGGTAATTGGGAACACGAAGCGTCACCTGATGTCCATCTGCGTATCGAACAGTTTTGGGTGTATAGTGGACAACAACACGGCCCTCGCGCTTCAAACCGGGCGCTGCAAAATCATGAAGTTGGCGCCCTATGGGCAATCGCTCTGTGCTCTCCTTGGGTAGCGACAGACCGACAACAAATGATACTGCATCATCGCCGTTCTCCCAGTATTTGCCCTGTGTTGGCGGATGCCCTCTACCATCTTTCAGGTGACATCGCTGACAGGCCCGTGCGTTAAAAACCGGGCCCAGTCCGTCCGACGCCAAGGTGGAGCTTGGGGATGGTGTCCATAGCTTTTTGAAAATACCGTTCCCGACAGCGAAATCTGCCAGTGCGCTGCCTCTCAGGTTTGCGGATGGCTTGGAGAAAGCGTTGCGATTTCCATCTCCGCGCACCGTTGCAGCGCCGCCTTGTAAGGTCTCAAAGGGTTGGGGCTCTGAGAAATCCTTCGGTGTCGACAGGATACGGAAGAGCCTGCGCTTTGTTTTGTCATCCAAATCATCGCGGTGGGCTAAATTTTGGTGCCAAGCAACTAGGGACTGCGGATGCTCAACCTCACTTGAACCGCTTGTCAGCGGGTAAAGGAAAGCAACGCTAAGACACAAAAGCATGAACCAATTCAAAAGTCGTACTTTTGAAAATACAAGCAAACCGGCGGCCCTTAGAATTGATACACACCTCGTTCGGCTCTGTTGCAGACCCCTGCCCTCACCAATGCACTGGTCATGTAGAGACTGGGTCCGCAACAAAGAATTTGGATAACGCTTATTCAAAGACCTTTTCCGGGTTATCGAGGCTATCTGAACCTTCAACTTGAAGATCGGCACCCACCAAGGCCGCAACTCGTTCGATACTGCGGGTTTGATCGACCAGGCTGTCGATAGCCGCCTGCACAACTGCATTGCCGACAGTGTTACCTTCGGCGATCATCTGATCGTAGGCCTCCGTGGTGTCGCCACGTGTTTTGAGTGTGGTGAAGGCAGCAAGCGAAGCGTCCAGCTTAGCGCGCATTTCTTTATCAAGGGCGGGATCTTTCGCATTGACGAGTTGCGAGAGGCTAGCCCCCTCCACCTTGGTTCCATCAGGGCGAACGTAGATGCCAAGATATGCATTCCGAATACCCACCACATCGTAGTAGTGTGAGTTGTGTGTGTTGTCCGCGAAGCAATCGTGCTCCTCTTCCGGATCGTGCAGCAGCAGGCCCAGTTTCATCCGTTCACCGGCCATTTCGCCATAAGACAACGACCCCATGCCTGTCAGAATTACAGCCGCACCGCCTTTTCCAGCATCACTGCGAGCAGCGCCTTTTTTGCCCCATGCATCCACCATTTCTTCCAAATCGTCGATTAAAAGGTTTGTGGCGGCCGTGAGATAAGCCCCGCGACGTTCGCAATTACCGTTTGTGCATGCGCTGATACTGAAGTCCGAGGCCGGACGATTGCCAGCGCCGGGTCCGGTGCCGTTCAGATCTTGCCCCCAAAGCAAGAACTCAATGGCGTGATACCCGGTGGCGACATTCGCTTCTACGCCCCCGGCCTCATGAAGTTGTTGCAGGAGACCAGCATTGATTTTGGACACATCAACGTCCGCGCCACCAATCTTCAAAGAGGCATTTGCGATGATATTGGCTGTGTAAAGCGCATTGCCATCTGATTCCGTTCCGTAATCTGCGGCCACATAGTCGATAAGGCCTTCGTCGAGGGGCCAAGCATTAACTTTGCCCTCCCAATCATCCACACGGGGATTGCCGAACCGATAAACCTCGGTCTGCTGATAAGGAATGCGCGCCGCGAACCAAGCCTCTTTCGCCTTTTCAAGCGTTGTCTCAGACGGGTTTGCGACCAGTGCATCAACCGCAGTTTTGAGCGCCTTTGCGGTCACAAGGGAATCGGTGAATTTCGCCAATGCCATGTCTGAGTAGTTGTCCATGACAGCACTCATGTCTTTTGAGTGCGCCGCTGTGGCACTGAGGGCGAAAATGCCCGCACCCGCTATGGCGGCTGCAAGCTTGAGGGGTCTTTGGGGGCGTGATTCACTCATGATGAATTCCTTGTTGTGTGAAAACGAAAGTTAACTACTGGATTGAGAGCTCTTGGCTCTCGGTGAGAATATTTCCAATGACGCTGGCAGGAACCGGAAGAAGCCTCTGGCCGACCGCATCAAGGACCATCGCAAAGGACTTGGCAGAGCGCTCGATTTCATCCTCCCGGAAGGGGCAGGAAAGATGTTGCAAGCAGAGCTGTGATGCGTGGTCGCCGTGTTGAAGGCTAGCGATGAGCCCAAGGCTCAAACATTCGTCCAGGCACAGGGCCTCTGAATGAAACGGGTACAGTCGCAACGGGCAACGCGCGCAGGTGTTGAGAGCCCGCATAAACTCTGAAAGTTCTCCAAAAGCCCGTGTTGCATCGCGCGGTTCGAGTTCTTTGCGATAGATGGAACGTGCAATTTCCCAGGGTTCGATTGATCCGGTCTGGTAGCCGGCTGCAAGATGGCGGTAACCCTCAAGCACCAAACGCTCTGGACCGCGCTTGGCATACGGCGTGTTGGATCCTGTGAAGTTCAACACTGATGTTGCAGACGATCGCTTCGACATTGGGTCCTGATTGCTCCAGCACTGAAAGCGGCTTGCGTTCAAATTTGCGACTTGAAAAGTCATTATTTCTGATGATGCCGCAGCAAGGGCGGGCGAACTTGTGAAGCAGTGGAGACTGAAAGCTCCGTCTCTTCCCTCCGACTGACCATCAATGGAATACGGCGCTCTTGCTTTGCGATGCCTGATGGTCTGAAAAACCGAGCGAGCCAACCAAGCTGGTCAACTGCTCCATTGCTGTAAGAACAGATCGTGTATCGTGCCCCTCGCACAGCATCAGCAGTTCCATTTGTGCCGACGAGCGGTCTCCATGCCTAGTCAGGTGGAAAGCATTCAGAAGCAATCTTTCGCAGTTGGAAACGCGTTTTCTGCAGCACGAACACCCCGGATTATTGTATCGAAATGTCGATTTGCGGGCCTCACGCATTGTCCGCATGACGGTGAGAACAGCATAAGCAATCGCGGGCCCTTCCTTGGGACCTTTGTTATGACAGGCGAAATCAAACGCGCACTCCCATAACGGGTGCGCCGACTGGGTGTATGCAATACAGAATTGTCGGATCAAAGACAACACGAAACGTTCTGTCTCATCGAAATGCAAGTCTTCGATCTCCTGATCATCCTTCATTTTGGGATGCCCGCATTCGCTCATGACCGTGGCCTGCCTTCGGTTAGCCAAGATATCCAATAGGTTTTTCACGACCCACTGGCGCAACTTGGTAAAGTTCCTACGCTTGGATCGTGTTAAACAGGATAAAAAAAGTCAATAAAAAATTTGATTGCTGACAGTTTTTTTGGATATGTGTGACTGTAATATTTTTTGGTCAGTTGTCGTGACGGGCCGATGCATCTGGATGGCGACCCATCTTCTGGAGCTTTGACAGCACACGACAAATGACCTACTTTAGAAATATTCTAAGTTATCTCGGATCGCTTGGTCGCCAAGCGCGTCTTTATAGCCAACCCGACCGGTCAAGCACCCTTGAGGCACATCCATGCGGTTAACAAAACACACAAATTACGCCATCCGAATGCTGATGTACTGCGCTTCGAATACGGAGAAACTCAGCCGAGTGAGTGACATTGCTAAGTTTTACAACTTGCCGGAACCGTTTTTGCTCAAGATCCTGCAATCCCTCACGAAAGCCGGGTACGTAAAGTCTGTGCGCGGTCGCAAAGGCGGCATACGGTTGGCCAAGCCAGCTCAATATATCGGTCTCGGTGAAGTTATCGGGAAAGTGGAAGACAATTTTGAATTGGCGGAGTGTTTTCAAGCCGGCGAAGCCGAGTGCCCACTCATAACCTCGTGCGGGCTGAGTTCCTCGCTACGACGCGCTTTGGATGCCTTCTTTTCCGTGCTGGACGAGTACACAATCCACGATCTGGCGAACAATCAGCGCAATCTGAATGTTTTAGTGCAGCTGGAAGCTGCTACACGAACCCCCTTTGAGCCCAAAACGAAAGTCGAAGCGGTGGCAGAAACCTGAACCTGGGCGTGTGGGCCATTTTCATCCAGCGCTGTACCGAACAACGGTAGAAACCTTAAAATTAGCCCCTCCAAAACTCCATCTCGATAGGCGAGTGCCGTCTGGAAACCTTGCAAACGGTGCGGCGCGGCGAACGGCCCGCAACGCGTCTTGAAGTCCGTTTAAGCAAAACAAACCGCTTTGAAACAGAAAGCTAAGGTCGATCAGTGCCTCAAGGAAGCGATGATCGCCTCCAAAAGTCCAACTCCCGCTAGATTTTGCGTATCGTTTTCATGTTGATCGTCCATCCTTCAAGCAAATGCGTGACACAACAATACCGGCAACGCATGTTCATGTTGTGTTTCTAATTACCAAACGTCCGCCAACCGGTTGCATGTGAAGGACTGCGGGCAAAGACAGGTCAAGAAGCCAACCCTGCATTTCCAGCGGACCGGATGACACGGTTAGTGCCCAATGGCGGTTGCCACTTAAACACAAACAAAACCATCGTAACTTGTTGTTTTCTATGATACAATGGTGGGCGATACTGGGATTGAACCAGTGACCCCTACAATGTCAATGTAGTGCTCTCCCGCTGAGCTAATCGCCCGTCCCATTGAGACGTCCACGTGGTTTTATCGTCCAAACCTTGCAGGGCGGCTCGGGCACCGCCTGCGCGCCATACACCACACTTGGCCTTTTCCCGTCAACTGTGGAAATGCCCCCAAATGGCGTTGAGTGCCTGCGCTGAAACCCATGCTTTCGATATGTCGTCTATCGTATCAAAGCCAGCGCGACCGACCGTCATAAGGTGCAACGGGCCAGCGCCCCACTTAAGCCGCGAGCATTTTTTCGACTTCGTTGACCAGATCACGCAGATGAAAAGGTTTGGACAACACCTTCGCGTCTCGCGGTGCATCGCTTTCCGCGTTCAACGCGACCGCAGCAAAGCCGGTGATGAACATGACTTTGAGGTCAGGGTCGAGTTCGGTCGCGCGACGGGCCAGTTCGATGCCGTCCATTTCCGGCATGACAATGTCGGTCAGCAGCAGTGTGAACGGCTCTTCACGCAGACGCTCATAAGCGCTGGCGCCATTATCGTAGGAAATAACGTCATACCCGGCATTGGCCAGAGCTTTGGCAAGGAACCGGCGCATGTCATTGTCGTCTTCCGCCAAGAGAATTTTGTTTATGCCGTTCATATCCTGCCCATATCTTGGTCTGCTCTACGCGGTCTTGGTTCACCGCACCATCTGGTCCGGGTCCGCGTGCGCGCCATGCCCTAGCGTATCCCTCTTAAAGCCAAACACCGTAAATATCCCCTAAAGATACCGCCCAACCAATGCTGATCGTACACAATTTACGCACGAGCATTGTACGACTGGCGCAAAGGATAAAGCCTGTCCACCGCGACATCAAACGAGACTCCAAACGCGACACCAAACGCGACAATTGAGTTCTCAGGCGCACGGTGGACACTGCGTCAGCCAACCCATACCCTTGCGCATGACGGATGCACGTGGAGATGATCCACCGAGGCGTTAAGGAAATGGACCGGACAGCGTGAGCTATGAAGATTTTCAAGTCTTGGGGGTCGAACCGTTTTCGCTGCGCACACCGGCGGATCAGCGTGTGCCTTTTGTGTTCAATTCCCCCCACAGCGGACGGCACTACCCGCAGGCCTTGCGCAACGCATCACGGTTGAACGATCTTCAATTGCGTCGTTCTGAGGACGTTTTGGTGGATCATCTTTTCGACAGCGCCGTGATGATCGGCGCACCGCTCTTGGCGGCCAATTTCCCCCGCGCCTGGCTGGATGTGAACCGCGAACCCTATGAACTTGACCCGAAGCTGTTCCGCGAAAAACTGCCCGCCCATGCCAATTGCCGTTCCATGCGCGTGGCAGGTGGGTTGGGTACGGTGCCCCGGCTCGTGGCTGAAAACATGGCGATCTACAAACGCCCGCCCACACTGGAAGAGGCCTTGGCCCGCATCGACAGCGTGTACCGACCCTACCACGACACACTGCGCAAATTAATGGCAAACACCGTTGTCCAGTTTGGTTACGCGATCCTGGTAGATTGCCACTCCATGCCATCCTCAGGGGGAAAGAGCGAAGCGGGCAAACGTCCGGACATCATTATCGGCGACCGATACGGCACCTCTTGCAACGCGGACATCAGCACAGCTTTGACTGAGAACTTTTCAGCCCTTGGCTACAACGTGACGCGCAACAAACCCTATGCGGGCGGATTCATAACCGAGCATTACGGCAAACCGCTCAAAGGTCTCCACGCCGTGCAAGTAGAAATCAACCGAGCGCTTTATATTGATGAAAAGACCTTGCAGCCCCATGCAGGCTTTACCCGGCTGGCCGATGACATCCGCAAAGTTATCCAAAATTTGGTCAGCATACCGGATAGGCAATTGACCCAAAGCCGGATTGCTGCCGAATAGGGCTCTGGCGCTTTCCCGGGAATACTTCATGTCTGAACAGTTTGTCCCACATGATCTTTTGCCGACGGAATTACTGGTACAAACGCTCCACGCCGCATGCGTGGCGGCAGCCGTAGAGACCCTGCCACGGTTTCGCGCCAACACCACTGTCTCGAACAAACAGCAGGCCGGATTTGATCCCGTCACCGAGGCTGATCAAGCGGCTGAAACCGCCATTATCTCGGTCATACAAGACGCCTTTCCCGACCACGGCATCGTTGGGGAAGAGCATGGGGCCCGCGCGTCCAATGCGGACTGGCAATGGATCATCGATCCCATTGACGGCACCCGCGCTTTTATTTCCGGCCTGCCGGTGTGGGGCACCCTGATTGGCTTGTACTGGCGCGGAGTGCCCTTCGCAGGCGTTCTGGACCAGCCTTTCACGCAAGAGCGTTTTATGGCCTACACCGATGCCACCTGTATGAGGGTCAGCGAACTTTCCGTGCGGGGAAACACGGTCGCTCCCAATAAAACGCGGACAACGACCGATTTGGCAGATGCCATCATGATGACAACCAGCCCGCGCATATTTAACGCCAAAGACGGCGCGCGCTACGACGCGCTGGAACCAAAAGTGAAACTGCCGCGCTATGGATGTGACTGCTACGCGTACGGAATGTTGGCCGCCGGGCAAATCGATTTGGTGGTGGAAAGCGGACTGCACATTTATGACATCGCCGCTATCATTCCAATTGTGCGAAACGCAGGCGGTGTCGTCACCAACTGGCAAGGCCAGGATCCATCAAAAGGCGGTTCCGTCCTCGCAGCCGCCAATGAAAGCTTGCACGAAAAAGCACTTGCCGTTTTGAAGGGCTAGGCCGTCCAACTCCTAGATCATTTCTATCTTTGATAGAATCGATCCAGTTGTTGCGCTCACGCTGTCGGCCTCAACAGGCCTTCGCGACCCTAGGTGGGGGAGGGGCGGTGCATAAGCGCCGGGCTACTCTTCGCAACCGAGCGGTTCAATCAAGTTTTGAACATCTCTAGACATCCACCGCAGAAGCAAACTAGCCGCCCCGCAAGTCTTCCAAGGTTGAGCCTGGAACAAACCCGTCAAATGCCGCCAAGGCCTGTTCCCGCAGAAAGTCCCGCTCCTGCAACAATTCATGTTTTGCTCCGGAAATGGTCAAAAACGCCCCTGCCCGCATGGACCGGCCGTAAGCCTCTACAGAGCGAGGATCGACCACGGTATCATTGCCCGCAGCCAGCATAAGCGTCGGAACGGAAATGTGTGAGGTAAAGCCGAGTTCATGCACCTGCTCCATCGCGCGACATGCGGCGAAGGTCCAGCCAAAAGTGGGCGCACCTAAGACAAGTGATTCTCTTCTCTCGATCGTGCCGCGGTTGCGCTGAAACCGCTCAATGTCGCTGGTAAGCTTGTTGCCCAAAAACGGTTTTACCAGCGCATTGTTTGTATCGCGGCGTGCTTGGGATCGGGCAAAGCCAAGAAAGCTCAATGCACCGGCAAACCGCTGCAACAGGCTTTGAGAAACAGGCAGATCGTTCAGTGCGAGCAAAGGTGCCGTCAACACCATGCGATTGATGCGATTGCCGAAACTGGGTGCCGCCAGAAGCGCCACAAGGCCGCCCATGGAATGGGCCAAAATGAAAAACGGTCCGGTGCAATCAGGCAGGGCGATCTCGGTCATCACCGCCTCAAGGTCGATCAGGTACTGATTGAAATGTTCAACATGACCCCGCGTGCCATCGGGCAGCAAACGATCACTGCCCCCTTGGCCCCGCCAATCAAAGGTCAAAACGCCAAAACCTCGCTTGCGCAGGTCTCCGACAGTTTCAAAATACTTTTCGATGAACTCGCTACGGCCCTGCAAAATAATGACAGTGCCCTTTGTGGGGCGTGTCGCGGCGCTCCAGCGCGCGGTGCGCAGCTTTATGCCGTCTTCGGTGGTCAGAAAATCTGTCTTCGCGCCTTCAGGTATCGGGTTAAACCGTGTGGCCACGAGGATCGATGGTTCTTCATCAGCCTCCCTGTATTCATCCGCTTGGTCAGCAACCGACGAAACCCGCATGACTGCGTGTTGTGCGGTCTGGGCCTCTTGCTGTGGAGTGGGCTTGGGCGCTTTCATGCTTTGGCACTAGCCCCGCACTTCGCGATGCTCAAGCATCTTATTCGCATATCTGTGAACGGGTGCCCCGCGCGGTCACTTGAAACTTGCGCATATGGCCCCATTTCTTAGCCGTTGGCGCCGCAAGGGCCGACAAAGGCGGTGTGCGTCATGGTGACGATGCGCTGCAAAACCACAACCTATCGCTCAACAGAGGATAAACCGATGAGACATGTAGATTTCAGCCCCTTGTATCGCTCCACCGTGGGTTTTGACCGGCTTTTTAGCCTGTTGGACAATATGGGCCAGCCCGAACAGTCGTCCCCCAGCTACCCACCCTACAACATTGAGCGCACTGGCGAGAACCAATACCGCATCACCATGGCCGTTGCAGGCTTTGGCGAGAACGATTTGGAGATCGAAGCCAAAGAAAACACGTTGCTGGTGACCGGCAACCAGGAAAAAGTCGACGAAGACAGCACCGAAATGCTGTTTCGCGGCATCGCTGCGCGCAACTTCGAACGCCGCTTTCAACTGGCGGACCACGTGGAAGTTCGCTCGGCCCACATGCAAAACGGTCTGTTGCACATCGAACTCGTTCGCGAGATCCCCGAAGCAATGAAAGCGCGTAAAATCGCGATTGCCGGTGAGGGTGTGAAGACCAACGGCTCGAAGTCCAAAGCCAAGCAACTCGAAGCCAAAGTCGCCTCATAAGCGAGATCGGGTCTAAGCGTCGGCAACAGTCGGCGATGAACTCGGAAAGGCGCGTTCCGCAAGGTACGCGCCTTTTTTATGGCCGCGACACGCCGAACAAGGCACAGGGAGACCTGAACACACGCATGGAGGTCCGATACCGGCAAAAAGCCAACACCGGGTCCAACCAACCTGTTCTTGAGATGCAACGGCCAGACAATCGCGGAACTCTGGCCGCAACCACGAACACTTTAGAGCCATCACCGCTTCCTTGAAACAGCGCTTGCCTCAGGCTCTTTGTTTTACCGCAGTTTCTTTCGCTCAAACGAAACCAACTGACCGAAAACGGATTAATTTTTCGACTGCCGCCGGTAGGTTGCGCAACGCACCCACAGATATGACGAGGCGTAAGTCTAATCGATTTTCGGGGTATTTCCCACACAACATGCCCGGTTAATGGCCCCTATGGATGCATAACAGCCGCTTTTGTGGCGCTGCAGGCATGAACTGCCATTTAGGTCAGCAACGCTGTCATTATTGCATTTCTCAAAGCGCTGCGGTAGCAAGCTTCGACCCCACCCGGTATCAAGTGCCAGACCATCGTGGTGTCTGCCCCAAGCAGATGCACGAACGATGCGACATCGCGCAACAGAGCAGTTTTTCAACGGGTGTGAAACAAGACAAGCCGCAAATGGCGCTGGCTTGGCGACGGGCTCGGATTTGATTCCGTGAGCGACGCTAAGCAGGTTTGAGGAGTTCAACTATGACCAACGGTACACCATCCAACGGCACCCTCGTGCCATTGCATGACGCGACTTCTCAAACGCTGGCAACCGTTTCCAAAAAACGCAACTCTGCAGGCGGTCTCTACGACCCCCGCAATGAACATGATGCGTGTGGCTTGGGGTTTATCGCCAATATGAAGGGCAAGAAATCGCACAAAATTGTCCAAGACGGTCTGCGCATTCTTGAAAATCTTGAGCACCGTGGCGCTACCGGTGCCGACCCGCTAATGGGCGACGGTGCCGGCATGTTGGTGCAAATTCCGCACGAATTTTTCGCCGCTGAATGCGCTGCCCTCGACATCGCCCTACCCGCAGTGGGCGATTACGGCATTGGTTTCTTCTTCATGCCACAGGACGAAGAAGAGCAGGCACGCATCAAAGCAATTCTGGAAGGTGCCGCAAGCGACGAGGGCGTCCCGTTTTTGGGTTGGCGTAAAGTGCCGGTCAACAATGCCGGCCTGTCTCAAGACCCGGAAATTTCGGCATCCGAACCCGTCCATTGGCAGGGTTTCTTTGGCCGCCCCGACGGGATGGATGACGAAGACTACGAGCGCCGCCTGTATCTGACACGCCGTGTTCTTTCCAATCGCGTGATTGCCGCCCGCGGCCTTAACGATGATTTTTACGCTGTGTCCCTGTCCAGCCGCACGATTGTCTATAAGGGCATGTTCTTGGCGGACCAGTTGGGTCCCTACTATGACGATCTGCAGGACGAGCGCTTTGTGTCGGCGCTCGCACTCGTGCACCAGCGCTTTTCCACCAACACGTTCCCGTCCTGGAAACTTGCGCACCCCTATCGCATGGTCGCCCATAACGGCGAGATCAACACGCTGCGTGGTAACGTCAATTGGATGGCAGCGCGCGAGCAATCGCTCTCCAATCCAAAATTTGGCGATGATATTTCTAAGATCTGGCCCGTATCCTACGAAGGCCAGTCGGACACCGCCTGTTTCGACAACGCGATGGAACTGCTCTATCAGGGCGGCTATTCCTTGCCCCACGCCATGATGATGCTGATCCCGGAAGCTTGGTCCGGCAATCCTCTGATGGATGAGAAGCGGCGCGCCTTTTATGAATACCATGCCGCCCTGATGGAGCCGTGGGACGGCCCGGCGGCGGTGGCCTTTACCGATGGACGCCAGATCGGCGCAACACTGGACCGCAACGGCCTGCGCCCTGCCCGCTACTTCGTGCTCGACGACGATACCGTGGTGTTGGCGTCCGAGGCGGGCACGCTGCCATTTGAAGACAGCAAAGTTGTGACCAAGTGGCGTCTCCAGCCCGGCAAAATGCTGCTGATCGACTTGGAAAAAGGCACCATCATTTCCGACGAGGAAATCAAAAAAAGCCTTTCTGAGGCAAACCCGTACGACAAATGGGTGGAAAGCACCCAGATCGTGCTGGAAGAGTTAAAGGGCAAGAAAAGTTCACCGCGTAAATATTCCGGCGATGATTTGCTCGATGGGCAGCAGGCATTTGGCTACACCCAAGAAGACGTCAAAGTGCTGATGACGCCCATGGCGACCACCGGTCAGGAAGCCACCGGCTCCATGGGCACGGACACACCGATTTCGGCAATCTCGTCCAAGTCCAAACTGCTCTACACATACTTTAAGCAAAACTTCGCGCAGGTAACGAACCCGCCCATCGATCCGATCCGCGAAGAATCGGTCATGAGCCTCGTGTCCTTCATCGGGCCGCGTCCAAACCTGTTTGATCTGGAAGGCCTGTCCACAACCAAACGTCTGGAAGTGCGTCAGCCGATCTTGCGCAATTCAGACCTGCAAAAGATCAACGATATTTCCGATATAGGTGACAACCAATTTGTCTCCCGCGTCATCGACATTACGTTCCGTGCGTCGGATGGGCCGGAGGGCATGAAAGACGCCATCGACCGCATCTGCCAGCGCGCAGAAAAGGCGGTGAAGGGCGGCGACAACATTATCGTCTTGTCGGACCGTCAGTTCAGCGCCGCCCGTGTGGCTATTCCAGCACTCCTGGCCACCGCTGCTGTTCACCACCATCTGATCCGCAAGGGCCTGCGCACGTCAGTGGGATTGGTGGTCGAATCCGCCGAGCCACGCGAAATCCATCACTTTGCAGTATTGGCGGGCTATGGCGCAGAGGCCATCAATCCTTATCTGGCGTTCGAGACGCTGGCTGAAATGCACGAGCAAGGCTTGTTTCCGCCCGAGGTGGACGAAGAAGAAGTCATTCAGCGCTACATTAAGTCCATTGATAAGGGCCTACTTAAAGTCATGTCCAAAATGGGCATTTCCACATATCAGTCCTATTGCGGTGCGCAGATTTTTGATGCGGTGGGTCTCTCCACGCAATTCGTGGACGACTATTTTACGGGTACGGCAACCCAGATCGAAGGCATTGGCCTCGACGCGATTGCGAAAGAAACCTGCGAGCGCCACCGCGAAGCTTATGGCGACATTCCCGTTTTGCGCCACACCCTTGATATTGGTGGGGACTACGCACTGCGCCAGCGCGGCGAGGCGCATGTGTGGACATCCGATGAGGTGACCAACCTACAGCACGCTGTGCGCGGCAACAGCCAAGATCGCTACCGCGACTATGCCCGCTCCATCAATGAACAGTCCGAGCGCCTGCTGACGATCCGTGGTCTGTTTCGTCTTCGTCAGGCGGAAGAAACCGGCCGCACGCCGGTGCCTTTGGAGGAAGTGGAAGCCGCGGAAGATTTGGTCAAACGCTTCTCCACGGGTGCCATGTCCTACGGCTCAATCTCCGCAGAAGCTCACGAAACGCTGGCTGTTGCCATGAACCGTATCGGCGGTCGGTCTAACACCGGCGAAGGCGGAGAAGAAGTTGAGCGCTTCACCCCCATGGCCAACGGTGATTCAAAACGGTCTGCCATCAAGCAGGTGGCCTCGGGCCGTTTTGGTGTGACGACGGAATATCTCGTCAATTCCGATATGATCCAGATTAAGATGGCGCAGGGTGCAAAGCCCGGCGAGGGCGGCCAATTGCCCGGCCACAAAGTGGATGCGGTCATCGCAAAAGTGCGCCACTCCACACCGGGCGTGGGCCTCATTTCCCCGCCACCACACCACGATATCTATTCCATCGAAGACTTGGCTCAACTGATCTACGATCTGAAAAACGTAAACCCGGCTGCCGATATCTCGGTG
The DNA here is from genome assembly GCA_038746275.1 of Pseudomonadota bacterium. Lineage (GTDB taxonomy): Bacteria > Pseudomonadota > Alphaproteobacteria > Rhizobiales > Rhizobiaceae > Pseudahrensia. The sequence continues at coordinate 124,877 of JBCDKS010000001.1, read as the reverse complement.
AAGCTGGTGTCAGAAGTTGGTGTGGGCACCGTGGCTGCCGGTGTCGCAAAAGCCCGTGCCGACCACGTGACGATCTCCGGCATGGAAGGGGGCACAGGGGCATCTCCCCTCACCTCCATCAAACATGCCGGTTCTCCATGGGAAATCGGCTTGGCCGAAACCCATCAGACGCTGCTGCGCAACAAACTGCGTTCCCGCATCGCGGTGCAAGTGGATGGCGGTTTGCGCACCGGACGCGACGTGGTCGTGGGCGCGTTGTTAGGTGCAGACGAATTTGGCTTTGCCACAGCACCGCTCGTGGCGGCTGGCTGCATCATGATGCGCAAATGCCATCTCAACACCTGCCCCGTCGGCGTTGCGACGCAGGACCCGGTTCTGCGCAAACGCTTTAACGGTCAGCCCGAACACGTGATCAACTATTTCTTCTTCGTGGCCGAAGAAGTGCGCGAACTGATGGCTGAACTTGGCTTCCGCACACTGGACGAAATGGTCGGACAGATCGACGTTTTGGATCGCGCCAGCGCGATTGACCATTGGAAAGCGCGTGGATTGGATTTCTCCAACCTGTTTCACGATCCGGATATGGGACCAGACGTGCCCGTCTATCATACTGAGACCCAGATCCATCACATCGATGACATCTTGGATCGCCAGTTGATCGAACTGGCCGGGCCTGCTTTGGGCGCACGCCAGGCGGTGGAGATCGAACTGCCAATCAAGAACGTCAACCGCTCCGTGGGCGCTATGCTGTCCGGTGAGGTTGCCAAACGCTTTGGCCACGCTGGCCTGGCCGAAGATACGATCTCCATAAAGCTGAACGGTACGACCGGTCAGGCGTTTGGTGCGTGGCTCGCCAACGGTGTTACTATGACGGTGGAAGGCGAAGGCAACGACTATGTCGGTAAAGGCCTGTCCGGCGGTAAGATCATTATCTACCCGCCCAAAGAAGCGACACAGATCGATCCGCACAAATCTATCATCGTTGGCAACACCGTGCTTTACGGTGCCATCGAAGGGGAATGCTACTTCCGTGGCGTTGCCGGCGAGCGCTTCGCAGTCCGCAACTCCGGTGCGGTCGCCGTTGTAGAAGGCGTGGGGGACCATGGTTGCGAATACATGACCGGCGGCGTGGTGGCTGTGCTGGGCTATACAGGCCGCAACTTTGCAGCCGGTATGTCCGGCGGGATCGCCTATGTGCTCGACGAAGACGGCACGTTTGCCAACCGCTGTAACCTGGCCATGGTGGATTTGGAGCCGGTTCCGGAAGAAGACGACCTGATGGAGTCCGAACACCACCACGGGGGTGACATCGAGCACCACGGACGTGTGGATGTGTCAAACGACTTGAGCCGTCACGACGACGAACGGCTGCACCAATTGATCGAGAAGCACCGCCGCTACACAGGCTCCACACAGGCCGCCAAGATTTTGGAGAATTGGGAAACTTACCGCTCCAAGTTCGTCAAAGTCATGCCAACCGAGTACCGCCGCGCGCTGATGGAAATCGAGCAAGCACAAATGGCGGCGGGCGTGGCTGCAGAGTAAGTCTGGAACAAAGGAATACGACGATGGGTAAAGTAACAGGCTTTTTGGAAATCGACCGGCAGGACCGCAAATACCGTCCGGCGTCCGACCGCATTCGCAGCTACAAGGAATTTGTCATTCCACTGCCGGAGCAAACCCTGCAGGACCAAGCGTCCCGTTGCATGGACTGCGGTATTCCCTTCTGCCACGACGTCAAGGGCGTCAAAGGTTGCCCCGTAAATAACCAGATCCCGGATTGGAACGATCTGGTCTATCGCGGCGAATGGGAACAGGCATCGATTAACCTGCACTCCACCAACAATTTCCCGGAATTCACCGGTCGCATCTGCCCTGCACCGTGCGAGGCGTCCTGCACGCTCAACATGGTGGACAGCCCCGTCACGATCAAAAGCATCGAATGCGCCATTGTCGACAAAGCTTGGGAAAACGGCTGGGTGGTTCCGCAACTGCCCGATCACAAGACGGGCAAATCCGTGGCTGTTATCGGCTCAGGCCCGGCGGGCATGGCCTGTGCCCAACAACTCGCACGGGCTGGCCACGATGTGCATGTCTATGAGAAAAACAACAAAATCGGCGGCCTGATGCGATACGGCATCCCCGATTTCAAAATGGGCAAACAGCACATAGATCGACGCGTCTCCCAGATGGAGGCGGAAGGCGTAACCTTCCACACCGGCGTTAATGTTGGCGAAACCACGCCCATCGATGAAATCGTAGAGAAGCACGATGCCGTTGTACTGGCCGGTGGTGCGGAAAAGCCCCGCGATCTGCCCATCCCCGGTCGTGATCTCAAAGGCGTGCATTTTGCGATGCAGTTCCTGCCGCAGCAAAACCGCCGCGTTGGCAATGAACACAACGACAACGCCGAACCTATTTTGGCCGGTGGCAAACATGTTGTCGTCATAGGTGGCGGCGATACAGGGTCGGATTGCATCGGCACGTCCATCCGCCAAAACGCGCTTTCGGTTACGCAGTTGGAAATCATGCCAACGCCGCCGGAAAAAGAAAATAAACTGCTCACATGGCCCAATTGGCCTTTAAAAATGCGGACGTCTTCCAGTCAGGAAGAAGGCGCGGAGCGGGCATTCTCGGTTCTCACAAAGAGCTTCGAAGGTGAAGACGGTCAGGTCAAACGCTTGAATTGCATTAAAGTGGATGAGAAATTCCAAGAGATTGAGGGCTCGGAATTCACCTTGAAAGCCGATCTGGTTTTGCTCGCCATGGGCTTCGTGTCGCCCATCACCGAGGGCATGTTGGCCGATTTGGGTGTGGAACTCGACCCCCGCAACAACGTGAAGGCTGATACCATCGGCTACAAAACCAGCCACGACAAAGTTTGGACGGCTGGTGATATGCGCCGGGGTCAGTCTCTTGTTGTCTGGGCAATCCGTGAAGGCCGCCAATGCGCCCGCTCAGTAGATGAGGCTCTCATGGGCGCAACAGCCCTGCCCCGCTAGAGGTTCACAATTTGATTGGACGACGCTAGCAAAGCTTAGTTGCGCTGCGCGACCGTTCCGGTTGATGCAGTCGGCAACGGCGCATCGGCTGGTGGCCAGGAAAAGTCATCGACCCGTCCAGCCACTCCACTTGTGCGTCCGGTGGAGGCTATTGTCTGTAAATTAGTCGTCTGGCTCGCTGTCGCGGTCGGTGTTGTGCTGCCGGTGGTGCTTGTCAGCGTGGGTGACGGCACAGACGGCGTGGAAGCAGCATTGGCGACCGGGATAGCACTGCCCGCCAAAGGTGCGTCGCCCGCCAGCGTCACATCGCCATCAATAGCTGGATCGTTCAGCCTCAGCACAACAGTCTTGCCGGTCTTGGCCGGATCGTAGGCTGCCTCAGCAGCGCGGCCGGAATCCAAATCATTCGTACCGAAGGCCACCGCCGTCCCGGACGCCGCACCCAAGGTGCGCTTGATTTCATTTTCCAAATAAAACGCCAAACGCTGGCGACCGGCGCGGCTAAAGTTCATGCCGTCTTTCAGTCGCAGCAGCTTGATCTGACCATTCACGTCCGGTCCCGAACGTGAATAAGCGCCCTCCGCATTGCTGAAACCATCCCATATGTCGACAAACTTGCCGCGCAACGGGTCCACCGACTTGCTGTACCACTCGTTAAAGACAAGGTAATCCGTATTCAGGCTTCTGTAACGCACCGGTGGCAAACCAACCCACGCATGCGGCAAGCCGGATGCTTTCAGCGCATCACCCAGGCTCTTGGCTCGTTTTTGGTATTCTGCATCCCAAATTTCCGTACGCCGTTTCCAGCGCTTGCCATCCACACGCATAGACTGGCGGTCATTGGCACCCAACATGGCGACCACGTAATCGGCCTTCGCCTTTTCGATCACGCTTGGCAGCGCCTCAGGCCAGTTGACCACATCTGTGCGCACAAAGCCGGACCGACCGTTGGACCGATCTAAAACCACAATGTTGGGAACATCAGCCATGGCTGCACGCAACCCGCGCGCCATGTTGTCAGCCATAAAACCACCAATCACCAAAACCCGCTTGGCATCGTCGGTTTTGGCCACTTTGGCTTTAGCTGCAACAGCCGCTGAACGGCTTCTGGATCGGTTCTTTTTTCTGCTTCGTGCACTGCGCTTGGCCCGGCGCGACTTACTGCGAACTGCCCGACTTGGCCGTTTCACCGCTTTTTTGCGCGCCTTGCGGTTACCAAACAAAACACTGAAAAGACTGCGACGTTTCTTGCCGGAACTCTGCGCATTGGCGCTCAAAGCAAAGGCAGGCGAGAGTCGCACAGAACCCGGCTCGTAGATCCGTTTTTGGACGGTCGGAAAACCGGTGAGGCCAACCGCCAACACCGCAACCATGACCACCAAAAAACGCGTCAAACGAAACACGACGGTTCACCCTACTCCCTGCGCCCGCGCGGCTGACTAGCCGGAACGACGCAGTCGATCTAGCAGTTTTTTCGAAGCAAACCCATCCTGCTTCATTCCAAACTTTGCTTGAGCCTTACCAATTGATGAACGTGTCTTGGGACCGATAATGCCGCTCACCGGACCATTATAAAGGCCCATGCGGGTCAACAAAGACTGGATTTCCACGTGTTCCTCCAGCGACAAACGCTTAAACGGGCGCGGAATGGGTACAATAAACTCTCCTCCACCGGCCAAAAGGTCCGCCTGATGCCCGACCGCCAAAGCGTATTTGTCGGCGTTGTTGTACTTTTTGATCACGAAAAAGTTCTTCAACATCAAGAACACCGGGCCACCTTTGCCCCCCAACAAACGAAGCGTCGCCCGATCATCCGGTCTCGGGAACGGTGTGCCGTTAGCGCGACGGACGCCCAATCGAGACCATTCCCGCAAGGTACGGGCTTTGCGGTTTTGTTTGGCAAGACCGGCAGGAATAATCACCTCATAGCCCCACGTCTTACCCGGTTGCCATCCGGCAACTTTTAGGTGGTTTGCAGCTGTCGCAAGCGCGTCGGGTATGTTGGTCCAGATGTCAGAACGACCGTCCCCGTCCGCGTCCTGTTTGTACGCCAGATAGCTGGTGGGGATGAATTGCGTGTGCCCCATGGCACCGGACCATGAGCCCACCAGATCCTTGAGCGGCAACGTGCCGTCCTGAACGATTTTCATTGCTGCAATCAATTGCGCTCGCCACAGCTTGCGGCGCTTCTTATCTCGGTAAGCCAAGGTCGCCAAAGAGCGGATCACCGAGCGCCGTGCGCCCGGACGGCTCAACGCCGACCCGTAGCCCGTCTCCATAGACCAGATCGCCAACACGACGTGCCGGTCAACGCCATAGCGTTTTTCGATGACGTCAAGCCACTGCGACCACTTCTGCTTCATCTTTTTGCCGTTTGCGGTTGTCCGCTCATTCACACGGCTGTCGAAGTAAAACCAAAGCGGGTTCAAAAATTCCGGCTGGTAGCGCACGCTTTTGATGACAGCGGGATCTATGCTGTCCACACCGGAAAATGCCGCGCGGAACGTGGACCGTTTGATCCCTTTTTGAACTGCTGTCTTGGCAAAGTCAGACTTCCACCGTTCGAAGCCAGCATCGGCCTTCGCCGGATTCAGTGTAAGCAATGGACTTAAAAAGCCCACCAATAGAGTGAGGGCAAAAGATGTTTTGGTGCGCCTGGTGCGCCCAAAAGCCGGGTTGCTGTCTGTTTGGTGATGTTCGGTGGCCATAGAGTCATCCTTTCCACATGGGCACTGTCCAAAAGCAGTCATCCAAAGTGTGCACTGTTCAAAGGGCAGGCAAATCGAAACGCAAGTATGCTGCCGATGCGTTAAGGTTTCGTTCACCACGTTCCACCTCACCGCCGCATTTTTGGGGTGTGTTGGCTCTCCGTTTCAAAAAGCAAAAGAAAATTGATCAAATTGAGACAGTCAGGGGTCTAACCAGCGGCGAGTTGTGTCGCGATACATCGCCCTGACACACTCCACATAAAGGTTTTTTCATCCGTGACCCAAGAACACACATCTTCCTCATCCCAGCCAAGACCTGTTCGCAAAGCGGTGTTTCCCGTTGCCGGTCTGGGCACACGATTCCTGCCCGCATCAAAAGCGGTACCCAAAGAGATGCTGACCGTGGTGGACATGCCGGTAATCCAATACGCGGTGGAGGAAGCACGCGAGGCTGGCATTGAGCATTTTGTGTTCGTGACCGGACGCAACAAGGCGGTGATTGAAGATCACTTCGACATCATGCCGGAACTGCGTGACACGCTTGCGGCCCGCAAAAAGACCGAGATGCTGGACGTGTTGGACCGCTACCAGCCGGATGCGGGCCGCACGAGTTTCACGCGCCAGCAAGCGCCGCTTGGCCTTGGCCACGCTGTCTGGTGCGCCCGTGACATCATTGGAGACGAACCCTTTGCGCTTTTGCTGCCCGACATGGTGATGCAATCAAAACGCTCTTGTTTGGCTTCCATGATGGACGTTTACGCCAAAACCGGCGGCAACATCATCGCGGTGGAAGAATGCAACCCGGAAGAAGTGTCGAGCTACGGCATTGTTGCTACGGGAGCAGAGGTCGAAGGCGGGTTTGAGGTCACTGACATGGTTGAAAAGCCAAAGCGCGAAGACGCCCCGTCCAATCTCTACATCAATGGCCGCTACATCCTGCAACCGGAGATTTTTGGCCTCTTGGAAAATCAGGAAACCGGTGCCGGTGGCGAAATCCAGGTGACAGACGCCATGCTGCGGCTGGCCAAAAACCAGCCGTTTTACGGCTACAAGTTTGAAGGCCGCACGTTTGATTGCGGTTCAAAGGAAGGCTTCATCGCCGCCAATGTCGCCTTCTCCATCGCCCGTAGCGACACAGGACCCGCCATCCGTGCGTCAATCGAAGACCTGCTGGCGCAATAGTTCTCCAACAGACCCTATTGCTGCCAGCGCAGACCTGCCCGGGCGGTAAACGCATCGTAGTCTTCGCCAGCGTTGGAACTGTCCACGGTCTCGTAGCCAACGTTGCCGATGAGAGCCAGGTTGCGGTTAAACCGCCACTCAAAACCGGCCTGCGCCTGCAATGTAGTCTCATCCACACCGGTTGAATCAAACTGCCGCAAAGAACCCAACACGCTCGCATTGAGGCTCAAATGCGGGCGAAGATCGTAAACCCACTGCAATTGCCCGGTATACGTGATGGAGCCGTTTTCATTCGCAGCAGTCGCAGTGGAAAAGTCTGTCGACCCGGTGGCCGTAATTGTGGTCAGCCGCCGTGGTGACCAGACAAGAGAACCATCGACGGTAAGCCCGGCAAGAGTGCTCAGCGCAGCGTCGTCAAAGTCTTCAAACCGGTAACCAACGGACGCTTCACCGCTCCATTTCTCACCAAAATCGACCGCCAGCCCACCGCGCAGCGCGCCAATTATGCTGGAACGTTCGTTGCCATTGCGATCTACAGCCTCGTCAAACTGACGCGTGCCCACGCTGGCCTCCAAGAACGGCTGGATCGCCGGAGAGACTTCGTAACCCACACGAGCTGTAAGCAAGTAAAGCGTGTTGTTGCGGTCATCCTGGGTGATCGTGCCAAACCCGTTGGTCTCCACATCACCAAAGCTCTGACGGTCGAACGAACCGCGCAAACGCAAGTTCAATCGCCCACCCGTACGCTCCACTTGGGCAAACGCGCCGCCGGAATGCACAAAAGGTCGCTCAGAAATGGTCGCTGTCGCAGGCAACAATAGGTTGTCGGATGAAGGACTTTCGGTGGTCAGGCCATAACTGCCGCCCAAACGCACAAGCCATTCGCGTGAGAGATCATGCCGGTATTCTGTGCTCGCATTGAGTGTGGGTACATCATTGGTGTCGTCGCTAAAGAACGTCTGATACCCAAGCGACACCTGGCCACGCAACTCGTGCAGAGACCAGTTGGACCGCACGCTCACCTCGGCCTGAGTTTGCGAAAACACGCTCGGTTGTCCGTTTGCGGCAGCATCGGCGTTGGACGTGTAGCCCAGTGTCTGTGTCAGAACCGGGAACCAGTCAAAACTGCCCGTGCGAATGCCCAATGCGGCGTAAGGATCATCGTCCGGCGTGCCCCGCCGCCCTTCAATCGGTGCAACGGCTTGGTTTACCAATGGCGTAATTTCACCGTCCGCACCCGGCTCGCCGACAGGCTGGGCACGGCGTACGCGTTGATTGCCTTCGCTTTCAGGCGTGGCTGCTGTGGTTGGTTGCGCGGACAACTGCCCACGTGCGCGCGCTGCGTCTGTTGGCAACCGGCCCCGTTGCCTGCCATCCGCATTGTCTGTGTTAGAACGCCGGTTATCGTCACCAAGCGCCCCGCCATCTGCATCTTCAATCGGTTCATCAAAGCTCACATCAGACGGTGCGCGCACAACGTCCGGCTGGGTGCGATCATCAATACCATCCAGATTATCGTCCCGCAGCGGCGGTTCGCCGTCCAGGCCACCGCGCAGATCGGACAGAGTGGGGTCAGCGTCTGCGGTCTGGGCGAAGACTTCACCCTTAAAGCCCCCTAAAGACGGCCCAAGCGCCATCACAACCGCCAATGCACTGCCCGCCAAAAAGCAGCGCATGCGACACGGCGAAAGTGTGTGCGATGTCAGGAGGAACTTCAAACCGCTGGTCGCCCGATACGAGAAGACAAAAGGGGAAGCGAGGGGGGACATGCGTGCCGCCCATTCGCTCAGCATCCGCGAAACGAACGCCTTACCAAACTGTAAACGGGCGTGGTTAACGCTTCCTTTCGCCCAGCTTCTGTGCTGCAGCTAAACGAAAGACTGGCCAAACCAGGAACTGCCGTTTTCACGCGGACTTTCCGCGCTGGTAGTTTGCCTTGCGCGCTGCGTGGTTTAGAAGGCGACCATGCTAGACACACCAAAACAAACCGATCCTGTCGCCTCCGCCGTCCGCACGCTGGAAACCGAAATTGCAGGACTGGTGGCTCTAAAGGGCGCTTTGACAGCAGGCTTATCCCAACCGCTTAACAAAGCCGTTCGTACACTGGGTGAAATCTCCGGGCGTGTGATCGTCACCGGCGTGGGCAAAAGCGGACATATCGCAGCGAAAGTCGCTGCCACACTGGCTTCCACGGGCACGCCGGCTTTCTTCGTTCACCCGTCAGAAGCGAACCATGGTGATCTGGGCATGATCGCCCGAGACGACGCGGTGATCGCCATTTCATGGTCCGGCGAAACCACCGAACTGCGGGGAACACTGGATTATTCGAAACGCTTTTCCATTCCGCTTATCGCCATCACGTCCAACCCGCAGTCTACCTTGGCACAGCACGCCGATGTTGTTTTGGCCCTGCCGCGTGAGAAAGAAGCCTGCCCCAACAACCTTGCCCCCACCACGTCCTCCGTTATGCAATTGTGCATGTTGGACGCGGTCGCTGTAGCCCTGTTGGAAAGCCGCAACTTCACATCATCAGATTTCAGCATCTACCATCCAGGCGGCCAACTGGGCGCCAAGCTGACCCATGTTCGCGAGGTCATGCACACCGGCGACAGCCTGCCGCTGGTGGAAACCGGGACGCTGATGACGGAAGCGATCTTGCAGATTTCCGAAAAAGGCTTTGGCTGCGCTGGCGTCGTCTCAAGCGGGATGTTAATCGGAATCATTACCGACGGCGACTTGCGCCGGAAACTCTCCACCAAATTGCTGGAAGAAACCGTGGACGACGTCATGAACCCGTCCCCAACCACCGTGAGCCCGGATCTGCTCGCTGTTGAAGCGTTGGAACTGCTCAACAGCAAAACCATCAGCGCCCTCATGGCAGTGGACAATGAAAAGCGCCCTGTTGGAATCATTCATCTGCATGATTTGCTGCGTTTAGGCGTCGCTTAGTCAACAATTCTGCCAATCTGGAAAATATCGGGTCGCGTCACTATGTACGTAAAAAGGAGATTTGAATGGGCCTTGAAATTTTCGAATTCGTAATACTGGCATTTTTGTTTGCGATCATCGTTTTCATACTGATGATGGTCAAAATCGTTCCCCAGGGGTTTCATTATACTCTGGAACGATTTGGAAAATACGAACGCACCCTCCGGCCCGGTCTCAACTTCATCATACCGTTTTTTGAGTCCATCGGCACAAAAATGAACATGATGGAGCAGGTGCTCGACGTACCAACCCAAGAGGTGATCACCCGCGACAACGCCACCTGCAGTGTGGATGGGATCACATTTTTCCAGGTGCTGGACGCCTCCAAGGCCGCCTATCAGGTAAGCCAATTGGAACTGTCGATCCTCAATTTGACCATGACCAACCTGCGCACCGTGATGGGTTCTATGGACTTGGACGAGTTGCTTTCCAAGCGCGACGAGATCAACGCGCGTATCTTGCACGTGGTCGATGATGCCGTATCGCCGTGGGGCATTAAGATGACCCGCATTGAGGTGAAAGACATCAACCCGCCAACGGATATTGTGGACGCGATGGGGCGCCAGATGAAAGCCGAACGCGAAAAGCGGGCGCTTGTCTTGGAGGCAGAAGGTGAGAGACAAGCCGCGATCCTGCGCGCGGAAGGTGAAAAACAATCGCAAATCCTGCAAGCCGAAGGCGAGAAAGAAGCCGCATTCCGCGATGCGGAAGCCCGCGAGCGTCTGGCACAGGCCGAGGCGGAAGCGACCCGCATGGTGTCACAAGCCATTGGCGACGGGAACTCGCAGGCAATCAATTACTTCGTTGCGCAAAAATACACCGAAGCGCTGCAAACCATTGGATCGGCCGACAATCAAAAGGTCATCATGATGCCCATGGAAGCGACAGCATTGATTGGCTCCTTGGCTGGCATGTCTGAAATCGCCAAAGCAACTTTTGGCAAGGACGACCATCCCAATCAAAATGAACAGGGCCCGTGGGACGCAGGGACTTCAAAAGGAGGTCGGAAATGATCAGCGATCTTCTCACAAGCCTCGGCCCTTGGAACTGGTTGTTCCTGGGCTTTATTCTGTTGGGTCTGGAAATGTTGGTTCCAGGTGTCCTGTTGATGTGGCTGGGCTTTGCGGCGCTCATTATCGGTGCGCTCTCGCTCGTGCCCTTTGCCGACATCGCATCGTGGACGTGGCAATTGCAGACGGTGGCCTTTGGCATCCTGTCGGCTGTCTTGGCCTATACGGGAACGCGCATGTTCCCGCCCACGGGGCACGACGGCACAGAAGACGCCTTTGCTGATCCCCTCACCCGCTTTACGGGAGCGGAAGTCGAACTCTTGGCCGAAGGCTCCAACGAAGTGGACCGGGTTCATCTGGGCGATTCTGTATGGCGCGTTCGCAAAACCGGTCTTCCTGCGGGCACAAAGGTGCGCGTCACGGGTCATGAAGACGGCGTTCTTTTGGTTGAGCCGATAGAGAAGTCTGCGTGAGTCTTAAATCTCAGCGGATAGAATACGCGGCAGCACCATCCGCACGATCAAGATGGAGACCAGCGCAAACACAACCTGACCAATCAGTGCGGTGAGGGCGGTCAAATTGAGTGCAGACAATATATCAGGTGCCAACACCATCACCGTGCCCGTCAACAAACAGCCAAGCGCAATGGATGTTGCCAAAGTGCCACCGCGCCAAGCCGCAAATGTGAGAAAAAAAGCCGTTGGTACAAACCAGAGCAATGGTCCCAACTCACTAAGGATCCAGACGATCCGTTCCATCAGTGAGCGACCATAAGTTCAAGAACAATCAAACCCAGCCCAGCAATTCACGACGCACGATGTGCTCGATCAGGTCCATACCGTGCTGCCCATCGTTGAGACACGGGATATGGCTGAACATTTCACCGCCATTATCCTCAAACTCTTCGCGGACTTCGCCGTTAATCTCTTCCAGCGTTTCCAAGCAATCGGAAGAAAACCCCGGGTTCATAACGCAAATGCGTTTGATCCCGTCATGGGCTAACTGTTCAACCGTCTTATCGGTGTAAGGCTGCAGCCATTCCTGCGGGCCAAAACGCGACTGGAAGGTAGAAATCAAAAATCCGTCTTTCCAACCCATATGCTCCTTCAAGAGACGCGACGTCTTGAGGCAATGGCAATGATAGGGATCACCCTTCTCAAAATAGCTTTTCGGAATGCCGTGGTAGGAAGCAACAATGTGCTCCGGCTCAAAATCCAAAGAGGCCAGATGCTCGTTGATGGATTTGCCCAAGGCTTCGATATAGGCGGGATCATCGTGATAGGCGGGCACAGAGCGCACAGCCGGCATCCAACGCATTTTCATCAACGCTTCGAACGTCTTGTCGTTCACCGTTGCTGTCGTGGTGGCGGAATATTGCGGATACAGCGGGAAAACCAGAATGCGTTCGCAACCCTTTTCCTTCAGGGCTTCCAGACGGCTCTTGATGGATGGGTTACCATAGCGCATGCCCCAATCAATCTCGAGATTGGGGATGGCTGCAAGACGCTCGATCAACTGGTCGGACTGGGACCGCGTGAACGTCCGCAGAGGCGACTCGTCTTTTTCCTTGTTCCAGATCGACTCATACAAAGCACCGGACCGCTTGGGCCGCGTGTTGAGAATAATGCCGTTGAGCAAAGGCCACCACAAAACGCGGGGAAGCTCGATCACCCTCTTGTCCGAAAGAAATTCTTTGAGGTAGCGACGCATATTCTTTTTGTCATGGCCATCGGGCGTACCCAGATTGACCAACAGAATGCCGACTTTACCAAAATTGACCTTGGGATGGTCGTGCGGGAAGTGTTCTGCGGTTGTATCACGCACAAAAGCACTCGATTTATAGACCATATTCATCCGGCTCACTCCAAAGGTCGCACGGCTCCCGCTCTGCACTTAACGTGACCGCCTGCTCCATTCAACCGATCAGTATGTTACTTTGTGTCGCGACAACGCGATGCGGCCGCGATCAGGGCGTGTTCCACAGGTCGGCAGATCAACAGGTGACTGCCTGTCATACCCGTGCAAAGGTGTTGGCTAATGGAACAGGCACGTTCGTTCCAGCCCCACTCAGGAGACCCGCACCATGATCAACAATTCCTTCAAATCTATGGCTGCCGCCGCACTCGGCCTCGGGCTCAGCCTGTCCGTCAGTGCGGCAGCCTTCGCCCAAGAGCTGGTGAATGTCAGCTTCATTGTTGCAAGCGACATGGACACCATGTCCGGCAAAAAACGCGGCGGCGCTGCCCGCCTCGCAGCCGTGGTCAAAGGGGAACGCGCCAAACGCGGCAACAGCATCTTTGTGTTTCCTGGGGACCTGTTGTCACCGTCCATTCTGGCCGGCTTCGACAAGGGCGCCCACATGGTGGAACTCATGAATATGATGCCGCCGGATATCTTCGTGCCCGGCAATCACGAATATGATTTCGGAGCCGAAGTGTTCATCCAGCGCATGAATGAAGGTAACTTCACAACCTTGGCCACCAACACCCGCTTTGAAGACGGCAGCAAAATCCCCGGCTTCCAAGACACAAAAGTGTTTGAGTTTGACGGCATTAAAATCGGTGTCATGGGCATGACCACGCCCGACACGGTGTCGATTTCCAGCCCCGGCAGCATCGTGTTCGATGATGTGTTGGAGACCGCACAAAAGACCGCTGATCAGCTTCGCGCAGATGGTGCCGATATGGTGGTTGCCGCATTGCACACCTCCCAGAAGGTCGATTTCGACGTTTTGTATCGCTCCGGCGCGGACGTTGTTCTGTCCGGCCATGACCACAACCTTCATATTTTCTTCGATGGCCGCAATGCCTTGGTCGAATCGAAGGAAGAGTCTGAATACGTGGTCATCATGGATGTGGAGTTCGAAATCGGCGAGAGCCGTGGTCAGCGCCGTGTCCGCTGGTGGCCGAACTATCGCATCATCGATACGGCCAAAGTGACGCCGGACCCAGAAGTCGCGGCCAAAGTGGCCAGCTACGAAACGACGCTTTCCAAAGAACTCGATGTGGAACTCGGCAAATCAGAAATCGAGTTGGACACACGCCGCGCCTCCGTTAGGACGGGCGAAAACGCATTCGGCAATCTTGTTGCAGACGCCATGCGTGATGCGGTGAGCGCCGACGTGGCATTCACCAACGGTGGCGGCATCCGCGGCAACACGGTCTATGATGCGGGTCACACGCTCACACGCCGCGATATCCTGTCCGAACTGCCCTTCGGCAACGGTACAGTGAAGCTGGAAATCTCAGGCGCAACCTTGATGAAAGCCTTGGAGCACGGCTATGCCAGCGCTCCAGAGGCCGCTGGCTCCTTTCTGCACGTATCAAACATCAAAGCCACCATCGACACCACCAAGGAAGCTGGCAGCCGCGTGATGGATGTGATGATCGGTGGAGAACCGATCGACATGGCCAAAACATATACCCTGGCAACCAACGACTTCATGGCGCGTGGCGGCGACGGCTACTCCATGTTGCGGGAAGGCAAGACCCTCATTGACGCCGACAGCGCCAAACTGATGGCCAATGATGTGATGGTCATGGTGCGTAAAAATGGTGGCGTAACGAGCGGCATTGATGGTCGCCTGACCGTCAAATAAGCCACCAGAAGGCACCAGAACAAAGAGGCCGCCCTTGGTGACATCACGTTGCCAAAGGCGGCCTTTTTTATTGAACAGCGTGTCGGCAGGACGTGATCTCGAAGAGTGAGCAGGCCCCGATGCCAGCCTCGATGCCACCCTCGATGCAGGCCTTGATCAGGTGTCGTAATCGCGCTCGTCTGAAATCACCTTACCATCATTGGGCAGGCTGTCGACCAGTTCCACCAAGCCGCTCAAGTTAGTCGTGGCTTTCAGCGTTTCCGCGATGGCCACGCTGTCCAACCCCTCACCGGTTACCACAAGGGTCATCGCGTCTTGATCGCCTTGGCGTGACACCACCAGTCGCGCGCCCGTGACACCGGTATGGGCCTTGCGCACTTGGTCCACCTGTTTGGGGTCAACAAACATGCCTTTTACTTTGGTGCGTTGGTCAGCCCGGCCCATCCAGCCTTTAATGCGCATATTGGTGCGGCCACAGGGCGAAGGCTCTGGAATAACGGCAGACAGATCCCCTGTTCCAAACCGAACCAGCGGGTATGTGGAGGAGAAATTGGTCACGACCAATTCCCCAACTTCACCGGGCGCAACCGGATCATCCGTTCCCGGGCGCACGATCTCCACAATCAAATCCTGGTTGACCACCATGCCTTCGCACAGCGCATCGCCATCAAGGGTTTCATAGGCGATCACGCCAAGGTCCGCTGTAGCATAGGCCTGTAAGACCCGCACCCCACGATCAGTATACTCTGCACGCATGGATGGGAACAGCGCGCCACCGGACACCAAAGCCCGCTTGATGGAACTCAAGTCCGCGCCCGTTTCCGCCGCCCGGTCCAACATGACCTTGAGATAGTCGGGCGTACCAACATAACCAACCGGCTTGAGAGCCGCTGCCGCCTCCACCTGCATGTCGGTGTTACCGATCCCGGCGGGAAACACGGTGCAGCCCAAGGCGCGCAGTCCTTCATCGAGAATAAATCCGCCAGGCGTCATGTGATAGGACAAAGCGTTGTGCACCACATCGCCCGAGCGGAAACCGGCAGCAAACAAAGCACGCGCCGCCAACCATGGGTCGGCGCCCAGTCCCTGCGGCTCCCAAATCGGGCCGGGCGACAAAAACAGCCGCGTACCAGCAAGCTCTGACAGGTTGGCGAACCCACCGAAGGGGGGATTGACGGTCTGGGCTTCCATCAATGCGGCCTTTCGCAGAACCGGCAAGGACGCCAAGGCGCTACGGGAGGTTATGAGGCTCAAATCATGACCTGCAAGGTGATCCGCCAAGCCGGGCGACGCCTCAACAGCTTTCGCGAGATGACCCGGCAAAGCTTCAAAAAGCGCGGTTTCCCGAACGGATGCGTTTTGCGTCTCGCGGGTTTCGAACACATCCACCATCGTCAGTCTCACCTTAAAATTCGGACCCAGCGCGCCAGATCAACCAAACTCATAATTGCACTGGCAACATAGGTGAAAGCAGCCGCCTTGAGAACGCGGCGGGCGTCTGCGATATCCGCCTCCCCCAAATAATTCCCCTCTTCCAGGATCGGCAAAGCCTTGCCGAAACTGGCATCATACTCCACCGGCAATGTGACGAGATGGACCACAATGCGGACGGCTAGCAGGCTGACACCAAAGGCAACTAGCGCAAAAAAAGCCGCTGGCGTGCGCACCACAACAGCCAAAACCGGAGCGGCTAAAAAGAACACAGAGGCGATACGGTCCGTCACCATGGCCAGCTTCACCAGCCGCTGGCGCATCATCAGGCCCCGTTCAGCGTTGAAATGCTGCATCGCGTGCCCAACTTCGTGGGCAGCCACCGCAACCGCCGTCAGCGAGGGTTTGTTGAAATTGTCCGCGCTGAGCCGAACCATACGGGTTTCCGGGTCGTAGTGGTCTCCCTTATCGGTTACCTCCACCCCCACACCGGTTAAGCCGTAATGCTCCACCAAATGCTGAGCGAGTTCGCCACCCGTACCGGGAAAATCCGTCCGCTCACCGCCGTGGCGCTGCATTTCCCGTCGCACCCAATATTGCGGCCACAGGATCAGGCCCAACACTAAAAGCGAAACAAGTATGCCAAGAATTGCCATGGTCAGCCCTGTTCCATGGCGATGGACTTATAGGTCGCGATGGACTGCAACACGGTCTCAACACCAGCGTCGAGAGGTTCCAAATCAATCACAAATCCGGGCTCGCCCCGGTTTGTCTTTTGCGCAGCACCAGCCCGAACGGCGGCATCCGGCCACAGATAGACCGCAAGGCGAAATTCGTTCTCCGCCCGTTGCAACCGCAGATCTTTGATCGCATCCCATGGCACTGCCTGTGTTGAAAACCGGGCGTCAAACAGACCGTCCGGTCGTGCCGCCACCACAATCTCGCGCCGTAAATAGCGCCAGACCATGGCCGCCGAACAGAAACTGAAAAATACAATACCGGCCATCGAAGTGACCAGGAACACGTTTTGAACACCGGCCAGACGACTGAACAACCACACCAAAAAACAAACAATCGCGGTCAGCCCCAAAGCGGTGACCACCGAGACTTGAAATGAGGATTGGGAATAGCGGTATTGCGATGCCATAGCCGCAATTAAGGGGCTGACTGACTGTTTTACAACTGCGGCGCGCAGTCAGGGATGCACAAACTTCATTCACAAACCAGATAGGGGTTTTTGCGACCCTTGGACCGCCCGCGATCAAAATGCAGATGGGTGGCATGGGCCGTGTTCGACCCCGGGCCAAGAACGGTTGTGAAAGGACCACACGCGGCTGCGCGCACCGCGCTTTGATAGGCCGCCTCGTCCGCCGCCAATTGATCCCTTGATATCACCGATTGGCGGCTGCCATCTGAGAACTCAAAAGCCAGTATGTCCACACCGTTGCCAAACGCGTGCTCGGACAGTTTGCCAAAAACCGCATTGTTCCGGCGGCGACAAGCGAAGCCCTGCCCTGTGACGACCTTGGTTAAGGTGCGGTCGCGGTGTTGTCGGGCGAGGTCTTGCGCCGGGCCAGAAACAAACCGCGCGAGTTTAAGGGCGAAAGCACAATCCAGGATCAGCTGGCTGCCAAAAGTGACCGAAGTAGAGCCCAGCGTTGACTGCAGCACCACGGGGTCGGGGATAACGCAATATGGATCCTCGGTGGGCGGAGCATCCGTCAACTGAAATACGGCAACCGTTTTCAGCTCCGCCCGGCACGCCATGTCGGCTTCCGGCGCAGGGGGAAGCGGTCCGCGCCATTGCGCTTCGTTCTTTTGGGGCCGCGTCACTTTTTGCTGTTCGACTACTGACCCCCGCCCCCAACCCGGCTGAGTTTGATCGGATGACACTTGGCTTGGAGCGCCCGGCCGGAAAAACGGTGTTGGCACTTGCCATTCAAGGGCGCGCAACTCCCGGTTCACTTCGCCTTCGTTCGCAAAAGCATAACTTGCCAAAACGCATGAGAAGGCCATGAGGCAGATGAGAGAAAAGACAGCAACACGGATCATACGAACAAGCACTGGGCGCTTTCGATGGCCAACATATGGCGACGATTGGAGGGCCTTGAGGCTTAAAGCAGTTCCCCTTCAATCGGTATCGTTTAAGCGAAACGAAACCCGTCGAAGCATCAGGTTAAAGGCGATCAGCGCTTCAAAGAAGCAATGATCGCCTTTAGGCCAGCCAGCGCTTGCGACGCTTGTAGTGCTTCACGTCCTTGAAGCTCTTGCGACCCTCGCCACCCACGCCAAGGTAGAACTCTTTCACGTCTTCATTTTCGCGCAGGGCGGAGCCTTCGCCGTCCAACACCACGCGCCCGGACTCCAAAATATAACCGTAGGTGGCGTAGCGCAGCGCGATATTTGTGTTTTGCTCCGCCAGTAAAAACGACACGCCCTCTTGGCTGTTGAGTTTTTGGACGATCTCAAAAATCTCCTCCACCAATTGCGGCGCAAGGCCCATGGAGGGTTCATCCAGCAGGATCATTTCCGGCTTGGACATCAAAGCACGGCCAATAGCCGTCATCTGTTGTTCGCCGCCAGAGGTGTAACCAGCCTGCGAAGAACGGCGCTCCTTAAGGCGTGGAAAATAGGTGTAGACCATATCCAGATCATCTTTGATCGCGGACGCCCCATCCCGGCGGGTGAAAGCCCCGGTCAGCAGGTTTTCTTCCACGGTGAGATGCCCGAAACAATGACGGCCCTCCATCACCTGAATACACCCGCGTCGTACCAAATCATTGGGCGACAAAGACTGAACCTCTTCGCCCTTAAACAGAATATTGCCCTTGGTCACATCCCCGCGCTCTGCGCCCAGCAGATTAGAAATTGCCTTTAGGGTGGTTGTCTTGCCTGCGCCGTTGGCGCCCAAAATCGCAACAATGCCACCGCGCGGCACCATCAACGACACGCCCTTCAACACAAGGATCACATGATCGTAGATCACCTCGATATTGTTGACCTCAAGGATCGTCTCAGCGGGTTGAATTTCAGCAGCAGTGGACATGGATCATTCCCGGTTCAAAAGTCATTTCCCCCCGCTTGCGCGGGGAGAAACTTGGGAGCCCAACCCCGTAGGGACACGGCTCGTAGGATCAGACAGTTCAGGTTGACCGCAAGCCGTTAGCCGCAAGTTTGGCCTTTCCACTCTGGCTTGTCGGAAATGTAGTTGGCAGCAGCTTCTTCAAGCAGCGGACGCACCACATCGGTCATTGGGGGGATCGGATCACTGATCTTTTCCCAATCGGAACCGTTCCACTGCTGGATAAACACGCCACCGGCACCTTCGTGGTCCTTACAGGAGCCTTTGATCGCGCCGGTAAAGTTGGCCAGACCAAGTTCAGCCAAGCGGGCATCGGACAAGTCGATGTTTTCGAGACCCAGACGGACGTCTTCACCGGTGACGTTTGCTTTACCGGTCATCTTTTGAGCCACCGTGATGGCCTCAGCGATGATAACGGCGTTGAACAGACCACGGTTATAGAGCACGTCACCCACTTTATCGGGATCGGATTTGCTCTTACCGGCATCAACGACGTATTTTTTCACGTCTTTGAGCGCTTGGAACTCGGTTCCGACACCGGAGAAGTTGGCCGCTTTATAGCCCTTGCCCGGCGCACCGACAGGATCGAGGTCGGCGTGCGCGCCAGCCCACCAGTTTCCGATGAATTTATCGAGCGGGAAGCGGATTTTGTTGGCTTCGCGGATGGCCGTGGCGTTCATAGCGCCCCAACCCCACATGATCATCCAATCAGGACGCTCTTTGCGCACGTTGAGCCACTGGGACCCTTGGTTCTGCATGTCTTTACCGGCAACCGGGAAACCAACCCATTCAAAACCAAGCTGTGGGGCAAGTTTTTCCAGAAGCGGAATAGGCTCACGACCGTAACCGGCATCGAGATACAAGAAACCAATTTTCTTGCCCTTCAGCCCGCCATTAGCATCGATGTATTTAAGGATCGATGACATCTGGCTCCAATAACCGGTTGGGTATGTGAAGGTCCAAGGGAAGGTTTCACCAACACCGGCAGCAGACAGGCCGTAGCCCATGGACAGGACCGGGATCTTGTCAACCGGTGCCTTAGCGATCAGCTGCAGTGTGATGCCGGTGGACCATGGGAAATAGACCAGAGCGCCTTTGTCTTTGGTGGCCTCGTAGCACTCAACGCCCTTTTGGGCGTTGTAGCCGGTCTCGCATTCTTCAACGTTGACCTTCACGCCACCAATGCCACCGTCCCGCTCGTTGAGCATGTTGAAATAGTCGGCCACACCATTGGCAAGCGGAATACCACCACCGGCAAACGGTCCGGTACGATATGTCAGTGACGGGATGTACAGCTCGTCCGCCTGGGCGGTGCTGACGATGCCTGCCGTAGCCACCACGGCTGCGGCGGCACCCACAATTAGGGATTTCATCTTCATAGTTTTCCTCCTTGTTGACGCTGCGGCGCCAAGATTTTTTTGACGCGGTTGCGTCAGTCCGTTCGGTGCGAATGCACCATTGGCAGTTGGGTGCGGATGCACCGGGTGTGAAACCGTGCGTTAGTGTCGATCCATCGGCGGGGTTTCAGCCGCAACCAGCCTCCCAGCTGGTCTTGATGAACCGGGTTGCCCTTGCCTTAAGAGTAAGGGAAGGGCCAGTTTCTCAACTTCTCCTTGGTGATCTGCCACAGCCTGGCAAGGCCGTGGGGCTCCACAATCAAGAAGAAGATGATCAAGGCTCCAATCAGCATACGCGAAATATGGTCCGTCGTGGAAGCGTCCATCGCAATGCCCAAAACGTCCGGCAAAGCGCGCATCATAATCGGCAGCATGTAGATGAAGGCGGCTCCCAAAAAACAACCGATCAATGAGCCCATGCCACCGATGATCACCATGAACAGAATTTGGAACGACTGGTTGATGTTGAAGCTTTCAACCTCCGCGGCACCAAGCCACATGAACACCATCAAAGCACCGGCCACACCGCACAGATAAGATGACATAGCAAATGCGGAAAGTTTCGCGTTGAGCGGTTTGATTCCCATCAATTCAGCCGCGATATCCATATCGCGGATCATCATCCAAGAGCGGCCGATGCGCCCGCGAATGACATTCGATGTAATCCAAGTGAGGAACACAACCAGAGCCAAGACCACATAATAGCGCGCCATGGGTGACGCGGCAGGGCCTGTGATCGCAACACCCAGAAGCTCCCGCTGCGGCACTTCAATCGCGCCGGACTCGTTGTAATTGTAGAGCCAAGCGATGCGGATAAACGCCCACTCTAAAAAGAACTGCGCAGCGAGCGTGGTGATCGCGAGATAAAGCCCCTTGATCCGCAGACTCGGCAGGCCAAACAAAATACCCACACCGGCGGCAAAAAAACCGGACAGCAAAACGTGGATGATGATGTTCACATCGGGAAAGATCGTGGCAAGCTTATAGCAGGAATACGCACCCACACCCATGAACGCGCCTGTGCCGAGCGAGAGTTGCCCCGCATAGCCCGTCAAAACGTTCAACCCCATAGTCGCCAGAGCGAAGATCAGGAACGGAATCATCAGCGTCTGCAAAAAGAAGTCGCTGCCAAACACCGGCAGCACAAAGGCGGTCGCAATGATCAGGCCAAGGCCGATGCGATCCTGCAGGATGGGAAAGATAGACTGGTCAGCGGCATAGCTCGTTTTGAACTGCCCGGCCTCACGATAAAACATGGATCACACCCTCTCGATGATCTTTTCGCCGAACAGGCCCTGCGGACGAAACAGCAGGAAAATCAGCGCCAACACATAAGCGAACCACGCTTCAACACCGCCACCGAAGAGTGAGCCCCAATAGACCTCAAACACTTTCTCACCAATGCCGATGATCAGCCCGCCTACAATAGCCCCAGGGATGGAGGTAAAGCCGCCAAGAATGAGAACCGCCAACGCCTTCAAGGCAATCACTTCCAGGGCGAACGACACATCTGACCGTGCGCCCCACATGATACCCGTGACCAGTGCCACGATACCGGCGGCGAACCACACGATCACCCAGATTTGGTTCAATGAAATACCGACCGACAGCGCCGCTTGGTGGTCATCCGCCACGGCGCGCAAGGCACGTCCAATACGGGTTTTGGAGAAGAACACGGCAAGGCCCGCCACCATCAAAACGGCGATGACCACAGCTGCAATATCGATGTGCTGAAACGACACGCGGAAATTGTCATACGGCTCCCAGTCCGTGACGCCGGTCGGCAAACCCAACTCTGTCGTAATCATGGACTGTGGCTCACCGCCGAAGATTGTCTCGCCGGCCCCTTGCAAAAACAGCGTCAAACCGATGGTGGCCATAAGCAGGATCGCGTCCGGCTGCCCAACAAGGGGCCGCAGCACCACCCGCTCGATGCCAACCGCCAGCAATCCCATCAGCGCGATTGCCAGCAGCAGGGCCAGCCACGCCGGTACGCCAAACTTGGTGTGCAAAGACACCAGCGCCAGCGCCGCAAACACAACCATAATACCCTGGGCAAAGTTGAAGACGCCCGACGCCTTGAAAATAAGCACAAAGCCCAGCGCGATCAGCGCGTATAAAATGCCCGAAACAAACCCTTCCCAAAGCGTCTGCAAAAATAGATCGGGAATGTCTGCCATGAGCACGAATGGTTCGACAAAAATGCTATTGATGATTTCCATACCGCGCGATCAACTCCCGGTCTGCTGGGTTGGGGGTACGGCCACGCCGGACAGCAAGTCCGGATACAACTGTGTGACACCCAAAAAGATCAAGCCGAACGCGATGATGTACCTTATCCATGCAGGCACAATCAAAAGCGCCAAGCCGGCCCCGATCAAAATCCCCGGCGAGTAAGACTGCAAGTGTCCAAGTATGGTTTCCATCAGTGGGGCACTCCCAAGTAGGCGTCGATGACTTCCTGGCTTGCCTGCACCTCTTCCGGCTCTCCGTCGGCGATCTTCTTGCCGTAGTCGAGCACGACAACGCGGTCGGCCAAGTCCATCACCACGCCCATGTCGTGTTCGATCAGGGCAATGGTGGTGCCAAACTGCTGGTTCACCTCAACGATAAACCGGCTCATGTCTTCTTTTTCTTCCAAATTCATACCCGCCATCGGCTCGTCCAACAGCAGTAGATCCGGTTCGAGCGCTAAAGCGCGTCCCAGTTCCACCCGCTTTTGCAGGCCGTAAGGCAGCTTACCCACCGGCTGACGCCGAATATGCGCGATCTCAAGAAAATCGATGATCTCCTCCACCTTCTCGCGGTGGACAATCTCTTCGCGCTGCGCCGGTCCGCGGTAAAACATCTGCCAGAAAAAATTGCTGTTCATTTTCAACGAGCGCCCGGACATGATGTTGTCCAACGTCGACATGCCCTTAAACAAAGCCACGTTTTGGAACGTGCGGGCGATGCCGGAAGCCGCCGCTTCATAGGGCTTCATTTTGCGCCGCTGCTCGCCGCGAAACGTGATCGTGCCTTCCTGCGGATGGTAGAACCCGTTGATAACATTAAGCATGGACGTTTTGCCTGCACCATTGGGCCCGATGATCGCGCGAATTTCGCCTTTGAGAATATCAAACGAAATATCCTTGATCGCCGTCACCCCGCCAAAGCGCAGCGTGACATTGTCCACCCGTAAAAGCTCCGCCCCAGGCGCGATCCCATCATCCGGCGCGTGCAGCGTTGTATCATGAACGTTCATTCCGCCGCCTCCTTCATCGCTTCGGGTGCGTAGACGTCAACGTCTTGAATTTTCACCGTGGCAGAGATGCTGCCTTTGCGACCGTCTTCGAAGACCACTTCGGTATCGACGTATTTTTCGGTCGAACCATCGTAAAGCGCTTCGATGAGCGGCGCGTAGCGGTCGTTGATCAGCGTGCGGCGCACTTTCATGGTTCGGGTCAGTTCGCCGTCATCCGCGTCTAGCTCCTTGTGCAGCACAAGGAAACGGTGGATTTGCGCGCCTGCCACGCGCTCTTCGCTGGCGAGGTCGCGGTTCACCTGATCCACGTGCTCGCCCATCATCTTATAGACCAGCGGATGGTTGGCGAGTTCCTGATAGGACCCATAGGCGATGTTGTTGCGCTCCGCCCAGTTGGCCACCGGTTGCAGGTCGATGTTCAACATCACGGTGGTGAAGTCCCGCCCGTTGCCGAATGCCACGGCTTCCTTGATGTTTGGAAAGAATTTCAGTTTGTTTTCGATGTATTTTGGCGGGAACATCGAGCCGGAATTGAGTTTGCCCACGTCCTTGGCGCGGTCGATGATCCGCAAATGGCCGTTAGCGTCAACAAAACCTGCGTCACCCGTTTTCACCCAGCCCTCCGCATCTTTTGTGTCACGCGTGGCATCTTCGTTTTTATAGTAACCCATGAACACGCCGGGGGACCGGTAGAGGACTTCGCCACTGTCATCGATGGTCAATTCCACGTCCGGCATGGCCGTGCCAACGGTTTCAGCGGAAATTTGACCGTCGGGTTGACCGGTCACGTAGACGCTGGCTTCGGTCTGCCCGTAGAGTTGTTTAAGGTTTAGGCCCAGCGAACGGTAGAACCGGAAAATTTCCGGGCCAATTGCTTCGCCGGCCGTGTAGCCCACTTTCATCCGGGTCATGCCAAGGCGATTTTTCAGAGGGCCATAGACCAGCACCTCGCCAATCGAATAAAGCGCACGATCACCGAGTCCGACACCCCCTTCTTTGTTCAGCAGTTTCTCACCGACACGGTTGGCCACGCCCAAAAAGTAGTGAAACAACTTTTGCTTGATGGCGCTCGCATCTTCCATACGCACCATGATTTCCGTCAGCATCGCTTCAAAAACCCGGGGCGGTGCAAAGAAATATGTTGGCGCAATCTCGCGACGGTTTTCCGTCACCGTGTCCGTGCTTTCGGGACAACACACGCAGTAACCGGCGGTGAGCGACTGGCCGTAGGAAAAGATGTGATCCCCAACCCAAGCCAGCGGGAGGTACGCGACAATTTCTTCGTTCTCGTCGAGTGCATCAAAGCCGTTGGCGTTGATCGATGAGATGATCAAATTGTCGAACGACAGCATCACCCCTTTGGGTTTGCCCGTTGTGCCGGATGTGTAGAGGATGACGGAAAGGTCGTCGCCCTTACCCTCGTCAATGCCTGCCAGCCAACCGTCTTCGCCGGTCTTGGCCATGGCGGCCTTGCCCATCTCCTGCAACCTGGTAACGGCGAAAAGTGCACTGTGATCATAGTCGCGCAACCCGCGATGCTCGTCATAGATGATGGCTTCAAGCTGCGGCAGCTGCTCTTTGATGGACAGCAATTTGTCCACCTGTTCCTGATCTTGAACAACCGCAAACCGCGCTTCCGCGTGTTGCAAGACGTATACCATCTCGTCGGCCACCGAATCCGCATAAACCGGAACGGGCACACCGCCTAGGGCCTGAACCGCAGGATATGTCCAGTAGAGCGCGGGACGGTTGGAACCAACAACGGCAACCTTATCGCCACGGCTAAGGCCGATCTCTTCGAGACCGAACGAGAAGCTGCGCACCTCGTCCAACATCTGGCTCCAGGTCCAGCTTTGCCAGATGCCATAGTCTTTCAAACGGATGGCAGGGCGATCCGCGAACTGCTTGGCGTTGCGCAAAAGCAGTTTTGGAAATGTGTCAAACGCGGACGCCGTTGCGCCTGGTACGGTCTTGGCAATGTTCATGAATGAAACGTCCTCCCAAACGTCTCTCGTGCCAGCGCGAACACCGACCCGAACATGTCACAGGTTTTATGAAACGAATTCCCTGCCTGCCCTAGTGTTTCCCAGCCAGTAAGATTCTGCAAGGGGGTAAGGGTGCTTAGACCGGCGCTTCTGCGGGATCAGGCGGGCAGGCCCTTCCAATCCATCCAGCGTCCGTGGAAGTCCGCCCGGCCCAACACAACATCGAGCGGCTCACCGCCCGACCACACTTTCAAAGAAACCGCACCCCCCGGTTGGTCGCCATCGCCCTCAAAGCGCAACCAGACGAGGGGGCTTTCGCGCGTTGCCAATGCGCCTGCCTGCGCCATCCGGCTTTCGCCCTTGGCCTTGTCTGCATCCGTGAGATATTGCCAAGCCACGGTGGAATAAAACACCGTCGTGACGCCAGTTTGCAGATGAGCCAATTCGGCTTCCATGAATGAGATTGCGTCCGTCTTCTGGACCGCAACGGGGAAAGCGCGGGCGTAGTCCATCCCATGGTTGAGGCGCTCCACACGGTCCTTTTGATCGGGCCAAAGATAAGCGCGAAGGCGCAGCGCGTCCGGATCATCTGTCGGGTCCAACGGGTTAATGTCACACCCGCCACGGCTTTCCACGACGAGATGGCTCGCGGGCGGTGGTGGGCCGGTCCACTCAGGTGCCAGAAGCAACTCACTGGAAGCAGGTCCAAATTTCTGACCACCCAAAACGAAGTCAAACCGGTCCATCTGCAAATTCAGTCCAGCGGATGCGCCGATTTCCAGCAAGCGGAGGGGCCGGTCAAACAAGTCAGCCACAACCAACAGGCCAGACATGATCATGTTGGAGCGTGCAACTTCATTGGTTTGGGGCGGCGATGTCATCCAATCCAAGATGAAGGCTTCGTGGCGCACCATCACTTTATTGACCAGCGCCCAATCCGGCACAACATGGCTTTGCGGCGGATAGTGCGCTGCCAGATCCGCATCCTGCCCGGTAAGCACGAGCGCGTGCAGCGCGCCGCACAGGCGCAACGGTACTGCATCCGCTCTATATGAAGCTTCCCCGGGCCATCCGATCACATGCCGCCCAACGGTGGTGGTTTCATCCAGACGGTCAGCCAGCAGTTCGCACAAATCGGCGTTGAACGGCGAACCCAACCCCCGGCAATGAAAGGCCTGGATGCGAAAAACGTCGCTATGCGCTTCCATCCCCATCACCCCCGGCAACCGGGTCCGGCGCATTCTGGCCAGACCAATCCACATTGCGGGTAGCGTACATGGTGATGGCGATGGCGGCAAAGGCGATGATCGAACCGGCTAAAAGCGCAAACTCCTGCTCCTTCATCACAAGGTAGATGATCAGATAGGAAACACCGATTACGGAGCCCATCACCATGCCGCCGGATTTACGCGCCAGAGTTTGCCCCACATAGAGCGCGATCAACAGCGTGGTGGCCACAGCCGCCAGCGCGTAAGCGATGTCAAAGCCCACATGTTCCGCCAAAGCCAGCAGGAGGATGTAAAACACCACCATGGCCAGCCCCACGAGAATGTACTGGATCCAGTGCAGCGAGCGGCTTCCGCCCAACTCCAAAATAAACACGGCCAGAAAAATCAGAGCAAAAAACGCAATCGCGTATTTCAATGTGCGAGCGATGATTTGGTAAAATTTCAGCGGCTCAACAAAGTTGATCTGCATGGTTGAACCGCCCGCTGGCAGCACGCTGCCAAACACCTGCGCGTCTAATCCACGGGCAAGATAAGGCACCGACCACCGCGCATCGAACCCGCTATCAGTGATGGTGCGTGTTTCGGGCAAGAACCGGCCATCAAACCCGGGATGCGGCCAGTTGGACGTGACTGAAAGCACCGAGTCCTTGCCCGACGGCACAATTGCAACACTGCGCGATCCATTCAGGGCAAACTCCATACCAAAGGCAAATCCAGATCGCACCTTGCTTTGAGAGATAGGCAGATAGACGCCGCCTCCCACACCAGCACCTTTTGGCAAGCGCACCCGCCTGCCACTGGTTTGCGGCGCCCGTCCCGAATTGCGCAACCCGTTCAAGCCCGGCTCCAACGCACCCTGCGCTGCACTGCCGTCAATCTGCAAAGCGACCTGCGACCGAAAACCGGAATTATCGCTGACACCCATAGCGATGAACGCGTTGGAAATATCCGGACGACCACCCCGTGCCAAAACACTGGACAGATTAACCGGGCCAAAACGGCCCTCAAGCTTCATGGCCATCGTGTAAAGCGGCGTCGAGTAAATCGACTTGCGTCGCTCGTTGACATCGAAACTGGCATTGGCGTTCAGGCTTTCGGCTGAATAGACGGCGAAACGTGTCTCGCTGCGGGTCACGTCCTTTGTGGTTACATCAACCGCATAGGGCACCACCAAGTAAGGCCCATTGACCTGCTGGGGACCACCCCACCCTTGGGCGATTTCAGAAGCGACAACACGCGCCCGGTCGCTGCGCTCTTCGACAACGCCCCACACCAACAACGTTGGCAACAGCAGCAGCAGCGAGATGAAACCCAACAGGATGAATTTGAATCCCGGGGAGGATGTGATGCCACCAATACGGGAAGATTTTAACGGGGCAGCGGTACGCGCACCGTTGCCCATCGCGCCCGCAGGCGCTGTTGTGTCCGTCATAAAAAAAGGTCCAAATCAATCAACCGCAAAGCCAAACGGCCCGCCTTAAACAGCACAGACGTGACGCCCAATTGTGGCCGGTAGCGGGCACAATTGGGCGAGAAACGCGGCTATTTCGGGGTATTTGGGCCTATTCAGCGGCTTCCAGTGCGGTGAAACCATCGACGTTCTTGAAGCCAGCCCGCAGCCGCATGCGCTCGGACTTGGCTTTTTCCACATTAGCCTCTTTAACGTGGCCAAACCCGCGAATGGTTTCAGGGTATGTGGCCAACGCCACCGCCGCATCCAAGGTTTTGGGCGATAGACCGGCCAAGATTTCGTCGAGAACAATCTCGTAATCCGCCAACAAACCGCGTTCCATCTTGCGCTCTTCGGTGTAGCCAAAAACATCAAACACAGAACCGCGCAAGCCGCGCATACGCGCGAGGAAGCCATAGGCTTTCATCATCCAAGGGCCGTAGGCTTTCTTGATCAAGTGACCCTTATCATCCCGCTTGGAAAACAACGGTGGGGCCAGATGAAATTCTAGGCTGTCATAGCTCTCAAACTGCGCTGTCATTTGCTTGAAGAAATCACCGTTCGAATACAATCGCGCCACTTCGTATTCGTCTTTGATCGCCATCAGCTTGTAGAGATTGCGCGCCACGGCGTCCGTCAGACGATCCGTACCACCCGCCGCCTTCTCAGCAGCCGCTATCTGCGCCATGCGGTGGGCAAAACGTTTGCCATAGGCCGCATTTTGATAGTCGGTGAGACGCGCAACTCGACGGTCGATGGCCTCTTCGGTCGTCTCTGATAGACGCCGATGTTCCAGCACGTCCGCCACCGGCGTTTCGCTGGTGGGCAGAAGAGCCTTGTCATGCGCAGCAACGCGGCCCCACTCGAAAGCGGCTTGGTTCATCGGAATTTGCACACCGTTCAACTCAATCGCCCGCATGATGGCCTCGCGGCTCACCGGCAGTCCACCATTTTGCCAAGCGAACCCCAGCATGAACATGTTGGAGGCAATTGCATCCCCCAGCAGCGACACGGCCAGCTTCTCGGCTTCAACAACGGACGTGCGTTCAGCACCCGCAGTCTGCTCCAGCACCTTGATGATGCGCTGGGTCGGGAACGAGAAATCCACGTTTTGTGTAAACTCACCCGATAGTTTTTCATGGCTGTTGATCACCACTTTGGTGCGGCCAGCCTCAATGGAACCCAACACCTTTTGGGTGGAGGCCGTCACCATGTCGCAACCCAAAATCAGGTCCGCGCCCGATGCAGCTATGCGGATGGATTTTATGTCTTCCGGCGTTGGAGCAATCCGCAAATGGCTGGCCACCTCGCCACCTTTTTGCGCAAGGCCTGCCATGTCGATAATGGCCGTGCCCTTGCCTTCCAAGTGTGCCGCCATGCCCAATACGGCACCGACGGTAACAACCCCTGTACCGCCAACCCCTGTGACGACGACGCCGTATGAGCCGGTGAGTTCCGGCAGGATGGGCTGCGGCAGATCCGGTATCGGCGTGCCCAGACCGGGCGCGCTGGCACCGGTTTTCAACTTTCCGCCATGGACAGTAACAAAGCTGGGGCAAAACCCGTTGATGCAAGAAAAGTCCTTGTTGCAGGACGATTGGTCGATCTGCCGCTTGCGGCCAAACTCAGTCTGCACCGCACCAACGGCCACACAGTTAGACTTCACACCGCAATCGCCACAGCCCTCACACACTTGCTCATTTATGACGATGCGCTTGTCAGGATCGGGAAACGCGCCCCGTTTGCGGCGACGGCGTTTCTCACTGGCGCAAGTCTGGTCGTAAATCATGACTGACAAGCCACCGATTTCCCGCAGCTCTTTTTGCACCTCGTCAAGCTGCGAACGGTGATGGATTGTCGTTCCCAGCGGCCAAGCCACTTGGCTCGAATATTTGTGCGGCTCGTCGGAGACGATCACCACGCGTTTAGCACCCTCTGCAGCCACCTGCGAAGCGATGTCCCAAGGGGTGAGATTGCCTTCGTTTGGCTGACCGCCGGTCATGGCAACCGCGTCGTTAAACAGAATTTTGTAGGTTATGTTCGCGCCACTCACAGCCGCTGCGCGCACGGCCAGATGGCCGGAATGATTGTAGGTGCCATCCCCCAAATTTTGAAAAACGTGGTCGCGGCGTGAGAAGTGGTGCTCGCCAATCCAGTTGGCACCCTCACCGCCCATTTGGGTGAAGCCGTCAGTCTTGCGGTCCATCCAAATGGACATGAAATGGCAGCCGATACCGGCATAGGCGCGGCTACCCTCCGGCACATGGGTGGACGAGTTGTGCGGGCAACCGGCACAAAAATAAGGAACACGGTTGGCCACGCCTTCGGTTGCTTTCAGCGCGGCCTGCGCATCGCGCAACCGGTTCACCGCCGCGTTCAGTTTACGGTCGCCTGCGCCTTTCGCGATACGTTCGCCGATGGCGATGGCTATTTGATTAGAATCGAGCGCCGCTTTGGCAGGAAACAGCCAAGCGCCTTTTTCGTCCTTTTTGCCAACGATGCCAGGCGCTCCGGCCATGCCGTAAAGCTCTTCGCGCAACTGCTGTTCGATGAGCGACTTCTTCTCTTCGACAACAATGATTTGGTCGAGGCCTTTTGCGAACGCCTTCACCTCTTCCGGCACGACAGGCCACACACACCCCAGCTTGAACAGTCGCAAGCCGAGATTGGTGGCACGCACTTCGTCCAGTCCCAGATCATCAAGCGCCTGACGAACATCAAGGTAACTCTTGCCGGATGTGATGACACCGATGCGTGGTTTTTTACCACCGAAAAGCACCGTTTTATTGATCTTGTTTGCGGACAGATAGGCCAGCACGGCTGGAATCTTATGTTCAAACAGCCGCTCTTCTTGGGGCAGCATCGTGTCGTTGGGGCGGATCTGCAGCCCCTCCTTGGGGCGGTTGTCCACCTTGGGTTCCACCAGTTCCATCCGGTCCATCCGACCGTCCACAACCGCTGTCGATTCAATCGTATCCTTGACGCATTTCATGCCCACCCAAACGGATGCGTAACGCGACAGACCGTAGGCAAAGACACCGTAATCGAGGATCTCCTGCACGCCGGCGGGCGACAGAACGGGCATGCCGTAATTGATGAAGGAAAATTCGCTCTGGTGCGCCGTGGTGGACGACTCGGCCACGTGGTCATCACCCATTAGCGCCAGCACACCGCCGTTTTTGGATGTGCCAGCAAAGTTCGCGTGACGGAACACATCGCCGGACCGGTCCACACCCGGCCCTTTTCCGTACCAGATACCAAACACACCATCATACTTGCCTTCGCCGCGCATCTCAGCCTGCTGCGAACCCCAGATCGCGGTGGCGGCGAGGTCTTCGTTCAACCCTGGTTCAAAGACGACATCGCTTTTGTCGAGCAGTGATTTCACCTTGTACATGGCAAGGTCCAGACCGCCGATGGGGGAGCCGCGATAGCCGGTGACATAACCAGCCGTATTCAAACCGGCCTGACGGTCCCGCTCTTTTTGCATCAAAGTAAGGCGGATTACCGCCTGTGTGCCGGTGATGAACACTTGGTCTTTGCCAAGATCATACTTGTCGTCGATATGGACAGGCTTGAGCGCTTGGTTGTGCCCAATGCCCGCTTTCGCAACTGTATTTGGGCTGCCTTTTGCAGCGCCCTTTGCGCTCTTTTGAGTGGTTTTCGTATCGCGATCGCCTGATCCGGCCATACCATCTTCTCCCAAAAAACGGCTGAATGCGCCGTGTACCTCCGCTTCGCAGCGACACAGCTTTAGGTAAGGATTGTTGACCTAACAACGGCCTCCGTCAAGCGCAGGTCCGTTAAGACGAGTCACATCCTTGTTCCCGCCAGCCTATCCTTGAAACAGCCAGTTTGGCAAAGCAGTTGCGAGCGGGGGGACAAAAAACACGGCCACAAGAACCAGCAGTTGCAGCGCAATGAACGGGGCGACACCACGATAAATGGTCCAGTCGCTCATACCTTCAGGGACCACACTGCGCAGATAAAACAGCGAAACGCCAAATGGCGGCGTTAAAAACGAAGTTTGCAGGTTGAGCGCGATCAATATGCCAAGCCAGACCGGGTTCATGGGTGACCCATCAGCCATCGGAAGCGCGAGCAAAACCGGCGCAACGAGCGGCACAACCAGAGTACAGATTTCCAAAAACTCCAAAAAGAAGCCAAGCAAAAAAATGGCGACCATCACAAAAAACAGCGCGCCATTGGTACCGCCAGGCAAGACTTCAAAGAACGCGGTCAGCCGCGCGTCACCCCCAAAACCACGAAACACCAGCGCGAAAACGGAGGCGGCAAATACGATGAAGAAGATCATCGCAGTGAGATGCGCAGCTTCCATAAGGACTGGTGCAAACTGTTTTGCGCGGACCAAACGCTGAACACTCAAAATGACAAGCGCGAGCAGTGCACAGCCTGAGCAGATGAAGAATGCGGTGGCCAAGACAGATGCTGCACCGAGAATCATGCTGAGCGCCGCAGACGCGATTGCAACAACCAGCAAAGCCCATGGGACCGGGCGCGGACGCTGGGCTTCGCTTCGCAGGGTCACTAAAACCAGCGTCGCAATCAGCCCAACTGATGCAGCCTCGGTGGGTGTGGCAAATCCGATCAAAATTGACCCCAGCACACAGACGATCAAAATCAACGGCGCGGCCAGCGGGACAAAGCGGATCCCCAGAGTGTTCCATGCGAAAGACTTACTCACCGTTGAAGGGCTGGTGTCTCTATCGCAAACATCAACCGGTGTTAGAGATCGCTCCCTCCGCCCAACCCATACAAGATGGGTGATAAAGCACGCAGCGATTAACAGGCCAGGCAACAGGCCCCCAGCAAACAGATCCGATACAGACACCGTGTCGGGAGCGAACACACCAGCATCCAATTGCATGGTGCGATAGGCATTCGACAACTGATCGCCCAAGACAATCAACACAACAGACGGCGGCACGATTTGACCCATCGTCCCGGTGGCCGCGACAATCCCCGCCGCCCGGTGCGGCGGAACCCCTTGTTCGATCATTGGCCCAAGGGTGAGCAGACCCAGCATAACAACGCTTGCCCCCACAATGCCGGTGGACGCCGCCAACAGGACACCAACACCCACCACGGCAATGGGAAGCCGGGAACCGCCAGTGAGACCGGACCTGGAGGCCTGCCCACCCGTCGCCCCCGTCACGGCTTTGATCATATCCGCGACCAGTCCGGACTTTTCCAGCGCCAAACCCATTAGCACAAACAGAGGAACGGCTGTCAGCAAATTGCCGGTGGCAACACCAAAAAGCCGTGCTGGAATGGCGTAGAGCAACACCGGATCGAACACACCAAACACGGAGCCAAGCGCGCCCACCACCACAGCAGTGCCGCCCAACGCCACCGCCACAGGCACACCGGCCAACAGCGCGGCAAACGCCAAGACTACCAAAATCAAATCGAAGGGCAGATGAAAGGCCACGTCTTGCGCCCTCAGGACACGCCGGGCTTTGAACCGCGCCGCCCACTCACCACCGCGCCAACCGCGATGCCAAGAGCCAGCAGCAGCAGGCCGGACTTCACCCAGTATAGACCGGAAAGACCTCCGATTTCGCGCGATCCTTCACCCGTTTGCCAAGACGCAAGCACATAGGGGAGAGCAACCCAAGCAAGCGTCAGCGAAAATGCGACCGCTAAGACAACGCTCAACAGCCGAACACCAATTCCACTGTCACCAGCTTTCTTAAATCCGGACAAACGGACATGGCGGGAGGCCGCAAGCGTGATCCCGACAGCCAGGAAAATCATGATGGCATGAAGGTTGGTTGCCAGTTCCGCGAGCCACACTGGCGCGATGAGAGGGCCAGTGCGCACAAACACGGTGGAAAACTGGATCACCCCCGCCAGCAACAAGCCCAAACCACAGGCCACGGCCAGCCGATCCAATAAACTGGGACCGCGCAGTAATGGACTGTCAGGTTGAGAGCTTGGCTCAAACGGGAAACGGGCGGGCTCGTGTGAAGCCCGCCCGTGTTTCATGTTGGGGGCGGCACCGTCTGGTTCGCCTCCACGGGTCACTAGAAGCTCAGCGACAAGTTGCGGTGACCTGACTGACACCCGGCTACGAACAGGGCAGGCTTGCGGCCCATCTTGTCTTGCTGACGCAGGCCAATGGTTTGCGCCAAAACCTGCTCATAAGCGATAACGCCTTCGGTCAAAGCACCTTTAGAAGCAGCGCGCCATTCCAACTGTTCGTCGTAAAGCGCTTTAGCCTTATCAAATTCCTCCAGAGCCTTGGGAATGTCAGGGTTTCGACGCAGTGCCCGGCGCACGCGATTGACGGCTGTACGGACTTTGGACGCACCCTCGATACCCGAAAATTTGGCACTGAAAGTCTGCACATCAGCCTGCGTGGCTTCTGGATCACCCGTTTCCACAATTGCGCGCAGAGCTGTGAACTCATCGGCCAAGGCTTCAAACGCTTCGGAAGACTGGAGCGTATCGCGAACGGTTTTCACCCCGTTATACGCGCCATCAGCAGAACGGCGGAACCTTGTACGCTCGGTGGCTTCTGCCTTGTTCAAGGCTGCAAAATCGCTTTGCGTGGTTTCCCAATCCGCCGGACGACGCGCCAAAATGGCATCCCGCTCGGCTTTCAGGACATCAATCTCAGCCTGCAAGACCGCACGTTCCTCTGCCTGATCATCGTTGCGAAGCCGTTCAGCCTGCGTTTCCAGTGGTCGGATTTCCCCGTCGAGCTTACGGGCGTCGCGTTCCAAATCGCGCACGAATGTGTGGATCGGACGGTAGGCGGCCGACGCTTCGACAATACGGGCTTCGGCGGCTTTCGCTGCCGTCATGGCAGACTTTGCGTCCTCAATTCCAGCGAAACTGTCGGCAATGCCCTTCTGCAAATCGTTTGGCAGGGCGGAGATGTCGAGCGCTTTCGCGTTTGCAATCGCATTGTCCAGCGTGGTCGCCTCGGAAATCAACGTGTTGTTGATATACTCTTCCACGCAATACTGGATACGCGGGTTGCGCGGTGGCGGCGCTGTATCGGACAGGAGCGAGACCCGGTTGGGCAGATAGTTCACCAGCGGCGGGTACAGGCCCACGATCACCAGCGCGGTCAGTTGCAGACCGATAAAGGCGATAACGCCCTTGTACATATTGATGGTTTTAACGATCGCAGGCGCGACCCCTCGAAGATAAAACAGCGCAAAGCCGAACGGCGGCGTGAGGAATGAGGTCTGGATGTTCAGACCGATCATCACACCCAACCAAACGGCGGTAATGTTGGCCGACGGGTCCGCCAA
Organism: Pseudomonadota bacterium; assembly: GCA_038746275.1. Lineage (GTDB taxonomy): Bacteria > Pseudomonadota > Alphaproteobacteria > Rhizobiales > Rhizobiaceae > Pseudahrensia. The sequence goes on along the minus strand of JBCDKS010000001.1, from coordinate 89,285 downwards.
CAAAATCGGCGCAACAATGGGCACAACCACCACCGCAATCTCGATAAAGTCGAGGAAGAAGCCCAAGATGAAAATCACCAACATGACGATGACGAACTTGGTCCAGAAACCGCCGGGCAGACCTTCAAGAAATTCACGGACCAGATCTTCACCGCCAAACGCACGGAACGCTGCGGTCAACATCGCTGCACCCAGCAGGATGATGAACACCAAAGTGGTGGCCTTGGCCGTCTCGATCATCACTTCCGACAGCGTGTTGTCAATCTTGTAGGCACGCCAAGCGCTCCAAATCAGCGAGATCAACAGCGTGATGGTGGCGCACACAGCAAGACCCACACCAAACGCATCCGTCGATGTATTGATCGCCTTCACATTGGGAGAATAGACAGCAACCACATATGAGATGACCACGATAGAGGCCAAGCCCAGCAGGGCCGGAATAAACGCACCCCTTTGGTCTTGTCGCAATCGATAACCCGCCATCAACAATGCGCCAGCGGCACCGATAGCGCCCGCTTGGTTCACTGTTGCGACACCGGAAATGATGGAGCCTAAAACGAGGAAGATCAGGGCCAGTGGTGGAATGAGCGCAAGACCAAGCTGAAAAAAGAACTCAGCATCAAACGCCTTGCCAGACCGCACGGGCGGCGCAGCCGCAGGCCGAATAAGCGCGTAGACCAAAATGTAGAGCATATACAGCCCAACAAGCAGCAGGCCTGGAACCAATGCGCCGAGGAACATCTCACCGGCAGATGTGGACGTCACGCCAAAGGCGGATGGCATGGACAATTCGCCGGTAGCTTCCTTGTGGAGAGCCTTACGCAGGGTGGAGGCTTGGTCCGTCGCGCTGGCCAATTGGTCAGCCAAAATAATGAGGACGATAGAGGGTGGAATAATCTGTCCCAATGTGCCCGAAGCGGCGATGGTGCCCGTCGCAAGTGGCTGCGAGTAATTGTTCCTCAGCATCGCGGGCAGCGAGATCAGACCCATGGCCACCACGGTGGCGCCCACAATGCCGGTTGTCGCAGCCAGCAAGGCTCCCACAAACACAACCGAGATGCCCAACCCGCCCGGCACAGGGCCGAAAAGCTGCGCCATGGTGATCAACAGATCTTCCGCGATCTTGGACCGCTGCAACATGATGCCCATGAAAATGAACAATGGGATGGCGATCAGCGTATCGCGCTCAACCTCCCAGTAGACGCCGCGCAAATTGGTTACCCCGGCTGACAGCCACTGGCTGGGACCGCCTTGATAGAAAAACGCGTCAGGGTTTCCGGCAAACAGATAGCCGCATAAACCAGCAGCAGCGATGGCGATGATGGACGCGCCGGGCAAGGCAAAGGCCACCGGATAACCGGAGCCAAGCGCCCAAGCCATGAGACCAACGAGAAGGAGAAGAAATACAAGTTCCATAAATGTGTGCGCCCTTTAGTGCATCGTCACTTCGCGGTCGAGCCGCGTGCCGTCTTGACCGCGGTAATCGGCGACCGATTCCATGAGATAAGAGACGAACTGAATGAGCATGGTGACAGCGAAAATCGCGAGGAAGAGCGCCATCTGATATTTGACGTACATGCCGAAGCCGGACTGTGATGTCTCAAAGTTTGTCACCGAGCCGTAAACGATGGCGTTGCGCCCGCCCAAGCTCAAAACGATGATGACCCAGCACAGTGTGATCCCCAAAAACAGGGTGCCAACGGCGTTCACAAAGCCCTTGGTGGTGTTTTTCATGCCCGCGTAAAACACGTCCACCCGCACATGGCCGTCTTCCAGCAACGTATGGGCAGAGCCAAACAGGAAGAGCGCCGCATACCAATAGCGCACGAGATCGCCCATGAAGGCCTGCTCATAAGAGAAAATGAACCGCGTAATCACGATGGCAAGCTCCGCCACCACAATGAGGAGCGTCAGCCAGTGGAAGCCCAACGATTTGGATCGAAGGGCAAAAATCAGCGCAACTGCGACCAGTGGAATATGAACCCAAGGACCACGAAAGGCCGACCGACCGAGATCCTGGGTCAATTGATCGCCGACAAACGTGGCCAGCAATCCCTCAACCCGCAGGAAGGAGATGCTCATGTCCACCAGCCCCACCAGCAACACTGCGAAAAACGCCCAGCGGATCAAAAACTCATTGATGTTGGAAATCCGGGCTGCGTCCTGACGCAGGCTGATATGCTCGCTGCAATAAACCCAGCCTATGCCCAAACCTATGGCGAGAGGAAACATGGCGAACTGAAAGGAGGAGGCGAGCGAGTTGGCACCATTCATGAAAGCCAATGCGCCCGGCCACTCGAAACTCAAAGTCATGATCGCGTTGATCATCCACGCAACAAAAAAGGCGAGCATAGCCCAACCAAACCCGCGGGTTATAAATTTGACGAAGTCTCTGCCAGCGCCCGATGCGCCAGCACTTGAAATGGTCACACTCATAAAGCCCCAAAGCCTCCAAAACACGCGGTCCGGCATTCATCCAGACCTTTGGGAGAAAAGCCAGCGCGGATTTCGACAACCCCCCGCTCACAGCCTCCTGTAATCGATCAAACCTTTGCCAAGATGCGATATTGCCCGCAGGACCCACAGCCCACTTGCAAAGTCTTGCTCTTGTTGCACGTACCACCCGCGCTACGGAATTGGTTATTAGTAGGGTTCACGGTAAGCGTTGCTGCGCACTGGCTCCAGCGCGGATTGCGGCACACAGGCACCAAGAAGACCTTGAGCCAGGATCAAACTTCAAACCAACAGCAAAACTCAGACTAAGAGCGGCACTCCGTTGTGAAGACGTGCAGCAGGTGTCGAACGCTCCCCAAAGACCCAACGGCGGGCGATGCAACCCACAAATAGAAAACGGGACACGAGGTCCCGTTTTCCAGTCACTGGCAAACCAGTTGGCTTAGATGTCCAACACGCGGTTACGCTGGTTGACGTAGGCGATTTCCGCCTTGGAACGCCAGCTAGCGATTTCACGCATCGAGTCTTGGTAGCTCTTGTCGATGCGAGCGGCCAGATCGGAGTGCGCACGTGTTTCTTCAAACACTTGCGCAGCGGCATCACCGAAAGCATCCCACACATCGTCGTTGAACGCGCGGACTTGGACACCGTTTTCAGCAACCATTTTGTTGAGGAATTCACCGTTCTTCGCGATGGCTTCTTCTGGCTGTGCAGCATTTTCTTCCATGCAAGCTGCGGTGATGACGTGCTGCTCCCACTTGGAGAGGCCTTCCCACCACGACTTGTTCATGCCGAAGGCAAGACCGCCGCCTGGCTCATGCATGCCGGTGGTGTAGTAGAACTTGGCTGCTTCGTAGAACTTCATGAAGTAGTCGTTGAACGGGCCAACCCATTCGGTCGCATCCACTGCGCCGGAGACGAGGTTTTCGTAAATCTGGCTGCCCGGCAGAGAGACCGGCGAGGCGCCAAGCTTGGCCATGACGTCACCACCCAAGCCCGGGATACGCATTTTGAGGCCTTTGAGGTCGTCAGCAGAGTTGATTTCTTTGTTGAACCAACCACCGGCCTGCGCGCCAGTGCCGCCGCATGTCAAAGCTTTCAAGCCAAAGGAACCGGACAGCTCGTCCCACAAGTCCTGACCGCCCTTAAACTTCAACCATGCGTTCCACTCTGGAGTGGTCATGCCGAAGGGCACGGACGTATAGTAAGCAAAACCTGGGTGCTTACCTTTCCAGTAGTAATCAGCGGCGATGTAGGCGTTGGAGTTGCCGTTGGCCACTTCGTCAAACACGTCAAACGCACCAACGCGCTCGCCGGCCGAGAAGTACTTTGTGACCAGCTTACCGTCAGAGATTTCGGTGATGCGCTGGGCCAGACGCTGAGCGGAAATTCCCAGACCCGGGAAGTCACGTGGCCATGTGGACACGATTGTCAATTCTTTAATGCCCTGAGACAGAGCAGGCGTGGCCAGCGTTGCGGCAGCGCCAACGGTACCGGCGACACCGGCCTTCTTGATAAATGAACGTCTATCCATGGATTATCCTCCCAGTTCGTTCACAAAATACACGGCCCAATACGCTGGGCCGCCAATGAGTTAAGACACGTCACTAGAACATGACAGGCCCTGGGGGCAAATCGCGGAGAGGTTTTGAAACTTCCCACAGTGCAGTGAGAAAAACCCTCCCGGCTTTGCCCTTGCTCTCACGTCCACGATAACCGCCCGGGTGCTTCCCTCTCCCAAGGGCATGACACAGCGTGCGATCACGAAATATGTACAGCAAGGCATTATGAAACGGAAAAGCCCCCGAATTTCAAGACAAAACTCTTGAAAGCCGAGGGCTGGCAGATGGTAAGGTTAGCATCGATGCCACCCGCACCGATGCAGTTGCGGCATTTTTGGCAAAATCAGCCGTGAGATTATCAAATTGGGCGGTCTAGTAGCGCAAATAGCGCTGGTTCACCCAGCCGGTCACGCCGTTGTAGCGAATGCGCGCCCACGAACCATTTTGTGTAAGAACCCGCACGCGGCATGCATTTGGTGGAATAACACCCAAAATCCGGCTCTGGCTGGTGCCCGTTGCACGGATGTTGAGCACATCATTGAAGGCGACATTGACCACGCAACCGGTGATCACTTCGCCACCACGCTCTCCAATAAAGCGCAAATTGGCCCAGCCTTGACCGTTGTTCCACGTCACATAGCCCCAACTTCCAGATCGCTGAACAATGCGCACGCCGCAACGACCGGGCTGCAAAATGCCGACAATCGGATTGCGCGTTGATGGACCCGACCGGACGTTCAAAACATCATTGGGTGCAACATTGATCACGCAGGCGGCTTCCGCGCTGGTGGTCGTGATGGGGCTTAAGGCGGCCAATCCGGAAAACAAGGTGGCGGTTAAAGCAAGTACGGTTAGGCGTTTCATATCATCTGTCTCCAACGGCGAGCCGAATTCCAATTCGCCCCGCAACCTCAATTTTTTTTCCTCACCGCCAACACGTCTTCATAGGGTTTGATGCCGTGCAGCGTTGGTCTAGTGTTATAGCCAACCAACTGAATGCCACCTGAACAATGGCCACACCCATTTCAAGGGAGGCTTTAAGGCCCCGGTAAGCATTCAAAAAAACACAAACAGCCGGAACTGCCATGCAACCGCTCATCGCCATCACGTCTGATCTTAAACACGTCGAACCCTACAACTGGCACGCAACACCCTCGCCTTATGTCGACGCGGTTGTGGCCGCGAGCCAAGGACTGCCGATCATCGTGCCCAGCATCGGCGATGCGCTGGACATCGACACGCTGCTGGACAGGGTGGACGGTGTGCTGGTCACCGGCTCCCGCTCCAATGTGCATCCATCCCACTACGGCGAGGAGGCAACGGCGGACCACGAGCCCTTCGACCCGGCCCGTGATGCCACCACGCTGCCCCTCATTCGTCGCGCAATAGAACGGGGCGTCCCGCTGCTCGCCATTTGCCGGGGCATTCAAGAACTCAACGTTGCGATGGGCGGATCGATCACGGCGGCATTTCAAAAAAACCGCGAAATCGAAGGCCACGGCTATCCTTGGGAGGGCACATTGGACGAACGATTTGCGCTGGCCCATGAGGTTGATGTGGAACCGGGTTCCTGTCTCGCAAACGTACTGCAATCCAAAAAAGCGTCGGTGAATTCACTCCACACGCAAGCGCTCGACACCCTGGGAGAGCGCGTGGTGGTGGAAGCGAGAGCGGCTGACGGCACGATTGAAGCGGTCACCGTCGCCGACGCGCCCGGTTATGTGGTTGGCGTGCAATGGCACCCGGAATACTGGGCCACCACGGACACTGCTTCCAACAAAATACTGGCCTCCTTTGGCCGCGCGGCACGAACCTATGCCAACACAAAAGCCAACATGGCGGTGGCAGCGGAATGAGCGACCACAACCCAACAGATGATGACGGGCATCACCACCAGCATGATCACTCCCATTTGGGTGAGATGGATGCGCGCGTGAAAGCCTTGGAAAGCCTGCTGGTTGAAAAGGGTTACGTGGATCCTGCGGCGCTGGATGAGATTGTTGAGATCTACCAATCCCGCATTGGACCGCAAAACGGTGCTCATGTTGTCGCCAAAGCCTGGACAGACGCTGATTTTCACACATGGCTGATGGACGACGCCACAGCGGCCATCCATTCCCTGGGCTATACCAGCCGACAGGGGGAGCACATGGTAGCGGTCGAAAACACTGACAGCGTCCACCACATGGTCGTGTGCACACTCTGCTCCTGTTATCCGTGGAGCGTGCTTGGCCTGCCACCGACATGGTACAAGTCTCCACCCTACCGCTCCAAGGCGGTCATCGACCCGCGCGGCGTACTGGCGGATTTTGGCGAAGCTTTGCCGGATGACGTCGCAGTGGAAGTCCACGACTCGACTGCTGAGACCCGCTACCTTGTCATTCCCCAACGACCAACTGGAACCGATGACTGGAGCGAAGAAAAGCTCGCAAGACTGGTGACCCGCAACGCCATGATTGGCACCCAGCGCACGCTGAAAATGGACGCCTCAGCATGAACGGCGGGCAGGACCTCGGCGGCATGCAGGGCTTTGGCCCTGTCACGGAGGAGCCAAACGAGCCCAAGTTTCACGCGGACTGGGAAAGCCGCGCCATGGCGATGGTGGTCGCCCTTGGGGCCTTAGGCCAATGGAACATCGACCAATCCCGCCACGCCCGCGAAAGTCTGAACCCGGCGGACTACCTCACATTCCCCTACTACCAAATTTGGGTGGAAGGCGTGCAAGCCCTCATGCTCAAACGCCATTTGATCCAGCCGGAAGAACTGACATCGGGAAACCAGGTCGCTCCGCCTCCATCAGGGCTCCCTGCGGCGCTTCCCAAAGATAAGGTTTGGGACGCGCTGCACGCTTTGGGCGGCGCTGCAGATCGTCCGGCTCAAACGCAGCCATCTTTTGCCGTTGGTGACACAATCAAAACTATCGCGGATCACCCCACCGGGCACACCCGCTTGCCACGCTATGCACGGGCTAAAACGGGCACGATCTCCAAAGTCTTGGGGCATCACGTCTTCCCCGACAGCGCGGGCAACGATCTGGGGGACGACCCCAAATGGCTTTATCAAGTGTGCTTTACCGCAAACGAACTCTGGGGAAACAGTGCAAATCCCAGAGACAACGTAACCCTCGATTTGTGGGAGCCCCACTGTGTCAAAACCTGATTTAGACACGCTGGAAGGCATGGTGCTGGTGGATGGTGAACCGGTTTTTGCAGAACCATGGGAAGCCCAAGCGTTTGCGCTGTGCCTGTCTTTGCACCAAGGCGGCGTGTTCACTTGGACGGAATGGGCGGATGCGCTGTCGGCTGAAATCCATTCAGGAACGCATAAGCCCTATTACCGCCCCTATTACCGCCATTGGCTCACCGCACTGGAAGCTTTGCTGGATCAAAAAGGCCTGACCAGTGATGACGCAATTACAAAACGCGAATCGCAATGGCATCAAGCCGCCGCCCGAACACCCCACGGCGAGCCGATAGAACTGTAGCGAAAACGCCTAGATCATTTCCATCTTTGATAGAAGCGATCCAGTTGTGGCGCTCACGCTGTCGGCCTGAAGAAGCCTTCGCGACCATAGATGGAGAAAGGGGCGGCGCTAAGCGCCGGGTTGCTTTTCGCAACCGAGCGTTTCAGCCAATTTGTGAAACGCTCTAACCCAAAATCTGTTGGGCCAGTGCGATCAATCGTTTGTCGCTGCCCTTTGGTCCCATCAAGCTTATGCCCATCGGCGCACCGTGCACAGTCACCAGAGGCACCGTGATCTGCGGCAGTCCGGAATTGCCAGATAGGCATAAGAGCTGCAGCGCCTGCTCGCGGAACGCCTGCAGTTCGTCTTCCGGAGTTGTCTTCAGCGGTGCGCAAGACGGCATGGTGGGAAACACCAAAAGACCATCATTGCCCATCACGCTTTCCAACTGTCGCGCAACGCTCTCACGATCCGCTTTGGCGTCCAAATAATCCGCCTCCTGAAGATCACGCCCGAACTCAAACCGCTCTTTCACTCCCGGCCCCAGGTCTGGCCGGTTCTTGGTGATCCATGGGCCAAGGGACTGCCAAGCCTCCCAAGCCTGACATCGGCGAAACGCCCAATACGCCATGTCGATATCAATACCCAGATCAACCATGGCCCGAACACCAAGCTTGGCTTCCACACCTTCCAAAGCGGCACAATACGCTTCATGCTCGTGATCGCCCAGCAACAGACCGTCCAGCGCCGCACTGCCCATAACCCGCGTTAGGGGCGTGTCGCTCGCATCATACCCCAACAACAGATCGCCGACGGTTGAATAATCCGCCGGATCGCGCGTGAACCAACCAAAGACATCAAAGCTGGGAGCCAGGGGCATCGTGCGGTCGAGCGAAACGCGGTCATGCGTGATGCGCAAACCTAACAGGCCGCAATAAGATGCCGGGCCCCGCACAGACCCGCCGGTGTCTGAACCGGTGGCGATATCCACAATCCCGTTCGAGATCAGCGAAACAGACCCGGATGAAGAGCCTCCTGTTACGCGCTCCGGGGCCGCTCCGTTGACCGGTCCACCGTAATGCGCGTTGATCCCCGTGAGAGAAAAACACAATTCTTCGCACTGGGCTTTCCCCAACACGGCAGCACCGGCGTCCAACATGGCTTGTACGGCGGATTGCGTCTCTGTGTCCGGTTCAGCCTCGGCCAAACGCGTTGGCTGCCCCCACCCGTTTGGATATCCAGCAACTTGCATGATGTCTTTCACGGCGAGGGTCTTGCCAGCTAATGGGCCAGCCTCACCATGGGGCACATCAGCCAATGGATAGTCACACCAAGCGTTGAATTCTGATCCGGGGCGCATGGGGTTTCTCAAGACGTAACATCAATGACACCACCCTCGCCTTCCTCCGTTCCGAAGGCAAGACGATCTCCAGCTTTGTCCCAGTTCAACGATGTCACCCCGCCTTTGCCCGGGCGACGCAACAGGCTCCCAGCACCGTCTTCCACCTGAACGGCAATGACCATACCATCGTTGAAACCGGCGGCCAGCACATCGCTGACCGGATGAAAAGCAACCTGCGTCACCAGCGCATCGGAGCGGGTTCCCAACTCTTTGGGCGCTTTGCCCATCGGCCCGTCCTTACCGATAAACGGCCAAACAACAGCGGACGGTGCGCCGGAGGAAGCCAACCACCGACCCTTGGGACCCCATGACAAGCTCTTTGGCTTTGAAGGATAACCAGCCATCCGCATGTGCTTGCCTTCACCGGAGAGCCTATCATCGAGCCGCCAGCCGTGCAGGGCGTTTTCTGCCATCGTGGTGACGACGTATTTCCCGTCCGGCGAAAAGGTGACGTCAGTGTGGGCACCATCCCACTGCAGGTCGATAGGCTTCGCACCTGCGGCGGCCCAATGAAGCGTGGCACCATTGTAGCGGGCGCAAGCCAGCCGCATGCCTTTGGGCCCAAAACAGAGACCTTCCACCGCCCTCTCGTGCGAAATTTCTCTGATGGTATCGGCAGTCTTGAGCCAAACAGTCCGGCCACTGACATAGGCGAGTGCGCCGTTTGGACCGGCCGCCAAAGCATCGATCCACTTTCCGGCGTGGGTGGCAATCTCTTGGGATCCGCTGCGACTGGTCGCCACCACCCGACCATCCTCACCGCCCGATACAAGAGCATCCCCCGTGAGGGTTGAGACGGCGCTCAGCAGCCCTTCGTGAGTTTCAAAAACCTCGGCCTGACCGGTCGGGAAATGGACAATGCCTTCGACCGTCGCAAACACCGGTTCATCCGCAAGGAAGCCGGCCCATTCCACATGTGCATCAAAATCGTAAGGCGCGACCGTGGGCATGACGTCAGGCGGCGATACAGGCGTTAAAGGTTCTTTTGATTTTTTCCGCATCCAGGTTGCGCCCGATGAACACCATTCGGGTTTCGCGGGTCTCGTCATCGCGCCACGGACGCTGGTGGTCACCCTCCACCACCATATGAACGCCCTGGATCACAAAGCGGTCTTCGTCCCCTTTGAAAGCCACGATACCCTTGAGCCTGAGAATGTCGGGACCGTCTAGTTGCGTGAGTTTGTTGATCCACGGGAAGAATTTCTCATGGTCCATGTCGCCTGCCCGCAGCGAGACCGAGGTCACAGATATATCGTGAGTGGCAGGATCAAGTTTGTGGCTCTCGTGATCGCAAGACGGTCCGCATTCATGGTCATGCGAGTGTTGCTGTGCGTGCTTGTGGTCGTGGTGATCGCAGGCGGGGCCGCATTCATGGTCGGGGTGATCATGGTCCTCGGCATGAAGAAAATGCGGATCGTTTTCCAATATCCGGTCAAGATCAAACGCCCCGCGATCCAACACCACGTCCATCGCAACATTGGACCGTTCGGACGTGTGAATCACCGCATGGGGGTTGATCTTGCGCACAGTCGCCCGCAGCGCTTCCAATTCGTCGGAACTGACAAGATCGGTTTTGTTCAGCACCACAACATCGGCGAAGGCCACTTGGTCTTCCGCCTCGGGCGCGTCTTTCAATCGAAGACCGAAATGCTTGGCGTCTACCATGGCCACCACAGCATCCAGTTTGGCCTTGGCGCGCACGTCTTCGTCCATAAAAAAGGTTTGGGCCACGGGAGCCGGATCTGCGAGACCTGTGGTTTCCACCAAAATGCCGTCAAACCGCCCCTTGCGTTTCAAAAGCCCCTGAACCACCCGCACAAGATCACCGCGCACGGTGCAGCAAACGCATCCATTGTTCATCTCGTAGATTTCTTCATCCGATTCCACGATCAGATCATTGTCGATCCCGATCTCGCCAAACTCGTTGACGATGACGGCAAACTTCTTGCCATGGTCCGCGGTGAGAATCCGGTTTAAGAGCGTCGTCTTGCCCGACCCAAGATAGCCGGTGAGCACGGTGACAGGTGTCTGTGGGGTCATATCGAAATCTCGCGGATTGGCTTTGCGACGGGTGTGCAAGACATAGGCTTCAGGCAGATTTCAACAAGGTCAAATCAAAGCGCTCCACATCATCCAACAACGCCGTCAGACCATCCACCGCACTTGTGAGCAAAGCTTCACCTTTTTGCGCTGAGGCATGTCCGGAGTGGCCCGTAACGCCCAGCCGGTTCAAATCTTGCATTTTCCATCCAAAGGCATGGGGTCCATAGGCGCGCAAATGCGTATGATCGAGCACCAATGCTTCTTGCAAATTTGGAAAGTCTTTTGCGGCGTTCATATCAACCCTTTGTGGCGCAAGAGTCAGCATAACACTGGTCTCAATGTCACCGCCATGGATGCCAAACGCTTCTTCGCGCGCGCTCACAACGCCGGAGCCTTTGACAAAACGATCCCACTTTGTGGCCACCGCCAACATGGCGTGGCGCACCCGCAGTTCCTGACAAACGATTTGCACAATCGGCACATTGCCGCCGTGGGCATTCATGAACACAATGCGCCGCACGCCATGGTTGGCGCAGGCTGCTCCGATCTCGATCCAGCGCTCGATCGCCTCAGCGAACGCGAGCGTCTGACTGCCGGGAAAGTCCATGTGTTCCGGCGAGTAACCAACCGGCTCAGCAGGCAAAATACGAACATCTTGCTGATCACTGTTCTTGTTCACCGCCACCAGCAGACGATCGCAAACGCCATCAGCGATCAACGTGTCCGTCTCTAAAGGGAGATGTGGCCCGTGCTGTTCAGTGGCGCCCAGTGGCACGACCACCATGGTACTATCGCTTACAACTGAACCGGCGAGTGCATCGACATCGGGCATGCGAACCGCGGTCATTAAATGGTTTCCAAGAACGCCTTTGCGGCGGCTCCGTGTTCATGGCGAAGTTTCACCACGTCCATATTGACCGGCTTGGCATCTTCGACCCGCCACTCTCCAGCGACCATGACTCGGTCAGCGCTGTGGGCGCCGCAAAGCACTAACGCGGCCAGCGGATCGCCCGCCCCGGAAAAGCGCAACTCATCCAGCGTGTACATCGCCAAGTCGGCCTGCTTTCCCACCGCGATCTTACCGATGTCATCACGGCCCAAACACCGCGCAGAACCCTCCGTCGCCCACCGAAACGCATCAAAATGCGTGACGCTGGCAGCATCATATGTCAGCCGGTTGATCATCAGAGCGTGGCGTACACTTTCCATCAAATTGGAGTTGTCGTTGGAGGCAGAACCATCCACGCCCAGACCAACTGGCGAGCCGGCAGCTTCCAATTCTTTCGTTCGGCAATGGCCGGACGCCAACACCATATTGGACGTGGGACAGTGGCACACACCCACCCCGGCCTTGCCCAAACGCTGCACTTCATCATCGTTAAAGTGGATGCCATGGGCGAGCCAAACGCGTTCATTCATCCAGCCCAATTCGTCCAGATAGTCCACAGGTCGGTAGCCGTAGTGCTCCACACAGTAGGCGTCCTCGTCCAGCGTTTCACCCAAATGGGTGTGGCAGGTACAATTGTGCTTGTGGGCGAGATTCATCGTTTCAGTCATCAGGCGCTTGGTCACCGTAAACGGCGCACAGGGTGCCAGCGCCACCTGCACCATCGCCCCGTCAGACCGGTCGTGATAGCGGTTTAGCACGCGTTCGCAGTCAGCCAGGATCGTGTCATCGTCCTGCACGATGGAATCCGGCGGCAGACCACCGTCCTTTTCAGACAGGCTCATGGAGCCCCGCGTTACAGTGATGCGCATTCCCAGACGCGTGGCCTCTTCCACCTGTATGTCCATCGCGTTTTCCAGCCCGCGCGGAAACAAATACTGATGGTCGGACACAGTTGTACACCCGCTCATCAACAGTTCGGTCAGCGCCAATCGTGTCGCCAGACGAAACGCATCCGGTTTCACATTGCGCGCCCAGATCGGGTAAAGTGCCTTCAACCAGGGGAACAACTCTTTATTGATCGCTTCTGGATGCGCGCGTGTCAGCGTCTGAAAGAAATGGTGATGCGTGTTGATGAGGCCTGGCAAAACAACATGACGGCTGGCGTCAAAGCGTTTGTCCACCGGGGCTGACGGCGCACCTCCGGCGGGCACCAGTTCCACAATCCGGCTGCCGTCCACAACGATGCCACCCCCTGCCCCATCAGCCAAAATGGAAAGCGGGTTTTCAATCCAGGTGCGCATCGTTGTGCCAAATCTTACAGGTGCCCGAAGGCGATACGCCAAAGCCTATAACCCAGCCCGCGCACCTGACAAGCGCAACTGAGCGGCCCAAAATTGCCCCACACCGCCTAGACAGAACCCACAGGAACCCACTTGAAAACAACCTTTCGCTGGTTTTCCATGCCGGACGGGTGTGATACCTGTTTTGCTTAACGTTTCAGAAGGTTCCCCCGCGCGTGGTTGGAAAAATAACCCTTTCAACAATCGCCCATGATTTGGGGGTGTCCACCGCCACGGTGTCGCTGGCACTGCGGGACTCGCCGCTGGTTGCGGAGGCGACACGCAACCGCATCAAAGACCGCGCAATCGAAATCGGTTATGTCTACGACCGCCGCGCTGCGAGCCTGCGCACCCAACGTTCAGACATTGTCGGCGTCTTGGTTCGTGACATCATCAATCCGTTCTTTGCCGAAATCCTGCGGGCCATCGAGGCGGAGCTCGGCAGCAACCGGCAGACATTCCTGCTGTGCAACCATGCTGACAACATCAACCTGCAAAACGAGTTCATTTCCACACTGCAGCAGTTTGGAGCCGACGGTGTGATCATGTCCCCATCGGTTGGCACAACGCTGGAAGACATTGAGCGGATCGAAGCCACGGGATTAGCTGTCACATTGGTGGCCCGCACGGTGCAGGACGCCAACGTACCAGCCTATCTGGGCGACGATGTTGCAGGTTTTGAGCTGGTGACCAGCCACCTCATAGAAGCGGGGCATCGCGATATCGCCCTCATCGGAGGCACGCGTAAAACATCGACCGGTCGCGCCCGGCGCACCGGGTTTGCCCAAGCGTTTGAAAACGCCGGACTGAAAGTGCCGGATCGCGATGATATCGAAACACCCTACGACCGTACCGCAGGCTACAACGCGGCGATGCAAATCCTGTCGTCGGGCACGCCACCAACAGCCTTTGCTTGTTGCAGCGATACGGTCGCAATCGGCGTGATGCACGCCTTGCGCCAGAAAGGGCTGGAACCCGGTGTGGACGTAGCGGTGACCGGCTACGACGACATCGAAGAGGCCTCGATCTGTTTTCCGCCTCTTACGACAGTGAGCGACGGCCACCATGACATGGGCGCCCAGGCCGCGCGCGCGCTCTTTGAAAAAATCAAAGGTGGCACACCGGAGACTGGCTCTATTCTCGTGGAGCCCACATTGATGGTCCGCGAAAGCGTCAACCGGATTAAGTGAGTTAGCGCGCACCAGGCAGCGGCTCCAAATCGCAAAACGGTGATCCCTTGATCTGTGTCAATTTTATTGGACGTTATTTGTAGTCCAAATTATTTGACACTTGGTCAAATAGGACGCCGTCATGAGAATTGTTTTCGTACATCCAAACTACCATTCCGGCGGCGCGGAAATAGCGGGCAATTGGCCGCCCGCCTGGGTGGCGTATCTGGCTGGCGCGCTTAAGCGTGTGGGCTATGAGGATGTGCATTTCATCGATGCCATGACCAATGATCTGGCGGACGACACCTTGGCCAACAAACTGCGCGAGCTAAACCCGGACATTATCGGCTGCACGGCCATCACCCCATCGATCTATGTGGCGGAGCGGGTGCTTGAAATCGCCAAAGAAGTCGCCCCCAACGCCTTGCGTGTGCTGGGCGGGGTCCACGCAACCTTCATGTACAAACAGGTGCTGTCCGAAGCGCCGTGGGTAGACGTGATCGTGCGCGGCGAAGGCGAAGAAATCCTCGTTGAACTGGTCAATGCCGTCGCGGAGGGCCGCTACCCCGCCGATCAACACAAGATCAAAGGCCTCGCCTTTTTGGATGGCGATAAGATCGTCGCGACACAAGCGGCATCGACAGTCAAAGACCTCGATTCGATTGAGCCTGATTGGTCGTTGTTGGAGTGGGAAAAGTACATCTACATCCCGCTCAACAAACGGGTTGCGATCCCCAACATGGCACGCGGGTGTCCCTTCACCTGTTCGTTCTGCTCACAATGGAAATTCTGGCGCGACTACCGGGTCCGCGACCCGCTTAAAGTGGTCGATGAGATCGAAAAACTGGTGAACGAGCACGATGTCGGCTTTTTCATTCTGGCCGACGAAGAGCCTACGATTAACCGAAAGAAGTTCATCCAGTTTTGCGAAGAGCTGATCAAACGCGGACTGCCCGACAAAGTGCAATGGGGCATTAACACCCGCGTGACGGACATTTACCGCGACCGCGAATTGCTCTCGCTCTACCGCAAGGCCGGTCTGGTTCACGTGTCGCTTGGCACCGAAGCTGCCGCTCAGTTGAAGCTCGACCAGTTCAACAAAGAAACGACGGTTGAACAAAACAAAGAGGCGATTCGCCTGTTGCGGGAAGCCGACATTTTTGTCGAAGCGCAATTCATTGTCGGCCTCGACAATGAGACCAAAGAGACATTGGAAGAGACGTTCCAGATGGCGTGGGACTGGCAACCGGATCTCGCCAATTGGGCCATGTACACGCCTTGGCCGTTCACACCGCTGTTCCAGGAACTGAAAGACCAAGTCGAGATTTTCGATTTCTCGAAATACAATTTCGTCACCCCCATCATGAAACCAGCGGCCCTCACGCGGGGCGAGTTGCTGGACGGCGTGATGAAAAACTACCGGCGTTTCTACATGCGCAAAGCGCTGTTCCACTACCCTTGGCGCGGGACCGGCTATCGCCGACGCTACTTGTTGGGCTGCCTGAAGGCGTTTCTTAAGGCAGGCGTGAGCCGCACTTTCTACGATCTGGGCAAAGCCGGATATTGGGGACCGCAGACCAAAGGCAAAGTGGACTTCCACTTCGATGAAACCCGCACCATCGCCGAGGCGCAGATGGATGACTGGGAAGCAGCCGCCGACCGTGCCGCCAAAGCGGCGGAGCGCCGTGAAGCCGTGCGTAAACAGGGAAAACAAAGAGCCATAGAGCGCCAAAAAGAACAGGTGTCGGCACCCGCTCTCACCAAACAAGCGGCGGCAAAAGCCTGTGGGGGCGGCACGCAGCAAATGAGCGAGAGCGTGGACGCGTGATGTTATGGCAGAGGCAGCAACACGTGAACGGCCAACACTGGAACGAGCAAAGGCCCACACTTTCCTTCCCGACCCGCTGAGATCAAGAACCGGTCAATCCATTGTAGCGCTCAGCAAGGCACCCGGCCTCATCGGCCCCAATGCAATCCTGCAGTTGAAACAGCCTATGGACGCGGCATTGGGGGCTGGCGCCATGGATCTGCTGCTCACCCTATCCAACGTCAAATTGCCAACCGGCGATTGCATGGTCGACCAACGTGATGTGGCGGCGGTGCATCAAACGCTCGCGATAACCTTTCCAGACTTCGCGCCGGGCATCGCTGCTTCGGCGGGGAAGAAAACAGCACACTATATCTGCGCCAACCGAATCCCTGCACCGGCCCGCACTGTTCTTCGGGTCGTGCCAACCGCTGTTGGTGTCCAGATGTTGACCAAGGCGATCGCCAAACACGCCTGGACCTTTTGCGGCACAGGTTCGCTCACCACCTGTGTGAGGTCGACAATTCGCTTTGAGATCAAAGACAACCCCGTGGTGGAAGGCATGACCAGCGACGCGCCCTGCTGCCACTGGCACGCAGCCGTGTTTGGGGAACTCTATACAAAGCTTCTGGGCAAGCCCTTCAAAACCAAAGAAGTGGCCTGCCGCGCGATGGGCGCATCGGCCTGTACGTTTGAAGTCAGCCGAGCGAAACTCCTAGAGCGGTTCACAATTTGATTGAACCGCCCCTAGCCTGCTTATTCGCCAGCAGATCTGAAAAACGGGATCAAGAACACCAGACAGGCGAGCAAGAAGAACACACTGCCCACCATCGCCCAAAAATTACCGATGCTTGCGATGATGAACCCGATGGCCGACAGGACGAAAAGTATCCAACCGATAAAGTCGATCTGCCGATTGCTGATGCGGCGGTGTTTTTGATCCGATCGCTTCAATCTGATCCCTATGTCTGCTCAGTCGTCCCATTCTCCCGTTTTGGTGCACCAAAACATCCAAAAAACAAAGACCGGTTCAAAAACTCAAGCGTGGGAGCTTTCTAAGAAACCCACCCTTGATAGAGCAGCCCGCTGGTCACCGAACCGACCAGAGCCAACACTATATAGAGCGCGAACACAGGGCGTTTGACCAAAGCAAACACCGCGATGGCTGCTGGCAAGGACGTAACACCGCCCGCCACCAAAAAGGCCAGTCCAGCGCCCGGTGCCATGCCCTGTTCCATCAAACCGGACACCAAAGGCAACGCCGCATAGCCGTTGAGATAGGCGGGAACGCCGACAATCGTGGCGGTAAAAATGGGCGTGATACCGGTGCCGCCCAATGCGCTGGAGATCCACTCAGCCGGCAAATAAGCCAGCATCAGGCTCTCCAACAGAAAGGCAAGCGTAAGCCATTTCAACAAAAACAGGGTTGTCGACAACGCGGTCTTTGCGAACTTTTCACGGCGCGCATCTTCCTGCCAAAAGGCCCAGACAACCTCTTTTGGGTTTCGCACAGAGGACGCACCACAACCGCCATTGCCCACACCGGGGCGCACCGGATCGGCAAAGTACCCAGCCTGTATCAAAGCGTGCGTGGTGTAGCCGCCAAACAGGCCCAGAGCGACTGCCGTGATGGTTTTCGCCACCGCAAACTCCACACCCAACACGCCAGAAGTTAGCAGGAACATGGAAGGATCAATGACGGGTGATGCGAGCCAGAACGCCATGACCGCTGACAACGGAACGCCCATTGCCAAAAGAGCGGCAATCAACGGAATGACGCCGCAAGAACAAAATGGCGAGAGACCGCCAAACGCAGCAGCCAAAAAGATCATCGCATAAGGCGAGCCCACAAAGGCCTTGGCGATAAGACTGTCCGCGCCACTCGCCCCGGCATACGCGGCCACCGCGATGGACAACAACAGATAAGGCGCCGTGCGCACCAAAGCGTCCAGCGTAAACGCACCACTCACTGCGCCTTGCGCAGGGGCGAGCAAAAACAACACAGCGAACAGGCCAGCCGTGACCATCCAGACACGATGGTCGTTCCAAGCCAGCTTCATCCAGTGCCAACTGTTGTGGCCCGCTTTGAGGACGAGATCGGTCATGATGAGTTACCTCTTTTTAGGGCTAAGCCGCGCTGCGTTTGAGTTCGAGACCTGCACAGCACTGGTCGGTCAAAAACCCCAGCGCCCCTTGCATGGTTTCATAATTGGGTCGGTTGACGATCTCACGCCCACGCCGCTCTTGGATCACCAAGTTGGCCTGCACGAGCGCCCGCAAATGGTGGGCCAGCGTGGAGGCTGGAATATCAAGATGATCGGTAATTTCACCCACGTTCAAACCGCCATCTCCATTGACCACAAGAAGGCGAAAGACGCTCAAACGCGCCTCATGCCCCAGTGCAGAAAGCGCTTGAGCTACATGTGAAAGAGCGGGTGATGGGGACGCCAAGACGCTCTCGCCATCGCTGATGGCTGAACCTATGGGCATGATGGTTTTCTCTGTCATGCACTCAATATAACTATAAAACTAGTTATGTCAATACGAAGCCTCAACAGCGTGCAACAGACCCCGGACCGAACGTCAAATTCAGACCGCGCCACCCAATTCGTCCTCGATATGGGCGCGCACCACATCGTCAAAACTCTTTTCAGCCACGAAACCCAAACCCTCGGCCCGTTGGGCGTCAAACCGGCGCGGCCAGTTGGCAACAATGCCTTTGATCGTCTCGTCGGGTATCTCTTTAATACGGGCGACGGCTTCATCTCCGGCCACCCGTGCGAGACCGTCGATCATCTCGCCTACAGTAATCGCCAACCCGGGCAGGGTCAGATTGCGCCGTGGGCCGACAACATCACCGTCAATTTCCGCAGCGTGGATGGCAAATCCAACCGCGGAGCGGGGGCTGGCGAGCCAGTGCATGACGTTGCGCGAAACCGGCAAAACAGCATCCTGACCAACCAGCGGCTCGCGAATGATGTTGGAAAAAAAACCGGACGCTGCGGCATTGGGCTTGCCCGGGCGCACCACGATGGTGGGGAAACGCAAGCCGATCCCGTCCATCATCCCCCGCCGCGTGTAGTCCGCCAGCAACATCTCACCGATAGCCTTTTGCGTGCCGTAGGAGGTCAAAGGCGTAAGATGAAACCCGTCATCAATCGTGTCTGGAAACGGCGCACCAAAGACCGCGATGGACGAGGCGTAGACCACGCGCGGCACGTAGTCATCGCGCTCAACAATGGCGTCAAACAAATGCCGGGTCCCGTCAAAATTGATGCGGTAGCCCTTCTCAAAATCCGCTTCCGCCTCGCCGGACACGATGGCCGCAAAGTGGAACACGATGTCGGGGCGCGGTTCGACCAAGGCATCGACAGTCGCCTTGTCGGCGATGTCGCCAGCGGACGTTGAAAACGCGATGGAGCCGGTCTCGTCTCTCGGCGCTTGCACAACATCAAAGGCGTGGATCGCGGTGATGGCTTCACCCCGCAACGTTCCATCGGCCAGCAAACGATCAATGAGCTTGCGTCCGATCATGCCGGCCGCACCCAAAACAAGAATTTTCATAACTTACCTTCCCGGCAATTGAGCCAACGGCTCAAGCGCATGTCCGTTGCTTAAAGCGTCCAACCACCATCGATGGGCAAGGCCACACCGGTGGTGAACGCGCTTTCATCACTGGCAAAATAGGTGGCGAGCGCAGCAATTTCGGAGGCTTCCCCGACGCGCCCCATGGGCTGGCGCGACACAAACACTTCCATCGCCTTGTCGGTTCCGCCGACTTCCTTGCCCAATTCGGCAACCCGCTCCTCCCACGAGGGAGACCGCACCGTGCCGGGGCAAATCGCGTTGCAACGGATGCCCTGTTTGATGAAGTCGACCGCAACGGATTTGGTCAAGCCGATCACGGCTGCCTTTGTCGTTCCATAAACATACCGGTTTGGCGCACCCTTGATAGACGATGCGCCGGACGACAGGTTGATGATCGAACCGCCACCCCGCTCCAACATGCCCGGCAAAAACGTGCTGATCATGCGGTGCATGCTTTTGACGTTCAGATCGAACGAAAAATCCCAGTCGTCTTCGGAGCATGCCAACACAGACCCGTGATGCACGAAGCCGGCCACATTGGCCAAAATATCGATACCCCCCTCATTGGCAGCAATATCGGCCTGCAGCGCCTGAACGGCTTCGGTGCTGCGCACGTCCAGCACGGCGGAACGCATATTGGCTGCGCCTTCAAGCTTGGACACGTCCAAATCTGTGGCGATCACCGTTGCGCCTTCGTGCGCAAATTGGTCGGCAATCGCCCGACCAATGCCTTGCCCCGCTGCTGTTACCAGCGCGATCTTTCCCTCTAGCCGTCCCGTGGATTGGGCCATCGTCACATCTCCTCCCGAAAGGCTGACAAGCGTCTTTGCTGCTGTCCGCCCGTGTCAAAATTGTCTGGCGAAAGCCACGCCTCAAATGCGCGGCGCAGCCGTGGCCATTCATGATCCAAAATGGAATACCAAGCCGTATCGCGGTTTTGACCCTTCACCACAAGCGCCTGTCGAAACACCCCTTCAAAGGTCATCCCATAGCGCTCCGCCGCCCGTTTCGACGGGCCGTTGGCATTGTTGCACTTCCACTCAAACCTTCGGTAACCCAGCGTCTCAAAAACATAGTTTGCAAACAAAAAAACGCCTCTGTCGTGGCAGGTGTGCGGGCGATCTTGCCACCCCAATGAATATTGCCAATTTCAATCACGCCATGCGCCGGATTGATCCGCATCAGCGTTTGCCGCCCTTCCACAGTGTTGCTGCGCTTGTCGATGACGGCAAAAAACAGCGGGTCCTCGCTGGAAACCGCACCTTCAAACCATTGATCAAAAGAAACACGATCCTGTGGGCGTGACTCAAACAGCCAGCGAAACCGGGCATCCGCATCCGGCGCAGTGGCGACATCGTATAGCCCGTCCGCATGATCGAAATTCAAAGGCTCAAGACGGCACCACTGGCCCTCAAAGATTCGCGGTTCGGGAGCAGCACGTTCGGCCCAGTTTGTGAGATCAGTGCTCTGGACCATTGACTCGCAGGTTCCTTCAAAAGAAGCGGACAGCGCCGCACGTTGCTGTGTATATACCCATGCAACGCATCACCACACTGACATAGAGCCTGTTCTTTGACCCTTTCCCCAATTTCCGCCTTCAGCCGCATTGGCGAGGAAAATGCATTTGCCGTTTTGGCCCGTGCGACACAATTGGCTTCGCAAGGCATGGACATCATCAATCTGGGCATCGGCCAGCCGGATTTTCCCACGCCGCCCCACATTGTCGAGGCCGCCATCAAGGCGCTGCAGGACGGCCACCATGGCTACACCCCCGCCACCGGCATTCTGCCCCTGCGCGAGGCGGTTGCCAGACGCACCCTGGAGATGACCGGCGTGGAAGTCTCGCCGGAACGGGTCTGTGTTATGCCAGGTGGCAAGGTTACGATGTTTGCGGCGATCCTGATGCTGGGGGAACCGGGCAAGGACATTTTGTACCCCGACCCCGGTTTTCCAATTTACCGCTCAATGATCGAATTCACGGGCGCAAATCCCGTACCAATCCCTGTGCGCGAAGAAAACGGCTTTGCGTTTTCTGGCGAGGAAGCTTTGTCTTTGGTGACAGACAAAACAGCGCTTATCATCCTCAATTCGCCCGCCAACCCCACCGGCGGCGTCACCCCTCGCCATGAGATTGCCAAACTGGTGGCCGGTCTTGACCGCTATCCAAACGCCGCAATTTTGTCCGACGAAATATACGACGTGATGACCTATGACGGTGAAGAGCACACATCGTTGCTCACCTTCCCGGAAATTCGTGATCGGTTGATCGTGCTCAACGGCTGGTCAAAAACATGGGCTATGACGGGCTGGCGCATGGGGTGGTCAATCTGGCCGGATACACTCTACGACAGCGTGCGCAAACTGGCGGTCAACGCCTGGTCTTGCGTCAATGCACCTTCTCAGTTCGCGGGACTGGCCGCAATTGACGGGCCGCAGGATGCCGTAGCCGACATGATGGCCGCCTTCGACAAGCGCCGTCATCTGGTGGTGAAACGGGCAAATGCGCTGCCCGGCGTGTCCTGCGTAATGCCCAAAGGCGCATTTTACGCCTTCCCCAACATTCAAGACACCGGCTGGAAGGCCAAGGACCTGGCGTCGGCCCTGCTGGAACAAACCGGCGTCGCCACGATCGGCGGACCGGATTTCGGCATCTTGGGTGAGGGCTATCTGCGCCTCTCCTACGCCAATTCAGCAGAAAGCATCGCCAAAGCCATGGACCGTATCGAGACGTTCTTGATCGATAACAAGCGCTAGAGAGCGGTTCAATCAAATTGCGAACCTCTCTAGGGGCCAGCGTTTGCTGTGGTGAGCGCCTGCATGAGAGTCGACCGCTCCGGTGCGTCAAACGCCTGCCACACCGGCTCAACCGCAGCGCGCCAAGCCCGCAACTGCCCTCGTGTAAGCAGACGAACGGGCACGCCCGCCTGCATGACAAGACGGCGGGCGGCGGAAATGCGGCGGCTGGTTTCAAAATTGGTCTGCTGAACGACGCGTGCAAACGTGCCTTCAATGTCCTTTTGCAGTTGCGGCGTTTGCGCGTCCCACCAGCGTTTTGAAAGCACCAATGCATACCCGTGGTAGGCGTGGTTTGAGACGGTGATGCCATCGTGCAATTTGCCGTGGTCGCCAGCCCGAATAGCCGCCCAATCGTTAGATTGCGCTTCTACACGGCCGTCCTTGATGGCCTCACTCAGATCGGCCTCAAGCAAGTTTTGCGGCACCGCCCGCAAAGCCGGGCCCAATTCTGTTTTGTCAAAGCGCGACGGTCGAAAGCGCAAACCCAGCAGATCGTTTGGAGACATCAGCGCTTTCTTACCCGTCAACTGCAAAAAGCCGCCATGAACGATCCCTTTCGTCACGAGGCCAGATTGCGCCAATGCCTCACCCAGTGCCCTAACGGGAGCAGACGCGCTGAATTTTTGGGCGACCCGGTAGTCACGAAACACGAAGGGCAATTGAAAAACACCATAACCCGCCTGCAGCACCGTCAGGCGAGACAGTTCAATTAACGCGACATCAACCTCGTCTCCGGTCAATGCGTTGACCACGAGGAGCCCCTCAAACTTCTGCGCATCCTCCACCAATGTGAGGCAGGCCTTGCCCTGCAGTTCCACGTTGATGGTGGAAGCCGTCAGACGCGCAAGCCGGGGGATCACGGGATGGGTTGCCCCGTCCTGCACTGCAAACCGCAAAGGCACCTCACTACCCTGACACCGGGCCAGCGCATCGCCCAGACTGCCGAACAGAAGCGCAAACAAAACCATGACACCGAAGAAAACGCTGCGCATAGCCTCAAGCACCTTTTCCAACATCAGCAACAATGCTTTTCGCTCCCACTCCAAATGCTGCACGCTTCTGCAATTCCGTGGGCGTGAGTTCTTCCGCTACCTTCCCGTTTTCCACGACGAACACCAGATCGGCCAACCGCACGATCTCATCTCGATGATGGCTCACATAAATGATCGGAACAGTGGACTCGTCCCGCAAGCGCTCCAGAAACGGCAAAAGGTGATTGCGTCTGCCTTCGTCCAATCCGGTGAGCGGTTCGTCCAACAGCAACACGGATGGATCACTGACCAAGGCCCTTGCGAGCGAAACACGTTGCATTTCCCCGCCGGAGAGATGACGTGGCATCCGAGTGAGTAAAGCCTGCAAATCCAACACCGAAACGATGTGATCCCAAAGCACCCGGTCACCACCAAACCCGTAGGCAAGGTTTTTCTCAACGCTCATATGGGGAAACAAAAGCGGGTCCTGGAACACCACCCCCATGCGGCGGCGACCCACCGGCAAGTCCACGCCTTGGCCATGGTCGAACAGCACACGCTCCCCAATCCTGATCCAACCACCGGACGGTCGCCACAATCCGGCAATCGCCCGCAGCACGGAGGACTTACCCGCTCCGGACGGTCCGAAGAGTGCGGTCACGCCACCGCCCGCCTGAAATGCGATATCGAGATCAAATGTCCCGAGCCGACCCTGAATGGACACGTCCAACATGACTATCCGTTGCGCCTCCGCTCCAACCGCCCTGTCACCCATTCCGACAGGAAAATCGCTCCAAAAGAAATCGCAACGGAAATGCCAATCAAGGTGAGCGCCGCACGATCCCCGGCAGGCGTTTGCAGCAGGGAATAAATTGCCAAGGACAAGGTTTGTGTTTCACCTGGAATGTTGGACACAAACGTGATGGTTGCCCCGAACTCTCCCAGCGCTTTTGCAAAAGCGAGGACGGCACCGGCCACAATGCCCGGCCAAGCCAAGGGCAAGGCAATCGTCGAAAACCGCTTCCAACGCGATGCCCCTAGTGTTTCCGCGATTTCATTCATGCGGCCGTCCTGCGCCTCAAAAGCCAGTCGGATTGGCCGCACAAACAGGGGAAACGCCATAACCCCGGCAGCCAATGCGGCCCCCACCCATGAAAAACTAATGCCGATACCAACCGCATCCAACCACGACCCGATGAAGCCGTTGCGACCAAACGCCAGCAGCAGAAAATAACCCGTCACCACCGGCGGCAACACCAAAGGTAAATGCACGAGCGCACTCAAAAACGCCTTACCCGGTAAAGCGGGACGGGACAGCAGTTTGGCCACCCCAACCGCCAGAGGCAACGAGACCAATGTGGCCAGCAGTGCCACTTGAAGCGACAGCAATACGATTTCGGTGACAGCAACTCCGGTCATGGTCGCTTCTCAGACGTTGGTAGACCCTCACGCGTTGGCAGAAATCCAAACTCTCTAAACACCGCCTGCCCGTCGGCCCCGGTCAGAAAATCGATAAATGTGTTCACCGATGAATTGGGAGTAGCCGTCTTTATAGGGGCTATGACATAGCGAATGTCGGCATGGGTGCTTTGATCAAACCTGTAGGCCACGCGAGCCCCGGTTTCCAAAGCAAGGTCGCTTTCGTACACCACGGCAGCACCCACTTCGCCCCGCAAAAGACGAAACAGCGCCACACGCACATTCTCTCCGTAGACGGCTTGCGCCTTTGCTGCGGACCAAATGCCCAGATTCTGCATCGCTTCGCGTGCGTAAGTCCCAGCCGGCACACTGTCCGGTTCACCCATGGCAAAGCGATCAGACTGCAACAGTTTGAGTGGCTCAGACCAGTTTTCCACCTCGCGTCGCACGGCGATCACCAAACGATTTCTGGCCATGGTCTGCACCGATTTCGCATCCACCGACCGGGTTTCTATCAGGTAGTTCATCCAGTCAGGGTGGGCGCTGATGATGATGTCCGCCGGAGCACCAGCCGCAACTTGGCGGGCGATCTGCGCGGAACCGGCAAACGACCAGACAACTGTTTCACCAGATTGCGCTTCATAGGCCCTTGTCACCGCAGACATAACATCGGTGAGGCTGGACGGGGCAAAAACCGTCAATCGTTCGGCCGCCATGGCCTGCAAAGGAGAACAAACGAACAAAGCGATCAACCCAAGAAAGCGCATCCGATGCATCATCACAGCCTTGCCAACCGGATTGACCCCATCACGCCTGCAACTGCACCGCTTTTCGGGCAAGCTCGGAAATGCCGTCCCAATCGCCCGCCGCAATCAGATCACCTGGAGCGACCCATGAACCACCGACGCAGGCCACATTCGGCAGGGCCAGATAGTTTGGCGCTTTTTCCGCGTTCAATCCGCCGGTGGGACAAAACGTGATGGTGGGCAAGACCGGCGCAATCGACTTGAGGTAGCCCGCGCCTCCTGCCTGTTCGGCGGGGAAAAACTTCAGATGCTCATAGCCCTCCGCCAACATCCCCATCGCTTCGCTGGGGGTGGCAATGCCCGGCAGCAGGGGAATATCAGTCTTGGCCGCCGCTTCGATCAGTTCCTGCGTTGAACCGGGAGAGACGACAAACTGTGAACCGGCCTCCAGGCAATCACGAAGAAGTTGGCGATTGAGCACGGTACCCGCACCCACGATCGCACCGGGAACTTGTTTCCCCACCGCTTGAATACAATCCAGGGCGGCATCGGACCGAAGCGTAATTTCGATCATCGGCAACCCACCGGCCACGAGGGCGCGGGACGTGTTGACCGCATCGTCCACATTTTCAAACCGCAACACCGGAATAACCGGCGCAAGTTGCATCATTTCGCGGATGCGTTGTTGCTTGGACTTCATTTTGTAGGCTTTTCTACCGTTGGCCGCTTTGGGCGGACGTTATGCGATGTTGCGGGAAATGCAATCCAAAGCCGCCCTTGCAACCTGCCCGGGATGGATAGAAACCGCCTTCTTTTTCGTGAGTGAAAGACTGGTAAAAATCGCATTTTTGATCGGGGCGAAGGTCTTGGAAAGACCTCCTTTGAGACGGCGCAAAGGTTTTGCGAGACCAGCATCCAAAGGCAACAGAAGATCGCGCTCTTGTTGGCCGATGATGCCATTGGCAACCAGCAGATGATCGCGCTGGAACTGCCGGACGGTCCGATCTGTAACGAGGCCAAAGATGCCATCTGCCACCAACACATAGCCCGATCGGTGCAGCGCCTTTTGCAATCGAACCACCGCCCCGCCCCGCGAGCCGAACATTAAGTCTCCGTCGGGGACGAGGTTGTTTTCCGCATCTCGCTTGACCGGTGGAAGGATGGGCTCAGACAAACGGTCGACCCATCGCAAATAAGCCGCTTCCATCTTCAAGTCGTACTGATTTTTTGCGTAGGCCGGACCGTTATAGCGACGCGCAAAAGTCGGCCAATCCTGCATACGCATTGTCTCTTGCAAACCGGCGTGGGCAATAAAGCGCGCCATAAGTTTCACCTGCCCCGCCGCGCCGCTTCGAGCGAGCTCCACAAGGGCATCTGCGCTGCCAAAACCCAACCGCCGCCAATGGGCTCCCATCACCTGCCCGATGCCCCAAGAGCATGAGGACAAAGCCGCGACACGATTGATGGCGATGGCGCGATCCAGCATGGCCCAGCGATCCGCCTGTCTGCGGGGATTGCGCACCTTCCCCGCTTTGGGACTGGCCAGCCCAGCTTTGCGGGCGATCACCCGCTCCGCATCGTTCAAAAGCCGATCAAAGTAATGGCCCTCAAACCGAATAAGCGGCTCAAACCGACCTTTCACCTTTGCGCCAAGACGTCCACCGGATTCGACTTCTGCCACGGCCAACAAGGCGGCTTTCGGCACACCCAGCCAGATCGCAATCCCATCAATTTCCGCAAGCGTTGCGTCGTCAAACATCCCAGTGTCTCCCTGACCGCGCCGGGCTGAGTGCGGCCCGTTCGAAAAGGAGAGTGTCATCGCCGCAACCGAGCGGGGATAACTGAAACAGTCACCTACATGGTCAGGATGATTTTTGGTGCGGCATTGCCATTGTGGATGTCATGGAAACTCTGCGCACCCTCTGTGAGCGGGCGCAATTCGATCCAGTCACGATTGCCAATCAAACCGCGTGTGAGCAGGTTGAGTGCGGCGGCAAAATCATAACGGCTGTAGCAATACGTCCCTCCAAACGTGATTTCCTGCAAAGTGATGCGACGGGTGTCCAAACCATCGGCACTGTCCTGCAAACCGATATGGACAATCGTGCCGCCGGGGACAGCCAACTTCGATGCCGCCGCGCGCGTTGCGCCCATGCCCACCGCGTCCATGACGATGTCAACGCTGCCCTCGTCCGGTTCTTGGGTGAACGGATCATAGGGTGTCGCGGTGGGACAAGCAGCCTTCAGCACAGCCCTGCGTTTTTCATTGGGTTCGGCGATCCACAAGTCTTTGCAACCCTGATCGTCCAGCACCAGCGCGTTCAACACACCAATGGCACCACCGCCCAAAACCACGCATCGGCTTTCCGAAAACGGCCGCCGTGCCGTCTTGCGCGCAACTTCCACCGCATGGACGCAGACGGCCAACGGCTCTGCCAGCGCTGCATCTGCGCTCGAAAGCGCGTCGTCCAAGACGTATAGATTGCGCTCTTCCGCCAGTGCCTGTTCTGCATAGGCACCGGGCAGTTGCATGCTCATCAAACGCCGCTCGGGGCAAAGGTGATCTTCACCCGCCAAACAATGGCGGCATACCCCGCAGGTGTGCAACGGGTTGATGGCCACCCGCTTCCCCGAATAGGCGCCGTTGCGCGGCACGCCGACGGCCTCATGCCCGAGGATCAACGGCGGTACCCGCCGCGCATCGTGACCGTGCCAAGCGTGCATGTCTGACCCGCAAATCCCGCAATGGGAAATATCCAGATGCACTTGGCTGTTGTCCGGAACCGGATCGGGCGCATCCCGCAATTCCGATTCCATGGTGCCCGTGTAAAAAAGCGCCCGCATGAGATTACTCCTCTGCGGAGAGATCGAAGTTCTCGCCGGGAAAATATTTGGCAAGGCGCACATCGGACGTGCGTGCATGGCCCTCCATGCCCTCCAGGCGGGATATACGTGCGCTGGCAATCGAGACGTCCCGCGATGCCTCACGGGTCGCCTGCTGCCACGTCACGATTTTGAGGAACTTGTGCACAGACAGCCCACCCGTGTAACGCGCTGCGCCGGACGTGGGCAGTACGTGGTTGGTGCCGGACGCCTTGTCGCCATAGGCCACCGTGGTTTCTTCGCCCAAGAACAGCGAGCCGTAACATTTCAGACGATTGAGCCACCAATCGAGGTCTTCCGCCTGTACGGTGAGGTGTTCTGGCGCGTAGTCGTCAGAGGTTGCAGCCATCTCCTCACGGTCTGCACAGAGGATCACCTCCGCGTAGTCACGCCATGCGGCAGCGGCATTTTCGCGGTTGGTATCCGGCAGCGTGGCAATCAAATCCGGGACGCGGGCCATAACAGTTTCGGCCAAATCACGATCATCGGTCACCAACCAAACGGGCGAGTTATACCCGTGCTCCGCCTGACCTACGAGGTCTGCGGCGACGATTTCCGCATCCGCCTTGCCATCCGCCAGAATGAGACTGTCCGTTGGACCGGCGAACATATCGATCCCCACGCGGCCAAACAGGATGCGCTTGGCTTCTGCAACAAACTGGTTTCCAGGACCCGCCAACACATCGGCTTCCGGCATGTCAAACAGGCCAAAGGCCATGGCCGCCACGCCCTGCACACCACCCATGGCGATGATGTGGTCCGCGCCACACAGATCTGCGGTATAAATGATCGCAGGATGCACACCTACGTCCGGGCGGGGTGGAGAGCAAACGGACACGGTTTCAACACCCGCAACCCGCGCCGTGGTCGCCGTCATGATGGCCGAAGCGATGTGGCTGTAGCGACCGCCCGGCACGTAACAGCCGGCAGCCCGCACAGGGATCGCCTTTTGGCCCGCAGTAAAACCGGGGTTTAACTCCATATCGAAATCTGAGAGACTTTTTAGTTGGCCCTCCGCAAACCGCTTCACGTTATCATGCGCAAAGCGAATGTCGTCTTTCAGCTTTTGAGGCACCTTGGCAGACGCAGCCTCGATTTCCTCACGGGTGACAACGACATTGCCGTCATATTTGTCGAACTTTGCGGCGTACTCACAGGCGGCAGCTTCACCACCCTTTTCAATGTCGTTGAGGATGTTTTGGACGATGTCCCGCGTTTCGGCGGAGTCCGTTTGAGACGTAATGTCGGCTTTTTTCAGATAGGTGACGGCCATTTACGGCTCCTGTTTTGAGGCAATTTTGATGGGGCCTATTGGCCCCAACCGACATAGCTGAAGAAGTTTTGTGCGCCCGCAGCCGACATGTAATCCGGCAGCCAGAGCACAAAGCCGGGCATCACAAAAATAAAGATCAGGCCGATCACCTGAATGACCATGAACTGCATCATGCCAAGATAGATGTCTTTGAGATCCCACTCCGGCACCACGCCTTTGAGGAAATAGGCCGATAGCGCAACCGGTGGACTGAGCCATGCCGTTTGCAGGTTAACGGCCACCAAGATCGCAAACCACGTCAGGTTCACATCAAGTTCCACCAGAAGCGGCACCAAAATCGGCACGATGATCAAAACAATCGGCACCCATTCCAGCGGCCAACCGAGCAGGAAAATCAGCGCCATCACCAGGATCAAAGTGCCCGCAACCGAAAGATCAAGCGAGAGCAGCAATTCGGTCAGATATTTCGGCGTGCCGAGATTGGAGAAGACTGCGCCGAAGAAGTTGGACGCTGCTACGAGGAACATGATCAGGACAGAGATTTCCAAGGTCTTGATCAAGGCGTCATAGAACTTGCCCCACGTCAGTTTGCGATAGGCCAGCGAGAGCAAGATCGCGCCAAAGGCACCGCAGGCTGCCGCCTCAGCGGGCGTTGCCCAACCGGCCAGAATGGAACCCAGCGCAAACGCGATCAGCACCGTTGGCGGCACGAGGCCCATGAAGAACTCGTACCAAAGGTCGGAGAAATAAAACCCACCGGGTTTTGCGTTCCGCGCCCAAGTGTAGACGAAATACATGAAGCCCAGCCAAGCGATCGGGATGATCAGTCCACCAAATGGAATGAACGCCAATCCACCCGTCGCACCGGCCGTGATTAAGTAGAAGAATGTCACGACGGAAGCCATCACAAGGATCACTTCAATCAGATAGTACGGAGACGTATCCGGTTGCTCGTCCTCCGGCAGGATCGGTCCCAGTGCCGGGTTAATCCAGCAACGGCCCAGTGCGTAAATCATGTAGAGCGTCGCCAGCAAAACGCCGGGAATGATGGCTGCACGGAACAGGTCCGTCACTGGAATTTCCAGCACCGGCCCCATCACGATGAGCATGATCGAAGGCGGAATGAGAATACCCAGCGTACCGCCGGCAGTGATCGTGCCCGCGGCCAATTTCACGTCATAGCCGGATTTGTTCATGGTCTTGGCAGCCATGATGCCGAGGATCGTAACCGACGCACCAACGATGCCCGTGGCAGCTGCGAAGATGGTGGAGACGAACAGCACAGCGATGTAGAGCGCACCGCGGGTCCGCGACATCATCAACTGTACAGCGTTGAACAAGCGCTCCATCAGGCCCGCCTGCTCCATCACGATGCCCATGAGAATGAACAGTGGAACGGCCACCAACTGGTCATTCAGCATGGTTGCGTTCACTTGCAACGTCATCAGGAAGAACGTGACCGCACTGCCGGAACCCCAAGCGCCAAAGGTGAAGGCCAGGAAAATCAGCGTGAACGAGATCGGGAAACCAACGAAGATCGAAAACAGCATTGCGCCGAGCATGAACAACCCGATGCTGGCCTTCGAGAAACTGAACACACCTCCCCCGGCAAAGGCCTGCCACCAATCGTCAAAGGGCACGACTTTTGGAAAAAACGTCGCGGCAAAAATGATCGCAAGAGCGATCAGATAAATTGGCATCAACCGCAGGAACACGGCCTCGCGCTGTTTGCCCACCTGGTGGAAGGCGCGGAACAGTTCCGGAATACCTTGCAACAACAACAGCAACGCGCCGATGGGCATGAACATCCGGGCCGGGGCCAGCACGGGCGCCCAGGTGGAATCCCCTGCCCGCTCCCAACCGGCATAATTGAAGATATCGCGGCCAAACGCATCAAGGCCGTATTCCAAGGACGACCAGAAGAAGAACAGCATGGCCGGGAAATAAAAGGCCAGATAGAGCGACGCATCCACGGTGGCCTGCGTTTTCGGTGTCCAATTGCGATACAAAAAGTCCGCACGGATGTGCACGCCGCGCATAAGCGCGTAACCGGCAGCCGCCATGAAGATCACACCGCCCAACATGCGGCTGACATCATAGTTCCAAAGCGTCGGCCCAAGGCCCCACGCAATGGCCACGTCGTTCATTCCGTTTTCGGTCAGGACCGCAAACGCCTTGCGGGAGACCACCTCAAACACAGTGCCTAGAATCAAGGGAACGAGCAGCACGCAGGTGATGCGCCCGGCCCACAGGTTCATCACGTCGATAAAGGCCGTGATGGGCCGCTGCCATGACGTCATGTCTTCGGGCGTTTGGCCCGGCTGTTCCGCGCGGCGCTCCGCGATCAGTTCATCGGTGATGTCCAGATCGTCTGGAATGGTTTCCTCAGCCATGGCGGCTCTCTCCCCGAAACGGACCGCAAAAACGTGGGTCCAATCATTTTCAACACGTGCTCTTCTCGTTGGCTGGACAAGCCGGGGGACAACCCGGTCACAAAATCAGAAGCCTAACCGGACACTTGCGCTCCCCGTCCAATCCGTGGACGCAGACAACAAGGGGCCGCCCTACGCAGTAAACAGCGTCAAATGCGAAAATTGAAAAATGGGCGGGATGCCGAAGCGCCCCGCCCAAAAACCAGGCCTACTTCAAGGTGTCGGCGTATGCCTTACCCAAAGCAGCGTTGGAGGCCTGAGCACCGGCCCAGAAAGGAACTGCAATCGCAGCGAACTCTTTTTGGCTGTCATAGACAGTTTTGAAGAATGCGTTTTCAGATGCGTTCTTTTCCAGAAGCGCTTTTGCAGCCGACATATATGCTGGGAAGTAGTCAGCAGGTGTATCGTGCAACTGCACGCCATCGTTCTCGACGAGGCTCTTCAGTGCCTTACCGTTTTCGTAGATGCGGTAGGACATGGCTTTGGAAAGCGAAGCGTTAGCCGCAACTTCCATAGCTTTTTTCTGGTGGTCGGTCATGCCGTTATACACATCACCATTGATGTACATGTCAGCGTTCACGACGACCTGGTGCAGGCCTTGCAGATAGTAGTGCTTGAGCACTTTCTGGAAACCAAACACTGAGTCAGGCTTCGGGCAGCACCATTCAGCAGCGTCAATTGTACCTTTTTCCAAAGCTGGCAGGATGTCACCGCCACCCATGGCAACCGATGCAACACCGATGTCTTTATACGCCTGACCGGGGATGCCGGGAGGTGTACGGAAGCGGTATTTGCGGAAATCGGCCATGGACGTAATCGGCTCTTTGAACCACCCCAGAGCTTCCGGTCCCACAGGCTGCAACATGAAGCCTTTCACGTTTACACCCATTTCGGTCCACAGCTGGTCGTAGAGCTCTTTACCGCCACCGAAGTGGTACCATGACAACCAGGCCAGGTTGTCCATGCCGATGCCACCACCGGCTGGCGGTGAACCGAACAACGCAGCGGCTGGGTGCTTACCGGACCAATAGTGCGTCCAAGCAAAACCACCTTCCACGAGACCTTTGTCGACGGCGTCGAGCACGTCGCTGTTGGCCACGATGGCACCGGCAGGCAGCACTTCGATCGTTACCGGGTCATCGGCTGTCAAAGCCAATACGTCGGCGGCGAAGTTTTTCAACATTACCACTTCGTCGGCGGTTGCAGAGATAACCGACTGAATGCGGATGTTGACCGGCTCAGCAAACGCTGACGTGGCCATAACAGCGGCCACAGCCGTTGCGGCAAATGTTTTGCCGAGTTTTGAAAGAACAGACATGGTTTTCCTCCCTAGTGTCTCTCTCGTACCTTCGATGGATGTGGCGCCATCATAACTCCCGCCGAAGGCTCGGGATGATGGTTGGTCACCACAGGTGTTTGGCGGCAGGGCTCCTCCCTTTCACCAATCACGGCCTGATACGCATGTGCGTTGCGGGCCGTGGGCAGTCTGGTGATTAGCTCACGCCGGGCACACCCCCTGTGCCTGCCAGATAAGCCAAAATTCCTCGTGCAGGATCGAAGATGCCGTCATACATCATCGTGCCCGCTACATAGATCAGCACGAAAAGCCCCAGCCACGAAATCCAAGGATATCGGGTCAGCAGTTTCATGATCAGTGTTGCAAAAAACGCCATCGCGATAATCGCGATCGCCAGTCCCACGACCAATTTGGTTTCATCCCCATCAGCAATCGCGGCCACGGCCAACACATTGTCGATGGACATGGAAACGTCGGCCAGCGTGATCGTCCAAAGAGCCGAGGCCACCGAACGCCTTGGCGCGCCGGTATAGCCCTTTTCAGGATCTTCAGCGTCTTCAAGAGCATGAGCCGCTGTATCATCAAGATTTTCTCTGATCTCTTTGTAAAGGCCCCAACAGACCCAAAACAAAAGCAGAGCACCGACCAACAAGAGACCGGGAATGCCCAACAGCTTGGTTGCCACCAACGCGAACACGATACGCAAACCGGCTGCAACGACCATGCCAAACAGGATCGCCTTCTTGCGCAATTCCGGCGCAAGACCGGCGGCAGCCATGCCGATCACCAACGCATTGTCACCGGACAAAACGATGTCCGCCACAATAATCGAGGTGTAATCGAAAACGTTATCCCACATCAGGCGGCATCCTCGAGCACGAAGTCAGAGGCTCGCTCGCCGATCATGATGGCGGGTGCATTCGTGTTGCCCGATACGATGATCGGCATGATGGATGCATCCGCAACACGAAGGCCTGTCACGCCGCGCACGCGCAGACGCGCATCAACGACCGCTTTGGGGTCTTGGCCCATTTTGCAAGTGCCGGTGGGGTGATAGATCGTGGTGGCCGTATCCCGTGCCCAGTTCAACAGGCCTTCATCGTCTGAATCGTCAATGTGCGCACCGGGCGCATGCTCTTCGATGATTTCAGACTTGGCAGGCTCCAACCGCGCGACCCGCCGTGCGATGCGAATGCCGTCCACAATCGTCTGGCAATCGAGAGGCGTCGCCAAATAATTTGGATGAATGAGCGGATGATCGCGGATACTGGCCGATTGCAGTTCGAGATGACCGGCGGACTCAGGGCGCATCTGAAGAACGGAGGCCGTGAACCCATCAAAGGGATGTGTTGCCGTGCCAACCTGATCGGTCGAAAACGGCTGCAGATGAAACTGAATATCTGGCGTGGCCAATTCAGGCCGGGTCTTAAGAAATGCCGTCCCCAAACTGGCCGCCATAGTCATCGGTCCGGTTCGGCGCAGGGCGTATTCGGCTGCAATCAAACCCTGTTTCCAAAGCGAGTTCGTCTCGGTGTTGATGGTGGACGACCGGCACTTAAACACGGGACGCGCCTGCAAATGGTCCTGCAAATTCGACCCCACACCGGCCAGATCGACCTTGGTGTCCAAACCGACCCGGGACAATTGCGCGCCGGGGCCGACGCCCGACAGCATGAGGATCTGCGGCGAACCAATCGCCCCAGCGGATAAAATGGTTTCGCACCGCGCTTTCACGGTCACCGTTTCACTGCCGCGCAGAGCTTCGATGCCGATGGCCCGATCACCATCAAACAACACTTTTTGCGTCACCAACCCCGTCAAGACGGTCAGCTTGGGATGGCCCTTGAGCGGCGTGATGTAGGCCTTTGCGGAGGACCAACGGCGACCGTTATGGGCGGTCAATTGGAAATGACCGACACCTTCCTGATCTTCGCCATTGTAGTCATCATTGTAAGGATAGCCCGCCTGTTGGGCAGCCGCGATCCACGCTTCCACCGCGCCACGTGTCAGCCGTGTTTTGGAAACTTTCAGCGGCCCATTACCGCCGCGCACCGCGTTCTCGCCATCTTCCCAGCATTCGGAGCGCTTGAAGCACGGCAGAACGTCGTCCCAGCCCCAGCCTGGATTCCCCTGCTGCCGCCAGGTGTCATAATCTTCCTTTTGACCGCGCACATACAGCAGGCCATTGATCGAACTGGAACCGCCCAGGACACGCCCCCGGGGCCACTTGATCGACCGTCCGTTCAAGCCCGGATCAGGCTGCGTAGTATAGGACCAATCGGTTTTGGGATTGCCCATGGTCTTAAAGTAGCCGACCGGAATGTGAATCCATGGATAGGTGTCACGCCCGCCAGCTTCCACCAACGCAACGCTGTACCGGCCGCTTTGTGCAAGACGGCTCGCAAGGGCGCATCCGGCCGAGCCGGCGCCGACGATCACAAAATCAAATTCCAAATGGTCCTCCCCGACCCAGTGACTGCGTCCAGTTGCACACCTGCCGCGAAGGGCCTCTGCAATGGACGCAAGACCAAGTGACCCATTTTTTGTCTGCAAGTCCCATTGCGTGCCCCTTCTTTTCGAGGGCTTGCATCATCCAGACTTGCTTTTTGTTCAGTGAAGCCCAAAGGGCTTGACCTTAACTTTCAAAAAATGAGACTTTTGGTCCCGTTATTTATGAAAACACGATTTTTCGACTTCCGCAAGGCTGGCTGCGACATTCTTTCCACATGCTCCAAAGGCAACAGAAGCGAGCAGACTCATGCGGGCCATCACAGAACGCTAAGGCGTCAAACACACAACTCGCAAACAGAAGGGTACAAATTTCATGAGCGAAGAACGGATCGCCACCAATTTACGCACCCTGCTGATTTTGGAAGCTGTGGCCATGTCGAGCGAGCCGATGACCCCCACCGAGATCAACGCGCAGATCGGCCTGCCCAAACAGTCCATCCACAGACTGTGCCAAACGCTTGTGGAGGAAGGGTTTTTAATCAAAGACACGACCGGCAAGCGCCTATGCCCTGCCCCGCGCACGGTGCGTCTGGCCAAAGGTCTCCTGGCGGCCCGTGAATTGGAGCACGCCCGCCACAACATTCTGCAGCACCTTTCACAAGCCACGGGCGAGACGGTCAACTACGTGCTGCCGGATGTGGCAGGCATGACGTATCTCGACCGCGTCGAGACGGATTGGGCGTTCCGCATCGAGTTACCCATCGGTTCGCAAGTGCCGTTTCATTGCACAGCCAGCGGCAAGTGCTATCTGGCAAGCCTCGATCTTAAAAATCTGGACCGGGTCTTGGAGACGATGCCCTGGGAGAAGCGAACCGAAAACACGATCGCCGAGCCAAATGCGTTGCGCAAAGAACTCGATAAAAT
The DNA here is from genome assembly GCA_038746275.1 of Pseudomonadota bacterium. GTDB lineage: Bacteria > Pseudomonadota > Alphaproteobacteria > Rhizobiales > Rhizobiaceae > Pseudahrensia. The sequence goes on along the minus strand of JBCDKS010000001.1, from coordinate 52,376 downwards.
ACGCACCCGCGGGTTTGCTTTGGATATGGAAGAATTATTTGAAGGCATGGTCGCACTGGCAGTGCCGGTGGTTTCACCCGAAGGCCAGTTTCAAGCCGCTGTAGCTTTTCACGGGCCGACCCAAAGGCTCAACGAACGCACACTGATGGGGCATCTTCCCACCGTTCAATCGTCGGCCAAACGATTGGCAGAAATCGGGCTAGAGTAACCCAAACGCTCTAGCGCCCGCGAATGCGGGGGTCGAGGGCATCGCGCAGTCCATCCCCGATGTAATTCACACTCAGCACGGTCAGCGAGATCAACAGGCCCGGCCAGATCACCCGCTCAGGATAAGAGACCATACGGTTGACGCTGTCGTTCAACAGCCGACCCCAGGTTGGAAAGTCGGGCGGAAAACCAAAGCCCAAAAAGCTGAGCGCAGACTCGGTGATGATCGCAGTCGCGATCCCCAAAGTGGCCGAAACCATGATGGGCGACAGCACATTGGGCAGCATGTGACGGGTGATAATCCGGCGCGACGGCGTGCCGATAGACCGTGCAGCGAGCACAAATTCACGTTCTTTGAGTGCCAACACATCTCCACGCACGATACGCGCGGTCTGCATCCAACTGGTGATCCCAATCAAACAGACGATGAGCGTGAAAACGCCCCCCTCAACCCCGAACATGGCAGCCAAGGGCTCACGGAAAAGAAGCGATGCCACGAGGATCATCGGCAGCAGCGGCAAGGCCAGAAACAGATCGGTCAACCGCATCAGCGGCCCGTCCATGGATTTAAAGTAGCCGGACAACACGCCAACGAAAGTGCCCAGAACCAGCGCCAAAATCATCGCCGTCAAACCAACCGCAATGGACACCCGGCCACCGAACAACAAACGGGCCAGATTGTCCCGGGCGAGGTTATCTGTCCCCAACGGGTTGGCCCAATTGGTCTTCGCGCCCTGATCCCAAAGCAGCGTATAAATGGGCCGTGCGTCCCGCTGTTTGATCATCTCCACGACGGGCGGAATGGCTTGCGGGTCGCTGGTCCAGATAAACGGGCCAACAGCCACGCCCAGCACGATGATTGCGAAAATCACCAGCCCGACCATCGCGCCACGATGGTTTTTAAACTGCATCCAGATGTCGGCCCACTGGCTGCGGGCGGGCCGGCTCATATCGTCTTGCGGCACCACGATGGTTGCGGGTTCGGAAACGGATTGATCAGTCATAGCGAATCCGTGGGTCTAGAACGCCGTAGAGCATGTCGGCAATCAAATTGAACAGAACGATCAGCACCGCAAAAATAAAGGTCAGTGTTTGCACCATGGGTAAGTCGTTTGCCTCGATGGCTGAGATGAGCAATTGCCCGATCCCGTTCACCTGAAACACCTGTTCGGTGATGATTGCGCCGCCAAAGATCGCCGGGATGCCCAACGCAATCACTGTGACCACAGGGATCATGGAGTTGCGCAAAACGTGCACCAACAGCACCACATTTTCCGAAAGGCCCTTGGACCGCGCTGTCCGCACAAAATCCTGGTTGAGATTGTCGAGAACGGACGCTCGCACAAACCGGCTCAACTGACTGGTGATCTGCAAGGCCAACACCATGACCGGCAAGAACATCTGGTTGATTTGCGCTTTCAAACTGTCCCAGTCGTCCACCACCAGCGTGGTGTCATAAATTGAGGGAAACCACCCTAAATTGACGGCAAAAATGACGATCACCAAAACACCGGAAAAGAAAGGCGGCACCGAAAAGCCCACCATGGTGACGAACGTGCCGACATTGTCGAACATCGAATATTGCCGGTACGCGGAATAGATGCCGATGGGCATCGCGATAATAATGCCGACCAGATAGGCCACGCCCACCACCCAAAGGGTTTGCGGCATGCGCTGTAGAACAATCTCCATCACGGGAGAACGGGTTTGCCACGAGATCACCCGCAACTGCCCCTCGGCAAATGTCGTGCCGAATACGTAGTCCACCAGATTTAGAGGTTCGATCCAGAAAAACTGGACCAGCCACTTCCAAAACCGGATGTGCACCGGTTCGCCGAGGCCCAGAGCCTCCCGCATTTGCTGTTTGACTTCGGGCGGCACGGTGAGAGGCACTTGTGCCATCGGATCACCGGGTGCCAGTTCCAGCAACAAAAACACGATCAGGCCGATAAACAGCAGCGTGGGCACCGACGTGGCCAAGCGTCTGATCAAATAATTCAACATCACGCAGCGCCCAGGGTCATAAAAGTCTCAAACCAACACGTGAGATAAAGAAAAACGGGGCGCACCGATGAAATGCGCCCCGCAAGGCCATGAGGCTGTTACTTTTTGCGGTACCAGTCAGCGACGTTCCACAACTCGCTGTCCCAGACGTTCAGCACCACACCACCCACTGTGTTGGCGTGGGCGGACAAGCGACCGCGGTGAACGAGGGGGATCATGCCGCCGTTTTGAACGATCATATCGTTCAGCTTTTTGGCGATCTCGGCACGTTTTTCGATACCGGCCGTTTTGGTGAGCTCTGCGTGCAGGGCATCATATTCCGGCATGCAGAAGCGGGAGATGTTCTCACCCTGCCACTGTGTCTTCGGCGAAGGGGCCTTGTCGCAAAGGCCGTTACCCAGATAGCTTTGCGGGTCAGTGCCGTTAAACGTGTTGGCGTACATTTCCACGTCCGCGTAGAACTTCTGGAACGTGTCGGGCGAACCCGGGTCGCCACCAAAGAACACGGAACCGGAGAGGTTGCGCAATTCTACCTTGAAGCCAATTTCTTCCCACCACTGTTTGATGAGTGCCTGGAAGTCCTGACGCACGGCATTGGTAGAGGTCTGGTACAGGATGTTCATGGGCTTGCCCTCAGGGGTCTCGCGCACGCCATCACCATCGCTGTCTTTAAAACCAGCGTCTTCCAGAAGCTTCTTGGCACCTTCCAGATCCTGCACATCACACTTCATGGAAGTGGAGGCGAAGGCTTCCGGCGCAGGCACCCAGTTACAGCCAACTTTACCGGCCTTGCCGTAGCCAACTTCCACCAGCAAAGGCCGGTCGATCGCCATGGACAGGGCTTTGTAGACGGCAGGGTTGCCGAGGAACGGGTGCGGACGGATGACGGAACGCTCGTCCGGGCCAAGCGCCGGATCAGGGTTCGTATTGTTGAGCATGATGCGCTCGACCAACGGACCGAAGCCAGCGACAGGAACGCCCTTGCCACCTTTTTCCATTTCCGCGATCACGTCCGGTGCCAATTGCAGGTTCCAGCCGTAGTCAAACTCACCGGTTTCCATCACGGCACGACCGGCAGCGGCGGCATCACCACCACCTTTGAAGGTCACGCTGGCAAAGGCCGGCTTGCCTTCGACGCGGTAGTTTTCATTGGCCTTCATGGTGATCACGTCGTTTGGCTTAAACGATGTCACCACAAACGGACCGGTGCCGATTGGGGCGAAGTTCTGTTCGGTGCACTCGGGCGCTTTTGCACCCATGCAATCTTGGAACTGGGCTTTCTGCAAAATCGGGGATTCACCACCCGTGAAAGGGCCGTATGGGTTTGGTGTGGGCTCTTTGAAGTTGATGACCACGGTCTGGGCATCCGGGGTGTCGATGGAAGCGACAGCGCCAAATTTCGTCACCTGCGCGCAGCCGCCTTCGGGGGCGGTGCAATATTCGTAGGTGAATTTCACATCTTCGGACGTCAGCGGCGTGCCGTCGGACCATGTGATGCCCTCGGTGATCTTCCAGGTGATCGAAGTGAGATCAGCGGAAACGCCGCCATTTTCCACGGTCGGCACGCTGTCAACCAACCACGGAACCAACTCGCCCTTTTCGTTATAGCGTGCGAGCGGCTCAACGATCATGGAGGCGGATTCAACATCCTTCGTTCCACCGGAGAGGAACGGGTTCAAAATGGATGGCGCTTGCCAATAGATGATTTTGACTTCGCCGTCGCGGCCGCGCTTGCCTTCATGGCCATCGGCGTAAGCGCTGGTGGTAAAGGCGCAAGCTGCCGCCGTTACCATCAACAAAGAAGAGAGACGTTTCATGTTTAACTCCCGTTTGGTGTTGCAGCCCTATCGGATACTGCAACGTGGTTTTGCCACCGTTTGGTCCGGCGACGTGTTGGTCTTACACCGCAGATGCGGCGCCTGTTGCAGCAGCATGACCCAAGGAACTTTAGCTTGGGCGCTCGCCACTGACCGTTGGTTCCATCTACCCAACCAAATGGCAGGCAACGGAATGTCCGCTTTCCAGTTCACGCCACTCAGGCGGGACCGTAAAGCATTTTTTCTCGGCCACCGGGCAGCGCGTGCAAAACACGCAACCCGCAGGCGGCTTGGCGGGGCTGGGCACATCACCGGTCAGGATTGTGCGCTCCCGCGTCATTTCAACGGTCGGATCGGCCACCGGCACTGCCGACATAAGGGCCTTGGTGTAGGGATGTGCAGGCCGTTCGTAGAGCGCATCCACAGGCGCCAGTTCCATGATTTTGCCCAAATACATAACCGCCACGCGGTCCGCGATGTGCTGCACCATCGACAGATCATGACTGATGAACAGATAGGTGAGGCCCCGCTCTTGCTGCAGGTCCTGCAACAGGTTCACCACCTGCGCTTGAATGGACACGTCCAAGGCAGCGATGGGTTCATCACAGACGATAAAATCCGGATCGAGGGCCAAAGCCCGTGCGATACCGATGCGCTGTCTTTGTCCGCCGGAAAACTCATGCGGGTAGCGGTTTACAAAATCCGGATTCATACCCACGGAATCGAGCAAACTGCGCACTTTCTCACGGCGCTCGGACGCTGAAAGCGCGGTGTGCTCCATCAAGGGTTCACCGATGATCGCACCCACCGTCATGCGCGGGTTCAGGCAGGCCTGCGGGTCCTGAAAGATCATCTGCATATTGGGCCGCATGGCCCGCATTTCATTGTCAGACAGATCGGCGAGGGACGTGTCGCCAAACCGCACGAACCCGTCGGTTGGATCATAGAGCCGAAGGACCGCCCGGCCTGTAGTCGATTTACCGCAACCGGATTCTCCCACCAGACCCAGCGTTTCACCCGGGGCGATATCAAACGAGACACCGTCCACCGCCCGCACTTCCCCGGTCCTGCGGCGCAAAAGGCCGGAGTGGATTGGGAAATGGATTTTGAGATTGGATACGGAGACCAGCGGCTTTTGGCTCGCTGGAGCTACCGCCGCAGCGGATTCAGCCATGGGCATCCTCCTCAAGCCAGCAGCGGGATTGCTGACCGCCACCGGATACGAAATCGGAGACTTCGAACAAAGGCGGGTTAGCCTCAAGACATTTTTGATGCACTTCGCTGCAGCGCGCCGCAAAGGGACAGGCAGACAGCGGTTTCGACAGGTTTGGCGCTTGACCGGGAATGCTGACCAGCCGCTCGGACCGGGCAGTCCCGCCCTTGGGCAGTGTTTGCAACAAAGCCTTGGTGTAAGGATGACGAGGGTTGCGGTAGAGTTCGGCAACGTCGGCATACTCCACGAACTGCCCGCCATACATCACAGCCACACGGTCGGCGATCCCGGCCACGACCCCAAGATCGTGTGTGATCCACACGATGGCTGTTCCCAAATCTTCACGGAGTTTTTTAACAAGGTCGATAATCTGCGCCTGCACGGTCACATCGAGCGCCGTGGTGGGCTCGTCCGCAATCAAAACTTTCGGGTCACAGGCCAACGCGATTGCAATCATCACCCGCTGACGCATCCCACCGGAAAACTGGTGCGGATAGTCTTTCAAACGCTGCCTGGCATCAGGAATGCCCACCAGATCGAGCAGATCAGCTGCCCGGGTCAGCGCAGCTTTTTTGTCCATTTTCATGTGAATGCGCAGCGGCTCAATCAATTGATAGCCGACGGTAAAAACGGGGTTGAGCGACGTCATCGGGTCTTGGAATATGAAACCGATATCGCCGCCGCGCAGCTTGCGCAGTTCATCCGGCGTCATGTCCAGCAGGTCTTGCTCGCGGTAGTGGACGGACCCGGAAACGATCTCAGCCGGTGGCATGGGCAAAAGTTTGACCAGGGACATCATGGTCACGCTTTTACCGGACCCGGATTCACCGACAACGCCCAACAACTCGCCGGGTTTGAGGTCAAAGCTGACCCCGTTGACCGCATGAACTTTGCCCGATTGTGTTTGGAAAACTGTTCGCAAATCGTTGACGCGCAGAACGGCGTCGGCATCGGTGAGCCGGTTGGGCTGCACGGCGGCCTCACCCGCCTGTTGGCTTACCAATTTACTCACCGTCATACGCTATCCCGAACCCGATGGCGGAAGCCTAGAGATTCGACCCCATTGCGCAAGAGTGTTTCTGACCAAGGGTCCCAGTTTCGGTGCAGCCGCACAATTTTGCAGCCCTTTGCACAATGCAGCGCCACGCTATGCACATTTGATGCCCACAAGACTGGGAACAGCTGCGCGCGTAATAAGACCAGCGCTTGTGCCTGCGCCGCGAACGGTGAAAATGTGTCCCGTACCGCGACCAAAGCCAGATTGTGAACCCATCCGTGAGCAAAACACCCTCAGACGCATTTCACCCCGTTTCCGGTTTTGAAATGCCCCGATTTGCGGGCATCCCAACCTTCATGCGTCTGCCCAACGTAACGCACGGGTCCGAGCTTTACGACCAGATGGAAATTGCGATTGTGGGTGTTCCGTGGGATGGCGGCACTTCGAACAGGCCCGGTGCCCGTCACGGCCCGCGTCAGTTGCGCGACCTTTCCACCATGATCCGTGCCCAGCATCCGGTCAGCTCGGTGCGTCCCTTCGAGACCGCCAATTGCGCCGACGCCGGGGACGTATCCATCAACCCGTCCGATCTGCTTGGCAGCATGGAGAACGTCACATCCGTATTTTCGCAACTGAAAGCTGACGGCATTCTCCCACTGGCGGCTGGCGGCGATCATCTGACAACGCTGCCAATCCTGAGAGCGCTGGGCAACAAAAACGCCCCATTGAGCATGATCCACTTCGATGCCCACACCGACCTATATGACGGATATTTCGGCGGCACGCCTTACAATCACGGCACGCCGTTCAGACGGGCGCTGGAAGAAGGGATTTTGGACGGCAGCCGTGTGATACAGATCGGCCTGAGAGGTACGCGCTATGATCTCGATGACATCGAATTCGGCAAAAAGCACGGCGTCACCATGATTATGATTGAAGAACTCATGGAGCGTGGGCCTGACAGTGTGATGGCACAGGCCCGCGACCTGGTGGGCGACATGGAGACTTACGTCAGTTTTGACATCGATTTTCTCGACCCGGCCTTCGCCCCCGGCACGGGGACACCGGAGATTGGCGGGCCTGACAGTTTCACCGCACAAAAATTGGTGCGCGGCTTGGCCGGTGTAAACATCAAGGGGGCTGATCTGGTCGAGGTCTCGCCTCCCTTCGATCCATCGGGCAATACGGCTTGGGTCGGCGCGTCTTTGATGTTTGAACTTTTGTGCGTCATGGCCCCAATGGTGGCGCAAGCGCGGAAGTAGCCCCGCGGCGCGTCGAGTTTCATCGCCAAGAACTGCCCAACAAACGCCGCACTTAGGTACTTAGTCGTTTGGCGCAGCGTCAGCGGCTAACCTCAACCACTGCACCCATGGTGGGCGTTGACACTTCATTAACCCCGTTTCTTGAGCGGCCCTTAACCGCCATTGGTTATCAAAACCTCACCAGAAACAGTCCAATTTTATCCAACCCACACCGGTTGCGGCTCAAAATGACAGGATGGCGTCCCATGCGCTTGACGATGATGACCATGAACTCACCACTTTATTCCCGCGCCGCCCTCGTGCTGCCGTTGATAGCCATGGTTGCCATCACCGGTTGCGCCAAGAAAAAGCCGCTTCCAGACAACGCCAATCAGTTGGGCTTGAACAATGGCGCTGGCAGCACCACGCCGGGCTCGTCTCAAGACTTCACGGTCAATGTTGGTGACCGCATTTTCTTCACGACGGATTCCACCAGCCTGACCGCACAAGCGCGCCAGACGCTGGACAAACAAGCCGCATGGCTGGCCCGCTACAGCAATTACCGCATCACGATTGAAGGCCATGCCGACGAGCGCGGCACGCGTGAATACAACTTGGCTCTGGGCGCACGTCGTGCGGCAGCCACCCGCACCTATCTTGCGGGTCGCGGCGTATCCCGGGCGCGCATTAAAACCATTTCATTCGGTAAAGAACGTCCTGTGGCTGTCTGCAATGACATTTCGTGTTGGTCCCAAAACCGTCGCGCTGTCACAGTTTTGACGGGTGGCAGCAGCTAACCAAGCGCGGGGGTCATGAGGCCGCGATCATTAGCAAGATTAGACGCCCTTTTTCGTTTAGCCGCTTGCGGGTAAACTACGTCCATAATCAACACACAATGCCGGACAATGCGTATGTTTTTTAAGCCGAAGGCACTTCCCTCCGCTCTCACTGCCGCAGGCTTGCTTCTGGCTAGCTCTGTAACACCGCTGGGCTCGGTTTATGCCCAAAGTGCGGAAGTAAGCGTTCGTGTCATCGAGATGGAAGAGCGCATTCGCAGCCTCAACGGCAAGGTTGAGGAATTGACCTTTCAGCTTCTGCAAATGCAGGAACAGTTGCGCAAAATGCAGGAAGACAACGAACTCCGTTTCCAAGAATTGGAAGAGAAGAGTTCATCTGCCGCTCCCGATGGTTCAAACAGCAAATCGGTGGCCGGAGGCACGGACAGCCTGGAAAAGTCATTACCGTCCGAATCGGCTGACGCTTCGGACGGAACAAACAAAACTGCTAAGCCGTTAGAAACGGCAGCGATCGACAATGCGTCCACTCCGGCGACGGCGGGCATCAACAGCGACGCGCTCACTTTGGACAATGCGGACACGTCCGCAGCCTCGTCGCGTTCCGACAACTCTACACGAAACACTCCCAAGGAACCGACACCTGAAATAAGCGCTGCGCCACGATCCCTCGGCACGTTGACCTTTGATGCCAATGGCAACGTCATCAATGCGGGCCGTCCGAAATTCTCAGACGAAAAAATGACCAAACTGCCGGGCGTTTTCAGCGATGGCGTGGATGGCGGAGTGGAAGCGGCTGAATACGGGCCCACCCCCAGCACGGTTCTAAAGGCCGGACAAATTGCGCTCAAAAACAATCGTCTCAACCGTGCGGAAGGTGCGTTTCGCGCATTTTTGAAAGCTTGGCCGAAAGACCCCGACATTGCATTGGCCAAGACCTATCTCGCACAAACCCTGTTTCAGAAGCAGCAGTATTTTGATGCGGCAAACCTGTTTTTAGACACCCACAATGCCCATCCGGAAAGCCGCGCAGGCGCAGACAATCTGCTCGGATTGGGCTTGTCTTTAGCAGGACTCAACCAACGCGAAGTGGCCTGCGCGACCTATGCAGAAGTGCTAAAACAATATCCCGCAGATGCGGAACGCTTGCGCGACAGGGTTTCAACCGAGCAATCCGCTGCCCGTTGCTGACCCGACAATTTCCAGCTCTCTTAACCGACCACCCATCTTGCGTCCTGGCCGTCAGCGGCGGCAGCGATTCCATGGCACTCATGCACACGGCTGCAGAAACCATAGCAGGCCATAATTTCGCAGAAAGCCCCTCAGTCACAGTTGCCACAGTCGATCATGGCCTGCGCCCGGAAGCGGCTGCAGAAGCGGCCTTTGTGAAACGTCAGGCGAACGCCTTGGGCTTTGAGCACACAACACTGCATTGGAATCCGACTTCAAAGACTGCCCAATCGGTGCGCGAAGCGCGTATCGGGTTGCTGGCCAGCCATGCCAAAGAGCGGGGCGCAACGGCTGTCCTGCTGGGCCACACTTTGGACGATCAAGCGGAAACCGTCTTGATGCGGGCACTGCGATCCAAAGCAACAAGTGCAACGCGAGGCTTGTCGGCCATTGCACCGCAAAGCACCCATGAGGGAATTGTCTATGCCCGACCATTGCTTTCGCAAAGCCGAAAAGGTCTGCGCGATTATCTCATCGAACGTCGGGTTTCGTGGATAGATGACCCCTCGAATCAAGACAAAACATCCGAGCGGGTGCGCTTGCGCCAATGGCTGGCTGCAGAACCGTACAACCTGCCCGCCAAGACAGAACTGGCCAGACTGGCCACGCTGGCGCAACGAACACGAAGCTGGATGGCGCAACAAGCCGCCGAACTTTTGAAAAGTGCGCTGACCATCGAAAAAGATGTCCTCACTCTACGCCGCACCGACCACCCACAATCGGTCGTGCAGGACGTTTTTGCGATTTTAACCATGGTTGCGGGGGGGCAGGTGCGTCGTGTGCCACGAGCCATTTTGCTTGACGCGGTGCAAGCTCATCGCGCTGGCGAGAAATATCGTACCACCGCAGGGCGTGCGCTCATTTCAAGCGCCAAAGGCATCACCCGCTTTGAGCGGGAAAATCGGGCCAAACCCGCGCCGCCAGACCGAAAGACGCTTACATCCCATAGCGGCCCCGTCATCCATGACGGTAGCAAACTCTATTGGCTGAAAGAAGGCGTCGTGCACTCCAAACCGTTTATCGCGGGGTTAGAGCGCTATCGCCCGGCCTGTGATGACCCCATTGTCCACGCTTTGACCGCTTTGCGGACCATGGCAGACGGAAACGGCACATCTTCACTTTAAATGTCTCAAATGACGCATGACAGGATTGCGTCCTTGGCATCACGAGCCCGCACTCCTATCTTGTCCCCAGCAAACAAGCTGAACCACTGATCCGATTGGCCCGGCGCACAGCGCGCCTTACCGGGATAATTTTTATGAACTCTAATCTGCGCAACATTGCTCTTTGGGGACTGATCGCACTTTTGCTGATCGCCCTCTTCCAGATGTTCCAGTCGCCCTCCCAACAAGGCGCGACGTCTGAAATTGCCTATTCCAATTTTTTGGATGCGGTGGAGAACAGGCGTGTGAAATCTGTAACGATCTCCGGTGATCGCATCAGCGGTGAGTTCACCGATTCCAGCACGCGCTTTTTGACATTTGCTCCGTTTGACCCGGAGCTTGTGAAAAACCTGCAAGCACAGAACGTTGAAATCACTGCTAAACCTGTAACTGACAGTCGCTCTACCTTCCTGGGCATGCTGATTAATTGGCTGCCGCTGCTGCTGTTGATCGGTGTGTGGATTTTCATCATGCGTCAGATGCAATCGGGCCAAGGGAAAGCCATGGGCTTTGGCAAGTCGAAAGCCAAGTTGCTCACCGAAGCGCATGGCCGCGTTACATTTGCAGACGTGGCGGGCGTGGACGAGGCCAAAGAAGATTTGGTGGAGATTGTCGACTTCCTGCGCGACCCGCAAAAATTTCAGCGGTTGGGTGGTAAAATGCCCCACGGCGTGTTGCTTGTCGGTCCTCCAGGCACCGGCAAAACTTTGACTGCCCGCGCAGTCGCCGGTGAAGCCAATGTGCCATTCTTCACAATTTCCGGCTCCGACTTCGTTGAAATGTTTGTCGGTGTCGGTGCAAGCCGCGTTCGGGACATGTTCGAACAGGCCAAGAAAAATGCGCCTTGCATCATCTTCATCGATGAGATCGACGCTGTTGGCCGCCATCGTGGTGCCGGCTTGGGCGGTGGCAACGACGAGCGCGAACAAACCCTCAACCAACTCCTTGTGGAGATGGATGGTTTTGAAACCAACGAGGGCATCATTTTGATTGCAGCCACCAACCGCCCAGACGTGTTGGACCCCGCTCTGCTGCGTCCCGGCCGCTTTGACCGCCAGGTCATCGTGTCCAACCCGGACATCCAGGGCCGTGAAGCAATCTTGAAAGTGCACGTGCGCAATGTGCCGTTGGCGCCCAATGTGGATTTGAAGGTGGTGGCCCGTGGTACGCCCGGTTTCTCCGGCGCTGATCTCATGAACCTTGTCAACGAGGCCGCGCTGTTGGCCGCCCGTCGTGAAAAACGCTTGGTGACCGCACAGGAATTCGATGATGCAAAAGACAAGGTCATGATGGGCGCTGAACGCCGCACCATGGTTATGTCTGAAGAGGAGAAACGCAACACCGCCTATCACGAAGCCGGCCATGCGCTTGTGGCGATCACTGTGCCGTCCTCACATCCGGTCCACAAAGCAACCATCATCCCGCGCGGCCGCGCTTTGGGCATGGTGATGCAGCTTCCAGAACGCGACCAGATTTCCATGAGCTACGAGGAAATGACATCCCGTCTCGCCGTTATGATGGCTGGCCGTGTCGCCGAGGAGCTGACCTTTGGCAAGAAGAACGTCACCTCAGGCGCTCAGTCGGACATTGAGCAAGCAACCCGTTTGGCCCGCGCGATGGTGACCCAGTGGGGATATTCCGACAAACTCGGCAAGGTCGCCTACGGTGAAAACCAGCAGGAAGTGTTCTTGGGTCACTCCGTGGCACAGTCCAAAAACGTGTCAGAGGAAACCGCTCAGATTATCGATGAAGAGGTACGCCGCCTGGTCGATGAAGGCTTTGCCGAAGCGAAGAAAATCCTGACCAAGCGCAAGAAGGACCTCGAGGCGCTGGCGCAAGGTTTGTTGGAGTATGAAACTCTGACAGGCAGCGAAATCGACGATCTGATGAACGGCAAAACACCTGCCCGCGACATGGGTGACGACACTCCGCCGTCCCGCGGCAGCGCGGTGCCAAAATCCGGCAAGGCCACCAAGCCAAAACGCGGTGGCGCGACGGACACAGGTGGGATGGAGCCGCAGCCGTCCTAAAACCGTTCCCGTTCAAACGGTAACGTTTGAGCGTCAAGCTAGAGGCAATCGACGCTTCAAAGAAGCGGGCATTGCCTCTAAGCACGTTAGGACCAATGGTTGAATGTAAACGGGGGCCTCGGCTCCCGTTTTTTTTTGAAGTCGCCGACAGCCAGCACAATTCACCCCCCAATACGAGGCGCTACCAGTCTTTCAAGTTGGAACAGCACAAACGACACGCTCGGTTATATTTTGTGAAGACCAATCTGGTTAGGTATTTGGTACACACCGCCAACGCGTGCGGATTGGACAGTGCAGCTGCACGCTTATCGCCAACAAACCGCAACACGCGCAGATTTTTTCGATTTGGCCCAACCCACGCGCATTGCGCGGTTCGGTTGGCGTCAATCGCCCCATGAGGACATTCTCAATGGCACATGCACGCAAGTATTTTGGCACCGACGGTATTCGCGGTTACGCCAACAAATCCCCCATGACCGCAGAAATTGCGATGAAGGTCGGCATGGCAGCCGGAGTGGCCTTCAAGCGCGGCGACCACCGCCACCGCGTTGTCATAGGCAAGGACACCCGCCTGTCCGGCTACATGATCGAAAACGCTTTGGTGGCCGGTTTCACCGCAGCCGGTATGGATGTTTTCTTGCTCGGTCCGGTTCCAACACCCGCAGTCGCTATGTTGACCCGATCCTTGCGGGCCGACATTGGCGTCATGATCTCCGCGTCTCACAACGCCTACCATGACAACGGCATTAAACTGTTCGGCCCCAACGGCTATAAACTCTCCGACGCGATTGAAGCGGAAATTGAAGAATTGATCGACGTCGATCTGACGTCTCAACTGGCCAGTGGAAAATCCATCGGCCGCGCCAAACGTGTCCAAGGTGTGGAAGCCCGCTACATTGAGTTTGCCAAGCGCACCCTTCCCCGTTCGGTGTCTTTGGAAGGCCTGCGCGTGGTCGTCGATTGCGCCAACGGTGCCGCTTATAAAGTGGCCCCGGAAGCCCTCTGGGAACTGGGTGCTGAAGTTGTCACCATCGGCGCGGAACCCAACGGCACCAACATCAATGCGGATTGCGGCTCCACCCATACGGCCAACCTGCAGCGAAAGGTGAACGAAGTGCGCGCCGATATCGGCATCGCACTGGACGGTGATGCGGACCGCGTGATCATCGTGGATGAAAAAAGCAACGTCGTGGACGGCGACCAGCTGATGGCGCTCGTCGGCCAATCTTGGAAAGAAGCCGGCAAACTGTCCGGCGAGGGACTGGTGGCCACGATCATGTCCAACCTCGGCTTGGAGCGGTTCTTGCAGAGCATCGATCTGTCACTCGCCCGCACCGCCGTGGGAGACCGCTACGTCGTCGAACACATGCGCAAAAACGGCTTCAATGTCGGGGGCGAGCAATCCGGCCACATCGTGCTGTCCGACTATGCCACCACGGGCGATGGCCTTGTGGCTGCACTGCAAGTTCTCAGCGTCGTTCAAAGCTGGGACAAGCCCGTGAGTGAAGTGTGCCAGCGTTTTGATCCCGTGCCGCAACTGCTCAAAAACGTCCGCTACACTCAGGGCGAACCACTCAAAGACAAATTGGTGACAGACGCCATCACCTCAGCACAGGCGGAGCTTGGCAATTCCGGTCGCTTGGTCATCCGCAAGTCCGGCACAGAACCTTTGATCCGCGTCATGGCCGAAGGCGATGACGAGCAGATGGTGGAACGCGTGGTGGACGATATCTGCGACAGCCTGCGCAAGGCCGCCGCCTAACAGGGTGGGCAAAACCGTGGTGCTGCGTCGCACGCAGTTCTGAACTGTTACCTTTCTTGTGCTTACGGCTATCTTTTGGCCACGAAGTGGCGCAAACACCAATCTGGCTCTGTTTCGGTTGAAGGCATCACGCCCATTCAACGCAATTCAGGGCTCTTAAAGCCCCTTTTCCGCGTTCCAACGTCAAACAACTGCATGCGAACATACCGTGCGTTTTGGCATCGGGAAACACCAACAAAGCTGCGGAAGATTGCTATGAAACCAGCCGCCCGTTTCGGACCCGCGTTCGAAACGAGGCCAACCCTTTAGGTATTTATTGTGTCCACGTTTGAAGACCTCGGTCTTGTCCCTGTCCTGCTGCGCACCGTTGAAAGCGCTGGCTACAACGCCCCCACCCCCATCCAGCGCGATGCCATTCCTGTCGCGCTCGCCGGAAACGACATCATCGGCTTGGCCCAGACAGGCACGGGCAAAACGGCCGCCTTTGGCCTGCCGCTCATCCAGACGCTGCTTCAAGAAGACCTACGACCCGCCGCCAAAAGCACGCGGTCCTTGATTATCGCCCCGACCCGGGAACTGGTCAGTCAGATTTTCACCAACCTGCTTCACCACGTGCGCTCTACTCACATGCGCATCGAATCGGTGATCGGCGGTGTTTCGATCAACGGCCAGGCCCGCAAATTGGAGCGTGGGGTCGACATTCTGGTGGCGACGCCAGGTCGCTTGCTCGATCTCGTAGCCCGCAACGCAATCGCATTGGACGGTGTCAAAGTTCTCGTGTTGGACGAGGCGGATCAAATGCTGGACCTAGGCTTCGTGCACGATTTGCGCAAGATCGCCCGTTTGGTGGGCCAACCGCGCCAAACAATGTTGTTTTCCGCAACAATGCCAAAGACCATCGAGGACCTTGCGCAAAAATTTCTGACGGATCCCGTGAGCGTCGCAGTGTCACGTCCCGGCAAGAGCGCTGACAAAATCAAACAGAGCGTTCATTTCGTTGGCGGACGCGACAAAACCAACCTGCTCAAAGACTTGTTGATCGAACGGCGAGACGACGTCTCCCTCGTCTTTATGGCCACCAAACACGCCGCCGAACGGTTGATGAAACATCTCGTCGAGTGCGGTTATGCGGCCGCCTCTATCCATGGCAACAAAAGCCAAGGCCAGCGGGACAGGGCTCTTAAAGGCTTTCGCGATGGCACAATAAAAGTGCTGGTGGCGACTGACGTGGCCGCGCGCGGCATCGACATTCGCGGTGTTACGCACATCTACAATTACAACCTGCCGGACGTTGCCGAAGTCTATGTTCATCGCATCGGACGTACTGCACGAGCCGGTGCATCGGGCGAAGCGATCACATTGTGCGCACCAGCCGAAATTCGTCTGTTACGTGCCATCGAAAGACTGATGAAAAAGCAAATTCCCGTCGCTAGCGGCGAAGTGCCCGAAGATCAGCCGACAGAAAAGCGCGGTGGCAACCGACCTGCACGCCGCAGACCCGGCCCCGACAACCGCCCGCAAGGCGTCAAGAAAACCGGCAATTCCGCCAACAAGGGAAAGCCAAGGCGTTCCAAAGGCGGACGACCAAAAGCGGGCGCAGGTGCGCCAACCAACGCACCGGCCAAATCCGCAGGCAAACCGGCAGCCCGACCAGGCGGACAAAAAAGCGGACGCACCACGTCACGCCCCCACCGCAGTTCGGGCAATCGCACGAAGGCCCCGACAACGTAACGCAACGTACCAATACTCCACGTCCTTTCGCCCTTTACGGGTGGAAGGACAGGCTAAATTGCTGCGTTCCCTCTCTAACGCCAAAAACAAAAAACCCGGCTCTTGGCCGGGTTGATTGAAGTCTCGATAGACAGGATGAAGCGTCAGGCGCTTTCAGCAAGTTCCACATCGTCCGGCTCGCGCAGCACGTATCCACGGCCCCACACGGTCTCAATGTAGTTTTTACCGCCGGTGGCAGATGCAAGCTTTTTGCGAAGCTTACAGATAAACACGTCAATGATTTTTAATTCCGGCTCATCCATACCGCCATACAGGTGATTCAAGAACATTTCTTTGGTCAGGGTTGTCCCTTTACGCAAGGAAAGCAATTCCAGCATCTGATATTCTTTACCGGTGAGATGCACGCGCTGACTGTTCACTTCAACAGTCTTGGCATCGAGGTTCACCTTAAGGTCGCCGGTCGTAATGATGGATTCGGCGTGACCCTTGGAGCGGCGCACAATCGCTTGGATGCGGGCTACCAACTCGTCCTTGTGAAACGGCTTGGTCATATAGTCGTCGGCACCAAAACCAAGACCGCGCACTTTATCTTCGATACCGGCAAGGCCGGAGAGAATGAGGATCGGAGTTTTCACCTTTGACAAGCGCAATGTCCGCAAAACCTCGTAACCGGACATATCCGGCAGGTTCAGATCCAGCAGAATGATGTCATAGTCGTAGAGCTTGCCGAGATCGACGCCCTCTTCTCCCAAATCAGTCGTGTAAACGTTGAAGCTTTCAGACTTCAGCATCAGCTCGATCGACTGTGCGGTGGCGCTGTCGTCTTCAATCAGCAGAACTCGCATCTTAATCCCCTTGATGCGCGCATTATGGCCGTGTCCTTGGCCGCCGCGCGATATCTCACAAACCCGAACAAACGCTGACGCAAAATGGTTAACAAAGAGTGATTCTAATGCGCAAGTGCTTACGCCACTTTTTTAGAAATCTCTTATAAGCGCCTGTTTTATCCTGTTTTTCCAAGTCAAAATTATGAACGATCGAGGCGTAGTCTTAAACGTGCGCCACCAAAGTTGAACGGCATGGTTCAGATTGGTGATTCACACGAACCGGCTAAACCCTCTCGCTGCCCTTCATTGTTAAGCAATCGGGTAAACAAAGGCTTACCTGTGAACACTTTGGAAAGGTCGCTTAACATCTCTTCATGAAATAGGCCGTGATGAGGCGGGAACCGGCATCCCTAATCACGCTAGAACCGACGCCCGGTGCCAATGTCAGCCTTAGCTTTCTTTGTGTGATCCCAATCGATCAATTGTGCGGACAATTTTAACAATTTTGCCCGATGGTCAGCGCTTCCAGCGGTGTATGCGCTGGCCCGGCTGCGTTTTTGGCCGGTGGAGTATCACGCAGTATGCGGGAGTATTGGGTTATGAAGTCACGTGAAGGCGTATTGCGTCTAAAAAGGTTCCAAGTCCAGGAGAAGGCCCGACAGGTGGCGCAGATCGAAACGATGATCGCCCAATTCCGGTCCATGGCAGACGATCTCGACAGTCAGATCGCTTATGAAGAAAAAAAGTCAGGCATTGATGACGTCAATCACTTTGCCTATCCGACTTTTGCAAAAGCGGCCCGGCTGCGACGCGAAAACCTGGCCACCTCCATCAATGATCTGCAGGAACAACATGTTGTTGCAAAAGGCGCGTTGACCGAGGTCGAAGAAGAGCTTGTAAAAGCTGAAAAGCTCGAAGAGCGCGACGGCGGTCCAGCCGAAGTGGCGCCGGTCAACGACTATGAACGCGCAGGCATGATAGGCTGATCATAGACCCGTCTGGCTGTTCGCTGTTCCGTTGGAACGGGGGGCGGCCACGGGCCTGATCAAACGAACCTGCTAACCCGCGATCTCCCGCAATAGCTTTGCGCCAAAATCGCGTAGCTTTGTTTTCCCCACACCTTTGACCTGCGCCAACTCCTCCATGGTGGAGGGGCGCGTTTGAGCAATTTCGGCCAGCGTTTTATCGGGAAAGATCACATAGGCAGGCACATTGCGGGCCTTGGCCAAACCCAAGCGCATCGTTTTGAGGCGACCAAACAGGTCTTTATCGTGTTCGGATAGGTCCGGCACGACCGTGGTCTTGCGAAACGGTCCGGCCTCGGATGTTGTTTTGCGCGACAAAGTCAGCGCATCGGCGCGATACCGAAACGTGCCTTCCCCCCGGCTCAGTTCATTGCCTTTTTTGGTAATCAACAGGCTGGAATAGCCTGCAACATCGATTTCCAAAAATCCGGCCGACACCATCTGGCGGATGATCGCTTGCCATTCGCCCTTGGCCAAGCTCTGCCCGGACCCGTGGCATTCCAACCGATCGTGCCGGACCTTCAAAATCTTTTCCGTCTCCGCGCCGCGCAGCACATCCACGATGTGGGCTTGCCCATAGCGCTCACCGGTCTCGAATATCGCGCCAAAAACGAGTTCTGCCTCCGTGGTTCCGTCGCGCAATTCCACCGGGTTGATGCAATTATCGCAATTTCCGCAAGGTCCGCTGTCTTCGTCAAAATAGTGTAGCAGCGCTTGGCGACGGCACTGTTGGGCTTCTGCATAGGCGATCAACGATCCCAACCGGGCGTGCTCACGACGTTTGGTATCTTCATCGGCGTCCGATTGGTCGATAAATTGCCGACGCAAACGAATGTCGCCAGCACCAAAAATCATCATGGCTTCTGCCGGATCACCATCGCGTCCGGCGCGGCCGATCTCCTGGTAATAGGCCTCCATCGTGCCCGGCAGATCGGTGTGGAAAACGTAGCGCACATCCGGCTTGTCGATGCCCATGCCAAAAGCGATGGTAGCCGCAACGACCAAATCGTCTTCGGTTACAAATCGGTTTTGCCGCTCGGCCCGAGCGTGCGGATCCAAGCCGGCGTGATAGGAAACGGCATTGATCCCGTTTTCGCGCAGCAGTTCGGCAGCTTCTTCAGTTTTTTTGCGCGATAAGCAGTAGACGATGCCACTGCTGCCTTTGCGCTCCAGTGCATAGTCCAGCAACTGGTTCTTCCATCCGCCCTTGGGCTGCACGTTCAGCATGATGTTGGGACGGTCGAAGCTTGAGACAAACACCTTTGACGGCCCGGCGAACAATTGCTGCACGATGTCTTTGCGCGTTGCTTCGTCCGCCGTGGCTGTGAGAGCAGCAATTGGCACCTGAGGGAACCGCTCACCCAGGCCACCCAGCATAGCATATTCAGGCCGGAAGGACGGTCCCCACTGGCTCATGCAATGGGCCTCATCGATGGCAAATAAAGAGATCGGCAACTGCGCGATAGCGTTTAACATCCGTTCCGTCATGAGCCGCTCAGGCGCGAGATAAAGCAATTTGCTTTCGCCGGACGCCACCCGTCGCCATGCGGCAACGTTGGTTTCCCTGTCATGACCGGAATGGATAGCCTCCGCCGCAACACCGTTTAGCCGCAGAGCGGAAACCTGATCTTGCATCAGGGCAACCAGAGGCGAGACGACGACGGTCAATCCATCCAGCACAAGAGCGGGGACTTGGAAGCAGATGGACTTCCCGGCCCCCGTGGGCATGACCGCCAACACGCTTTGACCGTCCAACAAAGCATCCACAACCTGCCGCTGGCCCGGTCGAAAATCGCTGTAGCCAAAAACATCATCCAACACCCGCAAGGCGGAATCATCCGACGACCCGTCCTCCAAAACAGACGCAACCTCCCCGTCAAGAGAGTTAGAAACGGCTACAGAGAGTGCGGACATGAAGAGATCAATGAATGCGAATCGGTCGAAGAAACTTATCCGATGCGCGCACCAATCCCTAGGCTTCCTGTATGAAAGAACGCCACACACTGGCCCGATCTTCGCCACTGTATCGAACCTAAACCCACACAACTGGCTCAAATGGATGCTTCTTCAATTTGGCGCCCGTCAAACCACTGGGTTTGACGATCAACCCGGCCACCGCATCACTGATGAGGCTGCGATGCTGTTTCAACAGGCGGTCAAAATCCTCGCCCAACCGGAAAGCCGGGCTCTGCCGGTGCGGCAAAGTGGACAGATCGCGGTTGTCCCAACCGTAAAGCCGCTCCAGCACATGAACGTCCTGTAACCAGCGCACGGCATCGGCAAAACCCGACGGCGCTATGGAAAGCACTTCCAGACTTTGAGGCAGGTTTCGATAGGCGACATCTGTTATGTCAGGATGATCCGGCGCTGCCTGGATGGTCAAAACCGAAATCAAATATTCGGCCTCCATCAGTCCACCAGGTATGAGTTTCAGCGCTAGTCGGTTCTTTTGTGGCGCTCGTATTCGATGGGCGCGCAGATCGGTGAGCATGGAATGGCAGTCACGAATAAACTGAACACCATCACGCAAACGCCGCAACACATCGGCGCGCACAGTTGCAAAGTCGTCGCGCACAAATTTCGGACCATAGACGATCCGCGCGGGCACCAGAGCCAAGTGTTCCCAAGTCTTCGCGCGCTCCATCTGGTGTGTACGCAGGGTGGACAGACGCACAGTCGGCGCACCCGCACCGCCGGATGGTCTCAACCGTGTGTCGATCTCGTAGACAATTCCGCCCCGCATGGGCGTGCTCAGCGCCGTTTTCAGACGGTTTGAAAAGCGGTGCGCGCCGTCAATGTCGGCATCCTCGTCGCGGGTTGTCCCATGGGCAATGAAAACGATGTCCAGATCGGAAAGCGGCATCATCTCACCCATGCCAAGCTTGCCGTAACCCGCGATTGAGAGCTGTGGGCGCTTATTTTTCTGCGCAGGATAAAAATTGGTGGTCACAAGATCGACCGCTCTGCTCAAGGCCTCACCGGCCACATCGCTGAGCAGGACCCGCGCCCCTGCGGGTTCGATGCGCTGCCGCCAAACCCGCAAATAGGCAAGGTAGAGCATTTCGTTGACGTGCAGACGCAGCGCCTCCAGTTGGGATTCATAGTCGCGCTGTGCCGCAACAAAATTGCCAAGGACGCTGCGTTCTTCTGCTGTTGTGCGCGCCACCCCACCCCTCTGAACCAGAGTGTCGACGACGTGCGGGCTTTGACGCAGCAAAATTGCCATGGCTCCACCACCTGTCAGTGGCTCCAAAATATCGGACGCGAGGACGGCGTGTTCTGCCAGCAAAAGCATGTACTGACCGCCAGGAGGCAGAGAGTGAAAAAAACTGTCTATGGCCTGCACACTTTCATCCGCCCGGTCGCTGCTCGCCAGCAATTCAACAAGGCTGTTATAAAGTGGCGTCATCCGCGAAGCCGCATGGGGCGGCACACCATAGGCCACGAACATCTCGCGCCATTGCTGCAAAATGGTTTGGCTCACATCACTGAGTGCAAGATCGCCCACCTTCCCAACCGATGCTTCTTGTGGAGTGGATACAGCTTCCCCCGCCTCGTCAAACAGTGCGGCAAACAGCGCGTGCACACGTCGTCTAGTGGATGAGACAACATCGGTGAGCGTCTCTTCATCGCAGCGCACCAGCGTTGCAAACAGATCGAACGCATCGCCTTCACCGGCTTGCAAACCCGGAACCTGGTGCACGTGGCCATCTTCGATCATCTGCACGCGGTTCTCCAAACCGCGCAGCAAACAATAGGCGCCACGCAAAAACCGACCGTCCTTCTCGGGCAATCTTCCGCACGCAACCAATTGCTCTAAAGCCTCCAACGTATTCACGGTTTGCAGCCCGGGCGTGCGCCCGCCCCACACCAATTGCAGCCCGTTTGCGATAAATTCGATCTCGCGAATACCACCGGTACCCAGTTTCAGATGGAAACCGCGCAGGCGATCCAGCGCAACATCATCCGTGCGCTCTTCTGCCAAATCTGGATGCTCATCACGAATGCGGCTCTTGATGCCCGCAATATCGTCCAGCGCGCGGTAGTCGAGGTTCTTGCGCCAAACGAATGGAAAAAGTTCTTTCAAAAACGCTTGTCCAGCCGCCAAATCGCCCGCCACAGGGCGTGCTTTCATCATCGCCAACCGACGCCATGGTGCAGCGTGGAAAAAATGAAAATCAAGACCCGTCTCGGTTGCCATCGAAAGTCCGGTGACAGACGGATCTGGCCGCAATCGCCAGTCTACCCGCCAGATACGCTCGCCAAATTGCCCGCTCAGCAATTGTGTGACCGACTTGGCTATGCGGGCAGCGATATCCGTTTTGCCCTGCCCCGGGACTACCCGAAATTGCTCGGCATCGAAAAACGCGATCACGTCCACATCGCTTGAATAGTTGAGATCGCGGCCCCCCAACTTGCCCAGGCCGAGCAGGAAAAATCCTGTCAACGGGTCACGGTCATCCTTGGGAAAATAACGTGCAAGAGCGTGTTGCGAGACGGCAAATCGGCAAGCCTGTTGCACACTCCAATCGGCAAATGCGGACCAAACTCCACCCAATTTGCGATTGGACGCCACCAGATCACTGACTTGTATCTCATCGTCCATGGCATTTGGATCAGACGGGGTATCCTCAGCCAGCATCTCGCGCGCATACCAAACAGCGACCGCCCGTTTGGCTTTCGAAAGAGCCGCGACAAACTCCTTTTGCGTTGCAACGTTTTCAATCGATGCGCCAAAACAGGCTTCAAATTGCGTCTGCAGGGCCACGGGCGAAACATCATCCGGCACAAAAACACGATCAGACACGTCCAACAATTGCCTGATATGGGTGTGCGGCCCCAGCGCTTGAACGGCCTCAATCATGGATTGGGAAACCACCGCCTAGACCCCACGCAAGCGGGAAAGATCAGCAGCAGTTTCACCCCATTCGTGCTTGCGCATGTCCCGGTCCTTTAACCAACGGACGAACAAGGTTTTACGGGGGATCGGCAGTCTGTCGTCCAGCACTTCGTGATGTTCGATACCGTCCATCCGGAATGAGCGAAACGCCTCGCGCATTGTGCACCACCCAACCAGAAGCACGGCATTGCGAAAGAAGCTGAGTTGAATTGGCCAAACGGTTCTCCTGCTGTATTCGCCTTTCAAATCACGATAGTCGATGGTCACTTGTTTCTCGTCCCGCAAGATCTCCCTGAAAACAGCAATATCCAGTTTTGGTCGGCCATCGCGCTCAAAGTGCGGAGCAAACAAGGGCGTGTCCACCAAATGACCCCGCAAAGAGGCCGGGATAACAGCCGCGATTTTCGCGATCGCATCTTTGGCAGACCGGGACAGATCACCATCGCCCACCCCATCCACCAAACGCGCACCCAGCATGATCGCTTCCAACTCATGAGCTGTGAACATAAGCGGCGGCATGTCAAAACCGTCTTCCAGGACATAGCCCACACCGGCCTCTCCGCGCACGGGCACACCGCTGGCTTCCAACGCCACCATGTCTCGATAGAGCGTGCGCAGCGACACCTCCAACTCCTGCGCCATACGCGAAGCCGCAATGGGCCGTCGTTCCCGGCGCAGAATTTGCAAAATTTGCAAGAGTCGGTCAGCGCGTCTCATGTAAAGCAAACCCCCTTTGGGCACCGCCAAAAACTTAAATAGGAAACATCAGCCAGCACCATGCTGACATGATGGTGTCAGTATGGTGCCATTATGCTGACAGCGATATCAACCCGGACAGCGAACCCATGCTTACTCTTCTCACCTTCAAACCCATGCTCGGCCTGCAGGCCCCCAGCCCTTTTGCACTCAAGGCAGACGCTTTGCTCACCATGTCGGGACTGGACTTCACCCGCGAGCATTTCAGCGTCATCAAAGCGCCACGCAAAAAACTGCCCGTCTTGCGCGATGGCGATCAATTGATCCCGGACTCGGCGCTTATCCAGCGCCATCTGGAAACCGTCCATGGCGTCGATTTTGACGGCCACCTGACCAAACAAGACATGGCGACCGCAACGGCTTTCCGTCGTTTGGTGGAACATCACCTGTATTTCATCGCCGCATGGTTCCGCTGGGAAGAGCACACAGGTGAGGTTAAAAACGCATATTTTGAGGATGTCCCCGCTCTGTTGCGGGGTGTTGTGTTCAAAATGGCGATGAAGACATTCCGCAGCACGCTGCACCTGCAGGGGCTAAGCCGCCATACACGCGACGATCTGATCGCGTTTGCCAACGAAGACATTGACGCCATCGCGCACCACCTTGGCGACAATATCTGGTTCATGGGAGACAAGCTCAGCAGCATCGACGCCAGCGTCGCTGGCGCTTTGGAAAACAATTTGAACTGCATACTCGAGACACCACTAACCGCATCGATCAAAAACCACCCCAATTTGGTTGCCTATTGCCAACGCTTTCGAAGCGAATTGTACGGCCAGCCATGATCGTGGCACTGTCCAGCATGAGCATAGATCGCATTTCGTGGCCAATGGACGCCGCAGTTCAGAAGGCATTTGCCGCCCTGCCACCCAGCGCAAGCAAAATTCTGCTACAAGTCCGTGAGCGGATACTGGCCCAATCAACCGCGAATGCCACCATTGGACCTGTTACTGAAACACTCAAATGGGGCCAGCCGTCCTATCTGACCGAGAAAACCCAAGCGGGCAGCACACTTCGGCTGAGCACAACCAAAGAGGACCAAAAGCCAGCCATTTTTGTCCATTGCCAATCAGGTTTGGCGGACGAAATTCGCGACCTCTATGGCGACACACTATCCGTCCCTGATCAACGGCACGTCGTATTGCCACACATGATGGAAGATCATGCACAGACGATAGATCATGTTATCGCACTCGTACTCACCCATCACGCCCGGAAACGTTCCAAGCACTGACGGTACAGTCTCAATGCGTGTATCGCCGTGGCGTCTGGACGGCCTGCCTTTGTCTTTCTATAAGCCGCACGGATTGCAACTCGGGCCTCACCGGGTGCTCACAAGGGCTTCAAAGGGATTTCATGGCAGGTCACAGCAAGTTTAAAAACATTATGCACCGCAAAGGGCGCCAGGACGCCGTGCGCTCAAAGATGTTTGCCAAACTATCCAAAGAGATCACCGTTGCCTCCAAACTGGGCGGCCCGGACCCTGACGGCAATCCGCGCCTGCGGCTGGCCATCCAAAACGCCAAGGGCCAGTCCATGCCCAAGGACAACATCCAACGCGCGGTCGATAAGGGCAACGCAGGGGACAGCGACGACTATTTCGAAATCCGCTACGAAGGTTATGGTCCCGGCGGGGTGGCTGTGATCGTTGAAGCGCTGACCGACAACAAAAACCGGTCCGCAGGCAATATCCGCGCCGCCTTCACCAAGAACGGTGGCCAGTTGGGTGAGACCGGCTCGGTCGGTTTCATGTTCGACCGCATCGGTGAGATCAAATATCCCGCATCCGCAGGTGACGAAGACGCGGTGATGGAAGCGGCCATCGAAGCCGGTGCTGACGACGTCGCAAGCGACCTGTCAGAAGAGGGCGACGGCCACGTGATCCACACGGGTTTTGAAGACATGGGCGACGTGGCCAGCGCGTTGGAAGGCACTTTGGGTGAAGCTGAAAGCGTCAACCCAACGTGGAAGCCCCAAAACACGGTGCCAGTGGGCGAAGACAAAGCCAGCACCCTCATGAAGCTTATTGATGCTCTTGAAGATGATGATGACGTGCAAAACGTCTATTCAAACTTTGAGATCGACGATGAGGTCATGGCCAAGCTCAACGGCTGATACCGTTTGGTTCCAACAGATCGATTTCTTGCGCTTCGACTGGTTCAAGCTCGCTGATGAGCGGATCATCCACGTCGGTGGCTTTGATATCGACACTGTCTGAAGGTTCGGACTCAAGTCCAGCCAGAGCTTCCGATTGCGCCTCATCATCACCTGTGGCGTGATCATGCACACTGGCACCATCGTGATCCGCTACGGCCTTAGCCACTGTGTCCACCACCGCTTTGCGCGTCACGAGAGGCTTCATAAAAGCTTTGTCGTAAAGCGGTTTCACAGCCTTGTGGATGCCGTACGCATTGGCTTGGCCAACCACCACACCGTCAGCGATCAGTTTGTTTTTCAAAAGCTGGGCCACCCCGGCATCCAAGTGCAAATGCCGTTGCAGCATCGCCGTTGTGCAGGAATTGTGAGCCCGCACAATTGTTTCTGCCCACTTGATGATGTGCCCGGCTGGCAAAATGGCACCCGGTGAGGCCGCTGCCGTAGCAGAGTTCAGGACAGACAGCGGCACAAAGCCGGACAGCGCCGCAGCGCCACCAAGCTGACCACCCATACGAAGAAAAGAGCGTCTGTTCATGTCAGGACAGATAGAACCAATTGCGGCAGTGGAAAGGCATGAACTTTCCGAAAAAGCATTTGAACAAAACTCACCCGCTCACCGGCTCGCTCATGGAAGGATCGTTATGCCACTCCCAATAGGTATCACGAATGCGCTGGGTGAACGGTCCTGCAGCATCATTGGAGAATACCCGGTCATTAACTCGCGTCACAGCCACAGGCCCGCCGCCTGTCGTGGTCGCAAAGACTTCATCAGCCTCCAAAAACACTTCAAACGGAATATCGGTTTCCTGACATTCCAGCCCGTGGGCCGCACAAATTTCCATAGCCACTTTGCGGGTGATGCCCTCCAGCACGCCCGAGCGCGGGGTCTTGACCACACCGTCTTTGATCATGAACACGTTAAAGCCGGGACCTTCGGTGACATGACCATCAGCATCTAACAGCACGGTGGTATCAAAACCGGCTTCTTTGGCCTCAAACAACCCTTGGGTGAAGTCGCCCCAGTGATAGTTCTTCGCCTTCGGGTCGACGCTGTTGGGCGCAATGCGAGCGACATGATCCGGCACCATCAGATGGGCCCCACGCTCGATCACCTCCTCCAGAAACACCCAGACAAACGGCACGCACCAAGCGTAAAAATGGTTTTCGCACAGTCGCGGGTCGCGGCTGCCGGGAACGCTGGGTTGGCCGCGACTGGCCACCACTGACACGTAGGATCGCTCGAGCCCCGAACGGGCGACAATCTGATGCAAAATGGCGCGCATATCCGCTTGGGTCTGCGGCACGCTCAACCTGCATTTTTCCAAACTGCGTTGGAAGCGCTCCAAGTAATCATCCATACGAAAGAACCGGCCGTCCCAGACATGCACAACATCATACGTGATGTCGGAGTGAGTGAGCCCCCAGTCTGTAACCGGGATCGCGGCCTGTCCTATAGGCATGATCTCACCAGCCATCCAAGCCACGCCTTGGCTCCAGTCGATACGGTGGTCTTCGGGAACAGTGCGCGTCCTCATATCGTGCGTCTCAGAAAGGGTCATTCGGCATGGGTCCATCCGTTTAGGGTCGCCTTGCTTTCAGGCGTCCGGTTCCACACTGTCGCGCCACAGGAATCACCGGCGCACAGCACCTTCATCCCCATGACGACTTCAATCCGCATCATTGGCATAGACCCCGGTTTGCGCAACACCGGATGGGGCGTTGTGGACACGCGAGGGTCTTCGTTGCGTTTTGTGGCCGCCGGAACAGTCAAGTCTGACAGCAAAATCGATTTGGCCTCACGCCTGTGCCAATTGCACGACGGGCTTGCGGATATCGTACACGCACACCAACCCCATGAGGCGGCCGTGGAAAAAACGTTTGTCAACAAGGATGCCGGGGCAACCTTGAAACTGGGCCAAGCACGCGGCATCGCCATGCTGGTCCCCGCCCGCGCCGGACTGCAAGTGGCGGAATACGCGCCCAACGCCGTCAAAAAAGCGGTGATCGGTGTGGGCCACGGAAACAAAGACCAAATCAAACTGATGATCGGCATGTTGCTGCCCAAAGCAACTTTTGACAGCGACGACGCCGCCGATGCACTGGCCATAGCCATTTGCCACGCCCATCATCGCGGCGGCGCTAACGCCCGCATCGCAGCCGCTTCCGCCTGAGGAACGACACAATGTTCTTGACATGTTCTGGTTTTTGCACAAAGTAATACTCAGGAGGTATTACCATGCGTGTTACCAGCAAGGGCCAAGTCACAATTCCCAAATCCATCCGTGAAAAGCTTGGCATCAAGCCGGGCGACGAGGTGGAGTTTTTGGATCAAGGCCAAACAGTCAGCGTTATAAAATCTGATGAGGAAAAGGGACCCAATCGCAGGTTGATCCGATTTGAAAGCGCGTTGGAGAAATGGCGTGGCAAAGGCAAAAGTGGGATGACGACCCAAGAGTTTATGCGTGCAGTTCGACCCAGCGATATTTCTGGATCGTTGGGCTATGTGAAAGATGCTGTGGATGTTGATTGATACAAATATTCTACTCGACATCACGACCGACGACCCAACCTATAGTGAGTGGTCAATCGGAATGCTTCGGCATCACTCTCAATTCAGACGCTTAGTCGTCAATCAGATTATTGTGGCAGAACTTGCTGGTGAATTCGATGGTTACAACGAATTAGCCGAATTTCTCGATCTTTTGGAAATAGAGCGGTCTGAAATTGGTTTCGAAGCGGCCTACGCAGCCGGTTTGGTGCACCTTAACTACCGTAAACGCGGTGGAAGCAGACTGCGGACATTGCCTGATTTTCTAATCGGAGCACACGCATATAATTCGGGTCTTCCGGTACTGACCCGCGACCCGTCAGGCTTCCAAAGCTATTTCCCGACCGTGCCTCTCATCACCCCGGAAAGTCATCCGCTATGATCGGCAAATTGAAGGGTGTGGTCGATTCAGTTGGCGAGGACTGGGTGATTTTGGACGTGCACGGTGTTGGCTATCAGGTCCACTGTTCCACCCGCACGATGGGCGCGCTCCCCGGTTCAGGCGAGGCTGCTATACTGGCCATTGAAACCCACGTCCGAGAAACAGAAATCAAACTGTTCGGTTTCACTGCCGATCTCGAACGGGAATGGTTTCGCCTGCTCCAAAACGTTCAAGGCGTTGGCGCAAAGGTGGCACTGGCGATTTTGGGCACACTCACACCCGGTGATCTGGCTTCGGCAATTGCACTGCAGGACAAGGCCATGGTGTCCCGCGCCCCCGGCGTTGGGCCGAAGGTCGCGCAGCGCATTGTGGCGGAACTGAAAGACAAGGCGCCTGCCCTTTCCGGCGACGCATCCGGCACGATTGGCCTGCAGCAGGAACTGGGTTCCGGCGTTGCCAACAGCGCGGTCCAAGACGCGGTCTCCGCGCTCACCAATCTAGGTTATTCCAGCCAGCAGGCCAGCGCCGCAGTGGCCACTGTACTGGCCAGCGCTGGTGAAGACGCGCCAAGCGCGACACTTATCCGCCTCGGTCTTAAGGAACTCAGCACGTGAGCGAGACCAGAATTCTGGACGCTGAGAAGCGCGGCGAAGACCTCGACCAAGCCATCCGCCCCGAACGGCTTCAAGATTTCACGGGTCAGGAGCAGGCCCGCTCCAACTTGGCCGTGTTCATTGAAGCGGCCAAACAACGCGGTGAAGCGCTCGATCATGTCCTGTTTGTTGGCCCCCCCGGCCTTGGCAAGACCACGCTGGCCCAAATCATGGCCAAAGAACTTGGGGTCAATTTCCGGTCTACCTCCGGACCCGTGATCGCCAAGGCAGGTGATTTGGCCGCTCTTTTAACCAATCTGGAAGACCGGGATGTCTTGTTCATCGATGAAATTCATCGCCTCAACCCAGCGGTTGAAGAAATTCTGTATCCGGCGATGGAAGACTATCAGCTTGATCTCATCATCGGGGAAGGTCCTGCCGCCCGTTCCGTCAAAATCGATCTGGCCAATTTCACCTTGGTGGCCGCAACAACCCGGCTCGGCCTGCTGACCACCCCTTTGCGGGACCGGTTTGGCATCCCCATCCGTTTGCAATTTTATACAGTGCCGGAGTTGGAACTAATCGTCGTGCGCGGAGCGCGCATCATGGGCATCGGCATTGAAGAAGAGGGTGCCCTTGAAATCGCCCGTCGCGCCCGGGGCACACCCCGTATCGCAGGCCGTCTTTTGCGCCGGGTGCGGGACTTTGCAATCGTTGCAGGCAGCGACAGGATAACCCGACCCATCGCCGACCAAGCCCTCAACCAGTTGGGCGTTGATCCCATTGGCCTTGATGAGTTGGACCGACGTTACCTCACCGTCATTGGCGAGAACTTTGGCGGCGGGCCGGTCGGCATCGAGACCATTGCCGCTTCCCTATCTGAGCCGCGCGACGCCATTGAAGACATAATCGAGCCCTATCTGATCCAACAGGGGTTCATCCAGCGCACCCCCAGAGGCCGCGTGATGACACCCCGCGCCTTCGACCACATGGGCCTCGCCACCCCCCACTCCCTCGCCACCCGACAGGCAACACTGTTTGAAGAGGGGGAGTAGAATGGTGCAACTGAAACGAAAGTGAGCTATAAAGCTACGATGGGAAACGTTGCTAAAAAACTCGACAATCGCCCGCTCTACGAGCGTGACTATTATGCTTGGGTTCAAAGTCAGGTCCAGGCGCTGGAAAGCCGGAAGTTCGATGAAATTGACTTTGCAAACTTGGCTGATGAGGTTGGCGATTTGGGAAAATCAGAACGGAGACAGGTTGTATCGCGGCTTGAGATAATCATGCTGCATATGCTGAAGTGCTTATATCAGCCGGAAATGCAAACACCCTCTTGGGATTTAACCATCAAAATTCAACGGATCGATCTTTCCAGCGTCCTATCAGAAAATCCCAGCTTGAAATCGCTGCCCGTTGAAGCCTTCGAACGAACCTATCAAAGGGCAAGACTGGAGGCAGCAAAAGAGACGGGTATGGACCTGTCTGTCTTTCCGACGGAACCGCCCTTCACGCCGGCTCAAGTGGTATTGGGAGACGCACAGCCAGATGCTCTTTAATTGTTCATTGATGCAAACAATTAGAATATCACAGGATGCCTAATGTCCTCTAAGGACACTCAGATGGCTGTCCCCAATTCGGGAACCCTCCACGAAGCGTCTCACACGTTGGTGGAACGGGTGTATTTTGAACACACGGATTTTTCCGGTGTGGTCTACCATGGGCGGTATCTGGACTTTTTGGAACACGGGCGCTCTGACTACGTCCGCTTGTTGGGTGTGCATCACAGCGAAATGCAAGCCGGTGTCTACGGTGAGAGCCTTGCCTTCGCCGTGCACCACATGGAGTTGGAGTTCAAATCGGCAGCCAGAATAGACGATATCTTACGCATCGAAACCGACCGGGGCACGTTGAGCGGCCTGCGCCTCACTTTCCTGCAACGCATCTGGCGAGATGACACTCTGGTACTATCAGCAAGAGTCAGCGTGGTGCTGATGAACCCACAAGGCAAACCACGCCGTTTCCCGCCAAGATTACTGGAAAAATTGGGGGCAAACAGTCAACCAATACGCCCGAAAACGGCGTCAATTTTCTAACGCTTCGTTAACCATAAACTATGCAGACTGCGACAACCGCAAAGGACCTTTGTGAGGTCACAGCCTCGTCACGCTTTGACCCCAATTAGCCCTAAACAGACCATTGGCGCACCGTGTGATTTCCTGCGGAAAATACAAATGGCAAACGACCGGTGAGATGAACCGCCTGAGGCCATCACCGGCCCGGTACTCCAGCCAACTGTAGGAATGGCGCACACGATGCGATCACGGATTTTGCCAAGCTTATTTCAGGAAACCAATTGATGACCCGACCGGCCCGCACCACGGTAATTTTCCTTCAAGCGGCGGTGGCGCTGGCTGTTACAAGTCTGTTGCCCTCTTTGGCAATTGCACAGACTGTTGAAAGCAGCTCCCTGGAGGCCACCGTAGACACGTCACTCATCGGCCTGTTCATGGATTCGGGCTTGGTGGTTAAGCTGGTGATGATCGGCCTTGTGCTGGCATCCGTATGGTGTTGGGCCATCATCATCGACAAAAGCCTGCTATTTGGCCGAACAAAGCGACAGATGAACCAGTTTGAACAAGTGTTCTGGTCGGGCCAAAGCCTGGAAGACCTGTACCGCACGCTGAGCGAACGCCCTCCCAACGGCATGGGTGCGCTTTTCGTGGCCGCCATGGGCGAATGGAAACGCTCTTTCGAACGCAATGCCCGCTCCCCCATCGGCCTGCAAACCCGGCTCGACAAAGTGCTAGACGTATCGCTGGCGCGCGAGATGGAACGACTGGAAAAAAGCCTTTTGTTTTTAGCAACGCTTGGGTCCGCAGCACCCTTTGTCGGGCTGTTCGGTACGGTGGTTGGCATCATGACATCGTTTCAAGCCATCGCGGGCTCTAAATCCACCAACCTCGCGGTTGTGGCTCCTGGTATCGCAGAAGCGCTGCTGGCAACGGCTTTGGGTCTGCTCGCCGCCATTCCGGCAGTGATCGCGTATAACAAGCTGTCCGCCGACGCTGCCAAGATCAGCACGCGTCTCGAAGGGTTTGCCGACGAGTTTTCAGCCATACTTTCGCGGCAAATCGATGAAAGAAATGCCGCTGGGTAAGTGTCAGAGATCGAGCCAAGAAACGACCAATAAGGATCATCCCGCATGGGTATGTCAGTAGGACAATCTGGTGTTTCCGGTGGCCGCCGTCGGCGCGCCCGCCGCAACCAGCCGATGAGCGAAATCAACGTCACACCGTTCGTGGACGTCATGCTGGTGTTGCTGATCATTTTCATGGTGGCGGCTCCCCTTTTGACAGTTGGCGTTCCCATTGACCTGCCGGAATCCCGTGCCCAACAGCTCAACAGCGAGACCCAACCCATCACAATTTCTGTTCGATCCGGCGGACAGGTGTTTTTGCAGGAAACCGAAATCACAACCGAAGAGCTGATCCCAAAACTGCAAGCCATCGCAAAGAATGGATATGACGAGCGCTTATACGTGCGCGGCGACAAAGCCACCGACTATGGCACGGTGATGCGCATCATGGGCGCATTGAACGCGGCCGGCTACAAGAAGATTGGTCTGGTGACGTTGCAGGAACAGGGCAGCTAGTCATGAAGCTTGGGGTAGCCACATCGCTGCTCGCCCATGGGGCCGTTTTGGGATGGGCCGTCGTGTCCATCGCTGCGCCCAAACCCCTTTCGGTGCCCGAAGTCGAGGCACTGCCCATCGACATTATCCCCATCGAGAGCATCACGAAAACGGTGCAAGGGGACAGAAACGCCAAACCGGCAAAGGTGATTGCACCATCGCCCAGGCAAACAAAAACGCCACCTAAGCCCGACACACCGGAAGCGGAAAACATCGGCGATACAAACCGCGACGCGAAGGCGGAAGCTCCCAAAGTGACCAAGGCACCGCCGGTGGAGAAAGTAAGCGCACCCGAGCCGCGCCCAACGCCGAAGCCTAAGGCGCCGGAACCAGCGCCAGTGCCCGAGGCCAAGCCAGAACCTAAGCCAGAGCCGGTCGTTCAGCCGACACCGGAACCGGCACCCAAAACCGATATCGCCATGTTGTTAAAACAGACCGAGCCGGTGCAAGACCCCCTGACACCCGAAGCGGAACCGGAAAAGCCGCAAGAGCAGTTTGCAAGATTGCCCGATCTGGTGCCCGCTCCAAAACGACGTCCCGAACCACCCAAAAAGGCACCACCACCCACAAAAAAAGCCCTGCTGGACAAGCGCGAAACCTCAGCCGGTGGCGCAAAGCGCAATGAACGCAAGGCCGCACTGGGAACCAAAAAGGGCAATAACGCTGCCAAGCTTTCCACGTCCGAGATCGACGCTCTGCGCGGTCAAATCCAGGCCTGCTGGAATGTTGGCGCTTTGGCCGGTAGCGACGATGCTGAAAACCTCCGCGCCCGTGTGGAATTCAGCCTCAACCGCAACGGCGAAATTGACGGCAGACCCACCGTTAAAGCCACTGGCGGCAACGCCCGCGCCAACCGCACATTTGCCGGCAGCGCAAGGCGCGCCGTCATACGCTGTGCGCCCTATCAATTGCCTGCCGATAAATTTGAAACCTGGTCAGATGTTGCGGTGAATTTTTCGCTCGCCGACATGCTAGAATAAGACCGGATGTAACAAGAGATCATCATGTACAGTCTTTCGTTCTTTGGCCGTTTACCGGCAGCCTTGCGCTTCGTATTTGCACCCTTCGTGTTGGCGGCTGCGCTGATGTTTTCCATGGTCAATGCGGCTCAGGCGCGCGTTGAGATCGACATCACCAAAGGCAATGTTGAACCGCTGGCCATCGCCATCCCGGAATTCTTAAGCGACAATCAGTTGGGTCGCGACATCGCCAATGTCGTCTCAGCCAACTTGCAACGCTCCGGCCTTTTCAAGCCGTTGGACCGCGCCTCTTTCATCCAGCAGGTTACCGATACAAATGCGGTTCCACGCTTTGCCGACTGGACGGCCATCCAAGCGCAGGCCTTGGTAACAGGGCGCGTGGTGAGCGAAGGCGGCGGCCGGTTCCGCACCGAGTTTCGTCTGTGGGACACCTATGGCAACGAACAAATTATTGGACAGCAATACACCACCGACCCCAACAACTGGCGCCGCGTGTCCCACATCATATCGGACGCGATTTACAAAGCTCTGACCGGCGAAGACGGGTATTTCGACACCCGCATCGTATTCGTCAGCGAAACGGGACCCAAGAACAAACGGGTAAAACGGCTCGCCATCATGGATCAGGACGGGGCCAATGTGCGCAACTTGACGACCGGCAATGATCTTGTTTTGACGCCGCGCTTTTCGCCGTCACGACAGGAAATCACCTACATGTCCTTTGCCGGTGATCGGCCCCGAGTGTACTTGCTGCAGATCGAAACCGGTCAACGCGAAGTGGTGGGCAACTTCACCAACATGACCTTTTCTCCGCGCTTTTCGCCCGACGGACAGCGGGTGATCATGAGCCTGCAACAGGACGGCAACGCGAACATTTACACCATGGACTTGCGGTCCCGCCGCACCACGCGCCTCACCAACACGGCGGCTATCGATACGTCACCCTCATATTCACCGGATGGCAGTCGCATCGTGTTTGAATCCGACCGTGGCGGCCGTCAACAGCTCTACGTGATGAGCGCAAATGGCGGCAACCCAAACCGCATTTCCTTCGGTGCGGGCAGCTACTCTACCCCCGTCTGGTCTCCCCGTGGCGATCTGATCGCCTTCACAAAACGGGCGGGTGGCAAATTCCTGATCGGGGTTATGAAAACAGACGGCTCGGGCGAGCGCATCCTGACAGAAGGCTTCCACAATGAAGGACCAACATGGGCCCCCAATGGTCGATTGTTGATGTTCTTCCGCGAAACACCGGGCGCCAATGGCGGGCCGCGTCTTTACACAATTGATCTTACAGGCCGCAACGAACGACGTGTTCAAACACCAGCCTTCGCATCCGACCCGGCTTGGTCACCGCTGCTGGATTAGATTGTTTCGCCCGACTTCCGGCCTATCCGGCCTCGACCGCGGTCAACAGGCTTTGCATATCGGGAGGCAGATCGGCGGTAAAATGCACGGTCTCGCCCGTTCCCGGATGACGGAAGCCAAGCGTGCGCGCGTGTAAGGCCTGCCGCCGAAAATTCAGCATCACAGCCTGCGCAGTATCCCCCAACCGGTTAACCCGCGTGAAAAATTGGCGGCCGTATTCGGCGTCCCCCAAAAGCGGGTTGCCGATGTGAGCCATGTGAACGCGAATCTGATGGGTGCGCCCCGTCTCTAAACGGCACTCAATCAGCGAGACCAGAGCATCGCCCTTGGCATCTTCAAACCGTTGCTCGACCTCATAATGGGTGATGGCGTGTTTCGCGTCCGGGCTTGTCTCTGACACCACACCACGCCGCTGGCGGTGATGCGGGTCGCGTCCCAGATAGGTTTCAATTGTACCGCGCATGCGCGGTGGCGCGCCCCATACCAGCGCTTGGTAGCTGCGTTCCAGCGGGCCGGTTCTTCCGTGGTCGGCAAATTGTTGCTGCAGATCGGTATGAGCACGGTAGCTCTTGGCCGCCACCATCACACCGCTGGTCTCTTTGTCCAAGCGGTGCACAATGCCCGGCCGCTTCACACCTGCAATACCTGGCAATCCGCCCTTGCAGTGGTGCAACAGCGCGTTCACCAACGTGCCGCTCCAATTGCCCGGTGCGGGATGAACCACCATGCCGGCTTCCTTGTTGATGATGATTAGATCATCATCCTCATAAAGGATCGAAAGCGGGATCGGTTCCGGGAGCGGCGTTGCATCTTCCGCCGGTGGCATCTGAAAGCGGACAACATCCCCGGCTGAAATCTTAGTGCTGGTGCCTCTTGGAATACGCCCGTTTATCGTCACCAAACCCTGCCGGACCAGCGCTTGCACGCGGGCGCGCGACAAGTCATCCGGTGCATTGGCCGAGATGAACAGATCGACCCGCTTGCCATCGGCAGAGTGGGGAACTTCCAGCACGGTCATCTCCCCCGCACCGTCGCCTTCCGCCTGATTGCCTGTATTGCTGGTCAAACGACCCTCTTCCCTATCTCAGCGCCTGCCGTTATCACCCAGCATCAGCATCAATGTCACTCCGTCAAAAAAAGCTTGACCCTGCCATGTCCGCATCGAACTCAAACCGCATCCAAGACGATGAACCACTCGACCCGAAGGTTGAAGCCATTCGTCAAAAGATGGTGCGCCTGCTCATGGTGTCGGGCGGTATCATGATGGTGGGTCTTGTGACGGTTCTGATCGCTATCGTCTACAAGCTCAATCAAGATTCGACAGACACTGCGAACCCCGGGCCGGTTGCCAGCCCGGTGATTGCCGGCCCGTCCTTGCTCCTCAAAGTGCCCGTAGGCATCACCGTCACGTCCAGCACCATCACTGCACAGGGTTTGGTCATCACGCTCACAGACCGCGATGGCGCACAAAGCATACGCCTATACAATGGGGACGGCGCGCTTGTCCGGACCTTCGAGATACAAGCAACCGAGTAAGACAGCCCCTGACGTTACCCCAACCTCCGCCGGGACCACACAGAATAAGCTGCGCCCGCCGTTAGGCGGCGGGCATAGCCCGCTCCACAATCCGGGCCCAGTAGCTTGAGCCGGTCGGAATAGCCGCATCATTGAAATCATACTCTTCGTGATGCAGCCCGGCGGTGTCACCATTGCCCATGAAAATGAATGCGCCCGGACGCTCCTCCAACATGTAGGAAAAATCCTCGCCGCCCATCACCGGCAATTGGTCCACATTGACACGCGCATCGCCAACGACTTCACGGGCCACATCGGCAGCGAACTCTGTCTGATCGGCGTGATTGAACGTGACCGGATAGCCCTCTTTAATATGAATTTTAACCTTCGCGTCGTGAGCGGCGGCAATACCTTCAATCATTGTCTTCATGCGGGCGTGCACCAGTTTGCGAACCTCCGCATCCAGCGTGCGGATCGTCCCGTAAAACTGCGCTTCCTGCGGTATCACGTTATACGCCTTACCAGCATGAACAGCCGTCACGGTTACTACGGCTGACATGAGCGGATCGACATTGCGTGAAACGATGGACTGCAGTGCCTGCACCATCTGCGTGGCGATGATGATCGGATCCGTGCCCTTGTGAGGCATGGCTGCGTGGGCACCCGTGCCTTCAACATCAATGGTGAACTCATCCGTACCGGCCATGATCGGGCCTTGGCGGATCGCGAATTCACCCACCGGCAGGCCGGGCATGTTGTGCAGGCCATAGACTTCCTGAATACCAAATTTATCCATCATGCCATCGTCGCACATGGCTTTACCGCCAGCACCACCCTCTTCGGCAGGTTGGAAGATCACAACGGCAGTACCGTCAAAATTGCGCGTCTCAGCGAGATATTTCGCAGCCCCCAGCAGCATGGCTGTATGGCCATCGTGACCGCAGGCATGCATTTTGCCTTCGTATTTGGATTTGTGCGGCAGATCACGTTTCTCGACGATAGGCAACGCATCCATATCGGCCCGCATACCGATCACGCGGCCAGAGTCAGACTTACGCCCTTTGATAACGGCCACCACGCCGGTGCGCCCCACTTGCTCCACGATCTCGTCAACACCAAAAGCCCGCAGCTTCTCCGCAACATATGCGGCCGTCTCTTCCACATCGTATAGCAGGCCAGGATGTTGGTGGATGGTCTGACGCCATTCTGTAATTTCATCGTGGAAGTCAGAAATGCGGTTGTTGACGGGCATCGGTGCTCAGTCCTCGTAAATATTTCGGTGTGTTTAAGATGCGTCCGCACATGCACCCGCGCAAGTGCACAGTCGGATCACAAAGACAATAGGACGCAAAAAGGCACCGAAAGATACCGGAGGGTCGTAACAATGCTGCGACAACCAGCCCATCGCGCCTCTGTGCGGTTTCGTGCGACACGCTTGGACCATACACAACACGCAATGGCTCGACCCCGCTCAAACCGCACCCGAAATTAAACCCTAGCCGCACCATGTCCAAAACTGCTCTCATTTTTCCGCATCAACTGTTCGACGATCACCCTGCTTTGGAGGCCAAGCCGGACACAGTTGTGTTGTTGGAAGAGCCGTTATTTTTTGATGATGCCCGCTATCCAGCCAAGTTCCACAAACAAAAACTCGCCTATCACCGCACCACGATGGCGCGCTATACCGCGCGCTTGGACAGTCGGGGGCTCGCCGTAGAACACGTGCACACCCGCAAAAGCGAAGCGTTTTTGAACGAAGAAATTGCGCGCCTCAAAACCGAGGGCACGACCGAGTTCATCGTTGCCGATCCCCATGACTTCACGCTGTCAAAACGGCTGCACAAAGCTGCCAGCGCGGCGGAAATCCCGGTGGAGATCGTGCCCAGCCCAGCCTTCATCAACACGGCGGACATGAACACCGAATATCGTGCGGGCAAAAAACGCTGGTTCATGGCAGACTTTTATAAATGGCAGCGCAAGCGCCTCGCCATCATGATGGACGAGAACGGTGAGCCGGAAGGTGGCCAATGGTCTTTTGATGAAGACAACCGCAAAAAAGTGCCCAAAGCCAAACTGGCTGACGTGCCCTTTATAGCACCTAGAAAGTCGGACACTTGGGACGATGCTGCCCACGAGGCCATCCAGCAAATGTGGCCGGATCATCCAGGAACCATCAAAAACCTATATTATCCAACTGACCACGGGGAAGCGGCCCAATGGCTGGACCGTTTCTTGCACCAGCGCTTTGCAAGCTTTGGCGACTATGAAGACGCGATTGTGGAGGGCGAAAACTGGCTTTGGCACAGCGTCCTGACGCCGATGCTCAATATTGGTCTGCTGACGCCGCGCCAGATCGTGAATGCCACGTTGCAACACTGCAAAAAGCACGATGTGCCCATCAATGCCCGTGAAGGATTTTTGCGTCAGATCATCGGCTGGCGTGAGTTCATGCGGGCGACCTATGACGATCTGGGCATCACCATGCGCACCACCAATCACTGGAACCATACCAACCCAATGCCCGCCGCTCTTTATGACGGCACGACCGGCATTGACCCCATCGATGACACGATCAAACGCATCTTGGACACCGGGTACTGCCACCATATCGAGCGGCTCATGGTGCTGGGTGGCTTCATGTTCCTGTGTGAGATCGATCCTGACGACATCTACAAGTGGTTCATGGAGATGTTCATCGACGCCTATGACTGGGTGATGGTGCCCAATGTCTACGCCATGAGCCAAAACGCCGATGGTGGCCTCATCACCACCAAACCGTATTTCTCTGGCTCGGCCTATGTGAAAAAAATGAGCCACTACAAGCACGGCCCATGGGCCGACACGTGGGATGGATTGTACTGGCGATGGATCTGGAACCATCACGAAATGCTGTCCAAAAACCCCCGTTGGGCCATGATGGTGAGCCAAGCCAAGAAAATGGATGATGAAAAGCGCACCAATCACATGCGACGTGCGGAAGACTTTTTATCATCATTTCAGTAGTTTAACCTGATCACACACCAAACCTTTCTGAATTTTAATGCTGTTCACACCCACTTTATCGTAATTTTACGATGAAATCCTGGTTTCGCACCCTATATGCAGGTCATGGAAGGTGGCGCCTAGAGGCAACCTTCTAGAGCCGTTCCCGTTCAAACGGTTACGTTTGAACGAAAGGGACCGCGGTAAAATAATACGCCAGAGGCGGTCAGTGCTTCAAAGAAGCGGTAACCGGCTCTGGGGTGCAGGACCATTATTTCATGGTCCTGCAGCAAGGAGAGGACTAAAATTATGGCCAACACACTCCCAACAATTTCCGCCAGCGGCAACGGCCTGCAGCGTTACATGGAAGAGATCCGCAAGTTTCCCATGTTGGAGCCGCAGGAAGAGTACATGCTCGCCAAACGCTATGCCGAGCATGACGATACCGGTGCTGCCCATAAAATGGTCACCAGCCACCTGCGCCTCGTGGCTAAAATTGCCATGGGCTATCGCGGCTACGGCCTCCCCATCGGTGAGGTGATTTCCGAAGGCAATGTCGGCCTCATGCAGGCGGTCAAAAAGTTCGACCCTGAAA
Organism: Pseudomonadota bacterium; assembly: GCA_038746275.1. Lineage (GTDB taxonomy): Bacteria > Pseudomonadota > Alphaproteobacteria > Rhizobiales > Rhizobiaceae > Pseudahrensia. The sequence goes on along the minus strand of JBCDKS010000001.1, from coordinate 11,865 downwards.
AAGGCTTCCGCCTGGCGACTTACGCTATGTGGTGGATCAAAGCCTCTATCCAGGAATACGTCCTGCGCTCGTGGAGCCTTGTAAAAATGGGCACCACCGCCAACCAGAAGCGGCTCTTCTTCAACCTGCGCAAGCTGAAAGGGAAGATGAAGGCTCTGGAAGACGGCGAGCTGAAGCACGACCACGTCGAAAAGATCGCATCGACCCTGGGTGTGTCCGAAGAAGAAGTGCGCTCCATGAACCAGCGCCTGTCCGGCGACGCATCCTTGAACGCCCCCATCCGGGCAGCAGAGGGCGAAGCGGGCCAGTGGCAAGATTGGTTGGTGGATGAATCCGAAAGCCAGGAAGCCACACTCATTCAACAGGATGAAATGGAAGTGCGTCGTGAAATGCTCGCCGATGCCATGGACGTCTTAAACGAGCGTGAGCAACGTATTTTCGTGGCCCGTCGGCTTAGCGAAGACCCGCTGACGCTCGAACAATTGTCCGGTGAGTTTGACATCTCCCGCGAGCGCGTGCGTCAAATTGAGGTACGGGCTTTCGAGAAGGTTCAAAAAGCCATGGTCACAGCCGCCAAGGAACTGGCCAAACCGGCCGCCCAACTCGAAGCCCACTAAGGCCTCCAAAATACCCAACCCGCCGGATCATTCCGGCGGGTTTTTTCATGCTCAACACTAACCAAAAATCGAATTAGGATATTGCAATGTCTGCCCCCACAGCCCTCGTTCCATCACATCCCGTACCCGCCTTGAGCGGCCCCCTTGTCGGCGGCGGCACGTGGGACGGCCCAACCGCCAAAAGTGAAAACTTCACGCTCGTTGTGTTCTACCGCGGCTACCACTGCCCCAAATGCCGTGAGCAATTGCACGAATTGCGCGACCATCTTGACGCTTTTGCCGAAACCGGCACCAACGTGGTGGCCGTCTCCATGGACCCGCAAGACCGCGCCGTAAAAACCAAAGAAGAATGGGAAACCGGCGCATTGCCCCTCGTCTACGGCGCAACCGTTGAGGACGCAAAGGCTTGGGGCCTGTTCCTGTCCCGCAGCCGTGGCATGACTTCTATCGGCGTGGAAGAACTGGCAATCTTCAACGAGCCCGGCATGTTTCTGATCAGAAACGACGGCACGCTGTTTGCCTCTTGGGTGCAAACGATACCCATGGCACGTCCGCCCGCAGCTGGCATTATCGGCCTGATCAAATTTGTGCTCGATAAAGGCTACCCACCACGCGGCGACGTGACGGACGCCTAAACACCACAGACTGACTGATCTCTCCATATCCCTTCCCTAACCCGCATTTCGCGATAGTTTGCGAAGCTACGGGCAAGGGGTTTGGGGATGGGCACGATGGGCAAACGCCTCAGAATTGACGGAGCGGTGGTTCTTATCACCGGGGCGGGCCAGGGCATCGGCTTGGAACTCGTCAAACAGACGCTTGAACGCGGCGGCACGCCGGTCGCAGTGGAGTGCGATTCTGACACTATCGACGCGCTCAAAAAGATTGTCGGTGACAAGGGCGATGTCTACCAAACGGACGTGACGGACAGGGCCGCCATGGAGGCAGTGGTCATCACCACCTGCGAGCGGCGTGGCGGCGTGGACATCGTGATCGCCAATGCGGGTATCGAGCGCATCGACCCTATCCAAGACATGGATCCGCGAACGTTTGAAACCGTCATTGAGACCAATCTCCTGGGTGTTTATCGGACCCTCAAACCGGCGCTCAACAGCGTGATAAAGCGCAACGGCCACATCGTAGCGGTCTCGTCAGTGTCAGCGCTTGTCCCGTTTCCAATGGCCACCGCCTACTCAACATCAAAAGCCGGTGTGAGCATGTTAATGCGCGCTCTGCGCATGGAAATGAACGGCACTGGCGCGACTGCGGGCGTCTGTTATTTCGGCTTCGTAGATACTGAGATGGTCGACCGCATCTTCTCCAAAAAGCTGTTGGTGCGTGCGCTGGATCGGTTCCACGCCCCGCTGCTCGGCACACGCCCGCGGATTTCCGCACACACGGCTGCAAAACAGGTGTTGGACGGGATCGAAAAGCGTAAGGCGAAGGTCTACGCTCCCTCCATGGTGCGGCTCACCCATGCGATGCAAGGCATTTACGCCTTGCTGGACGATGCAGCCGCCAAACACACCATGCGGCGCGGCAATCTCATTCACCAACACCGAATGGAAAAAAGGGCGCGGGAGCCAAAGTAACTGTTCGGGGAGATCGGCCCAACCCTTCAAATCAGGGAGAGCGTCGGGCCAATCATCAGCCGGTATGTGTGGCTATTGCAATTCAACCGCATAACTCTCCAACGGCGGTATCGTCTTGATCAAGCCCGCATCTTTCATGAACACGGCGAAACGCTCATAACGACCGGAATCGAGAGCGGACGGGCGTTTGGCAAAGCGCGGAAGCGTGTCCACCCATGCGCGCCGGTTCAACTCGTTGTCGAGGTCTGGATAGGCTTTCAAAAACTCCACCAGCGCTTCGTCTGGGTGATTGGTCAACCACAGCGTGGCCTCTTCAATGGCGCGCATGAACGGCATCCAGCGCTTGTCGTCCAAACGATCATTTTTCACCACAAAGATCAGTTCGTCATAGACAGGAACAGCGTTTTCTTCCGGGTAGAAAGCGAGGCCCGGGCGCTTTTCGATGTCCAATTGGTTCATTTCAAAATTTCGGAACGCACCGATCACGCCATCAACCGCACCGGAGATCAAAGAGGGTGAAAGCGCAAAATTGATGTTGATCAGTTCCACATCAGACAGGCTCAACCCTTCGGTTTTCAGCATGGCGGCCAGCAGCGCATCCTCAAATCCTCCCACTGAGAAGCCCACTTTTTTACCTTTCAAATCGGCAATTGACTTAATGGGGCCGTCTTTCAAAACCACCAGCGAATTGAGAGGCGTTTCCGCCAACGTGCCCACACGCGCAAGTGGCAAGCCTTCCGAGACCTGCACGTGCAGTTGCGGTTGGTAAGAGATTGCGATGTCGCTTTGACCAGCTGCGATCAAACGGGGCGGTGCGCTCGGATCGGACGGAGCCACGAGTTCAACCTCAAGACCGTATTTTTCAAACAGGCCACGGGTCTCGGCAATCACAAGAGGCGCATGGTTGGGGTTCACAAACCAATCCAACAGAACCTGCACTTTGTCGGCAGCGCGAGCCGGGCCAGAAAACACCATCAAACTGACAGCAAGGGCCAAACACAGCGTGCAGATGCTGCGGGATAATGTGAAGAGAAAGGACATGACGGTTCTCCTTTGCATGTCAAAAAGCGGTTCGGTCCGTTTGCGGAACCCAGAAGATGAGACGGTCGAGGGCGGTGTCCACGATCAAGCGCAGCACCAAAACCATGGCGATCAAGACGACCAGACCGGCAAACACCGTGTCGGTCTGCATGCGGGCATTGGCCTGATTGATGACGTAGCCAATGCCGCCGCTTGCCCCCACCCATTCGCCAACGATCGCACCGATGGGGGCAACCGTGGTGGCAACACGAAGGCCGGAAGCAAAGGCGGGCATGGCTGCTGGCAAGCGCACTTTCCAAAGCGTCTGCAAACGCGAGGCTCCGTAGAGGCGGGCAAGATCGACAAACTCCCGGTCGGTGCGCTGCAATCCATCGCTGAAAGCCGAAGCCACGGGGAAGTAGATGATGATCGTGGCCATCGCCACTTTGGAGCCCATGCCAAGGCCAAACCACAAAATGAGCATGGGTGCGATGGCAAACACCGGCAGCGCTTGGGACGCGCTGACAATTGGCATGATGTTACGACGCGCAAACGGCGAAGCATTGGCGATAAGAGCCGTAGCAACGCCAAGAATGGTGCCTAAAAACAGACCCAGGAGAATTTCGGCGAGCGTAATACCGGCATTGCGCCACAGCATGCCCCGTTGCTGCCAAAGCGCCTCGCCAACACGCTCAGGCCCGGGAAAGATGAAGGCCGGCGGCTGAAACACCAGCACCGCCAGCCACCACGCCACCAAGACCACCACCAACAAAGTGATGCCGCGCAAGAAGGACTGCCAACCCAACGCAAGATTGCCCGCGCCCCAAAACGCACTGCGCGCAGACGGGCCCTCAAACCTATCCAAGGAGTTTGGCTTAACAGACCGCACTTGAGACCCGGCTCCTGTGATTCACACGGCGGGATCGGATACCGGATACGGGTCTGACGGAGGTGTCTGGCAAAGCGACGAACGCCTATTTGCAGCGTGTCGTGTGTCCTGTCCCTTCGCCGGCATGACCCGGATCAGGTTCCCGACCGCTTGTTAAAAAACGATCAAGGGTTCAGCACAGCCATCTCAGCCCGCACACTTCGCGCGGACACCCCTTGGAACTGCAGTCTATGTGAAGAATCCGCCCCAAAATGGCAAGGGCCTGCACAACCGGGCAAATGCACCCGACAAGCGTCTGTTGTTATTGAGCGGCCCAGGCGGCGAAAACCTCTTCGAACACCGCATCGCCAGGGACACCTTTTTCGATGGTCACCAACGCACGTCTGCCCGTGCGGTATTGAACAGGAATATCGATCCAACCACGGGATTTGAGCAGGTTCTCATTGGCCTCTTTGGCCTGATCGAGATTGTTGAGCGCAATCAGGAAAATGCCATCGGCAATACGGGCGGGCACAGCGACCAGTTGATCGCCTCGGCTTTGCTCCGTTTCCTTCATTACAAACCGGTTGATTTCGTTGATGTTACCACCGGGGAAAGTATCGGGAACGGCAAACACCAGATCGATCAAATGGCTGGCTGGCAAAGCCGGATCGGCATTGCGCTTCAACGTCATAATCAAAACGAGACCACGCTCCGGCACTTCGACCCGTGCACGAATGGCAGGCTCCGCAGGCTGGCCGGAAACCGGCGCTTCTTGCACCACACTCCACACCACGCGGCCGATGTCAGCTGTGTTGCCGCCGCCCGCACCGGCCTCTTCGTACAAAAACGCTTTTTGGGCGACAACGGGCGCGCCGCCGTTCGTGTCTGTCGTGTCTGTCGTTGCTGCCGGCTCTGAGGCGGTATCGGTGTTAAGAGCCGTCTGTGGCGCATCATCCGTGGAGAGCTGCGGCGCTATCTGCGGCACGGCCGCGGGCGATGCCTGATCACCGTCTGTCGTCAAACGGTCATCAATTTTAGGCTCCGGCTCAGAGGACGCAGGCTCCGGCGTAATCGTGATTGTGCGAACCGGATTGGGCTTTGCAAAATCATCACCGCCAAGGCCAACGGCAGACAGCAGCGTATCGCGGTTGCTGTATCCGGCATAACCGACCCCACCGATCAGCAACGCACCCAGAACGCCCAAAGCAATGGGTTTCATGTTTCGACGGGGCTTGCGTGCAGGTGGGGCGTATCCTGGCGCGGGCGGAATGGTGAGCGTTTCGTCCATCTCGTTGAAAGACGGCAAATCATGCGCACCCGGCGGTGTTGGTGCTGCTGTTGCCGCCGGAGGTGGCGCGTAAAGCGGGTCTTGGACCGGATCGGAATAGGCTGCCGGGGCAGGGGGCGGCGCCGGTACAGAGTGTGCTCCGGCCTGCGTAGAGGCTTGTTCCAAAAAAGCTTCGAGTTCTTTGGCAGGGTCCACGGCAACAGGCTCTGCGGGAGCCGCTACCCCCGCCATCTCCGGCGCAGGTGGTGCAGCGGGCGGTGGGGGCGGTGCAGGATTGACGCCCGTGGTGGCCTGTACGGCGGCTTCCCACTGCTCCGGCGTGGGATCAAAACTGAATTCTGCAGGATCAACGGCAGCGGCTTGCGATGGCGCTTCCGCAATGGGCGCTGGTGCCTGCGGTTCGGGCACCAGCTCTGGAAGAGGATCGGCCACCACGGGTGCAGGTTGCTCGATCACAGGCTGTGGTGGCACCGGTTGATAAACCGGCTCGGGTTGCGGTGCAGCGGGGATGGCTTCGGCGGGGGGAGCAGGTTCAGCAAACGCGGGCTCAACAGCAGACGCAACTGGCTGTTCCTGCACTGGCTCTTGCAATGGGGCCGGGTCGGCAACCGCCTGTGTCACAGCTTCCCGCACGGGCTGCGGTTTCGGCTCTTGCGGAGGGCTTGAAGCCGCTTGCGGCGTGTAGTCCTGTTCGATCTGCACGATGGCATCGCCCAGTTTCGACAATTCCGCAGCCAGCGTTGCATCATCCAGCGGCGGCACGCGGCCCTTCAACTGACGTTCGATGGTGCTGCGCGCCCGCTCATAGAGCTTTTCACGCAATTGAGGTTGTGGATCCGCGAAACCGGACAGTGTCCGTTTCAGGACCGCATAATAGTCAGCCATTAACTTCTTTGTCCGTTACCAAAATACAGTCCACCACGCGCTCGCCCATTGAGCCGCCGCCGTTACCGTTAAAACTAGTCATGAAAAGGGTCTTCAACAAGTATTGTGTCATCCCGCTCAGGGCTGGTGGACAAAAGCGCCACCGGACAGCCGATCAACTCCTCCACACGACGCACATATTTAATTGCCTGCGCGGGAAGATCGGCCCATGACCGCGCACCCACCGTGGGCTCGCTCCACCCTTCCATAGTCTCATAAACCGGTATCACGCGGGCCTGCTGGCCCTGGCTGGCAGGAAGATGGTCGACGCTCACACCGTCAATCGTGTAGCCAGTGCAGACCTTCAACTCTTCCATGCCATCAAGCACGTCCAGCTTGGTCAAGGCGATGCCGGTAATCCCATTGGTCACCACGGACTGGCGCACCAGCGCAGCATCAAACCACCCGCAGCGGCGCTTGCGCCCTGTCACCGTGCCAAACTCGTGGCCCTTTTCGCCAAGATATTGCCCGACTTCGTTCTCTTGCTCGGTGGGGAAAGGCCCCTCGCCAACCCGGGTCGTATAGGCTTTGGTGATGCCCAAGACGAAGCCCAGCGCATCCGGCCCAAGGCCCGTCCCGGCAGCAGCCTGTCCCGCAACAGTGTTGGAGGACGTCACAAACGGGTACGTGCCGTGGTCAATGTCCAGAAGCGTGCCTTGAGCGCCTTCAAACAAAATGCGGCGACCGGCACGCCGCGCCTCGTCCAGCATTTTCCAGACCGTCTCACGATACGGCAAAATCTGGTCGGCGACCGAACGCAACTCCTCAAAAATCTTGTCAGCCGCCACTTCGTCACGATCAAAGCCGCGCAACAGCGCATTGTGATGGGCCAGCAGGCGGTCGATCTTGGCTGGTAGAGACTCCAGATTGGCGAGGTCCATCACGCGGATGGCACGACGGCCAACTTTGTCCTCATAGGCGGGGCCGATACCGCGCCGGGTCGTACCGATCTTGGTGCCGGAGTTTGCGTCTTCTCGCAGCCCGTCCAATTCACGGTGCAGAGAGAGGATGAGCGTTGCATTGTCCGCGATGCGCAGATTGTTCGGCGTGATCATCACCCCCTGATCCGCCAGTCGGGCAATCTCCGCCACCAGCGCATGGGGATCAATCACGACGCCGTTGCCAATCACCCCGATTTTGCCCGGACGCACAACGCCCGAAGGCAGCAGGCTGAGCTTGTAGCTCACACCGTCAATGACCAGTGTGTGGCCCGCATTGTGGCCGCCCTGAAAGCGCACCACCAGATCGGCACGCTCCGACAACCAATCGACAATCTTGCCCTTACCCTCGTCGCCCCACTGCGAGCCGACCACCACAACATTTGCCAATGCACACCCCTTCACCAACCGTGGCGTCTACAGCCTTGCATGCCGCGATGCGCAGCCCTTGTCCGCGCGCCTGCAGGCACAAAAATCGTATGACGTTTCACACGTCCGCACCCTGTTGGGCAAGGGCACCCTGCGGCGTGTCCCAATGGTTTTTGGAACAGGGCGAAACGTTTGCTCATGACCGGACGGGGAGGTTGGGAGCAACAAGCTCTTAGTCCATCGCTGCGCTTGTTCCCTTCGCACACTATGTTAAGTCCAAACGCCGTGGCTTTTGACGCCGCAACGTTGCAGCAGAGCGCATAGACCCAAAACGACCTTACTTGAGCACCCCTTTGACACTTCTGCGAAATCCTCATGTGTTGCTTGCGATCACCGCCCTTTTATGGGGCGGCAATGCCATCGCGGGTAAGTTTGCGGTGGGCCACATTTCGCCGATGATGCTGACGATGTTCCGCTGGGGCATTGCGCTGGCTGTTATGCTCTACATTGCCCGCAAAGAGTTGAAGGCCGACTGGCCGATCATCCGCCAAAACTGGATCTACCTCGTGTTGATGGGGGCGATTGGCTACACCGCCTTTAATTTCTTTTTGTATTCAGCCCTGCGCTATATCTCCGTCATCAACGTTACGTTGGAACAATCGGCCATGCCGATCATCATCTTCGTGATCAACTATCTGCTCTACAAAACCCGGGTGAAGTGGCTGCAGATTGTCGGCTATATGATCACGGTTGTGGGTGTGGTCGTGACTGTATCAGCGGGTGATCCCTTGAGCCTGTTTGCCAGCGGCGGTCGCACCGTCAGTCAAGGCGATATTCTGATGCTGTGCGCGGCACTGTGCTATGGCGGCTATTCCGTTGCCTTGCGCTCAAAGCCAAAAATGCACTGGAAGAGCTTCCTCACAGCTCTGATCGCCGCCGCCTTTCCCGCCGCAATCCTGGGGGCCGGGTTCGAGGCTTGGGCAGGCGATTCCCAATTTCCCACAACCGTGCAGGGTTTGCTGGTCGCGCTGTATGCAGGCATATTCCCGTCGCTGGTCAGCCAAGGGTTCTTCATCAAAGGTGTTGAAATGCTGGGGGCCAACGCGGCAGGGCTTTACATCAACATGGTGCCTATCTTCGGGGCGCTACTCGCCGTGCTGCTTCTGGGCGAGGAGTTGTTCCTGTATCATGCCCTCGCCTTCGTCCTCGTCGTCGGCGGCATCACATTGGCCCAAAGAGCAGCGGTCAAAACGACGGCGTAACCGCCGTCGTTTCAGGCCAGTGCCGAACGGGGTTAGACGTTGAATTCCAACGGCACCGCTTGATCGATCTTGCTGTTACTTTCCAATTTGGCCATCACTTCGGCAGGCACGGGTGCATCCAAGTGCAACAGCGCAATCGCATTGCCCCCAGGCTCATCGCGGCCAAGATAGAAGTTGGCAATGTTGACGTCTTCTTCGCCAAACATAGTGCCCAACTCTCCGATGATTCCCGGTGCATCGTGGTTGGTCGTGTAGAGCATAAAGTGGCCTGCCTCGGCCTCCATGTTAATGCCCTTTATCTGGATAAACCGTGGTTTGCCATCGGAAAAGACCGTACCGGCCACCGAACGGGTCATGTTTTCCGTGCGTACTGTAATCTGGATGTAACCTTCAAAAACGCCGGATTTTTCCTGCACGGATTCTACCAGTTTGATACCCCGTTCACTCGCCATAACGGGAGCGGAAACCATGTTCACGTCTGCAACCTGCGGGCGCAAAAGCCCTGCCAAAGCCGCGCTGGAAAGCGCCTTCGTGTTCATACCGGCAACCGTGCCATCGTAAAGAATATCCACCTGCTGGATGGAAGAATTGGTCACCTGACCGGCAAAGCTGCCCAGCGTGTCTGCAAGCTTGACAAAAGGCGTCAGACGCGGCGCCTCTTCCGCGCTGATGGACGGCATGTTGAGTGCGTTAGTGACCGCACCCCGTGTCAAATAGGCTGACATTTGCTCGGCCACCTGTAGCGCCACATTCTCCTGCGCTTCCGAGGTCGCCGCCCCCAGATGCGGTGTGCAGACGACGTTTGGGACGCCGAACAAGGGGCTGTCGGTTGCAGGTTCTACCTCAAAGACGTCAACAGCAGCACCAGCCACTTTGCCCGCCTTCAAAGCTTCCGCCAGCGCCTTTTCCACTATGAGACCACCACGGGCGCAGTTCACAATGCGCACCCCGTCTTTCATTTTCGCAAGAGCATCAGCATCGATGATGTTGCGGGTTTTATCCGTCAGCGGCGTGTGCAGCGTGATAAAGTCAGCACGGGCAAACAGTGTATCGAGATCAACTTTTTCCACGCCCAAACGCTGCGCCCGTTCTTCGCTCAAAAATGGATCAAACGCGATCACCCGCATTTTCATGCCGATTGCACGGTCCGCCACGATGGACCCGATATTACCGGCACCAATGAGACCCAGCGTTTTACCGGTGATCTCAACGCCCATGAATTTCGATTTTTCCCACTTGCCTGCCTGCGTGGAGGTATCAGCAGCCGGGATCTGGCGGGACACGGCCATCAACATCGCCATGGCATGTTCAGCGGTCGTGATGGAGTTCCCAAACGGGGTGTTCATCACAATGATACCACGACGGGAGGCGGCTTTGAGATCAACGTTATCGACACCGATGCCTGCCCGGCCAACGACACGCAGGTGGGTCGCCGCATCAATCAGTTTTTCAGTTGCCTTGGTGGCGGAGCGGATGGCGAGGCCGTCATAGTCGCCAATAATGGCCTGCAAGGCGTCTTTGTCTTTGCCGAGGTTAGGCTGAAAATCCACCTCGCAACCGTTTTGTTCAAAAATAGCAACGGCGGTGGGGGAGAGAGCGTCCGAAACGAGAACGCGGGGTTTCCTGTCGGTGATCATGGTTCAGTACCTATCATTTTAGGGCCTGTTAGAAGGACCCGTCTGTTGGGATGGCCAACGCGCAGCCCTGCCCTAAGGCACGGCGCGCGCAGCAAATTTTTACAATGGACGTGCTTAGGCGGCTTGCGACTGGTCCGCCTTGACGGACGCAAAAGCGTAGTCGAGCCAATGGGTGAGCGCCGCGAGGTCTGAGGCCTCAACCGTGGCACCAGCCCAAATGCGCAGACCCGGAGGGGCATCGCGATAACCGCCGATGTCAAAGGCGGCGCCCTCAGCGTCCAACAGCGTGGTCATCCCTTTCACGAAAGCGTTTTGCGCATCAGCAGAAAGTGCTGCCACTACAGGGTCCACGATCTTCAAACACACGGACGTATTGGAGCGGGTTTCCGGCACTTGCGCCAAAAAATCGATCCAATCGGTCCGTTCAACCCAGTCAGCAAGAACAGCAAAATTGGTGTCCGCCCGACCTTGCAAAGCGGAGAGACCGCCGAGGTATTCGGCCCAACGCAGTGCGTCGAGATAGTCTTCGACGCACAGCATGGAAGGCGTGTTGATGGTCTCGCCTTTGAAAACACCTTCAATCAATTTCCCGCCTTTGGTCAGACGGAAAATCTTCGGCAGAGGCCAAGCCGGTGTGTATGTTTCCAGCCGCTCCACTGCGCGGGGCGACAAAACAAGCACGCCATGGGCTGCTTCACCGCCCAGCACTTTTTGCCAGGAGAACGTGACCACATCGAGCTTTTCGAAGGGCAGGTCTTGGGCAAAGGCGGCCGATGTCGCATCGCACAGTGTCAAGCCCGCCCGGTCTGCGGGGATCGCATCGCCGTTGGGCATGCGCACACCGGACGTCGTACCGTTCCAAGTGAAACAGACATCGCGGTCATAATCGAGTGCGGCCATATCGGGCAAAACGCCATAGTCTGCTGTGACGGTCTCGGCATCGTCGAGCTTCAATTGTTTGATCGCATCGGTCACCCATCCGGCACCAAAGCTTTCCCATGCCACCATGGTCACAGGCCGTTCGCCCAGCATGGTCCACATGGCCATCTCATAAGCGCCAGTGTCAGACGCGGGCACGATGCCTATGCGGTAATCGTCCGGCACCTGCAGGATTGCACGGGTGCGGTCGATCGCTTCTGAGAGTTTAGATTTGCCTTCCCTGGCCCGATGAGAGCGCCCCAGCGAGGCGTCATTCAAAGCGTCCAGCGACCATCCGGGGCGCTTGGAGCAGGGTCCAGAGGAAAAACGGGGATTTTGCGGACGCAACTGTGGCGTCGCAAGGTCAAGTCTTGCTGTCATAACCTATCCTTCCAGATAGCAAGCCTCTCGTTGGGGAGAGGTGTCCCG